>JBALXI010000049.1:0-28219 GCA_036960605.1 Oleispira sp. | reverse complement strand
CAGGGAAGCGTAAACAGTATGGTGAAATTCTAGATACGACACACAGCCGTTTCTTAGATGAACTACCGCAAGATGATATTGAGTGGGAAGGCAAAACAGAGGTCTCTGCTGAAGAGCAGAAGGCTCGAGGCCAAGAAACGATGGCAAGTTTGAAAAACTTGATGGCGGGTTTCTAACTTAGTGTGGCGACCTCGATGTAATTCTCTAAGTTGTTAAGTATGAAAAGAGCCTGAAGCTCTTTTCATACTTAACAATGTTATCTTTTTATAGAACTATTCAGGACATACATACTTGAATCCGCTGCTTACGTTAAAAAAGACAGTATGAGCAAGATAGCTACCAGAACCCTGCTTGTCTGTACCCAGTATAACAATGCCATGCTTAGGATGGCTCTTTATTTTCTTAGGCCGCAGGTCTCTGAAACACTGATTTAAAGGAAGTGAACTTCCTACTTGATTATTATACTCATCATATCGAGTTAAATAATAATAATCGTTGTAGCGATGCTGGGCAAGCATGATGAAACCTCCGTTAACAGGATCAGCAACGACCTGCGCATTCCTCATCGTACCATCGATAACATTACTGACACTATTGTCAGTGTTGAGTATGGAAGATACAGCCGAATAATAGCCGTTATAACCAACAGCTATGTTACCCGCCAGTGTTTCCGTAATACTATTCAGTAAGGCTTTTACACCACCAGTGGTGCGATACGATAATATGCTGCCATCCACTTTATTCAACTTTAATAAAACCGCGCCACTTGCACCCACAGAAGGCGTAAAGGTATCTGAAGAAGAGTCATTACTCGCTGAATAGAGTCCTGCAGCATATAAGCCGGAATCCGTTAATAATAACTGAGAGAAATTATCATATTTTCCTGAACCCGGCTGCACCATTATGTTATCAGTTTCAGTAAATGTATCGCCTAACTTCTCTATATGCTTGACCCTATATTCTACATTCTCACTAGGGCAAGTTGACGGACGACGAGCCCAGCCATTCACTTCATCACCTGTATAAGTACAGTTTCCTGTTGTCTGTAGCGCTACATACTGATCTACCGCGACTTCTACTATATTAGAAATAGCCTCTTGGTTATAGCCAATAGAATCTTCTGTATGTTGGTATTCCTTGGACCATTGAAAACTACCATTTTCACTAACCGCTAAAATACCCGCATCCTGCCAAGCCTTACCCTTACCTGCTAACACATAACCAGTAGAAGTTTTGCTGATGGCATTAGGGGAGCCAAGCAAATTATCAAAAGCCCGACCCCAAGTTTTATTGCCTTGAAGATCAGCTTTAGTTACATAAAAGTCACTCGTCGCATCCCCCCAGTCACTCGCATTAGCAACTATCACAAGATCACGATCATTGATAACAAAATCAATAGGTCTATCATAAAGCCTAGTCGCCATATTAATCTTACCTGCGAACAGACCTAAAGTTAAAGTCTGCACCTCACTCCAGCCACTCACCTGATCAAATGTATTAGTTGTACGAGCGCGAGCGTAATAGACACCGGTCACCAAGGATTCACTATGCGTATTAGTATCCAAAGTATAGGTATCCAGCAGCGAATTAAAACTGATATCGGCTGCTATTTGCAACTCAGTGCTTACTAAGCCGCCACTCCAGCTAAAATTAACCTGCCAGCCACTATCAATCCCAATGGCTTCAGCAACTTGCACTGTAGGAGAATTGGGAACCACTAAACTAACCGCTTGGCCATCACTCCATTGCCCTGTATGCCCCTGAGCATCGGTGGCACGAACTGATAAAAGATAATCACCAATAGCAGGTAGAGAGATAGCCGCAGAAGTTACAGTTGTACTCGCTGAAGTGCTATCAATTCTATAATCGTAACGGGTTGCTCCAGACTTAGCCGTCCACTCAATATTTGTTGAATCAATATTCTGGAATTCTTGATTGGCGGTTGGCTGAGTAATTTGGATCTGATTTTGGATAAAAGAGCCTATCCGCACAGTCAGAACTTCCGAGCGCAATAACACATCCTCAGCAGTCACTGCTCGAATCATCAAGGTCGCTTGGTCACGATCAGACCAAAAGTAAGGGTCCCAGCTGAAGCTATAAGGAGGCTCAAGGTCTGTCGCAATATTTTCACCATCGACTAATAAAGAAACCGATTTATAGGTCACGGATTCATCTATATCAACCCTAACATCAACCGAATTTTCAACTTTATCATTTGCCGCAGGAAAGGTAATGAGGGGCGCAATGGCCACTTTTTCTAGGTTTACATTCGCTTTATCGAGCTTCTTCTTCTCATCATCCGTCAATTGGCAACCCGCCAGTGAGCTTATAGATAGAGTTAAAACAAGAATTTTTTTGAAGAGTTCCATTCATTATTTTCCATTAACATTTAGATTCGCGCAGTCTAACATTATTTATCTATTTGTCACCAACTGTCGCATGTGTTCATCATAATAGAGCCGCTAGCAGAGTATTCGACAACCCTATTAGCACTTTTCTAGTTGCCATAAAGCGCTCGATATTTATTGTCTTACTTAATTCAGCTTCAAGTTCATTAATCACTTGCTGATTTAGCCTCTGTCTAGCCTCTTGATCTTTCTGGAAAGATTGAAACAGGGCTAAGCTAGACCCAAAATCATCTAAACCAGCTGCCTCCTGTTTATACATATCAAGAGATAAAGAAAATTCTTCGGAGCTTATATTTTCGCTTCGCAAATATAAAGCTAGCTTCTCATAATCTGCAGAAATCAAACGATAGGTGGGATCAAGTATTTGGGGGCGAAAAAATTGACCTTGCCCAAGCATGAATATAATTTTCTGTAATATTTTTTCTTTGCTCAGGTTTTCATCTTCCGCTTTCTGCAATTTAAGCCTCTGCAGAAAAGAGATAGCCTTAGAATCCATTAAGACCGTCCATTTATCGCTCTTTTCAATAATCTGTAGTGGTAAAGAAAACAGGCCGCTAACAAGGTTAACCTTTAAGTTTTTACAATCTAACAATTTATGTATACAGGCCTGATAATCCAGTGCTATCTGCAATTGCTGTTGCCACAAAGCTTGATTAGCTTGCTCAAGGGCAATACTCAAAAGTAATATGTTCGCTAATTTATTATATTTATCTCTGCGTTGAAACTCTTGTGCGACTCCAATAGCCAGCTCAATTTTCCCAAGCCAATAGAGTGCATAGGCCTGATAGATACCCATTTGACGATAATTGGGAAATATTCTCGACGCTTTTTCTGTTATCCATAATAACTTGGGAGCATCTTCACTCTCGAATGCATCGCGCGCGGCGGCATCCAGTATATAAATATCATCATATTCTTTCGCAAGCTGGACTAGTGCTTCCTCCTTATTATGAGAAACTAGTGCTCCAGTATATTCACTTTGGCTTTTCGCATAGAGAATCAAATATCCTAAGCTACCGCCAAAAATCAAAATCAAACAAACTGGCACGACATGCCGACTCATCGATGCTTTTATATCTGAGTGTGTGCCTAACTTATCTTGGAAAAGTCGCCCATATAATATAGCTAACAAGCTATAAGCAACTATCCGGCAAGATAACATCCTTGGTGCTACGGAAAATAGTCCATGCAGATGATAAGAAAGCAATGCGCAGGCTATGGCTAGAAGAATCAATCTTGATTCCCGACAATTGGAGGAATTAGATACATATCTAAAAGCCAGAACCAAGGGTATAAACCAGAATGCTAAATAAATAAACAAACCGAAAACACCACCCTCTTGCCATACTTGAAGAATCTCGTTATGCACATAATTAAAACTTCTTGCGTCGCTATAGAGACGAGTATCTTGTGCAATGAATTCGAAAAACAATTGGTAGCTCGAACCTAGCCCATATCCGAATATTGGGGCCGATTTAATCGACTCCCAAGCCGCCTGCCAAGATACTAGGCGAGATAACCAGCTTTGAATATTCAGTAAATCTGAGAATCTATAAAAGATTTCCTCATTGATAAAGTACAAGGTGAGTCCAATGGAGATTAAACACATCATTCCAAATAAAAAAATAGGGCCGAGAGGTGTCTGTTTAATTCGATAGTATAGAAAAACAAATATTCCCATACTTATAATAGAGGCAGTAATCGCCGCTCTTGTCTGGGTAAAGAAAAGAATGATGGTGACAAGAAATAAGGAAAGAGAAGCCAATATTGTTCTGGTTCCTAACCTGCTATCAGTTTGGTCATTCTGCCATTATGTGAGAATAATCAGAGCAGATACGATGGGCAATAATTGTATTAAAAAATTAGCAAGGTAATTAACATTACCAAAAGTCGACTCAACTCTTCCCGCCAACCCAGTATATACCCAAGGCTCTGCCAATGAACTTGCTTCAAATGGATTTAACGGAAGGTTTAATAACGGTGCGAAACCGAGCTTTTCAACCAAAGCAATCATGCAAACAAATATGATCGTCGGCACGAAAGCCCACAAAAAATAAGCTGTACTGTTACTTCCTACCTGCCTAACTAGACTGAATACTAAATAGCACCATATCAAGCATAAGGTTTGGTTCACCAGCTCATAAGGCAAGCTATAATTAAAGCTGAAATCAGAGATTAATGCTCCGGGCAGAGTGGCAAAGATAGGAAGAAACCCAATAACTAAGGCTCTAAAATCAAATCGTTTGATAAAAAAATAGCAATACACATAAAAGGGAGCCTAAGGTGTGACCCAAAGACTCTTTCTTTCTACTCATCACTACATTTAAGGCTTAACCTTAAGTGATATTACTTACCAGACATAAACTTGATCGCTGAGGTTAGCTCATCATCAGAACAATCCATGCACAAACCTTTAGCAGGCATCGCATTCAAACCGCTGATCGCGTTAGCCAAAGTCTTATCAAAGCCTTTTGCTAAGCGCTTGTCCCATGCAGCCGTATCACCCTTTTTAGGAGCGCCCGCAACACCGATTGAGTGGCAACCCGCACAAGAGGCAGTATAGATAGCATCACCAGTACGAGGACCAGTAGAAGCCGCACGACCTCATCAAGAAACTTTGGTCGGATAAGGGTTATGGCGACCCGATAAAATTCTTAAATGCAAGAATGATGAAGTTGAAGCAGAACGTGTCGTCACCGGTATCGTCGAACGTCGCATGTGCTATGGCGGTAAATTCTCTGATTTTGCTGTGCTGTATCGTGGTAACCATCAATCGCGCATCTTAGAAATGAAGCTGCAAGCGCATCAAGTGCCTTACAAATTAAGCGGCGGCCAATCGTTCTTTGGCCGTAGTGAAATTAAAGACATCATGGGCTATTTGCGCTTGCTGATTAACCCGACCGATGATTCCGCATTTTTGCGCATTATTAATACTCCGCGTCGCGAGATTGGACCAAGCACCATTGAAAAACTGAGCGAGTACAGTATTCGCCGCGGTATCTCGATGATGGCTGCGACAACAGAACTGGGCCTTGAGCAATTATTAACGCCGAAAGCCTTGGATAAGCTAAAACGCTTCGGCCATTGGTTGGGCAACATCACGCGCATGGCTTATGCCGACGATGCTGTGGCCGCTGTGAAAGAAATGATCGAAGACCTCGATTACGAAGCGCACCTTCAACTCACCAGCGGAACCCCACATATGGCCGAACGCCGTATGAGCAACGTTTGGTATCTAGTGGACTCGATCTCAAAGATGATTGAGAAAGCCGATGAAGTTGGCGATGAAGTTACGATTGAAGATGCGGTAAGCAAGCTGATTTTGCGTGACATGCTAGAACGCCAAGCCGATGACGACGAAGAAGATCAGGTTCAACTGATGACGTTGCACGCATCGAAAGGTCTCGAATTCCCCCACGTATACATGGTGGGTCTGGAAGAAGAATTGATGCCACACAGAAACAGTATTGAAGCCGATACCGTCGAAGAAGAACGCCGTTTGATGTATGTGGGAATTACCCGTGCTCAGCGTACGCTCACTATTACTTACGCAGGGAAGCGTAAACAGTATGGTGAAATTCTAGATACGACACACAGCCGTTTCTTAGATGAACTACCGCAAGATGATCTTGAGTGGGAAGGAAAAACAGAAGTATCTGCTGAAGAGCAGAAAGCCCGTGGCCAAGAGACGATGGCGAGCTTGAAGAACTTGATGTCGGGTTTTTGATTAGGCGAATAGGTCTTGGATATAAACTAAATAGCAGGACAGCTATTTTGCGCTTCGAAAAAGCCCGAAGGGTGGACTACACGGATGTAGACATGAAAAGAGCCTGAAGCGAAAGCTTGAGGCTCTTTTTTTATAAGCTAACTGTTCGCTATTCAGGGCAAGCGTATTTAAAATCATCAGTGAGATTAAAATACACGGTATGGGTATCACTATAGCTAGAGCCCCATTTGTCAGTCCCTAAAATAACGATGCCGTATTTAGGGTGGCTCTTTATCTTAGCGATACGCAGCTGATTAAAACACTGAGTCAGATAGCTTGAGTTACCTACCTGATTATTGTTCTCATCGTAGCGAGTTAGCAAATAATTATCGTTATTTCTATGCTGAGCCAGCATAACGTAACCATTACCACTAGGATCGGCAACGATTTTCGAATAATTCATCGTGCCCTCAATTGTACTCTCAGTTTCAGAACTATCAGCTTTGAAAGTAGACGCTACGCCAGCATAAGAATTGCTATAACCAACAACAATATCACCTGCTTTAGTTTCAGCAATACTGGTCAAAGAAGAATTTTTAATACCACCAGCAGTTCGTTTTGAAATAATACTACCATCAGTTTTACTCAGCTTTAATAACACAGCACCGCTGGCACTTGCTGAAGGCGTGAAATCATCAGCCGATGAGTCTTGTGATGAGTCATTGGCTGCTGTATAGCGGCCAGCCGCATATAAGCCGGAGTCCGTTAGTAATAACTGAGTAAACAAATCATATTTACCTGATGCGGGCTGAGCAATCTGGTTTGATGAAATAGTTAATCCTTCGGCATTACGGTTTATTACAACCACCTCATTGACATGAGTAGGGCAAGCGGTCAAAGATCGACTTTCATTTTTATAAATACAATTAATAATTCTATTCAGAGCAACAAATTTTCCTGCAGAAATCTCTGTAATAGCTTCAACTCTTTGTTGAGTAAAACCACCAAATTCACCCTCATAATTAGGACTACTTACAAAATCTTCAGACCATTCCTGATTACCTAAATTATCTAGGGCCATTACCTTACCATCGCTCCAATTAGTTCCGCTGCCTGGTAAAACATATCCGTTAGAGGTTAGTGCTATTGATTTAGCACTATTGATTTGAGGCTTGTAGGATTTCCCCCATATTTCATTTCCCTGAAGATCGACCTTCGATACATAGAAATCATCACCGCTGCCATCACTTTCATTGGATTGCCTTGCAGTAATTACTAAGTGCTCATCTTCCATTACAAAATCTACAGGAGCATCTTCATTACTTCTGCCGCCATAAGTATGCATATCCACTTTCTGAGAGAACAAGCCGATTTCTAAAGTGTTCACATCACTCCATTCACTCACATGACCAAATTCATTGGTTGTGCGTATACGAGCATAATAAATACCCGTCACTAATGAAGCTAAGTAGGTATTAACAGATAACTCGTCACTTTCTAATATCGAAATAAAGTTAATATCAGTGGCAACCTGCAGTTCTGAGTTTATTAAACTCCCACTCCAATTTAGTTGTACTTGCCAATCATTAGAAGCTGCAACGGGTGTTGAGCTATATAATATAGGCGCATCAGGTGACGCTAAGCTAATCGTTTGCTCATCACTCCACTGGCCTTTATGCCCCTGAGCATCAATTGCTCTCACTGCGAGTGAGTAATTGCCAACCTGAGGTAATGCAATGCTCTCAGTCGTCGAAGTCGTGTTATAAGTTGTACCGTTTACACGATACTCATAGTTGCTGGCAGCAGAACGAGCAGTCCAAGAAATATTCGTTGAATTTATATTTTTAAATATTTGATTTGCAGTAGGAATAAGATACTTAACCTGATTTCGCACATCGGCATCGATCTGGACAGTGCGAATTTCAGAACGTAACAGATTATCATCTTCAGTCACGGCTCGAATTAAGAAAGTAGCTTCTGTATTTTCTGACCAAAAATATGGATCCCAAGTAAACTCATAGGGCGCCTCAACATCAATCGCTACTTCTTTACCATCAACCAACAACGCTAGTGATTTATACTGAACTGAAGTATCTATATCGACAATCACTTCGATAACATTTTCTATATTTTTGTTTTCGGCAGGAAACGAGATTAAAGGAGCAATGGCTACTTTTTCAAGATTCACACTCGCTTTATCTAGGTTCTTTTTATCATCTTCAGTTAATTCACAGCCACTCAATAAGCCAGCGAAAGCTGTAAAGAGTAATGTTTTCTTATAAAAATCCATTTTGGAAGTTCCATTTAAAATTTCAGTGTGTATATTATCATTAATTTATAATATGTCATCGAATTGAATCATTAATTGCTTTGTGTAATGTATTGGATAGCCGGATAAGCAACATACGAGACTTGAGGAAAGGCTCTAACTGCATTTTCAATTTCAATTTATCAGCAAGTAATTGCACTTTTTCATCAGATTCTAGGCCTTGATTAAGAAACATTAGATATAGGGCAAGATTCTCATAATCCACACTGACCAATGGTATTCCTACAGATTTTGGGGTGAAAAAATGGCCAGAAGAAAGAAGCCCTATAATAGTATTCGTAATATCCGTATTCTCTGAATGCCCTGCTTCAACTCCCCTTCTAAGGTCACCTAATTCACGAAAAAAAGCTTGATCTATTAATACATTCCATTTATCGCCTTTATCTACAATTTGAAAAGGCATAGAAAAATGCCCCATAACCACATTAATATTAAGCGTTTCACAGTCTAATAACTGACCAGTACATGCTTGATACTCAATAATTTTCTTCAATTGAATTAAGGAATCTTTCTCAGATGATCTTTTAAGAGCTATTGATAACAGTAATGTATTCGCAAGAGAGCTGTAATTATCCCTCTCCTGATATTTAGTTGCCAACTGATAGGCGGCCTCTATATCTCCTTGCCAAAATAACCCATACGCCTGATAAACTCCCATCTGTCGGTAATGAGGAAAAATATCAGTCGATTTTCGAGTAATTATTAATAACTGCTCCACATCCCTTCTTTCAAAAGCTTCTTTGGCTGCAGCTTCTAATATATAAATATCATCATATTCATATGCTAGTTGGGTCATTTTTTTGTATCGATCAGGCAAGGTAAGAGCATTTACATATTGATATTGGTTGTGAAGAAAAGGAATAAGGTAACTAGTAATAATTGCGATTGATAAAGATAAGAATAGAGCAATAAAATTCTTCTGAGTCTTTATAAAGGTTAATTTATAACCATCGATCTGCGGTCTTAACAATATGGCTAGCATTATGGCCAATAGACTATAAGCAATTATTCGACTGGAGATCATTCTTGGAGCTACAGAGAATAATCCATGAAGGTGATACGCTATTAATCCACAAATCAATGCCGATATGAGAGTTCTTGACTCCACTGTTTTCTTATCATCTAAGACATATTTTGTGCCTAACCAAAAGGATATACCCCAAAACATAAGATAAAAAACTAAGCCAAAAATACCGCCTTCTTGCAGTATTTGTAATATCTCATTATGCACATGGTTATAACTTCGGTTAGCAGAAAATAATCGACTGTCGGAGGATACATAGTCGAAAAACAATTGATAACTAGAGCCAATGCCATAGCCAAAGAAAGGGGCCGACTTGAATGAAGTCCATGCTACTTGCCAAGGGACTGTCCGCGGCCACCAAGTTTCTTTGTTTAATAACAAACTAAATCTATCTGACTCTAAGTTCACGATTATTAGAATAAGGACTATTATCAGAACAGTGGAAATCCCCCCTAATCGTATCACCAACTGTTTTGAAACAACCCCCACTCTTAATAGCAGGAATACGAACAGCAGAATACTGATAATTGCCGCAAAGATAGCTGCTCGTGTTTGAGTGAAAAGCAGCGCTGCCAACACACACACAACCGATATTCCTGCTGTGATCCGAAAAAAGTGATAACTCTCACCTTTAGCCTTGTTTTGTAGCTTAGTAAGCAAGAACAGAGCTAATGTAATTGGCAAAAGTTGTATTAAGAAGCTGGAAAAATAATTTATATTTCCAAAAGTCGATTCTACTCTACTCGCAATCCCTTGATATTCCCAAGGTTGCGAGAGTGATGATGCTTCAAAAGGATTTAGCGGAATATTAACAAGTGGGGCAAAGCCTAGCTTTTCTAAAAATGCGATTAGGCAGACAAAATAGACTGTTGGTATGAAAATCCATAATATTTTCCAATGCGTAGCCCCGCTCTTTATCTGTATCACCGAATACAGCAAGAATGCCCAAATCACACATAGAACCTGACCGGTTAATTCATTAGCGAGGCCATAGCTAAACTGAAAATTGGATAGTAATACGCCTGGTATGAGTGCCAGTATGGGGAGCAGAAGAAAAATCAGCAGCCTAATATTAAGGTTCTTCGCTGATGAAAGGACAAAAAGACTTAGTGGAAGGATACAACCCAAAGCTAGAACTAGCTTTAAATTGTTAACCTTATTGAATACGTGATCACCTGAAATATTCATTAAAAACATTGAGACAGAAAACAGTATTAGAAGTACCTCTTTTGATAGCTTATATCTATAAAAACTCTGAGAACTCATCAACTTCCCTATTTGATCAATTACTGGCTAAACCTAGTACACACTAATGATTACTAGGACATAAAAAAAGAGCCTGAAGCGAAAGCTTGAGGCTCTTTTTTTTAACGCCCTAATCGCAGCAGCGTTAATGCGTAACAGTACCCGTTTATGAAAACAGGTGTTTTACTTACGACCCGACATGAAGTTGATCGCAGAGGTTAGCTCGTCATCAGAACAATCCATGCACAAACCTTTAGCAGGCATCGCATTCAAACCGCTGATCGCGTTAGCCAAAGTCTTATCAAAGCCTTTTGCTAAGCGTTTGTCCCATGCAGCTGTATCACCCTTTTTAGGAGCGCCCGCAACACCGATTGAGTGGCAACCCGCACAAGAGGCAGTATAGATAGCATCACCAGTACGTGGACCAGTAGAAGCCGCAACAACAGGGCCGCCACAATCATCACCTTGAATACATACTTCAGCCACTGGCTTGATACGCTCACGGAGCTTTTCCGTTTGAGCATCCGTCATTGTGTCAGTAGCATTAGCTTGAGCCATTACTAAAGTGGCTACGAATAACATCATTGCTTGTAACATTTTCACAGAAAAGTCCTCTCAGCTATCACGGTTAATCCGTGTATTTTAAATTTCTGGCGCAGATTATAGCGGCATTTTGTAAGGGATAAAAATAATTCCATACATTCTGTAAGAAATTATAGCTAATAGTTGATCTGCCGTGGTGTTATCAGAGCCATAATCCCAAATAAAACAAACACCTAGCCTGATTTCAAGCGGGATACTAGACGCAGAAGGCAGAACCGCATACCATTGCCTTCTTCTTATGAGATTAGCTCTCAAAGACCACCCTTAGCTCAGTTGGATAGAGTGTCGGCCTCCGAAGCCGAAAGCCGCAAGTTCGATTCTTGCAGGGTGGACCAATTCCTAAAGTACGATCCCAATAGCGACTCCGCACTTTTAGCTCTGTGCAAAAACTCTCTTTATTTCTGCTTCAAATTGTCAATCGATACCCTTGGCCAAGTCGCGCGCAGCATTTTTGGCACCACTGCCATCGTAATCAATATTGGATTAAGGCCGAGAGGTGATCAACTGAGTGACCACAAGAGATTCCGTTATTAATATTTTTGCCTATAATGTAGCGAGACTGACTATTAATCTCGAATATCAATCACCCATATCGTCAAGGAAGTGCATGAAACGCCGTCAACTACTTGCTGCTGCATCCCTGTTACCTTTTGCACAATGGGCTATCGCCTCTGAATTTACTGACTTCATGGATGCTCAAGAAGCCGGTGCAAAATCATTAGATACTGAGTTTGAAACGTATCAAGCGGCGTATTTGAAGGAATTTGAGTCTTATAAAAAAGACATTGAAAAAGAGTGGGATGAAGCTAGAACCAGTTCATCCTCTACTTGGGTAAGCTACCAAGACGATAATAAATCCAGAACCACCTTAGATTATCGTAAAAATACAATTGAGGTTGCGATTCGAGCCGATGATAATCCAACCCCAGAAAAGATAGCTGATCGAGTATCTGAGGCCATTACCAAGCCTGCCAGCGAAGCCATCAAGCAAGATCCCATTCTGCATAAAGTGAACAAACAGCCGATTCCTATCGCCGATACATTGATGTCTGGGATTGCGCTAACCAAAAATGCCATCGCGGATCTAATTGTTAAAGCCAAGACATTGGTCGATCAAGACTCGAAAGGCGAGTATGTAAAAGTAACCGTTACGCTGCCTGAAAAAGCCAAAACAGATCGAGTACGCCAATTTTTACCCGCCGTTAAACGCTATAGCAAAGAATTCAAAGTAGGCATCCCCCTTGTACTCGCCGTTATTCATACCGAGTCGGCTTTTAATCCTTTAGCCCAAAGCCATGTGCCCGCATTTGGTTTGATGCAAATTGTGCCTAATTCGGCTGGCAAAGATGTGCAGAAATTAATTTATAAACGTAATCGAGCGCCTTCTTCTAGCATGCTTTTTAAGCCTGATATTAATATTCAGCACGGCTGCGCTTACTTACATATTTTAAATTATCGCTACTTAAAATCGATTAAAAATAAAGCAGCGAGAGAGCACTGCTGTATTGCGGCCTACAATACCGGTGCGGGCAATGTTGCACGGGCGTTTACCGGCAAAACAAATGTCAATACGGCCGCTAAGATCATTAATCGCATGAGCGCTGACGAAGTGTATCGACACTTACGTAAAAACCTCAAGTATAAAGAAGCACGAGATTATGTGAAGCGTGTTAATCAGCATAAATCTTTATATACCTGATAAAAAACATTAGTTCACTCAAGAATTTAGCTCACTACACACAATTTAAAGTACTTTGATAAAACGGATTTATAATGAAAACCCTTGTTCCTTTTCTTTTTACTGGCCTTGCTTTATCCATCGCCACCCCCTCTTTTGCTCAAGACTATGAAGCTTGTGCGCCTACTCGAGACGAAGCTTTCCAAGACCTATCAGCACAAATGCGCGTGACAATTAAAAACGAAGTTGAGACCAAAGCTTCCGAAAAAACGTGGGGCTGGATCAGCCTAGCAACTCAAGATAATAGCGTAAAACAATCCGTTTCCAGTAATATTGATATCATCGGTGCTACTGTCGATAAAAAAGACGATGAAACTTGTGTTTATCTAACCGAAACGAATATGGTGAAGAATGCTAAAAAGCACATTGCCGACGTTATCGCTTCCGGAAAAAAATTACGCCTTGCCAAAAGTTTCAAGCTCCGTAAACAGCATGCCAACGTCATAATTGAAAAAGTACGTACTGCCGGCAGTCTAGTGATGATTGCTGAGTACAACGATAAACTTAATAATTCAGAATTTAAAAAATATGACCAAGCCGTAAATCGTGCACAAGATCTCGTACAAAAAGGCGCAATTCGTTTCTCCGGTGATAAAGCTAACCGCATAGCGTTCGCAGGGGAAGCCCTGGCTTTTGGCAAGAGCATAACTATTGCTCCTGGCGAATACAGCTACCAAGCAAAATTCAATAACGCCTGCAATCAAAGCGATACGGTTACCATCAAAAAAGGCGTCGAAAATGTCATTGAGTTAGAAAAACTGGCATTGCCAAAAATCAGTTTTACTAGCCCAGATGTTAAATCAAACTCTGTGCGCTTAACCTTCAATGGTCAGCGTCTTGAGATTTCTGAAATCGTGTCCATGACCAAAGATCAGTTAGATAATAACTGCGAAGGTAAATTTTCTTGGCAAGCAGAAGTTGGCAGCCAGCAAGATTCAGGCAGCGTTAATCTATCCGGTGGAGATGAAGAAGTCGTTACTTTAGATTTTTTAAGCACCACCACGATTAAAAAGATCAAAGGCCTTGCCGCTTCATGGCGCACGGGTAATGTGATTGAAGGCACAGGAAGCTTATGGACGCCTTCGCATAATAATCACCCTGATACGGATAAAGTAATCGGTGACAATTTTTCGAATATCCAGCTTGCCTATCTTACGCTACGAGGCGCTTTAGCTCATGGTCCAACCTTAGACTATTCAACCTTTAATGATGCTGAAAGCTATCACCTAGGTTATCAGGTGCGTTTTCAAATGACCGAAGTCGGCGCTGAAGGAACACCGTTTAATCTATTCCAATTGCCTATCATTCCTTTTGTCTATGGCCAAGCCTCTGTCGGCTATATGGGTTATACCAATGAAGACGGTGATTATCAGCGTACTGAACAGTATGAGTGGAAAAACTATCTGATGAGCTCGTTTGGTGCTGGTGCATCACTGATCTTGAGTAAAGATTTTGCGTTAGTGACAAAGGGCCAAAAGAATTTTGGTCTTGATGATGGCGGCGTATTTTATTTAGGCGCTTCTGTGCGTTTTTAATATCTTACTAGGCAGCTATTATTTTTTAATTTTTTAATATAGTTGCCTAACCTTTAGCTAACGATTCGAGCGTTTACTTCAAACTCGCGACTCACACTAACTCTCTGCACTTTATCTATAGGGACATAGAAGCATTATGCCAATTATATTTTTATTATTATCATTCGTATTCAGCAGTAGTAGTTGGGCTATGAACTACGAAATAGAACCTCATCAAGATAATTTGCCGACGTTAAATGACTACCTTGATAGCCAAGGTTTTGCTAAAGCCAAAATGAAGTCTAAGTGTAAAGATGACAACTGTAATTACTGGTTGAAAATAGGTAATAGTCGCATTACTACGACTAAAAGCTCAGACCTCATTCAGCAAAGCCGCTATGCTGGAATTACCTACGCTATCTACAAAGATGAAGAGAGTCTTTATCTCGCGAGCAATCGTCAGCGGTCGACAGAGATTAAGAGTAAGAAATTAAATAGATGCTTAAAATCACAAGGGTTAGCCAAAGGAATCAGCTATCGAGGTAACCCAATATGTATTGATAGCGAGACTCTATTTACCGGAAACGATAAAATGAAACTACCGGTAGAGGCCGTTTATGCCACGATAGGTACGTCCTATGAAGGGCACTGGCAAGCCGCCTATGTTGGTGCCGATTATAATATTTATGTTGGCAATCATAATGGCTTTGATAAAATTTATGCAGGGCTACATAATCAAAGTGATCTCAAAGATATTCTGCATATATTTCCTACATCGAGCTCTCAAGCCTTGCTGGGCGCCTACATTTACAATAATAAGCGCAACAAATCTTTAGTGCTTTATCAGCTCACGAACATGCACCAAAAAACTGCGATGCAGCAAAAAACAATTCCTATTCTAAATACCATCGAAATGGATGCGGGCCTGAATCCGGAAGTCTATAAAAATAGAAAAGATCAAATTATTATCAGCTCAACAGCTCTTTCCGGCCGCTACCAATATGATCTTGATTACAATAATATGGCGCCTACCACGGTGACTCATAATCCCTATACCGAAAAAGATATACTAGAGCTTCTCGTTGGAACGGCGATTCGACATACCAGTTGGAATATCACACAAGAAATTACCGCACCTGAAAAAGATGGAAAGAGGCTGGCACAAACAAAATATGAAATGAATCAGTCACTATTAAAAGAAGTTAGCCTGCAAGGGAAGTTCATGGGTAACCCTATTGCCCTTCAATATGCCGAAAACGAAGCAGTAGAAGAATTAGATGGCCTAGAAAAAGCCGCG
The DNA here is from genome assembly GCA_036960605.1 of Oleispira sp. GTDB lineage: Bacteria > Pseudomonadota > Gammaproteobacteria > Pseudomonadales > Oceanobacteraceae > Oleispira. Next base: position 12,355 of record JBALXI010000049.1, on the reverse strand, counting down.
GCAAAAAAACTGTACGGTTACCTCGGTATTAACGATATTTTTGTCGGTGCTTCGACACTGCGTTTAGAGTATCGCCAAGAAACAATTGGTGGCCTTGCAGAGTGGGAAGATGACTCCGGTACTCGCTTCACCGCCTTTAAGAATAAATACACTCAATATTCTATTCTTAAAACTGAAGAACAAGGCATGTATAAAGGTTTCACTTATACCCAGAACAATTTACCGATGTCGGTTGCCTTTTTTGATAGCAGTAAGTCTAATGGTAAAATTTATTTTGATCCTGATTTAACCATTAAAAAATATGCCTTCACACTAGGTTATGACGTATCACAATATACCAACCGCTATCTATTTGATTACCAAGACTTCTATATGTCACCGCGTATGAGTATTGGCCTTTATCAATACCACATCGATAAAGCCATCGTCTCTGATGCCGAGGCCGAGTTTGATAAAGACTTCAAAACCAATACCGGTTTTTCGATCGATGGCAGCTTAGAGCTGGGTTACATTTATCAACGCCGATCCGTCGATTACATGGGTGCAGGGTTTTCTCTACAAGCCGGCATATCGATTGATGCTGAATTTTACCTGAATAGTATTAATGAAGATTCTGAAATTGACAATGATGAAATTGCCGCCAGCTTTGAACGTAGCGATTATCGCTATGGTCCCTTTGCGCGTTTCAATATGATGTTTTAGCCGTGCCAGTCCTAGCGCGTAGAAATAGAACACTGAGTTCGCTACATTGTGGTATTTCATTATAGGATGAGTGCGGTACTATGCCGCACCTTATTTATTTGATACGTTGCTATAACCTTGTCTAATCACTCTCTCAAAGCTGATGTTCTCCTCGTCATCGTTACCCTATTGGCGGCCATTAGCTGGATGTTTTCAAAAGAAGCCGTCAGCGAAATGCCGCCGCTATTATTCATCGGCAGTCGCTTTCTATTAGCCGGTGTTTTTCTTGCACTATTTAGTCAACGTTCATTAATCGGTTTAAACCCGAAGCAATGGTTAGCCTCAGCTCAAGTCGGAATCCTATTTGGATTATCGATGTGCTTATGGATTTTTGGTTTATTCCATGCACAGAACTTAGGTGAAGGCGCTTTCATTACCAGCATTGCATCCATCCTTGTCGCACCCATCAGCTACGTCATTTTTAAAGCAAAAGTTGAAAGCAGCAACTGGATAGCACTACCCGTTGCCTTTATTGGGCTTGGATTATTAGGCCTAGAAAACGGCTTTCACCCAGAAAAAAGTCAATTGTTTTTCCTCGGTGCGGCCATCTTGCTATCGCTAACATTTATCTTAAATGGACGTGCAGCGGCTCGTATGTCGGCGACAGCATTAACCGCGATATCACTCTCTTTTGTGGGCCTCATGGCCATTGCTATTTCAGCCTATTCTGAAACCTGGCCTGAAGAAATTACTGCCTCAATGACTCAATGGTTATTGCTCAGCGCATTCATCGGCACAGCCGCACGTTTTCTATTGCAAACTTATGCACAGGGATTAACGACGCCCAGCCATGCCGCCGTGATTATGATTTTAGAACCGATTTGGACTGCATTAATCGCCGCCGCTTGGTTCAACGAGAGAATGTCAGATCTGCAGCTGATTGGCTGTAGCTTGATTTTTGCAGCGCTTATTATTAATCGTTGGTCTAGTGTTAGAGTCTGGTTAAAAGGGCGATAGGCGGGCTATTAATCCACTTTATCCCACACCTCTTGTAGATCTTCGCATAGGTCATGATATGTGTGTTCATCAATACCTAGCGCATCAAAGCAAACGTCTCTTATCTCATCCCAACCTTCAATGTTTTGATGACGCTTTAGACTGCTGACGATGTTATCGGCGACTTTGAGCGTCGCATAGACTAAATTTTCCATGTTCTCTTTATTAAACTTCAGAAAATCCGCTTCATGATGATTTAAAATGACTTGGCAGATATCCCTAGGCAGCTTCCAGCCAGAGGCAATAAAGTATCCCACTACAGCATGATTACTTTGATGCCTGACCTCTTCATGCTCCACTTGTGTTTTGGAATGATCTTCATTGGCCAGTAACAAGGTTTCTAAATAAGTCGAGCTGAAGCGCATGCTCAGAGCGGCAATGCCACAATCATGAAATAAGCCTGCGGTATAAAGATTTTCGGGGGGGATTTTATCATTAATATTCTGACCAATATAAACCATGGTCTGTGCAACGATACTGGCATTATCCCACAGGCGCTCAAAACGAATCGCCGCTTCGCCTTGAAAACTTTGCCTAATTAAAATACCTGCGATCAGCGTCGAGACAGACCCCATACCCAACAACATAACCGCTTGGCCAATATCACTAATCGCTCGATTCATACCGTATAACGGTGAATTAATAGTTTTTAGAATAGCCGACGACAACCCTATATCGGTTGCTATCAGGCCAGCAAGTTCAGAAATCTCACCGTTAGGATCAGCACAAATACCCTGCACTTTTATAAGAATATCGGGCATAGAAGGTATACTAAAGCCTTCAGAGACATGGTCGATTACATCTTGGGTAATAGCAATCATGGAAATTATCTACTCATTGTCATCTATATATTCCATTAAGATTAGTCGAGTTATCAACAAAAGGTGCTTCTAAGGGCATATCAATTTACAATATTACGCACAAGTACCTCATACTTATTAACTAGCTCTTTATTGCCAAGCTCCTTATTACTTAGACGTCTCAGTGATTATCTTTTATGCCTATATCAAATCAGTCCAAATGCTTCAGCGCTGAAGATAGCGACTTACTCAGTGAAATAATGTCGGCTAGACGTGATGTTCGAGGTAATCGTTTTCTAGCAGATGAGTTAGCACAAGCAGACATAGATCAAATTTTCGCGGCGGCTTTAATGGCTCCTTCCGTCGGCTTTTCGCAGCCGTGGGAATTCATCACCATCAAAAACCGCGCCACCAAAGAGCTGATTGCCGACAGTTTTTTTATTGAAAATGAAAAAGCCAAAGCGTTGTTCAAAGCAGGGAGGTTTGAAGTCGGTAAACTCGAGCAATATCAGCAATTAAAGCTAGAAGGCATTCTCGAATCGCCACTGAATATTGCTGTATTTTATAATCCGAAAAATGGCCCGGTACTCGGCCAAACCAGCATGCCCGACATGGGCCGTTATAGCGTTGTCTGCGCCATACAAAACATGTGGTTAAAAGCACGCTCGCTGAATATTGGCATGGGCTGGGTGAGCATTTTAGATCCGAACAAGGTGAAGTCGATCCTGAATGCTCCCGATGATCGAGAGCTGATTGCCTATTTATGCTTAGGTAAGGTTGATAAATTCTACGCCAAGCCAGAGTTGGAAACACTGCAATGGCAGGATAAGAAGACCGCTGAGCAAGTCATCTATTCCGACAGCTACTAGCCCATTAACAAGTTTTCAATTTGCTGCTTACACCAAACCATTGCCGGATCTTGCTCTGCTTTATGATGCCAATATAAATGCACTTCTAAAGGCTCAGCTTTAAAGGGCAGCGGGAAAATGATGTAGGGATTATTCGGATTGCTTTCATCACTTAAGGAAGAGGCATACGTTGTCGGTAAGGTAACCAGCCAATCTGTTTTCTCAACCACCTTAGCCGCGGCGTAATAATGCTGGCAACGCATCGCAATCTCTCGGCTTTCGCCTAAGCGTGATAAGGCAACATCTTCGATACCTGGGCCACTGGCTCGGCTAGACACTTGTATATGCTTGGCTTGCAAATAATCCTTCATGCTAAACGTATCAGAGCTGACCTTGGCGGCCAAAGGATGATCTTTAGCGATCATCACCGACAATCCTTCGCTACCAATTAAGCCATGATGTACTTGTTTACAGACTGGAATAAGCACATCAGCGGCAAAATCGATGGTGCCACGGATCAGCGCGTTTTCTATATCACGACGCGACATTTGAACGCTACGAATACTAATGTGAGGGGCGATCAATTGCAGGCGTTTGGCAATTTCAGGCAGTGCTTTCGCTTCTAAGACATCGCGCATGGCGATGGTAAACGTTCGCTCAGCTGTTGCAGGGTTAAAAATCAAGCCATCACTCAAGGTCGATTCTAAGTTGCCCAGTCCTTCACGCACGCGTTCAACAATGGCTTTTGCTAATGGCGTTGGCACCATTTTCTTGCCAGAACGTTCAAATAAGGGATCGTCAAAACGATTTCTTAATCGTGACAAAGCGTGACTCACCGCGGGCTGCGACAGGTTTAACGCTTCACTCGCGCGAGTCAGATTACCTTCGCGATAAATCACATCAAACACCACGAATAAGTTTAAATCTACTCGAGAAATATCAATATTCGCCATAGGGGTATCTCGTCATTTTCATTGTTAGTCATAAATAATAAGAATATATTCTCATTAATACTATTCAGTTCATAGATAGTTGGCAACATTTTAGTATAGTCTTAATAAATTCCCATAAGAGTTACCCCATCATGAGCAAAGTATTAATCACTGGCGCAGCAAGCGGCTTAGGTCGTGCACTGGCATTACGTTTTGCTGAAGAGAGCGCCGACATCTGTATTGCCGATATTAATCAAGAAGGCGCAGCTGAAACGCTTAAACTCGTCGAGCAAGCTGGCGGCAAAGGTTGGATCTACAATCTTGATGTCACTAAGCCTGATCAATGGCAGAACTTATTGGCCGAAGTTGAACAGCGTTGGCAAGGTATTGATGTCGTCATTAATAATGCTGGCGTTGCCACAGGTGATCGTATTGAGCAAGGCGACTGGGCGACTTGGGAGTGGGTGATCGATATCAACTTAAAGAGCGTTGCTTTAGGTTGCCGAGCATTTACCCCGATGATGAAAGCTCAAGGCAGCGGTTACTTCATTAATACGGCATCACTTGCTGGTTTAATGACCGCGCCTTTGATGGCTTCTTACAATGTGACTAAAGCCGCCGTGGTTGCCCTAAGCGATACCATGCATCACGAACTAAAGCCTTATGGTATTGGCACAACCGTTTTATGCCCGGGTTTCTTTCGCACCAATTTAGATAAAGGCATGCGTACCAGCGACCCGCAGTTATTGAAGATGGTCGATAAAGTCTTTGAGTCGTCAGAACTGACTGCCGATGATGTTGCGGATATCTGCTATCGCGATATGAAGAAAAATAAACTGATTTGTAATCCCCATAAAATGGGACGTCGCGCGTATTTTGTAAAACGCTACCTGCCATGGCTTTACTCTAGCTTAGTGGGTAAAACGGCAGCGAAAATGAAGAAGTATGATCCTGCTTTAACCGCAAGCAATAAATAGCAATAATATAAAAATAGCAACGTCATAAATAAATACGCGTTCATCCAGGATACTTCGATGTCAGAACAATTTATTGATCAACCGAAAGCTCTGCGCAGCAGCGATGCTTTTGATATTCAAGCCGTTCACGATTGGTTAACCAACCAAGGTATTGAGCTAGGCAATGAACTTCCAGACGTTAAACAATTCTCGGGTGGTGCTTCTAACCTGACGTATCATTTGAAATATCCTGATGCGGTGAAAGGTGGCGATTTAATTTTACGTCGTCCACCCGCAGGTCACAAAGCTGCGTCTGCGCATGATATGAAACGCGAATTTAATGTCATGAAAGGGCTGAAGCCGGTTTATCCATTTGTCCCTGACATGATTGCTTTTTGTGATGATCAAGCGATTATTGATTGCGATTTTTATGTGATGGAACGCTTGCACGGCATTATTCCTCGCAATAACTTTCCGCGTGGAATGGTACTAAGCCCTGCCGAAAATAAGAATTTTAGTGTGTCCGTTCTAGATAAGTTAATCGATCTGCACAAGGTCGATTATAAAGCTGCTGGCTTAGACAATTTGGGCAAAGGCGAAGGTTATGTCAAACGCCAAGTCGATGGCTGGAGTGGGCGTTATACTAAGTCTAAGACCTGGAATGTCCCTAGTTTTAACAAAACAATGGATTGGCTCAGCCGCAATCAGCCAGACGATGTCGCGACCTGTATTATTCATAACGATTACCGCATGGATAACGTCGTGCTTGATCCGCAAGACCCGCAAAACATAATTGGTGTTTTAGATTGGGAAATGGCAACCCTTGGCGATCCTATGATGGATCTAGGCAGCAGCTTAGCCTACTGGGTTCAAAGCGATGATGATTGGTTTCTGCGCCAAATCCGTCGCCAGCCAACTCACCTACCGGGTATGTTAACGCGTGATGAAGTGGTCGATTATTATTGTGAAAAAATGGGCTTTGATAAATCCAACTGGGCTTTTTACGAGGTCTTTGGTTTATTCCGTTTAGCCGTGATCGTGCAGCAAATTTATTATCGCTATCACCATAAGCAAACCGATAATAAGACCTTCAAAAATTTCTGGTTGATCGTGCAGTATGTTAATTGGCGCTGTGCAAAAATCATTAAAGATTCAGGTATTAAGTAATGATGAGCTTAAACAATAACGAGTTGAAATAATGGCCTCTATTTATCTCGTTCGTCACGGCCAAGCTGGGTTCGATAAACTCGATTATGATCAGCTCTCCGATCTTGGCCACCAGCAAGGTGAGCTAGTTGGGCAATCATTGCTCGCACGCGCTATCGAAGCCAAAGTTGTGGTTCATGGAGCGATGCGTCGCCATAGAGAAACCATGCAAGGTGCTCAAAAAATTTGGCATGCGTATGGGCCGATTTTTGAAGATGCGGGCTTTAACGAGTTTGATAGTGATGACATTATTGCGGCGGCGCATGCTGAACTTAATATCCCTGGTTATTATGCACAAGGCATTGCCAGTAATAACCTGGTGCAGAAAACCGCATTAGGGGCTTACTTGGTCAAACAAGATAATCCTAAAAAAGCCTTTCAGGATTTATTTTCGACCTCGATAAATCGCTGGATCAGTGGTGAACACGATGCTGATTATGTTGAATCTTGGCAGCATTTTACTCAACGCTGTCGACAAGCATTGTTCGATACCATTGAAAACGCAGATGGAAAAGATGTCGTTATTTTCACTTCGGGTGGGCCGATTACTGCCATCATTCAACACTGCTTAGGCTTGAGTGATCAGTATGCGTTTGAATTTAACTGGACCTTGGTAAATGCAGGTATTACACAATTACTTTACAACCAGCAAGGAAAAATCAGCCTTGCCAGTTGTAACGAACAAGAGCACTTAATTAGCTCAGGTAAGAAGTTCTTAACCTATCGCTAACCCTAGTTGCTCTAACCATTGTCGCTCTAGATTACTCAGCAGTCGCAACAGGCTCAGCTGATTCTGCTGCTTCTGTCGTACTCGCCGCAGGTTCAGGCGTTGCTTCTGACTCTGGAGCAATCTCAGGAATAGCCGCTTCTAGAGCAGTAGTCTCTGTAGCAACCGCCTCAGAAGAAACTGGCGCTTCGGCTGCGATTTCCGCTTCATCTATTGTTGCCGTATTTATTGAAGCTTCACATGCCCAACCCCAGCCTATTTGCTTCTCTACGAAAGCAGCGGCTTTTTCTTCACAAAAACCCGCTTTATTGGTCGCACTCCAAAGCGTTTGAGAACCTTCTTCTTTGCTATAACGGACTTCACATGGAACGTTGTCTTCTGAAGTATAAGCCACCTCAATTACTCGGGTTTGGCTACCGTGTGAACAGACTGTTTTTTGATTATCGATCGCTTGTACAGACGTTGCCGAAATTGCGCTGAAGAGTGCTGCTACTAGATATTTTTTCATGATATTCCATTACGTGATTTTATTATTTATTTTTGAGTCTGCACCGCTCTGTTAGTGTTGGCTGTGCAAAAGCTGCCTTACTTAATAACAAGTCGTAGCATTGGTCAATAATAGAGAGTACAAAAACTTCATTAATTAGTGTTAATGGAGTCTTCTTATTCGTGATTGGACGATAAAGCGCGTGCTCGTAATCGTTCTTCTGGCGCGAAGTGTTGGTTATAAAGTTTATCCAAACTCACTTTATATTCTTCATTCGCTAAGCCAGCCTGCTCTAATTGCTGCTTTTGTTGTTTAAAAGTGATCATCCTTATTTCCCATGCTGCTCTTACCTCGTCCAGCACCTGTAATCGACTGGCCGCTGCAGCACCCACTTGCTGCTCTCTCTGCTGATATTTCTGCTGCGCGCTTAACCCTTCTTTTTGGTTAATTTCAACGAGCGTTTTTTGCTGATTATTACGCTGCAAACTCACTACCGTTTCAATGGGTAATTGCGCCGATAAGTTAATCAGCCGCTGCTGTATTTGTTCCGCGCTTAAATCACTGGCTAATAACGCCGCCTTCTCTAACGTATGGCCATCTAATTGACGGTCAAAGTTAAATAAAACCTGAGCAATGTTGGCTCCGAATAGTTGGTCTTGTAAAGCAATCAGTGCTAACTGCCGTTGCTGTAATAATTGCAGCTGTTTCGATTTTTCAGGCTGGCTGGAATACGCGGGATATTGCTGATCGAATTTTACGAGTTCATGTTTATAGGTTAAATAGTCATTCCAAATACTCATAGCCTGAGCTAATGCAGCGGCGTCTAATTGGCGAGCTAATTCTTTTTGAATTCTCTGATCAATTTCATCGGTACTCTCTTCTCCCGCAGCCGATAAATAATAATCAAACAAATCTTTTAAACTGGCGGTAACGATCAATTGTTGATTACGTGACTTTAAATGCACGCCATGGTGGGTTCCTGTTAATGAAGAAGCTAAATCCGTGCCTTTGCTAGCCAGAATTAAGGGACCACTAATCTCGGCTACTTTTTCAGAGGTTTCTGCAGAGTCATCACTATGAAAGTGCTCAGAAGAAGTAACTTGAGGGGTATCTGTTATATTCATAAAAACAGCCAATGCTGTTACCAGCACGGCTGTCATTAGATAAACGGTATGACGCTGTTTTATCAATTCAAAGCTCATAAATTAGAATTATAATCCGGCCGTTTTTAAACGATTTGCATGAGTGCGATAAACCGATAATGGATCAGTATCAAACAAGGTATGCAAACCTAAAACCTGATTGATCAAATCACCATGATTCATTTTATAATCATCACGAATGACTTTACCAAAATGACTAGAACAACTACCGGTAATACCATCGTTGCTTTCACCCGCAAACAATAATCCAGTCGTGCCGAATAAATAATCCAGCGGATCTAATACATTGGTAAAGGTATCACCACCACCCCATGAATACAGATTAATATCATGGCCGTTAAGCGATACCGATGAAGGACCTTGACCACAGTTCGAAGTAGGTAGCCCTGCTGGGTAAGTCGCATTAAAACTCATTGCGCCAGCGGTAGTAAATTCTTCGGTCAATGCACGTGCATCGCCTTTGCCTACGCCATCACCTGATAATGCATCGATTAAAGATCCCGCCGCATTAACGATCAATTCATAAGCACCACCGAGTACCGACCCATCACTAAATACATTATTCAATACATCAGCAATCGGGGCACCTTGGTGCGGAGAACCCATCGTTGTAAGAGACGCCACTAGATCAGGACGTACACTCATAACATAGCGCGAGGTTAAACCACCCTGACTGTGAGCAACTAGATTAAATTTTTGAATACTGGGATCAACCGCACGAATATTATCTAACTCAGCAATCAACTGCTCGCCACGCGCCACGGAACCGTTAAAAGCATTAATATGTGCGCTATAGACTTTCGCACCTTCCGACTCTAGCTTCTCCGAAATTTTATACCAGTAATCGATACCAGCGATTGAATCAAACGCCAATATGCCTTGTACCAACATAATCGGGTGCTTAGTTTCGGTATAGCCTGAAGGTGCAGGCTTCGCCGATGACATTGCATGGGTATTGAGTGAATATAAAGACGAACATGCAAAAATCGCACTCGCCGCGAGTGTTAAGACTGGCTTGATCATAGTATTACCTGCATTATTATTTTTATTAGAGCAGTGCAATAATAGTGAAAGGCACTCTAAATACGTATGGCAATATGAGCCATTCGCCTAGATTAGTACGTTTGTGCCCTAACTAAATCTTCGATCAATAATCATTCATAGCCTTCAGCTCTATGCAGGTCTTTTAACTTCACATAATTGGCGGCGGTATACGGAAAAAAGCGCAGTTCTTTTTCAGTTAAAGGTCGGGCCTTCTTGACTGGGCTACCGACATACATAAAACCACTTTCTAAGGTTTTACCCGGTGGTACTAATGCGCCCGCTGCCACGATCACTTTATCTTCAATCACCACACCATCCATCACCATCGCCTTCATACCGATCAAGACCTGATTGCCAATGGTGCAACCGTGCAACATCGCCTGATGACCAATGGTAACGTCGTCGCCAATAATCAGTGGATAGCCGCCAGGATTAAAATCGCTGGCGTGAGTAATGTGCAATACCGAGCCGTCTTGCACGCTGGTGCGCTGACCAATACGCACATGATGCATATCGCCTCTTATCACGGTTAATGGCCATACCGAGCTATCGTCGCCAATCTCTACATCACCGATGACTACCGCACTGCGATCAACAAAGACCTTATTGCCTAATTTGGGGGTCATGCCTTGATACGAACGAACTGAATTTTTCACTTTTTTCAACTCCTACACGAGTAGATTGGCTGCTCCGCTTGAAATGTGAGCAATTGGCATCATCTATAGCTAATATCTTAACTAGTTTATATCTTAATTTATTATGTACGTTCTACATAATCGAAGCCTTTAATCGAGAACCTATTCATGCCTATGACTAATGCCAACCCATTATTGCAACCTACAACGGCTAATGCTCTCCCTTTATTTTCTCGAATCAAAGCTGAGCACGCTCATCCTGCGATGGAACAACTGCTGAACAATAATCGACAACGTATCAGCCAGTTACTGAGCGAAATCAATTCAGGCCAAACACCGGTTAGCTGGCAAGCTCTGGTAACCCCAATGGAAGCATGGGATGACGAACTAAGCCAAGCTTGGTCGCCCGTTAGCCACATGAACTCTGTCGTAAACAGTGATGAACTTCGTGATGCCTACAATGCTTGCTTGCCATTACTGAGTGCTTATTCTACCGAAATGGGTCAAAACCAAGATCTGTATAAAGCCTATAAAAAGCTGGCTGATAGCGAAGAATTTAAAACCTTAAATACCGAACAAAAGACTTCGATCCAACACGCTCTACGTGACTTCCGTTTAGCGGGTATCGCCTTAGAAGGTGATAAAAAATCACGCTACGGTGAAATCAAACAGCGCCTGTCAGAACTCACCAGCAAGTTTGGTGAAAACGTAATGGACGCGACTCAGGCTTGGAGCAAAGTTATTACGGATAAGACGGAGCTGACCGGCTTACCGGATTCTGCTTTGGCCCTCGCTCAGCAGCAAGCTCAGAGTAAAGAGCAAGATGGCTACTTATTTACCTTAGACTTTCCATCATACTTCCCTATTTTGACCTACTGCGAAAATCGCGAGCTACGCCATGAAATGTACAAGGCGTATTTAACTCGTGCATCCGATCGCTATTCTGAATCAGGCGGCGATAACAAGTTTGATAATGCGGCGGTGATGAATGAGATTCTTGCCTTGCGTCATGAGCTTTCGCAACTATTAGATTTTGCTAACTACGCAGAATATTCAGTGGCCACCAAGATGGCTGATGACCCACAGCAAGTGATCGAATTTTTAAGCGATCTCGCAGAAAAAGCCGTTCCTCAAGCCAAGCAAGAATTCAGCGAGTTAAGCGCTTACGCCAAAGAAACCTTCAACATCGAAAAGCTAGAGCCTTGGGATGTTAGTTTTTATGCCGAGCAACTGCGTCAGCACCGCTACAGTATTTCGCAAGAATTGATTCGTCCTTACTTGCCGATTGATACTGTTTTAAAAGGTATGTTCGAAACGGTACAGCGTTTATATGGCATTAACATTGAAGAGCAGACTGAGTTTGATTCTTATCACCCAGACGTGCGCTTCTTCCATATTCAACAAAATGGCGAAATCATCGCCAAGTTCTACCTCGATCTTTATTCCCGTGATAAAAAACGTGGCGGCGCTTGGATGGACGAATGCCGTGTTCGCCGTACGTTAGAAAGCGGAACATTACAGCTGCCCGTCGCGTACTTGGTTTGTAACTTTAGCCCTGCGGTTGATGGTAAACCTGCACTGTTAACACACGATGAACTGACCACCTTATTCCACGAATTTGGTCATGGCTTACACCACATGCTGACCCAAATTAAAACGGCTGCTGTCAGTGGCATTAACGGTGTTGCTTGGGATGCGGTTGAACTGCCAAGCCAGTTTATGGAAAACTGGTGCTGGGAAAAAGAAGCGCTCAGGCCATAAACCGAATCGTTGATCCGTTCTAGCGCCTGCTTGTCATTATCAACCGCCATGATACCGAT
>JBALXI010000048.1:0-32999 GCA_036960605.1 Oleispira sp. | reverse complement strand
TTAGCAACGACTCTTTTAAATGCGTCAGGTGCATTAGATCCCAAGCAAACACCTGCAACACACTCTGAACTAATTTCACCTCTTACCACCGCATAATCAACAACGACTTCTTCAGGCTTATCAGGGTTAACTTTAAGCGGGATGCGACTTCCTTGCGGATAACGAAATTGAAACTCTGGCTCAAGACACCTTATCTTTTGCTGCTGATCACCATAAGACACAAGAATATCAACCAGCCATTCTTTGCCGACTCTAACTTTAGAATGGCCCATCGCTTCAACGGTTCCCCACTCACGACGAACACAGCGCTCACTTTTAAGATGAAAACGCAATGACAGGCACATATACCCCACATAAATGACGACAAAAAATCCTGAGATTTGCAATATCGTCGAAAGCCCAGATTCACCCAAGCTGCCAAAGGCCGAGTAAAACTTATTCGTTATAAAAGCAATGACAGCCATAATAACAACAAACCACAGCGTTACTTTTGTACGACTAAACCCTAAGTACATATGCCTACCCTATCATTACCATTGTAGAATTTATGATGGTGATATTGGCTTTCATCGTATGCGTTTCAGCCTTCACCAACCTCACACCTTCTTTAGTTATACTAATTTTGCCTTCATACATTTTACTGACATTATCAATTTCAATACTGGCACCCGACTTCTGCTCTATCGTTCCTGCCTGCGAGGTCGACATAGTCAAACCGATGAAGTTTTCTGTAGTTTTAGATAAACGGAAGCTTGTCTGCTCACCCAGATGCATCTCATTGATATCGCCCATTTGCTTGTGATCTGAATCACCCAAATGCATCATCGAATCATCACCGGATAGGGTCGTATCATTATCGCCCGCAATCGTTGCCGACGTATTACCAGTAATGGTTTCAGTAATATCACCCGTTATAATCGATTCTTGATTACCAATAATTGTCTCTGTCGAATCCCCCGTAACCGTCGCCGTTTGATTACCTGTAATGGTCTCTTCAATATCACCGGTAATTTCACTCGTTACGTTCCCCGTTAGCACATCCGTCTGATCGCCTTCTTGAAAATCAAAGGTATTACCAAACGTTTTAGTCACTAGGTCATCATCAGAAGGATCAGCAGGAAAGCCGGAAGTAGTATCATCACGTGCTTCAAAATCAGTGGTCTGGTTTTCTTCGTAGCGACCACCATAATTGAATGTTTTATGTGCGCCTGCGCCATCCGGGCCTTTCGCCCAATTAGACTCGATGCCCGCATGATAGTTATAGGTATTACCGTAGGTTTTCTCAACCAACGCCACTTGCTTACTCGCCTCGACATCGCCATTAGCGGCTAGTGGCGAATCTGACGAATACAAATGCCCACTTTCAATATCAAACGTATTAGGCGAAACAACAGACGCCTCATTAGCATGATTTTCGGTATAGCTATTACCAAAATTATAAGTACATTGGCCATCAGCATAGGTGTAATCATTACCCCGTACGAAAGAGTACTTATCGCCAAAACGACGACTTATATGATGCTTCCCTTCCACATCTTCAACCTGGCTACCGGTTTCTGCACCATCATAATCCAGCTCGTCGAACGGATTATTATTGCGGTCATCGAAAGCCGTAGAGATGTCATGATTTGAACTGACATGGAATTCTTGTCTTGATTTTGCCGCTTCGGTATATAGCATGCCGTCTGTACGAATCGAGGCATGGTGAGGATTAGCATTGGTAACCGAATGCCTAACCGACTGAGAATTCTCAAGCGCACTTTGAATAAAAGGCTTATCAGGATTTCCGCCCACAAATGACATCTGAACTTCGGTACCTGGCGTCAAAGGCATATCAAAATGGTTTGTTCTTGCCGTATGGCGGGCTAATCGAACCCAATGAGAGACTTTTTTCTCATCTTTCAAAAAGTCAAAAATAACCTGATATTTACCCACTTCATTACGCTGAGCAATGTTCTTTTCATCATCATCAGAATGAATACGTGCGGTTGTTGAAATTGCCTGCGGCTTGGTTATTTTATCGTGCTGCGGGCGGTATTGAACCGTGCTTGGAATGCCAGTGAATGTGGCTTCATAATGAGTCGTGCCAGCACCATCAACACGACTACTGTTATCGAGGTTATCGGCAGAATGCTGGACACTGGTTAATAATATATCGGTCTCTTCGCCATCACTATCAATGACCTTCAAGATAAAACCAGGCGCTAAGCAAGGAATACCCGTAGTACCAAAATATTCGATCGCTTCGCTTTGATATTCTTGAAGACGCACCTCAGCAATAAGTGTTGCTTCATCGATATCATCACAGCTTTCATTCACCAAATGAACGCAATTTTTTCCTGATACATCTCCAGCAAAACCAGAAAAATGCTCACTCGCTTGGTCTGGATTAATTTCAGAAATCACAACGCCAACAGGAGACGCATTAAAGGTACGTTTTAACGTGCGCACTGTATTAAAACTGTTAGTCGGGTTATTACTAATGTCTAACTTAGCCTGCGGAATGACAGTTGGATCATAATTAGAGTCATCAGCAAAAATTAATTTCCCCTGCTGATCATGGTCAAAGTAATAATAAATACCCCAATGATTGGCTAGGCGCGCAACGAAATCAAAATTGGACTCGGCGTACTGACAAGTAAATTGCTTGGGAGGGTAAGTCTGACTAAGACTAAGCTGATGATCACTTAATACATCATTACTCAACTCATCTTCTAGAATGACATCAACGGCTTGATCAACATAAATATCATACGAAACGTTCTTTGATTGGCGCCATAAAGCAGGCACCATCAGCGCAGTATAATATTTGTGGGTATTAGAGCTTTGAAACTCCTCATCAATACTTTTAAGCATACCAATGATTTCATAATCACTAGAGTAGCCTTCAATATTGGAGGTAATTATCTTACAGCCTTCTTGTACGACCGTCTGAAAATCAACACTTGATACCAAATCCTTGGCAACTTTCAGTGATAATGAGAATTCAAACATTTTTGAAATGTTTTCAGTACCGCTAAAAGAGACCAATTCAAATTGATCAGCATAACTATCGGTAGAGAAGGAAAACTTTGGCTCTGACATTACCGCATCCCTGGTAGTATAAAATCGATGCGGAATTCTAACAGTTCGTAATTCACAATAACAGAGAGTAAGTCACACTATTCACCTAGAGATTTAATGAGATAGCCAACTATTTGAACAATACTTACTGACTGTCTATTGTTTTCTCAACCATTTTTAAAGCATTACAACGTGTCAAAGATTAAGAGGCAATAATATCGTCTTAATCTTCAATTTTTATCTTAAGGATGAATGACGGCCCAATACAGATTTTACAATACACAACGATACAATCTTATGCATCGGTTTGGCATTAGCTACTGAAATGTGCCATTTCATTTAAGTCGAGTTTCTTAATTTCTTCCAGATTCTTAATTGTTTCTGCATATACTCGAGATTCTATTCCAATACATCACCAAAGCAAATACCCGCGTCTTTTTTAATACTTCCCGCTATTTTCTCGCTGAATCTGAGTTACAATAATGTCCAACAAATACAAACTTTTAATGATTATTAATATGTAGCAAGGTAATAACGATGAAGTGCAAAAGCAGTTTATTCACTTATTTTTTTCTAGCAATCACACTGCTAGGCTGCTCCGCCGATAAAACGGTTTATGGGGCCATTGATGAGAGTTTAATTATTACCGATGAAGAGATTCATGAGATGGGGATTGATGAATTTAAGAAGAATTATGAAGGCAAGGAAGTGACCATAACTGGTTTAAGAATGATGGATAGATCAGGACTTTTCGACTCTAGAAAAGGACAATGTGCCATAGGTTACATTAATTCAGATAACAACCTTCCTATTGCGGCCAGCATTTATACCAACTTCATTCCCCCTAATGCCATTAATAGATCAAATGATTTCGATAAGACCAACTACATTTACGCTCAAGAAATTGAGTTGCCATTAAGCATCTGCGCGCCTTGCGAAAAAGATCATGCAGGCGACTTATGCAAGAATCAGCCAAACGAAACAAGAATTACTGGGAAAATAATGCTTATAATTAAAACAGGCAAAAGAATCTATATGTATATGAAAATAAGGGGCATGTCTTATTAAACACTAGCATACCCTTTAAATTCATTTGATAAATGGCCTTGCCTAAGCTGGATCGTTTGTCACTTCAAGGTCAGCCGCCGCTAGCCTCGCCACTTCAATATCATCAGAATCAATTTCTAGCACATATTTAGAATCAGCTCCTAGTGAAAATTCAGGATAAATCTCCAGGCCTTCTCCTAAGAATTTTTCAGTGCGGCTTAACGTGAGTTCGTTGAATTCGCTAGAGTCAACGTAAATAGACCAGGTCGTTTGGCTATCTCTAGCCAACTTCATAAGATTCCATTCTTTGAAATTTTTAACCTCCTCATCTTTCTTATCATTCTCATCTACACCTTTCTTACCACCCTCAACTACGAGGCTGTATTCCAATACATCATCAGGGCCATAGTCGCGCCCTCTGAATCTGAGTTATAATAATGCCCAACAAACACAAACTTTTAATAATCATTAATATTAAGCAAGGTAATAACGATGAAGTGCAAGACCAGCTTACTCACTTATTTTTTTCTAGTAATCACACTACTCGGCTGCTCGGCCGATAAAACGGTTTATGGGGCCATTGATGAGAGTTTAATTATTACCGATGAAGAGATTCATGAGATGGGGATTGATGAATTTAAGAAAAATTATGAAGGCAAGGAAATTACCTTAGTTGATCTAAGAATGCTTAACAGGGCTGGTGGCTATAATCTAAGAAAAGGGCAATGCAGTATTTCTTATACTAATATAAAACAAGAACACCCTATCCTGGTAAGTATATTTACTAATTCCACCCCCCCTAAAGCTATCAATAGGTCTGATAACTTTAACGAGGAAAACTACATTTACGCCAGTGAAATCGAATTACCAATAAGTATATGTGCGCCCTGCAAAAAAGATCATGCAGGCGACCTATGCAAGAATCAACCAAACGAGACGAGCATCACAGGTAAAATCATGTTCATAAGAGAAAGACACGGGATGCCTTCTTTAAACATGAAAATAAAGGGAATGTCTTATTAAACACAAGCATACCCTTTAAATTCATTTAATGAATGACCTTGCCTAAGCAGGGTCGCTTGTCACTTCAAGGTCAGCCACCGCTAGCCTCGCCACTTCAATATCATCAGAATCAATTTCTAACACATATTTAGAATCAGCTCCTAGCGAAAATTCAGGATGAATTTCCAAACCTTCCCCTAAAAATTTTTCAGTGCGACTTAATGTGAGTTCGTTGAACTCGCTAGAGTCAACATAAATAGACCAGGTTGTTTCATTATCTCTAGCCAGCGTCATAAGATTCCATTCTTTGAATTTTTTAACCTCCTCACCCTTCTTACCATTCTCATCTACACCTTTCTTATAATCCTCATCTACGAGGTTGTATTCCAATACATCACCAAAGCAAATACCCGCGTCTTTTTTTAACACTTCCCGCTATTTCTTCGCTGAATCTGAGTTACAATAATGTCCAACAAATACAAACTTTGAATGATTATTAATATGTAGCAAGGTAATAACGATGAAGTGCAAAAGCAGTTTATTCACTTATTTTTTTCTAGCAATCACACTGCTAGGCTGCTCGGCCGATAAAACGGTTTATGGGGCCATTGATGAGAGTTTAATTATTACCGATGAAGAGATTCATGAGATGGGGATTGATGAATTCAAGAAGAATTATGAAGGCAAGGAAGTGACCATAACTGGTTTAAGAATGATGGATAGATCAGGACTTTTCGACTCTAGAAAAGGACAATGTGCCATAGGTTACATTAATTCAGATAACAACCTTCCTATTGCGGCCAGCATTTATACCAATTTCATTCCCCCTAATGCCATTAATAAATCAAATGATTTCGATAAGACCAACTACATTTACGCCCAAGAGATTGAGTTACCATTTAGTATCTGCGCGCCTTGCGAAAAAGAATCTGCCTACGATCTATGTAACAATCAGCCAAATGAAACAAGCATTACCGGAAAAATAATGAAGACAAATAAGAGCGGAGGCGTTATATATATGTATATGAAAATAAAGGGAATGTCTTATTAAACACAAGCATGCCCTTTAAATTCATTTACTGAATGACCTTGCCTAAGCAGGGTCGCTTGTCACTTCAAGATCAGTTGCTCCCAATCTTGCCACTTCAATATCATCAGAATCAATTTCTAGCACGTATTGAGAATCAGCTCCTAGTGCAAATTCAGGATAAATTTCCAGACCTTCCCCTAAGAATTTTTCAGTGCGACTTAAGGTGAGCTCATTGAATTCGCTAGATTCAACAGAAATAGACCAGATTGTTTCGTTATCTCTTGCCAGCTTCATAAGATTCCATTCTTTGAACTTTTTAGCCTCCACACCTTTTTTAGTCTCATCTACGAGATTATATTCCAATATATCATCAGGGCCATAGTCGCGCTCTCGGAATCTTACCCATAAGTGATCGTCATTATAATCTTCAATGGTTACCTTGAAAATAAATGAAGGCTTACCACCATTACCGTGATCGCGCAAAACTATAATTTTTTTAATTTTTGGCAGCAAGAGCACAGGCCCAGTGCCACTCCTGATAGGTTTACCCTGACCTTCATCCTCAAATTTAATAGTACCACCCAACTCATACTGGCTATCATCGATCAGGTGTGCCATTAATTTTTCTGCGGCTTCACTCGCTTTCCCGCTTGCATCATAAATTGAAAATATAGATTTCTCGTCATCGTTTTTGTTAAAAATCTGCATTTTAAATGATGAGACGGCCCTATGAGTATATTTCTCATCTTCACCCTTTGTTAGCTTATTAAATTTTGTAACTGATTTTTCGAATTGCTTTAAATCAGCTTTTTTATCGCTACCTCCTGCTCGTAACTGTAAAGATAAAGCAGCAGAGGGATCTTCGATATCCGCATAAAGTAAGCTAAGATCAACAGTATCACCCAAAACAAACCTAGTTTTATCACCAAATACTATTGAATAGTCATCAAACAACCCAGCAGCCCACCGAACCGTTTGCGGCCAATTCCAGGGTTGGCCGAATACTGTCAGTGTTTCAAAAAACACCCCTTCTTTTTTACTGATTTTAACAATATCCGCAGATGCTATATCGTAGTCCCACTGAAAAATAGACAATTGTGTGCCGCAAGGTACAACGCAATCAAGACCACCACCTCCTTCACCTAAAGAAATACTAAAATCATTTTTAATAAAGTCATACTTAAACTTAGGGCCCAGACTAGCGTTGGTATTAATGGAAGCGGCCAGAAAGATATTTATTTCAGTCGCTTTCGCCAATTCTTTAAAGGTAGCTCCCCATTCAAAGTTATCTGAAAGCTCATCATTAGATTTTGTTTGGTGACCCTTTTCGGTATTATCAATATAAGCCGTCCATAAGGACTGAATTGAGGCGATAACACTAACATTGCCCGTCCCTTTCAAAAAAACCTCTAACTCCGCAAAATTTTCTTCCTCTTTACCATCTTTAGCATCGTTGTCTGTATAGCTCGCCTTAACCCCTAATTCCACAGCACCTTTAAGATTAAATTCAATAGACCAAATCAACCACTGCAAGAACGGAATAGGTAGAGGTGCGCCTACAGGTGACGGCATTTTCACTGAGCTAGCCGCAGATATAATCGGTATCGCTAGCTCTGCCGTTTCAAAGCTTTTTGTATCAATTTTAAAAGACGATTTCATTTCCTTAATCATCTCTTTTAATTCGGGCTTCTTAACTTCTCCCATATTTTTAATTGTTTCTGCATACGCTCGAGATTCTATTCCCTTCTGTTTTTCTTGCCTATCTACAATCTCGGTATTTACTTCATCCATTTCATCTAGGTATTTTTCTTTTTTAATATCACTTTTATCCAGCGCAAATGACAAGATTTGTTCATAAATAAACCCCGTGACAGAATAAATATTTTTGTAAGTTTCATCTTTTTCTGCTAATTCTAAAGTTTGCTTATAGGTTTGATCTTGCTTGAAGCCGACGACTGCATAAGCTGCTGCTATTTCATGGACATTAAATAGCGTTAATACCTTAAATATTCTTTCGCCGGTCTCTTTAATATGAACATCCAATTCCTTTTCTTTGTCCTTATCTTTTTCATGAGCGCGCTCGCCGACCTTTTGCTTGGCGGTATTCAAAAAATAACCACAAATTGCGAATAAAAAAGAAATGCAAATCCAAGAGCCAAAATTCACTTCATTTTCTTCAAGGCTTGGCTGCTTTAGCAATTGCTCCTCTAACTTTTTGATCCCATTAATAACAGGGGCAGGATATAATCCTACATAGAGTAAATCTTTAGAGTCTTTACGGCTTAATAACGGAGATCGACGCCAAGTATGGTTTTTAAATTTCTGAGGATTATTAGTGTCATAAGTTTCATCATCAGAGGCCAGGGCCCCAGGGATCTTGTCAGAAAATTCATCTTTAGGATCTTCACTCCAAGAATGATTACTATTACGAACCCATATTTTTAGATAGCTTCCGCACTCTCCAGATATTGCATCTTTCTTATTCTTTTCTTTAGTGACATATTCAGTCCGCTTTTCTTCTAGGTCCTGCAAAGTAGAATCGTTACGGACAACAACCTCGAACTTAATCTTTACATTATTAGGCTTTTTCTCGTCTACATAGAACAGCGCTTCTTGCAAAACAGATTCGATTTTAAAATCTTTCTTATTTTGGGAGTCATCAACCTTGTACTGGTCAAGAACGATAGCGGCGGACCATAGCGAATCGCCAACCAAACTAGCCTCTGCCCCTTTTATTTCTGCTTTAAACCAGCCAATTTTTTGCTCATCATCTACGACATAGCCATTGTTTACACTTATTCTATGCTTATTTTTTCCGATCGTTGGAGGCTGTAAAAATGCCCAAGTTGTTATACTAGGCAAATCTTCGATGCAGGTAATAGGGGATTTCATCTCGATTTCAACAATAACAAATTGTGAAACAGCGTTGGCAATCAAGCCCTTCCTTTTTTTAGATAGCTTTTTTCCAGACCCCCTTAAGTCAATAACGCGTTCTTTCGTCGTATTATGAATATACTGAGTGGCATCTTTGAGCTCATCGGGAGATAAAAACAAATATTCTTCCGTAGTCGCTAATGATTTTTTTTGAGCATCTTTGAAATTAGCCTCACTTTTGGAGAATAGATCATCCATAGTTTGGCTGCCGCTTGTATATGTCTTACTTGGCTCAAATGGGTTTATTCGTATATTGTCTTTATTGAGATGTATAACATCCTTACCAGCGTTACCAGACGCATCTTTTGGAATGTCAATTTCTGGAAAAGGCAACGTCGTCCTGAAATTTTCAAGCTTATCATTCCCCCAATAAATCCTTACACTTTCCCACTCATCACTACCCGGCTTACAAACTCCAGAAAACTCGCTCATGGATCATTCCTTTAATATATTTAAACTTCAATTACTGGGTAGTCAGAAGGGGCTAGGTTATCTTCATCTTCCATATCGAAGACTGGGTTTAGTTTTTCTGGATTTGGGTTGAGAGCTCTCTCATGGGAAATCAACTCAACATTACCTGATAAATAGGCATCACTTCTAAAACCAACAGCTACTTGATTAGTATCAGGCAATAAGACGCCCACTTGGTCAGATTTTTTAACCTTTAAGCTGTAAAAGCGATGCTTAGAATCATTCAAATAAGCTTGAAACATTTCATCCATTTTCGCATTAACAGCTTCATTCTTGCGATTGGTAATAGTGAGTGAGAAATAATTAGCAGGGTATCGATAGTGTGAGCTACCGCTCCAAGCATTTGCGCCGTTATCAAACGTATTAAACCAAGCCTCAAGCTCAGTATCGGTCATATCTGGAATTTCCAAAACTTGGCCTGGGTAGATTAAGTTAGGATTTTCAAGCTGATCCTTGTTTGCATCCCAAATAGGACCCCAAGAGTCAAATTCATACTTAATCGCAATACTGCTTAATGTATCCCCTTCTACAACTGTATGTGTTGATGCATTTTTAGGGGCCGATGAAGATAACTGACCTAAATAAGAGTTAAATGCTCCTTCTAAAGAAGCGTCAAATTCAGATAGCTGATCCCTTTCAGAAACTTCATTAGTATCCAAACCCCCTAATTCATATAAATCATCAAGTTCGATTTGTGAAAGTAAGTCATGACTCTGCCAATACGGTTTGTCATCGGATAGATGACTGGATAAAGTCAGAAATTTCTTCATATTGAAGATGCTAAGTTGCTGAGGGGAATCTGGATGAAGAGGATTAGGATAGTGATTTAGATTATTCTTAGACTTTAATATTTTATCACTGGCACCTGGCAGCAACATAAATCTTGTTGCCATTAAATTAGGGTCATTCTGAATATGACCAACTTCTGATAATTCACTAATTCCTTCATACCCAATTAAAGAAGCAAGGTGTCTAGCTTTTTCATAACCGAACTCCATTTCTATATCTTCAAGTTTCGCTGCAATCTTTCTGATTGTAATTAGCTTTTCAATGACCGCTTCTTTCTTTTCTTCCTTCACTGGGGTAGGTGCATTGCTAGGAGCTTTACGTATTACCACCGGTTTAGGCGGCTCTATTCGAGAAAGCAGAATTCTAAGCTTATTACGCAAGGGAGGCGCAACATAATCATGAACTTCCCAACCACCGTTAATACCAAAAAAACTATCGCTTTTAGATTCAGTTGATTTCCAAAATAACAGGGGACGCCTAGGTTTTTCAGTATGACGATGAACATAATAGCTGGTACCATTTTTCAAACTGTCCATCACTTCATAGGTCAGTTCACCTAGTGGCATACTGGTACGATCGAGCCAGCTTTGGAAGTTGGAAATACCACGATTGCGCGCCATGCCACGAGACTTGTGAATATTTACGGCACTTTCGACATCTGATTTGGCAAAGAAAGGATCCTCCAACAAGTGAAGGTGTCGCCAAGATAAAAATTTTGCGTGAATCAATTCAGCCATCGTGTTTTTGCAACCACTGCTCATTCCATGAAGGCGGTATAGTAATGTCCCAAGGCAGTAACTACAAGTGCACAATTCTCACTTTAAAACGGATTATTCAATTTAAGAAACATTAGTCAATTGAATAAAACTATCGTAATATCAGCGCCGTATACTTAAGCGAGATTACAGGGAGGTCCGCTTGGAAATCATCCAGCCTATGGATTTAGAGGCCGGCTACCGTAGCTTTTCTATGCTCGGTAAACACCGCTTAACCACCACAATTAAATTGTTTTTTCCTCTTCAGGGTGGCATTCCCACACTGAACAGTGCTGCCTACGAGTTGCTTTCTGATACGGCTGGGGCTTTTTGCGATGAAGCGCTCCCTAAGCTAAGTACTGAGTTCATAGTCATTGGCGATGCTGAGGCACCTAATGAAAAATCAGTAACATCATTAGTCTGCAAAGTGTCTTTGGCCGACAAATCTAAATCAATGCGCATTATTGGTGATCGCTACTGGACCGGTGGTTTAGCAGGAATTTCTAGCCCCTTGCCGTTTAAAAAAATCCCGCTCAATTGGACGCGTTCGTTTGGCGGTAAAGATTTTAAACATAATGCTGTGGGCCAAGGGATCACCCCGGTAGACAATCCTCTGTCTTCTGACAAGCTGATTGCGCTACCCAATATTGAACAAAAAAACAAAATTATTACCAGTAAAGGGGATCGCCCTAATCCCATTAATTTTTGTTCTTTGCCGCAAGAATCTCCACTGCGCAGTAAATACCTAGGCACTTATGATAATCATTGGCTGAAAACGCGCTTCCCTGGTTACCCTGATGACTTCAGTATGAAGGCTTTTTATACGGCCGATGAAGATCAACGTTTCGATCATTTTTTGAACGGTGGCGAAACCTTTGAATTAGAAAACTTAAATCATGAACAACCTTTAATTACTGGCACTCTTCCCCAATACCGCGTGCGCATGTTTGCTATCGCCAAAGGCATTGCGGTGGCTGACATTGGGGTTAATGATTTATATGAAATCGATAATCACATCGATACCGTCACGTTTTACCCCAACCAAAGCTTAGGTATGCTGTCGTACCGTGGCACGATAGATTCCAGCACAGATGATGCGAGCCAGTATAAGTATTTATTGTGCGCCTACGAAAACCTTGATTCCCCACCGCGCAGTAAAGAGCATTACCATCTTTCTTTGATCGGTCGTATTCATCCCGATTTGAATATGCAGTTTGCACTAACCACTAAAGATTTAGTCGCCGACGACGTGCCGTGCGGTATCGCTCAACTGACTCAGCAAGATGAAGAGCCATTACAGCTGCTGGCAAAAAATCTGGAACAAAAGTCTCAGCAGGCTTATGAAGAAGGCAAAACTGAGAGCCAAGAAAAGCTACAAGCGTTATTGGCCAATATGAAAGCTGAAGGTAAAGATACCAGCGAACTTCAAGCCCGCATCGAAGACAGTTTAAAAGCCCCTGCGAAAGACGAATGGGCACTGCGTTACGAAGTGATTATGGATCGCATAGCTCCTGGTACGGTTCAGCCAGACGGCAGTATTGATAAGCTTAAAATAGATTTACAAAAAATTGATTTCAAAGCCTTTGATGACTTAAATATTCTCAGTAAAGAGCATGCCGATTTTCAACTGCAGAAAGTCAAAGATGATCTTGCCGCGCAACTGAAAAAGATGACGGAATCATCGACCAGCGATTCCCCTGCTGGCGAAGCCGCAGAGCAAGCACTTGAAAATGCGCTATTTAAAATGGATTTACCGGCCGAGCTTCCTCGCCCTCAAGATCCTAGTATTATGATCAAGCAGTTAAGCGATGCTATGGTGAGCATGAAGGCGCAGCAAGAAAAAGCCTTGGCCGCTGGCGTGAAGGTAAATGTGCCTGAAATAGATTTTGAGTCTCTTAGCCATAATATAAACGAAAGCAGTCAGCAGTTATTTGAAGGTTATCGCTTGGGTGCTCATGCTATGGATACTGGCACCCCGCCGCTGCAAGACAAAAAAGACGAGATTATGGCGCAGTTTTTAGCGCGTATAGAAAATAATGAATCTCATCGTGGTCAAGACTATGCGGGATTAAGCTTTGTCGGCATAGATCTTAAAGGCATTCAGTTAAACTATTGCTACTTAGAGCAATGTGATTTTAGCGGCTGTGATTTATCGAATTGCGATTTATCCAATAGTATTATGGCGCGTAGTAATTTTTCTTCTGCAAAGCTAATACAAGCTAATTTAGAAAATAGTAATATTGGCAACTGCAACTTCAAGCAAGCTGACCTTTCTAATGCCAAGCTATTAACGTGCGAATATGGCAAGTCTGATTTCAGCCACGCCAAGCTGGTTAATACCGACCTCTCAGGCTCTATCAACAGTCTTGAGGTTATCTTTCGCCATTGCGACATGACCGGCATTGTCTTTTCAGAACCTAGTTTTGTCGAGCTCGACTTCTCTGGGGCTAATTTATCCCGCGCCGATTTAACCAGCGCTACGTTTATTAAGTGCAACCTTGCTCGCTGTACCTTTACTGAAGCGATACTGACTGGCGTGAACTTTCTTGAAGCCAACATGATCAGTTCGAATTTTGAGCGCGCTAACATGGATAATTGCCGTTTCATGCAAGAGAGCGTATTAACCGAGTGTGAATTTGCCGGTGCTATTGCAACCAACTGCAACTTTCGCGGCTGTGATTTATCCAAGAGCCGCTTTTCGTATACCAACCTTTCTTATGCTGATTTAAGCCAAGCTAATGCTCAGCACTGTGATTTCTCGGGTGCCGATCTAAGCAATAGCCAATGCATGGAAACAGATTTTGGTAATGCTAATTTGTCGAACTGTAATTTAATGGAAGCTAACCTGATGAAGGCGCGACTCACCTCGGCAAGCATTAAGAAATCGAATTGTTACGGTGCTGAATTTTTAGCCGCTACCGTCGGTAAAACGGATTTCAGTGGCAGCATCATGGACGGGACTAAATTAGAAAATTGGAGGCCGACTAAATGGCAGTCTTAACCAACCCGACTTCAAACTCTACTTTAAGCCCCATTTCAATCAGAGACCGCGAAGCGCTTGAGCAAGCGATTAGTGCGGGGGAAATATTTAATCAGCAACTTTTCAGTCAATGCGATTTTTCTGCGGCGAACATCGGCGGTGGACTTTTTACTGACTGCAGTTTTACTGAGTGTAATTTCACTAAAGCCCAACTGATTCAATGTAATTTCATTAATTGTCAGTTTCAGCAATGCCGCTTTACAGAAACTTTGTGGCAAGAGTGCAATGTGTCGCAATCTGAATTGAACAACAGTCATTTTAGCCAGAGTCAGCTTTCGGGCATTAATTTAATTGAATGCCAGCTGAATGATTGCCGCTTTGATGCCTGTGATTTAACGGAAAGCAATATCACAAATAGCCAGTGCTCTCGAACGACTTTTGCGGGCAGTAAGCTAGATCATACCAGCATCATTCAATGCACCTTAGACGCGACCGACTTCAGCCAAACGAGCTTAGAGCGTACTAACTTCATTGAGTGCAGCTTAATTGAATCGCGTTTTCAGCAAGCTTACATGCAGCAAACCTTGTTTGAAAAACCACTCTTAGAAAATCAAGATTTCAGTAATATGCATATGGCGATGTGCCAGTTTCGCTCTGCCCAAATGAGCGGCTGTACGTTTACCGACAGCAATCTTACCCAGGTCGCGTTTGTTGATGCGAAGTTGCATCGCTGTAACTTTGATGGCGTAAGCGCGCAAACCATTTTATTTTATGGCTCAGATTTAACGGGCAGTTCGTTAAAGAACGCCCTGTTCGATCAAGCGAGCATGCAAACCAGCATATTGTCGGCCTGCGATTTCTCCGGCAGCTCGTTGGTTCAAGCACAGATGAATAATGCCGTGATGCAAAACACTCAGCTTAAAGGCTGTAATTTGAGCTACGCCAACTTATCGAATGCGGTTATGAGTTACACTGATTTTTCTAATAGCGAGCTGTCTTCGACCAATTTGCACGCCATTATTGATCATGGTGCGGTATGGTCGGGTTGTAATAAATTTAGAGCCTTAAAAACAGACGAGAAACGCGAGCGCGCCGAGCTATGGAAGCCAGCGGGCACGAAAAGGAGCACAATATGAACTTATCTCAATTAAACCAGCTGAAGCAACTAGCCGATACTAGCGCGACTCAGCAGCAAGGGTTTGGACTAGTACAAGCAAAAAGTAAGCACGGCTATATTGTTAAGCAACATGACGCTGGCACATTGCTGATGCAGCAAGCTTTTAGTTGTGCCTTTACGCCTGAAATTGATGACGAAGTCTCTTTTATTAAGTCGCCAAATGGCCAGTATTACGTACTGAATATTTTGCAGCGTAAGCAAGCTTCTAGCGCTAAAATTCACTCCGAGCACGGCATTGAATTACATACCAGCCAAGGTATTGACCTGCAGTCTAGCGAACTGTCGATTACCAATATAAAAACCGAATTCACCTCGACTGATACGCAAATATACAGCCAAGCTTCAAATGTTCAGGCCGATAGCATCAGCGTGAAAGCGCGTACTGTTGAGACCATCGCTGAGCGTAGCCTGCAGAAGTTTAAAGACAGCTTTCGAATTATTGAGCGCATTGAGCAAACGTCGGCATTGGACATTATTCAAAACATTAAAAACGTTTTTATTCAGCGCTCTAAGAATGCTGACATCAGTGCTAAAGGCGACATCAAAATTAACGGCGACCGCATTCACATGGGTTAATAAGGAGAGAATTTATGTTTGCTAATTGTCAGATGGGCGGCACCAACAATGCGATGCCTGATGTGTGTAAAACACCTGTAGGTCCTGCGATCGTGCCTATTCCCTACCCCAACATTTCGATGGGGACGATGGCGATTCCGCCCACGACGGCGATGAAGGTTCTTATTGCTGGCGGCCCAGCACATAATTTGGGCACTCAAATTTCCATGAGTAACGGCGATCAACCTGGCGTAGCTGGGGGCATTATTTCTGGCATGATCATGGGGCCGACTAAATTTCTTATGGGCAGTACCGCGACTATGTTTGGTGGCAAACCTGCCGCGCGCTTAACCAGTATGACGGGCCAAAATGGCTCTAATGCCAATATGGTTGGTGCAACGATTGCCCCCGCACAAACCAAGGTTTTGGTATTGAAATAAATAGATAGATAAATAAATATTGCAGACATTAAAAAAGCCGTTCTATTGCTAGAACGGCCGCTTCTTTTGCTTCAGAATAATTAAAGCCTACTTACCAAGCCATTAAACGATATCGTAACGGTAGTTTTCACCACCCTCGTCATTATCATCCGCTAGGCCGATATGGATATTTTGTATATCAATGCCTTCAGCCATTTTCTGCAAGCACTCAGACGCCAATCCCGGCAAGATAGAACGCGTGAGTATGTTCTCTACGTTACGTGCGCCGGTATCTGGATCGTTGCAACGCCCTGCCAAGTGGTCAACCAAGCTTTCATCGTAGCTAAAGCTCGCCCCATAATGTTCGGCAACTCGCTTCTCGATACGCTTAAGATTAATTTCAACAATCTTGGTCAGTACGTCTTTACGCAGTGGATAGTAAGGCACTACCGTGGTTCGACCTAAGAATGCCGGTCTAAAATATTCTAATAACTCAGGGCGTATTTGTTCAAGCAGCTCATCACTATCTGGCAACTCTCCTTCGGCGCAAATATCAGATATTTGACCGGAGCAGGCATTCGAGGTCATGATCACGATTGTATTTTTGAAATCGATATCTCGACCTTCGCCATCCTTGATCGTGCCTTTATCAAACAGGTTGTAGAATACGTCTTGAATGCCCGAGTGTGCTTTTTCCATCTCATCCAGCAGTACTACGCTGTATGGGTTGCGTCGCACAGCCTCGGTCAATACACCGCCTTCGCCATAACCAACATAGCCTGCAGAAGCACCGAGTAGCATCGAAACTTTATGCTCTTCTTTAAACTCTGACATGTTGATGGTAATGACGTTTTGTTCACCGCCGTATAAATAATCTGCAAGTGCCAATGCCGTTTCAGTTTTACCCGAACCAGAGGTCCCTACCATTAAGAAAACGCCTACCGGTTTACGCGGATCGGTTAAGCCCGTACGCGAGGTTCTAACCGCTTGAGCAATCGCTTCCATGGCGTGGTCTTGACCGACAACGCGGGCCGATAAACGCTTATCCAATTCGATGATATTGGTAATCTCGTCACCCATCATGCGACCGACGGGAATGCCCGTCCAATTGCCGACAACTTCTGCCACTGCTTGCATGTCGACATCGACGTAGATCATCGGCTCTTCGCCTTGCAGCTCATGCAATTCGGCAATAAGACCCTGGATAATTTCGACCGCTTCGCTGGCGTCACGCGCGGCATTGATTTTATCGATGATTGTCTTTTCGTCGGCCCATTGCTTTTCGAGTACGACTAAGCGCGCGGCGGCATCTTTAATTTGCTCGGCATACGTCGCTAGCTTTTCTTCACAACCCCCTACCGCTTCTTGTTCGCCTTGCAATAGACCAATATTCGTTTCGCACTGGCTTATTTCACGACGGGCACTTTCAACCGCAGCAGGCGTTGCGCCTTGGCTTAAAGCAACACGGGCACATGCCGTATCCAATAAGCTGACTGATTTGTCGGGCAACTGACGTGATGGAATATAACGCGCTGATAACTTAACGCAGGCTTCAATGGCTTCGTCTAAAATTCGAACCTTGTGATGGCTTTCTAAACTTTTAGCAATGCCACGCATCATGTCTGTCGCTACAGGAATGCTCGGCTCTTCGACACTGACTACCTGGAAGCGGCGAGTTAATGCTGGATCTTTTTCAAAGTACTTTTTATATTCAGCCCAAGTGGTTGCGGCAATGGTGCGGAACTCGCCTCGTGCCAGTGCAGGTTTCAATAAGTTGGCTGCATCGCCTTTACCTTCTGCACCGCCAGCACCAATTAAGGTGTGCGCTTCATCAATGAAAACAATGATGGGTTCGGGTGATTCTTTGACTTCTTTGATGACAGATTTAAGACGATTTTCAAACTCGCCCTTCACGCTCGCGCCCGCTTGTAACAGCCCCATGTCTAGCGATAAAACTTGAATACCGTGTAAAGCGGCAGGCACATCACCTTCGGCAATACGCTGAGCAAAACCTTCAACAACCGCCGTTTTACCAACACCGGGTTCACCGGTTAAGATCGGGTTGTTTTGGCGACGGCGCAATAAAATATCGATCAGCTGGCGAACTTCATCATCACGCCCTAATACCGGATCCATCTCGCCCGCTAATGCGCGTGCGGTTAAATTAATAGTGAATTTATCCAGTGCGGGTGCACTGCTTGGCCCGCCTTGGCCTGATGGTCCTCGACCCGAAGAAGAACCTTCACTATCGCCCGCTTTCATCAATGCCGATTCAGACGTTGTACCGATTACTTTGGGGGCAAAATCTTTAATAGAATCGGGTTTAATAATAGATAACTCAGGTACAGCCAGAATTAACTGTCCGCGAATGCTGTCATCCAATAAACAGGCAACCAATAAATGACCTGAGCTAACGAAACCCTGCGCGTATTCTACCGAGGCCAACATCCAAGATTGCGATGCTAGACTAACCAAGTTGGGGGATAATGCGGGAGGTCGTGTATTGCCACTGCGAAGACTTTCAATAGTAGCGGCTAATGATGCGATAACCTTATCGACTTCGACATCATATTGCTGAAGAATTTTTAATAAATCGGTATGCGGATGTTCAAGTATTTTTGTCAGCCAATGTTCAATCTCAACATTGTAATGACCCATCGACATGGCCAATCCTGCGGCCCCTTCTAACGAGTCACGTAAGTTTGGGCTCAGCTTAGCAACAACATTCTTAATACTGACATTAAACACGGTCTTCTCCCTTAAGATTCATTTGCTAAGACAGTATCCAAAAGATATAGTGTGCGCAACAAAGATCTTCGATCAAATCATCAGACTGACAGCAAGGGATTTATCTGACTAGTCGCAAAATACGTTAAAAATGGATTTTTTTAGTTCTTTCTCCTTATCTGATATCTTTCATTTTTATTGTCGCGATTTTACTCATTTAGTGCCGTAATCAATGAGAAAAACCGAATGAAAACCAAGCTTTGCGCATTATTGATTTCATCTTCAATAATGACCACACACAGCTTTGCTAAAGATGAAACTGACTTCTTCGATAACAAAGAATCTAGCCGCTACAATACCGAGCAACTCCCTTATCAAACTGAGCACGATAACCGTTTTGATGACGAACCGATTCTTAGTGTTAAAAAATTCAACTTATCGTCTCTCCCTGACATGCCTTTATACGGCGTACTGAATTCTGATTTAGAAAGTATTGTTGAAGAAAGTATTGAAGATAATAAAGGCCGCTTCACGATTGATCGCCTGAACCGCCTCACGACTAATCTTACTCAGTATTATCGTGACAAGGGTCTGCTTTTAGCACGGACGTACATCCCCGAGCAAAACATAAAAAACAAAACGGTTAACATCGCGTTTGTCGACGGCACTATTGATGAAGTTACTACTACCACGATCGAAACGACTAAAACGGTTAGCGAACTTTACAAGCATGATATTTTAACTCGCCCTTTTCTCGATTTGGTTGAAAGCCCGAGTTATCGCCCCGAGCTTGAATCAGCTATCATTCGATTATCTAACTACCCCGGCATGAAAGCAGAAACGCGCTTCACCCCAGGTGATAGACCCGGTACGACCAAATTAAATATCAAAATAAAACACGAAAAAAAGTTTGATGGTTATTTGAATTTTGATAATTTCGGCAGTGAATATACGGGAAATTACCGCGTAAAAATTGGTGGTGATATCAACAATATCAGTGGTAACGCTGACCAATTAACGTTGGGCTTAATGGCAACGATTGATCCAACCAATTCTTTCTATGGCAACATCAATTATCAAGTACCGATTAATGCAAGTTTTAATAATGATGGATCTTGGTCTTGGCTCAATCCTGTTTTTAAAAATGGCTTCACATTCGATACCGGTGTCCAGCAAAATACTTATTCTATTGGCCGCGAATTGGAAGATTTGAAAATAAAGGGGGAAGCAACCACGTTCTACTATCGCTTGAACAAACCTTTTATTCTTAACAGCCAAAATCAATTTACAACCAGCCTGCGTTTAGATTTAAAGAAAGCGACAAGTAAGCAAAAAAACATAACGCTTACAGAAGATAAACTAACCACCCTATCTCTTGCTAACTTATATACCTTTACTGATTATTTATACAATCGTGCAAGTTCTTCTATCCTTCTGGATATCCAACAAGGATTAGATGCTACGTTGGGCTCTATGGAGAATGGCGATATTAATAGCCGCCAAGGACAGGATACGGGTTACGCGCCAGCAGACTTCACAAAATACAAATTAGAATTTAGCCGACTACAAGAAGTCGATAGCTACCAAATTTTTGCCAAAGTCAGCTATCAACATTCTGATGATCTTCTTGTACCCCTTGAACAAATAACGCTCGGCGGACCTTTTGGTGTTCGCGGCTATACCAGCGCCGACTACAATGCAGATACGGCTTTTCAAACTACCATTGAAATCGTTGGGAAATCTTACGCAGAGAAACTTTCATTGCCTATCGATCAGTTAACCGCAGCCCTATTTTTAGATTACGGCATTGGCTGGCGCAACGATGCTTTAGCCAACGAGGTGGATAGCGAACATTTATTAGCCGTTGGTTGGTATGCCGACTTTGTGAAAGAAGAAAAATTTCAAACCCGAATGCAAATGGGTCTACCTCTTTCAAAAACAAAACCCGCTAATGGCAATAGCGTTCAATTTTATATTTCCATGCAGCGCAGGTTTTAATCATGAAAAATACACACATTAAATCATTCAATGCTGCAGTTACTTATTCCGTTACGTTTTGCATGTTATTTTGCCCACTCACGAGCATGGCAGCGCCCGTAGGCGGCCAAGTGGATTCGGGGAATGCCAGCATTAATCAATCGGGTTTAATTACTACGATTAACCAAACCAGCCAACATGCCAATATAAATTGGAACAGCTTTAATGTTGGCGAAAACGAGACCGTTAATTTCGTTCAGCCTAACAGTAACTCGTCTACGTTAAACCAAATACATGATGCAAACCCGAGTAACATTCTAGGTTCAATTAACGCCAATGGCCGTGTATTTCTTAGCAACTCAAATGGGTTTATCTTTGGTGCTAATAGCGCGGTCAATGTAGGCTCTTTATTTGCTACCACATCACAAATTGATAACCTTTCCGATGCTAACCTACAGCTTTCTTCAGGTGGCCAGGGCAGCATAATTAACCAAGGTAATATCAATACGGAATCGGGTGGCTATATTGCTTTCTTTGCCCCGTCTATTGAAAATACCGGCACGCTCAATAGCCCAGAAGGTAATGTCACATTATCAAATGCAAACAGTGGCTTGCTGTACCTTCCTAATTCTGCGGGCATTGGTTTCACTATTGATTCGCTCGACTCGCTTAACCCGATCGGCATTGAAAATACCGGTACGATTAAGGCCAGTGGCGGCCAGGTATTATTATCCTCTGCCGCAATAGATACCGCTCTACGCAGCGCGATTAACAACCAAGGGATTATCGATGTTTCGGCCATTCATCAAGATGGTGGTGATATCCGTATTCTAGCGACTGGCGGATCGATCGATCAGGCGGGTATTTTAAACGCCAACTCAGTACTGAATGGTGATGGCGGCAACATTATTATGATCGCCGAAAAGGACATGATTCACTCGGGTAGCTCTAGCGCTCGCGGTGGTGATGAATCGGGTGATGGTGGTTTTGTTGAGACTTCGGGGTTTAGAGATCTTAATTTAAACTCGTTAGTCGATACGCGCGCATTGAATGGGGATTGGGGCACATGGTTAATTGACCCTACAACACTGAATATTGGTGATGGCAATGCATCTTACGAATCAAGTGATATTGAATCTGCGTTGAACACCAACGGTTTTCTTGAATATATGGCTGATACTATTAATGTAACAGGCATAATTTTAACAAGCTCTGTTGGCACATTAAAAATCACAGCGACTGACCTGAATATTAATGAATCTATTGATACGAGTAGCCTCGATTTAAACAGCACAAACATTTTTCTGAATGCTAACAAAAATCTTACTGGCTCTGGCGAAATAATATTTAAAGACAACTCCAATCTAACTATAAATGGCACTTCTGTTATAAAAATTGAGAACAGCGGGGCTTTATCTCTCAACGGTGTAATCATTCAAGGTTCTGGTGGTGATGATTCATTAACACTAGAAACAGTAAACGGGAAAATCGATTTACGTCAAATGAACATGACAAGCGACGGCCTACTAAATGAATTTATTATTACACGCGACGTAGATGCAACGGTTAATGCTAACAATGAGAATATTTCAATATCAGGAAATATTTACGCGAACACTTTCACTATCAATAATATCGAGACGACGAAAGATCAAAATATATTCCTAACCGACAATACGACGATAAACTCTGGCACCATCAATTTCATTAATTCCACAATCACAGGGTCAAATAGTGATTTATCTTTAAACGGCACAAATACTGTCGTACTTGATAATGTGGACGGTATCGCATCACTCACGGTTGCGACTCCGAATCTGACGTTGACGGATGATATATCAACTCAAGGAACAGGAATTATTTTAAGCGGCGGTATAATTAACCTTAATAAGCCGAACGATATTCTAAGCATAACCACTTACAATACTGGCAATCTTACTTTATCTTCTTCAATAGATTCAGCCGCCAGTAATAATAGCTTGCACATCGAAGCGTCTGATGGCGCCATCAACTTAAGTGCTATTACAGATGTTACGAATCTTACAATCAATAACTCCAGCAGTTTAACAACGTTAAACGGCAACATAGACCTTGCTGGTGACTTTACAACAGAAGCTAGTGCAATCACTCTGAACGGAAACCTAACTATTGAAGCAGATGGTAATATCGACTTCAAAAATACTGAATTCACGACCAGTAGTGCTGATGCGACCATTGTAATTACTGCTGACACACTTGGAAAAACGGTAAAGCTTGGAGATTTTACGGCTGGAACCTTATCTATTAACTCCAAAGCACTTCACCTTAACGGTGAAATTTCTACCAGTAAAACAATCGCTAAAAGCATGGATTTCTCTGGCTCTGGCGCCATTTCTTTAGAAGACGATTCCATTCTAAACGGCAATCTGTATTTAGGAACGGCTATTTCCGCTGTAGCCATCGATAGCTTAAGCACAAGTGACCCTAAAAGCTTAGAAATTAACTACGATAGCCAAGACCTCATCCTAGGCCAAGTTGGTGCGGTCACCCCGCTACAGTCCTTCACTATTAATGGCAGTGGCAAACTATCTTTAGCCTCTACTAGCACCTTCTCTATTACGACAACAGGAAATGAAGGCATCAGCCTTCTAGGGAGCCTTACATTAGACCTGCTTGATGTTTTAACTATCGACACCTCAGGAAACAGCGGTAGTGGCGGCGATATCAATTTATCTGGATTAAATATCAATGGTGGATTTGCAGTCAATTTAAAGGCGGGGTCTGGTAATATTTCTTTAGGAACTATTGGCGATAGTGCGGCAATCGCATCACTTGTAACCCTTAATACCGGTAACATTGAGCTATATGGCAACATAAATAACGTTGCTAGCATATTCGACTTCTCCAACGCCTCTTCCGTTATTTTAAATGACGATATTATCTTTGGAAATTCAGAACTCTACCTAACCAGCTTATTATTTGGTGACGCATCCATTAACGGCAATTACGATCTGACAATCTTTTCTTCAATTTTAACGTTAGGAGAGGTTGGTCAGAATATCGCATTACAGAATTTAAATGTGAATTCTCTCGACAAGTCTTTTGTGATTAATAGTGACATTAATACTGCGGGCAACATTAATATCTCGGGAGACAACCTCGCCATTTCATCCAAGCTTGTTTCTACCGGCGGTGAAATTAACTTAAGTAGCCTAACGGGAATAGCCATGAGTGCTGACGCTGAATTAAGTGCGGCTGATAGTGATATAACGTTAAGTGCAGCAGAGGGTGATATCAGTATTGCAGCACTTACGGCTTTAAATAGCATCAATATCACAGCTACAACAGGCAGCATACTTAACGCAATCGATGATTATACGTCTAATACCTCCACGTCAACGAACATAACGGCTGAGACAATTAACTTGACCAGCGGCGCAAAAATTGGTGCTTCTATTGATTCACCGATTGTTATTAACGCGGGTAAAGAAGGCAGTATCAAACTGTCTGCTGGTAGCAAGATTTATATTGCAAACTTAGAGAATTCTTCGATATCCAGCAATAATGATATCTTTGATAACTCGGCACTTACCGCTTCAGCCAACGCTGATATTTTAAGCCAGCTTAAACCTGAAACCTATAATTTAACCCAGTTCTCTCAACTAGAAATTTCCGATCCTATTTGGCAACTGGATCAGTTAAATCATACTTTTGATAGCAGTAATAGTAGTCCGAGAATCTATTACAGTAAAAAAGGCTGGCGTTTAGGGAATCCTTAAAAGAAGGAAGCCATCAAAGTGGGCGAGTTGTTTATCAACTCGCCCACTTTAATTTTGAACGGCTAGTAGATAATAGAGTCCACCTGTATCTGACATTGGTAATTCAACTACCGCTTTCGTGACTGCATCCAAAACCATTAATGTTTTAATCCCAGCGCTGGTAGATCCATAAGTAGATGATAACAAGTACCCTGCTCCCACTAACCAAGTATCAACCGTTGGCAGATTCACTCCATCATATTCCGCAATCGTAATAAGTTCTTTAATGGTCGGTACACGATAACCCACTGGTTCTATTGTAAAGGCTTCCGCAATCGTAGTTAAAGCAATCACGTGATAATGATTGCTTGCGGTATCACACGTACTGTACGCCTTCCAATTAAGGCCTTTAGGTCCACTCAACGTTTGGCTAAATCCATCATCATCACAGACATTACCGACACTCTCAAAACCGAGTAATAACAAGAGCGATGCTAATAATATACGCAGTGTATTTTTCATAGTTTAGTTACCTACCACCCTTCAAAAATCGTTAATAATAAACAGCTCGAATTAGATTATCACTTGCTTCGGCAGCACACGTAACTGTGCCGTTCTTCATATTCACAGCCCAATATTCTTTAGTGGCAACATCACTATCTGTATCACAATCGTCGTTGGACCAATAAATAGATTCAGCAGAGAGCTCTTCGTTAATAAATTCACCTGGCAGAAACACACCATCATTTTCTAAGTTCTCATAATTTAGGGTACCGACTAATTCTTCGACACTGGGTAGCTGCCATTTTTTTGTGTCTACTAGGTAGCCACAAAAACCACTAGCAGAAAACAGTCCTTCAAAAATAGTGCTGTTTGCAATAATGCTGCCAGCCCACGATTTCCCGTCTGCACTATGGGTGCCATCAAATGGAAGTCGAGATGTGCTCCATAACAAGCCCGAGTAATTATCTGAGATGCAGTCATAACTTGCTGGCGGAACTTCTGTCGCAACAGGTAGCTGGCTTAATAAAGGAGTGCCTGACGACCCGATAAAGGTGTATTTATTCTCAGGATAAACGACTTCTACATCTTGAATGCTTAATCCGCTACAGACTCCAGCCGACATAGCTGCGACAGTGCCCGTACTAGTAATACACTGAGTTACACCACTATCGAGAACCGCTTGGATCTCATCATTTACAATCACGAGGTTATCTTGCAAGCAGTTATTACCCGCATCGGCGCAGAGATAACTGGTCGTTGAAGACAGATTGAACCCGAACCATTCATCATTCTCTAGAACAGTATCGGTCGTAAAATCGACAGGTAGGTCTTTCAATGCGCAATGATTGGTTAAATACAGATTAGAATTGCTAATCTCACTTTGGGATACCGATAGTGTAGTACCACTGACGGTATAATCAGTATCCAATATTGCTCGCCTTTCAAGGGGTAAATAATCATCGAGCGTGACATCCAAAAACGCTGTTTGAGTGGCGAAATCAAGAATAAAGTCGGACTCGACAGCCCCTCCTTCCTTATCACAAACCAAGACTTTTAAGCTTTCATTGTCTTCTGCTTGCGCGGCTAAATCTTTCATGACAACGGTCAAATAATCATCATCACTGATTGTATATTGAGCATTGAAACTGGTACTGCTGGCGGGTGCCAGATATTCACTGGCCAGCGCTATATTTACAGTTATATCAAATATCTCATCCGCTTCAATATGATGATCAACATTGATCGTCGCAAGCGCATAAGAGATTGTTGCCGTAGAGGGCGCCTGCATAGCGGTTAAATCAATAGTCCGACTACCGGGAGATCCTGAGAACGCATAATCTTTTACACTGCCGTTACCTTCAGCATTATCTTGGCCTGCGATGGTATTTCCCGAAATGGTGTAATCTATACTGACCAGACCCTCTATACCGCCACCTTCATCTGCAATGACTAGATCAATCGTATTAGCTGCATCTGACAAATCACCCTCGACAATCGGACTAGAACTATCTGTTAACGATATCGATAAATAATCATCGTTTAAGATAGTAAAGTCACGATTTGCCGCTGATGGCAGGTTGAAATATTCGGTATTGCTAGCCACTGATAATGTTAATGTGAGTTCTTCATCAGGTTCTATAATTTGATCCCCTGTAATCACAAAGCCCAGATCAATAATGCTTGCAGCGGTTAGCGTGGCAGGATCAAGGTCAATACTGGCATCAATACTGGCTTCTGAACTGGAACATGATACGGGACCACCCACTTTGCAGCTGATGCTGGCGTTCACCGTCAAAGTACCTATATTACTATCGATGGCGGTCAAGCCAGAAATAATCGCCGCCGCACTATCGTTACTGTCTGTTTCAACCTGACTAAGTACTTCCGCGGAGACTAGATCCGCAGAAAACCGAATGGCTGGCGCTAACTGGTCTTCCAGTAAGATGCTAAAACTTCTTTCAATTGAGGCAACATTT
Source organism: Oleispira sp. (assembly GCA_036960605.1). Taxonomy (GTDB): domain Bacteria; phylum Pseudomonadota; class Gammaproteobacteria; order Pseudomonadales; family Oceanobacteraceae; genus Oleispira. Next base: position 5,856 of record JBALXI010000048.1, on the reverse strand, counting down.
TGAGTAAGCTCGATTCCCATATCGAATAAACTTAATAGCGCATTATTTTCTTTCAAACTGAAAGCGACAATCTCGTCTGCTTCTACCAGATCATCATCACCCACGGTAAGGGTTAAACTTTTATTGCCCGAACTTAAACTCTGCCCCGCCGCTTTGATTACCAGAGAAGTATTAACGATGTTTTCGGCGACGAGCCCATCAAAGAAAACGCGATAATCAGCAGCTGTAGCAAAACTATTTGAACGCATTGCATAGCGCTGACCGGGGGTACTGGCATCGATAAATTCTAATTCTAAAGCAGCAACATCTTGTTCAACTGATTTATCAAACCCTAAGGAGTAAACAATACTGGCCTCTGCGCTCTCGTCGGTGATAGCTCCACTAGAAGATGCACTAGTAAAGGTTACATTTAATATATCATCGCTGACTAAGGTATAACTTCTTAGGCTTTCAAACAGGGGCGACGCTTCGGTACTGCCTGCAATATCAAAACGCAGATAATCTTGCAAGTTGGCCGCAATAGTAAATTTTAATTGTAATGCTTCAGATATCTCAACCCAATCATCATTATTCTGACTAATCCCTAAAGCCCCCGTCACTGCGATAGTACTAGCATCTTGTTCGCTGCCTGTATTTTTGATTACCGCTGTAGATACTATGCTTATGTCCGCAGGAGAGTTATTGAGGCTTGTACTCTGAGCTAAGCATTTCTGCAATGCATTATCACCATCGTCGTTATCACACTCTTCAACCAGCCCAATACTAAGATCAGGCAAGTTACTCGCAGCATGCCCTAACCAACTAAAAGTCAGAGGGCTTGCTTGAGCTTCCGGTAAATCACTTGTTGTTAGGCCATCAGTACGGATTACTTTAACCCGCAAGCGCTCATCATTATTAATGGTATAACTTAACTCAGAAAACTTATTGCCCGCTGGAATACTAGAAAAATAATGTGCAGGTGTAGAAGATTTTTTCAATAAATTAATGGCTACGATTTCATTAGGCTCCACCATAGAGTCTGTGGTGATTGCGAACCCTAATACCAACTGTCCACCTGATACTTTTGACGCTAGATTAATATCTCCGGCATCTATGGTGTAGTCACTATTGGCTAAACCGCAATCCGCACATATGTCTGTAATTTCAAAAATCAGATCATCGGTATTGTCGGCGATCACCGCACTGCCCCAGGTGAGCAGTAATCCCACGTTGTTTCCCGCAGATAAATCTTTATCTGTATCTTCATCGCCCTCTGCGGTATCGGCATCATCAATAAAGGCTAATTGAGGAATGAGAACATCATCATTATCGACAGTCACATTAATTGTTTGGTCAGCCCACGGAGTGATTAAATAGGGATTTACCAAAATACTGTTTTGCAAAGAAAATAACAGCTCTATTGTCTCATTAGGTTCAATCAGGGTATCGCCACTGATAGTAATGCCTATATCTTGATTGCTCGCTGCTGCAGTCGCGCTATTTTTTTGATGCAGATTAATCGTGGTATTGGAAAATTGAATATCTTCATTTAATACATCTGAAATACAGTGGCTATTCGCCAAGTTATCGCACTGCTCTGTAAGCGTTAGGCTAATATCACCCATATTGGCGGCTATGTCTTTATCCCAGCTAAGCAATATACCCGCACTATTAAGATCACCAATACCGCCTTCCGTAACTGAGTTTGAGACTTGCGAAAGACTCATCGTTAATTGATCGTCATTAATAATCGAGAAACTGATCGTTTCATCCGGCCAGCTTGCACCGTTAAGAAATGGCTGCATGCCCACAGCATCATTCAAACTTATTAGTAGCGTCGTACTCTCATCGGGCTCTATAACATCGTCTCCTGTGATTTCAATACCAAAACTCAGCCCACTAATATTCTTTGAGGTTGCACCGGTACTATCATGAATAACAATATTAGTACTACCCGCAATATCTCCCGATAGCACATTGGTATTTACCGAAGTAACCACACATAAATCATTGACCGCCTCATTACAATTCTCTGAAATTAATAAGCTGATCGCAGGCACATTGGCCGCAATATCTTTGTCCCAACGAATGCCATAACCCAGCATTAAACTTGCCGAATCCGCTCCTTCGGCATAGCTCACGGCAACCGGTGTCGCCAACCCCGTATCGCCGGTTGTGAATATAAGCTTGTCATCATCAGTGAAACTGAAATCAATCGTTTGATCACTCCAGTTAGCAATATAATCGACCAAGCCTGCTTCGTTATTTAAGGTCAGCAAGAGCTTGGCGACTTCACTCGGTTCGACAACTGAATCATCCAACAAGAGTTTAAATTGAAGATCCAATGCACCCGCGGGGGTATCACTGGCACCATCGTGAACTGGAGTTGACAGTATGCTGTAATCATCAACCGACGCACAATCATCCGCACTTAACAATATGCAGCGATCGGTTAATAAAACGGTCATAGCGGGCACGTCACTGGCAATGGCTTTATCCAGCTGAATTTCATAAGGCGATGCAACGGTACTATCTAATAACGCCAACGCAGTCAGTGAACTTTCTAGAACCGTTTCACTGCCTTTGGCAACTAACGACAAGGTCACCTTGTCTTCGCTATTAATAGTGCCCAAAACAATTGCCGGTAACGCAGGGTCTGCTATCACAGCACATTCAGGTGTATTACCAATGACGCACTGACGTAATTCAATAGGAATAGGACTGGCTGATGGCTTCAAGTAAACGCTTAGCTGATAGGATTCATCCAGTTCAACAATATCATCATTATTTATTTGGCTAGTAAGGGCCTTACTGCGCTGATTAAACGATTCATCAAATTGATAGCCCGTTTTTATTCCGCTGCCTACGTTAACAGCCGTCGAATCGAAGAGATGATTAGCATCACTGCTTTCAGCTCCGGCATAATCCAGTAAGAATTCAATATCAAGTTCTACATCGGTATTCAACGAGATTACAAAATCAGAAGAAGCTGTCGCTTCACTGGCTGTAAAACCATAAACATCCAGCTGAGCAATATCATCATTCACCACAGTAACGACAATTTCGTCTTGCGTCGTATTATTAACCCCAAGATTATTACTGGATAAGACTACGCCTAGCGTCACTGCCTCGTCACACTCAACCTGATTATCTTCAACTGACTGGATGCTTACTGGAATATTGGTGATCGCTTGAGAGAATAATTGATCCGCCTCATTTGTAATAACCAATTCACTGTTTATTAAGTCGCTTGAATTTCGCCATGCACACAGAGGAATATTACTGTCTTGACGATTAATACTAATGTTAAACGTTTCTAGTGCCGCGTCTCCTAAGCCCGTAGCACCGATAAGTTTAAGCTTTAAATTTAGATCATCACCTTCGTTCACTTTAAACGGATCTGCAACCGTTGCAGGAAGAGCAACAGCATCATTTACCCACCTAACTTCGGGCAAATCATCATTTAGGATTTTAACTTCTACGGCTTCACCAATCGCTGATCCGTTAGTATTTTTAAGCTCAATAAAGAAACTTTCATTGCCTTCTACCAAGGTATCGCTATTAATTGTAAAACTAATACCACCGGCCTCAGATCCTCTGGGAAAGCTGTTACCCTTTTCGATCGTTAAGCGATTACTTTGCACAATCGAGCCGGTTACCACTTGCTCCCAATCAGCCGCATTGACTGCATTCGTGACTTCGCCGGCGTTGGCCAAACGCATACTGTATTCAAATTCAAAATCATAACCTGCGGCACCCAACAACTCGACGATGATTTTATGTTCACCAATACCATTTGAGCTTTCTAAATATTCCAAATCGTTGCTGGTAATAAGATTCCCAGCACTATCACTATATTGACGATAAATTTTAAACGCAGGCGACTCATTATCTGAGATATAAATACGGCCACTGCCAAACTCGACTCCCGCTTCGTTTGCTAAAACCAGCTCAAACACTTCTACGTTTTCTAAATCACCATCATCAATTACGGTGAACTCTGCAATGTAATCAGTTTGATTGGGGGAGATATTAATCAACGTTTTATTTAATAGAAAATCTTGATCCAGCTCAGAAGTATCCGTTACCCCAGCAATCAAAGGATCGATTTCACGTAGATAATAGAACAAGGTTAATGGCTCACTAAAACCACCGGTTTCATCAATAGAAAATGGCATTTGGAATATCTGGTTCGTTCCATTTTCTGCAACGGATAAAGACAGGTTATTATTCACGATAAAGGTAGGCGCGCCTTGACCTGGGAAGTCATCAGAGCGGATCGCGAATGAATATGGCGTCGAATCAACACCATTATGGCTGATGACAAACTCTATTAGTTCATCGGGTTCAATGGCCAAGTCCCCCATAATTTCTAAGCTAACCTCTTTGCTCAACTCCCCCTCAAGAAAAACGAGTTCTTGCTCTAATGCAACATAATCTGAACCGGCAAGACCATAACCAATGGCCTCGGTTTGCAGTGTTTTTAGAGTGAGTGAATACGGATCAACGGTATCTTCTTTGAGATCAATGGTCACTTTAGAAAGCTGGGTTCCTATATTTCCTTCTGTAATATCGACACTAGTGACCGTATATTTAGGAAAGTCATCATTAATAATGGAGATTACAAATTCAATAGAGAACTCATCTACAGTGCTAGTGAGCTCCACCCCCAGCTTTTCGTCACCTTCAACACGCTCATCGGCATAGATTTCAACCTCTAGGGTGTATTCATTTCCAGCGCTGACTTGTAACGTACCCGAGGTAGGAAGATAGTCGCTTTTAGCAACCGCATCGATATTAAAGGTGGTGTAATTGAGTTCTCCAGAGATACCGGAGACGAAGCGTAAGCTTATGATTTTGTTAGTAATATCACCTTCATTGAGCTGATATTCAAGGCCCGAAGTAGAGTTTGGCTGAATGATAAAAGAAGTATCACTTCCTCCATTTTCAGCGCCACCACAAGCCGTAAGTAGCAATGTAATTAACAAACAGAGAAGCTTCATACCGTATAATTCGCTCAAATAAAAGCTGATTCGTATGTCATTATGCTTCCGTGCTGTTTGTTAATTATACAGCGATTGCGGGTATAATCCTAAGAGACTACAGACCAACATTTACGTTACTTATAAAACTCCAACTCTTATTACTCTGAATTGCGCGTAAGAAAAACCGTTCGAGAAGAGATTCCATATTATTTCTCGCCATCTTGAAAATAAATTTTCAGCTAAGTTATTTACTAATAACTTAGCTAGCAAAAGTGGCCACTTAATCGTTGAACATCCACCTTTTAAAAAAAAGCTCAACGATTATCAAACTCCCAAAGCTGACTCAAATCTACAGGATCAGCAAGGATTTGAGTTGTAGCTCCACCTCCAGAAACATCAGTTAAAAAAGGAGTTAAGGCACGATTTTTCCTCTTAATGTATCCGTCATATAACTCCCATTTAAAATTATCATTCATGCTATCTAATACGCAGGCATAATCCATTATTGCTTTTGTTTCTGTAGAACCACCATGATCTAAACAGTACTTCACTCCTCCATAGGCGATACTAAAAATAGCATCTTTACTAGGATAATATTTCCAATACTGAAGAACATTGTTAGGATCACAACTTATAGCAACCGCATTTCCCTGGCTATCCGTTGTGGCTCCTGGAGCGTTTGTAAGGCAAGCCCCAGTATCTTTATTTACAATTCTTGAATATTCTGAAACTGCTAACACGTAGACCAATGGTAAGGGTAAAGTTAAACTTACGACTTCCTGAGTATCCAACTGTAAAGCAAGAAGCCCCCCGTCGGCAAGTCGGTGCTTTGTCGGTTTTGGTATGCAGTGAAAACGGTGGCACTGAGTTTTGTGGTAAAGCCAATAATATG
>JBALXI010000047.1:19576-34085 GCA_036960605.1 Oleispira sp. | reverse complement strand
ACCGACAGAAAACGGTATCTACTTTATTAACATTCAAGCGAGAACAGAAGTAAGTGGCCAAACGATGTATAAGACTTTCTCTATCCCCGTTGAAGTTGGTGAAGTGGATTGGGAAAAACACACACAACCTGAAGGCACTATCAAGAATGACTCTAAAGATGGCAAGGTTATATCCTTTCCAGCCGCGGAATAATTATCTTTTTGTAGCCTGATACCCAGTGCCTACTTTCAGGCACTGGGCTTATATTCCCACACTCTCTTATACCTGCCTTCTGACGCTATCGCTTCAACTCTGTTAAAATGTACTCAAATTTCAATTTGAGTACTATCATCATGGCCTCTGCAATTATCAAGAAGCGCTTTATCGCCGGCGTGGTTTGTCCTAAATGTGGTGAGATGGACAAAATTCGCATGTACCGCGATGAAGATGATACTGAGCTTCGTGATTGCGTTGCTTGTGGTTTTACCGAGACCTATACCCAACATAAAGAAGCGAAAGAAGCCGCGACTAGTGAGCCGCTTTACGAGGAACTAACCACACGGGTAACGCCAGTGGGTAAAGCGCTTTACGATGAAGAAGAAGTTCCACTTAAGATTATGGACCCAGGACTGAGTCGAAAAGATCATTGATTGATCGATAGATTAAACTCTATCACAAGACAAAAACGCTGATGCTGCCATCAGCGTTTTCTCGATCAGTTACGCTTTATTTACTGACAGAACGAGCCTGTTCTAACCAACTATCAAACGTTTCCTGATTATTTTTAATCCAGTTATCCGCATGACGCTGAACATCAGTTTCGGTATTTTCACCATCAGCCACCAGCTTATTCTGTGCAGATACCGCATTGATACTCAACGACGCTACTTCGAACAATTTACCCGCCGCTGGATTCGCTTCGGCAAATGCACGGTTAGCAACAATACGTTCGCTATTAACACTGAAACCATAATTCTTACCGTTAGCAAGTTCGGTATTCAAACCTTGAGGGTGCTCAGAATGAGGCACTTCTAACCAAACAACATCTCTACCCGGTACCAAAACTCCAGATACCCAATATGGCGTCCAAGTGTAATACAATACCGGCTCACCAGCTTTGAAGCGTGTAATGGTATCAGAGATAATCGCAGCATAAGAACCCTGAATGTGATTCACGGTATCACGCAATTCAAAGGCATCAAGCTGGTGATTAATCACCTTCTCACAACCCCAACCTGGCTGGCAGCCCGTCAAATCTGCTTTGCCATCACCATTAGCATCAAACAGTTTAGCAATTTCAGGTTTTTTCAGATCATCAATCGTATCGATGTTATGTTTTTCTGCAGTCGCCTTATCGATAAGATAACCCTGTGCAGCACCGGTAATGTAATAACCTGCTTTAACAAACTTTTTATCACCCCCGGAATTTTTATACATGTCGTTATGCAGTGGATCCCAGCTCACCGCCATCCATTGAATATCGTTTTGCGCAATCGCAGAATAACCCGCGCCGTACTCGACTTCTTGCAATGGCTGAACATCGTAACCCAACGCGGTTAAGCCGCGGTTGATTAAAATAGATTGAAACTTTTCTTCAGCAATCGGGCTGTGAAAACCTTTAACAGCGATACCGGCACCGGGCTGGCTCGCTTCAACGCTAGCCTGTTTTGCACTAGCCTCTTCAGCTTGCTGACCACAGCCCAACATAGCGCTAGCAATTAACGGCAGTGCCGCAATTTTTAAAAACTTCATGATACATTTCCTTTCGTTTGAAATTATTATTTTAATGCTTGGCCTTTGCCAATATGCTGAGTAATACGATCCAAAATAATGGCGAGTACCACAATGCCTAAACCCCCTACCGTCGCGATACCGATATCGTTACGGCCAATCCCCTGCAGTACCATAAGCCCAAGACCCGGTACCGCAATCATCGAAGCAATCACTACCATCGACAGACCTAACATCAGCGTCTGGTTAACCCCGGCCATAATCGTCGGTAATGCCAGTGGTAATTGAACTTTGAATAGCAGCTGTCGTGGGCTGGTGCCAAAAGCTCGAGCGGCTTCAATTAAATCTTCTGGAACTTGTCGTATGCCTAAATTCGTTAGTCGAATCACCGGCGGCACCGCAAATATAATCGTTACGATGACACCCGCTACCTTGCCTGGGCTAAACAGCATCACGATGGGAATAAGATAAACAAACGCCGGCGTTGTTTGCATTGCATCTAAAATTGGCCGTACAATCTGTAAAGCGCGATCACTGCGTGATAACCAAATGCCGATTGGTAAGCCAATCAATACACAGAAAAATAGCGACGTGATCACCAGTGACAACGTGATCATGGCTTCATCCCAAGCGCCGATTAAGCCAACGAATAATAATCCTAAAGCCGTACCCAGAGCGATTCGCTTATTGGCTAGTTTCATTGCGACCAGCGCCAAGATGATGATCATCAAGGGCGCTGGAATAAATAAAAACAACGCCTCTATGCTATTTAAAATCCAAGCAATCGGCTGCGCTACCACCTGAAAAACTGGCCTTAATATCGGAACCATTATCTCAATTAAGGCATCAACACTTTCATCCAATGGAATAATGCCGCCATCAACATCAAAGGGTTCAGTAATATCAAATACCTTCTCTTCCACACCGCTTCTATCCGCTAAATAATTCAGCTCTGTGGTTTCTTCTGTACCCCAAGGGTTTGCATTGGCGGCTGTTGAGTTACTCATACTTTCTGCACCCCATTAATCCCTAGCTCACTTTGACGATCTAACGTTTCTAACAAAACGGTTTTGCTGACCACGCCCAGAAATTTATTATCGCCATCAACAACAGGCGGAGAACAAGGAGAATGTGCGACCTGGCTAATAATATCGGCAATCTGCGCATCTTCAGCAATCACTGCAATATCTTCCAACAGCGCCTCTTCGATGCGTTGACCCGATTTCTGAGCGGCTTTCAGCGATTCAATAGACACCGTGCCAACAAAACGATTATCCGTTTCTACGACATAGCCAAATTCACGATCATTATCTTTCAACAATTGCAGGCCCGCGCCAACCCCTGTATCTGACGTGCGCTTAATCAAGGTTTTCTGCATTTTTCGGGCAATATCTTTCGCACTCAAAACATTTGAGACATCGACACCCCGAAAGAAAGAACGCACATAATCGTTAGCAGGATTATTAATAATTTCATCCGGCGTGCCCACCTGCACGACCTCTCCACCTTGCATAATGGCAATGCGATCACCAATGCGTACGGCTTCATCTAGGTCGTGTGAAATAAATACGATGGTGCGCTTATCTTCTGCTTGAAGACGCAATAATTCATCCTGCATTTCGGTACGAATTAAAGGATCTAGTGCGCTGAAGGCTTCGTCCATCAGCAAGACTTCTGGATTAATACACAAAGCTCTGGCCAAACCTACACGCTGCTTCATTCCCCCAGACAGCTCCGCAGGATAAGAATCGCCATAAGGGCCAAGACCTACACGCTCTAATGCCTCGTCCGCCCGCTGGTCCATTTCCTGCGATGTCACTTCGCCTGCTAGCTCGAGGCCAAAAGCAACGTTTTTACGCACGCTCATATGTGGCATTAGCGCAAACGACTGAAATACCATCGACATCTGATGACGGCGCATATACCGAAGCTCTGCTGCGCTCATTTTTGCGATGTCGCGATCACCGAGTAAAACCTTACCCGTTGTAGGCTCGATTAATCGATTCAGCATTCGAACTATGGTCGACTTCCCAGACCCAGACAGCCCCATAATGACAAAGATTTCACCCTCATAAATATCGAAGGAGGCATCTTTAACACCCACCGATTGCCCGGTTTCTGCAAAGATTTCATCTTTATTTTTGCCCTGTTCAAGTAAGGCTAACGCCTTCTTGGGACCTTCACCGAAGATCTTGTATAGGTTCTGTACTGATAATTTAACCTTCATACGCCTCTACTCTAGAGCACTATTAACCAAATATTGTTTAGTACACTAACATTTACACCTCTAATTAACCAATGTGAGTAGGCCTCAATGGATGTCCCTGTAATCCTCGTTGAAGCAATTTATATTCTGATTGGAATCATTCAGAATCGGATAGTAATGGGGAAAAATAGCTGGGGCTTCATCAAATAATGAAGATATCACTCGGAGATTTACAGTATCACCTAGTGGTCGTTGCGGACGTCACAGTACAGCTGAACTGCCGAGCCAGATTATGGAAAACAGCTGCAATCGCAGGAGCTGCGTAATGGGCCAAAAAGTGACTCAAAAACGCTTCATTACAGATGTCGTCTGCCCTAGGTGTACCGAGATGAAGATGATTCTGAGCTTCGTGATTGTGTTGCTTGTGGGTTTACTGAAACTTATATGTAACATATAGCCGCTTTACGAAGAATTAACCACACGGGTCACCCCAGTAGGTAAAGCTATTTATGATGAAGAAGAGAAGCAGCTTAAAATAATGGAACTAGGCTTGGGCCGGCAAGATCATTAATCGTGATTAGCAATCATACATTCACTATTTGCATTAAATCCATAACTTCTCATCCTCAAGTTCTGTTTTTGAATCTTGAGGACAAGAGCTTAACAAAGCGAGACGTAGCCTCGTTCTTTAGACTATAAAGAAAAGCCTAGCAGCAATTGCTTAGATCCAGCTGCTGGGTAATTAGTAGAACTGTGAAATTCATGCAGAGAATCAACAGTAGTAAAACTTTCACTCATATTAGGGCCTGAGTATTCCGGTAGCATGCTGAAATCCAATAGTTCAACAGTTCTGCCATTAAGAAATTCTAAATCAACAGTATATTCAGCAGCATGCCCAGCAAAGTAAACTTCAACATAGTCAAAAGTTACATCCGATATACCTGAATCAATTACAGGATAAGAAAAACTCTTTTTATCTTGTGCAGCTACAATATCTGTCGCCTTTAGATTTGTACTATTGACTGTTGATAGATCTGAAGCTGATGTCATAATTGACTCACTGATCACTTTAAGTTGAGAGTCGTCACCAAAACCCCAAGTATTCGAGAACAGCTCACCATCCTTCACATGAGGGCTAGTGATATTCAAATATTGATTTAGGTTCTGCAGATCTGAAGTTAAGGAAAGTGTAGTTCCAACGCTACTACCGACCAAAAGATCTAAGTCATATTCAAAATCATTGGCCACTTGCGCCCCCGCTACTTCCACTTCAACGGCCTCAGAAAAATCTAACGACAATACTTGTTCATCCGTTAATTGCACATTATCTTTACGCAGGAAAAAGATTTTATCAGTAGAGGTCTGTTTACCATAAGCCCACACAGTATGTTCTGATAGTTCACTTGCAGAAACTCTAATTTTATTAACATCAGTTTCACGTCCTATGAGACCTGAAATGGCTGCATCATAAATTTCAAAGCCAGCACTGGATATTTCAATGTCGACATATGGCTGATTTTCCAGGCCACACCAACTATAATCATAGTTTCGTGGTTCATCTACGACCCAATGATCAACATATACTTCGTTGTTTCCACAAACATTCACAATGCTGATTTTCCCAGTTGAATCAGCAGGAGTAATCTTTTGATCTTTAATTTCAAGCTTGGTCCATGAGCCATTCTCACCATTTTTTATCGCGGCATAACTAATCATAGAAGCTTTAAAATTTAGAACGGGAGCCTGAGCTGCCCCATCATTTTCTGATGACGAGCTTCCAGAATTCCCACCACCGCATGCAACTAATACCGAGGTTATTGCAACTGCCAATATATGTTTCATCATATTTATTCCTTGTTTAAACCTTAATTCAAGATAGTCCATTGGTTTCTATCTTTTCTTTTCGTAACTTTTTAAAAAATTAAAACCCAGTCTCTATAGTTAAAGACTGAAATATTCAAATTCTGAGGACTAGTCTATTTAACAACCAGTCGAGATCATCCTTTGTCGCGCATTGTCTATAATACGACCAACAACTTCAAGTCTTTTCTGAACATTTATTAACCACATGTGATCTAAGTCTATTTACTCGTATTGTTACCTTTTAACAAATCTTCCGAACGCGGGCCTCTCAAGCTAGCGTACAAAGTCCTCTTTACTTAAGTATGGGTGATCGACTTAACTTTTGTGAATGAGCAGCCAATTTTAGGCGTTATTGAACATCATAGTCGTAAATGCTTGTCGCTAAAAAGTTTGAAGAATAAAAGCAGCATTACGATCTTGCGTGGTTTGCTTAATATTCTAGAGCATCACCCGAAGCCTAAATTCATCAGCTCAGATAACGAGATCTGTTTTAACTCTAAGTTAATCGGATTCGGCTTATGGTTTTTGGGTATCAAAAAGCAAACCATCGATAAGCATTCCCCTTGGCAGAACGGTAGAATCGAACGGTTCTTCGGCACGTTGAAATCAACTATTAAAAACCTACCAAAATCGTTTACCAACGAAACCGAATTGCCCTATTTACTGCACAGCTTTGAATGGTGGTATAACGAAATTAGATTGCATCAGAATTTTGACGGAAAAACGCCAGCATCGATTCATGCAAGCAAGCTAAAAAAATACCAGCAGCGTGAATGATGGGATTGAGGTTTACAGAAAATGATAACAGCCGTCCAGACATTGGAGGAAGTCAGTTTGAGTTGATACCGATAATCGCTCAATTATCAACCAACCGAAAGTTGAGTTTTCATTGAATTGATTCGATTTTTAGGAAAAGCTTAAATAATTGGGTGATATTTTCATTCAATCTTGAAAATATCACCGTAAATCAACAAACTTATTGTGCGGTCACTTCGGACGGGACAGTCCAGACATTGGAGGAAGTCAGTTTGAGTTGATACCGATAATCGCTCAATTATCAACCAACCGAAAGTTGAGTTTTCATTGAATTTATTCGATTTTTAGGAAAAGCTTAAATAATTGGGTGATATTTTCATTCAATCTTTAAAATATCACCCGTAAATCAACAAGCTTATTGTGCGGTCACTGCGGACGGGACACCGAAAATCAATAAACTTATTGTGCGGTCACTGCGGACGGGACAATTCATCAAATTCTGGAAGCTCTTCCCCCTTAGCCTCCCGTAACCAAATTGGGCTTCTTTGGACTTTTTCAAACACTGAAACTGGTAACCTTTTATACTTATCGTAAGCAGGTATATCTACAACAATGATACTTATCGGCTGATATTTTCCATAATCTTCATAGAAATATTTTGAGGATTCAATAACATCTTCAAATCCAGAAAAGAATTTTGAATATATATCAAAAAGGTTATTTCTATCAAAGTTTAGTTTTGTAATGCTAGGCACAGAAATCTTTGAAACGACATCTTCAAATTTGGCCTCTTTAAACAATAAAGCTATTGACCGCATAGCATCTCTTGCAAGATCAAGGTCCTCAAACTTAATATACTTTCTATATAATCTATCGACTATTTGATCAAAATTGTCATTACTCGTATGAAGGATACGGATACAATCAAAAAAAGACTCTACCTCTTCCTCATTCCCTAGCCTAAACAATAATCCGCCACCACAGTAACCTATAGTCTTCATTTCTATTCGCCTGCCAGAAAGTTAATCAAGGGATCAGAGTACTTGATTCTTTAAAAACACCAAAGACTTACGATCCCCTCCATTATTATCACGACATATGCCTATTTTCTCTTCTATCTTTCGCTTGAAGCGATCATCACCTAGAACAATTCTTTTTGAAGCGCTTCTCTTATTTCCTTTAAGTCCAATTCGGGCATGAATCCTTGAAATAAATTACGGTACGTCTGTTGTCTTTTCTCTCTATTTTTATCAAGTTTTAAATATTCATTATGCGGTGTTGTTAATTTTACTTCACGACCCGCGCCGTTATATTGAAAGCTAGACCACGGGTATTCACTTGCATGGACTACCATACCTGCACGCACTGGATTCAATTCAATATAGCGATAAACCGTTAGTAGATATCGTTTTGTTTCCACCACACTAGATTTGAACCTACCTTCCCATAAAGTACCCGTACGCTGATGCGCAGCGTTAAAATAACGAACGTATTTACGCCCCAAATTTTGCATCATGCGACTTATGTCACCACTATCCATTGGAGTCACCAGCATGTGCACATGATTCGTCATTAAAACGTATCCATGAATGGCAACACCACACTATTCTGCTGAATCTTTTAGATACGTTGCGTAGTCCTGCTCTGTATAGAAACAAGGTTCACGATTATTACCACGCTGAACAATATGATATGAACATCCCTGTATGTAGATACGAGGTAACGCACCATTAGAAATTCCTTTTCTAAATAATATGCACGCTTATGACATCAGTTTGGCTTTCATCAATCAATCAGGAAAAAGTCTAAAATCAAGTACTCTGATTCCTTGATTGTTCATGCAAGTAAAATGAAGATAAAATGAAGAAATACCAGCAGCGTGAATGATGAAAATGGAGATTTACAGAAAATGATAACAGCCGGCCAAACATTGGAGGAAGCCAGTTCGAGCTGACATACCAAATTGATCATACTTTAGCCAACGGAGTACTTTTTTTTTCACTGAGATCATTCAGAAATGAATGATTTTGAGGGAAGCTCGGGTAGTATTTTCATCCAATCTTGAAAATATCACCCGAAAATCAACAAGTTTATTGTGCGGTCACTGCGGACGGGACAACAATGTTCTAGGTTTTTGGCATCAACCGTCGACCTTTATCGTGAATTTTCAATAGAAAAATTAATATTCAATTAGTCTCTAGATATTCATTAGTGAATAATTTTGTTACTCTTCTTTTATTGCGCAGAAGTACTGTAAATATATTCTCTAACTACAAGTTTTTTACTAACGAGGGTCATAAGAAGATGAAAGGTTTTAAAGATATCTATATAAACAAAGATGAAAGATTCTCTATTGGCTTCGACGAAGGGTCAAATAGATATTACATATCTATTCCTGTCTCAAATCGGATGGTTGATTATGAAGAGTACTATGTAGTTCCTAAGGATACAGCACTCAGCTATGACAACAATATCGAAGACGTTCTAAGCATTGTAAGAAAATGCAGAGACAGAAAACATGATGAACATCTTTTCTTTAAACCGGGGAAAGACCGAGGAATACCATCTTAAGTATCGCTAATTTCTAAGATATAGTGAGACAAGAGTTTTTATATACACTAACTTCCCTTCTCAAAGGTTGCACTCATTATTCGAAGCTGTTCGATTATTATATTACTAATATAAAAAGTAACTCATGTGGCTCTACGGCCAATCTTCCATCACATAGCAATATCAAAGTAATCAATAACTTTATCGATATCAGCATGGCGTTTTGGCCTTATCGATTCTATTTTTTCTAACTTATAGTCTCGAACATAATCGAGATCTCCTAAGTAAGCTCGGACAAGGCAATATTGAATTGCTAGTGGTCCATCGACCATCACTGGTAGATTTTCCAAAAATTCATGTTCGTCAGTATAATTATAATGTTTTTCTAATATTTCAATAGAAACATCTAAAGCATGACGAATAACTTTTTCAGCTTTACCATCATCCAATGTATAAAAACGCTCTGTATTAAAATCATAACTCTCTTCAAAAGATGCGTGACGGATAAAGCTTGTATAAGTTAAAGGTTTCTCATGGACGATTTTTTTATCTAATAACTTTATTTTTTTGTTCAACACTTCCGTCGAAGGTTCGATTGATCCTGCCCCAGAAGATACGCTAAGCCCTAAATCCAATATAATATCAGTATGCTTAAATCTTTTATTCTTGAAATTTCCAGCAGTAAATTCCCAATCATCATAATCATTAGCAATCTCTTTACATAAGTTGATTGCATCAGCTTTTTTCACTGTATGTTTCATATTTAATCCTACTTATCTTTAATGGGATCACGGGGATCTCTTAAAATAACAACACTTTCTGGAGCTTTGTCGCCTACCTCCAAGTCTAGTCTTTTAATTTTTTCACCTCGCACTGTAGCTGTACCAGCCTCACATGCCGCCAAGCATTCAGGTTGCTGCCTTTCAAGCTTTGCCTTACCCGTTTTGACTTCGGCTATGGCCAAGCCTTGATTATCAAGTTTAATCTCTTGTACTGGTAATGGTACACCATGACGATCTTCTGCAATAAATCCTTTTGGCACTGGTATCGATTGATTCTGCCCACCTGCTATTGCGATATCTAAACGTGCAGTTTCTCCATTAGAAGTAACTACCGTCGCTTCTTTTGTTGTATTAGCACCATGAGTCTTAATTTCTTGCTGGGCATCAACTACTCGTTGATCATGAAATTCTTTGCGTGTATTTAAATTGGCACCTTTCGAGCCCGCTTCTGCTGTTGATTCAGCTGCAGGAGATACTACCCTATTTGGATCAGTTACTCGGCTTCCGGTTTGTTGACCATGATCAACATCAGCTCTCAGAACCTCAGGAGAATTAGGCCCACGAAATGTATTCTCAGGATCGTTGATATTCGAAAAGTTACCTTCTGGTTTAGTTGTAGTTTTTACTGGCCTAACCGTAAATTCAGTATTCGGCGTTACATCTAATACGGCTTCATGAGTCCCTTCAGGCAGCTTTCCTCCAGGCATCCACTGATCGTTTGCACCAGCTTCATTACCCGATGGTACACGCACGTTATTTTCTTTAGGCTCAGGGAAGTCAACGCGAACCAACTCTTGTTCAGACAACATCCCACCGGGCAAACCAAGCTTATCTTCCATATCTTGTGGAGTCGTAAATCCTGCTTCCAATTCATCTGCTTCATTAAAAGGCATAGCAAAAGACGTTCCATCCCTCTGACCTGGACCATATTTATCAAGATTGTCCGACGTCATAAAACGTGAAGCGCCATTATCAAATAACTCAACATGCTCTGCTTCATCTGGTGTCGATAGATAAGTCGAGGGTTCAGGCCGCTCGCCTTTAGGAATACTAGAAATATCATCAATCGTTGGAGGCTGGTTTAGCCCAATCATTTCTCCATCAACATCTCCCTGTCCTAAACCAGAACTATTAGTATCAGAAGACGTAAGTTTATTATCTAGACTCTCCTTAATCGTTTCAGCAACTTCACCAACAACACGTCCTGCTTGATTTACAACAGTAGCCGCTGGTAATACCTCTCCAGCCATAGCTGTAGCATTATTAGCGATTGCACTTTCTTTATCGCCTTGCAATAAATCAACAAAAGCTCGGTCGCCAGAATACCCTTCTCTCGGGTCTGAGGCGACACAACCAATCCCTTGATCAATACAACCCGATACAGACTCACCAATAGCAGAAGCTGCACTTTGCATTGCACTAGGGAAGTCATTAATCAGTGCTTCGCCTGCATCCTGTAGGCTACCTAAAGCACCCGTTATAGTTCCTGTAACTACTTCTCCCGGTGTAAGCCCAACAGGCATTTCACCATTGGCCGTTGCATTTGTAGAAAGAAACCCTTCTTCACCTGCCATACCTGCCTCAATCATTCGAGCTTGGTTGGCGTTGGTATAAGGATTTTCGAAATCATCAGGTGTTGCGATAAATAAGCCAACTTCACCACCTTCAACATATCCATCTTTAGCAGGAGGTTTAGTCGCGCTGAGTCCTGCTAATACAGCTCTTGCTTCTGGGTTTTCTTCAATATGCTTTTGCTCTGACCATTCTTTATCAACTTGTAAAAGAGCTTGTTGCGTTAATTCCTTCTTCGCTTCTGCTTCGCTGATGTTACGGTCTTTGGCATAAGCAGGAGCCGCATCAATAATCGCTTTAGCTTCTGCAACGTAAAGCTGTCTATGATCTACCGTAGCATTGCCTACGTTATTCGCACTTTGAGTTCCTGAAGCTACAGAATTACTATTTTTCAAATCTGAACTGAAAGCCGCTCCGCCAGTGCTATCTAGATTACCGCCTGCGGCTTGATTGATGCGATCTGCAAACTGCACTCCAAATGCGTTACCCATCGCTTCTTGTGTCTGTTCTGAATTTGCACCAAAAACACCACCGTCTTTGCCTTGCAAAGATTGAGTCTCTAAAACTTCATGACCTAGCGTATTGGCCATGTCAGTTTTCGTTGCACCGTCCCCTGCATCAATGAAGATTTTCCCGTATTCACTATTGTTTTCGTCAATAACGACACCGCCTGCAACATCGCCCAGAGCATTATTGGCCAGTGTTCCACTGGTTGTTTCGTCTCCGTCATACAGGTTTATTTCACTGGCTTCTAAACCGAATTTTTCTTGTGCTAATTTACCTAAAGCCTTTGTTGCAGCATCATATTCCTCACCACTTCCACTTTGTAATCCCGCAAGAATATGCGCATTTTCAGGGTTACGGATAAGGTCATTCTTAAGCTGAGTTGACATCGTATTGTTATGAATGCCTTCTCCTACATTTAAGATTCCTAGCTCGTCCGTTTCTATAATTGTATCTACAGCACGAGCAATATCTTCACCATGCTCATAACCATCTTCAATATCTTCCGCAATATCGTTGAGTCCATTTTCACTCAGTAACCTATGGTCAACAGTCACAGTCGCATTCAAGCCACCTGTTTTCATATCTTTGGTGATTTCTTGGCTGTTATTGAGATCACTGTTAGCGCTTTCAACTAAACCTTCTTCGTGAGCACTACCATCTTTTTTGGTGATGTTGCCACCACCTAGCGTCGCAAGTGTAGTTTGTTCTGTTTTGTGGCCATCGCTGGTTAGGCCTATCGTTGTTGACCCTGTTAAGTAGCCCTCATCTGTACTTTTAGTGTCTGGATTATCAGAGTTGTAACCAACACTTGTACTTACATCGAAGCCTTTGCTTTCGCTATGATCTTTGTCGTTGAGGTCTTCGATGATGAGCTCATCAGTGGCTAGATTTAACGTGCCGTTATCTGTAAGGCTGCCATCTTCGTTTCTGGTAGCACTGGCTACGACTGCACCTTTTAACGTGGTTTTGTCGGCGCTGATGTTTACGTCGCCAGAACCGCTTGTTCCGCCGATTAGGGTAGTTTGGTTGTTCACCCATTTTGAGTCAGCGTTGCTGGAATTTTCGTTAGCCCCAAAGTTTCCAGGACTAATGCTTTTATCCCCACCAATATTGGCGCTAGCGCTATAGCCTTCGGTCTTACTGCTTGAGGTTGATTCGTCTTGCAGGCTTTCAATAACAAGATTGCCCGTATCGATATCAATACCGCCTGCAACTTCTACATTGGCTCCCGAGAGGGTTAAGTTGTCGCTGGTGCTGGTTAAACTGCCTGCGTTGATACTGCTGTTGATGTGGGTTTTGCTGTAGCTGTCGGCGTCGGTATTGCTGCCACTGGCGTTCACTCCTCCACTAAAGGCTTCGGAGCCGCCAGATCCATAACTCGCTGTCATGCCTGCGGTGCGGGTAGTCTCGCTGCTGGTGCTGGTTGTTTCTTCTGTGCCTGCTTTTATGGTCACGTCTTTGGCGTTAAGAGCTAAACCACCGCCAATGTCCATGCCCGAGCCGATTATGTCTATGCTGTCGGTTGCATCAAAACTGGCATCGCCGCCTACGTTAAAGTTAGAGCCTATATAGCGCTCTTCGGTATCGGTGCTGGTTTTCTCAACGATTGTTTTTTCTGCGCTACCACTGGCGTAGAAACCACCAGTGCCTGTGGTGCCCGCGGCAGTAGCGGCCGATGCGGCTGCTGAAAGCGTCGCTTGGCCTAGCTGTGTTGTCGCGGCGGCTAAGTTGGCTTTGTAGTCGTCTACGGCGTTGGCTTGCAGTGTGCCGTTTTTAACATCACGCTTGGCTTGGTCGAGGGCTGATTTGGCGGCGTCTACTGCGGCCCCGGCATCGACTACGGCTTGTAGGGCGTAAGCGGTATCGACGTAGGCGTTTTTAACCCCTACCGAAGTGGTGATGGTTTCAGTTTTTTCTTTGTGTTCGGTTGTTGTTGTCTCGGCTAAGCCTGCCACGGTTATGGTTTTGGCTTTTACTTTGGCATTGCCTCCTACATTAACGTCTGAGGCTAATACGTCAATGTTCTCTACCGAGTTCATGGCTAAGTTTTCGCTAACGTTTAAGCCTGCTTTTACTAGCTCGGTATCGGTGGTAGTGGTGGTTTCGCTGTGCTTGGTCTCGGTTGCGCCTGCGACGGTGACTTCGTCTTTTTTCAATGCGGCTTGGGTTGCGCCAACGGTATGGGTACTTTCACTTTCGGTTGTAGTGGTGGTATTTTCAACCGCGGTGATCGTGGTGCTGCGGGTTTCAATAGACGCGTTTTTAGCATTGGCTTCGCTCCCTTCTAAGCGGAAGTCGCCATCGGTTTTAATTGCTAAGGTTTCACCTGCGGTGATTGTTGAGGTGGCGTGAGTGGTGCTTTCTACTCGGCTTTCTGAGGTTTTACCGACTTCCATTTCGGTATCCATACCGGCGGCCATGGCCATCTGCCCTAATGGGCTCGCGCTAATAGCAAACGCAGCGACGGCAGCTAGGTCTTTCAGTGGGCCTTTTAAGCCGGATGATTTTACATTCCAGCTTTCGTCTTTAAGCTCCGCTGTGCTGATGGTGAGTATTGTCGAT
>JBALXI010000047.1:0-19566 GCA_036960605.1 Oleispira sp. | reverse complement strand
GTGAGGTTGTTGATGCTGCTGCCGTCTTCGGCGATGTATTGGCCATTTTCATCGACCATTTTGTTGCCGCTTTCATCAACTTTAACTTTCATGTCGCCTAAGACAAGGCTCTTTTGAGCGTCTAATTCTGAGGCAAGAATCGTGACGTTGCCGCCATCGCTGTCTATTTGGAGGCTCTCTCCAGTTTTGATCATTGTGCCTGTGGCCGTTTCTTTCACATGACCTTTTTGTTGTGAGCTGGTTGTGGCTACGCCACTGCCTGACTTTTGTTTACTGTATTTGTCAGTACTAATGCCTGCGGTTAACGTGATGTCGTTACCCGCCTTAATCGCGGCACTTTTTCCGATATCAACATTGGCACCCACCATGGTGATGTCGTTTTTGGCATTCATGAGCATGTTGCCACCAATTTGGAAATCGCTGCCGATGAAGTCCAGTTTTTCTTGTTCGATGGTTGTTTTTGATGAGCTTGTGAGGCTCTTTTTCTTAGAAACGGTTTTTGAATAGTCGCGCTCAGTCACGCCCAATAAGTTGATATTGGTTGCATCAAAAATTCCGTTACCCCCAATTTTTGCTTGCGCCGCTTGGGAGTTAATGTCGCCACCGGCTTTGAACGTTGCGTCTCCGCCTGCGTTGATTTGGCTTAGCAGGTAGTCGGTAGATTCCGTGATGTTTTGGCCAGATTGTGAACGGCGGTTTAGTTCGAGTGCGTTGAGGTTAATGTCACCCTTGGCATCAAGAGTTAAACCGGTTCTTGCTGATAAACTGCCGCCATTGTTGTTTATGTCGCTTCTACTAATCAGTGTTAAATCACCTGCACTGATGTTGCCGCCTGCGCCTGCGATTGCGGTATAGTTAGTTTCATCACCAAACTTCATTACGTTACGCTGGTTGGTAATAACATCTGCTCTTATGCGAGCAGAGTTAGCGACTTTTATATCACCTGTATTTTTAAATTCGCTGACATCAAGATCTATACTGTCGGCAATGATGGTGCCTGCTGATGGGGTAGTAATTTGATCGAGCGTGGCTTCTGGTAAATAGACTGTTGGCACTAGCTGGCTTTGGCCACCTATGTTCATTGAGACGTACCAGATCATGGGTTGCTCAAGCTGCTTAACTTGCATTGGGGTAAGGGCTTTGCCCAATGTAACGCCTTGCTGCTTAACCAAATATTCCAGCGTATTGTCGTATAAGCCTTTGCGCTGATCTGCTGAGGTAGTCCAATCAGGGGAGAAAAATGCGGTGCCTGTTTGTTGTAAGGCTGCTTGTGTGACGGCTTGTGCTTCTTGGTAAGGATCTAAGAAAAATTTAGGTTCTGTATTGAGCGTTTTGTCTGGGTCGACCTTGTCGAATATGTATTCTGGTGATAGTTCGTATTCGGTGTCGGCAATAATGCGCGCAAGTATGTCTGCATCAAGGTCGAATAAACTCGGTGCTTGAGTTCCGTGACCATCCGATTGTGACTGAAGGCTTTTGCTATTTTGATCTTTGTCGCCATTAAGTAAATTTAGCTGCGCTTGCAGAGCAGCTTGTGCGGCAAGTTCTTCGGGGGTTTTATCACCCGCTACCGAGGCTGCGTTTAAGGCTTCGAATGATAAACCTGGGATGATGAAAGCAAGTAAGGAAATAGTTGGGGTTGGCTGAGCAGCGACTAAATTGAGAACGTTAACTTCTGCCTGATTTGAAAAGCTACCTTTTGATTGATCATTTGCATCTGCCGTGTCTACTGCGTTGGCTGCATCTTTATCAGCTATATTTTTAGCAGATGAACTATCATCAGAATCGCGAGTACTGATACTTCCAGCATTGAGTGCACCTGAATTTTCGATATCTGAATGATCAGTGCTTAACGCTCCCCCAACATATACTAATCCAAGTCCGTAAGGATTATCGACCGATACCGCTGCGAGACTTTGAATACCATTGATTGGGTCTCCTCCCCTTGCTCCCTGTGTTGCAACCAAATTAGTTTCGTCTACATGCCAAGGGCCTTTCCAATAATAAAGGCCGTTGTCGTAATAAATAGTTTCTTCTAACTCCCGTGCGGCGGCTTCTTTTTGCTCACCACCTGCGGCAAAACGATTTTCAAAACTATTACCATATGAATTGGTTGCTGATTTATTATCTGATGTTTTTCGGTACCATGAAAGTACATTGGTATTTACATCACTGACCTTACTGTTTTTATTTTTAAATGTGCTTTTGGTCAGATTGAAATTTCCGACCACACTCATTTCTCCACCGTTATTGATAACATTTGAATCATTAACATTAAGATTTTGACCTACGTATACGCCGCTGCTGTATACATTGTCGTTAACTACTCCGTCAACAAACGTTACGTAGTGCCTCCAATAATAATCACTTCCCCCTGTAGAAGGGTCATATCTATAATCTATGGCTTTTTCAACACTCTTTGAGCTGCCTTTATTCGCTCCCTCATAGCTGTGATTGGTAAACTCATCCACGGACATACTCAAGCTTCCCGCAGTCCTTATAATTCCCGCTTTATCTTCGTTGCTTCCATTATTAAATACCAAACTACTAATATTGCTGGTATGCCCCGCGGTAAATGATTCTATGACTCCGACATTATTTATAGTGCTTGATGCGTTCAAATCAAAACGGTTTTTCCCATAAATTACAGCCCCTGATGCATTGTTTAAAGAACCACTCACATTCAAAATCACGTCACTATCGTAAGCAACTATCTTAGCATTCTGATTATTACTAAAGGTGCCTGATGTATAAGCCTCAATTCGCTCTCCATATAATCTTCCGTTGTTAACAACATTGCCCGAACGGGCCGAAGAATTTCCTAATGTCCAAGTTCCATCAACCGTAATACGGTTATTATTTGTGAAATTGTCAAAATGCCACTCACTATCATCCAATGCTTTTATATTGCCGTTAACGGTGATGTCATTTGCCGCTATATCCAACGCACCATCAGAATGTATCTCGCCTAAATTTGAAAATGTAGAAGCTTTATCCGTTGCTGAAAACCCGTCTAATATTCCAGATATCTGAATGTTGTTAATATCTGCATTAGTCGGTGTTGTATCTTTTATTGATATGACTGCGCCTGAGTTATTCTTGAAGCTACCCGTATTTATATTTAGATCTGCATCACCACGTATATTGTGGTTATTTTCAAACGAAGCAGCTGTTATTTTTAAATTTGAATTGAAATCGATATTGCCATTATTAACAAAAGAACTGGCAACCTGCCACCCACTCGAATTGGCACCGCTGCCGATATTCACTTGGCCACCAGACTGAACGGTGAAGTTTCTAGCATTCACATCAACTTTATTATCGCCAATCACTGTTCCTGCAATTGTTATGTCTGTACCGTCAAGCAGAATATTGGTTGCTTGGTAGACATCTCGCATCACACCGTTCACGTATAGGTTTAGGTTTTCTGCGGCGACTAAGCCCGTAGGTTTGTTTGCAGCTTGGGCTTGTAAACGAATAGGAGAAGAAGACGCGATTTCATTTATTATTTGGCTCGCGCTTCCAACATTTAATGTGTCGCCATAAATCAGGTGACTATTTCCCAGCGTATCTACCGCTAAGGTTGTTGTGCCCTTACCAATTATTTCACCCGTATTCTGCAAAGAGTTAGCTGCTAACGAAAGGTTGCCTTCACTTTGCATTAAGCCATTATTGGTCATCCCATTTTGGCTGGTAAGATCTATATTCCCAGCAAAAATTCGGGCTGTGCCATTGTTCGAGAAGCTCGTAGAATTTAGTGAAATATCGTCTCGCACTAATATAGTTCCGTCATTACGGATTTCATTTAATACCCCTGTGGTTGAGCCTCCGTTTATTGATCCCGCCTGCAGGTAACTATCATTACCATGATTTCGCAGTGCGCCTGAATCTTTAAGTACTAAGGCAGATGTAATCGATACGCTGCCATAATTGTCTAAAGAACTGATGCCCAAAAGGTTTAATCGCGTGGCATCGTCATTATCATTCAACTCTCGTATTAAGCCTCTGTTCTCTACCACTCCTTCAGCTACCGTGATATTGCCGTTTTTGATTTCAATTGCGCCATTTTCATTATTAACAACGTTAGCAGCACTAATATTGAAAGCTCCCTTAACCGTGGTCGCAGTAATACGTGCTCTTTGCGCATCTGATAGCTCTAAGTCTGACTGGTAAACTTTTCCGTTATTGGTGAAGGCACTTTCAGATGATTGAATACTTGCCTCACCGGCTCCAATAATTCCTGTATTACTGACTTTCTTAGAATCTGCACTGATTGCAGACCCTATCAATAATCCGCTGTTAGTAATTGAATCTGTTTGCGATATGACAATGCCGCCAGCACTACTAATTTTCGCCGCAAGGTTTAATGTGTTGTTTATTTGATGTTCAGCGAGTTTTGCTTCGTTATTGTCGAAGTGTTTAACATTTTTAATGGATAGCAGCTCATCGACTTCGATTGCTCCTTTATTGGTGAACCGGTCAAATCCAGAAAACGAGGCTGAGCCGTATTCTGTAATCACGTCTTCGCTATTTATTGCATGACGCTGAACGATGATGCCCGTTTCGGTATTAACGAGACTTGTACCCTCGGTTCCTGAGGCTGATCGAACGCCTGTCACATCCAACGTTGTCGCTACCCACTGCCCAGAGTTTGTAATATCTGCACCGCTAATCGTGAGATCTTTAGCACTTAATACGCCGCCGTTTTTATTGGTGAAACGGTTATATTCCGTTGCATTATCTGCCTTTGTTAAATCAACCGTAGCAGTTTCAGTTACTATTTTTCCTGAGTTAGTTAAGTCTGCTTTAGAGTTAATAGTTAACTGATCTGCGAACATTTCTCCCTGATTAGAGAATGCACCTGCAACACCTTGAGTCGTGCGGGTAATGTTTAAGTTTGCACTATCAATACGACCTTTTTGTATAAACTCTTCATTTCCAATATCCACGGTGCCATTTGAAAGTATTACACCCGTTAAACTATTACTAACTGATTCAAGGCCCGCGAAGTTCAATGCATTCCCTTGCAATTTTCCGGTATTAACAAACTGCCCACTGTTATCTGCCGAGTCTGATTGCAACCATTGCACCGCGTTGACCGCGACCTGCTCACCATAGTTTTCAAACAGTGCTGCATTTCCTAAAGCGGTATAAGTCGCTTCACTCGCTAATAATTTAGCCTCCGCTTGATTACGAAGTTCTTGGTAAGTGATGTCTAGATTGGTAGCGCTAACGGTTCCTGCATTATTTATCTTTGCGGATTCTAGAGCTAGTTCATTACTGGTTATCACACCGCTATTTTCGAGTTCGCTAGCCGAGATGTTAGCCGCAGAGAAAGAAGCTAACTCTCCCACATTGGTAACTTTATTTGTTACATCTAGAGTTAACTGCTCTGCACTTAATATCGTGCCCCCATTGGTGAGATCGATAGCCGTAATTTGATTGGTATTTGCACCAATCCATGTGTTTTCATCGGTACTGAAGTGATTTGCCGTTATATTGGAGGTAGCCGCTTCTATGGTGCTATTTTTCAGTTCCAAATTGTCAGTCGTAGTAAGCGTGGCCGTTTCTGCTTGTAAGAGAAGATTATCCCATTGTCCGTTTACGGCATTCAAAGAAAATGCATTGCTACCGACGGCCAAATTATTAATGTCAGCCACTGTTGCTACATCAACATCCACAACTTCGGATACTTGCCAAATGCCTTCGAAATCTGCTTGTTCCGCATTAATTGACAAGTAATTTGCTTTAATTGAACCTTTTAGGCGTAAATCATTGGCATCAATAGTCACGTTTTCAGTTACCACGGCAACGCTGTTTACATCCATATTGAAAATGGCATCAGATTTTATTGCCAAGTTAACGGCAGCAATTGTGGAATCATTTAATGCCGCATTGTCGGCATTCAGAGTTGCTGTTTGTGCCTGTAGTTGAGAAGAAGAAAGGTTTAACTCGTCAGCATTAATCTTTAAATCATTTGACAGAACTTCCGATTTTGAAATATTTAATGCGTTTGAGTTAATTACGCTTTCAAGAGAATATACTCGGCTGTCGTTTAAGGTTAAGCCTGATATATCAACGCTGCCGTTAGAAAATACCCAGTTCGACTCGTTTACAATAGCTTCTTGACCGACAGCTTTGTATTGATTGATATTGAATTGACTTCTTGAGTCTTGCCAATTAGAGAATGCCAAATTGACAGTATCTGCGTTCAATATAAAGTCTGAACTTTTGAACTCTCCAAGGTTTAGTTCTGTAGACTGCAACTGCGCGTTTACCCGCTTAAAATCTGAAACTAAACTGCTTATGGCTAATTCATTGAAGCTCAATATTACATCGGTGAATTCATTTTCATGGCTATTAATAGTCCCTATATCTGCTGCAATACGTGCGTCACTGTGTTGGTTCTTTCCTGCGACAACGATATCAAGATTATTAACTGCAAGAATGTCTGCTGTGTTTTCAGTTTCGCCGGCTTCAATACGAATATCTAAGGCTTTTAGCTCTCCATGAATTTCAGCTTTTTTAGTTGCTGAAATTTCAAGTGAGTTGCTAATAAGATTAGTTTCTTGGCTTGTCGATATGTTTTCACCCTGAAGACTAATCTTCTGATTTGCGATCAGGTCTGCTCCAATGACTAATCTATCTGCAGCATTGATATTAATTTCACGTACCGCATCGGCGTTGTTAATTGAAAGTCCACCTGCTGATTGCATAAACAAGTCATCTGCTTGAGCAAAGAGATAGCCATCTACCTTTACGCCTAAACCCTGTTCTGTGCCCATGACATCGATCTGACCCGATTGCATTGCACCAAAAATAGTACCGTCAATGGCTAAGGCTCGCCCTGTACTTTTTTCAGCATCGTGATTTTTAGGCTCAATCCATTCTGTTAATGTTCCACCAGCAATGCTCTTTGAATAGTCGAAAACAAATCGACCCGCTGCCAGACTTAATCTATTTTTTGTAGAGATGTCACCATTAACATCAATGTATTGTGATAAAACATCCATTTCATTAATGAAAGATCGATAGCTATGCCCCTCTCCTTCAAAACGGATAAGGCCACCATCAACATCAAACTTCAATTTTTCTGCTGAAAACTCAGGTGTTCCTGTTGTTAATGTCGCGCGCTGGGTATTGATAAACCCACAGCCGTTGCAAGTGATGCCATTAGGATTCGCGATAATGATATTGGCTTTATCACCAAATATTTCCATTAAGCCTTTTAATTCAGAATCTGATGCGCCCGTGACTTCATTCAAGATGATGCTTGCAGTTCGCCCACCGAATAAAGGGTTAGCAACAACTTGCCCTGCCAAACGAGAATTCCCCGTCACTAACGAGTTATTGAATACAGCACCCTCTTCAGCAATATCAAAATCTTGATATTTGTTATGCGATAGCCCGGTATTGTTAGGGGCAACAATATTAATCACAGGCACGCTAGATGAGTTATTTATCTGAGGCTGAAAGCTCACGTTCGCATGCGGGTCTGTGACCAATGCGGCGTAAACGTTACTCACTAAGAAAGGAGGAAATATCAGCTGTAGTATTATGCTGTAACTCACAAATCGAGTGATTAAGCTTTCTGATAGTGATTTTCTAAATCGTTCCATGATATCCACCTACTAAAATACTTTTAGTTGAAGCGACGCATAAACGGCTTCATTTGATTTTGTTTTTACTGGTGATTCAACTGCTTTCGACCAGACAATACTTGCGGCGAGTGCGCCATAATTTATTCGAAGACCAATGCCAGTGCCTGCTGCTCTGTCTGCACGGGTTTGTAGCTTTGGCTCTACCCAACCGAAATCGAAAAAGGTAAATAAGCTGCCATATCTTAGCCACGCAGCACTATCAGTTGCGCCCAATTTAGATAGTATTGAGGAGGTTGATAAATTCAGATCATTACGCCAATAAAAGCCTTTTTCGCCGGAGGCCGCCGTTGTTTCAAAGCCACGAATACTGGATTTATCACCGATGTGAATTTGCTCTGAGCTATACAACAGGTCTTCTGTATATTGAAATGCGATGTTTGTCTGGTAGCTCAACCAAGGCGGAAGTGGCTTTACCAATGTAAAGCGGCCATCAATTTTTTTAAACTGCGCTCGTGGCGTTCCTCGCGGAGCGCCTGACGGGTCTTCACTCGCACCGAATAATTTAGAACCATACACAAAGCCACCTTCGAGAGAATAAAAGCCCCAAGGTAGATTCTCTGACATATTGATTGCACTGCGCAAAGGCACAAGTTTCTGAGGCGTTAATTCTACACCTAACAAACGACGTTCAGATCGACGAACGGTTACATTATTGATCCACTGTATTTTACGTTTACCATTTCGATATAACAAATAGTCCGAGCTGATGGTGGAGGTATTCGATTGTCCAAATAAGTCAGTATTCCCTGGCAATATATTTAGATATTCAGAATAACTGTGCGATACATTAAAAGACCATTTTTGAAAAGGAAAACTGGTGTTTAACGTTAGTGCATTGGTATCTTTACTGCCTATGTAGTTCATGCCCCAAGTATCGTTAATGCCAATAAGATTATCGGCATCCATTCCAAAGCGTATCTTTTGCTTACCGGTACTGGCTTGCCCTTCATTATTCCATTCAAGCGTACCTCTAAACTCATCTTGTGTTTCGTTTAGCACCTGGATATGGGTAGCACCGGTTTCTCGACCAGGCCAAAGTTTCATTTTTGCGTTCGCCGACGGAACGCGATTTATTTGATCAATCCCTTGCTCAATTTCGCTGATACTCAGGTGCTCACCACTTTGTGCTGGCATTGCCCACCAGAGCTTGCGTCGATCTTCTGCAGAATTATTATTTATTGAAAAATCTTCGAGTGTTCCTTCAATGACGATAAATTCTAGTATTCCACTATTTAGATCTTGCGGTGGTATGTAGACGCGGCTCGTGATGTATCCGTTATTTATATAGGCCGTCGTCAGCTTTGCCATCAATTGATTGACGCCATTTTTCCCTAAGCACTGTGCTTTATAAGGTAAGACGATATGTTCAATATCTTCTCTTGAGAGGAGTGTATTACCTTTTAATTGTATGGCCTTAATTTTGAAGCAAGTGCTTTCTATAGGAATGCTATCTTCTTTCTGTGTCTCTTCTATTTGAACCTGTTTCTTTTGCAGTAATTCAATCTGACGTTTGATTAATTCGTCTTGTAGAAATTTTTCAGCAAAGTCGACCTTTGGGTCGGCACCATAAGCCGCTGTTGAAAACAAGATGAGTAATATGATTATTTTTTTCATTAGAAGATATCACTCAAGATGCCACCATTCTTACGGATCATTAAGTCCGTCGATGTTGGCTCACGCACTATGTTGATAGCCACATTGGATTCGATACCTGCTCCCGCATTATGTATGCCACCATCAATAATCACTTCGTTCTCTGAATCGATAACAAGACGTCCCATATTGGCTAACAAAGCGCCACCTTGATCAGTTTGAACCCAGAGAGCATCGTCGTGTAAAAACAAACTTCTTAAACCATTATTACGGGTTAATACGTCTACTGTAGAAACAGAAGATGCTTTTATTGAAGGGCTAGTTAACACTAAATCATTGATCGCTAAGAAGGTTCCTCCAATATTTTCAATACTGGTTGTCGCGGTTAAATTTATGTTGCCGCTGGCTTGCCACTTACCACCGATGAGATTTATTGTGGAAAATCCATCTCGATCACATCCTCCTAATTCACAGCGCATGGTTAATTTGGCACGCCCCGTTAGCGCTGCTTCATGACGAATAATATCTGCGTTAATAGTTAGGCTGCCATCATTTAATGTGATTTCTGAGCCGATGCTGTTGAGTGTTTCTACGTTAATTGTGATATCGCCTGTTGTGGCGATTAATTCGGATGCAAAGCGACCTGACAGGGGGCTGCCATAATTAAGTTCTGTTTCATAGACTCTTTCCTTAGCTAGAAAGCCCATGTACCACAATCGACGACCATCATATTTGCGGGAGGTCTCTTCGCCTCGCCCCTCAAAGTCGTCCACTATCACTGTGTTATTAAATACGTTGGCATCCAGAGTCATACCGGTATTGGATAGCATCCGTCCTGCGTAGTTGTTCACTACATCAGCATTAATATCTATATCGGTGAGCGAGAATAAAGTGCCACGCTGTGTTTCTAATTCGCCTAATGTCGATTGAGTAAAAAGCGAACCGATATTTAATGTAATTGCAGCATGTGATTGATCGTTAGTTTGATCTACGGTTGCGCCACTTAATAGCCCCCCTAGGTTATTGAATCCTTCACGGGTAGTAATCGTTAGCGCTGCGTTCTGGGATTCTATTTTTGCTTGCTTGTCACTGCTTGTTTTGACTTCTGCGGTTGTGGAGTTAAATGCTATATTTCCAGCAGCGGTTACTTCACCTTCTATTTGTATATGGCCATCAGCAGTAATTGTGAAATTGTTCTGCGAGGCAACGGCTTCTCCGAGCAGTCGAACGCCCGCTCCTTTATCCGTCACAACTATTTGTACACTACTGGCGAGTATTGATGCTGGGCGAGTAATATCTACTGCAAATGTATCGTTTTCTGCCTCTGGGGTAGCTTCTGTGTCGTACCATTGTCCACCAGGGTCTGCTATCGATAAGTTTGGATTAAATTCTGTTGTTGAGCCTCCCGCTAATAAATGAACGCTAGCAAATGGAGATTCATGTTCATTATTAATGCGGCCTTCAAGCAGTATATTTTTGGAGATTAAATCTAAACGGTTCATTACACCGGCAATGCCGCCTTCTCCAACCGTTATAGTACCTTGGCTTGTTGTAATGACAGGGTTATCTTGAGTTCCTCCTAAAGGCGTTGGCCGAGTAATATAGCTAACGCTTCCTGTGGTAAGACTTACTCCCCCGGTATTATAAAAAGTTGTTCCACTAATATTAATGCCATTAGGGTTGGCAATAATGATATGCGCGCGGGTTCCTTGAACTCTAATATCACCATTAATAGTGGAGGCACCCGTGCCTGTTACTTCATTGATAATGGTACGAGCTGCGGCGAGTCGATTATTAAAGAGTATGCCGTTAGTATCGACATTAAATTGGCTGAAGCGGTTATGGCTAATTCGGCTGGAATTTGCAGGGGCTATTTCAATGACTTCCCGCCCTGCACTATCAACCGATATCGATGTATTGGTTGATCCATCTGCAATTATTTCAGCATTGGTCTGAGTAAAAGCGACTGTTAGTAGCAGCCCAAATACTGATTTCATTAAATCCAT
Source organism: Oleispira sp. (assembly GCA_036960605.1). Lineage (GTDB taxonomy): Bacteria > Pseudomonadota > Gammaproteobacteria > Pseudomonadales > Oceanobacteraceae > Oleispira. The sequence goes on along the minus strand of JBALXI010000047.1, from coordinate 8,306 downwards.
TTAATATACGATCCATTACACTACTGCTGAGGCGCGCATTGTCTATAATTTGATCAGTAACTTCAAGCTTTTTCTGAACATTTATTAATCAGATGTGATGTATGTCTAGTTATTTTTCATTTTTACTTATACCAAAAAGCCCAGATATTCTGGGCTTTTTTAGTACTGCTTATAAATAATCAGTTAACGAATCACTTACTTGCGGATACCTTCAACATATAAATAAATCTCAACGTTTGCAGAAGCTGGCCCCAGGTTATAAGTAATACCGTAGTCCGCTAGCTTCAAGCTTGTCTTGCCTTCAAAACCCGCGCGGTGGCCACCCCATGGATCCTGACCTTCACCAATTTTTTGTACTGGGAAGCTGATCGTTTTCTTCACGCCATGTAGCATGAATGTACCGGTAACAACCGCATTATTGTCATCTTTAACTTCAAAGCCTGTGCTTTTAAATACGGCTTTTGGGAATTTCTTAACGTCTAAGAAATCAGCGCCTTTTAAGTGCTTATCACGCTCAGCATGGTTTGAATCCAAGCTGGCAGTCTCGATGACGATTTCGATTTCCGATTTTTCAGGCGCTGCAGCATCATAAGAAAAGTCTCCATCGAAGGTATTAAAACGACCTAATAACCAGCTGTAACCCAAGTGTTGAATTTTAAACTGAACAAACGCGTGAGCGCCTTCAGTATCAATTTTGTAGTCAGCGGCTTGTGCCGAAACTGAAAACAAAGAAGCCAGCGTTAAGGCTGAAGTGGTTATTGCGGTTAATAATAGTTTTTTCATAAATCCTCCAAGGAATCTGTTTTAAGGTGCTGTTTTTAAAATGCTTTTTTTAATTCGCTTTTGGGCGGATTATCTTCGTTAACGTACCGTCTTTATTAATCATCTGATGCTTTATCGCAGCCAATGCATGCAATGCGATTAAAGACATCAAACTCCAAGCCAGACCCCAATGAATATCACCAGCGATGTCTTCTTGGTTTTCAAAACTGATCGATGTTATTGCAGGTATTTCGATTAACGAAAATACTTCAATGCCACGTCCATCAGCCGTCGAAATTAAATAGCCTGTTGCCATTAGGGCAAGCATTAGACAATACAATAATAGGTGCACAACATGGGCTGCTTTCTTCTCTATTGCGGTGCCCGACATGGTGGGGCTGGTATTAACCCAGCGCCAAATAACTCGGCCAATCCAAATAAATAACAGCACGAGACCCAAACTCTTATGCAGCTCTAATGATCCACGGTACCAGGCATCATAATAAGTCAGCTCGACCATGTATAAACCCAAGCCAAACAAGAAAAATATACCGATAGCCATGAGCCAATGTAAGGCGATTGCGATCCAGCCGTAACTGGTTTTACTGTTCTTTACCATAATGATTCTCATTCTCTAACATCGATACGTAAATTCAGACGTTTCGTTCGATGCTTTTTATCGCTAACAATTCAATTTATCTACTCTACCCCTAAACCTTTTGTTGAAAAATAGACAAAAAAGGGAAACTATTGTGCATATATGAACAACTAACCATTTCTCAAAGGTAATTCCATGTCACAAGCCAGCTGGGATGATTTTCGCATCGCCTATCAAGTCGCCGAATCAGGGACTTTAATGAAGGCGGGCAAGGTGCTGAATATGAATCATGCGACGGTACTACGTCATGTGAATCGCTTAGAAGAAGCTCTCGATACGAAGTTATTCATTCGCCATCAAAGAGGCTATCAGCTAACCGATGCCGGTGAGTTAGTGGTCAAAGAATTACCCGAGATTCATAAAAGTTTCAGCCGCTTAGAAAATTTAATGGCTAGCGCCGAGAAGAACATCAGCGGAAATTTACGCATCACTACGCTAAGTGACTTTTCGCCGATTTTAAACCCCGCGCTAAAAGCCTTTCGCCAGGCTTACCCTAAATTGCGTATTCAGATAATCGCCACCGATGACATCATTCCATTAGCGACCGGGGCCGCGCATGTTTCCTTACGCGCAGGCGCTCAACCCAGTGAGCCCGATTTAATCGTTAAGAAACTGAATGCTCCTGAAATTCATTACTTCGCCGCTGATAGTTATGTCGAGGAGTATGGATTGCCGAAAGACAGTAGTGAATATAATCAACATTTATGGGCTCTACCGAGTGACGATAAGCGCCGTATTCCGTTTGTTAAACAGGTGCTACAGCACATCAATGAAGAGCAGATCATCTATCAGAGTAACCATTTCCCGGATATCCATAGCGCCGTGGTCGAAGGCATGGCGATCGGGCCTATGGGGGTTCACCATTCAATCAAGCACGACAATTTGCAGCAGTTGGACATTCAGCTGGATCACGGCATTGAAGGTTTATGGTTTGTTTATCATAAAGATTTAAAGAACAGCGCTCGGATTCAAGCGCTGTATGAGTTCTTGGCGAAAAGTTTAAACTAACGATAGTGATAAATTAAGCGAATTGAAGGTGACCATCAAGACCCATTTGAGTCGACATACAAGGCCAGCGCTGAGCAATTTGTATCAGATTGTCATTATCTTTCTTGTCCATAAAGGCCAAGAATTTATCGTTTCCTTCGTAGGCTTTGGCTTCACCGAAAATGCCTTTCGTTGCAATCGTCACGATTGTCTCAAGCTCGTTGGCAAAAGGTTCGCTAATTAATGAATGCACAATCACATTCGACATGGTCATATCAAACGGGATCATTGGCTGGCCCACGCGCATGATGTAGGTATCGTTTACTTCTTCGAATAAACGATGCGCCAAAAAGGCTTCATCCATTAATGCCGCTAAACCCGTTACTTTATTCAGTTCTTTAGGCGGTGCCATGAAGAAGCCTTCGACCACTTCTAGGATGGGGCTGACATAGCTAAGTAAGCCAGCTTCTATAGCACCCTGGTGTAAATCCTCCAGCATTTGTGGCACTTGCTGAATATAACGTACGACAAATTCGTACAAGCGCTCAAGGGCTTCTACTTCGGGTAATTGAACGATGCGCTCGACGGTTTCAAGACGCTGTTGTAAGAGTTGATGAAGCTGCCCAGTTTCTTGTTCCTGAGTGACGGCTTTTTGAATCAATTGTTGTAACGCTTCCGTGTTCATCATTTTGAATCTCCAACTACTTTAAAATAAGTAAGCTTTTATCGGTTAGCACTGCGCTGAATGTTAAAAGGTGTTCACTAAACATTCAATGGCCAAAGCGACAACTCGTTAGACGCTTTTATTTATAAAAAACCACTTGTTATGCATATTAAAAAAGCCTTTAAAAACAGTAGGTTAGTTACACTCCCTTACCGCTATGAAAAAAGTATAGTAAAGTTTGACGCGTCTGCTAGTTTTTTTCGGCAATTAATTGATGTTTGTTCAGTATTGTCAGAAATGCGGGCAACATAAAGAAAGATCGTGCCAATAAAAACGAATAGAAGGCTAACCATAATCCATGGTTAGCCAACGACTGTGTCAGAAACCAGACGGGTAAGAAAACAACCAAAGCGGCTAACAACATACTATTGCGCATTTGGGCACTTGCTTGTACGCCAATGAAAATACCATCCAGCCAATAACTACTGCACCCGATTAACGGTAACCAAATTAACCAAGGGCTGTATTCTATCGCCAACGCCAACACATCTTGCTGATTGGTTAGCAGCCCTAATAAGTCATCACCCAACCAGGCAAAGCCTGCCACCATAATAAGAGCAATAATTAAGGCATTGGTTCCTGTTAACCAAATGCTTTGTCGTAACTGACGAAAATTCTTCGCACCTAGACTCTGACCAACTAAACTTTCTGCCGCATGAGCAAACCCATCAAGGGCATTAGAAATCAGTAATAACAGGGTGAGCATGATGGCATTGACCGCTAAGACTAAATCGCCTTGCTGAGCCCCTTGCGCGGTAAAAAATATGAACACACTTAATAGACATAGCGTGCGGATGAATAACTGGTGATTAATATTGATCAGCGGTTTCAACTCTTGCCAGCTTGGCCAACTGAATGAAAACTTATTATCTTTTTGTCCCAGTGTGACCGTACGATATGCCCAGAACAATCCTAGACTGGCGGCAAAATAATCTGCGCAGAATGTTGCCCACGCCACACCATCACTGGTTAATCCATAACCGTAAACCAAAATAATATCGAGTAGCGCGTTAAGGCTGTTGCTGGCAATCAGCAATAACAACGGCACCTTGGTTTCACCGCGACCAATGAACCAACCGATAAGCACATATTGAATGAGCACTGCTGGGGTCGCCCCTAAACGAATACGAGCATATTCAACCGCTAAGACTTGAATCGCATCGCTGCCACCAATTAAAGCGATAATGTGTTCTAGCGTTAGAAAAGCAAATACCATTAAAGGTAGGCTTATAAAGAGCGCCATTAGCAGAGCATTCTGTAAAACTTTTTCTATCTTGCCTCGCTGGCTAGCGCCTGTCGCATGGGCACTCAGCGCTGTTGTTCCCATCCGTAAGAATCCAAAGCTCCATAATAATAAAGTCACCACTTGGCCACCCAAGGCAACAGCCCCAAGATAAGTCACTTCGGATAAATGCCCAAGCACAGCGGTATCCACTAGCCCTAATAAGGGCACGGTAATATTACTCAGCATGATTGGCCAAGCGAGCTGTAGGATGCGTTTTTGAAGTTGCAGCATGATGGAAACAGTTTCTGTATGATGTGGCTGGTGACTAGTTTACTTTATTGGGAATGTTTATGTCGTCAGCAGAAAATAATACGCCGGTTGTGAAGAACAAATTGTTAGCGCCTTTTATTGCGATCGTAAGTTTAGTTTTAGGCTTATCTACATTTATAGGCTGGCAATCTCTCTCCTCTAATAACCCTAAAACCTCACCTATGCCCTTATCAGAGCAGTTGAAGGATGATGGTGTTTTTGTTTTTCCCCAAGCTATCAATGTCGCCGATGTGCCTTTCTTAAATGAAGAAGGCCAAACCGTGGGTAAGAATGAAAACTTGGGTAAATGGTCCTTTCTATTTTTCGGCTATACCTTTTGTCCTGATGTGTGCCCAACAACGTTGGCGGTGATGCAGCAGATGTGGATAAAGTTAAGCCCAGAAATGCAGTCACAAACGCAAGTGGTCTTAGTCAGTGTTGATACTGAGCGGGATACCCCTGAGCAATTGAAAACCTATATGGATTATTTTGACCCTAGCTTTACCGCGTTTACGGGCAAGCCCGCGTCGTTGCGCAGTTTTGCGACGCAGCTTAATGCGGTATATGCCAAGGTCGAGCGTAATAATGCACAGGGTGAATTGGATAAAGAACTGGGTTATTTAATGGATCATAGTGCCAACATTACGATACTGGATCCTAAGGGTAATTATTTTGGTTTTATCAGACCGCCTTTTACACCCAAGAAAATGTCTAAGATTGTAACGGCAATTCAGACTCAGCAATGAGTTTGAATTTCGAAAATCGTTAGCGAACAATAAGCTTATTGCCGTATGTAAGCCAAGGCAAAGAAACTTGGCAATTTAGGCCAAACAAGGTAGTTTGCAGCAACTCTCAATTAACTCCCAAATCAAACTCTCTAGTTAGAGAGTAAGCCGAGAAAAATCATGGATTATAGCGCCCTTAAGCACTCCCACATTGGCATCGCTTACTTAAGCATTTTATTGTTTATCATTCGCTTTGCACTTTTCAAATTTAAGCCGGCATTCAAAAGCAACAAGATACTGAAAATACTGCCGCACATCATCGATACCTTCTTACTGATATTCGCTATCTGGTTATGCACAATGATCGGCCAATATCCGCTGACTGATCACTGGTTAACGGCAAAAGTTATCGGTTTAGTGGGCTACATAGGATTTGGTACCATCGCGATCAAGCAAGGTAAGACTTGGGCGTTCGTAGCGGCATTGGTCTCTTTTGCTTACATCTTCGGTGCGGCCAAGACTCATAGTGCGCTATCGTTTTTTAGCCAATTCAGTTAAAATACGCCACAGAATTTAGCCTAGTTACTATCAACGTTGCTATAAAAGTTACTATCCAACTAAAAGAATGATGAGCCCACTATGAACATAGTTGTCTATCCTGGAACATTTGACCCAATCACTAACGGCCATACCGACCTTATTGAACGGGCTGCTCGTATGTTTGATCACATCATTCTCGCGGTTGCGGATAACCCAAATAAAAAGCCAACACTCGATATCGATACCCGTGTAGACCTAGCCAATGAAGTGCTAAGTCATCTGCATAACGTTGAAATCGTTGGTTTCAGCAACTTGCTTGCTGATTTTGTGCAAGAGAAAAACGCCAACATCATTTTACGTGGATTACGCGCCGTATCGGATTTTGAGTACGAATTCCAACTCGCCAACATGAACCGTGTATTAGCGCCGAATGTAGAAAGTATGTTCCTCACCCCTGCGGAACAATATTCCTATATTTCATCAACACTGGTTCGTGAGATTGCTGCCCTTGATGGCGACATTAGCAAGTTCGTTCATCCAGCGGTTGTTAAAGCTCTGAAAGAACAAAGGTAAGGAAGAAAGATGTCATTAATCATCACAGACGAATGCATTAACTGCGATGTATGCGAACCTGAATGCCCTAACGAAGCCATTACTCCTGGCGACGAAATTTACGTCATCGACCCAAAAAAATGCACCCAGTGTATTGGTCACTATGATGAACCTCAGTGCGTCGTCGTTTGCCCTGTTGACTGTATTCCACTTGATGTAAATAACGAAGAAAGCCAAGAAGAGCTAGAAGCTAAATACGAACTGCTTACCGGTAAAACGATCTAGCCTTCTGATTTAATTCTGGTTATGGAGTGTTGCGGCCCCGCAATACTCTTATTCAAAGCTTTCATTCTCTTGCCTTCATGACAAGTTCTTGCCAAAGTAGCTGCAATTATTTTGCTGAAAGGAATTTTTTTCCATGCTGCCTGCTTCATTTAAACTTCTTAGTATTTCACTCGGTCTATCGGCTTTCATGGGGTTAAGTGCCTGCTCGCAACCTGAACATGAAGTAGCCACACCTAAAACGTCTTTATCAGCTTCTACTCCCACTCAAGCCGCGATTGCCAGTGCTCATCCACTCGCGACTCAAGCCGGCATGGATATTCTTGCTCAAGGTGGTAATGCTTTTGATGCCGCAATTGCCGTTGCTGCTTCACTCGGCGTCGTCGAACCTTATAGCGCAGGGCTTGGTGGTGGTGGCTTTTGGCTGATACATGATGCTAAAGCCAATAAAAACACCTTTATCGACGCTCGAGAAAAAGCCCCCTCTGCGGCTCATGCTGATTTATATCTGAATGAAGATGGCAGTGTTAATCGTGACATCGCGGTTAATGGCGCATTGGCTGCGGGTATTCCCGGTCAAGCCGCGGCTTTTGTTCACCTAGCCGAAAAATACGGTCAGCTGCCGTTAAAGAACACCTTAGCCGCTGCTATTCAGCAAGCGAATGATGGCTTCCCGGTTTATCACCATTTTCAAAAACTAGTGGGATATCGTCTTGAGAATCTTAAGCGCTATCCGACCAGCGCTAAGATCTTTTTAAACAATGAGCAAAAGATTCCTGAGCTTGGTCATCTGATTAAACAGCCAGACCTTGCGTGGACACTGCAACAGATTGCCGACAAAGGCTTTGATGGTTTTTATAAAGGCGAAAGTGCGCGTCGCTTAATTGCCGGAGTACAAGCTGCCAACGGTATTTGGACTTTAGAAGATTTAGCCAACTACAACATCGTTGAGCGCCAGCCAATCGAGATTGAATACAAGGGCCATAAAATAGTCAGTGCGCCACCGCCGTCTTCTGGTGGTATCGCGATTGCTGCCATGCTCAATATGCTTTCTCAGTACGAGCTGAATACCCTCAATAACGCCGATAAAACTCACTTAATTGTGGAGACCATGCGTCGTGCTTATAAAGATCGCGCTGAGTTTTTAGGCGATCCCGATTTTGTTGATGTGCCGACGGCCGAGTTGATCAGTATTGAGCGCGCTAAAACGTATGCATCAAGCATCGACATGAACAAAGCCACCAGCAGCTTAAGCTTAAAAGGCCCAAAGAATATTAAAGAAGGCTTTCATACCACCCACTTTTCTGTGATCGATAAAGCAGGCAACCGCGTTTCAGCGACGTTAAGTATTAACCTGCCGTTTGGCTCTGCGTTTACCGTGGCGAATACCGGCGTGGTATTAAATAACGAGATGGATGACTTCTCTGCTAAGCCCGGTGAACCAAATGCTTATGGCTTGATCGGTAATGCGGCTAATGCTATTGCACCCAACAAACGTCCTCTTTCCAGCATGAGCCCTTCGTTTGTTGAAAGTGATAATGC
>JBALXI010000046.1:0-34226 GCA_036960605.1 Oleispira sp. | reverse complement strand
CCCCATGTGAGAGTAGGTCATCGTCAAGCTCTTATTCTAAAGATCCCCAGCAGATTATTCTGTTGGGGATTTTTTTTGCCTGCAAAAAAGTGAACTCACAAATAATATACGGGGGTTGAGACAAATCTTTACTGCATTAGCATGACGAGTGAGTCAGCATTCGATTACAATAGCGCTCCATAAAAATATTAATAAAGCAGCGTAAGATCATGTCGCTAAGAATCATTACCCTCGGTTTTCTAGGCCTCTATAGTTTATTAGCCCTAGTCCATGCCTGGTCTCTACCTTTTTCCGCAGACGAGGCTCACTATGCTTTGTATGGCAGCTTTCTAGATTGGTCTTACTTTGATCACCCACCGATGGTGGGCTGGCTTCAATCTATTGCTTTATTCTTTTCGAGTTCAGAGTTTTCTTTAAGAGTAATACCGATAATTCTTAGTGGGCTTTCACTGTATTTATTATTTCATTTAGCCAAGAAAGACTTTGGAGAGAATACGGCATATATAACGATCTTATTGTTTATTAGCGCGCCTATTCTACAAATTCTTCCTTTTGGAATGATTCCTGAAACACCTTTAATTCTTGCTGGCTTATTAAATATTTGGATATTGAAGCGTATTCAGACACATGACGGGCAACAACTTAAAGATTGGATTTTACTTGGGCTAATTTTAGGCGCAGCAGGATTAAGCAAGTATACCGGTGTGACTCTCGCGGTATCGACTTTCGTCGTCCTTGTATTGCAATTCAAAGGGCAGTTATTTATTAAGGCAGGGCTTTATGTTGCGGGTATTATAGCAGCTATCTGCATACTGCCTGTGCTGTATTGGAACATGCAGAATGAGTGGATTTCATTTTTATATCAGTTACACCACAGTGCGGGTAAGTCAGAATATAATCTAGTTCATGCACTGCAGATGCAAGTCACTCAACTCGCAGCGTTCGGTCCATTAATATACGTTGCTGGTTTGATCGCCATCTGGAAATTACGCGCGAGTAAGGAAGCTAAAATCTGGTTGATTTTTGCCTTGCCCATTTTAATATTATTCTCACTCTTATCGGCTAAGGGTCGTTCATTACCTCACTGGACGGAGCTCGGTGTCATTTTTATGCTGCCGTTGATCGCTACCGTTATTTTGTCTTATCTGAATAACAAAGTAATGAAGGGGCTCTTCATTGGCTTGGGTTCAATCACCTTGCTTATAACCTTGTTGGGACAAGTATTGATTACCTACCAAAAGATTCCATTAGAAGACTATCGCCATCCATTAGCGGACCTTATTGGCTGGGATACGGTCTCATCTCGTATCGTCGATCTCGCTCAAGAAGGCGATAAGGTATTTATCCCTAACTGGTCTCACGCGTCTCGTGTTGCATGGTATGCACGGCCAATGCCTGTTAAAGTATTGGACTCAAGATTTGATCAATTCGATCTTTGGTTTGGCTCAGCTCAGCTCGGAGATTCCGGTTTGCTATTGTTAAATGCAGACCATAAAGGCTTTAAGTACGAAGTACTTAATAACTTTAAAAGTTGCAGTCTAGTCGATGAACTAGAAGTGAAGATAGAATCTTCATATGTGAATTATTTTAAACTTTATCGCTGTCATCATTATATGGATACCAGCAATAAAGAAGCAGTCAATAAAGCACTGTAACTAACAGTGCGAGCGGAAGTGGTTATTAATATGTCGGACACAAACATCTCCATTGTTATCCCTACTTATCAAGAAGTAGAGAACATCCCCTTGATCGCCGAAGAGATTAATAATGCTCTGGCGGGGGAAAGCTTTGAAATCATCTATGTCGATGATGATTCTCAAGACGGTTCATTTGACGCCGTTGCTAAAATTTCACATGAAATACCAGCTCGAATTATTGTTCGTACTGAAGAGCGTGGCTTATCCACTGCGGTTATTCGTGGTATCGAAGAAGCGGTTGGTAAGTATATTGTTGTAATGGATTGTGATCTATCTCATCCAGCAACAGCGATTCCACATATGGTCGCTAAACTAAAATCTAACGAAGCAGATTTTGTTATCGGCTCTCGTTATGTTGAAGGCGGTTCTTTCGACGAAGATTGGGGTTTCTTTAGGTTGTTGAATTCTAAAGTAGCTACCTGGTTAGCATTGCCTCTGTGCCATGTTAAAGACCCAATGTCGGGTTTCTTCTCTTTCGAGCGCGAGCGCTTAGGCAGTACTAAAGATCTAGCACCGACAGGCTATAAAATCGGTTTAGAAATTATGGTGAAGGGCGAATTTGCTTCACCTGATGAACAGCCTATTCACTTTAAAGATCGCGAATTCGGTGAGAGTAAGCTGGACTTTAAAGAGCAGCTTTTATATCTCAAGCACTTACGTCGACTTTATAAGTTCAAATTCCCAACAGCATCAGAATTTCTACAATTTGGTTTAGTTGGTGGCACAGGTTTTATTGTCGATAGCCTTATTTATTTCGGCTTGCAGTTATTCTTAGGTCTTAACCATACGACAGCTCGTGCAATTTCGTTCTGGCCTGCGGTGACTTGGAACTGGTTCTGGAACCGTACCGTAACCTTTACTGATCGGGCCAAATCGAAGAAGTTAACCCAATGGCTATCGTTTGTGATGACGTCTCTCGGCGGCTTTGCGATTAACTTTGGTAGTTATACTTTATTAACGACCTATGTTCCTTTCTTTATCGAAAATCCATTTATGGCCTTTATTCTAGGCGTGGTTATGGGAATGGGCTTTAACTTTATGGTTGCGCGAGTCTTTGTATTCCGTGAGCTTAATGAAGAAATGGCTGACGAAGTAAAAACGAAATAGAAGATAATCTGAAAGAAGTTTGAAATAGAGTAGTTTGATAAAGCAATACATCCTTGTATTGCTTTATCAGTCGCCAGGCTAATAAATTAGTCTGTTAGGGTGCGATTTTTAAGCAAGACGGCTAGTTAGCCACCTTTAACAATAGGGTCTGCATAACTTAGCTTCATATCCCAAGGGAAACGAATCCAAGTATTCTGCGTTACTTCTTCAACATAACTATCAATGTATTCAATACCCGCTGGCTTGGCGTACAAGGTAGCAAAATGTGCATTAGGGAAAAGGGCGCGAACTTCAGCAGCCGTCTTACCGGTATCAACTAGGTCATCAATGATCAACCAGCCTTTACCACCATCAGGTAGTTCAGGGGATTTTGTCAAAGATAGACCGCCACGCTCTTGGCCGTCGTAGCTAGAAATACAAATAGTATCGATTAAGCGAATATTTAATTCACGAGCAATAATTGCTGCAGGAACCATCCCACCACGAGTAACGGCGAGGATACCTTTCCACTCTTGCAAGTTATGAAGAGTCTTAGCCAGTGCGCGGCCTGCTTTATGTAACTCTTCCCAGGAAACGAAAAAGTCTAGTTCGTACTTGCTCATTGCATCATCCTTTAGGCGGCCCGTTTGTGTGTTAGCCGCCATAGTTAATCGTAAATCTAATTAACGCCAAATTTTAACAGAATGGTCAGGAATTTGCATCCTTAGTGACACAAAAGCTCGCTATGGATTCATGAATTAACCAAAGATAATGCAGAAGCTCTATGGCGGACTTGAATTTCATCAATATCACTCGCAACCAACTTACCTTGCTCTACCTTCCATTGTCCTGCCACCATGACGTAATCGGCAGTATGAGCACCACATAGAATGAGTGCCGCTAACGGATCGTGGGAACCTGAGAAACGAGGTTCATCGAGATTAAACAAGGCGATATCAGCTTGCTTGCCCACTGCGAGCTCACCAATGTCATCGCGGCCTAATACGTTAGCAGAACCTTTCGTTGCCCAATAAAGCGCATCCTGGTGGGTTACTTCATCGGCTTGATACCGTAGGCGGTTAATCAATAACGCTTGGCGCACCTCTTGAATCATATTCGAGCCATCATTAGACGCGGAACCATCAACGCCAAGCCCAACGTAAGCGCCTGCAGCTTGTAGCTCTTTAGTCCGACAAATACCAGAGGCTAATACCATGTTAGAAGATGGGCAATGCGCGATGCCGACTTTAGCTTTACCTAAGCGCTGAATTTCTTCGTCATTAAAATGAATGCCATGGGCCAGCCACACATCATTGGCAAGCCAGCCAACAGATTCTAAATAGTCCACCGGGCGCAAACCAAAGGTTTGCAAGCAGAAGTTATTCTCATCTTCGGTTTCAGCTAAGTGAGTATGTAAGCGCACACTATTCGCACGGGCAAGCTTGGCTGTTTCCTTCATCAAATCCGTTGTGACCGAAAATGGAGAGCAGGGCGCTAAAGCCAGCTGCACCATTGCACCAGGACCGGTTTGATGGAATTGGGTAATTACACGTTGGCAATCATCCAAAATAGCGGCATCGGTTTGTACCGTCGATTGTGGAGGTAAGCCTCCATCGTCTTGGCCTAAGCTCATAGAGCCTCGAGTAAGCATCACACGGTTACCAATTTTTCCGGCAGCGGATACTTGGATATCAATGGCTTCGGTTAAAGCTTGCGGAAATAGATAATGATGATCAGCAACCGTAGTGCAGCCCGATAGCATAAGCTCAGCCAAACCAAGCTCAGTCGCCGCATGCAGCATATCGGGTTGTAGCTTAGCCCAAACAGGGTAGAGCGTTTGTAGCCATGGAAATAGGCGCTTATTTAATGCAGGAGGAAAAGCACGAGTCAGAGTCTGATAGAGATGGTGGTGAGTATTCACTAATCCAGGAATAACCACATGACGGCTAGCATCAAATACTTGGTCAATGACCGTTACGGGTTCAGCGCCTGTTACGACGAGTTCAATGATAATGCCATCGCGAATGACAATACCGTTACCGGCATCTTGCTGATTAGCGGTAAAAATAGACAGTGGTTTTTTAATCCACAGAGACTTACCGGTCGAAAGAGGCTGATTTATGAGTGAAGATTTAGACATGTTGTCACCTTTTAAATAGAGCATCGCGAGTCGCGATTCAATAAAGAATTCAAAAAAGAGTGCAAACGGAAACAGGAAAATAAGAGAGTATGGCTAGTATAGAAGAACTAGCAGACATCATATCGCCATGCACAGAATGCGTACATGGCAGTGACTTGCGTGTTAATCTGCCGATAAAGGCATTTTACCGATTTTTTAAGCTAAGTTAAAGCTTATGTGTCGGTGTTAATCCACAACCAGTAAGAATCATATGGCATAAGAAACGACTGATACGTTCAATATCATCGGCTTCATATTCAAGCTTATTAGTAATGGTCAGAATCTGAGTCTCAAAGTCAGCATAATGCTGAGTCGTCGACCAAATCATAAAGAATAAGTGCTCAGGATCGACTTTTGACATCTTACCTTGCTCTATCCACGTTTCGATAATCTTTGTCTTTGCTCTTAACCAGACACGTAACTCTGTACGTAGATATTCGTTCACGTTCGGCGCACCCTGAATAATTTCAGTGGCGAAAATCTTTGAAGCGTTAGGGTAGCGAATCGCGAGTTCAACCTTAGTTCGAATATAAAATTCTAAGATCTCTGTTGGGTCATCGTCTTCACTGATATCTGTTAATACTTCATTCCAGCGCTGAACAATATCGCCTAATACCGCGTTATACAGCTTCGCTTTATTAGTGAAATAATAATGAAGATTTGCTTTAGGAAGGCCAGCCGCGTCAGAAATTGACTGCATGCTTGTGCCCTTGTATCCATGTTTAACAAATTCAACTTCAGCCGCTTGTAAAATCTTCTGGCTGTTCTGTTCACGGATTTTACCCGGCTTGTACTTCTTAGTTACGCTCACCAAAGGCCTCGTTAATAACAGTATGAGGTGAAAACATCCGTTTAATAAAACGGGTGTATATTGTAACAGAATGTCATGCTGAACGAAAAATTCATCAGCTTAAAGGGTAACTCTGATTAAGCTAATGTTAACAATCTGTCCTTGATCGATATATAAACTGCCCTAAATACGCTGAATCATACGCAGTATCTAGGGCAGGTAACGCTATAATATAGAGGTTCTAGCTGTTAGGTAGCTGACCTTCAACGCCTTTAACGTACCAATTGAAGCCTTTAAGAGCACCGTCATCCAGTGTTTCTCCAGCGCCAAGCACTTCTTTGCCAGACTGATCGAAAAGAGGGCCGTCAAATACGCGGATAGAGCCGTCTTTGATTGCTTGCTTCTTCTCTGCAACAAGCGCTTTCACGTCAGCAGGAATTGCATCGTTCAAAGGAGCAAGATCTGTTACGCCTTCAGCGATACCCGGCCATAAATCTTCAGACTTCCAAGTGCCATCCATAACCGCTTGTACTTTCGCCGCGTATAGAGGACCCCAATTATGAATAGTCGACGTTAGGTGAGCTTTAGCGCCATAAGCACTCATGTCAGAGTGATAACCAATGGCGTACTTACCTTTCGATTGTGCTGCCTGAATAACCGCTGCTGAGTCAGTATGCTGAGTTAAGATATCAGCACCTTGTAGCATTAATGTTTCAGCTGCTTCACGTTCTTTAGCTGGGTCATACCAGGTAGAAGCCCAAACAACTTTAACTTTAACCTCAGGGTTAACTTCAAGAGCGCCTTTAGTGAAAGCGTTGATGCCACGGATGACTTCAGGAATTGGGAAAGAAGCCACGTAACCAATAACGTTTGTTTTAGTCATTTTACCGGCGATCAAACCGGTCAGGTAACGGCCTTGGTAAGCACGAGCAAAATAAGTACCGGTATTTTTACCGCGCTTATAACCCGTCGCATGTTCGAATTTAACTTTCTTAAATTTCTTAGCTACTTTCAAGGTTGGGTTCATGTAACCAAACGAAGTAGTGAAAATTAAGTCATGGCCTTTAGCGGCTAGCTGGCGAATAACTCGTTCAGAATCAGCGCCTTCGGCAACACTTTCAACGTAGTTGGTTTCAATTTTATCGCCAAACTTTTCAACAATATACTTACGGCCTTCATCATGGCCAAAAGTCCAACCGGCATCGCCTGTTGGGCCAACATAAACAAAGCCCACTTTTAATGGGTCTTCAGCAGTTGCTACATTGGCACCAATGGCTAGCGCAGCGATCATGGCTAGCTTAGTTAGTTTATTCGAATGCATGGTTATGCTTCCTTTTAGTTCACTTCAGTTAGATATCAGTTAGATATAAAAATTAGGGTTCGCCACTATCTTGCGGCGATACCCAATGCTCTTAATGTAAAACTACACTTGCGGTCTATAAGGACGACCTAGCGCAAGTGGTGTACTCAATTTTGCTTTAGCGGCATCGCTGGCGATGATGACTAAAACAATAATGGTGGCGCCATAAGGCAACATCGCAAGAAGGTTTGGAGACGCTTCAAAGCCAAGTCCTTGTAGTACCAAATGTAAGATGCTCGCAGCACCAAATAAATAAGCACCTAATAGAATACGTTCAGCTTTCCAGCTGGCGAATACCACTAAGGCCAACGCAATCCAACCGCGCCCTGCGGACATGCCTTCACTCCACATGGGCGTGTAAACAAGGGAAAGATAAGCACCGGCTAAACCGGCCATCGCACCACCAAATAAAATGGCGCCATAACGAACCTTCATTACCGGAATACCAATCGCGTTTGCCGCTTCAGGATTCTCGCCAACAGCGCGAATGATTAAACCTAAACGCGTGCTGCGGAAGCACCAGAAAATTAATCCAAACATGACCCAAGATACATAAACCAAAGGATCGTGTGAGAATAAAACTTTACCGATAACTGGGATGTCACTTAAAAACGGAATCGGGAAAGGGGCAATGCCATCAATCGCCATACCCACATAACCTGCGCCTAAAAATCCACTGAGTCCGGTGCCAAAAATGGTTAACGCGAGGCCCGTTGCGACCTGATTAGAAACCAAGGTGACGGCGAGAAAAGCAAATAGAACCGACATCATCATGCCCGCCAGAATCGCAGCGATAATGCCAAGGCCTGCATGACCGGTTACCACGGCCGCAATGAAGCCCAACGCGGCGCCCATTAATACCATGCCTTCTTGGCCCAGGTTTAATACCCCTGATTTCTCACAGACCATCTCACCGAGTGCGATTAAAATAAGCGGCGTACCGGTACGTAATGTTGCGAATAAAATATTAGTGAATAATTCAAAATCCATAGTACTAGCCTCTTATGCTTGTGCAGAGTTGGAAGAGCTGCCGATAGCACGGGCAGCAGGCTTACGCACAATGCGATAGCTAATTAATAAATCACAGGCCAGTAGATAAAATAACAACATGCCTTGGAATAAACCGGTTAACGACTTAGGCAGCGCTAAATCCATCTGTGCCATTTCTCCACCCATATACGTTAATGCTAATAACATACTGGCAAAGACGATTCCGACGGGATGCATGCGGCCGAGGAAAACAACAATAATCGCCGCGTATCCATAACCGGGGGAGATGTAAGGATTGAGTTGGCCGACAGAACCAGTGACTTCACTCACACCTGCTAAACCTGCTAAAGCACCACAAGCCAATAATACAAACCAAATTAAACGTTCTTCTTTAAAACCAGCAAAACGAGCAGCCGCTTTATCTTCACCTAGTACAGCAATTTGAAAGCCTAATAACGTTTTCGACATTAAGGCCCAAACAACAGCCACGGCAAATAACGCAAAGAAAATACTGATATTCAAGCGATAGTCATCGGATAAAACCGGCAAGGTGGCGAAGTCAGAAAATAAAGCAGATTCAGGAAAGTTAAAACCATCAGGATCTTTTAACGGCCCATGCACGCCATACAATAACCAGTTAAGGGCAATGTAGTTAAGCATGATCGTAGTAAGAATCTCGTTAGCGCCAAAGCGAGTTTTTAGTAATGCAGTAAGAGCACCCCATAATAAACCGGATAACGCACCGCAAAATAAAACCACGGGTAAAACCCAAAAGCCTTCTGCTTCTAATAATTCTAAGGCGATGTAGCCGCCACCTAAGCCGCCAAGAATAAACTGGCCTTCAGCGCCGATGTTCCAGATTCTGGCTTTAAAACACAGCATCAAACCAATGGCACACAAAGTAAGTGGAGCAACTTTCACTCCAAGTTCTGTCCAGCCATAAACATCCGTTAAAGGTGCGATGAAAAAAGTATACAAAGCATGGAAAGGATCTTGGCCTAACGCCGAGAATAATAAACCACCACTGATCAACGTTAAGATAACGGCAAACAGCGGTGATAAATAAGACATGGTCTTCGAATCAGACGGTCTTTTTTCTAGAGTAATATTAAACATTATTTAATCGCACCTTCACTTTCTGGTGAATGATTAGTCGGAGTACTATTAGAAGGTGCGCTATTAGAAGGTTCGCTATTAGAATCTGTATTCACCGCGTGAAAATCTCCGGCCATCCACATACCCAACTGATTAATAGAAACATCATGGGTGGGAGCAACAGGAGAAAGCTCGCCATCACAAATCGCACAGATACGATCACTGATCGAATACAGCTCATCAATATCTTCCGAAACAACCAATATCGCACAGCCTTCATCACGTAATTTAATTAATTCATGACGAATTAAAATAGCCGCGCCAATATCAACACCCCAGGTCGGATGCGAGCACACCAATAGTTTTGGATTCTGTAAAATTTCACGGCCGATAATATACTTCTGTAAATTACCGCCCGATAACGATTTGGCTTGGGCATGAATACCCGCGGCTTTAACATTGAACTTTTCGATAATGTTTTGCGCGAATGCTTTTACCTTACTGGTATTGATGATGCCATTTTTGGTTAGGTCACCCTGATAAGCGGTTAATAAACCATTATCTTGTAACGACATATCAGGTACGGCACCACGGCCTAGGCGTTCTTCAGGGACAAAACCTAAACCTAAAATACGACGTTTTTCTGGAGTTAAATTACCCACCGCTTTTTTAGCAAAGAAAACAGTTTCTTTCGCGCTAGTATCTTCACCACTGATCAGATTCAGTAACTCTTCCTGGCCGTTACCCGCAACGCCGGCAATACCTAAGATTTCACCGGCTTTAACATCAAGTGAAATGTTCTTCAGTGTGCAAGCAAAAGGGTCATCAGACTGATGGCTTAAATCGACAATCGACAAAAAGGTTTCAGCACCCTCTGCCTTTTTATAGTCTTCAGTAAGCGGCGTATCGTCACCGACCATTAGGCGAGCAAGTTCGGCGGTGGTTGTCTCTTTCGGAATACAGTGACCGCTGACTTGGCCGGCTTTTAAAATTGTCGCGTGATCACATAAAGCTCGAACTTCATCGAGCTTATGCGAGATAAATAGAATGCTACAACCTTCTGCCGCGAGTAAGTGCAAAGTCTTAAATAGAGTTTCTACTTCTTGTGGTGTTAATACAGAGGTTGGTTCATCAAGAATTAGTAATTTAACATCTTGTAAAAGGCAGCGAACGATTTCAACGCGTTGCTGCTCACCGATCGAGAGTGAATGCACATAGCGATTAGGATCTAGCTTCATCCCATAATGTTCAGACACTTCTATAATACGTTTCTTCAGCAAATCCATTGAAGCGGATTCTGCTTTCGGCAAACTCAGGGCGATGTTTTCAGCCACCGTTAACGTCTCGAATAACGAGAAGTGTTGGAAGACCATGCCAATGCCTAACTCACGGGCGTGCGCAGGACCTTTAACGGAGATCTCTTCTCCCTGCCAGCGCATGATGCCTTCGTCAGGTTTTACCACACCATAAATGATTTTCATCAAGGTGCTCTTACCCGCGCCGTTTTCTCCAAGCAAGGCATGTATCTCACCCGCGCCGACCTTTAGTTCGACAGCTTGGTTGGCGATACAGCCAGGATAACGCTTGGTTATATTGTTCAGTTCAATCTGATTCATATTTAAATTCTTGACCAATTAGCCAGCTTAATTAAGCAATATGTTTGCCAAAACTCACACTATAATGCGATAAAAATGATAATTTCTCAAAAAATTGTTCAGAAGGTCAGCTTATAACTGGAGTATTACCTGAGTTGTTATAGATTAAATCTATATAAGGTTATTTATTAACCTAGCTATACTCAAAAAAGGGTCTGAGAGTGGTCTACATAAGTGCATTCGCGGTGTAGGGTGAATTAACTTGGTGCAAAAACATGACCACTTGGTCATGTAAGTAGTCATCTGAAGCCAGTTTGGGAATTGAGGTGTGCTACTTATATTCTCTTTCTGACAGCGTTGTCTAAAAGTGAAGATTTAATTTTTCTGGATAACGGCTGAGTGATAGGTGTAATGTGAAATAAGGCACTATATAGAAGTATTGGTACCATTCTTGAAAGATTAATCTTTTATGATTAAAAGTTGTCTATTTGGTCAGGATAATTGATTAGTCGAATCTTTCGCGTAATAATGCGCGCACTAATGTAAATAAACATCGTGTGATGAATATGAGTAAGCCCGTGATTAGATTTTGTTTAAATGGCCGCTGGATCGAAGAAAGCGCCGTCACAAGTGACATGACAGTTTTGCGCTATTTACGAACGCAGCAAGTCTTAGCGGGCACCAAAGAAGGTTGCGGCTCTGGTGATTGTGGTGCCTGTTCGGTACTACTAGGCGAGCGCATCAGTGATGACTCTGCAAATGAGAGTAGCGACAGCCAATGGCAGTATCAAGCCATTAACGGCTGTATTACCTTCATTGCACAGCTCGATGGTAAAAGCCTGATCACGGTGGATGCACTTGCTACCAGAGCGCCTATTAAACAGTGTTCGGCAAAAGAAAAAACCGGTGATCAGCTACACCCAGCTCAGCAAGCAATGGTCGATTATCATGGCTCCCAGTGTGGTTTTTGTACCCCTGGTATCGTGATGTCTTTGGCCGCGTTGCACGAAAATCAACGCATTCATAAAAACAGCGAACCTGCTGATCACCACCAAATTATTGATGCACTGTCTGGCAACTTATGTCGTTGCACGGGTTATCGCCCAATTATTGAAGCGGCCGAGAACATGGGCAACTATCATAATAACAGTGTGGATGCAGGCCAAGTGGGTATCTGGCAGCCTGCCGCCATTGTTGACGAGGTCACAGCAACAGAAGCCGGTCTTTTTCACGCCACTTCAAGTACCGACATCACAAGCCAAAGCTGGTCACCGAAGACAGAAGATGAATTAAAAACATTATTATCTCAGTACCCTGATGCCCGCATGGTGGCAGGTGCTACCGACATCGCACTTGAAGTGACGCAGATGAATCGGCGCATCCCTCAGCTCATTGCGATCAATGATATCCCTAGCTTGAAGTCTATTATCATAGAAGACGAATCCATCTTAATCGGCGCAGGCGTGACCTACAGCCAGATGGAAGCGACATTGAATGAACACTTCCCTGAATTTGGCCAACTATTGCATCGCTTCGCTTCTCGCCAAGTGCGTAATAACGGCACCATGGGTGGAAACGTCGCCAACGCATCGCCAATTGGTGATACGCCGCCAGTGCTATTAGCGCTAGGTGCTTGTATTGAATTAGCCAGCGCTGAAGGTAATCGTTGGCTGCCTTTGCATGAGTTCTTTTTAGATTATAAAAAGACCCAGCAAAAGCCGGGTGAATATTTACGCATGATTCGCATCCCTCGTTTGCACACAAATCAGGTTTTGAAAGTTTACAAAATATCTAAGCGTCTTGAAGATGATATTTCAGCCGTATTAGCCGCCTTTAAATTTACTTTAGCAGGAGAGGCTGGGGCGCAAACTGTCACTGCTGTTACCTCAGGTTTTGGCGGCATGGCGGGTATTCCAAAAGCCGCAACTAACCTAGAGCAAGCATTATTGAATCAACAGGTTTCAATGGCCGCCTTTGAAAAGGCCGCGCAGGTATTGGATCAAGATTTTGCGCCTATGAGTGATGTGCGCGCCACGTCTGAATACCGCATGCAGGTAGCACAAAACCTGATTCAGAAGTGTGCCTTTGAACTTTCTAACCCAAATTCAGTCACAAGAATAGAATCGCTACATAATAGCGAGCTATCTCTAGCGCAAGTAAAGACAGAGGTAGTTAACCATGCGTAAGTTAATCGATTTACCAGAGCACGATTCTAAAGAAGAACAACGATACCGTCCGGCTAAAGCTAAAAAGAGCAAAGGCCAGACGGGACAAAGCATGAAGCACGAGAGTGCAGAGAAGCATGTTACCGGTAAAGCTGTGTATGTCGACGACATGCCAGAATACCCCAACCAGTTGCATATCGCAGTGGGTGGTAGTGCCTACGCCCACGCGAAAATTAAGTCGATCGATCTCACTTCAGTTAGAGAAACCTTGGGGGTCGTTGATGTGATCACGGTACACGATGTACCTGGACATGTTGACATTGGCCCCGTTTTTTCTGGAGACCCCGTGCTTGTCGAAGAGCTGTGCGAATACATTGGTCAGCCAATTTTCGCCGTCGCCGCCGATACCATGGAAATTGCAAAAGCCGCCGTGGCTAAAGCCAATATCGAATACGAAATATTAGAACCCACGCTTACTGTAGAAAAAGCGCTAGAAGATAAATTCTTCGTGCGCCCAACGCACCAACACATTCGTGGCGATGCTGCGAAAGCGCTAGCGCAAGCTCCACACAGAATTCAAGGTCAGCAACACGTAAACGGCCAAGAGCACTTCTATCTAGAAGGCCAAGTTTGTTCTGTTATGCCGACCGAAGATGGTGGCATGAAGGTATACAGTTCTACTCAGCATCCGACCGAAGTACAAAAGCTGGTGGCGGAAGTCTTAGATATTTCCATCAACAAAGTACAAGTCGAAATCCGTCGCATGGGCGGTGGTTTTGGCGGTAAAGAAACTCAGGCCGCACCACTTGCCTGTATCGCCGCTATTGTTGCTAATAAAACCGGCCGTCCGGTTAAATACCGCATGTCACGCACCGATGACATGGTCATGACCGGTAAACGTCACCCCTTCTTCAATACCTACGATGTCGCTTTTGACGAACAAGGCATCATGATGGGCAGCGAAATTATGGTAGCGGGTAACTGTGGTAACTCACCGGATTTATCCGATGCCATCGTCGACCGTGCAATGTTCCATGCCGATAACGCTTACTATTTAAATAATGCGACGATCACTGGCCATCGCTGTAAAACACACACCACATCAAATACGGCGTATCGCGGTTTTGGCGGTCCACAGGGTGTTATCTTAGCGGAACTCATGATGGACGACATCGCTCGTCACCTTGGCGAAGATCCATTAACGATTCGCAAGCGCAATTTATATGGCATCAAGCATGATCATATTCTTAATGCTAAAGGCGAAGTCGACGAGCGTAACCAAACTCATTATGGTCAAACGGTGGAGCAAAAGGTTTTACCGGAAATAATTGAAGAATTAGAAAAAACTGCTGATTATTGGCAGCGTCGCGAAGAAATTAAACAGTTTAATGCCAGCAGCCCATTCTTGAAAAAAGGCTTAGCATTAACACCGGTTAAATTTGGTATTTCTTTCACCGTACAATTCTTGAATCAGGCCGGCGCGTTAGTTCATGTTTATACCGACGGCAGTATTCACTTAAACCACGGTGGCACGGAAATGGGTCAAGGCCTGTTTGTAAAAGTGGCACAAGTGGTTGCGGAAGAATTCCAAGTGGATCTCGATACCATTCAGGTTTCAGCCACCAATACTGAAAAAGTTCCTAATACCTCGCCGACTGCTGCATCTTCAGGTACCGACTTGAACGGCATGGCTGCGCGTGATGCCTGCTTGCGTATTAAAGCCGGCATGGTGAAATTTGCCGCCGAACAGCATGGCGTTACAGAAGAAAATATTCACTTTGATGATAACCATTTGGTTGTGATCAAAGACGCTGAAGAAGAGGGCTCTGAAAAAGAAGAGCTGCGTATTCCTTTTGCAGATTTCGTACAGCAAGCGTACATGGGGCGTGTGCCACTTTCTTCTACCGGATTTTATCAAACCCCTAAGATTCACTACGACCGTAATTCTGGTAAAGGGCGTCCTTTCTATTATTACGCCAATGGTGCTTCTGTGAGCGAAGTATTAGTTGATACGCTAACCGGCGAAAACCGTTTAGTGCGCACCGATATTTTGCACGACGTCGGTCGTTCCCTAAATCCTGCCATTGATAAAGGCCAGATCGAAGGAGCTTTCATTCAAGGTATGGGTTGGTTAACCACCGAAGAATTAAAATGGAATGAGCAAGGCCGCTTATTATCCAACGGTCCTGCGACCTATAAAATTCCAGCAGTCGGTGATACGCCGTTCGAGTTCAATGTGAACTTATTGGCAGATCATCCTAATCGTGAAGAAACTATCTACCGTTCGAAAGCCGTCGGTGAGCCACCGTTTATGTTAGGTATCTCGGTATGGTCTGCTATTCGTGATGCCGTCGCCAGTCTTGCTGATTATCAATACGGTGCGCCTATGGATACACCGGCAACGCCTGAACAGATTTTAAAATCGATTAAAAATACCAAAGACTTTATGCGCGCTAAAAATGACGGCGCTGCAGAGCAAAAGGTTTAATCATGTCTGCGCCTAAAGTTGCTTTGCAGTGGTTTGATGCCGTGCAATCGCTACAACACAGTGGCGATGCCTACGCTCTGGTTACCGTATTGGGTTGTACAGGTTCTACTCCACGTGATCACAGCAGTAAAATGGTGATTACGCAGGAGAATACCTTCGATACAATTGGTGGCGGTCACCTAGAATACTTGGTGATGAAAAAAGCCCGCGCAATTGTTAGTCGTAATTCAGTGCAGCAAGATATTCATCATTTTCCACTGGGCGCATCATTAGGCCAGTGTTGTGGTGGCAGTGCGACGGTATTGATTGAGACCTTCGCAGCGTGCCAATTCCATATCGGAATATTTGGTGCAGGGCATGTGGCTAGGTCGATTGTGACCATTTTAGCCGGACTAAATTGTAAAGTTAGTTGGATAGATTCACGGGCGGATGAATTTCCACTGGAAATTCCTGCCAATGTGAATAAAATAATTGCGACTGAGCCGTGTGACGAATTAGAAGACCTGCCCAATGGCAGTGATATATTAATCTTAACTCACAATCATCAGTTAGATTTTGAGCTGTGTCTAGCAGCGTTAAAACGTAATCGCAATCCGCTGCAGCAACTGCGCTCGATTGGCCTTATTGGTTCACAAACCAAGGCATTACGTTTTCAGAAGCGGTTAACCGACCGACTTCTTGACCAAATCAAAAATGAGCAGAACTGCCACCTTTTAGAAAAGAAAGGTATAGCAGAGAACATCGAAGCGATTCGCTGTCCTGTTGGCTTAAGTTCGGTACCGGGTAAACTTCCTATGGAAGTCGCGGTATCCATTGTCGGCGAACTCATCGCCATCGACCATGCTAGTAATCAAGTGACTGAAGGCCTCAGCGCGGGTGCTAGCTCAAATATTAGTTCCATTACAAACCGACAATCAGATTCTCACTCCAGTGAAGAGCCAGCATTAAATGCTGAAAACTCTGTTATTGATCATCATGCTTCTGCCTCAAAGAAAAGCCGAGGTTTGGCTTGGAAAGATATCAAACAGCAGCTTAATGGCGAACTGGATAGCAAGGGTCAAGGAACCGTATTACACCTTGGCAAGACCTCTGATACTGAAGAATCTGACAAATAAATAGCTTTAAATTTACTCGCTAGATCTTAACAATCATCGACTGAATTTAAGGAAAAAAGCATTTGAAAGGAAATATAAAAAAATGAGTTTAGTTGCTAAAGGTAACCGTTTATCCGCACTGTACACAGATTTAGCGGCGCGTCGTCTAGGTGGTCAGGCACTGTCATGCAGTAATGATTTTTTTGCTGAAATGGAAAATCTATTAAAAGCAGAATCTCCTATTTTTCAGCCAGGAGTTTTCACTGAACGTGGTCAATTGATGGATGGCTGGGAAAGCCGCCGTCGTCGCTTTTTACCAGACGGCACTTCCGATGATGGTTTGAACTTCGACTGGTGCATCATCAAGCTGGGCTCACAAGGTATCATCCGTGGCATCAATGCCAATACCGCTCACTTCTTGGGTAACGCTCCGCAGCAGGTTTCTTTAGAAGCGTGCAATATAGAAGGCGAACCAACGAACGCAACAGAGTGGACGCCGTTAATCGACATTACTTCGGTTAACCCAGGTAGTGATAATCTAATCGAAGTCCCTCTTATTGAAAAAGACGGCCAAATCATCTCTGACAAAGTTTGGACTCACGTGCGTTTCAACATGTTCCCTGATGGTGGCGTTGCCCGTTTAAACATCTACGGCGAAATCGTTGCAAATCAAAACTGGTTCTTGAAAGGCGAGCCATTAGATCTTGCTTACATCAAGAACGGTGCTCGCCCAGTAGCGTGTTCTGATATGTTTTTCAGCGCCCCCGAAAATGTATTGATGCCAGAGCGTGGCGCCAATATGGGTGATGGCTGGGAAACGAAGCGTCGTCGCAGCATTGGTGATATTGAAGTCGACCGTGGTAATGACTGGTTAATTCTACAATTGGCTACTCGGGGAAATATTGAAAAAATATTAATCGATACTTGTCACTTTAAAGGCAATTATCCGAATGCTTTCGCTTTAGAAGGTGCCGTATTAACCTCAGAGCAAGCGGCGAATACAGCAGCATTAACAGCAGATTCTCACTTAGATGCACGTTTTGATAAGACGGGTGGGCAAGACGAACTAGGTATCGAATGGACGCCAATCATTGAGCGTACAGCTTTGTTTGCTGATCGTGAGCATACGTTTAAAGATGAAGTGACAGCCAAAGAGCAAAGCTTCACTCACGTTCGTTTGAAAATGTTCCCTGATGGCGGCATCAGCCGTATTCGTTTATGGGGGTTCTCGGCGGCTCTTTAATTAGGAGCTGTGAGAAAAAAGAGTATGACGGATTTAAATTACACCCTAAGCGAATTAAATGTACTTTCTACAGAGGATGCCCACGTGGCATTCTCTAATTGCTGCACCTCTCAAGCTTGGAATGATGCAATGGTCGCAGCGCGCCCATTTATTTCGCTAGAGCAGTGTCACGAAGTAGCATTATCGGTATGGGCAGGTTTAGGTGAGCAAGATTTTTTACAAGCGTTCGAAGGTCATCCCAAAATTGGTGATGTGACCAGCTTACGTGAAAAATATGCTCATACTAAAAAGCTCGCGTCTGGTGAACAGTCCTCGGTTGATGACGCCAGTGAAGAAGTGATTCAAAACTTATCCAATGGCAATACTGCGTACGAAGAGAAGAACGGTTTTATCTTCATCGTCTGCGCCACGGGTAAAAGCGCTGCGGAAATGTTGGCATTATTAAACCAACGTCTACCGAATGACCGTGCTGAAGAGTTAAACAATGCTGCTGCAGAGCAAGCAAAAATTACCGCCATTCGAATTAATAAATTAATTCCGAACGGTTAAAAAAATTTAACAATGTTGATTGAGAATTTAAGATCGAACTTAGAAATATGATTGGGTAGTTGTGGAGCCAATATGAGAGGCATGGAAGCCGAACTTAAGGCTACAGGGAAGTATTCACGCCGTTTGGTGGAATAAATGCCCAATCATAATTCGACTTAGATGCATTGATTAACAGTTAGTAATAAATAGAAGAGAGTAAAGATATGGCTAGTCCAATTACGACTCACGTTTTAGATACCAACCTTGGCAAACCAGCTGTGGGTGTTGCAGTAGTGCTTTTTAAACTAGACGCAGATAAGCAGTATCAACAGATTGCTGCAGGCGAAACTAATAAAGATGGCCGCATAGTTGATTGGATGGAAGGGCAGCAACGCGAAGCGGGTATCTACCGTATCGAATTCGCTACGGATCCGTACTTTGAAAAACAGGGTAAGTCTTGTTTCTTCCCAACGGTTACTTTTGACTTCCGTATCGAAAACCCAGAAGAGCATTACCATGTGCCTCTATTGGTTTCCGCATTCGGCATCTCTACGTACCGTGGTAGCTAACTCTTTTTGAGAGATTGATTGTGAAAGAATATAAATTAACTCCCCAGCCATTAACCAAAGAAGCGTTTGCTGCTTTTGGTGATGTGGTTGAAGTGCCAGATGCAAAACAAAGTGAACAAGACGGTTCTGCTAATAGCAGTCTGATCATGATTAACGGTGGCAATACCGAACGTTATGACTCTTTGGTAAAGGTTGAATTAGAAGCGGCTGGCAGCTCGGATAAAAAAGAGAGTGAAACTCATGCGGTGATTAATATCTTCCGTGCGCAGCCTCGCCCAGTCTCTAAAGATTTAGCCATGGATATCGAAATGGTTGAACGTCATCCGTTTGGTAGCCAATCTTTTCATCCGCTTTCTGGTGAAGAATATTTGGTGCTGGTGGCCGATGCGGTTGAAGAGCCAACCCCTGAAAATCTTCACTTGTTTATCGCCCGTGCCGACCAAGGTATTAACTACCATAAGAATACTTGGCACCATCCTGTATTAGGTTTGAACAAGGTCTGTGATTTCCTTGTGGTCGACCGTAAAGGTGGTGGTAATAATTGCGAAGAACATTATTTCGGCAAAGACGTAAAGATACAAATTACTTGTTAATCGAAAACCTTTGCTAATTGTTAGCACCGTCGTTAAAGCATTATTGGTTCTTAACGACATTATTAGAATATGAAAAAGTTTGAAGCATGATTGGTTATTCCTTCCGCCGCACGGCGTGAATACTTCCATGTAGCCTTGAGTTCGGCATCCATGCCTCGCACATCGGCTACAGTAACAACCAATCATACTTCTAACTATTTTTGAAATTTGAGAGATCCCGAGTGGAAAGTACTATGAACACACAGAGCACGACTGTCTATCGAGCCTCCATACTCAACTTCCTATCTGATCCAGATATAGATGGTGATGATGCATACCAGTTTTTCCAAGATGGTGCGTTAGTCATTGAAAATGGCAAGGTTGCCAATCTAGGCGAAGCCAGTGAAGTATTAGCAACGCTGGCAGCAGACGTGAAAGTAGTTGAATACAAAGATCACCTAATTATTCCAGGTATGATCGATACACACATTCACTATCCACAAGTCGAAGTGATTGCCTCTTACGGTGAACAGCTATTGGATTGGTTGAATAACTATACCTTCCCCGCTGAGCGCCAGTTTGAAGATAAAGAATACGCCAGCAATATCGCTAACTTCTTTCTCGACGAACTATTGAAGTGCGGCACAACGACGGCATTAGTTTTCGGCACAGTGCATAAGCAATCAGTAGAAGCCTTCTTTGAAGCCTCTGAAGCGCGAAATACACGCATGATTTGCGGTAAGGTCATGATGGATCGTAACGCACCAGAGTTCTTGTGCGATACCCCAGAAAGCAGCTACGAAGATAGTAAATCGTTGATCGATACTTGGCACAATAACGGTCGCCAGCTTTATGCGGTAACCCCACGCTTTGCGATTACATCGACTCATGAACAGCTGCAAAAAGCAGAGCAGTTGATGCAAGAATATCCTGATGTGTATTTGCAAACACACATCTCGGAAAACAAAGATGAAATGGCTTTCGTAGCGGAATTATTTCCAGATGCTAAAGACTACCTCGATGTATACGACCAATATAACTTGCTCGGTAAGCGCAGTGTATTTGCTCACGGCATTCACTTGAACGAACGCGAACATCAACGTTTCCGTGAAACGGGTTCAAGTGTTTCTTTTTGCCCAACCTCAAACCTATTCTTAGGCAGCGGCTTATTGGACATTAAAGAACTAGAAGAGCAGGAAGTTGCCTACAGCGTTGCGACTGACGTCGGTGGTGGTACGAGCTTCTCTATGTTGCAAACATTAAGCGAAGCTTACAAAGTAACGCAATTGAATGGCAACAAATTGTCAGCGTTGAAGAGTTTGTACCTAGCGACATTAGGTAATGCGAAAACACTGCAGCTAGAAGATAAAATTGGCTCATTCAAAATAGGCAACGAAGCAGATTTCGCCGTGTTAGATTTTAATAGCACACCGTTGATGGCACTGAAGCAAGGCAAGTGTAAAACCTTAGCCGAGAAATTATTCGCCATGATTATTTTAGGTGACGATCGCGCAGTACAGGCAACCTATGTTGCTGGTAATTGCGTGCATGATCGTGATGTAACTACTAATAGCGCTGGAGAGAAATAATGGAAGCGTATTTTTTAGAATGGCTGAACATGTTCTTTCGCTGGTTCCACGTGATAGCGGGTGTCGCTTGGATTGGTGCATCTTTCTATTTCGTCTGGCTGGATAACAGCCTAGAAAATCCACCGCAGTGGAAAAAAGACAAAGGTATTGGCGGCGACTTGTGGGCGATCCACGGTGGCGGTTTCTACGAAGTGGCGAAATATAAGTTAGGGCCTGAAAAAATG
Source organism: Oleispira sp. (assembly GCA_036960605.1). Lineage (GTDB taxonomy): Bacteria > Pseudomonadota > Gammaproteobacteria > Pseudomonadales > Oceanobacteraceae > Oleispira. The sequence continues at coordinate 12,962 of JBALXI010000046.1, read as the reverse complement.
CCTGAGAACTTACACTGGTTTAAGTGGGAAGCCTATACCACCTGGTTAACCGGTATGGTGATGCTCTGGATCGTTTATTACATCGGCGCTGAAAGTTTCTTAATTGATAGCACGCGTATGGACTTTACCCAAGGTCAGGCAATTGCCGCCGGCATGGGGTTCATTATTGCAGGTGTCGCGGTTTATGAAGCAATGGTGCGTTCTCCTCTACAGAAAAATAGTAAATTATTCGGCTTAATTTTATTCGGTTTTTTAATCTTCATGTCGTGGTTCGCTTTCCAGATATTTTCGGCGCGTGGTGCCTATATTCATGTTGGCGCCATCTTGGGTACGATTATGGCCGGCAATGTATTTTTAGGCATTATGCCAGCACAGCGTGCCTTAGTAGAAGCCGTAGAGCGTGGAGAGTCACCTGATCCTAAATACGGTGCGTTCGCCAAATTGCGTTCTACCCACAATAACTATTTCACCTTGCCCATCATCTTCATCATGATCAGCAACCATTACCCAATGACCTATGGACATGAACAAGGTTGGTTAGTGTTGGTGGCGATTGGTTTCATCTCTGCTTATGCTCGTCATTTTTTCAACTTGAAAAATCAAGGTGTCAGCAAACCGAGCATTCTAGTGATTTCAGCGATCATGTTAGCCGCTTTAGCAGCCGCTATGGTGCCAGCCAAGATAGAAGCTCAAAAGGGCGAAGTGGTCTTAACCGATGTGCAAGCAATGGCTATTGTTGAACAGCGCTGTGTGTCTTGTCATGCAGTAAGTCCAAGCAATGCGGGTTTTGCTACAGCACCGGCGGGAATCATCCTAGAATCCGCTGAACAAGCTTTGGCGATGAAAGATAAGATGATTCTAGCGTTGCAAACAGGTTACATGCCGCTGGGTAACTTAACGAAGATGACAGACCTAGAGCGTCAGCAACTTATGGTTTGGTTGTCTCAATAAATTAGTTAAAGACTTTTGTTAGTTAATGAGTGAAGTCAGTGTTCAAAGAAAAGCCTCTTTCTGGTCTTGTCGGAAAGGGGCTTTTTTGTTTTTTAAAGTTCAAATCAGCCAAGCAGTGAGGTTCTGATTGGCCTAGCTTGTCCCTAGACAACCTGTTTAATTTCCAGCTTCTCTCATAGACTAGTCCGCATATTGAAGCCATTACCGTGGATTGGACGAATGACAATAACAACAAAGCAAACGGCGCTTGAGATCAGTGCACAGATGGACATTCCAGGTCGTAAAATGGAATTTGAATTTGATCTTGATACCCTCCCTCGCTACTGGCATGGCGGAGACATATTCAAAACGACCTACAACAATGCTTTATCGTGTCTTTTTCCTGAAGGCGAGCGCATGTTTATTGATGCGGTACGTGATAATCAACATTTTGTGAAAGATGAAGTGCTGTTAAAACAGGTGAAAGGTTTTATTAAACAAGAAGCCATTCATGGACATGAGCATGCTCAATTTAATAAGTATCTCGATAGCTTGGGTTATCCCGCCAGTAAAGTAGAAGTGTTTGAGAAAAAAGAAAAAGTACTAATGAAGAAGTATCTTCCCGCAATTAGCCGTCTAGCGATCACCAGCGCAGTAGAGCACTTTACTGCCATTATGGCTCATGATTTATTAACCAATCCAAAAAGCTCGGAGGGCGTTGAGGAAAATTTTAAAGCGTTGTGGAAGTGGCACGCAGTAGAAGAAACTGAGCATAAGGCGGTTGCGTTTGATGTCTATAAGCAAGCTGGTGGCGGTTATATTCACCGAATCACAGCCATGATGATTGTCACTCTTCTGTTTTGCATTCGCGTAAGCACCGTGCAAGCTATTTTCTTATGGAAAGATGGCAAACTTTTCAGCCCAAAAGTATGGATGCAAGGCATTCGAATGTATTTCGGAAAGAATGGTTTAGTCAAAAATATTTGGAAAGACTACATTGATTATTATCGTCCAAGCTTTCACCCTTGGGATCATGATAACCGTGAATTGTTACAAGAGTGGATTGCTCAAGGCCAAAGCTATAAGGCGGTATAGTCTATAGTGGATAGTAGGAATTAGTCATCGGATTAGTTCCTACCGTAATATCGAGGTCGCTGAAATCGATAAAATCCATCTGTTTCTTCGCGTTCAATCGTTTTAGCACTATTGCCAAAAAACTGATGACGTAATGCATTGAGCTGACTTGCTGATGGTTGCTCATTACTTGCAATTAACTGATCTCTAGATTCCATGTAGGCATAACCATTACTCCAGCGTTGTTCCCGTTTGCTATCGGTCGTCGACATCTTAATGATACTTCCTTCGTCATACCCTAGCTCACGGCGAACGGCATCAATTTCAAGTTGACGATGTTCAGGATCCAAAATTTTCAATTCATCTTGCACGCTGGTCAAGCCGAATAGAACCGATGCGATTGTATTTTTATGCATACCACTTTGTTGCCCTAACGTGCGAGTGAATGCATTGTCCGCTTGTTGAAATGAAGTCTGTAAACGCTGGATTCTTTCATTCATTGGCACATCGTTAGACTTATCGAGCTGGTCAATCGTGCTATGGAAATTAAGCTGAGCGGTTTCGTAATTATCTTGCTTTTCATTCCATATATCGCTAGCGGCAATTGGGAAGAGTTCATTACGCTTCTGCCACAGCATACCACTGCGACTTAAAGCATTTAATTCCATTAGCGTACGGTTTTCAGTCGTTAGCCACTTCTGGTATTCATCCATTCGAGACCATACATTTAATATGCTGTTTTCATAGCTAGGGAATGCAGTTGCTAAAACGCCTTTCATGTTTTCTTGAATAGGTGCATTTAGTTGATTCATTAAAGGCTCCCTAATAGTGATTAGTTTTGCCTGAATATGAATGTGATGAATTTGACTGGAATATTGATTTTTTAAATCTTGTATTATGTCTTGAATCTCAATTGACCAACGGCTAGCCGTCGTAATATATTTTGAATCGTTATTGTTATCCTGCTGAGGCTCTAAGGTAATGTATTCAGTGTTGGCAGAAAGTGATGTTGAATAATACTGGTAGCCTGATAAGGCTAATGTTAGAAAAATACTCGTCGATATAATTATTTTTATAAACATGAATACTCCAAAATTAATACGCCTAAATTAATATCAAAGTATTCACTAAGCCTTAAACTTAGTGAATACGTAGAATACTTACAGCAGTGGTTCTAAGTGTGGCCAAACTAAATCGGCTAACTTACGCGACCCTGAACTTGCAGGGTGAATACCATCGAGGATGATGTCGCTGTTAACAATCGAAAATCTAGGATCTACAAAAGTACAATCGACAGTCGAATTCTGACAGGCTCTGGCTAACGTATCATTACCATAATCAACCGCTTGCTTCAGGCTCTTTAAAGAGAGTAGAGCGTTTTTGGTATAGTAATAACCTAGATAAATGATATTTTCGACCCCATCATTATCCATGTCGTTTAAGATATCGACACCTTCCACATACAAGTCATCAATGAAGTTTTGGCACTTAGAGCTAAGCTGACCAAACTGATACCAGCGGGTCTTACAGCGGTAAGGGTCAAACTGAGCGACAACTGGAATTAAAATATCATTACCACCACCATTCATAACAATGGTGCGGATATCTGCATTATCAGATTTTGCTTGAGCATACTGCTCAACAACAGGGGTGACACCAATACCACCATTAGAAAGCTGAGCACCACTTAAGGTGTATTTTCTAAAGGTTTGGCCAGCATAACTTTCTAAATTTCCTTGCAGTTCATCCGACAAGTCAAAAATAGAATCTCCTAGAGTCACTACCTGATTATTATCGGCTTCACTGGTATATGAACTACCACCACAAGCGGTTAATAAACCTGATAGTACAAGCAACATAATTTGCATGGGTTTAGACATAATTAATCCTTTACTATTTTGTTGTTATTCATGAGTTGTAAATCACACCTTGTGACTTACGAACTGAGTGTAGGAACGAATAAAATAATGAAGGTGTTACTTTGCGACAAAGTACAAGTTGGGTTACAACTTAAAGAACTAGCTGTATCAATACTTACAAAAAAAATAGTAAATTAAAATACAGGTCTAATATCAAGGTATGAGAATTAATAGAATGCGCCAATATAGGTTCTTGTCTTATCTCTAAGTGGCGATGAAGGTGTGGTTTTATCTAGGTTATAAAAATAGATTTATTTCATTAATAAACTGATGCTCATAATAATGCAGACGGCAACAGTCATGTAGCGAATGAAATCAGTGCCTTGCTTAATGGCAGTGGCAGCACCAATACGCGCCCCAACAACTTGGCCAAGCGCCATTGCAAGACCAATCTGCCATAGAATTTGATCTGATAAAATGAAAATAAACAGTGAAATTATATTGGTGGTGAAATTCATTAGCTTGGCATGAGCTGTTGCTTGAATCAGATCCAGTGCTCGCATTTTACAATAGCTTAAGGTGAAAAATGTCCCTGTTCCTGGGCCAAAAAAACCATCGTAAAATCCAAGTCCCGTAATAAAAGAAGCATTGAACTTTTTTTCATTCATTTTCGGTTTGTCGGAAGACTGGCCAAAATTCTTTGCGAGTACTAAATAAACAGCGATCAAAATCAAGGCGAAAGGCAATAGAGTAATCAACAGTTGAGAGTCAAATAGTTGAATAGCAATAGCACCCAGGATGGCGCCGATTGATGCTGCTAAAATGCCCCATAGCTGCTTTCTAGGAGAGACTAAGTTTTGTTTTATGAAATATCGAGTCGCCGTAAAACTACCAAAGCAGGCCTGAAGTTTATTGGTAGCGATAGCTTGTACAGGAGACATGCCAGTAAAGAGAAGGGCGGGTATGGTCAGTAAGCCACCACCACCGGCGATGGCATCTATAAAACCTGCAACGATAGCGACTAAAGATAGAATCGCTAATAACTCAAAACTAAAATCCATAAGGCTAACGATCAACTGTTATTGATAAGCAGCTGATGATAACCCATCTTCAAGCGTAATTCATATTACAAATTAAAGTGTCAGTGATATCAATCATACGACGAAGTAGACTTCACATTAGACAATAAATTGTCCTAATATGCTTTCTTGATCCCCAACTTGCTTCACTTGATTTATCATTGTCTTATTCGTCTGGCTGGCATTATCCATCACTTGTTGAGATAGGTCGCGAATATTAGAGGTATTACGGTTCATCTCTTCTGCTACCTGACTTTGCTCTTCAGCAGCACTAGCAATCTGCAAATTCATATCGGTGATCTGACGAATACTCTCACTAATTAATTCATTAGTTTCGTTGGCTTGCTGTGATTTTTCTACCGTTAGAATCGTGGTTTGTTTACTGTTGTCCATGACATTTACGACAGCGGTAACTCCGGTTTGTAATTTCTCAATTTTCTCACGAATTTCAGACGTTGATTCTTGAGTTCTTGCCGCTAGATTACGAACCTCATCAGCAACCACCGCAAATCCACGACCCATTTCACCGGCTCTAGCGGCTTCGATGGCCGCATTCAATGCCAATAGATTGGTTTGTTCTGCTATGCCGGTAATAACCCCTAAAATAGACTCAATACTTGCAGTATCGCTTTCTAGCTCCTGTACCGCGACGACAGCTTCGTCAATTTGGCCTGAAAGCTGGGTAATAATTTGGGTCGTTTCATTAATGGCATCAACACCTTGCACCACGGCGTCATCAGCTTTCTGCACAGCACTGGCAGCACCTTGAGCATTGTTGGCTACTTCTGAGGCGGTGCTCGCCATTTCATTCATAGCGGTTGCTAGCTGTTCCACTTCTTCGTTTTGCTGCTCCATTGCCGTAGTCGCAATACTGGCACCTTGAGCGGTTTGCTCTGTGCTGAGCATCATCGAGGTACCAATTACCTTCACTTCCTTAATCATGATCTGCAGTTTTTCAGCAAAACTATTAAAGCTTTTTGCAAGGCTAGAGAATTCGGCATCGGTATTGGTATTAAGTCGACGGGTGAGGTCGCCTTCCCCTGTGGCTACGTCGCGCATGGCATCATTGAGTATTTTAAGAGGCATCATGAGTTGCTTAATAATGGCGCCTAAAGCCAGAACAGCAATAGCGAGGGCTAATAGCGAGTACATAATGGAATCACTGCGCAAATTGTGTACGGGAGCAAAAATTATATCTTCATTAAGGGCGACTCCTAGGAACCAACCTAGGTCCTCTAGTGGAGAGAAAATAATCATATTATTCGTCCCATCAATGACAGTATTCTGCATGCCTGATTTCAATTGTAAGTCAGAGCCAAAGGCATTCGACATTGGCTTACCATTGTATTTACTGTCTGGGTGGGCGATGAAATTGCCATCTTTGCCGACGATAAAGGCGAAGCCGGCGCCAAATAATTCGGCGCTATTACTAATTTCGGCAAGGCCTTTTAGGCTGACATCGGTAAATAACGCGCCTTCAAACTGACCATTTACTTTTAGTGGGGCTGCTGTAGATATTAAAATCTCACCGGTAGCAGCATCGCTATAGGGCGCGGTAAATAATATACGGTTTTGCTGCTTTGCATCGGTGTACCAAGAACGTTTGCGAGGGTCGTAATCAGCGCCTGGATTCCAGTTAGGGTCATTACCGATGGTCTGACCTGTTGCTTCAATACCCACACCCGCTAATAGGAAATGTTTCTTCATCATGGGTTGACCTAGCACCTTGGTAATATGCTCTTTCGATAGGTCATTACCAATAATGGATACTGCGTAGGCAGTGAGGTCAGATTTAGTTGCCATAACGGCTTCAATATTATTACTGAGGGAGGACACTAATTCTGCAGTACTCGCATTTACCTGGTTATTAATTTCGTTTTTTACTTGGAAGTACTGATAGCTCGATAAAAGCCCTAACGATAGGATCAATATGAGGCTAGCGGCAATCACAATTTTATGGGCAAATTTCATGATACAAAGTCCAATTACATAACAGTATCAGTAAGTATAGAAGTGGACTTTGAATTTTGCTGTATAGAGAGGCTAGATTGGCCTAATGCGATAACAATTTTTCATACATACCGCTGTTCTTGAGCTGCATTAGGCCTTTATCGAGTTGATCAGCAAAGAATTGGGCATCTTTGTGAGAACGAGAAAATGCGACATAAATGTCACTGGTATGATTAATAGGTCCTTTTAGAATGCTAGAGGGCTCTAATTGCATCGACTTAAGCGTATGGCTGGCGACCGCATCAAATAGAATGGCAACATCGAGTCTGCCTACTCGAAGCATGTTGATAATTTGCTCTTGAGTTGAAACCCGTATTCGCTTGAATCTGTGCTTATGTTCTTCAAAGGTATCGCCATATTCATAGTTAATAACCAGGCCAATAGTTGCCCCGTCAGGTATATCAGCAATACTTTTGTAGGCTTGAGCTTGAAGGTGCTCGGCTGGAAAATAAAAAGAGGCGGGTGCTTTTAATAAAGCTTGAGTAGCAAATAGAAATTGCTGTTCAGTTGATGCTTGGCGAGTCACGTTGTAGCCACCGACCCAGATTCCTTTCTGTACTTCGTCTAAAACTCTGGCATAAGGAAAAACCTTCACCATGAGTGTTATCCCCACAGAGGCAAAAGCTTGCTCAACAATATTCGTCGAAATACCTTGGCCATTAGAGTCTGCATAAGGTGGCCAGCTATTTTCTACGGCTAAAATAACTGAACGAGTCTTTTCATTATCCGCTTGGCATACCACTGATACTGCAATAGACAGCAAGACGATAACTTGCAGTATCTGAGGATGTAAGAATCTCATGGATGTAAGCCTCTATGCCGTTGAAGTAACAAGAAAGGTATATTTAGCATCATTACTTCTCAGTGTACTTGATCTTGGGCAGTATCCACTAAGTCTTATAAACAATGACCTTCTTTCAGTTGAGCTATCTGCTCATCGCTATAACCCAGCTGCTTCATGACGGACAGTGTATCCGCACCCAGTTTTTTCCCTGCTTGGTGTGGCTCGGTACGTTCGAAAGGCAGAGCAGAACCGATTTGCTCAATCGGGTTGTTGTTAGTATCCAGCGCTTCTGTGATCATACCTCTAGCAATAAAGTGAGGGTGTTTAAACGCTTCATTCATGGTTAATACGGGCTCGACACAGGCATCGACCTCAGCAAAAGCTGCTTGCCAATACGCGAGTGGCTGAGCTTTAACCTTCTCACTGATCGCCGCTTTAAGTTGCTGCTGCGCTTGCTGACTCTGATCGGCCATCTTACTTTTCCACTCCTCTAGTTCCAGCAGCGTTAATAGCGCGAGTGCAAAGTTAGGCTCCAAGCTACCAATTGAGATATGACGTTGATCTGAAGTCTGGTAATAGTCATAGAATAAGCCGCCGTTAAGCATCTCTTGGCCGTAGTTAGGATTTTCCTTGCTCGTCATTGCATTAGAGCCAAACATCGTTGTCAGCGCCATTGCGGCATCGCTCATACTGATATCAAGGTATTGTCCTTCACCGGTTGTTGCACGCTGAATGACGGCAGCCATAATGGCCATTGCCGCATGATGAGATCCGCCAGCAATATCAGCGATCTGAGTACCCGATAGCACTGGCCCAGTTTCTTCTCGCCCAGAAAAGCTGGCCAAACCCGATAGCGCTAAATAATTAATGTCATGTCCTGCTCTATCTTTCAGAGGACCTGTTTGGCCATAGCCAGTAATAGAGCAATATATGAGCTTGGGTTGAATCGCTTTCAATGTGTCAAAATCCAAACCTAAGCGCTGCATGACACCGGGTCTAAATTGTTCAATCACTATGTCGTATTCTGGCAGTAACTTATGAATAATCTCTTGCGCACCTGCTTGCTTTAAATCGATCGCCATACTTTGCTTATTACGATTTAAGGTCGCGTGAGCTGCAGAAACTTTATCGGTGCCTGATCCTACAAAAGGAGGCATCAATTTCACCAAATCAGGGCGAGTCGGAGATTCAATACGAAGTACTTCTGCTCCCATATCAGCTAATAGCTGAGTCGCATAAGGCCCTGGTAATAAGGTAGTAAAATCGAGAACTTTTAAACCCGCTAAAGGCAAAGACATAGGTGCTGTATCCAGAAAGTGAAATAGCTCGAATGAGCAGGCAAGTAGAGAGAACGACGCTGGCCAGAATGATACTGACCAGCGTTTAACATAAAACGCTTGGTTAACTCTTTTAGTTAACCTTTTACGAAACTATGTCACGACCAATAATCAGCTTCATTATTTCGTTGGTTCCTGCATAAATCTTTTGTACACGCGCATCGGCATATGCACGGGCAACAGGATACTCCCACATGTAGCCATAACCACCGTGCAGCTGTAAGCACTCATCGACAACATCACATTGAATATCGGTAGAAAGTAATTTCAACTTAGCCGCAGTAACAGGGTCTAACTCTTTTTCTAAATGCAGTTCTAAACACTTATCAATAAAGACTCGGGCCATAGTGACGGTAGAAGACATTTCAGCCAGTTTAAACTGCGTATTCTGGAACGATGCGATGGATTTACCAAAGGCTTTACGATCTTTCACATACGTTACTGTTTGCTCAAGAATAGATTCAGCACAGGCAACAGCCGATAACGAAACAGACAAGCGTTCTTGTGGAAGCTCTTGCATCAGGTAGATAAAGCCCATACCTTCCGTGCCTAACAAGTTGGCTTTAGGAACCTTCACATCTTGGAAAAATAACTCAGACGTATCCTGAGCTTTCATACCAATCTTATGTAGATTTTGGCCTTTAACAAATCCTTCAGTTCCGGCTTCAAGCAACAATAAACTGGTGCCTTTTCCGCCTGCACTAGGATCGGTTTTAGCAACCACAATCACAAGATCGGCAAGCTGACCGTTGGTGATAAAGGTTTTTGAACCGTTAAGAATATAGTGTTCACCATCGTCGCTTAAAATAGCGCTGGTTTTAACACCTTGTAAATCGGAACCGGTACCCGGCTCTGTCATTGCAATCGCGGTAATAATATCGCCATTAACACAACCCGGTAAGTATTTTTGCTTTTGCTCTTCAGTACCGTACGCCATGATATAAGGAACAGCGATATCAGAATGCAAACCAAAACCGATGCCCGTCAAACCAAAGTTAGCGACTTCTTCAGCAACCACTGCGTTATAACGGAAATCAACTTCTACACCGCCGTAAGCTTCCGGTACAGTAGGGCTTAAGTAACCCATCTCTCCCGCTTTTTTCCAGAACTCACGAGATACCTGACCGTCTTTTTCCCATTGCTCATGATGAGGAACCGCTTCTTCTAATAAGAACTTACGGAAGCTATCACGAAACATGTCTTGCTCAGATTCAAATACAGTACGTTTAATCATTGTTATTGCCTTCTTATTTTTTAAATTAGATTATCTAAAAGTTACTAGAATATCTATGTATTAGTCTTTAAATATTAAATTGTCTTTCGCCATATCTTTTAGCAAGTTCGGAACCCGGAAACGTTCGCCACAGGTTTCAAATAAAGTCTCTGCGCGTTCGATAAATACATCGAGACCTGTTTGATTTATAAACTGCAAAATACCGCCAGTCCAAACAGGGAAGCCAATGCCCATGATGGAACCGATGTTGGCATCACGAACACTGGTTAATACATTTTCTTCAAAGCAGCGAACGGTTTCTATTGCCTGAATGTAGAGTAAGCGATCTTTTATCTCTTGTAGATCAATGGTTTTACTCTGGTCTTCAAACGTTTCTTTTAATCCCGTCCAAAGATGCTTCTTTTCATTTTCTGGATTCTCTTTACTTGGATAGCTGTAAAATCCAGCGCCAGCCAATTTCCCTGAGCGCTCTAAGGCAACCATTTTATCAACAGTTTTCTCGGCAGGATGGTGAACGAAATCTTTACCTTCTGCAGCCATATCCAACATGGTTTGCTTACGAATTTTCTCGACCAGCGTTAAACTAACTTCATCGGTAACCGCGAGTGGTCCCACTGGGAAGCCAAGCAAGAACGCAGCGTTTTCAATCGCCGCCGCAGAAATGCCTTCCCCAAGCATAGCGATACCTTCGTTAGCGAAAGTCCCAAATACTCGCGAGGTATAAAAACCACGGCTATCGTTGACGACAATGGGCGTTTTGCCAATCTGCTGAACATAGTCGTAAGCCAGTGCTAGCGTTTCGTCGGAAGTCTTCTCACCACAAATAATCTCTACCAACGGCATCTTGTCGACAGGAGAAAAGAAGTGCAGACCAATAAAGTTTTCTGCGCGTCTGGAGGCCTCGGCTAAACCCGTAATCGGTAGCGTCGAAGTATTAGAAGCAAAAACAGCTTGAGTCGATAACTGAGCTTCCGCTTCTTGAGTTACCTTGGCTTTTAATTCACGGTTTTCAAATACCGCTTCAATTACCAAATCACAGCCGGCTAAATGCTGAGCATTGTCTGTTGGCAAAATCGCATTTAGCAAACTATCCGCTTTGCCTTGGCTTAAACGGCCTTGCTTTACTTTTTTATTAACAATGTTTTCAGAGTAAGCTTTACCTTTCTCTGCGCCTTCAAGGCTTACATCTTTTAAAACAACGTCAATGCCTTTCATCGCCGATGAGTACGCAATGCCTGCGCCCATCATTCCTGCACCTAATACACCCAGCTTGGTAACTTTTTTACGCTCAATGTTTTTTGGGCGTGCAGCGCCGGCTTTAATTTCGTTCATCTGATACCAGAAAGTACCAATCATATTCTTAGCGACTTGGCTGCAAACCAGCTCAACGAAATAGCGTGATTCAATGCGCATCGCGGTATCGATATCGACTTGTAAACCTTCCACCATCACTGCAATAATAGATTCTGGCGCAGGTAAGGTGCCTTTGGTTTTTGCGCGAATCAGGGTTGGAGCAATCGGTAGCATCTTTGCTAAGGCAGGCTGGCTGGGTAAGCCGCCAGGAACCTTATAGCCTTTAATATCATAAGGCTGCTGTACTTGCTTCTCAGGGTTTGAATGGGCTTGAATCCAGCTAACAGCAGATTTCAGCATCGCTTCAGGTGAATCAACCACTTCGTTAATTAGCCCAAGCTCTAAACCTTTTTCAGGTTTAAATTGCTTTCCTTCTAGCAAGAAAGGCATCGCCGCCTGCACGCCCAATAAGCGTGTCATGCGAATTACGCCACCACCGCCGGGTAATAACCCCAGAGTCACTTCCGGCAAGCCTAAAGTGACGCCTTTGTTTAATGCAATACGGTAATGAGCGGATAACGCAAGTTCCCAACCGCCGCCTAAAGCTGCGCCATTAATACAAGCAACCACAGGTTTCCCTTGGGTTTCTATTTCACGCATGGCCAGTTTCAAACGGTTAACCATATCGTATAACTGATCGGCGTTTTCTTTTTGCGTAGTGAATAAATCGTCGAGATTACCACCGGCAAAAAACGTCGATTTAGCCGAGCGGAAAATGACTCCGGCATAATCGTCTTGGCGAAGTTTTTCTACGGCTGCTGTTAATGAGTCGGTAAACTCATTGTCCATTAAGTTGGCACCGGCATTGGGCTTATCAAGAATCAGGTGAACAATATTGTGCTGATCTTTTTCATAAATCACTGAACTCATGGTCATATCCTTACACTCTCTCAATAATTGTTGCGATGCCCATACCGCCACCAACGCATAACGTCACTAGGCCAGTCTTTAAATCTCTCGCTTCTAGCTCATCTAACAAGGTGCCTAAAATCATGGCTCCCGTTGCGCCTAAAGGATGACCCATAGCAATTGAACCGCCATTAACGTTAACAATGTCTTCACTGATTCTCATCTCATCAATAAAGCGCATAACGACTGAAGCAAACGCTTCGTTCACTTCAAACAAATCAATATCAGATACATCCATGCCCGCCACTTTTAACGCTTTACGCGCTGCCGGAGCAGGGCCGGTTAGCATGATGGTCGGCTCAGCACCCACAACCGCCGTCGCTCGTTACGTTCACCGATTGAGAAAAGCATTGCCCGTAAAAATGGCTATTTAACAGACGCTAAAACACGGTA
>JBALXI010000045.1:0-36198 GCA_036960605.1 Oleispira sp. | reverse complement strand
CTATGAACTTTTCTCCATGCTCTGTAGGGACTTCCTTTCTACTAAAAGACTCTATGCGTTTCTGAATAGCCGTACCGACGAGTAGATGACTGACTACCTCGCTAATAAGTATTCGCCTCTGCCCTCGATAACGAACTCTTAAAGTATCGATCCCCATCGCGTCTACCACCACACTGTAATGTTCACAGCTACGAATATACGAGCGGATAAACAGCTCAACCATAGGCCTTTCATTATTCAATTCATAACAGGCAATCATCGCAGAAGCATAATCATCTTTATCAAGATCAATGAAAGACAACGGTGATAAATTATTTCTAACCAAAGGAATGTTCGCACTTAATCGAGCCGTCCTTTTATTCACATCGATAAACGCCTGTAGATAGGCAATATGAATCAGTAAAAAGAAGCTCTGCTCAAAAGGATCATTAATCGCCGCCGCTTTATTAATAATCAACTGAAGCTGCTGCTCTAAACGCTGCTGACCTTCCATAGGAATATAAGTCGATGCAGTGATTCTTACGCCGTCGGTCCTTATAATGCCTGCGCCGCCATTTGGCACTAAGCCTTCAGCCAATAAATAATGCATCGTGCGAATATTTTCTTCGCTCACTTCTATCCGGCTTATTCCTTCAACTAAAAAGTTAATGGCGTCTTTATGATTTAGGATCATTACTTTATCAGCATCAATTTTATCGTCGGCAGACATGCCTTGTAATAACAGTTTCTCAGTTTCCGCCAAGCTGTAAGTATTACCTTCAAGTCTTGAAGAGTGATAACTCAAATCGATTAATAAACGATTAAATATTTGCTTAGCGTAAGTTCCTGCTGGCATGCCTACATTTAAACGCTGACCAATTTCGTGCAACTGATTTCGTTCTTCAACATTAAGATAAAACGTAGCATTCGGTTGATAGCTTTCTAGCCATTCATAACGGTAAGTACAAGGGCGTCTTTCGTATAATGGCGCACGAACCTGATTGATTACTTGCTGGCTTGCCGCAGAAAATACAGAGGATAAATTTGAAGGGGAAGTCGTCGCGTTATATTCGGCAGGGTCTTCTGAGATCAAAGGTTCCTGAACTAAAGAGCCTAGAAAAGCATAATGATAACGTCGACCTTTACGCTCACCGCTTGCTTCAATTAACCCCTGCTCTACCAGCTTTGATAACCAACGCCTTAAGGTTCTATCAGGGGTCTCTAACCCAGCCGCAATCATTGAGAACGCAGTAGGAGAAGTAAACTGTTTAAGATGATTAAGCAGCAAGCTCTGTTCGTCTGACATATCGGCCACATTGACTCATAAAACGTTAATATGGCCAATATAATAGCAACAACAGTACGTTTTCGATACTTATCGGCCAATTAATAGTAATAATGGCCAATAAAGTCAGCCTTTATCGGCCATTATTATTAATTGGCCAGCATTAATGCTATTGCCAAAGCGGTAGCAGGTTAATCAATAAGGCCTGATTTAGCAGCTCAAAGGCCCAAGTGTCTACATCCGCAAAAGATACAGTCGCCTGTACTTAATGTTGTAATAGTATGAGAAAATCAGCACACGCTGACATAGGGCCAAAAATGAAAAACTATCTTGCTGAAACCTCTTTTATTGATTATTCGAATACAAAAATAAAAGAGATCTCCAATACACTTTATTCACCTAATGCATCAGATACAGACAATGCAATCGCTCTTTATTTATATGTGCGAGACACAATAAAATATGATCCTTATTCTTTAACGCCAAATACATCCTGCTTTACGGCCAGCGAAATACTTAAAGCAGGTAAAGGATATTGTGTTTCAAAGGCCATTCTTTTAACTGCGCTTTTAAGGTCGGTAAACATTCCTGCACGGCTTGGCTTCGCCGATGTTGTAAATCATCTATCATCCAAAAAATTACTAGAACGCATGGGAACCAATATATTTTATTACCATGGCTATGTAGAGGTGTTCTTAAATGATCATTGGGTAATAGCAACACCCGCATTCGATAGCAACTTGTGTGAAATTGCAGGAATACCACCTCTTGAATTCGATGGTAAAAACGATTCTAAGTTTCAGAAATTTAATGATGCGGGTAATCAGTATATGGAATACTTAAATGAGCATGGAAGTTTTCCAGACGTTCCTTACGACCTATTACTTGAAAAATATGCCTACTATTACCCTGCATTAGTTAAATCAGATAGCGAAGCTAATACAGGTGATTTGCATGTTGAAATGGGTAGTGAAGTTGATACACACAACCCCCCTACGCCATAATATGATGCCCAGCATCAACAAACATCTGGCTACCCGTCTGGCTTGCAGCCCAATCACTAATCAAAAATGCGGTTAACCGCCCAACATCCTCTGGCTTACCCAAACGATGTAAAGGTGAGCGCGTGACAGCATCATCCATCAGGCCATCAAAATCAGTGATACCAGAACCTGCACGGATCGCCCCCAACTCTGATGCCATATAACGGACTGAGCTTTCTAAAGCGGCTTTTATCGGCCCCATAATGCCGTAATTAATGAATAAACGAATGGCATGAGATATCCATCGCCAGCGAAAATCCTGCCGACGACGAATCAACCAAGCGACCGTGCAATTCATCTAATGGAGACCACGCGATGGAGTGAATAACGAAATCAACCGCACCCCACTGATTTTTGGTTTCAGCGAAAACAGCTTCTAGCTAAAGGGGCAACGAACGGTTTTGATTTTTCATTTAGATAAGTAATACAGAGTTCAGCACCCTGCTCACTTAATACCTCTGCAATTCCGTATGCAATTGAGTGGCGGTTTGCAATACCCAGTACGATGCCACGCTTACCTTCCAATGATAATAAGGTGCTCATTTTCAAACTCCATAGAATTAGTATTTTATAATGCGCTGCATTAGAGAATACTGAGCTTAGAAGTCTGGAGTGTTATTTATTTGTGACAGCTGGGTGAATATTCAATTCAATGACTGTGTATTGCGCGAGTCATTAAAATACTGAGGAGCTGGCAGGAGAGTACTTCTCGCACTGCAAATCAGTGCGCAGTACTAAAGAAGCTAAAACTGTAAGGAAGTTATAGGAAGTGAGTTAGGTATGGATAAAGGGACTTAGAAACTTGAAGCCTAAAGTATTTAAAGAAAGTACTGCTGAGTGTGTTTAATGTTGCACGAGTTTGAATTTTAATAGTAATGAGGGGGAATATAACTAACCAAGGATGCTTTTTAAATAAACTACTTAGTAATACTTACTACAATGGTATAAACAAAGATAACGATAAACTCCATTAATAATTATGATTTATCATAAGAGTAAATCACCCAGTCCAACAAGATATTGCACAGGGTGTTTTTATAATACTTGGCAACGGACTAATATAGAAACTAATATTCCAATCAATAGATAGGGATTAGTAATTAAATACTAAATTCTTAGCTCAGAATATTTTAATCACCCCCCATACCAACATTAAAATATAAAAAACTTCTTTAAATTTAGCAAGTAATGATATTGGATTTTCGATAATGTTTTTTGTAATTACTCCATCTTCACGATCATCTACTTGAACAAACCCTTGCTCATCCCTAAAAATATTCAACCAGTATTTTTCGAAAAAATATGAATTAAAGTAAAGACTATGCCCACCTTGATGAAACCTATTTATAAATCTAGAATTATTAAGGCCATAAAACCCCACTCTACCAGCCATTCCAGTATTAACGACAAACATTTCACTAAAAAGCAATACATTATCCGAAATGCCACATTCATTAACTATTCTAGTATCAAACTTCTCAATAACTGTACTTAAATCATACTCCTTCTTCAATACACTTCCACAAAGAACTATTGTATGTAATCTAAAAGGAAGGTCTTTACTGTCAATTCCTTCAAGTGCTTTCATCAGAACATAGGTTCCAAAACTATGAGCGACAAAAACAACATTCTTCCCTTTCAATCCAGAGTATTCCTTTAATAAGTCATATTTTAATCTTCTTATCACCTTCAGTCTTAAGAAAGGAATTAAAAATGAAATTAGCGTAAAATAACCATAATTAAAACTCTGAAAATCAACATCATTTACATGCATTCCTATTTCTTTTTGTAATTCTCCCTGCCAATTACCGTTCGTTTGAATCCCATGAACAGATATACAGACAAATTTCTTTTGAGCAGTATCCCTTCGAACGAGCGAAGATTTTAAGTAATTAACCGAATTTACAATTTTATCTTTCCATTCAAAAGTTCTATTCGTTGCCTCGATGACTTGAAAACAAAGTTCATTAAACTTATCTTTAAATGATGCAATATCATTGACGCTAGCAGTAATCCCAATTACATTGGTAGGCTTATTTAAATTCCCTTTAGTGCTTAGTGATTCAAGTAATTCCAGACCATTATTCGCACTGGGATTAACATCGACCTTTGGAAGTATTACATCTAAAATAAGGAGATCATAAAAATCATTACGTATCTTTCTTCTAGCAACTGTTGAGCACGTTGCTGTATCGACCTGATCCTTAGTCAATAAACACCTATCGATAAGCAAATCCACTATTACGTTCAATCTTACTTCATCATCATCTACGACTAAAATCTTCAAGTTAGTTCCTTTATTATTTGTATTAACTCACTCTTCCATTGACTACTTGTATTAGAATAATGCAAAAACCCTAAGCAACTTTCGCCAACATCACATATAAATTCTTCTTTAATCTTTTCAAACGTATAATTGATACTATTATGACTAAAATTCTTATACTGTGTTAGCACGACTATATTTAATTGCAATTTCCGGCGTATAGCTTTCTTAGCCAGCTCCTTCCCCCCAAAAGTTCTAAGCTCCCCCCCACTATCCATACTTGTTTTATCTACTGTTGGAAGACTCATATCAAGACAAACCAGATCAAATTCAAGATTCAATATGGCCTTCCAGCCTGAGGTGAAAGATTTAGCTTCAAATATTTCGACACCCACGAACTCATTCTCTATACATAAAGCAATTTTATCTCGTTTGTATTCATTATCCTCAACAATTAAAACTTTAAGAACCATACTGAATCCTCACTATAAATTCATTTTCATTAAAGCGTGGTGTTAAACTATAAGATAGGGATGATTTAGAAAGGTAATATTTTGATTTATATAAACCTGACCCCCCTTCTTCCTTTAAAAGCGTAACATTTGAGCTACTATCCAATCTGGCCTCTAAACGAGAGAAATCACCATCCTTTAACATATCGACTCTTGATTTGTTTATGGAGTTAATTACATCTAAGCAATAACCATTAACAGTTTCAGTAACATGTACATTAATAACAGATTCATTTGAACCATATTTAGCAGCATTACTAAACAGATTAATTAAGGAAATTACTAAGCTATAAATATGATCAGGCTCAACCAGTACTTTACTACTACTGGTAATAGATATTTTTTGCCTTATAAAGAATGACTGTCTAAAACAATTTTCAGCAGTACTAATTAGCGTCTCTAATAGCACGGGATGATCAATCATACCGCCCTTCATAGAGAACCACTCACAAATTGTTATTAAATCTCCCCTAATTTGATCTTGAGCCAATCCAATTGCATCGATGAGGTCTGTAAGTGAAGCACCTTTTCTTTCAATATCTAACCTTTCTTTTGTTTCCTGAAACAAGACTTCTAATTTAGGTGCTAACTTTTCGTTCAATGTGTTTTTCATTTCTTCTAAACAAGAGTTTAAAGACAACTGATGAAGATCATCTAAGAATTTAATAACTTTATCCAATGCTGTACCTTCATAAATCATATCCCTTAATAGCTCATAATCCTCCATTGATATTTCAACCCTAAATATGGAATCGCCAGGATCTAAAAGACCTCCAACTTTCATCCACCCCTCGGCCTCATCGATCAATTCATAAAACTTTCCTGAAAAGACCATCAGTACAGAATCGATTTTTTTTAATATTTTCGGGTCTACGATATTATAATAATTCATCCAATAATTATTTGTTTGAAATTTTCCAGCTAGACTTTCTTCAGTAAGAAGATTACTCATCTGAAGTTTAGAACACATTAGATTACTGAAAAACCCATGCCTTATTTCCCCACTCAACACTTCATCAAGTCTGGTATTAAATACCTCAGTATAGATATCAATAATCCGTCTAACAACAGTACCTTTCTTACCCTTAGGCACCACCGCCATTTTTTCGGTCTGGTCCGTTCTAATTTCTACATATTTACTTTCATCATTTTTTTCATCCACATCTCTATCATTAACAACACCAGAAATTAAATTCTCAACCTCATCAGAAACCTCATCATAAATTTCTTCGAAGTTAACTGATATCTTTGAGTTTGATATATATGCGAATCCCTGCTGAACAATAGCTTTATTGACTGTCTCTTCAAACTCTCGCTCAACCTCAAGCTCATCCCATACCTTTTTAGACATTAACGTAGTTAATATCCTCAGCCTTTCTATGCATATTTCTGCGGTCGAGTCGAAAAGACCTAAATACTCAATTGCTGATATGGTTGCAATTTTCATAAATATAAAATTTATCTTTTCAGTATTACTTTCTCTTTCTATGAACACTTCACTCGGTGATTTACCACCATTTATATAAATAAACTCTTCAAACAATTCATTTGAGAAATCTGATGAAACCCTCCCTTCACTTTTGTTATAAAAATAGGAAAACACTAGTGATGATTCTGTATAATATGATTCATCCTGTATATATTTTCTTATAGTTTCTCTTGGAAAACAAACAATAGACTCTTCATTATGAATCAGCTCATCCGAACAATAGTCAATCAGCTCAGAGATTTTGTTTGCTGAAATATAGTAATGCACATGTAAATCGATAATATCTTTCGGTGTTACGCATGCATGCTTAAATTTTTTCAAAAGGTGTTTGCAGCATTCTTTGGGATCCCTTTCTATTGTTTCCAATACATCAAATCTAATTTTCCTATGCCCAACTAACTCAACTGCTTCACTACAATTAATGAACTGGTAATTTACTGAGAGATCTTTGGCCGCTAATGTATAACGTCCTGATAAACTCTCCAGCATAAATGATACGCGAACTCTGCTCTCTTCATCTAAGAAATCATCAACTGCAATGCATAAGGATGACAACACCTCCAAACTAAATCTTGTATTAGCCATTCTAATAGCTATTGATTTTAAATTTTTAATTGCCTCTCTAGCACCATCCAACTTATAAATCTTAATTAATGATTCTAAAATACCCCGCTGAAATATAGGGATTTCTACACCCACCTCCCTCCCTAATATCAGATATGATTTTGCCAACATATTAAAAACAGATAACGACCTATAACTATCATAGGAGAAACTTTCATAGTAATTCACCAAATTTTCGTAATCACATTCTTCATACAATGAAACCATATGATCAAAAGTCTTATCACAATCAATTCCTTCAGCACTTTGCTTCTGCAACACTGCACTATCAACACTATCTGTTATTTCATTTAAAGCAGCTGACATCCCTGAAAATCGGTTTACTTCTGAATTAGTTATATCACTAAGATTATTTTGCATTTTCTTTAAATAGAAGTAACAATCATAGGTATTAAACCATTGGCACTCGTAAACCCCATAAAAGACATCTACCTGTTTATACATTACTAATGGCAAGTGTGTAAGTGAATAGAATGCTGCCAAATCATTCGCCCCGCCATTTACAAATTCACTTATATCTTTTTCAAGAACCAGCCTCACCGTTTGATTAGCATCTGAAGATTCTGCTATCCAAAAAAGCTTACCTATTGAGTCTCGAAAAACGAAATTATTATTCGATTTATTCTGGACAGAATCTAAATATAAATCATGCTGATCATTTAAGGCTTCAATATTATTATTAAGTGCTAAACATACAAATTCTAAACAAACTAAAATATAAGTATAACCTATAGTTTCTTTTGCATCATTTATCTTGCTCAATGCACCGTCTATATCTCCAAGAAATATTAAGTCCTCTACTTCATATTGAATTAGGGCATATTCTTTAACTCTTACACTATCAATCTCAAACGCGATTTTATATAAAGAATAAAGCCTATCTATTTCCATCCGATCAGACGCAAGGTATCCATGACAAAACAACCCTTCACGCAAATCATATTTAAAGAAATTAAGAAAACCTCTCACATCTTCATTTCTAAGTAATATTCTTAATATTTCTTCGAAATCTGGTTTTTCATATGTTGAAAGAAAAGTATAATATTCAAACTCAATAGCATCAATCAATTTACCAGGCATTGTTAAAGGTCTAAGAATTGAGGACACTTGTCGTTTAATATCAGTTGGTTTAACGTTACTTTTAGCTTTTCTTTTCTTAATCTTTTTAGACAATTCGAATTCCTTATAAACTAAAGTAGCTATAAATTGGTTCCTATCCAACAAGCTTAATTAGATCAAGCTTTGCTACATATCCCTTTAATGATAACACTATCACACACCTTTAAATCAAATAATTGAGTTCTCATAATATAGATTGCTAAATTGACCGCGAGAATCTTATATGTTATTCATTTAGTTATTTGATTAAATAACTAAATGACTTATAAAAATAAATCTCAACCACTCTAAAAAACTACCATCCGATCATTACATTTAATCATGTAACAAGTCCCAAAAACCATCATTAAAGTTTTTAAAGGGACATGATTCATAAAGGATTATAAGCATTCTAATCCTATTATTTTTCAATTCACTCTTGGCGCCTGACTCTGCGGATGCCATTCCCACCACTCTTGCTGCCCTTCTTCTGTATCATCCTTCTTCTTCACTACATCCCAAGTCACAAAGTAGTCAGGGTTTTCAATATCAATATGGTGCTCGGCATTTTTATAATGCCCTTTAGGCGCTATAAACCAAGCGTCTAATGAAGCTGGAATATGGAAGTTCGGCGTCTCGGATTTTTTGCCTTTCTCAGCGCCTTCAATGGCGTCGAGCTTAATGGTAATGCCTTCTTCCTTATCCACAGTGATGACGGTGCCTGCATACTGGGCTTGCTTTAAAAGATCGCCATTGGTATTGATGTAGCTTAGGCCGATCAAACACGTTTTATTTAATACATCTTCAATTTTCATAATCTTTCTATTCCAAAATACGTCTATTGCTACGTTCTATCTTGTAGCTACTTATATGACTAACTGTGTGACTATTATTTCTAATTATCCATAAAAAAGGTGGGCAATGCCCACCTTTCTTTTATCTAACCGTTTAGCTATAACAGCTTAATCACTGCTAATTGCTCACAGCGGCTAGTGAATATGACAAGCTGGCACAACACCTACTTGAGGCATATCAGCCAAACCAACATCACGAGCGTGTTCTTCAAAGCCTTTGTTCTTCCAGAAGAATGCACCTGGCATAGTCGTTGGAATTACTAGGATGTAGAACAAGGCACGACCGATTAATAAGCTCACCATCGCTGCTGGTGCTGCAATTGCCGCGACGATTAAACCAAGGGTCGTTGCGCTTAAAGCGATTGCAACAATAGCCATCAACAAACCTGTTGTCGCCATTAATACGTTACGTAAAACGTAAGTCTTACCAAAGGTTGTTTGCTGCACGTAATGCGCTGCTGCACCTTCACCACTTTCTGTATTTAGGTATTTAGCGTGGTTTAACAAACCTAGGCCTTCTGCGATTAAACCAAGAGCAGCAAGACCTGCTGTGATTTGTAATAGCTGAGCGACGGCTTCTGTATTGCCAGCAAATGCCAATGTAGGAATAGCCACTAAACCTAATACCACAGAACCCATGCTGAACAAGGTACCGAAGAAGCTAGTGAATACTTGCGCATGATCCCAGAAAGGACGAGCAGGAATGCGGTAGCTGCGAACCATCCAGTACAAACCAATAAGGCCAGTAACGATTGCGAAGTACGCTGCGCCTGTTTGTATTGCTGGAATCACTTCAGTAATTGCAGGAGCACTAATGGTTAAGTATTCAAGACCAAAGTTCAGAACTTCAAGACCAGTGAATGCTGCGATACCCGTGAAGAATAACGCTACGCCTAACGCTTCACGACTTACTGGAGAATAACGTAAGTTGTTAAAACCACGATAGAAGCGCATCGGTTTACCCAAGTGCATAGTCGATAAAATCAAACCAACAGCTTGTAAGCCCACCAGCAAGATTAATAACGGTATGTACGCCACGCTGTTTTTAACCGCGACTAAACTTTCGATGCCGAATACGTTACCCAAGAATAATAAGATAAACGCGCCCATGGCCGCTTGCGTAAACAAGGTAAAGATCACTAATGGATTTTCACGGCTGCTTAAACGTGCAAGGTTCCAAGATTTTGCCTTACCTTCTTTTTCATCTACCACACTGCGGAAAGAACCATCTTCCTGCTTGTGATATTTAATCGGCATGGTATCGGTACGTGCCATTTCGTTTGGCATCGGCTTCGTTTGCTGGAAACGAATATTTGGGTTGGTAATCGTTGGATCAGGGAAACCCGGTATAGAGGTTTTAACTTGCTCACGATTCTCTGGAGTATTTTCTACCACACCAAAGTTGAGTGCGTTACCCAAACAGGCCGATACACAAGCAGGCTTAAGGCCAACTTCTAAACGGTCGACACACATATTACATTTAGAAACTTTGCCTTCAATCGGGTCTAACTGCGGTGCGTTGTATGGGCAAACCCACGTGCAGTAACCACAACCAAAACAGGTTTCTGGATCTTGTAATACCGCGCCGTATTCTGCGTGCTTGGTATACGCCTTAGTCGGGCAACCTTTCATACACACTGGGTTATCACAGTGGTTACACGCCATAGAAATGTTCATGCGCTTGTAGTCTGGGTACGAACCCCCTTCTACATAACCCACCGAGCGGAACGATAAGTGCGCGGGTAAATCGTTTTTCTCACTACAGGCGGCTTCACACGCGTGACAACCAATGCAGTTATCGGCGGTAAAGTGAAAGCCGTGTTGCTTGTTACGATTTGGGTTTTCACCCACCGCAGGGTTACCGTTAATTTCTAACGAACGGCCTTCGGCGACGGGCACATCTGAAATATTTAATAGATCAATCATGGTGCCGTAGCGGTTAGCTTCGTGCACGACTGGATCGTTTAGTTTTGCGTAATCACGTTCGCCCGAACGCACTTCAAAAATTGGGCGCGGCGTAGGATCTAAATCGCTATTATCGGTACCCACGGTATCGAGATAGTTACGTGCAATAAACCATGGGTTGTATTTACGCAGGGTCTTTTGCAGGCCCGTCATGTTTTCTTCGCGTAAACCAATTTCTATCGCTGGCTTACCTGGGCTTGGGTTGCCCGCGGCGATTAAGGCTTCTTCGTTGATTTCTTGCTTGTTGCGAACAGAACCTACGTCGGCGCTATTGAAGCCACTGTTATTGCCCGAGGCATCGTAAAACTCAACCGTCTTTGTTTGAGCTGCCGGTGTTTTTGTAGCGTCTTCATTTACTTTAATATTCATTTTCCACTCTCCTTTATTTGCCGGCTTATTAGTAGGTACGACGTTCGACGTTTAATTGTGCAGCCATATCTTGATCAACTGCTTCGATACGAATAGAACCTTGCTTAAAGGCAGGCTGACGCGAGTGAGGATCTAACAACCCTAAACAAACTCGGTTAACACAATCGTGGAAATGGAAGGGAATAAATACTGAGTTACGGGCAACTCGCTGAGTCAGCTGCACCATCACTACGGCATCACCGCGACGACTGACAATGCGTACGTAAGAACCGTGCTTCACATTCAGTTCAGCGCCAGCATCGGGATTCATTTCCATATACGGGGTTGGGCTGTACTTGTTCATGTTGCCCATCTTGCCGGTACGAGTACGGGTGTGGAAATGTTCCACTACGCGGCCCGAGTTCATCCAGAAAGGGTATTCGGTACAAGGCACTTCGTTATTATCAACAAACGGTAATGGCACTAGGTTGGCTTTACCGTCTGGGGTTTGGAACTTGCCATCGGTATATAAACGCTGTGCGCCTTTGGCGATAGGCTTGCCTGACTCAGTAGCAATCGTACTTTCTTCATCTCTCTTTGCGTCTGCTTCGGTATACGGCCATTGAATACCACAAGCGTCTTCAATTTTTTGATGGGTCATGCCCGAGATATCTAACGTACGACCTGCGCCTTTCGACAGCTGGCGCATTTCATCAAACGCTTCTTCCACCGTGTCTGGGAAGTGAATCTTTTTACCATTAGGGAAGCGTTTTGATAGCTCGTTGAAAATCCAGAAATCAGATTTAGAATCACCTTTTGGTTCTTGTACCTTACGCACAATGTTGTAGCGACGTTCGGTATTGGTGAAGCAACCTTCTTTCTCGGCCCATACGGCAGCGGGTAAAAACATGTGCGCGTATTGCGTCGTTTCTACATCGGCGTAGGCATCTTGTATTACCAAGAAATCGAGTTTCTCTAAGATTTTACGAATACGGGCAGTATTCGGCATTGAGGTCATTGGGTTGGTCGCCACCAGCCATAAACCTTTAATTTCGCCGGCTTCAATCGCAGGGAAAATATCGGTTTGCGCTAGGCCACGCTTCTTCGGGAAGAACTCTTCGTCGATGCCCCAGAAGTCAGCAATCTCTTTTCTCTGTTCTGGCTTTTCCAACATACGATAACCCGGAAGACCCGAGCAAGAAGACCACTCACGGGTTCCCATGGCATTACACTGACCTGTAATAGACAGTGAGGTGCCACCTGGCTTACCGATGTTACCGGTAATTAGGTTTAAGCTGTTGATGCCTACTACGCCATCGCTGCCGTGAGTCGATTGGTTGATACCCATGGTCCAGATCGACATCGCCGCGCCGGCTTTAGCGTACAAACGCGCAACTTGGCGAATACTGTCTTCGCTGATACCACAGATTTTAGAAGCAGTAATCGGGTCGTAATCTTTTACGCACGCTTCTACTGCTTCGATGCCATTGGTATGGGCATCAATGTAAGCGCGATCTTCTAAGCCTTCGGCCAGAATTACGTGCATTAATGAATTCATTAATGCTAAGTCAGTCCCTGGGGTAATCGCTAAGTGAATGTCGGCAAACTGAGCAAACATGGTCACGCGTGGATCGATAACGATTACTGGGAATTTGCGTTTTTCTAGCGCCTCTTTTAAACGCCAGTAAATAATAGGGTGTTGTTCAGGTAAGTTAGAACCCCAAGCGATTAAACATTCGGTAGATTCAAAATCTTCGTAGCAACCAGGAGGGCCATCACTGCCGAACGAACGCTTGTAGCCCGATACCGCCGACGCCATACAAAGCGTGGTATTACCGTCGTAGTTATTACTACCAATACACCCTCGGGCTAGCTTGCCTAGGGTATAAAATTCTTCGGTTAATAGCTGGCCTGTTGAAACGATGGCGAAGCTGTCTTTACCGTAGGCTTCTTGAATGCGCTGAATCTCGCTGCCCATGTGATCAAGGGTGCTATCCCAATCAGATGGCTGCCACGCATCATAAGGTGCTTTACGCATAAGAGGCTTATCACCACGACCGGCGGCATCGAACAATTCGTGTTCGAAAATACCTTTAATACACAACTTGCCACGGTTTACGTCGGCGTTGGCATTACCTCGGCTAGCAACCGCTTTGCCTTTTTCGTTTAGGCCGATTTCAATTGAACAGCCCGTTGAGCAATAACCGCACGTGGTGTATTTCCACTGGTGAATATTCTTATCCGCAATACGGATTGGGTTCTGTTCTTTGCGTCCAAAGATTTTACTCCTTGAAAATGTGCTTTTTAAAAGCTTCTTGCCAAATAGCATGAGTCGGGAGCCTCTCTCTCTTAGCGATCGCACCGTTACTGCGCACATAGCCAAGCCCTGCTCCATAAAAGAACATACTTGATCGCGCCAGTAGGGTATTCACCGTTTTATAATAATATTGAGAGAGGTAGAGCAATCTTTGGGCCAATTGAGCCAAACCCTAGATAGTCGTGACATGCAGCCTCTTTTACAGCCAACTATTTATTCACTTCGATAAGCATACGTTGCTGCAAAGCGCGACATTATCCAATCTCCACTGGTCACGGTATCGTATTTTTTCGGTGCATCCGCGGTAATACAGCTGGGTAATGTTGATACTTCGGCATCAAAATTGGGCTCTACAAAAAACGGAATACTATAGCGTTCTCGTCCCGAGGGATTAATAACCCGATGCTTGGTTGAGACATATCGATCGTTGGTCCAGCGCGCCATTAAATCTCCAATGTTAATCACAAACGTATCTGCAATGGGTACGGCATCGACCCATTCGCCATCTCGCCCCTGAACCTGTAATCCTCCGGCAGAGTCTTGGGCCAAGATGGTAATACAACCATAATCGCTGTGGGCACCGCAGCCCTGCTGATCTGGATGCTGCTGGGCTTCTGCTGATGGGTAATGAATCAACCTTAGCACTGATACGGTTCTATCCATTAATGGGTCAAAGAAATCGCTGGGGCACTCTAAGGCTTTTGCCATCGCCCTTAATAACAGCTGCCCCAAGTCTTTCACCTTACCGTAGTGCGCTTCCATTTCGCTTTGCCAACCGGGTAGATTGGGGTATTTATTGGGGCCATGTAATGGCAAACCCTGTAGGACTTCTGGGTCATCGGCGCCCAAGTTTCGTCCCATATCGAAGGTTTCTTTAAGATCACCGGGCAATCCATCTGCCAGTGCTTCCGCCGCTAATGCCCCATAACCTCGATGGTTAGCAGACTTAGTAATGTCGATGTTCAGTTTCTCTTTTTCTGACAAGGCGAAAAAGGTTTGCCCGATGGCAAAAATACGCTCGATTTCTGCGGGGGAAATTTGCTGACCTTTGATATAAAAAAAGCCCACTTCACGACACGCTTCATCGATCGCTCGCACGACCTTTTGCCAGCCTTGTTCATCGTCGGTATAAAGCGCAGCAACATCTATTATAGGAATCATATTTATCTCTTTACGGTCTACTTGCTGTCTACTTACATCATCAGTCTATTTTGGAATGCTGCCGACAATACCTTCGACGTACCAGTCCATGCTCGCAATACCTTCTTGTGATAGCACCTCACCGGCTTTGACTTTAAGTTCGCCTTGCTGGTTTTTGATCGGCCCTGCAAAAGGGTGAAAGGTTCCTGTTTTCATCCCCTCTATCATCGCTTGCGCTTCTGCGACAACGGATTTTGGAATAACGGAATTGAAGCCTGGCACCTGAATATCTCCTTCGGCCATGCCGCCCCAATAATCTTTCGACTGCCACGTGTTATCCATCACTTGCTGGGTTGTTTCGATGTAATAGTGATCCCACGCATCGACAACAGATAACAAGTGAGCATTAGGTCCGAAGGCCGACATATCCGACGCTTGGCCGACCGCATAAACACCACGTTGCTCGGCAATTTTCATCGCTGCTGGGCTATCGGTATGCTGCAAAATCACGTCAACGCCTTGATCGATCATGACGTTGGCCGCATCCGCTTCTTTAACCGGATCAAACCAGCTGCTGACCCATAAAATCTTCAACTCATAATCAGGATTTACTTTGTTCATCGCTAATCGAACGGCGTTGATATCACGAATGACTTCTGGAATTGGAAACGAGGCGATGTAACCAATCTTACCTGTTTTTGTCATTTTTGCGGCCACATGGCCTGCGACCGCACGGCCTTGGTAAGTGGTCGAGACATACGTTCCCATGTTCTTACTACGTTTGTATCCGGTGGCATGTTCGAATACGACATTGGGATAACGTTTGGCGACCTTCGCAGTGGGGTTCATAAAACCGAACGAGGTAGTGAAAATAAGATCGTTGCCGGCCATGGCTAAGTTTCTAATCACCCGCTCAGCATCTGCACCTTCGGGTACATTTTCGACAAAGCTGGTTTTCACTTTATCGCCAAAATGTTTTTCTAGAGCGATTCGGCCTTGGTCATGTTGGTAGGTCCAGCCATGGTCACCCACGGGGCCAACGTAAACAAAGCCTACTTTAAAAGGCTCTTCTGCGGCGATAACGCCGGTACTGAATAATGCGCTAGCCGCCACGAGTGAGGCAGTAATACCGATGCTGGCCGAGAGTTTTTTGGTCCAGTGTCGAACGGTGTCTTTTGACATGTTAGTACTCCTAATTTGCAATAAAAGTGGCGCTAAAATTCTGACCTAAACTTATTGTCTTAATGGTCAAGTTTCTTAGCTCTTGCAAATATCTAACCAACATTTCTAAAGCCGTGAATACATGGCAATCGTCTGTTGTTTTTTCTATTAAATGCGTTTTTTGCCTTATTTTAAGGCATTAATAAAGGGGTTCGCCCTATTAAATCTCTCTTTTTGAGTGGATTAATACGGAAGAGTTTGTTGCTTGAATTGTTGCTTGAATTGCGAAGGGAAAGCGAGAAAGTATAAATTAGCGGGGTATTTATTGATTAAAAAAGTTCTATATCATCTTCATCATCAACTCGGTTGCGCGAATTTTCTTCCGCTAAAACCAACTCTTTTAATTCGAATAATTCTTGATTATTTAAGGCGGTAATTTCTAGCGATTGGAACGTTCGGTTAAGCGCTTGATTCGCTTGGAAGCATTGTGAATGAGCTGCTCCGTCACCAGGCACCGTCATTCCATTTATGCCAAAAACTGCTTTATCACAATATATACAATTCATAATTTAGGATCGTACCCATTAACATTGCCATGCATTTACCTTAGCTGAGAAACTGAAGGTGGGCAGTATTAATTAGTACGAACCTAACGCTATTAATTATCTAACTACTTTTCAAACAAGCCTTTAATAGGTAACAGATCGTCGTATTGCGCTTCCGTTTTCATCGCTTTGGCTTGGAAGGTTTTCATCATGTCATTCGGACGGAACATACCCGCTTGCCACGTTGCCATGTATTTCAGGCTGTCTTGCACGCTATGGTCACGGCTGTAGTTGAGCATTTCTTTGCAGCCCGTTACCGCTAATGGCGAGTTAGCCGCGATTTGTGCCGCAATTTCCATCACGCCTGCCAGCATGCTTTCTTGATCAGCGTAGACCTTGTTCACTAAACCAAACTGCTGTGCTTCTGCTGCGAGGAACTTACGACCGGTAAAGGCCAGCTCTTTTACTATGCCCGCAGGAATAAGCTTAGGTAAACGCTGTAACGTACCTACATCGGCGGTCATGCCTAGTTCGGTCTCTTTAATGTTGAAGTAGGCATCTTCGGTGCAATAACGGCTGTCTGCAGCACAGACTAGATCTAAGGCTCCACCAATGCAGCCCCCTTGAATGGCCGCCAGCACGGGTAAGCGAATTTCTTCTAATGAGCTCAAGGTCGCTTGCAGCTGCAATACTAGGCGACGTATGCCTTCGGCGACTCGTGATGGGTCTTTGGCTTGTGGCATGGCTGAGCCGTCTGTAAAGACACCTAGATCCATGCCGGCTGAGAAGTGCTTACCCGTCGAGGAGATAACAATGACACGGGCATCGGTTAGGCTTTCGATATCGCGCATGCATAAAGGAAGTTCTAGCCAGAACGCTTTGTTCATGGAGTTCATCGCTTCTGGGCGAGAAAATTGAACGTGGGCAATTTTATTTTCTAGGGTAACGTTGAAGCTTTTATAGTCTGGCAATGTCATCAGGGCAGTCTCCGTATGAATAATGCCCTAAATATACACTGTAAATATAAGGTAGGCTATATCCCCGTCAGTGCCCGTACTCGAATGGATTCGGTAGCATCAAAACCGCGCGCTAATAATGCATTTACAGCGCTTTGCTGATCTTCCTCACTTAACCCCGACGTTGAAATAGAGCGATACTCTGCATTGAAAATACCCAACCGCTGCTGCCACTGATCACGCTGTTGATCGAGTTGAGCCAGTGCGGCGGCGGCTTCTTCACCCAATGTTTCAGCCCGCATGTGATAAATTGCGCTGGCGCTTTGTCCTTCGGCCTTCATGGTTTGAGCTTGCTGATAAACCTTCGCTGGCGCCATGGCACTTTCTCGCCCGGCTCGCACCTCTTCTGGTAATGAGGCTTCTAGTGCTACAACCTGCTGCTGTTTTTCTTCTGCGCTTAAATGCTCGTTTTGTTGAATGGTTAAATGCTCAAGCATAAAGGTATCGTATTCTGTTTCTGCGGCGAATAATGCATCACTCTCTGTTGGGGTAAAATATTCTTGCTGAATAGCGGCTAATATTTCTTTTTGCTGACGAATATTTCCTAATTCCGTGCGGCTGCTATCGAGGGGTTGCTGCTCTAGGTTTGCCAGTTCAATTTTATAATCAATAAAGCGTTTTAATGCATCATAACCTTGCTCAAGTGCTGGTGAGGTTAATTGCTGTGCGAGGGCCTGTTGAATACGGTATAAAATATCATCCAGCTCTTCTTCACCGGTGGCCGATAAATACAATTCAAATAAATCTCTTAATTCCATACCGACGATTAAGTTGCCATGACGGTCTAGGGGTAGCGCTATGTTTAAATCGATGCCTTCTAAGCTTTTAGGAATAGGTTTATCGAAAATTTCTACAAGATGTTGTTTCGCTGATATGGCTTTTTTAAATGCAACGTCGTTACTGACTAATAATGTTTGAAATTCATCATCCATATTCGGCTTCATGACTTTTTTGTTATCGTTTATAACAAAAAATACCGACGACAATAAAATAATTATTGAAATATTCATTAAGGTTATTTTATTATTTTTGTTATTCAAGGATCACTCTCACTGCTAATTTATTAATAATCAATTTATAACCAAAAAATACTGCTGAGTATCACTACTCAGCAGCTGGTACTCGCTACAGCCCCATTTTTTTTAAACGATTTGCATGATTTTTAAAGACTGTTTTAGGGTTGGTATCGAAGATTGAGACAAGACCTAATACATGATTGTTAATATCAATGTGGTTCATCTTGTAATCATCACGCAGCACTCTACCAAAGTGATTTGAACAAACACCCACAATACCATCGCTTGGAGCGCCTTCAAATGCGAGTGAAGTTATACCAAACAATAAATCTGAAGGATCGATTGCCGCAGTAAATGTTGAACCACCACCCCATGAAAACAATTCAATGTTATTGCCATTAACCGTTACCGAGCCAGCACCTTCACCACACTCTTGTGCGGGTAACCCAAGAGGATAACGGGCATTAAAGTCAGCTGATCCGGCAGCATTGAATTCGCTTAGCATGGCATTAATATCGGATTTACTGGCTTTATTATCTGATAATAAATTCACTAAATTACCCACTGCATTCCCGACAGAGGTGATTAAATTTGAAGACACTGATCCTTCTGGCGTAATACCCGTAGTTAGATCTGCCATTGGAGAACCTGAATGCGGAGTCGACATAGAAGTAAGCGAAGCGACTAGATCAGGACGTACTGTCATAACATAGCGTGACGTCAACCCCCCTTGGCTATGACCCATTAAATTGAACTTGGTGATTTTTCCGCCAGAGCCCGCTTTAATTTCATCAAGTTGCGCAATCAGTTGTTCGCCACGTTTAACCGAATTATCAAAAGCATTAATTTTTGGTACAAAAACTTTACCACCACGCGATTCGATCGCTGAAGGAATTTGATACCAGTAATCGATACCGGCAATGGTATCGAAGGCAAAAATACCAGGCACTAAAACAATCGGATGTTTTGTTTTGGTATACTTAAAGTAGTTGCTAAACCAACCTGCTTGAGTCGGTGCAGCCAGAGTCATTGTTGCAATAGCAGCAATTAATAATTTTTTCATAGTCGACCTTCAATTTTGTTTTTATTAGTAAGAAGTACACTTTTAGAATAGGCATAGGTTTTTCATCTCTCTTGTACGAATTGATTAATGTTGTTACCTTTAAAAAATATTGACGAAAAAGGAAATCTTCCATCTTGAGATCACTGATTGCAGATAAAGCACAACCATCACGGCTTTATTTATGGGACAAACGCACCTTATATATTGGCCCATTATTCGAGTCGATTAATTTATCTCAAGGAGCGGCTACCCTACTGGTTGCGCTGGATAAACCGATTTCCTTTAGTCTTGAAGGGGAAGCCGAATGTATTGAGTGCACTAGCCTCTTATTGCCTGCGGGTTTGTCGGTGACCGTTAATACAGGGGATGCGATTGTCGCAAATTGCAATCTTGATCCTTTAGGTGCTGATTTCTCGGGACTTTCCGTTTTAATGCAAAAACAGCACGGTAAAATTGGCTACGATCTTAAGCAATACGGGGAGTTCAAGCAGATTTATCAAGCGCTACTGACGGAGGAATTAGACTCTAACAGCGCTTATGATTTGTTGGATGATTTACTGGAGAAACGCTTTAGCCAACTTTACCCAAATCACGCCATCGATTCTCGTGTGGCGAAGGTGGTAGAGAAAATTAAGCAAACCGCAGACGATAACCTATCTGTTGATGATCTTGCGAGCTTGGTCAATCTCTCCGTGCCGCGCTTAGTTCAGATCTTTAAAAAGCAAACGGGGGTGCCTATGCGCCGTTATCGCTTATGGCATAGATTATTTATAACGGCGGTAGAGATGGCTGCGGGTGGTAATTTAACCGAAGCAGCGATGAACGCAGGGTTTACCGATTCGGCTCATTTTTCGCATACGTTTAAGGCCATGTTTGGCATGGCCCCCACAACAATTCTGCTACAACCAAACGGCCTTAATATCGTTATTCAGGATCAATAACGGCCGTTGACTCTTCCGTTTCTTTCGCTTTTAAACTCGGTGGTACTGGGGAGAAATACCCCACCACCAGCAGTAATGCGCCCACCACAATAAACGAGATAATCCGCTCTATCGTTCCTTGCCCTGCCAAGTCGAGTAAAAATAGCTTAGCAACGACTATCGCTGTCAGTGCGGCGCCGATAAACCAAAGCTGACGTACAGACTTATTCGAAGCAAACATCATCACGACTAAGCCAATCACAGTCCAAGCGATCGATAGTGTTGTTTGCACGACGGCTGAATTAAATAGCGCATCAGGCTGGTAATCGACGAGGGTCGCGACATGAATTATCTTCAATAAAATCACGTTAAACCAAATAAAACTGAAGACCGCTAATAACCCTAGCGGCAATTTTGAATGGGCTTTTCCTAATAGACGTTCACATAGTGTATTACCCTGCATGCGGTACCACTGAACAACAACGAATAGCGCTAATAACTGAAACAGATCGATAGGGTTTACGACCGGAAGATAAGGAATGGGGTTCGCTTTCAATACCGTTAAGAAATTGAAAGCGATACTCCATATCAGCATCAGGCCAATGATGATCAGCCCAGCTATGTGGTGATAAGCCTTAGGGTGATGAGTAAAAGGCCATACTTTGGTTTTATTAATTAAATCTAAGGCGATTATTAATGCCACCATAACGACTACGGCACACCAAGCTGGCGCAAGTTTTAAATAATCGACGTACCAGGCTAATTCATAAGCGGTAATACTGAGTATTAATAAGTAGCTAATCGTATGCAGCGCTGTTGCTTTGAATAATGCATAACCTGCTTGCTCTGCTTTATAAAAAATCCCATACAGCAGCGAGAGTCCTAATGGCCAAATAATGAAACCATAGTTGGCTGAAAAATGGGTCTGGAAAACAGTGGGCCAAAAGTAAAAGCACAACGGTAATAGTAATAACCATGGAAAGAAATTAACGTGCTGCCATTGCCAACGCAAACTGGCGATTAACCAAAGTGCGGCGGAGAAGGTAAGGAAGGCAACGTAGACCACGAGTTCATATTGACGACTAATATGATCATCAACTTGAATCAACGCACCCGTATACCACCAAATAATTCCCCAAACGATCAGTGCTACTGCGGCAATATTATCAATGAATGTTTTGGCAGATAATACTGACTTTTTAAGTTCTGATAACTGCGCTAGCGGGTCTTGTTCAGTACTGATGTTCACTTCTGGCTGCTGTAATAAATAGGCAGTGAACAGCGCGGAGAAACTGATGATCGTAATACCCATGAACTCGGCATTGATAAAGACCCAACTGCCGCCATAGTAGGGATAGTCGATTAAGAATAACAAACCCCCGAATAACTGCAGCGCTAGCCCAACGTACTTCAGAATTTTACGCTGCTGACGTAAGGCAATCCAAACAAAGCCTGCACCTTCAATCGCCCACGATGCTGCACTCCACTGCCCATCTAAAGCAAAAGGCAGGGTCAACGTGGCGAAGATAATTCCCAGTGCAAACATAGCTTGCGACATGAGCTGCAAATTCTCCCCTGCTTGCCTTATTGCCTGCTTACCTGAACTGGCGCTCTTTCTTAACAGATAGCTGACCATCAAATAAAAGGCCGCTAGTGATGCTGAACTATAAGCCAGACCGTATTCCATATGATGCACTAGCGCTGACTGCAAACCAAAAGCCACCATCGGCACACCAAAGACTAAGGTGCCATCAACATACCCTTTTAACTGAGGTTTTTGCTTGATTGAAAATAGAATGGAGATAGCCACGTAGATTAAAAAGAACGTGATTAAAAAAGGCTCTGTGCTGGCGAACTGCGCGGAACGATATTGAGTCACTCCCCAAGCGGACGCAATGATAAAGGTAAAAAGGAAACCGATAACATTTAATAAACGCCATGATTTGAACCAAGCCACAAAGAAGATCGCGCAGTTTAATACGAGGTAATAACTGAACAGGCCAATGTGACTGCCTTGCCCTGTTGAAGCAAGTATCGGTGCCGCAAAGCCACCGGTAATCGCCGTAACCGCTAAAGCCCGACTATTTTGCAGCACCGCTAACGCCATCGCGCAGAGACTAAATACGATTAATATGGGAAAGGTAAACGTGGCAGGAATCAGTTGATACATTTTAAAGCTGGCAAAAATAGCAATATAGCCGATCGCAATACCACCACCCTGCATCATCAAACCATAAGCGGGATTCTTAATTCTTAAATGCCAACCAATACCTAACATCACAAGAGACGCAATTAAAATCGCTACCATGCGTATTTCGATCGAGATCAAGGAATTTTCGATCGAGTACTTTGCTAGAAAGGACATACCAAAAAATAATACGATAATACCGATGCGTACGATTTGATTGCCTTGGCTAAAATAGTTTTTCGCTAAACCAATAACAAAAGAAAAGGCCTGCTCGATAGCCGTCGGACTGGCTTTGGATTTGGCTGGAATGGGCGCTGGCGAATTGGCCGATGCTGTTTGAGGTTTGTCGCGCAACGCGTCTGTTTTCGATAAGTCGGCGGCGATTTTTTCTAAAGCCGCTGATAAAGGCTTGGCTTCTTTTACATCAGTAGAAGCTAGCTCAGAAGGCGTTAGTTCAGGAGGCGTTAGTTCGACCTTGTCAGGTTCGAGCTCAGATTCAGACTTAAGTTCTTGCTCAGACTCAACCCGTGGCTCCTGCCGCTGAGTGAACTGTTGCAGCTGAATAAACTGCTGCTGTAACTTATAGAATTGAGTATGCAAGGTTGAGAGCTGATTTTTGAGACCACTTGTTCGATAAAACAAATAGCCTATCAGCCCTAAACTTAATAAGAGCAGGCCTTCCATGGTGAGTTTTCATCCTATGCGAAAATAACAGAATCTCCCAGCTCTGCACGATCAGTTCGTGCCTTATTTACACTGGCTTCGGCGTCAGCATAGCCGAACGACATACCAAATAATATACCGCGCTCTTCAGGAAGATCGAACATGTCACGTATTGGGCCAGGAAACTGCCCTAGCGCGCCCTGCATGCAGCTTGAGATGCCTTGTTCTTGCAATAATAAAGACAGCGTTTGTGCATAAATGCCCATATCCACTGCGCCCATAATATCGAGGTATTTATCTAGGGTAAAAATGGCAACATGGGGGGCATCAAAGAAAGCCCAGTTACGTAACATGGCCATTTGACGCTTTTGTTTTTCTTCGCGACCAATGTCCATGGCGGTGTACAACGCATTGGCTGAGCCAAACTGACGATCTCTATGTTCACCGGTATAAGCCACATTCCAGTTAAAGTCTGGATTCGGCTTTTGCTGCTGCATGACGTTTTGAATCAGTTTGTTTTTAAGCGCGTCTTTCTTTTTGCCAGACACGACCAATACCTGCCAAGGCTGGACATTACAATTAGACGGAGATTGCTGCGCCGCGCTGAAGATCTGCTGTAGTAACTCGGCATCAATTTCTTGCTTGGTGAAACTGCGGCAAGAGGAGCGCTGCTGGAGGATTTTCTCGATGCTCATAGGATGTTCTCACAATGATATTAATTATCAGGTTTAGATTTATGAGAACATCCTAGCGAAATCTAGCCAAGATTCGTAATGAATATTACGAATGCTTGTCTATTATCGCTAACTATTTGTTGCTTACTCTTTGTTTCAGCTGTTTGTTTCAGCTGTTTGTTTCAGCTGTTTCTTTCAACAATGCCCATCATCTTATACGTCAGCACAGCAGCGGAAAATTCGTAGCAATGGAAACCCTCAATCGGGGCAAACTCAGTCACGTCAAAACCGATGATATTACGTTGCTTAGCCACGCACTCAAAAAGCGATAAAGTTTGATACCACGCTAGGCCACCCGGAACCGGAGTGCCTGTAGAAGGAAATACGGAAGGATCCATACCGTCGATGTCCAATGTGAAGAAGACATTCTTTGGAAAGTCCTCTGGTAATTCAAAGCTACCCACATTGTTGGGTACAAGCTCTTCCGCATCGAGGTGATAGACCCCGTGCTTTTTACGAATCTCGATTTCTTCTTGGCAGAAAGCGCGGATGCCTAATTGAAACAAAGGAATGCCTTCGTCGATCACGCGCTTCATCACAGACGCATGGCTATAAGGATTCCCTTCATAGGCTTCACGTAAGTCTGCATGAGCATCGATTTGCACGACACCGAAGTCTTTAATGCCAGCGGCCAATAAACCCTTGATGATGCCATAGGTGACAGTATGCTCGCCGCCTAAACCAATCGGGAAACCACCCGCTTCGACAATCGCTTGAGTATCACGCGCGATGTTATTCACCACGGTTTCCGCATCCCCTGTCATATCCACAGGGGGATGAGTAAAGATACCTTGATCGCTAGGCGTGCTTTTACCATCCCACGTTTCTAGCTGCCATGAGGCTTCTAAAATTTTGGCTGGGCCTAAAGCCGTACCGCCACCATAAGAAACGGATTCTTCGTAAGGAATAGGCAGTATGTGAAAACGTGCATCTTCTTTTTTAGGATGTTCAAATTCAGAACCTAAAAAAATGGGATAACCTGGTGCGGCTAACTGATCGAATTCTTCCATTGTATGTCTCTTTATACTCTTGGTATTACGTTAGCTAGTTAATAAGTAATTGTGCGTAAACTACTGTCACTTCCAATAACGACTTGAATTAATAACGGCTCGGACTCAAAGCGACTAGCATTGCTATCTGCACTGTGTGTTCCGGGGCCATTGCTCATACCGTAAGCAAGATAACCATTATTCTTTAACGCTATAATCCCGTTGATCTGATCAAACCGATTAGACGGCGCAAGTTCTGTTTTGCTTATTTTCTTTAAGCTCTCATCGAGAAGTACAAATTCCAAACTGGCTCTTTCGGAAACACTAATGCCACTGGGATTTTGTTGCCAATTTACACTGGCTGCTGATAAGAGCCCGTACTCTGTATCCTTTGCAGCGGAGATGACTGAATTTTTTGCTGAAGATAAATCTGAATTAACGAGACTATTACTGGCTAGAAATCCCTTCCACTCATCAACTTTCAAAAGTGTACGGCCAAAAATAAGCGGGCTATCGAGATAACTGCTTAGTCCAAAGTGATGGTCAACATTAACGGTTCCTAGCACGCTACTTTCAGATTGATTACCTGACGTATTAACACGAGTGATAATGACATCTACGCCTTCGTAAGAACCCTTTGTCGATAGGTAAGATAATTCCTCATCAGTAAATTCATTATAGGAATCCACATAATGTGATAAATCATCAATTCTCCCACCAATAGCCGGAGCCGAAAAGCTGACGAGCAATTCATTATCGCTAATAGGATTAGGGGCTAAATAAATGCTCTGCTGCCTTAGAAGATCATTAAAAACATCCACTGACCCCCCATCAACGCCAAGAGGGTGAAGAAAACCGACCTCATCAAGTGCAGGGGCTATTTGATTATTAAAGACTTGCTCAAGTTCATTGCTCGAGTTTAATTTCCAGCCACTAAGCCATGGCGCACCTTTAGAGTTACGATAACTGGTGACCAAGACACCCTCAACTGGCAATACCTTTAGGGATACCGGTGAGTAATCGTGAACTGTAAAAGTATCTTGATGAATTATTGCGGATGTCACATCTTCAGTAATTATATCTCTATAAACTAATCTGTATTCACTCATTCCCTGCTGATTTTTACTGAACTCGGTGTACACCAAAGTCGATTCATCGATAAGATTGATATCAGTTATTTCATGGTTTGTACTTTCAAATATAACATTACCCATATCTACATTTATTAAAAAAACATTATTTTGATAACTATAAGCCGCTATGTTTTTTTTCATTAATAATGCAGCATAAGGACCATTACAAACAAGTTTAATGATATGCCCTTTATCGGAAATCAATTGCTTTACTGCGGAAAAATCATTTGCGCTGCAGCTACCGTTATTAGTGAGAACGGGCATTTCTTCTTTTACTGACGAGTCACTAGAATCACTACCACAAGCAGTAAGGAATAAAATAGCCAATAATGTTATTGCGGTAACGGTTAAATGACAGTGATCGAGGACATGTCTTAGTGTTTTATTTAGTGTCATTTTTATTGTGTAAAACTCAATTTTATAAAGTAATGGCCAACTAAATTGACCATTACTAAGTTTAACCTTTATTCAGAATCTGATTCTGAATACCCCGACCAAATATCAGTATTGATTGACGCTTTATTCTTAAGATTTTTCTTAGGCTTCTTCTTGCCGTTGTTCTTACCACTGCCTTCAGGCGGTGCCATCGGCTTGTCTTCGGCATAAGAGGGATCGATTAGCGCTTCATCAACTTCAAAGCCTGCGACTTCTTCACGTTCAAGCCAGATTTTGTTCTTCTTCTCGATGATTTTGAAATGATGATAATCTTCATAATCAATCAACGATAACGCTAAACCCACTTCGCCTGCACGGCCACTTCGACCAATACGGTGCATGTAATCGGATGGGCTTCTCGGTAAATCAAAGTTGATGACCACTGGCAGTTTTTCGATGTCTAAACCACGAGCTGCAATGTCGGTAGCGATCAAGACTTCGATATCGCCTGATTTGAAGCCTTCAAGCACACGACTACGAGCGCCTTGACCTTTATCACCATGAAATACTTCGGCGGTAATATCATGCTTAGAGAGTTTATACGCTAGATGTTCGCAGCCGTTTTTGGAATTAACAAAAACAAGGGCTTGGCGCCATTCATTCTTCTTAATCAAGTTCGCTAATACGGCTGTTTTCTCGCCTTTATTCACGTTGAAAACACGCTGCACTAAGGTGCTGGCATCTGCGCTTTGTACTTGTATTTCAACCGGGTTGTTAAGCAACTCTGCCGTTAATGCTTTTACTTGCTCAGGAAAAGTTGCTGAGAATAATAAGATTTGTTTTTGCTTGGGTGTTAGCGCCAACAGCGCAGAAAGCTCTTCCGCAAAGCCTAGGCTCAACATGCGATCGGCTTCATCGAGCACTAAGGTTCTGATCATATCGAGCTTAATGGCATTGCTTGAAATCAAATCGAGCAATCGACCTGGGGTCGCGACCAAAATATCGGTGCCGCCACGTAATGCCTGCATTTGAGTATTAACCGATACACCACCAAACACAGCAACCGTTTTGATCGCTCCGTTAAAGTGAACCGCATAAGATCGAATGCTGTCCGCAACCTGCTTGGCTAACTCACGAGTTGGTACCAAAATCAGTCCAGTAACATAGTTACCTTCTCTGTTTTTAATACTCGATGATTTTTCTTCATCTTTCTGTTGCGAGAGTTGCTGCAATAGTGGAAGTGCGAAGGTCGCTGTTTTACCCGAGCCGGTATTGGCTCCTGCAATTAGGTCACGCCCCGCTAATACACTGGGGATCGCTTGCGCTTGAATCGGCGTTGGCTGCTGATATTCCAGCTCAGTTAAACGTGCTAACAAAGGCGGGATAAGGCCAAGCTCGTCAAAGGAGACAGTAACGCTGTTAGCTGCGGAGGCTGGACTGGAATCTAGAGTTGTATCAGAGGACATGAGGGTAACGGCTCAAAGCTAAAGTAATAGCCTATATTTTAGCGTATTTATGCCCTGTTAAGTTAGTGGTATCGATAAACCCCCGTTCTAAATACTTTGAAGGGTAATAAGCGTCGAATAAAAATGGCTTTGTCGTTAAATACAAAGCCATTCGGGATTAACTTTGAGCGTAATCGTCTAGAAAGATTCTCAGTTCATTTGCCGACATAGGGCGAAAAGGCTCCTCGTTAAATCGTTGCTGGCAAAGCTGATACAAGCCCTGACTGTAGGGCACATGCACACCATGAGCATCGGCAAGCTTCAACATATAGCCATTGATCGAGTCCAACTCCGACTCACCGGCTCCACGCGCGATAATGTCATTGGCCATACTAGTGCTGCCAACGATGGCCATTTTCCGTCTAAAGATAAATCGGGTGAGTATTGCGGGCAGGCGCTTGATCAACCTAATGACTTTCCATGGAGGTAATGGGCCCGCTTTTGTCTCTTTAATGCCCGCGGCTTGCAGAGTATTGATGCCTTCATTGGTCAACTGAGTAAGCACCGCTTGCAGCGGTTTGAGAGCAGACTCCTCCCGATGAGAATTGCCAATAATCGTCGTAACCGAATTGGCGAGATTATTCACCAATTTTGCGTGTGCATGATCTTGAAAAGATTGGCTGAATTCACAGCGAATAAAACTTGAAAAAATCGCTGTAAGGTCCTTCACCACCGGTAACATGCTAGGGCTTAGCGTGCCCAAAATAATGGGACCAAATACGCTAATATTCCAATTAAGACGGTTATTATTGTGCGGCTCGGTTTCCAACGCCGGCCATGCATTGTAATT
Source organism: Oleispira sp. (assembly GCA_036960605.1). Lineage (GTDB taxonomy): Bacteria > Pseudomonadota > Gammaproteobacteria > Pseudomonadales > Oceanobacteraceae > Oleispira. The sequence goes on along the minus strand of JBALXI010000045.1, from coordinate 7,180 downwards.
GATGATGGCATAGACCACTCGGTCAAAATATTTGGGAAGAATCGTCTGATTTTCGACTCCATTTTGCAAACCCAGCACCAGCGTATTTCGGCCGATTGCATCCACAATGTCTTGGCAGCAGGCATCTAGATGAAAGTTTTTAACCGTTATAATCAGTAAATCAATATCCTCTGCCGCACCTAACGTTTCAATCACTCGAACACGAGTATCGTCTAACAATACTTTATTATCGCTCAGCATACGGATGCTCTTTTGTTGCAACTGCCGAGCATTTTCACCTCGAGCCAATAGCGAGACATCATGGCCAGCACGAGTTAACCAAGCAGCTAACGTTGTGCCGATCGCGCCTGCACCATAGACAGTAATTTTAAACGGTTTTTGCATAGCTAATACGCTTCCTGTAAATCAGTATGAAGAGCGCGACATTCAAAAATGCGACGCCCGTGTAAATCATTGCAGGCAACGCCAACAAGGTATTATTGAGTAATGATGTGGCAATGAATATTCCGGTAGCACTGTTTTGAATGCCCACTTCTATGGTCAGCGTTTTGGTCTCTTTGAACTCAAGGCCCGCAACCGACGCACTGATATAGCCCAAAGCCATGGCCAAGATGTTAAGAATAAACATGGGAACGATGAGCGCATTCATATCCCCCGCAATCTCTTTGCCACTGCCAAAAAGTGTTAGGCCAATGATACCGAGCAACAGAACATTTGAAGCGCGAGCAATAGTAGGCGCTATGCGGATCGAAAACTCTGGCCGTAGCTGCCTAAGCAACATTCCCAATACGACAGGCAGAATGGTCATGGCCAGTAGCCGAAGACTGGTCGCCACTAGATCAAGCTGAACATACTCACTTTGTTGTAAGAAATGGCTGAGTGAGAGATTGATAATGAAGGGGATACTGACGGTGCCGACGAGCATGCTAATGGCTGTCATGGTAATGCTGAGTGCGGTATCACCCCTCGCCATCTGCGTTAATAAACCCGAAACAACGCCCCCTGCACAAGACACCAAAATCATGATGCCGACAGCCTGAGTGGGCGACAGATTAAAGCTGACGGCGACCGAAAAACCCAGTAACGGCAAGCCAATCAGCTGCCCTACTACGCCGACCAAAACCGCTTTGGGTCGCTGCCCCAGCCGCTTGAAATGGGCAGGCCTTAGCGCCAACCCCATTCCAGCCATCATTAAGCCTAGGGTGATGGAAGTAAGATATTCAAATACAAAACTCATAATCTATAAATACCATCTGGATGAATTAAGTGAATAGTATACGCATTGCTGCAAACCCAGCCAGACGACCTTACGCCAATAAACAGTTGTTTTTCGCCACTATAAAGTAGACTCTGTATTCAGGTTTGCATAGGCGGCCAAAATACAAAAGAAGTCCAGTATGCAGACAATGGCAATAGCCGGAGAGTCTCAATGAAAGACATAACAACAGATCAGGTATACGGCCACTATATTCCGTGTAGTCACCTCGCTATTTTAGTGACGATGGCCGAACTCTCAGGCATAGCGATGCAACCCCTGCTAAAGAAACAGGCACTCAACCTTGAGACAATTAATACTCCTGGTGCCCGTATCCCAGCGTCACAATATGGCCAGCTATTATTAGCAATTGACGCAGAGACAGACGAAGATGATTTTTGGTTTCGCTTTGGCCAGCAGCTAGACTTTCCAGCGTTTGACGTTTTGGGACAGGTAATACTCTGCTGCGATTCACTGCATCAAGCCATACATTTGTTAGCCCAATATTATCCACTATTAAGCTGCGGGTCAGAGCTTAGGTGTGTCGATGAAGAAAACGCAGCGTCGCTCTATATCTATCGACAAGGTGAAGTGGAATCACGCGCGAGTCTGATTCGATCTGAATTATTAGTGGGTGTAATATTCAAAGGAATTTTGGAATCGTTGGCTGATCGAGGTGAAAAAATTCGCTTTGAGTTTGACTACAGCCAGCCCAAGTATTCGGCGTTGTACACTCAATATTTGAACAACAACTGCACGTTTTCTGCCCCCCAATCAAGAATGATCATTCCGGCTGAATATTTGCGAAGCCCAGGCTTGCGCCCCAATGCCGTGATGCTAAAAATTCTGCTTAAGCAATGTGATCAACTTTTAGAACCGCTACAACAGCATCAATCGATCTGCGCTCAAGTAAGAACCGCAATCGCGGCCATACCCGACAGTTATCCAACCGCTGAACAAGTGGCCGAAAAAACGGGACTAAGTTCTCGCACACTGAGTCGGCGCCTGAAGAAACAAGGCACCAGTTTTCAACGTTTATTGAATGAAGTGAAAACCCAACGTGCGTCTAACTACCTGCAGACAACACAACTGTCTATCGAAGAAATTGCGACACGAATGGGGTTTAGCGATTCTGCTAATTTTCGCAGTGCCTTTGTCAACTGGACGGGGATTTTACCCTCTCATTATCGACGCTCTTGCCACAAAGAATAGTGAACAAAGCGACGAGCCTGAATCGTATTTATTGCTTTATTAGTTCCTTCGCTATCACCTTCAACATAAACGTCTCTCGCTCAATCGAAAGACCTTTCTTATCACTGTTAGCGATGACTTCTTCATTATGGGCAATCGCCTGATGAATATTCATCCACAGTGGGGTCATGCCATTTCTCACTTCATGTGACTCATAGGCCGTATCACCCAGCGCTTCATCAATCTCGCAGGTATAGCAATGCGAGATCATGTGAATAATATCGGCATCGGCTTTATACCACGGGCGGTATTCATCATAACGCGCAAACGCTTCGACATTACGTACACCCTGCGCGCCGGTTTCTTCCTTTAGCTCGCGGATCAAACCCGCGATTTCATCCTCACCTTCATCTATGCCGCCACCAGGCAGGCTGTAATCGTGATAGCGCTCGGTATATAACAACAGAATGCTCTCGCCCTTCAGCACAATGCCTCGCGCTGCGTGGCGTTCTATAAGCTTGAGATCGCTACTAGATGATATATCTTCTGGGGATAGGTCTGGATGGAAAGCTGTTTTTAAAAGTCGCATGAGTACGTGCCTAAGGGTGCTGCTATGATGTCGTTGTTATTTTGTAAAATAACCAGGGCGGCTATATTAATATAATACTCTAGACAACCCAAATTAGCCTTTGCGCTCAGCCTACTTGTTCATTTGCCTAAACGTTAAATTAATTCTTGGACTCTGTATTTTTGTCGTTGTGGGAATATTGTGTAGCCAGTGACTCTGCGTTTCACCTTTCATCTCAATCAAGTCACCCGCTTCCAGTTCAAACACAAGACGCTCTTTTGTCTTCTTATGCTTAAAAGCAAATTTTCGCACAGCCCCTAAACTTAAAGACGCAATCGAACCTTGAGTCTTCAACTCGCGTTCATCATCACTGTGCCAAGCCATACCTTCAGCACCCGTATGATATAGGTTCAACAAACAGGAGTTGTAAGTCTGCTGTGTTTTCGCTTCTACTATTTCTTTAAGCGCTAATAAATGCGGTGTCCATAGTAAGGCAGTACGATGAATATTCGAGTAAGCGTATTGATAAGGCTGATCGGCATACCATGCGATTTTACGCTTCGTCACTATGTGCTTACCAAAAATAATGGCTTCATCATTTTTCCAAGCAATTTGTTCTAATAACAATTCATAATGTTGCAGAGCATCGCTCTGGCTAAAGATACGTCCCCAATAATGAACGTCACCATCATAAGGTAGTTGGTTAATCCTCGGGTCTATCAGGTTTTGAAATAAAGGCATGAGTATTCTCGAATGATACGGATTGATATCTAAACTAAATTCTTAGCCGCTTCCCAGCCGATCATTGCTTTTTTACGAATAGGATTCCAACGATATCCTCCAGTATTACCTGAAGATTGAATGATACGATGACAAGGAATAAGGTAAGCAATGGGATTACTACCAATCGCGGTACCCACTGCTCTAGAAGCCGTTGGCTGATTAATACGTCGCGCAACTTCACCATAGGTTACCAAGCCACCTTGCGGAATACTTAATAGAGCCTGCCAAACTTTTAGTTGAAAGTCTGTGCCTTTTAAATGAAGCTTAATTTCACTAAGCTGGCTCCAATCATTATTAAAAATTAACAACGTATTGTCCTGATTGAGGTCAGATTTTTCTTGATAGGTGGCATTGGAAAATTGCTTCTTTAACTCCTCAATTCCCTGCTCAGCATTTTCGATAAAAGCTAAGTAACAAATCCCTTTACTGGTAGAAGCCACCAATACATCGCCAAAAGGGGTTTCAGAAAAGCTGTAATTAATCGTTAAATCCTGACCACCCTTTTTGTATTCTCCAGGTGTCATGCCTTCTATATTCACGAATAAATCATGCAACCGTCCGGTACCCGAAAGACCGGCGCTTGTAGCAACATTAAGCAAACTCGCTTTTTCGGCTTCTAGCTGGCTTTTCGCATAGCTCACAGTCAAAAACTGCAGGTATTTTTTGGGACTAATACCGACCCACTCTTTGAATAGGCGCTGAAAATGAAATGTACTCATATGCAGCTGCTCAGCAACCTGGTCTAAACTTGGCTGCTGTTTAAAGTTCTCATCCAAATACGCGATGGCTTTCGCTATCTTATGGTACTGAATACGGGTGCTGCTCATGGCTCTTTACTCAAACAGGTATGAATCACAGTGTAATCTTCAAGCTTAGTAAAACAACCCGATTCTTGCGCAATCGCCAGAGATCGCGGCCTGTTTGAACAGGCTACTGATGAGTAGCTAAGCCTCGTTATATTTTATTGGGCACATATTTATAATGGCCCGTAATTGGATATTTGAATAGCATGTCTTCTAGCTCAGGTCCTGAGCCTATATTGTGAACTATTAATGGGTTACCCGTTTTAAATGACACCTTATCGGTGACAATTCCTATATGAGGCAAGCGCCCATTAACCATCCAGGTAACAAGATCACCAGGCTTGTAATCTGACTTTTCCATTGTTACGGGTAGTGATGACCCGTTTCTACTAAAAAAAGTTTGAAGATTGGGTACACGACGGTGATCAATGTTTTTATCTGTTGAGTTAAGCCCCCATATCCTTTTGGATGGATAAGAGCTAAACGATGCCTTCATATCTTCATGAACCAATTTTTGAAGATCATACCCAGACTTTCGATAACTTCTAATGACAACATCCGTGCATACGCCAATATTAGATGGCACGTCACCATTTGGATACGGTATGGAGATGTATGACCCGTCGTACACCACATCATGATTAATTCTATCGAGTGCAGATTGAACGAGCTCACTCTCAAAGGTTTGGCCAAAAGATGGCCCTGATTGAAATAGAAATAGAATTGTTATTGTGAATATCGATGATATTTTCATAATTTAATATAGCGCTGCATTCAGCGACTCGTCCGTTGTAGTGCTTTGTAAGCACTTTCAATATTATTTTGTCTAAAGACATTCTATTACGAAAGGCGCTGCTTAAAGTCCTGATAACCAAACTGTTTAACAACGGTCACTTCGTCGGTTTCAGAATTCCACAACGCCAACGACGGTAAGCCAATACCATTGAAGGTCGAGGTTTTCACCATGGTATAATGGCTCATGTCATCGAACATTAATCGCTGGCCAATTTCTAACGGTTGATCAAAACTGTAATCGCCCATCACATCGCCTGCTAAGCAAGTTTGGCCGCCTAGTCGATAGCTGTATTTTTTCTCGCCTTGCTCTCCTGCTGCTGTTTTTGATACTTGATCAAAAATTTCGGCCCGATACGGCATCTCTAAGGTATCTGGCATATGGCAGGTTGCACTGGTATCAAGAATGGCGAGATCCATTTGGTTGTAACCCAAATCCAGTACTTCGCTGACTAGGACACCGGTATGAATAGCAATCGCTTCACCGGGCTCTAGATAGACTTGTACGTCGTATTTTTTTTGGAAGACTTTCACTCGCGCAATCAACTTATCCACATCATAATCTGGGTGCGTTATATGGTGGCCTCCACCAAAATTCACCCAGTTCATTTTATGCAGGTATTCACCAAACTGTTCTTCAACGGCTGTTAGTGTTCTATCTAATGGTTCAAATAGTTGTTCGCATAATGTATGGAAATGCAGACCATTAATTCCGGCAGATACTAGATCATCGGGCGTTGGAGCATGTTGTTTGAACGTATCAAACGGAATGCCTAAGCGTGAACCTGCTGCGCAAGGATCGTAAATTTCTGCAGCACCTTCTGAGTGCATAGGATTAATACGTAAGCCGAAGTCTATGGTTTCGTTTTTCTTTAAACGATCTGACTTAGCTTGAGAGATCAGTGGCTGAAAACGATGCCATTGATTGAACGAATTAAAAACGATGTGATCACTAAAGGTTAATAGCTCTTTCAGATCTGGTTCGGTAAAAGCAGCTGAGAACACATGCATCTCTTTGTGACCTTCTGCTGTATTTTTAGCACCTTTTTTATTACCGCCGAATTCTTCATAACCGAGTAAGGCTTCATGCAAGCCACTCGAACAGGTACCGCTTAAATATTGAGTAATGAGCGGCGCAAGACTGAACATAGAAAAAGCTTTAAGTGCCAATAAGACTTTGGCACCGGATTCTTCTTGAACACGATTTAGAATCTTAAGGTTATTCTCAACCGCAACTTCATCCACAACAAAACACGGACTAGGAACACGCGTAGGATCAAAGTTAAAAAATGTTTTGCTGTTTATGGCCACAATATTCTCTTAAAAGTTAAGTAATCAATGATGTTGAATTCCAAAGCCGATAGCTTTCGCGGATCAGCATTGGGTGTATTGTTCAAGGGCGTCCTAAAAGATGGATCTTTTAGCCGAGCCTACAGGGAGAGCGAAGCGTCGTATTCACGGCGTACCGCAGACACGATATACCCAATGATGATCGAAAAGCGAAAGCGGTTAAGAAACCAAAGTATTAGCCCTAACCGTATTCCGCCCTTGATTTTCTATCTTTTAAAATAGAAATACTAGATTAAATCAAACCCCGGCTCTTCAATCACCTTAAACGGCAACCCATACTTATTCATATCATCCATGAATGGATCGGGATCCATCTGTTCGATATTGAATACGCCATCTTGCATCCACTTGCCTTCTACCATCATCTTAGCGCTCACCGTAAGGTGGGTTACAAATAATCAAACCACCCTTTTTAATCACGCTTTCACGCAACCATAA
>JBALXI010000044.1:0-36240 GCA_036960605.1 Oleispira sp. | reverse complement strand
ACGCCAGAAGGTGGAATAGAAAAAGAAAATAATAATAAAAAAGTAGCTGGCCGCGACTGAGAAAGGGAGTGCGCCAAGAGGTTCCCCATCATTAAATAGCTGAGCACTAGAAAATAATAAAATCACACCCAATAGAAAGCTAATTCCGAGGATGTTGAATAAGTCATATACCATGGCCATCAAGCGACGCCAAAGAGGGGCTGAAGGTAAATTTAGATCGGGCATAGGAGATTATCGCAGTAAAAGTGGTGCGATTTTAACAGCTTGTTTTATAGCGGTCTATCAAAGGGGGTTTACGCTGCGCTAAGAGATCGTTGGAAATGCTTTCTTGAATGACAGGCATAAAAAAAGCCTTAAAAATAAGGCTTTAATTAAATGGTACCAGTGGGCGGAGTCGAACCGCCACTCCCTTGCAGGAACCGGATTTTGAATCCGGCGTGTCTACCAATTTCACCACACTGGCACTGAATCTCGTTCAGAGGCCGCATATAATACCGTTTTAAAATTACGCGTCAACCTTTTTAGGAATAAATCGTTTATTTTCATTATCTTGCCGGACTTTTTGTCATTGATTGTCAATTCTAGTTGCCAATCACCCTTCGTATTCAATAGGCGCTTAACTTGTATACTTTGCTCAGGTAAAATGCGGCACTTAATTATCGATTGACCGTCTACTGGCTTGTTTTTAGTCTGTAGCTTATTTCAGTGAATTTTCATGAAAACCAGTGATTTTAGTTTTGACCTGCCCGATGAATTAATTGCCCGCTTCCCGATGGAAGAGCGCAGCGCTTCTCGCTTATTATGCGTAGACGGCGAAACTGGCTCGATAGAGCATAATGGCTTTCGTGATTTGGAAGGCTTATTAAACCCAGGCGACTTATTGGTATTTAATAATACCAAGGTAATTCCTGCGCGCTTATATGGGCAAAAAGAAAGCGGTGGAAAGTTGGAGGCTCTGGTTGAAAGAGTACTCGATGAACACCATGTTATAGCTCATGTGAAATCATCACGTTCACCGAAAGCAGGTCAGCGTATTGTTTTAGGTGGAGCTGATGTTGAAGTAATAGGTCGTAAAGGCGCGTTATTTGAACTGAAGTTTTTAGATACGCGTCCGGTATTTGAAATATTAGAAGCCGAAGGCCACATGCCTTTGCCACATTATATGGATCGTCCTGATGTGGAGGAGGATAAAGAACGCTATCAAACAGTTTATGCTCAACACGATGGCGCCGTCGCAGCACCAACGGCAGGTTTGCATTTTGATGATCCGCTATTAGAACGGATGCAGGCGAAAGGAATTGAGTTTGGCTATGTCACTCTACACGTCGGTGCGGGCACTTTTCAGCCAGTACAGGTTGATGATGTGAATGATCACACCATGCATTCAGAGTATGTGGATGTTGATCAAAAGTTATGTGATCAGGTGAATGCGGCGCGTGCTCGTGGTAATCGAGTTATCGCCGTGGGCACTACGTCAGTACGTAGTTTAGAAAGTGCGAGTCAGTCGGGGCAAATACAGCCTTTTAATGACGATACGCAAATCTTTATTTACCCAGGTTATGAGTTTAAGTCGGTGGATGCTTTAATCACCAATTTCCACTTACCTGAATCGACTCTGATTATGTTGGTATCGGCGTTTGCCGGTAAAGAACATACTTTGAACGCTTACGATGTTGCGATTAAAGAAAAATACCGCTTTTACAGTTATGGCGACAGTATGTTTATACCGCGTCCTATCAAGAAAATATAAAAATGCGGTTGCTAGATGATAGCAAAAGCAAGCAAAGCAAATTTAAGCAAGGCACGTTTAAGTAAGGCAGATGATGACTAGAAAATGTTTTATGGGTTTTGAACTTAAAGCGACTGCGGGCGAAGCGCGTCGCGGCACTATAAGTTTTCCTCGAGGTAATGTAGAAACTCCGGCTTTTATGCCAGTGGGTACTTACGGCACGGTTAAAGGAATGACGCCGCAGCAAATTCACGATATTGGTGCGGATATTATCTTAGGTAATACGTTCCACCTGATGCTACGTCCAGGTACTGAGATTATTAAACTGCACGGTGGTTTGCATGGTTTCACTCAGTGGGATAAGCCCATTCTTACTGACTCCGGCGGTTTTCAGGTTTTCAGTTTAGGAAAGATGCGCAAGATTACAGAAGAGGGCGTTGCCTTTCGTTCTCCTGTGAATGGTGCAAAGGTTTTCATGTCACCTGAGAGTTCAATGGAAGTTCAGCGCGACTTGGGTTCTGATGTTGTGATGATTTTTGATGAATGTACGCCACACCCAGCCACGCCGAAAGAAGCTGCAGATTCTATGCGCTTATCTTTGCGTTGGGCGCAGCGTTCAAAAGATGCTCACGGTGATAGTCCTTCGGCTTTGTTTGGAATTATTCAGGGCGGTATGTACGAAGAATTACGTGATGAATCTTTGGCTAAGTTAACCGACATCAACTTCGATGGTTATGCCATTGGCGGTTTGAGTGTGGGCGAGCCGAAAGAAGATATGATGCGTATTCTTTCTCACCTGACTCATAAAATGCCGGCTGATAAGCCGCGCTATTTGATGGGTGTTGGTAAGCCAGAAGATTTGGTTGAAGGTGTTCGCCGTGGGGTGGATATGTTCGATTGTGTGATGCCAACGCGTAATGCGCGTAATGCTCACATTTTTACTCACACCGGTGTATTGAAGTTGCGTAACGCAACCCATAAAACGGATATTCGCCCGTTAGATGACCAGTGTGATTGCTACACCTGTTTGAACTTCTCTCGTGCTTATTTGCATCACTTGGATAAGTGCAAAGAGATTTTAGGCTCGACCTTGAATACCATCCACAATTTACGTTATTACCAGATTTTAATGGCTGGCATGCGTAAAGCGTTGGATGAAGGAACTTTTGATCAATTTGTGACGGATTTTTATGCGGCAAGGGATCTTGAAGTCCCTGCGCTGGAATCTGAAGCCTAGAATCTGAAGTGTAGATTGTTTAAATGAACAGTGGTTTGACAACACTTGTCATAAAAATTTGATATATTACTGCAACTGATCTAATGGAAATGAACATGAACTTAAAATCTTTGATGGCTGCGGCCGCATTATTAGCCCCAATTTCGGCATTTGCTGAAGGCGAAGCAGCCGCTCCTATGGGCGTTACTGGCCAGCTTGTTTTCTTGGGTGGCTTTTTATTGATATTTTATTTCTTACTTTGGCGTCCACAAAGCAAGCGTCAGAAAGAGCACAAATCTTTGCTTTCTGATCTTGCAAAAGGTGATGAAGTTGCAACGGCAGGTGGTTTAGTGGGTAAAGTGATCAAGGTTAATGATGACTTTTTGATGATTGAAGTAGCTGACAATGTTCAATTGCCAGTACAAAAATCAGCCATTACTGCTGCGTTGCCAAAAGGCACGATTAAAGGCATTAAAGCTTAATCGGTGTCACGACTATAAGGCAGCTTCGGCTGCCTTTATTGTGTATTGCTAATAAGAAAATTGTAAAAAATTGATAGCCATTTAGCGAATCATTTAATACAAAAATTAAAACAACAACTCAAAACAACAGGGCAAGATAATGCTCAATAAATATCCTTTATGGAAAAACTTATTGATTGTAATGGTGTTAGCTTTAGCTATCATTTACTCAATTCCAAATTTATACCCACCTGATGCTGCGATTCAGATTACTCCGAGTCAGGCGGGTGCAACGTTAAGCGATCATACTCTAGAAAAAATTAGAGACAGTCTCAAGCAGAACGAGTTCGAATTTTTTGGTGAAGAAGTCACCGGCGGCACCGTTCTTTATCGCTTAGCCAATGGCGAACAGCAGTTACCTGCTAAAGATAAGCTTCAGCGATTACTCGGTGATGATTTTGTTGTGGCTCTTAACCGTGCGCCAACGACACCTCAGTGGTTGTTAGATATGGGCGCAGGCCCAATGACGCTAGGTCTTGATTTAAGTGGCGGTGTGCACTTCTTAATGGAAGTGGATATGGAAGGCTATATGAAAGGCCAGATGAAAAACTATCAGGCTGAAGTGAAGCGCCAACTGCGTGAAGAAAAAATTAAGTATCGCCGCGTTACCATCGAAGACAATACCTTGCGAGTTAGTTTTAAATCTGAAGAGTTACAAGATAAGGGTGATAAGTTCTTACGCCGTGAAATGACAGACTTCCGTGCGAGTACGGAAACGAATGAAACCTTTGATGTCATCATCGCGCTAACAGAGCAGAAGGCAAAAGACTTACAGAATTATGCCGTTAAGCAAAACTTAACCACGATCCGTAATCGAGTCAATGAGTTGGGTGTCGCTGAGCCATTGGTGCAGCGCCAAGGTGCTAACCGTATTGTTGTTCAACTGCCTGGTGTGCAAGATACGGCAACTGCAAAGAAAGTTTTGGGTAAAGCCGCTAACTTATCTTTCCGTCTAGAAGCAGAGCCTGATGCGAGTCGTTATTCAAGCGAGGAATTTAGTTTTCGTAGTAATGAATTCCGCACCGCACGCGTTGAGAAAAAAGAAATCATCTCTGGCGATCGTGTGACGCATGCCAAGCCTTCTTTTGATGAAAATGGTCAGTCGCAAGTTAATATTGATTTGGATTCTACTGGCGCTAATATTATGGCGAAAGTGACTCGTAAATCGATTAAGCGCCGCATGGCCGTTTTGTTCATTGAGCAAAAACCTTCGACTAAATATGTGATGCAAGATGGCAAAGAAGTTGCCGTGACTAAATATACTGAAACTCGGGCTATTATTTCACTCGCAACGATTCAAAGTCAGCTAGGTTCTAGTTTCCGTATTACGGGTCTGGAGCCAGCAGAGGCGTCTGAGCTTGCATTACTATTACGTGCCGGTGCTCTAGCTGCACCAATGTACTTTGTTGAAGAGCGTACAGTAGGACCAAGTTTAGGTAAGGATAATATTGAACAAGGTGTTACTTCTGTATTAGTGGGTCTCGCTTTGGTACTTACTTTTATGGTTCTCTTTTATCGAGTATTTGGTTTCTATGCCAATATCGCATTGTTCTTTAACTTGGTTATTTTGATCGCATTGATGTCACTCATTGGCGCAACGTTAACCTTGCCAGGTATTGCGGGTATTGTTCTAACGGTGGGTATGGCGGTTGATGCTAATGTACTTATTTTCTCGCGTATTCGCGAAGAAATGAATGCCGGACGATCGCCTCAGCATGCTATTCATGAAGGTTATAATCGTGCTTTTGTTACCATTTTTGATGCTAACATCACCACGTTAATTGTTGCCGTTATTTTGTTTGGTGTCGGTACCGGTCCCGTGAAAGGGTTCGCTGTGACGTTATCTCTGGGTATTATCACTTCAATGTTTACCGCGATCGTATTAACCCGTGCATTAGTCAATGCTACCTACGGGGGTCGTCGAGTTAATACCTTATCCATTGGTGGTATTAGTAAGCGAGATGGAAGTGAACCTGAATTTGTTGAAGAGGAGGCCAAGTAATGGCGAAGGAATTGAATTTTGATTTCATGAAGCTACGTAACGTAGCCATGATTTTTTCTGCCGTGTTATTGATACTATCAATCGCTTCTTTGGCAACGAAAGGTTTGAGTCTAGGCTTGGATTTTACCGGTGGCACGCTATTGGAAGTGGCGTATCAGCAGCCTGCTGACATCCAAAGTATTCGAAGCCAATTAGAAAGTTCAGGTTTTGAAGATTCTACGGTGCAAAATTTTGGCAGCGAGACGGAAGTATTAATCCGTATGTCAGAAGCTTTTCGCGATACGCTAGGCGCAGAAGTTCTTGAAGTCTTACGCAATGGTGCTGTCTCGAATGGTGATGCGGCCAATACCGTTGAGCTACGCCGCAGTGAATTTGTGGGCAGTCAAGTCGGAGAAGAACTACGTGATCAAGGTGGTCTAGCATTATTAATGGCACTGTTCGTTGTCATGCTATATGTCGCCTTTCGCTTCCAGTTTAAATTCTCTGTCGGTGCAGTATTTGCTCTGTTTCACGATGTTGTGATTATTCTCGGCTTGTTCTCTTTATTCCAATGGGATTTTGATCTAACTGTTTTTGCTGCTTTATTAGCTGTGATCGGTTATTCCTTGAACGATACAATTGTTGTTGCTGACCGCATACGTGAGAACTTTCGAATCTTGCGTAAAGGTGACTCGGTTGAAGTGATTAACGTCTCGCTAAATCAAACCCTAGGTCGTACGATTATGACCTCGTTAACCACTGCGCTTGTGTTGTTAGCATTGATGTTTTTAGGGGGGGAGTTAATTCATAACTTCGCGCTAGGATTATTTATTGGTGTGATCGTAGGAACGTATTCTTCGATTTATGTTGCTGCAAACATTTTAATCTTAATGAACATTTCTCGTGAAGATTTAATACCTGCAGAGCTTGAAGAAGAGCTTGATGATCGTCCATAAATAATCAGTTGGTTCTTTTTTGATAAGAAGCCTGCTAGTTTTAACTAGCAGGCTTTTTTTATGGCTGTCATTGGAGGTTGTTAGAATAAATCAATGTCAGTATCAATATCGCTCGCATCTTGGCCAGCGGTTTCAAATTTCAGCTTTTCATCAGTCAATTGGTCAACCAGGCTAATTAATTGAATACTATTTTCTTCTATGGCGCTAAAGCCGTCTTGTAGTTTCTGGTGAAGTCGAAGATTTTTTCGCCAGTTATCGCTATTGGTTAGTTCGAGAGTCGCGTGCATATGTTTATGCACGGCTTCATTGAGTGGCGCGATATCTTTATACGAAGGTAGGTGGCTGAAATGCTTGAAACCAATGCCTTGATAGTACCATTCCCCAAATCGGCCTTCATTATGATCGATCATGACGGTTGCCCATGCACTTGAATTAGCGCCGGTTTCGAGTGCTTGATAGCCATTTTGAACATAAATCATATGATCAACTTTGATGAGTGATGCAAAGCTAACTATCTGAGAATAATTAACTTTTTCATATGTTTGTTGTGCAATTTGTGCGAGTTGATTAAAACTGGTTTCGAATGCCTGCGTTGCCGTGCGTGCATTGTCTGTCATTTTATTCATCTTTTCAGCCTGAGTGGCCATTAAGCTTGTTGCTTTGGTAAACTCGCTGATGAGTGCGCCTATGTTAGCGGTAGCTTTCTGAGTATTTCCCGCAAGGCTACGCACTTCATCGGCAACGACGGCGAAACCTCGGCCAGCGTCCCCTGCTCTTGCCGCTTCAATGGCGGCATTAAGGGCGAGCAGGTTGGTTTGTTCTGCAATGTTATTAATGAAAGTAACAACGCCAGATATTTCGCTGCTACGCTCTTGCAAATGATTAGCACTGGATTCAATGGTACTGGTCATTTCAATTTGTTGATGCAGGTCGCCAAGAACAGAGCGGATATTTTGTAGTGCATCCGTTGAAAGAGCAACGCCTTGGCTACTGATTGCTTCAACCTCCTGCATCTGGTCTGCAACTTTTTGTAGATCGCTTTGGTTTCTCTCTAGATTTTTTAATAAGCTATTTGTTTTTACTTTGCTAATTTGAGTATCTAAACGTTGGCAGTGAGCCAAGAAATAAGCTTCCTCCATACCATTAAATGCATTAGCAATATGCTCGATAGAGACCGCGAATTGTCCTTTCAATCCTTTTGCCAAAGGACGACGATAAAAACGATCTTTACTGGCTTCGTTAAACGAGGCTTCAACTTCCCTAATATAGGTTTCCATCTGGTCAAGTAGGCCGTTGATATCATTACTGGCTTTTTTCATAATGAAATCATTGCTTTCATGGCTTAAGCGTTTATTAAGTTTGCCGTTAGCGGAAGCTTGTAATACGTCTGAAAACTCAGAAAAGTTTTTATAACGTTGGTCTTGTTGGCGTAGCAAAATATAGGCGTAGGAAATTAAAATAAAGCCACACGCTATAATGACAAAAGGATTGTTATCCGTGGCAAGTAGCAGCACCAGTGATAGGAACCACAAAAATATGCCTGCACGGCTGATTTTTTGCGGACTAAAGCGATAAAATAAATTCAGCATAGCTTTGATACTCCTTGGTGATAGCCTGCCAGAGCGCGGCTGACGATAAGGGTAAAAGCAGGGTAGGTTCCGCATGTTTCTCTATGCTGCACATTTCTAGATAGAGAGGTTTTATTATTTCTAAAGCTTGCTGAGAGGGTTCGCGTTGCACGGCAAAGTAGCCAGTAAGCTTATTGTCTTCATAGCAAGGGGTGACATTAATGAATGCCCAGTAAAAAGTACCATCTTTATTTTGATTAGCAATGTAGCCAAAAAACTCTTCTTCGGACTTTAGGTGCTCCCATAATAAATTGTAGATGCCATGCGGCATAATACTGCAGCGTACAATATCGTGATTTTGACCTATGAGTTCAGACTGGCTATAGCCAGACATTTGGCAAAAACCTTGGTTTACATAAGTGATGTGGCTTTTTAGATCAGTTTTAGAGACAAAAAAATCATTAGCCTTCATCTGTATTTCGAGACCGGGAGCCAAAGCATTGGATGAATTCATAGAGTGTCTATTTCAATATTACGTTATTTTAGTATAGACAAGAGGTGTAGAGTTGCATGCAAAGATTAGTGGAAAAGGATGAGAAATAACGGAAAGTACCACAGCTTAAACGTGACTTGTTTAAGCTGTGGTTTGAGCCGTTAGTTGTGTAGACGAATAGTGGCATTAACGTTAGATAGGTCAATGTCTTTAATAAAAAGATCACCGAGGCTGGCATTTTCGCTGCCTTGTACACGTACATTTTTGAACGCAATCTGGCCAATGTGAGTCGGCAAAGCGATCTCAATGCTGCCATCAGCATTTAATACGTTTTTATGGCCATTACCGTAGGTCACATTGCTCATTTCAATGTCAGCATCAAAGAGATCCGTTGCAGGCAATAGTAAGCTGGTAAGGGTTTCTAGTGAATTTTGACCATTATCACTGGTATCAAGGGTATTGCTGAGAATATTTTGTAGTCGGTCGAGATTTTCGTTGACCCCTTGGGCTGTGACATTACCCATATCTTTATCATTCAAGGGTGTTAACCCTGAAGATTTCTTCTCTATGACTTGTTCAGTGCTGATAGGGTCTCGCTCGATACTAGCAGAAGCCATAAAAGGCTGTAACGGTCCCAGTAATAGTGCAGCGAAGGCTGCGGCGTAACGATAGCGAGATTGTTTCTTTAGTGAGCGATTGAGCTGACGCTCAGTAATCCACCCTTGATCGATTAAGACTTCACCCAGTCTCATCCCAGTATCACTTTGCAAGCGTAGTGCTTGATCCAGTTGAGGACGAGTAATAAATCCTTTATTGATGAGCATCAGACCTAAGCGGGACTTCTGCTGAATCTCTTGCCTTTTATGCATGATGATCGAGCCTTATATTCCAATTATTTATTGTTAGCATTATAGGTACCGGAACATGGGTACTCGCTAATGCTGCCAGCGTCTTATCTCTTAGACAACAACAAGGTTCTGTCAGTATTCACAATGTTACATTAAAGGCTTTTAAGTCTTTGATAATTAAAGATAAAACGTTTATGAAACGGTTTGTTACTAAACACTGTCTAGCGTGTAAGGGAGCTATTTATGAGTATAGTCACGATTGGGATATTGACTGCTGGAATGGGTATCTTTACATTATGATTGTTCATATTTAGTGAGTTTTGATTAATTTTTGGTTAAATTATGCCGCATTTGTTTTATTGCTATCCCCTCAGGACTTTAATTCCCCTATAATCGCCCCATATTATTTAACCATTCTAGTATTGTTATTCCTCGTTTAAGTTGAGGATTTTTTGGAGATTTATCGCTCATGAGTACCCCAAGACACATTAAGTTATTAATTCTAGGTTCTGGCCCTGCTGGATATACGGCCGCCGTTTACGCCGCGCGTGCCAACTTGAATCCAGTAATGATTACCGGTATGCAGATGGGTGGACAGCTAACGACGACGACAGAAGTTGATAACTGGCCGGGTGATGTTGAAGGTCTGCAAGGCCCAGCATTAATGGAGCGTATGAAAGCTCACGCTGAGCGTTTTGATACGGAAATCCTTTTTGACCATATCGATGAAGTCGATCTTAACCAGCGTCCTTTCTACTTGAAAGGCAGCTCTGGTGAATACACTTGCGATAGCTTGATTATTTGTACGGGTGCAAGCGCTAAGTACCTGGGTCTAGAGAGTGAAGAAGCCTTTAAAGGTAAGGGTGTTTCTGCTTGCGCAACCTGTGATGGTTTCTTCTATCGCAAGAAGAAAGTTGCGGTGATCGGTGGTGGTAATACAGCGGTTGAAGAAGCTTTGTATCTTGCTAACATCGCTGAAGAGGTGGTTGTTGTGCACCGTCGTGAAAAGTTCAGCTCGGAAAAAATCTTACAAGATAAGATTATGGACCGTGCCGAAAACGGCAATATTACTCTTAAGTGGGGCAGTGAGCTTGATGAGGTGCTCGGTGACAATATGGGCGTTACTGGCATGCGCATCAAAAATCGCGAATCCGGTGAAACTGAAGATATCGATCTAGAAGGTGTTTTCGTGGCAATTGGTCACTCACCTAATACACAAATATTTGATGGCCAGTTAGATATGAATAACGGTTATATCAAAGTGCAAAGTGGTTTAGAAGGCAATGCCACTCAAACCAGTATTGAAGGTGTTTTTGCAGCAGGCGATGTGATGGATCATACTTACCGTCAGGCGATTACTTCTGCGGGTACGGGTTGTATGGCTGCATTGGATGCTGAGCGTTATCTAGATAATTTAGAAGGTTAATTCTTCTAGTTTTTATCTGCTGATGTAAGAAAGAGAAGCGCCGCTCGTAATGAGTTAGGCGCTTTTTTCGTTTTCATTATGCTGCGGCATGTGATCAGAGAAAAAGTCTTCAATCTCTGTTCTGCGTGCTAAACCATCTTTGTAGCCAAGGGCAATGAGGTCTTTGCAAAACCCTTTCGAGAAAAGTAAATAACTCAGTATGCCAGAGCCATTGCGGCTGGTATTGCCACTGCCACCTAAGAATAGACGTAAGATTCTAGGTAGTTCATGGGCATGACGACCGGCAATTTCATCCAGTGACTCACTCGGATTAATTTCTAAAAGCTCAATCGGCTTTAATTCCATGCCATGTTTTTTACGAATATTTTCAGGAATTCTATCGACGGTGCGGTTAATTCTTTGCAAGCGCTCAACATCTGTTTCCATGCTGTCTAAAAAGGCAGCATTGAGCATATGTCCCATTATTTTTGCTGGGGTAGGGTAGTTACTTTCTCGTATGTGTTCTTTGCGTTTATGGGCATCGCCGCTGACACCAATAACGAGTACTTTTTCAGCACCTAAATGAAGTGCAGGGCTAATTGGCGCGAGCTGTCGTACGGCGCCATCTGCGTAATATTCTTGGTTAATTTTCACTGACGGGAAAATCATTGGAATCGCGGAGGAAGCCATTAGGTGATCCAGCCCAACCCGTGCACGGTAGCCAATACGACGATGACGCTGCCAATTGGTAATACTGTAGTGGCCTTGAAAAAAGCTCACTGATTCACCACTTTCTAAACCTGACCCGGTCACACTCATCGCGTGCAAGGCACCGTTATCGATGGCTTGTTGAATATTATCGAACTGAATTACTTCATTAAGTAATTTTCGCAAGGGCGAATTGTCCAATAATGAAACACGATCGTGCTTATATTTACGACCGATTAATGTCGTTCGTATTAAGCGGGCGAGTGTACTGACAACACCTTTTAAATCGGTGCGATATATGAGGTCTGGAGTGAATCCTGTCCATATACGTTCTAGGTGTCGAATGCCTATGCGATGGTTTTCGGCATAACTCGCCAGTGCCACCCCGTTGATTGCGCCTGCAGAAGTGCCAGCAATAATATCGTAAGGATTTTTAGCGTCTTTCGGCAAAATTTTATGAATCGCTTTTAATACACCTACTTGATAGGCGGCTCGTGCGCCACCGCCAGAGAGTATCAATCCGATTTTTTTACTGTCTATCCCTGCCATGTGAGAACTTGTCTTATAAGATGTTATTAGTTATGAGTATAGAGCATAATGTGCGTCCTTGAGAATGACTGATTATAGGTTTAGCAATGTTCAGCGGAATAGTACAAACCAAATTAAGATTGCATGAAGTTAACAAGCAAGTTGAGTTTGCGAGTTTGGTCTATGATTTTCCTGCATCATTCGCTGCTGGCTTGAAATTAGGCGCATCGGTTGCTCAAAACGGTGTGTGCTTGACGGTGCGGACGATGGAACAGAATTCGGATGGCACTCTACGGGTTAGCTTTGATGCCATTGCGCAAACTTTGAAGTTAACGAATCTAGTCGACCTAGGCGCTGGTGATCTGGTCAATATCGAGCGTGCAGCACGTTTTGGTGATGAAATTGGCGGCCATATTGTTTCGGGACATGTATTTGGATGCGTTAAAGTTTTAGCCGTTGAGCAAGATGCGTTGAATATGCGAATTGTCTTTGAGCGTTTAGAAGAACTTCGTCCCTATTTATTGAATAAGGGATTCGTCGCTTTAAATGGCTGTAGTTTGACGATTGCTGAGGTGACAAAAGATACGTTTACCGTCTGTCTCATTCCAGAAACTCGCGATGTAACAACCTTTGGAGATGTTAAAGTCGGCGCTAGAATCAATTTAGAAATTGATCCCAGCACTCAAGCAACCGTTGATACCATTAAAGAACTGATGGCATCAGGGCAGCTAGCAGAGCTTATTGAGACTGTAAAAAACGCATAATATCCATGGATTCAAACATCCACTGACTGTCTTTACCAGAATCGATACGTAAGCAAGGGACTGACGTGCGTTTAGTTGCTTGCTGGAGCGCCGAACGATGTGCGGAATCCGACATTATATTACGCAGCTCTACCTCTACATTCATTTTATCCAGAGAGCGTAGAACACGTACACAAAATGGGCACGAATCATAATAGTAGAGTGAATATTTAGTTTTTTTCGCCGTGGCGTTAGAGTCGCTCATTTTCTTTTAATTACCTGATATCAATGTATCTATGGATTATACCCAACATTTCTTGCTGTTTGTTATCGCTATTGTTGCTAATTGGTTTTCTGCGCTAGCGGGAGGCGGTGCTGGGCTCATTCAATTACCCATTCTGATCTTTATGGGGCTGCCCTTTTCTTTGGCTCTGGCGACGCATAAAGTCGCTACCGTGGCACTGGGTCTAGGTGCCACGATCAGACATGCTAAAGAAAAACATAGTTCAATTCGTTTATTAGCTTTGATGCTGGTCTCGGGGATACCGGGCGTCATTTTAGGCGCTTACCTTATTATTGATGTTAACGATCGCTGGGCAGAAATAGTTTTAGGAGCATTAACCTTGAGCTTAGCGTGTTACTCCATGGCTAAGCCTGAACTTGGCTTAGAAGGGCGTTTGTTACATCGAGACAGAGTTGGAATTGTGTTTGGTGCTATAGGGCTTTTTGTCATCGGTCTTGCTAATGGCGCTCTGTCAGCGGGCAGTGGCTTATTTGTAACCATTTGGTTGGTTTATTGGTTTGGTCTTGATTATCGATTAGCCGTGGCGCATACCTTGATCGCGGTAGGTCTAGGCTGGAATGCTTCCGGTGCCATTACCATGACGTTGTTAGCAGAAGTGAAGTGGGATTGGCTACCGGCGTTAGTATGTGGCTCGTTAGTGGGTGGCTATTTAGGCGCGCATAGCTCGATAAAAGCCGGCAGCATTTGGATCAAACGCTGCTATGAACTGGTGACTCTCATTGTAGGTATCAAGCTGTTAGCTGGATAGCCAGTCTTGTAACTTGCCGCGAATGTCATCAAGCTGGAATGGCTTACTTAAATAATCACTCATACCACTTTGCAAACAGCGCTCTTTATCACTTGAAAGTGCGTTGGCAGTGACGGCAATAATTGGAATGTTAGCATACGGCTCACCGCAATTACGAATACGATGAGTCGCTTCGAAGCCATCCATTACCGGCATTTGGCAATCCATTAGAATAAGATCAAATTCAGTATTTTGGGCATGAGCTTGCTGTAGCATCGAAAGTGCTTTACCGCCATGATCAGCCGTTTCACATTCGACATTTAAACGTTGCAGCATAGTTTTTAATACCACCTGATTAATATGATTATCTTCAACAATTAAAACCCGCGCTTGCTCTTTAATGACCTTGATTTTATTGCTGCTAATATTTTGTGTACTAGCCGGTGTTATTTGTTGGGGGACTTCGATCGGCAGTGATATCTCAATTAATGTGCCATAGTTCTCTTCACTGGAAACATGAATAGAGCCGCTAAGCTGAGTACATAGTGCTTTTACCAATGATAAACCAATACCTAGGCCGCTGAACTGTCGTGAGGAAGAGCCATCACCTTGAGTAAAGGCATCCAAAATATCGTTGCGTTTATTTTCAGCAATACCAATGCCGGAATCTTCAATTTTGATCAACAATAAATATTGCTTATCCGCATACTTTACTTGTATCGACAGACTAATGTGACCGCGTTCGGTGAATTTCAACGCATTATCTAAGATCGGGTTAATCGCTTGGAATAAACGTTTTTTGTCGGCAATAATTATTTTAGGATTGCGCGGATTGTTTTCAATAGAGAAATCAATGCCTTTATCGGCGCAAAGTGGTTGCATCGTATTATTAATTTTATCGAGTAATTCTGGCAGGTTGATCGCAGCGGCTTTAATGATAAAATTACCGGCTTGTAGCTCGGTATAGCTCAGAACTTGATCGACCAGGTTGAGCATCTCATAAGCGCTGCCTTTCGCCATCTTAATGGTTTTGTCGGTCACGTTTTGAGTGAGTTCTAAAGACCCCAGTATTCCGTTGAGCGGCGTTCTGAATTCATGACTGATGGTCGCTAAGAACTCATCTTTTAGTCGGTTGTTTTCTTGTAGTTTTTTATTAGTACGTTCTAATTCTTGCTGTGCACGAAACTTAATTGTTTTCTTCTCATTTTCAATAACTTTAATGCGATCTGCAAGGGCGAATGATAATAAAAGAATTTCGAGGACGCTGCCGATTTTACTCGCATGAGTCATTAGAAAAGTATTAGGAAATAAGCCCAGCATCATGCCAATAGTGAAGAGGCCCCCTAATATTAGAGAAACCCAAGCAGCTAAGAAAAAACGGGCTTGGCGATGGCCCCGTAGCAACATGGCAACAGAGGCATATAGGATGAATAATAAAAAAGTAACCACGACAATTTTGGCCAATGCCATGACGGTTGCGGTATCAGCAATAAAACTTAAAATTAATACAACAACGGACAGGCCTAAGACAGAGCGTAATAAGTTGTCAGCCACGATATGATATTGGCGGGTATGTAAAAATCGGCGAGTGAAAGCAATACCAAAAATTCCGACTAAGGCGATCGAAACGGGGGGCGCGATACTTTCGATCCAGGGTGAGGTTGGCCATAAGTATTGATAGCCTAAACCACTGGTGGTTGCTTGCAATATAGCAAAAGCAGCCAAGTAGCCAATGTACCAAAGGTAGTTTGCATCACGAATGCTAAACCATAAAAAGAAGTTATAGAAGAACATGACGAGCATCATTCCATAATACAGGCCCAGTCCATATTGCTCGCCGCTGCGTGCCTCAAAAAAATAGTCAGGATGCCAAATGAAAATAGGAATCTGCATTGAGCTGGATGTGGTGACCCTTAAATAGATATCTTTTTTCTCGTTATCTTGCAGGGTGATCGGCACTATGAAATTTCTATGGTCAATCGGGCGCTGGTTATAGAGGTAGGTATCTCCTAGCTTGATATGCTCAATATTTTTGCTTTCATCGACGATATAAACATCGAAATAATCGAGTAGAGGGTAGGTGTTTTCTAGTTTCCAATTTTGTGTTTTGTTATCGGAGGTATTATCGAAAATAGAAAATTTTAGCCAATAAGTAGAGTAGGTAAAGCCTTTGTTCAAGCTTTCCTCTGTTAATAGCTCGAAATTAGATTCGTCCAATTCGACGATATCAAATAAGGAGTATTCTCCAGTGATGTCTTCTAGGTAATAAGCATGGTTGCCTAAAGCAATTTGGGTACTGTTGCCATCTAGAATTATCGGATTCATTACGCCATGACTTAATCCTGCTAAGGCGAGTAAGTAACTTATAAAAAGAAAGCGCAATGGTCGTAGTATTTTGATGGGCATTAAATTCGATTAATTGCTGGTTAATAGTCTTTAGTATAAGTCATCACTGCCAAAATACCTCTTCTAATTCAAATAAAATGGCCGTGAATTTTACAATGTTTTTCGTTTCCTATAATTAATTAGTAGTAATAGGCAAAGAATGAGTGCGTAGCTATTACCTCCAGCAGAACTTGTTTCGATTACAGGTTCTTCACTATTGGGAATGTCTGATAGTGGCAGGTCACGTGGTATAGCCTGTAATGCGTCAATGTGAATATTAATGATTGAATCAACCTGATTATTTAATAAACGAATTTCTTGTGTGATATCACCATGGCTTATGGTTAATTTATCGGCATCAAATGCCAGCTTGTTGATTGTGACAGAGTAATTAACCGAGCCAGAACTGATCACGCTAATTTCTGCCAGAATTGTTGCGTTGTCTTGAGCAAATAATGTCACTACGGGCTCTTCATTGATAAAGTCCAGCGTGGATGTAGTGATGCTGCCTGAGATTGTCATCGGGTTTTCTAGCAGCTCTAACACGACGCTTAACTGATCTAGTAGGGGATCAACTTCGACCGTTTTAGCTTGATAGTTTTCAGCAGTTAGCGATATCAACGTTGCTTGATTTTTAGGTAGTGTAAATACCAAACTACCAGAATTATCGGTCATGGGTTGCTGATTAAGACCCCAGGTAGCAAATCGATCATCATTAATGGTAATGCTTGCACTAATACCTTCACCTGATGAGTTATTAACGGTTAGCTCTACATCATGAAAGGGGAGGGTCGTCAGGCTAGCGCTACCGGCAGGCAGTATTGCGCTATCAGCACTGATGTTGATAGTACTTATTGCTGAAGAGTTATGCACATCGAGACTGACCACTGCGCGGTTGAAATTATTGGCGTCGTCAGGCGCTACAACTTGGGTGACGGTGGCATTGTTAATCTGTAGGTCAAGTAAGCCAACCCCTTGAGTAATATGCAGGTCTAAGACACTGCTTGCGGGCGCACCTTCAATGTACATCTCTTGAGTTGTTGAGGCTGCGATCAATTCATTGATATTCGTAGTGACTCTTAATGGTCGCTGAATAATGAAATCAGCACTTTCACTGTTGCCGTCTGTGATTGTTATCGTGTAGTCACCCGCAAACGCGCCACTTTCAGGCATGGCTAGGGAGTAGCTACCTGCTGAGAAGGTCAGTAGGTTGTTGGTTTCATTTTGGCCATCAAATACAACCTCAACACTATGGCTATTATCGCCACCACCTAATGTGAACTCAAAAGTACTGTTTGAGATAGGTAAACTAGCGCCTTGGCTTAAGTCACCAGTGCTACTGGCTAAAGAGAAGTCTTGATAGACGATTAGATTAATCGTTTGCGCAACCGTAATGCTGCCATCGAAGACGCTCACTTCAATTGATGTGCTACCGGTAAAGTTGTTAATGGCTTGCAGAGTTAGCGTAGATCCCGTTAATGACGCACTCACTTGTGCGGCATCGTGAGCGGTTAAATTAAAGCTTAAGCCATCTAAGTCTGCGTCAGTGGCGGTTAAAGAGTGGCCAATATTATTGCCATATAATGTTGTTAGGCTATTGCTGCTGGTAAATACCGGCGCATCGTTGACCGCCGCCGTTATTGTTAAGGTATAGCTCTGGTCTGTGGATCCGCTATTTCCATCCGTTGCCCTAAGGGTCAAGGTCGTATCGCCGATGTAATTGTTTATTGGTATCAGAGTTAGGGTTGAGCCAGATGTCGAGGCGGTTATTTCGCTCGTATTAGAGCTAACGAGTGAAAAACCAATACTACTATTTACAGTCTCAATATCGGTTGCGGATAAAGTCACCGCGAGGCTATCGCTGTATTGTGTCGAGCCAGACGCTGCACTTGTGAAGATGGGTAGGTCATTATCTGAGGTGATGGTGTATACAACTATTTCTGTATCTGTTGCATTTCCAGTACCGGTGCCGTCATTGGCGGTAACCGTAATATTGGCGCTACCAAAGTAATTTGCAGTGGGAGTGAGGGTGAGCGTTGTACCGGATACAGAAGCGGTCACTGAACCATTATCGGAACTGGCCGAGAAGCTAATAGGATTACTATCGGTATCGGTGGCTGAGAGAGTTACCACCTTGTTATTATCTTCGACACTGCTGAGTGCCCCGATTGAAGCCAATATTGGTGCATTGTTTGCGGCAGCCATGGCCCAGCCCATATCTTGTAATAACTGAGTCGCCATTCCTGGAGTGGTCAAAAACTCGGTATAGCTTGGTTCCATGATTTCATTGGGAGTAGCATCTTTGCTAAAGTGCGAAACTGAGCTGCCTTGTTCGTAGGAAGAGGGTGCGTACATCTCTACCTTACCGCTGTTTAAACCATTGGTTAAAGCTAATGCTGCCGTCGAACTATTAACATTACTGCCGTTCCATACAAGGTTATTGGTATTCTTAATTGAAGTTGCTCTTTCTCCATTAGTCATTGCTGTCCAGCTTTTGGTGGTCGAGCTGTCATAGAGGTTACGGCTATAAGCATCGATATAGCCAGAATTTAAGGCGCCTAAAGAGTCAACTTGAGAAGCGACTCCAAGTCCATGCAGAATTTCATGAATAACAACGGATAATAGTGAGCTGTCATTGGTATAACTTCCGCCTGCTAAAGCAGGGTCATCAAAGCCGTAATACCAATCGACGCCATTTAAGCAGTTGTTATTATTATCGATATTACTGTTGAACGTGGCCCTGATTTCATTTGCATCGGTAAAACCTGGATCTATTGAGTCAGCATAAGCACCATAATCAGAGCCATATAGGTTATTGGCTAATGCTTCAGGATACCAAGTAGAGGCATGAATAGAATTTGTGAAGTCACGCCAGCTATATATCGCCCCTGCACTTCCTAAAATAGCCGATGAAGCGTCACAGGTTAAGCCGTCAAATTTAGCTTCAACATTTACATTAACTTGTATATCAAGATAACTCTCTAAAATATCAGCGGCTTGTTGAAATACATTAATCCGTTGCTGACCTAAGGTCGTAGCAGGGTTGCCGCCAATTGCTGTAACAACGGTTGCATCATTTAAGCCTTCGCCAGCACCATCCATATTAACAATGACGATATTGGCGGCCTGTGTCGCTAATGAAAGAAATAAAAACGTTGTAGATAATAGATAGCGCAACAACATAGAATGCTCCACAGATACAAATGCTTGAAATCTAGAATAAATGTGAATAGACAAAAAACACACTGTGTTATGTGGTCATAATGTAAATAAAGGTATGGATGCTGTTGGCTTGCGTAATCCATTAGCCAGATGATGCAGGTGTGGGAGGAAATTTCTAACTGAATGAGGCGAGAGTACAAAATCAGCAGGCAAGGAGACTGCTGAACGGCTTTGTGAGTTACTGCTCTATGAATTACTGGTCTGCTATTGGCTCTATCGTTTTTTCAATGATCTTCATTTTTCCATCTTTACCAATAACCGCCACAGGTACATGCTGAAATTGGCCCTTCAGATCAACACTCACACTGCCATCTGGGTGATGTTGCTCGACAAGCTCAGAAGCAGGTATCCGTTTAGCCTCCAGTGAATCTTTAATAAACTGCGGAATTTCTACAGGGGTATCCGTCACCGATAATTCATGACTATGCGGCGTTTCATTGCTGTTCTTTAATGCGTTGTCAGGGTGATCCGTGGCACTGTTAGTCGTCTGCTTATTTTCAATACTGTCGGGTTGTTCAATATTAGCGTCTGCTGGAATAGACTCCGATACCTTAATTTGACTGCCAGGGCTGAAGAAGTAAATAATCGCCGCCAAGGCTACTAAAATGGTTAGTGCACCTAACTTACCCATATCAACTCTCCTATCATTCAGATTTTTTTATTGTTGTTATTCTATTTTTAACATGAGATTTGACTGGCTGGCAAATTGAAATGCAAAAATAATAAGGCTTATTGTCTGCGACTTTTATTTTTTGTGAAACGTGTCGCTTCACTTTCAAGTGGGTTCTCTGGCCAAGGGTGTCTGGGGTACTTGCCTCTCATGTCTTTACGTACCTCAAAATAGCTGCTGGCCCAAAAATGCGGTAGATCTTGAGTGATTTGTAAGGGGCGTCGAGCGGGGGATAATAAATGCAGCATAAGGTCAATCTGACCCTTGCAGATGCTCGGTTTTCCTTGATAGCCAAACATTTCTTGCAGCTTAACCGCCAGTACAGGTGGGCTTTGGCAATAATCAATTTTATAATGAG
The DNA here is from genome assembly GCA_036960605.1 of Oleispira sp. GTDB lineage: Bacteria > Pseudomonadota > Gammaproteobacteria > Pseudomonadales > Oceanobacteraceae > Oleispira. The sequence goes on along the minus strand of JBALXI010000044.1, from coordinate 15,878 downwards.
AGCCGCTAGGGACTTGAATCTTCTCGGGCACCAGTGCTTCAAAGTCGGTCACCTTGTCCCAGCCTAGGCGATTCAATAAGGCTTGTTTAAGGTCGATCTTATTCAATGACTTTTTAGAGCGGCATTGGTTAACTAAAGGCATTAACCAAGTTTCGCTATCGGCTAATAAAGCTTCGTCACTGAAATCCAGCCAAGGCGTGCGATAGCTCATAGCGGTGTCTGATTGTTTTAAATGATACTCAAACGCTAGTTGTAAGCGCGCAATTAACTGCTGATGTTCATCCGTCCAAGGTAATGATCTTATACCGTTATCAATAAAGTAGTTCCGCCAAGCGTCTTGCCATTGCTCGTTGCTCAGGGAAGATAACCTTTTTTGGCTAATGAGCAGTGCGCCGAGGTATTCTCGCTTTTCGGCTTCCAGCTGGCCTTTATCATTCCACTCAATATGGTTACGAGTTTGAATGTGGGAAGCAAAGATATCTAATAGTTCGACCTCTGCAATGGGCATAGCTTTTCGAATTAAGCTGCTGCCTTGCAGGTTGTCTTCAATATCGGTCACGATGAGCCAATCTTCTCGACTTAAAGCAGAGCTACCATAAAGCTGAGCGCCGCGACCCGCGCTGAGTAAGTATTGCTGGCCATTATTCTGACTACTGCTCTGACTACTGTTCTGAGCATTCGTTTGATTATTGCTTGCTCTACGCTGTGCGATTCGGTCGGGAAAGGCGAGGGCTAATAGCTGTGGTATGTTCGCCTTTTGTCTAAGGCTGTTGCTGTCACTCTGCTTGTGACCTGAGCTAACTTTTTTACCCCAGACCTGTGCTTGTCTATAAATAGAATGGAATGATTTAGGCTGTGCTTTGACTTGTTGTAGCAAGCTGGATAAATCATCGTTATTACGTAAAGCTTTAGGCGTATCGGTTAGTAATGCGGCGAGTAAACAGGCATCGTTTAAATGTTGCTTTGAACCTGCATTTAACAGCATATGAGCGAATCGAGGGGACATTCCTAGCTGACTTGCCTGTTCACCGTGAGGGCTAATTTGCCCTTTGTTATCTAATAGCTCTAGCTCGGTTAATAATGTTTGGGCTTGTTCTATAAAGCGCTCAGGCGGAGGCGTGAGCCAGTCGAGTTCAGCAATCTCAGCCCCCCATTGGGCAACGTTCAACACTAAGTCGCTGAGTTCGATGCGGCTGATCTCTGCGGAGCTATGGGCTTCTAAACTTGTTTGTCCTTGTTCGCTCCATAATCGATAGCAAACCCCTGGCTCTATTCGACCCGCACGGCCGGCTCTTTGTATAGAGGAGGCTTGGCTGATTTTTTTAGTAATAAGAGCATTCATGCCACTGCGCGCATTATAATTGAGCTGTTTTTCTAAGCCGCAATCAATGACTACCCGTATACCTTCAATCGTGAGAGAGCTTTCAGCGATGTTGGTGGCCAGTACAATTTTCCGCTGACCTGTTGCGGTTGCTTGTATTGCAGCTTGTTGCTCTTTATCGCTGAGCTGTCCATACAGGGGATGAATGCTGGTGGTTGAGAATAGTGAGGAAAATTGAGTGCTAGTTAATTTTTCTTGCAGCTGCTGCTGAACAAACTGAATGTCACGCACACCGGGTAAGAAGGCTAAAATGCTACCGTCTTCTTGTTGTAATGCAGCGATGATAGCATCAGTCATCTGGTTGCTGAGGCGATTTTTAGTATCGAAGCCACGGTAATGATATGCGATCGGAAAGGAACGGCCAGGGCAGAAGAGTGTTTGTGCCTCCAGCATTTTTTCTAAGGCTTCTTTGTCTAGGGTGGCGGACATGACAAGAAGTTTTAGATCTTCACGGAACAATTGTTGGCATTGTAGGCTCAAAGCTAAACCTAGGTCGGTATTGACTGAGCGTTCGTGGTGTTCATCAAAGATGATGAGGCCAATATTGCTAAGCTCTGGGTCTTGCAGTAGGTAGCGGGTTAAAATACCTTCGGTTATGACTTCGATACGGGTTGTTGAGCTGACTTTGGTATCTTGGCGCATGCGATAGCCAACGGTTTGGCCGACACTTTCGTTGAGGCTTTTGGCCATAAAAAGTGCGGCATTGCGCGCGGCAAGGCGACGCGGCTCTAACATGATGATTTTTTTGTAACTACCATCGTCATTTCTTAGCCATTCTGCGTCTAATAATGCCAGTGGTACACGAGTGGTCTTACCGGCCCCAGGTTGTGCGGATAATATGACATTTTTGTTTTGGCTTAAGGCCTGATTTAATTCTGGTAAGATAGAATCAATCGGTAAATTGTTCATTAATTGTGTGGCCTTAGCTTTGATCGTTTTTAATGGGTGTGGTTGTTAGCCTCAAAGGGGTATTGTATGTCAGATTCGAAAAATATTTTAGATTTTGCGCAAGCCGCTGAGCGTCGCAAGCATGAAAAACGTGATGAGAAGGTTGCAGATATTCGTGATCAGTTCGATAGAGCTTTTAATCCGTTGTCGAAACCGACGCCTGTTAAGGACTTTTTGCGTAAGAAAAAAGCGAAAAAAAAGCGTTAGGTTCCTTTAAAAAAGCATCATGGCTTTTGGTTTTGAAACCACAATGCGCTTGCGCTCAGCATGGCATTCATTTTTTCGGCACGCTGTGAATACGCCGCTTCGCTCTCCCTGTAAGCTCAACGATTGCTTCCATGCAATCGGATGGCCTTCAAAAATAAACCCCATACTTCACCGCGAATTGCTAGCACCTAGCCAGATTTAATAGCTTTATTCTAATGCACAAATGCAAAGGGTTAGAGTAACGGCGTTTAAATCAATAAATTAACCTAACTTAAGCCTTACGTTGCAAAAACACACCACATTCAATGTGATGGGTATAAGGAAACTGATCAAACAGCGCGAAGCGTTTAATGTCGTGAGTCTTGGTGAATTCTTGCAAATTGTTATGCAAAGTTTCTGGGTTACACGAAATATAAATGATGTTGTCGTAGCCTTGCGTTTGTTTTACTGACTCGTCATCTAGGCCTGATCGCGGTGGGTCAACTAACGTCGTGGTAAAATTATAAGCCGTCAGATCAATTCCTCTTAAACGACGGAAAGGACGTACCCCTTGCAACGCTTGCACAAACTCTTCACTCGAAAGACGGGCAATAATTAAGTTATCGATGCCATTCTTTTCGATGTTATCTTGAGCTGCATAAACTGATGTTTTAGAAATCTCAGTCGCCATTACCTTGTTGTAATGCTCCGCTAGGGCAATCGAGAAGTTACCATTACCGCAATATAGCTCGACTAAATCACCATTTAAAGGCTTTGATAGCTCTTTTGCCCAAGTCAGCATTTTCTGATTCATGCCGCCGTTTGGCTGAGTGAATCCACCTTCGATTTGCTTATAGAGATATTCTTTGCCATCAATAATCAAAGTCTCGATCACATAGTCGCGCTCTAATACTAACTTCTGCTTGCGCGAACGGCCAACAATAGGGAAGCCAATCTGCTCTTGCAGCTTTACTGCTGCGGCATGCCATTCTTCATCTAACGGCTTGTGATAAATCATGGTAATTAACGCATCGCCACTTAGAGTCGTTAAAAACTCCATTTGAAACATGCGCTGCATTAATATGTCATTTTCAGGCTGGTGGATTGCTTCGCGCATCTCCCCCATTAGACGATTAATCAGCTTGCTAGCAATCGGGAAGTCTGTGACTTCATGAGGAACTTTATTATTACCTTTCTCAAACATCGCGTAAAAACAGCGACCATCTTGATGCCAGATGCGAAATTCAGCGCGCAGGCGGAAGTTTTCTGGCTCACTGGCAAAGACTTCCAGTTCGGGTAAAGGTTGTTGTTGTCCAGAGCTGCTAACTGAAAAATTCGCGAAGTCTTGTTTAATTTTGGCTTGCTTTTCATCTAACAGAGATTGGTACTGATCTGGATATGTCTTGGTCATGTTTAGTGGGTCTTTTCAAAATGTCGGCAAATAGCCATATTGCAGGCATTATACGAGATAGCCCTGATTTGGCATAGCCGAAGAGGGATATTAAAGCGCGATGTTATAGGTCGTTGCTAAAATGCGTCATTTGGGCCAATGCAGGATTGTCTAGTCTGACTAAACTGTCGTAAAGAGTATTTAGTTAATAAGGGGAGCGATAACCCCTGATAAAAGGAACATTTCATGTCACACGTACAAGAGCTTGTTGATCTATTGCGTCTAGAGTCTATCGGCGTAAATCGCTTTCGTGGCAGTTGCCAAGACTTAGGTTTTCGTAACCTATTTGGCGGGCAGGTGTTAGGACAAAGTTTATCTGCTGCTAGTCAGACGTTGCCAAAAGGTGAGTGGGCCCCGCACTCTTTGCACGCGTATTTTTTACGCCCAGGTAATGTGGTTGATAGTATCGAGTTTGAAGTGGATTGTGTGCGCGATGGTCGTAGTTTTGCGATGAGGCAGATTACTGCCAGTCAAAATGGTAAAGCTATTTTGACCATGATGTGCTCGTTTCAACACCCTGAAGAAGGGTTTGAACATCAAGATAAAATGCCGGAAGTAGCAGGCCCTGAAGGTATCTTATCTCAGCTTGATTTAAGCCGTATGTTTAAAGATCACTTTCCTGAAAAAGTGCGTGATATTTATACTGCGGATAAGCCGATTGAAATACGTGCGATTGATCCAATAAACATCTTTGCGCCTAAAAAGCAGGATCCGATTAAATACGCATGGATGAAAGCCGATGCGGCGCTAACGGATGATCCTATGGTGCATGCTAGTGTACTAACCTATGCCACAGATTTTAATTTAATCGGTACAGCGATGATGCCTCATGGTGTTTCTTTTGCTCAAAAAGATATGCAGGTTGCCAGCTTAGATCATGCTATCTGGTTTCACCGTCCGGTAAAAATGGACGAATGGCTATTGTATTCGCTGGATAGTCCAAGTGCGTCTTCAGGGCGTGGCTACTGTCGTGGACAGGTCTATAATCAGCAGGGTGATTTGGTGGCCTCGGTTGCTCAAGAAGGTTTAATTCGAAAAATAGACCTTACTGATAAGCCGGTTGAGAAAACTGGTGATAAAAAGCCTGTTGAGAAATAACAATGAATTTGATTTTTAGAATGCTGCGTTTGCTATTAATTCGTAATCGATTGCCGCGTATTAGCGCGCTAGAGGCAAGCCATACGCGAATTAAAATATGGCCTACGGATTGTGATTTTAATCTTCATGTAACTAATTCACGTTACCCCGCGATATTAGACTTGGCTAGAATTCAGTACCTAATCCAAATAAATGCGTTATCGAAGTTTGTGGGTGGCGGCTGGAAGTCGGTATTAAGTTCGCAAAGCATTTCATTTATAAAAGAAATTAAGCCGTTAGCAATAGTGGATATTAGCACTCAGGTTTTAAGCTGGGATCGTAAATATTGTTATATCGAACACAGGTTTATGGTGGGAGATAAACTACATGCTAAAGCGCTGGCTCGTGTTGCGTTTATTAAGGGCCGACGAGTACGAGCTTTTGATAAGTTATTAATCGAGCTAAGTGCCGCGGAAGTCGAATCACCGGCTGAATCTCAGCAAGTGACTGCGTGGCTGCAGTTGTTGGAAAGCAAAAAGGTCTAATGTCAATTTTATAGCCATAAAATGACCAATCTTTAACCTTCCTTATATTTAACTAAAGCTACTGACAGTCTTTGTCAGTAGCTTTAGTTAAACTGCGTTTGAATTATTAATTGCTCTAAACGTATAAGGATAGGCATGGAAAGCAAAAAATTGAATGTGACAGAGGAATGGTTGCAGGTTATTACCCAATTAACGTTGAGCTACCGGCGTAAATTGAATGAAACAGTGAAGGACGATGTGCAAGATAAAGAAGTAATTGAACTTGTTTCGAAGCTCAACCGTAGCAATGAGATCAAGCAAGAAAATCGGATGTTTTGATGCGCCACTTATCGGCATCGACTGAGCTTTTTATACTGTCTTGGCTTGTCGGCTTGCTCAAATCTATGATCTCTGCAGGGATGTACTGCTTTAATCGTGAATGGTAAATTACTTTCACGATTGGGCGAGTTTGGTCTTTTTCACTGGCTTCAATAACAACGGCTAAGCGTCCGCTTTCCATCATCACCAGTGATCCCACAGGAAAAATCCCCATGCTGCGAATGAAGGTATGTACAAGCTTTTCATCTAGGTGAGTCCCACTCCATTCGAGCAGTTTTTTTAAGGCAACCGTCGGAGCTAGGCCTTTGTGGTAGCAGCGGTCGGCGGTTATCGCATCATAAACGTCGGTAATGGCGACCATTTTCCCTTCCCGGCAAATATCACAGCCTTTAAGTCCTTCTGGATAGCCACTGCCATCAATACGTTCGTGGTGCTGGGCAGCGACATCGACAGTTAGTGGATGAATGCCTGGGGTTTTCTTTAGTAGTTCACGACTGAATACAACGTGCTGTTTCATGCGAGAAAATTCATCATCATCCAACTTGCCAGGTTTGTGCAAAATATTATCGGGTACCATTATTTTTCCAATATCATGTAGGAGCGCCCCAACCATGACATGGTGCATTGTATCTCGGTCAATTTTCATAGATTTGGAAAAAATACCCATTAATACTGCAAGATTAATGGAATGCTCCATCAGGTAGTTATCTTTTGCACGAATGCGGCCAAGGCAGGCCAAAGCGTTATGGTTGCGGAGAACAGAATCAATCATGCCGTCGGCAAGATCATCAAAGCCTTCTGTTTCTAGGGGCTTACCAAACTTTATATCGCTGAGCACTCCCGTCATGATGTTTTTGGCTTTGTCTTGTAGCTTATGGGCCTTTAAGAGTTCTTCTTCGACACTGACAGAGCCTGCGCTGGCCATGTCTAAAGAACCCGCTTTATTTAGCTTGGTCTGGTTTTGTTGCTCTACTTCTACTTGAGTATAAGCATCAGCTTCATCAAGTCCACGCTCAGTATCGATATAGACCTCTTTGATACCACGACGCTTAAGTTCCGCGATCATTGCATCATTAGGAATGCGACCTTCTTTTTGCATAGTATGATGCGGTATCCAATCACAATTAAGATCGGATACATACATTTTAGGTCGTAATTTATCAATCGATATGCGTTTGATCATAGAGGATTAGTAATGGCCCAATTGTATTGTTCTTTTATCAAGAGCTTTCTTATTAAAGAAAGCTCTTTGAGTATAGACAGTGGGCGTCATTGCGTCGGGCAAATGTCGACAATTAATAGGGAATGTTTCTGCTAAGGCGTTTGGGCGGGATGAGTAAGGAATAATAGAGGTTCAACTCGGCTATTATTCAGACTGACAGTCCAATGCAGATGAGGTCCTGTAGCACGTCCTGTAGACCCAATTGTACCAATGACTTCGCCCGCTTTAACCTTGTCACCTTGCTTGCGCTCCAGTGAATCCATGTGGCAGTACATTGTGATTAAACCCTGCCCATGATCGATAAAGATGCTATTACCGTTAAAGAAAAAGTGACCCGTTAAAATGATCTCACCGTCAGTTGGGGCAATAATATCAGCGCCACGAGGCGCAGCAATATCGATTCCGCTATGCGGTCGTCTGGCTTGATCATTAAAGAATCGCTTTAAGCCAAAAGGGCTAGAAATTGGCCCTTGGGCAGGCTGCTTAAAAGCTCGATAGGGCTTATGTTTATTGATATCTGAAAAGGTTGTGAATGCTTTTTTAGACAAACGACTTTCTTTTTGAATGCGCTTGATTTGTTCCGCTGGTGGATTGGAGTGCTTGCGCTTTACCGTGAGGCGTTGTTCTTTATAGGCTTTATCTTTGATCGTGAAGGCATAATCATTCCCATCTATTTTATAGCTTACCTTGCCCACTTTTTGCTTTAATGGAATGCCGATAATGGCCCAGGAGTTATTATCGGCATCGCTTAAAGTCCAAACTTTTTGACCGTTGAAAGTAATCTTTTGAGTATTATTCGACTGATCTAGTGGAATAACCGCCAGTCCACCGGGAACACGACTATCTTGAGGCAGTATTAATGATGAGCTCTCTTTTGCTTCGCCCAATAGGCTAAAGAATGTCAGGCTGGAGAATACAAATATAACGACACTACTTCTTACTGATTTTTCTTTCATGTTTTACCTTTTCAACAATAAGATTAAGCTGTCCATGGCCGATGCGAGCGGATAATAAATCGCCTTTTTTGACATCGTGGCTATCTCGGACAACAGTATCAGATTCTGTTTGTAAAATAGCATAACCGCGGCCGAGTGTTTGCAATGGGCTGACGGCATTTAATAATAATGCATGTTGTTGCAAACGTTCTTTTTTATTGGAGATCGCTTGTTTTATTGCCGACGCTAAGCGCTGTTGCAAATAACTTAGTTGTGTCTCAATTTTTTGCAGTGTATTAACCGGGCTTTGTCGTTGTAGTTTTTGTTGGCTATTATTTAACCGTTGCTGCAAATGATTGAATTGATTCTTTTGGCTTTGCTGCAGACGCAGTTCAAGCATATCTAAGGTTTGGGCATATTGAGTCAGTTTATCGCCAGGGTGCTGTAAGCCTCGCTGAGCGCTTTGCAATTGCCAGTGTTTGTTTTGTAATTGCTGCTGAACCGTTTTTTCTAGGCGCCCCGATAGCGTTTTCAAACGCTGCCAATACTCTTGCTGGTCGGGGCTGAGCATTTCGGCTGCAGCAGAAGGCGTTGGCGCGCGGACATCAGCAACAAAGTCGGCGATGGTGAAGTCGACTTCATGGCCGACAGCACTCACCACGGGTAAGCGGCTATTAAAAATAGTACGGGCTAGGTTTTCGTCATTGAAGCACCATAGATCTTCGATGGAGCCACCACCCCGACCTGCGATAATAACATCAGCCCTGGCATCGGTATTCGCTTGATTAATGGACCAGATAATCTGCCGCGCGGCATCTTGTCCTTGGACTTGAACCGGGTAGATATCAACCTCTATTGCGGGGAAGCGGCGTTTTAATACGGTTAAAATATCGTGAATAGCGGCGCCTGTTGGCGAGGTGATGACTGCAATACGCTTAATTCTAGTGGGCAGGGCCTGCTTGCTTTCAAGGGCAAATAATCCCTCGGCGCCGAGTTTTTGTTTTAGCTGTATAAAAGCTTGCTGAAGCTGGCCTTCACCTGCGGGCTTCATTGCATCAACAATTAATTGATAGTCACCGCGATTTTCATACAGGCTGACTTTGCCACGAACGACGATTTGATCGCCTTCTTTTGGTTGAAATTTAACCTGGGCAGTGCGTGAGCGAAACATAGCGCAGCGTACTTGTGCGCCTTTATCTTTTAGCGTGAAATACCAATGGCCTGATGAAGGACGTGAAAGATTGGAGACTTCCCCTTCAACTTTTACTGAGTTGAAAGTGATCTCCAATAGTTGTTTGGCGCGTTGGTTCAGCTGTGAAACAGTAAAAACGTCATGAGCAGATTGTGACACGGATATTCAAAGCCAATAAATTAAAGAAGACTACTTTGCCACAGAAGAACATTTTTACAAAATATGATGCCAATAATCGAGTTGTACAGAAATATTATTAGAATAATAAAAAATTCATTTGTTCAGCTTACGTTCATCTTTGTGAACTAGTATGAATTTTCATAAAAACATGATTCTAATACTAGACATTTTAAAATCATGCGACTAAGTTAAATACCTATGATCTAAAAGATCATTGATCTCTAAATGAAAAGGAAGAACATTATGAAAAAAATTATTGCTGGTGCACTTTTAGCAGCGTCTTCAACAATGTCTTTTGCTGCAGGTCCAGCAGGTTGTGGTTTAGGTACTGAAGTAGTATTTAAAAACCCAACTCAAACCTATGAGCATGTTCTAGCCGCAACAACAAACGGCACTTCTGGTAACCAAACTTTTGGTATGACCTCTGGTACTTTAGGGTGTGAAGCTGCTAATGGTCCATTGGCGGGTGTTCAAACCTTTATGGATAACAACATGGATCAGCTAGCCATGGATGTTGCTAAAGGCCAAGGCGAAACTTTAGCCGCTCTTGCTGAGATTATTGGCGTTGAAGCAGCAGATACAACTTCTTTCAACTCTAAGTTGCAAGCTAGCTTTGATACTATGTTCTCTACTGAAGCAACATCTGAAACTGTGTATCAAGCAATGAAAGATACTATGCAGTCAGACCTTGTATTGAAAAAATACCTAGGTTAATTTCTCACTAGGTACATCAGTTGTTAACAGCAGCTGTAAGAAAAGGCGTGCCATTGCACGCCTTTTTTATGCTTGTTCATTTGTATTGCTAGCCTATTAAAGATAGGAAGCATCTAAGACTGGAAACACTTTAGATTGGAAGTCATAGTGATTAAAAAACGCTTAGTCGTTATTTGTTGTTTCATTGCTTTGTTATTTATACCAAACGTTAATGCTGAAGATTTAAGTGGTAAGTCCTCATTGATTAATCTGGCGGAATTAGCAAAAAGTACTCAATGGCTTCATTTGTTGCACTATAGGCCTCATGGTTTATTGGCGACGATGAAAAGTGAGAACGACAGTGAACACTTTTTTGTGCATGCAGATGGAAAACTCGATGCTTTTGCAGAGTTACATGATGAAGTCGAGTTATTTTCATTAATCAGTCAAGTTGATAATGAATCCTTACAGTGTCGTTTTCCTGCGCGCTATAAATGGTTAAAACAATTCCACTCTTATTGGATTGATCAATCTTGCAGTGATTTGAATGAATGGAAAGCCGAAATAGATGCGCATAAGTTGACTTTGATCTTTCCTGCGTCTTATTTGAATTCGCCTTCATCCATGTATGGTCATAGCTTAATTCGCCTTGATCGAGAGGATGAGAGTAAAAGTAAATTACTGGCTTATAGTGTGAATTTTGCAGCCAACGCTGATCCTACTGACAATGAACTGGTCTTTAGTTATAAAGGTTTGGCGGGAGGGTACCCAGGGGTTGTTTCAATCTTGCCATATTATGCCAAGGTTAATGAATACAGCCACCTAGAGCATAGGGACGTTTGGGAATACCGCTTAAATTTAACAGAAGAAGAAGTTGATCAGTTTGTAAATCATATCTGGGAGACCAAGGATACTGAGTTTGATTATTTTTTCTTCGATGAAAATTGCTCTTATCGGTTATTGGCGTTACTGGATGCTTCAAGTGATCGTATTGATGTCGCAAAAGATTTTTCATTGAAGGCGATGCCTGTCGATACGATACGAAGTTTAATTAATACCGGTAAGGTTGAGAAAGTTAATTATCGGCCCTCGTTCGGAGTTATTCTTAACCAGCAGCAGGCACAGCTTAGTAATGAACAAAAAGAGTTGGCCAAAAAAATTGCGCTAGATTCCAGTATTATTTCAATGCTCGATTTTCAGCGGTTATCAGATTTTGAGCAAGCTCAAATCTTAGAAGTATCTATCAGCTATTTGCGTTATTTAGTCGTGAAAAAGAAACGGCACTCATCAGAGAATCGTAAGCATTCGTTAGCCTTATTATCTGCGCGCAGTAAAATCCCTTTAAAAGATGTGTTTCAGCCGATACAGGCGCCAAAAGTACGTGACGATCAAGGGCATCTAACGCAGCGTACAAGCTTATATGTTGGCCAGCAAAATACAGATGAGTTCGTGGATATGCAATTTCGCATTGCTTATCATGAGCTAATGGATCTTCCTGATGGTTTTATTAAAGGCGGTCAGATTGAAATGGGGTCGTTAACGCTACGGGCAATTAACCAAAAAGAATCAACAACAGAGAACTCAGACGTTAAACTTCAATTACAGAAGTTTAGTCTTATTAATATTTTATCACTCGGTGCGCGAGACCATTTTCAGCAACCAATATCGTGGCGAGTGAATGCCGGTGTAGATCGTTTATTGATTGCAGGCAGTGATTTATTTGCTCATTTAGATGTTGCAGGTGGCTATAGTTACGATCTTAATTCAGATAATAATCATTGGGGTCAGGTATATGGTTTATTAGAGGGGCGTTTAAAAGCTTCTGGGCAATTTGAAAAAGATTATCAGCTGGCAGCGGGTACACAGCTAGGCTGGTTGTTTCAAGGTAGCCAGTGGCAGATGAATGCTTTTGCTAGTTATTTTCCTTCAATCGCTGGAGATGAATTTGATTATCAAGATGTCTCATTGTCTTTAGGCGGAAAGTTAACGACAAATATTCAGTTGCGTCTTGAGGCGAAGAGAGAGCTGATTTCCAATAGTGGATCATACAGCGATGGCGATAGCATCAAGCTCGGCATGAATTGGTATTTTTAATGTGACTAAAATTTTATCTGTAGGCCTGATCGTATTGTCGTTGCTGTTGAGTGGCTGCAGTAGCTTAACGAGTTTGTTTTTCTACCCTCAAAAGCAATATTTACGAACCCCCGCAGATATTAATTTAGCCTATGAAGAGGTAAATGTTCAGACCAGTGATGGCACTGAGCTGGCATCTTGGTTTTTACCTGCAAGTAATGAAAGCCAGAATAAAAAAAGCACTATCGATTCTCCCATCGTATTATTTCTTCATGGTAATGCTGAAAATATTAGCACGCACATCGGCAGTGTTTATTGGCTTCCTGAAAATGGTGTGAATGTTTTTCTTCTAGATTATCGAGGCTATGGGCACTCAGAAGGAGAGCCTTTTATTCCTGCTATATTTCAAGATGTAGAGGCTTCTTTGATTTGGCTACGACAGCGTTTTCCGCAACGAAAAATTTATATTTTTGGTCAGAGCATCGGCTCGGCGATCGCGACAACCAGTATGGCCTTGTTTAAGGATGAATATGACATAGCGGGTTTGATATTGGATTCAAGCTTTACCGGTTATCGAGATATTGCACAGCACGTAACGACAAGCTCTCTCTGGACTTGGGTAGTGTGGCCATTCACTTGGTTGCTGCCGACCCAGTGGGACCCCGTAAATTACATTGCTCAGGTATCCCCTAGACCTATTTTGATGTTTCATAGTCAGGCAGATGGAGTTTTACCCTATGCGCTAGGCAGAGAACTTTATGAACAAGCCAAGAAGCCTAAAGTGTGGCAAGAATCTAAAGGTGGGCATATTCAGACGTTTAATTTTAAGGAATATCGAGAAATTCTGCTTCATTTCTTGACTGATTAGTCAGCTTGATGCAGTATTCCTATTTTTCGGCTTTGCTTACCTAATACTTGCCAAGTAGCACATTCATCAGTAAAATACCGCGTCAAAGTTTATACCCACCTTACTTTCAGGTTGCCTCATATGTTGCGAATCGCTGAAGATGCTTTGACATTCGATGATGTCTTACTAGTTCCTGGTTATTCTGAAGTTCTGCCGAACCAAGTGTCGCTTAAAACGCGCATTACAAAAGGTATTGAGCTTAATATTCCCCTTATTTCTGCCGCTATGGATACAGTGACTGAAGCCCGTTTGGCGATTGCAATCGCACAAGACGGTGGCCTCGGCATTATTCACAAGAATATGACTGTTGAAGAACAGGCTGCGGAAGTACTTAAAGTTAAGCGTTATGAAAGTGGTGTGGTTAAAGACCCAATCATAACGGCAAGCACGACTACGATCCGTGAATTATTAGAATTAACTCAAATGCATAAGATTTCAGGTGTTCCTGTTGTCGATGGTGACGAGTTGGTTGGTATTGTGACCAGTCGCGATGTGCGTTTTGAGAAGAACCTAGATGCTGCGGTATCGACAGTTATGACACCAAAAGCAAAGCTGGTTACTGTTAAAGAAGGCGAAAGCCGCGATGTAGTGCAGGATTTATTGCATACGCACCGTATCGAAAAAGTTTTAGTTGTTGATGACGCTGGCAAGCTAGCGGGCATGATGACAGTAAAAGATATGAATAAAGCGCAAGCTTATCCACTAGCGTCGAAAGATGAGCGTGGCAGTTTACGTGTTGGCGCTGCGGTTGGTACTGGTTTTGGTACTGATGAGCGTATTGCGGCATTGGTTGCTGCAGGCGTTGATGTGGTTGTTATTGATACGGCACACGGCCATACCAGTAACCCATCGGGTACCGGTGTTATTGATCGTGTTCGTTGGGCGAAAGCCAACTTCCCTGATCTACAAATCATTGCAGGTAATATTGCGACTGCCGATGCTGCGATTGCATTAGCTGAAGCGGGTGCTGATGGCGTTAAAGTCGGTATTGGCCCAGGTTCAATTTGTACTACACGTATTGTTGCGGGTGTTGGTGTTCCTCAGATGTCAGCCGTTGCTAACGTATCGGCTGCGATGGAAAAATACGGCGTTCCGGTTATTGCTGATGGTGGTATTCGTTATTCTGGTGATATCGCTAAGGCGATTGTTGCTGGCGCGAGTGTGATCATGGTTGGTTCCATGCTTGCCGGTACTGATGAAGCGCCAGGTGAAGTTGAATTGTTCCAGGGACGTGCTTATAAAAGCTACCGTGGGATGGGTTCTATTGGCGCGATGGGCCAGTCACAGGGTTCTTCAGATCGTTATTTCCAAGATAAAAATAGCGGCGTAGACAAGTTGGTACCAGAGGGTATTGAAGGTCGTATCGCAGTTAAAGGTCCATTGACTAATATCGTACATCAGTTGATGGGCGGCGTTCGTGCTTCCATGGGTTATACCGGTTGCGGAACGATTGGTGAAATGCGTACTAAACCTGAGTTCGTTCGTATTACCAATGCGGGTATGAAAGAATCTCACGTACACGATGTGCAGATTACGAAAGAAGCCCCGAACTACAGAATGGGCTAGAAGCTATTTGCGTTGTTAGAGCTTTGTTAAAAATTGGTTCAAGATCCTCACTTAGCACGCTAAGCTCCGGTCTTTCACAAATTTTTGCCTCACTCTAACGGCCTCAGTAACGCTTCTAAAAAGATAGAAGAATTTAAAAGAGGTAGGATTGAGTCGTAAATACTCAATCATACTTCGATCAATTTAGACAAAAATTTTAGCCTGCTGATTCGTCTGCGGGTTTTTTCATTTTAGAAAGAGATGGTTATGACTGACATTCACGCTCAACGTATTTTAATTTTAGACTTTGGTTCTCAATATACTCAGCTTATCGCACGTCGCGTACGTGAATTGGGTGTTTTCTCTGAAATTCGTGCTTGGGATATGGATGATCAGGAAATAATTGATTACGCCCCGAACGGTATAATCCTTGCCGGTGGCCCTGAGTCGGTTACTGAAGAGAATTCTCCTCGCGCTCCGCAGGCAGTATTCGATCTGAATGTTCCTGTATTAGGTATTTGCTACGGCATGCAAACCATGGCTGAGCAGTTAGGCGGCAAGGTTGAAGCTTCTGATTTACGTGAGTTTGGTTATGCGCGTATTAAAACTGAAGGCACTTCGGCGTTATTGAAAGACATCTCTGATCATGTTGAAAACGGTGAGAAGTTTTTAGATGTTTGGATGAGTCACGGCGATAAAGTGACAAAAATGCCAGCAGGCTTTGAGATCTTAGCGTCAACTGAGTCTTGCCCAATCGCAGGCATGTTCAACGCAGAGAAAAATTATTACGGCGTTCAGTTTCACCCAGAAGTAACGCATACACTTCAAGGTGAGCGTTTGGTCGGTCATTTCATTCACGAAATATGTGGCTGTGAATCGTTATGGACTCCGGCAAAAATCATTGAAGATCAAATTGCACGTGTACGCGCGCAGGTGGGTACTAATAAAGTTCTGTTGGGCCTTTCTGGTGGTGTTGATTCATCGGTTGTTGCCGCGTTGTTGCATAAAGCGATTGGCGATCAGCTAACGTGTGTCTTTGTTGATAACGGCTTACTTCGTAAAAACGAAGGTGATGCGGTTATGGATATGTTTGCCGATAACATGGGCGTAAAAGTTATTCGCTCTGATTCAGCTGATTTATTCTTAGGCAAGCTAGTCGGTGTTTCTGACCCAGAGCAAAAGCGTAAAGTCATCGGTAATACTTTTATCGAATACTTCGATAAAAG
>JBALXI010000043.1:0-39969 GCA_036960605.1 Oleispira sp. | reverse complement strand
TACCTTAGGAAAAATCGCCGATAACGGTCACCTAGAAAAAGGCTTTAAGCCGGTTAACTGGTGCATGGATTGTGGTTCTGCATTGGCAGAAGCGGAAGTTGAATACCAAGATAAAAAGTCTATTTCTATCGATGTGAAATTTGCCTTCACTGATACCGCTGCTTTGTTGAATGCTTTCGGTGCAGATGCTGCTCTTGCAAGCAAGACGGCCAATATCGTTATCTGGACAACAACCCCTTGGACTTTACCGGCTAACGAAGCCGTATCGGTTCACCCTGAATTAGAATATTCCTTGGTGCATATCAATACCGGCAGCGAGAAAGATGAAATTCTTGTTTTAGCTACCGCACTGGTTGAAGACACTATGGGTCGTTATGGCATCACAGATTTTAATGTGATCGCCAATGCTGCAGGTTCTGCTTTTGGTCAGTTACCTGAGCAAGATTCAGCACCTTTTGCCGTAACTCATCCGTTCATGACGGTTGCTACTGGCACTGAAGATGAGAAGGCCAAGACAGTTCCTGTGATTACAGGTCATCACGTAACGGCTGATGCCGGTACCGGTTCAGTACATACTGCACCAATGCACGGTGCAGACGATTATGTTGTGTGTAATCAATACGGAATTACTTCTGAATCAATGTTGGTCAGCGCAGAAGGAAACTTCATCAGCACGCCAGCATTAGAAAGCTTAGAACTTACGGGTTTATCGGTTGCTGATAAAGGTGTGTTCCGCGTATTGGGCATCTTGGGTGATCCTTCAATCGGTGCGGTTGATTCATTAATTAAGAAATTAAAAATTGAGCACAGCTACCCACATTGCTGGCGCCATAAAACGCCAATCATTTTCCGTGCGACGCCACAGTGGTTTATCGCCATGGAAGCTGAGAAAGCGGAAACGTCTTTATTATCACAAGCGATGCATGCAGTTGAGAACGATATCGAGTGGCGTCCAACGTGGGGCAAGGCTCGTATTGAAGGCATGATGAATGGCCGTCCTGACTGGTGTATTTCTCGTCAGCGTACTTGGGGTGTGCCGATTGCCTTATTCGTTCATAAAGAGACGTCTGCCCTTCACCCAGATAGCAAAGCCTTGATCGAAAAGGTGGCGTTGAAGGTCGAAGAGAAAGGTATTGATGCGTGGTTTGAATTAGAAGTAGAAGATCTTCTTAGCGCCGCAGATGCTGAAAATTATGTAAAAGTGACTGATACATTAGACGTTTGGTTTGACTCTGGTGTGACCCACGCGGCCGTTCTGGATGAGCGCGATGGTTTACGATCTCCTGCTGATTTATATCTAGAAGGTTCAGATCAACACCGTGGTTGGTTCCAGTCGTCATTATTGACTTCAGTGGCTGCTAAAGGCCAAACGCCTTATAAGACCGCTTTGACTCACGGTTTTGTCGTTGATGCGAAAGGTCGCAAGATGTCGAAGTCGATCGGTAATACTGTATCGCCTATTGATGTCATGGATAAACTCGGCGCTGACATTTTACGCTGGTGGGTAGCCGATACCGACTACAGTACTGAGATGACCGTTTCTGATGAAATTTTAAAGCGTAACGCCGATGCTTATCGTCGTATTCGTAATACTTGTCGTTTCTTATTGGCCAACATCGCTGGCTTTAATCCTAAAACGGATTTAGTGGCTGTTGAAGATATGTTGCCGTTGGATGCGTGGATTTTAAACCATGCGGTATCGATGGATAAGCAAGTTAAAGACTTGTACGAAGATTATAACTTCAGTGGCTTAACTAAGTTGTTGATGAATTTCAGCGTTGGTGAACTCGGTGCTTTCTACCTAGACATCATCAAAGATCGCCAGTACACCTGTAAGGCTGATGGCCTTGCTCGTCGTAGCGCGCAGACGGCTTTGTATCATATTGCGGAAGCGATGGTACGTTGGGTTGCTCCGGTACTGAGTTTCACCGCTGAAGAAATCTGGGATGTGCTTCCAACAGCTGTTGATGCGCAAGGTAATGATATCGAACGTGAAAAATCAGTATTATTAGCTGAATGGTATCAGTTGCCTGAAGTAGCTGATCTGAAATTAGACGATGCTTATTGGCGTGAAATCATGGCGGTTAAAACCGCTGTGAATAAAGTGTTAGAAGAAGCACGCTCTGAGAAAACAGTCGGTTCTAGTTTAGCGGCGGATGTGACTTTGTATGCTGATGAAGCATTAAAGGCTCAGCTAGAAAAACTAGGTGAAGAGCTACGTTTTGTGACAATCACTTCGAAAGCAGATGTTGAAACTTTGGCATCAGCCGATGAGTCAGCCACTCAGAAAACAGATATTGCAGGTTTGCGTTTATCGCTAACCGCTTCAACCGCTGACAAGTGCGAGCGTTGCTGGCACCATAATGTGACGGTTGGTTTACATCCTGAACATTCCACCTTGTGCAGCCGTTGTGTGACTAATATTGCAGGAAGTGGCGAAGTACGCCATTTCGCATGATCTAGCTATCTACGTTGCGATAACCGCGTTAAAAACAAATTTAAAATGCTCATTTACAACTTGTAAACTCCGCGTTTAAATTTGTTTTTGCCTTGTTATCACTGCCTCGATTACGCTAGATACAGTTAATAAATATAGTTAATAGATAGAGAGCATTAAAATGAATCAAGAACGTAAGGCTGGGGAACCCTCAGCCCTGATTTGGTTGTGGTTGACGCTCTTCGTGATTGCGTTCGATCTCATTACCAAGCAATTAGCCGAAAACTTTTTAAGTTATGGGCAGCCAGTACCGATTTTACCGGTATTTGATTTAACTCTGCTTTATAACCCAGGTGCTGCCTTCAGCTTTTTGGCTGGAGAAGATGGCTGGCAGCGTTGGTTTTTTACCGCGATTGCAGTGGGTGTTAGCATCATGCTAATAGGCTGGCTGTCTAAATTACCGCGCGAGAATAAATGGTTAGCGATTGCACTGGCATTGGTCTTAGGTGGAGCGGTAGGTAATTTATTTGATCGCTTAGTCTATGGTCACGTCATCGATTTTATTTCGGTGCATTGGGCGGGATCTTATTTTCCTGCTTTTAATATTGCCGATAGTGCCATCAGTATTGGTGCCGTCATGCTGGGTTTAGACGTGGTATTTGAAGCCCGTCGTGAAAAGGCGGCTGCAAAAGCAGAAGCGCTTTCTAAAGAGCAAAAGTAGCCCTCTAAACACTAAGATTAAAGAACAAAGGTAAAGAATAATGTCTGATTCTATTCAAACGATTGCTGCTGACTCTAAAATCTCTATGCACTTTGCATTGCGTATGGACGGTATTGCATCGGATGGAACACGTAAAAAAGACGAAGTTGATTCAACCTTTAATGCAAAACCTGCTGATTTTGTATTAGGTGATGGTAATTTATTACCGGGCTTTGAAGAATTTTTAATCGGTCTAACCACCGGCGATCATAAAACCTTCATAGTGCCTGCAGAAAAAGCATTCGGGCAAACAAACCCGCAGAATATCCAAGAAATGAAGCGTTCTAGCTTTGCTGTTGATATGCCTTTATCCCCTGGTTTAGTGGTTTCTTTTGCGGATGCCGCTAAAGCTGAATTGCCGGGTGTGATTAAATCAATCGAGCGCGATTATGTGATGGTTGATTTTAATCATCCGTTAGCCGGTAAAGACTTAGAATTTGAAGTTCAAATATTGGCGGTGGAAGCTTAAATATGAAAATCAAAATGGCGAATCCGCGGGGTTTTTGCGCTGGAGTAGATCGGGCAATTGATATCGTAAATCGTGCCTTAGATTTATTTGAGCCACCGATTTATGTGCGCCATGAGGTTGTTCATAATAAGTTTGTCGTGAATGGTTTGCGTGAGCGTGGCGCTTTATTCATTGATGAGCTGCATGAAGTACCTGACGATAGTATTGTGATTTTTTCTGCCCATGGTGTTTCTCAGGCCGTACGCCAAGAAGCGACTAATCGCGGCTTGAAAGTATTTGATGCAACGTGCCCACTGGTAACTAAAGTGCATCTAGAAGTCAGCCGCTATAGCGCTGATGGCAGTGAATGCATTTTGATTGGTCACAAAGGCCACCCAGAAGTCGAAGGCACCATGGGTCAATACGACCATTCTAATGGTGGTGATATCTATCTGGTTGAAGATGAAAAAGATGTTGCTGCATTAGAAGTTAAAAATCCAGCCGCGCTTTATTATGTGACCCAAACCACGCTTTCCATGGATGATACCGCCAAGGTCATTGAAGCTTTACGCGCGAAGTTTGAAAAAATTGAAGGGCCACGCAAAGATGATATTTGCTACGCGACGCAGAACCGTCAAGACGCCGTTAAGGTGCTCGCAACCGGCACTGAGTTGTTATTAGTGGTTGGTTCGCCTAATAGCTCCAATTCTAATCGCTTACGCGAACTGGGTGAGCGTATGGGCGCTAAGGCTTACTTAATTGATAATGCTGAAGAGATTCAGAAAGAATGGCTAGACGGTGTCGAAAGTATTGGCATCACAGCCGGTGCTTCAGCTCCAGAAGTACTGGTGCAGTCTGTTGTTGATCGTCTAAAAGAATGGGGCGGTGAAGTGCCTGAAGAGCTGCAAGGGCAGGAAGAGAATGTGGTGTTTTCTTTGCCGAAAGAGCTGAGGTTGACTGAGATACAATAATTTCATAGTGGATGTTGAAACCGCGATTTATCAAAACAGGATTGAGGTAAATCGCGGATAATTTATTATTGATCATCTCTATCAGGAAAAGCCGCGCATTCAGGGCAAGCTGCTTGACTCAATGCTGGCGTTGTTCCTAAGTCATTATTATTCCAATCCCTTGGGTAAATACTTGCGTAGTCTAGAACCTTGCGGCCACGACTATCGAGTATTAAAGCACCATCATTCACTTGATCACCTAAGGGTGTCGCTACAAGCCGAAAACATCTAGTAATATCAGGAATATCAAGATAAAGAGCCGCGAGGCCAGTAGGCACCGCAAGATTACAGGCCAACACTTGAATACTGAATGCAGGCTCCCCACTATAGCTAATTATTACTGGATCATTGACATTCGCAAGGGGATAGTCGAGACCATCACCTTCAACAGCTGGGTTTCCTCCAAGTGAGGTTGTATATCTAAAATTATCAATGAAAAAGCGCTCTTGCAGCTCTACCATTTGTAGCAATTTACCTTGTGTATCTGTTCTTTGACTTTCTAGCACATAGCTACGATATCCTGGTAATACGATCGAAACTAATATGCCGATGATCGCAATGACAATCATCAGTTCAATTAGGGTAAAGCCTTTATTTTGTTTATGGTCTATTTTCATTGGGTTTCTCCAGCCAATATAATTGATTTAGATTTATATCAGCACCTACTATGGGTTTATCAAATTTAACCACTTCGGTTCCAACTAGTACAGAGTAGGTTGCAGGAGGAAGAGGAGGGCGACAATCGCTAGAGCATTCGATGCCTGATGGAGGAGGTAATAACATCGGCATAGGGGGGATGCCTCCATTTTTCATGGTAGCAGTTGAAAGAACTCCTTTTGTTAAGTCTAGTCTATAACTCTTAGCATATCCTGGACTTGTATCACAAGAACCCTGTACGGCTGGTTTGGGTGCGAACGTTGAAAAAACAATTTGATTAGCGACTGTATTCGAACGAGATAGTGCTTTTTCACCAGCCCTGCTCAGCGGAATATACCAACCATGTGCAGAATTTATTGTTGATATTCCATTCCATTCGGATAAATCAGCGTGAGTTAAGATTGGCGGGTTTTGCTTGGGCTTAATAGTATCTTTAATAATATACTGATAATTGTTGACGTGCTGAGTATTCGGATGTGAGCGATTACCTGTACCAACACTCAGGTAAAGAGCTTCATTAGAATCTGCTGAACCGATAACATCTATCTCATTATAAATGCGACGATTATCCGCATTTGGGCCGCCATTTAGATTAGCGACTATTGCTCCTGATGAGTCATTAATGAAATGATCGGTTTCAGCTGAAAAATCAAAACGCCAAATTCTACCACCAACATCCGCAGCATAAAGTAAGTCAGCTAAACCATCCTCATCGGTATCTAATGGAGCAACGTTGGCTGGGAAGCTACTATTCATTTGAGAGCCTACAGAGGTATGTTCTTTAGCATCCCATAGAACGTTACCGGACAGCGCATCAATCATATATACCGTAGTGCCTTGAGAATGACTTATACGTGACAAAGGTCCTGTAGATGTCGTTCCAAGGGTCGTAGAGCCATCTTCAACCGGGTCGTAGCCACCTGGGGTGAATAATACTAACTTTGGAGATCCTGCATAATTAACCAGAGCGGGCTCCAATCGACCCCATGTTTGCCCTAAGTTGTCATAGTTAGTACTAACGCTTGGTTTATTTATAGCTCCAACTGGATAGTCGCCATGTTTTTGCCAAAGCATCTTTGGAGCGGATAAATCTGTAACATCTAAGGCATAAAGCGATTGACCACCCCGACGTAATGCTACATACAAATAGACCTTTTCATTGCCATTCACTTTGCCATCTTTGTTTATGTCATTATGGTAATGAGTAATTGGGCCATCAACACCATAGATCTTTTTAGCGTTAATTCCACCACCGGTATAATATTGATTCAAGTTCGCTAGCAATTCTTTCGGTATAAAAGCAAAGTGCTCGCTAGGAATGTTTTTATCAATATCAAAAGCATGTAGAAAACCGCTGTTAGTTCCAACAAATAATGCTCTATGAGTATTTTTGCTACTATCTTCATAGGTAATGATGGTGGGCTCACTATGTAGAGGGTCTTCAATAGATGCTTTATCACTATCTACCGCCCAGTCAATAAGCCCTTGATGGTATGTTGCATCTTTATTACTGATATCTAATTCACTTTTTGTCGCAGTCGTTATATCTAAAGGGCGAAGTGAGGCTCCTATCGCGGTTGGATCGATAGGCGAAGTATAGATATTACGACTTGGCGGTAGGCGATTAGCAATCCCGCCATTAGTGACCTCTCTGCCATCAGGCTCACCTATTGGCGTCCAGATACTTCGCGCTGTTGAATTGAAATATCCCGTATTTTGATCAATTGCTGCATTGTCATCAGCATCAAGAATTGTAAAGTCGGTAGCTGTGTGTGCCATCCGGTATCGTTTTAAATTACCTTTCCAACTTAGATTTCCACTTGGCTTAAAAACGGAATAATATAACTCGTCAGATAATTCAAAGCGATTGAAAGCATTAACGGAAACTGCAGGCGCGGTGAAACTACTGGAGCTGCCGACGATGGAATCAAATATTTTTCGAAAAGCATTACGAATTGAGGCTTCATCCCTTGCTGGTTCAAAAATACCCTGACCATATTTTTGTGATACGTTTCTTAGATAATCATTAGCAGCCGTATCCTCCGTGAAGCCAAAAATGGAGTGCGTTTTAATTGTTTGTGTCCCTGCTAAAGAATCACTCTGATCAGCATTAGAAAGATAATAAGCTAGCTCTTCAGCGCAGCCGCCGTCTCCAGAACAGTATTTGCTCAATCCATTAGGGAAGTTTTCTTGGTTAGCAATTAATGCTTGAATATTTGAATTAGCGTCAACATCTTCAGTCGGGGCACCATCGCTGAAAATAATGATATGATTATCTTGGCAAGATTGAGTAATAGGGCTTTTATAATCACCCGTCGGGCTATTATCTTCGCGAGCCGCAGGAATACTTGGATAATTATGATATGTTCCTCCAATGCCTAAGAAGCTATCTCTTGTAGCAAAAACTTTAGATCTGTCACCATACTTTGGTTTTTCACCACGCATGTAAAGAGCCGCTTCATAATATGCTTCACTTAAAGGAGTCATTCCCCAAGCGTCCCAACTCTTGATCGTATTCTCAAAACGTAAAGCGTTGGTGTCTGAAGGCACCATATCGATCGCGACCATCCCTCCTTGTGGTGGATCATATATTAAAGGGTTTCTAAAAAAGTCACCGCCGAAATTTAAAGTAAGGTCTCCCAACAAACGACCGTCGAAGCGAGTTAAACCAACATTAATGCCTGGGTATTGTGCAACGACATCGGACAATATTTGGCCCATAAAATATAAGCGGGGAATCTGTGTAACCCCGTTCTTTGTCGCAAAATCCCAATTTAAGTAGTTGCCTGTATAGACAGTTTCTGTAGCAGCCAGAGCAATATTTCGAGCTATCCCCCACCATCCTCGGCCGGCAAAAGCTGGGCTAGCGGGTCTAAATATATGAGCGGGTAGTAAATTAGGGACTCTTTTAGAATGGTCATTGGTATATGGTTGACCATTTTCGTCGTGACTCATATAGGGGCGACCATCATTGGCAGTAAGACCATGCTGAATATCAAAGTCGAGTTTGCAATCTACATAACGAGCGGGGTCATCAGAAGTTTTAAGAGTCCTCCAAACACCATGAAATGGCTTCCAACCACCAAAAAGATACCAAACTTCAAAGTCGATGCTAGGATCCCATTGCATGAATTTGGAAGAAGCAAAGCCTTTAGTGACAAAAAGCTCATTCCTCTTAGACTCACATTTAAAAGAATCAGGGTGAATGGAGTTTCTTAAAACTGCATCTCTAATAGCCTTAATGTCAAATGCATCACTGCCACTTTCTGGAAGTTCATAAAAATATAAACGATCATTTCGAAAGGGACCAGGATATATTGTTTCAGAATCGTAAAAAGTGCCTGCCATATTAATTGTTTCATTCATGCTGCCAGAAGTATCCAGAAGCATCATAACGTTAGGACGAACACCTGTGTTTCCACCTTGATAAATTTCAATATCATCAGCAAACAGAGATGTTATTTGAGTAACTAACAGTAGGGATGAGATTATAATTGTTATTATTTTTTTCATGTTATAGCTCCAGATAATCCCATTTAATAGTGAAAACTTCTTTGGTCTTTATATTCACTGATATGTAAACGATGAAATTTTTAGAGGGTGGATTGTACGAATCTCGCTTTACTTGCTGTTTAAATTTGATGTAATCAATAGGAGATACTTTTTTAAAAAAATCTGTATGTGGATTTATGTCATAGGTTTCCCATGAGCAAGTCTTACAGGGGCGAAAGTCTAGCTTAGCTTCTTTTTTATAAACGCTTTGACTAAAATCAATTCGGATTTGCTCAGGAGGCAGTTTGTAATCGCGATTTATAACCTCATAAGCAGTCGCTGATAGCGAAGTAGAAAAGATAAAAATAAAAAATAGTCTTTTGATTAGTAACATTGTATCGCTCCTGCTTATTTTGGTGTGGAGTTGAAGCCAAAGGCTTGAGTTGATTGGATACCATTTGGGAGCTTCGAGTTGGCAATCAGTTCAAAGCGAGGAATATCGTTTAAATTCTTTCCACGAGAAAACTGGCTTCTAATCCCTGTCGTTAAATACTCTTCTTTTATACTTCGGCTGGGCTCATGTGAAATTGTCACTGAGTTTGTTATGAGGGGATTGCTACTGTGAGTAGAATAAAGGATTTCGTTAGATGCGCTATTTCCTTCTTTATGGGAATAATAAGCTCTTTGTGCGTTAACTAAAAATTCCCTTTTAGTTTCGTACTCCATAGCCTGTAAGGCATTTAGCGCCGATTCTGCAATATTGGTAGATTGATTAAAAGCCATTTCATGGTGCTGGAGGTTAGCAACGATTTTCGTTTGCAGGCCAGAGCGTTGCATGTTCATCATTGCACTTAATGTGATAGCGGTAAGCAATACTAGACTGATAGCCAGCACTGATCCGGATTGACGTGATCTCATCCTATTTCCTTGAACTTGTGGTGTGAATGTAAATGGCTAGATCTATGCCTAGTCCATTTTTTGAATTTTTATTTTTTATTTTTTTAGTATTTAATTTTTCTCATTGTCAGTTTTTATATAATTAGAGTAATTTTATAACTGATAGTTACTAATAACAAAACTAGTGGTAAAAACCTGTCGACTGATTGCATCTGTCATTAAGTAAGGTTCTGCATCTAATAAAACGTAACGTCTTAAAGCACTGCTATTAGTCACGTCGGTGATGGAGCGCGTTAAAATTGAGACTTTAATCGAATAAACACGATCCCAGTCAGTAACGCCACCGGCACCGGCAGCTGCGGCGCTTACGTATTTCCCAACGTTGCGTTCTCCGGAGATAGGCAAGGCAGCAACACCTTCACCATAAAGTAAGTGCATGCTTTCAACCCCATTTGCGATGGCTTGAACGGGATTTGAGCGAGTAATTACGGCGCCATCAAAGGTATGTCCCTGACACATGAGGCTGTTCATGCCGTTGCCGTCAGGAGCAACCCAAAAAACATTAAGAACGATATCGTCAATTAAGTAACCATCGGCTCCAGTACAGTCGCGAATTAAATCTGGGTCTGGATTACCTGCGCCGTCAAGAGGGACAGGAGGAATCCAGGCAACGGCTAAGCGATCACCATGAGTACCCGCGTCATAAATAGTGGTTTCATCATCTTGGAAATTAGGATCAGTGGGAGCACCATTATTGGTGCAGGCTACTTCCCCTGCTGCTGCTCCACCATCGCCAGCAACGCTGATAAGTCCGGCAAAGGCAGGATTTGAACAATTAATAAAGGTTTGGGTGATGCGGCTATCATTAGTAATTGAATCGAGCCCTGATTGACGGACCTGATTGGCCAAATAAGACATCACAAAGCGGCCCGTTTCTTGTGATTGTGACATGCCATCGGTTGTCACGGAGCTGCGATTTGAGCTAATTAATACCTGAGCAATGGCATAAGTAATCATCAAACTCAAAACGAGCGTGATCATCAGCTCTATGAGGGTAAAGCCTCGAGTTAAAGTGAGACGTTGACTATGTGTATTATTTTTTAAAGCCTTCATGGGGTAATGACATCCGTAAGGGTTAACAATCCACTGTTGGCGGTTCGAACAACGCCTGTCGTCGCTTCATTATCTGCTTTAGCTCGCCATTGAAGCGTAATGTTGAGAGGGTCACTATTACCACAACCTGCGGTAGCGCAGGCAATGGTCAGCTGGGCTTGGGGCAAATAGCTGACAGAATTACCTTGGAAGCCTACAGCCTTTGGAGAGCCACAAGCGATTTCAAATAAGTCCCAAGTAGCTTGCTGTATACCCGTACAATTTATTGCCGGAACAATGGCCGTGCCTGTGTGATAGCGAGTGCAGGCTGGCGGTACCGCAGCGGCACATACTGGAGGTCGAGTTTGACCAGTGGCAAGATCGACAATGAAGTTTGCCGGTGTTACGTAACTAAGGGAACTAACCTCATTTGCATGAATACGGCTAATAATATCATTGAATAACCAAACAGCTTGGCTGCGGTTACCTGAGTCTGTTGTTGCGCGGACAGCCTGCATTTGTAAAGAAACCAAGCCCATTAAGCCAATACTTGTAATGGTGATGGTGACTAATACTTCGATTAAGCTCAGGCCTTTTACTATACTAAGGCTTTGGTTGTTTTTCATAGTCATTCCTTAGTTATAAGTCGGATGAAGCGTCGGTGAAAGCTTGTGGGCAGTCGACATTATTACCAATAACTTGTCCAATTTGGTTGATTTGAATAACTCGGGCATTATCACCGGCACAACCCCAGGTCGCTATTGTTAGAGCTCCTGATCGTATTGCTGTCCCGCTCGGGTTGAATCCAATGGGATTAAGGCGATCTAATACACCAACAGGCCCACTACCAATATGAGCACCGGGTCCCGAACTGATATGGGCATCTGGGCCAAAGCTAGAGTGGTTTCGAAGAATTAATTCACCTGCATCAAAAATGTTATCGTCATCACTATCGACAAAAATGATCCACCCTAAACCCCAATTAACACCATTATCGGTTGGTTTAAGTGGAACGAATGTGCTTACCAAGGAGTCAGCATTATCTGCAGCAGCGGGGTCATTACCGAAAGGTATCATTTTGACGATGACTTCATTACTGATCGCATGGTTTCGCGCATACATAATATCAATCAGGAGTGTGCTACTAAGACTATTAGATGATGAATTGGATATGTAGGCTCTCATTCCAGGCGCGGCGACGGCGAGTAGAATTCCTACTATCGCCATAACTATCATTAATTCAACAAGGGTAAAGCCATTATATTTTTTCATAATTACAGTTTCTTCAATCTATATACTGTGTACTAACTTTGTTGGATAAGCGGTTCGTTAATTGGTACGAACGGTCTAACTTATCATTAACTCAATTAAAAGCACTGGCCCTAGAGACGCAAAAGGCCAAATATTTAGTATTTGGCCTTTTGGTGCGCTGAAAATAATTGATTTGAGTTTAAAGGAAGTTATTGAATGGTCCAATAATCCTTATGCACTAGATCGCAGCTGCTCTTGGAATTTCCTAGGTTGAGTGTTCCGCTGAGAATAACTGATCCACTATCATCGCATGTTTTGCATATGGGATTGAGTGGATTCTTTTTACAAATACAGGCTTTAGTGTCTTGGTTTTTATCACAATTTTCTAAGTCACCAGTATTGGTGGTGCGAATCTCTATCACTTCTGCCGGAATCCCAACGGATGAAATGCTCTCATCATTGATAATGGGACCGGTTGGGATTGTGTCGGGACCGGTTGGGATTGTGTCGGGATCGTTATCACCTTTAAGGTCAATAATGTAAGCGCGTGAGTTACCAATATCCGCGGTACAGGAGCCAGGATTTGCTTGGCTCGTCGTTGGAGAGAAAGTAGTGAAGTAGACATCACCGTTTGCTGTTAGAGACTTTGATAGCGCTTTTTCCCCACTGGCTAGGGCAAGTTTCCAGCCATTTTTCTTTTGTAAATCCGTTGAAGTACTTTCTAAATTAGCTAGGTCTCTTGGGGTTAGGGTTGTGTAAGTCTGTGGTTGTGTGGTCACGTCATAGTCTTTCACTATGTAGAAACTATCCTGACTGCCGCTTTCTAAAGGATGGGCACGGAAGCCACTGCCTATGGATAAGGCAAGGTAACCAGAGCCTTTTTCTTCTGCGAAATAGGCG
Organism: Oleispira sp.; assembly: GCA_036960605.1. Classification (GTDB taxonomy): domain Bacteria; phylum Pseudomonadota; class Gammaproteobacteria; order Pseudomonadales; family Oceanobacteraceae; genus Oleispira. The sequence goes on along the minus strand of JBALXI010000043.1, from coordinate 27,025 downwards.
ATGCTGGGAGCATAATAAAAGCGCTGATAAGAGCTGCCTGAATCACCGTTGGCATCAAAAATTAGACCGCCTTTGGCAAAGTCATTTGCGCCAGAATTTTCTTTATCAATGTCAAAACGCCAGATCCGTCCACCTATATCATTGGCGAAAAAATAATCAGTTACGCTGTCACCATCAAAATCGACAGGTGTTATATCAGCGGTGATGCTGCTTGTCATGTTCGTCAGACGTAAATTACTGCTATCTGGGCTTGCATCCCATAATAAATCTCCTGTTTCGGCATCAACCATATAAATCGCTTTCCCTAGGCTATTGGTGGCACGGGCTGAACGGTTATCTTCGTCAGCATCGTAACCTGCGCCAAAAATTAGCACGACTTTATCAGTGCCATTAAAAGGAACTTTGGCGAGGGTCATATTGGACCAGGTTTGACCAAGGTGTTGAAAGTCGGTTGTACCACCATCAATTTGCCAAGCAAATTTAGGGTCATTAGGGTTGGTAATATCGAGAGCATAATAATGGGAACCTCCACGGCGTAAGCCGAAGAATAAAAACATCTTCTCTCCATCGGCAATATCCACCTGACCATTCTTATTGAAATCAGTATGCCAATAATTAATCGGTCCATCGATTCCGTATGTTTTAGTCGTAACATCTTCACCGTTCACATAGTTAGGGATATTTTTAAGTAACTCTTTTGGGATGAATGAGAAATAATCTTTAAATTCAGTTTTATCCGCTTTAAAAGCGTGTAAATAGCCACTATTTGTACCAACAAAAACGACGCCATCTTGTACAATATTGCCACTGGAATCAGCTGGGCGATTGTAGGTTACAACTAGTGGACGGCTGTGTAGAGGATCTTCCATTTGTGGACGTACCCCCGTACTGGTATCGACTCGGTTACCCCAATCTACCATGGCTTGGTGCACCGCATCGGAGACGCTTTCTTCTAAGCCCAGCCTACTCTTAGTGGCCGTTGTTTTATCTAAAGTATCGCTAAGACTAACAGGCACAGTTGGATTGGTATTTCCTAAATAGGTGAATATTTTTGCTGGGTTGCTGGTAGCGGTGGCTGAGTTTAATCGGCTCGCAGCGCCACCGATTAAAACGCTCGCGCCGTCATTAATAGTAGGGTCAGTCCAGTAGCTTCGAGATTCTGAGGTGAAGACACCATCAATAATAGCGTTATTACCTTCTGAATCTAATACTTTGCCATCACCACTTAAACGATAAGATTTTAAATTACCACTCCAGTTATCACCTGATGCAGGAACAAACATGGCATAGTACAGTTGATCTAAGTGCTCTAGGCTATTGAATGAATTGGCTGCAACGGCAGGTGCTACAAAAGTTGCAGGGGTTGATGATGTATTACCAAGCTCTTTGCCTAGTGCATCAGCAATACTGGCGCCATCACTAGCTAGATGGAACTCACCTTTACCTGCGGCCGCAATTGATTCCATATATTCAATTGCAGAAGCACCGTCACTATCATTTTCATCAAAAAAACCGCCAATAACAGATGTTCTAACAAATTGCATTCCTGCAAGGTCTAAATTTTGATCATAGTGGCTTAAATAGTAGGCGAGTTCATCAGCGCAGCCACCATCACCATCGCAGCTTTTACTAAAATTTTTGCCAGATGGGAAGTCGACATCTCTGATCAAATTTCTAATCGCCGCATTGGCACCAATATCATTTGAGGGTGCTCCATCGGTAAATAAAATCAATGAGTTTTTTTCTTGGCAAGCACTGTTAATAGGCGAAAGATAGCTGCTGCCTAATTTAGATGAACTCACGCTAGGCGTATTATTTTCTTCGGTTGTGTAGCGGTTAGCGTACCAATTTATAAAACCATCGTCTTGGCGAATGATGGTCCGCCCAGACTTCAGTTCCTGAGATTTGGAGCTATTACCGTATGAAGGAGATTCTCCACGATAATATTTTGCAGCCTCGTAATAGGTTTCACTTAATGGCGTGCCGCCCCAAGCTAAATAATTATTAACTTTATTCTTAAATGATGTACGGACATTTTCAATGTCATCAACGGCGATATCGACAAACCCTCCGGCACTTTTTGAGTCAAAGCGCATTAATCCTAGGCGAATGCCACCGGTCGATTCAACGGCCGCTATAGCTGCTTCTGTAGCAATCTGCATTCGTGGCTTGGTGCGACTTTCATTACTATCTTCTAGCCCAAATTTATAATTAAGAAAGTTGCCGCTGTATAGATATTTGAAATGATAATTCCATTTATTATCGTAGTTACGATGGATATTATTATTATCATTATATTGACCATCATCATTATTTCCACGAGTATTTATGTAAAGATTACCGTCGGAAATACCATGTACACCTTCATCTTCTTTGCATTCAATTAGTTCGTTCGTATTGTTTGAGCCAGAAGGTAAGCTACTATTTGAGCCTACAGGCTCCCAATTATTTGATGACAGATTCCAACGTTTGAATCTTTCACTATAAAATCCATTGTTTTCTATGCCTTCCATCGCTTTATTGCAAACCAGAGCATCACGTTTAAAAAACTTTTGTCTGATACTGTTGATTTCAGAGCTATTGAAGTCAGTTATTTCAGAAACACGATCGTTTGAATAATAAAATAGATCGTTTTGAAAGGAATGATAGGGGCTGTAAGTGGTATTGGGGTTGTAACTTGGCACATCTTCTTCATACCAGCCCATACTCCCAGAAGTATCCATTACAAAAACAGCATTGTTACGAATCCCTATTGATTGACCACGATATATTTCTATATCTTCAGCCCAGCTTAGTTGATTAAAATTAGAGATGATTAATAAACTAATCGTGAATAATTTAACAAAAAAATACATTAAGGCTTTCCTCAAAATTCGGCCACTGGATTCCAACGAATATAGGATACGCTGGAGTCTTCATTATTATATTGTATGCGGACAGCTTTTGAAGGCTGAGTTAGTCGAGTACGCTGCAAGTTTTCAGTCGGCTGATTTCTACTGTCTAGAATAAAAACAGTATTGTCATCGAGAGTTAATTCATAACGAGTGCAGGTATCACAAATTTTTATTTGTATCACTCCGTGTTTTTCTTCAACGGAATAATTTTTGATAATTGTGACTTTATTTGAATTAACAGTGAGGTTCCGCGTAAGAATCTCAGAGTAGCTTGAAGGAATAAATGTCAGTAATAGAATAAGGTAAAAAAATTTCATCATGATCCTTTATAGAGAATTCTTAGTGTTGTTTAGAGTATCGACAGTAACGCCTGTTAGCTGGTTGGCTACCAAATTGGGTCGTCCACCATTTGTGCTGGAAGATATCTGAAGTTTCGTCTCAATGCCTAGGTTTATCTCAGTCCCTTCAGATAATGCTAGCTCGCCCAATATAGGAGGGATGATCAACATTTGACTGTTCGGTACTACCGAATGAACACCTCCACTATTAAAGCCACTATTATCACTCAGACTCATTGGGCTATATGTCTTTGTCTTAGTTATGATATTGAAGGTATATTCATCCTGAGCTTCAGATATTATTTTGCCTTTTGAATCGTCTTTCTGCAACTGTCCCCACCAATACTCTTGTTCATTCAAGGTGGTTTGAAATAAAATTTCATGGTGCTGTAGATTGGAAACGATCTTAGTTTGGAGTCCAGAACGCTGCATCGAAGAGAGAGATATGAGAGTGATAGCCGTGAGTAAAACTAGGCTAACGGCGAGAGCCGATCCTTTTTGTGTATATTTCATGCTTTCCATAGCCTAGCTGGGTGAGGAGAGTAATTTCCAAGAATTTTTACATACTGGCCACCTTGGTGCCATCAACCCTAGATAAGCGGTTCAATATAATGGCTAGGAGGCATTTCTGATTATTAGGTGCAAAGACTGGGTGGTGCTAATGCCCAGTCTTTGGCTAGCTAATATTTATGCTGAACAGTTGCTCTAATAATCAATCTGTTTAATGATTTTAGTTTAGTTGATGATCCAATAGCTTTTTGTTAATTGGTCGCAGCGCGTGATATTGGTATTTAATGTTTCGGCCCCGATGGCTGTGATACTGGTCAGCTGCTCACAGCTACTATCACACTCTTCACCTTCGCAAGGAGGAGGGCACACTTCTCCTGCTGGGCATTCATCACCATCACCATCCCCCCCAGTAGGACTATCGGAGGGAGGGAATAAAACTACAGGATTAGGGGGTATTCCTCCTTGAGCTAGATCGGTTAACCCCCAATCACGTTCAAGTTGATTGTCACCGGCATCTTGAGGCGCGATAGGTTGTACTTGGTAGAGACGAGTCGAGCCAGTATCTGCATCACAATTAGCAGACGCCACCGAATCGAGAGGGCGATAAGTGGTAAATAGAATATTATTGGCCACAGTAACTGAGTTTGATAGTACCTTTTCACCCACGCTGGTTAATGTATAAAAACTGCCTGCTTGTTGCTGCGCCTTCGTTGCTGATGAGAAGCTATGAACATCCGCAAGATCTGCTTCGTCATAATCAGCGTAACTGGTAGGAAGTGTCGCCACATGAGTATCATTAATAATATAAAAACGATCTACTACACGAGTATCGAGGGGGTGTGCTCGATAACCTGATCCAATACTGATTTGGAATTGTCCATCTGGCGAGAAACCTCCGTAACGGGTAAAGGCCACGTCGGGGGTATTGAAAAATCGAATATTGCTGGTGGTAGTATCACCATTGAAGTCAGCCATGACTCCACCTTTGGCAAAGGCCGTTGCTGTTGTCGCATTATTATCCAAATCTAGGCGCCATACCCGGCCACCGACATCCGCGGTATATAGCAAGTTAGTATAGCCATCTAGGGTGCTATCAATGGTAACAATATTCGCGACTATGCTGCTTTTCATTTCTGTTAGATTTAGATCTGATCCTGAGTTTGAGCTATTCCATAATAACGCGCCCGTTGTCGCATCGACCATGTAAATGGCATTACCCATACTGCTGGTGCTGCGAGTCGATTTTGTATCTTCCGCGGGATCATAGCCGCCACCAAAGAATAGGACTTGGGTCTTAACCCCAAGCCATTTCACTACCGCGGGGGTCATTTTTGACCACGTTTGTCCAAGCTTGCTGAAACCGCTGCTCGTATTTTTAATATCCCAGAGGAATTTGGGCGCGCTACGATCGCTTACATCAAGAGCGTAGTAGCTGCGGCCACCACGACGCATGCCTGCGTAAAGATAGATATGCTCGTCCGTTTCAAGGCTGGTGCTGGAGCTGGCGCTAGCGTCTAAAATCACGCCATTACGATTGGTATCTTGATGCCAATAAGAAACAGGACCGTCCATGCCATAAACTTTATCTAGGCTCGATAGCCCAGTGAAGTACTGGTAAATGTTATCGAGTAGCTCGGAAGGAATAAAGGCAAAGTGTTCTTGAGGGTTATCTTCATTTGTGGAAATGGCATGAAGATAACCTGAGTTAGTAGCTACATAAATACTGCTATCGAAAGTTTTAGCGGCTGTGTCTTTACCATAATTAATTACCACAGGCTGGCTGTGTAGAGGGTCTTCCATAAAAATACGGGCATCATCTTTGAATGTGTCATTATCTTCATCGTTAACATCTATTCCCTTGGCCCACTTGATCAGTGTAGATTTTTGGGTCGCAGTATAAGTTGCGGGTAGGGATAGTAGACTGTCTGTTAGCTTAGCATTAGCTTCGTCTATCCGATTGTCCGCGGCGAAAAGTGATTTATCGTTACCGAAGTAAGTCACAATTTTTCGCCCAGTTGAAAGGCGGCTCGAGGCTCCTCCACTGCGGACTTCATTACCGTCGGCAATACTGCCTAGAGTCCAAAAACTGTGAGATGTTTCTAAAAAGAAACCCGTATCGGGATCAACAGCAGGGTCGTCATTTTTATCTACTACCGTCCCCTCGCTGGTTAAACGGTAGCGCTTAAGATTACCAGACCAGCCTGCAGAATCAGTCGGTTTAAAAACCGAATAATACAGTTGGTCGAGGTGTTCTAGGTTATTAAAAGCATTCACGGAGACCGCGGGCGCGGTGAAGGTGCTGGAGGTTTTGGCAATCGAATCAAAGATATCTTTTAGTGATTTCTTTAGTTCTTCATAGTTCTGCACATTGGCATAAATACCATTACCTTCTTGAATAACAGGGTTGACAGGTTTTCCTGGGGCGGCCCAAGATCCATATTTGGCTATGTTTTCAAGCTTGGTTTGTGCTGAGCCTTGAACGAAACCACCCACGGCATGGAATGTCACATTTTGAATACCATCGTAGGTACTACTGAAATCTTCTTGGTTACCATAAAAAGCAATTTCTTCAGCACAAGCGCCACTGCCGCCATCACCGCAATCGGTGCTTAACCCCGGAACTCTGTTTTCGGCGGCCACGGTTTTTAATAGGTTTTCGATGCGAGTATTAGCACCGGTATCAGAGGATGGTTCACCATCAGAAAATAAGACTATATGGTTTTTTTGGCACTGATGGCTGATGGGGCTGACGTAGGTGTCTCCAGAGCGTGATGCTGAATCGCTGTAATAGGTTGAAGAATACTTCCCATATTTAAGAGGGTCGCCACGAAGATAACGTAATGCCTCCTCTAGAGATTCAGTAATAGGAGTACCACCGGTTGCTCGATAACCGTTCATCTTACTAGAAAAATCAGCACGAGCATCTGCAACGGGAGTCATAGGCATGTCAACATAGCCACCATAGCCACTGCGATCTTCATTAAACTTCATCAGTGAAATGTTAATACCATCGGTATTGTTAATGGTATCGATGGCCGCTTCTTGTACTTGTTCCAAGCGCGACTCGCCATCAGGAGGGTATCTATAGCCATCATTTGCCCAGCCCATGCTCCCAGAAGTATCCATAATAAAGATAACGTTCGGGGCATCACGCTCTGCGATACCTGTATAAATCTCAGTATCATCTGCTTGGACAAATAATGGCATCAATGAAAAAATCGCCGCGCCACAGGTTAATACTCGTGTTTTCAACAAGTTAGTTTTCATCAGATTGCTCCTGAGCGAGTTCTTCAGCACTTGATTCACTGATACCCCCCAAATAAAGGTAGGTAACGGTATTGTTACTGCGATCTATCCCTAGCTGAATACCATCAAATTTCTTTTTGATGAGGGTAATAGTTAAATCTTTCAAGGCTAAAGGCTGATCGTTGAGTAATAGCTCCGCCTCTTTTTCTAATGAGTAAGACTTTGTTTGGCATTTTTTGCATAATTTGATTGTAAAAGCTGAAGGGTGGCCACCTTTATAAGCGACAATTTTAATATCGTTCGGATTGATCATGTACATTACCCTAGTCATTTCTCTATCGATAAGGTCTGGATCAATCCCTTGTGGTGTAGCGACTGCCCCGAAGCTAGTGCCGCTGATGAATAGCAGTAAAAATATAGATAATAAGCGCATAGTCGATCTCCTAGATAACTAAGTTATTAATTGAGTTTAGCCAGCTGGGGCAATGAATTTTATACCGATGAGTTGGCTTGAAAGTGTTCGTCCTTGGGCGATGCCAATGCTTGGCGAGGCGGCTTGGGAGCTAACAGTGAAACCATATTCTGCAAAAGTACCGACGCTAAAGCCTTCAACCAACGAATTTCTAACCCCAGTGTGTTGTATGTTGCTCGTTACAGCTAAGCGAGGGAATTGACTATGGCCAGTATTGGAAGGGCTATAAGAGTTATAGGAAGATTCATGTCCTGGATCGACGGTGCCGAATATCTGTTCGCCATTAACAATATCAAAGCTATTTAGAGGCGCGGATAGCGCACTGGTTGCTGAAGCTTGAGTCGCATAAAACTGATAGATTTCTTCTAATTCACCATTAGCGGCGTGAAAGCCTTTTTCTTGATGCTGAATGTTACCGACCATGCGCCCCTGTATGCCAGAGCGCTGTAAGGAAGACACTGAAATCAGAGTAATTGCCGTAAGGATTACAAGGCTAATTGCCAGAGTAGAGCCTTTATTCGTATTATAGCGGTGGTTAAAAGAGTATGAAGGCATAAAGTGATTCCTATAACATGGTTATTAGGAGCAACTCATTTTCTGCGATTCCGTTTGCGTTAGCTAAATTCTGTTCCTTAAATCCTGACTATAAACCCTGCTTTTTAAATACAGTACTTAATACACGCTACTTAAAAGGCCATACTTAATAGGTTACAAGATCTTACAAATGAAATGAATTCTCATTTATAGAGTAGAGAGTACTGAGAACTTTGCACAATCTTGGAGGATGGGCGGTAGCCTTTTTACGGGCTAGCGGTTATTCACAGGATACGGGGGTGTTGGGGTTCACATCGGGTATGTGATCTCCGTCTAAATCCTGTGCGAAGCGAATGCGCCCAATACGTGAAATGACAATACCTTGCACGGTATCGCCTAAGCAATAGCCGAAAGTGCCGTTATAGAAGTTGGACATACCATGTTCATCAAAGCGAACCTGGGTTTTAGGGTAGTTGATTAATGAATCTTCACTGAAAGCTTCTAGGCGATTTTGAATTACCTCGCCATTGTCTCGTATTTTATTTTTGTTGGTATCATTAAATTGAATTAAGGGAAGCTTCCAGTTTCGCACGCAGGTTTTATCATCGCTGCTGGGGCACAGTACACTGGTGGTAGTATGAATGATGGCTTGTTGGCGAGTCATGCGCAGCATCATTAGTAAGTTACCGACATCTGATTGAATGCGAGACTGGATGATAAGAAAACGATAGCTTGAGCTGCCAAGACTATAAAGTAAAGTGGCGATGGCAAGTACAATCGTGAGCTCTATTAGGGTAAATCCCTGCTGTTTCATATAACCGTCCTTGGTTGTAATAAGTAACAGGGTGATTACAGCAGAGGTTGAATAGGTTGTGTCCTCATTGATGAAAGAATCAGGCTATCGGGTTATAAGAACAATAATTATTTATGAGAAAAAAATAATACTTAATGTTAAGCGCTAATGCATTACTCAATGTTTAATTTTGAACAGCGATAACGTAGCGCACGAAAACTAATTCCAAGTTTTTCTGCGGCGGCTGTTTTATTCCAACGAGTCGCTTCTAGTGCTTCGTTAATAGCTAAGCGTTCAATGTTCTCAATGTAGGCCTCAAGGTTACCATTGGCCATGTTGGTTGAGTTGGTCATCGCTTTAGCAGGCTGGCTTTGATGATTGGGTAGGTTTAGATCTTCAATGCTAATCTCATCACTTTCCGACATAGTGAAAGCACGCTGTAAAATGTTTTCAAGTTCTCGCACGTTACCTGGGAAAGCGTATTGACATAAAGCGGTAAGCGTTTCGGGTGCAATTTTTAACTCAGGCATTTGCCATTCTTTGGCATACTTTTTAATGAAGTGCTCCGCTAGCAAAGGAATATCATCCGGACGCTGCGCCAATGACGGCGTTTCAATAGTGATGACATTTAAACGAAAATATAAATCCTGGCGAAACAGTTCCTTTTCAACGCGTTGGTGTAAGTTACGGTGGCTGGCACTTAATATTCGCACATTGATCGGCAGTTCTTGTTCATGACCCACGGGGCGTACAGTTTGTTCTTGAATAACACGCAATAGCTTTGCTTGCATTTCGATAGGCAGCTCTGCCACTTCATCTAAAAATAACGTGCCGCCTTCGGCTGCGCGAAAGAAGCCGAGTTTATCGGAGCTCGCGCCGGTAAAACTGCCCTTCATGTGACCAAAAAATTCACTTTCCATTAAGTCGCGAGGAATAGCACCACAGTTCACCGCGATCAATGGTTTGTCGCGGCGTACACCTAGGGAGTGAATTAATTGAGCGACCAATTCTTTGCCGGTGCCAGACTGGCCATGAATGAAAATGGGCGCTTGGGTTCTCGCAACTTTTTCAATCTGGCTATTAAGTTTGGCCATGGCGTTCGAATGGCCAATTAAACGAACGGCACTGCTTTTATTAGCGTGAGAGGCGAGGGGGACTTCGGTTAGTTTCAGTGCCGAGGTAACCACTTCTCTTAAACGAGTCAGATCGATGGGCTTCGCGATAAAGTCAAAGGCACCCGATTTTAACGCGGCAACCGCCGTTTCCATATTGCCAAAGGCGGTAATCATCGCGATGGGCATTTTTTTATATTTTTTGTGGGCTAACGCGATTAAATCCATGCCATTACCATCAGGTAATTTCATATCGGTGAGGCAAAAGTGAAATTCTTGTTGTTCTAATAACGCAATGGCCTGGCTGAAATCAGCGGCGCAAGCACACTCGATATTCATACGCTCAAGGGTAATTTGAATCAGGTCGCGAATGTCGGGTTCGTCATCAATAATTAATGCTTTGTACGTCATACTCATTCCTAGTTTACTTTGGCAAAATTAAGGCTGAAACAGGTGCCTAAATTTTCCGCTAAATGGTCGCTGGCAATATGTTTAATGCTGGCTTTATTGGCTTCACAAATTTCACGGCATAAATATAAACCTAAGCCGGTGCCAGAATGCTCGGTGGTAAAAAAGGGTTCAAATAAATTCTTTTGATTGTCTTCACTGATGCCGGCGCCATTATCCATTAAATAGAGGCGAACAGAACCATCAATATTGTGTTTAGCTGTTATTTTTAATTGTGCATCATCGGGAGATTTTAATAATGCGTAGCGTAAACCATTACCACAGATGTTATGTAATACCTGCTGTAGTTGGTCGGGATCAAATTTAACTAAATAATCTGGGCTGCAGGTAAGGCTGAGTGAGAACTTTTCATCGTGAGCTTGCTGAAATGAATCTTTAAAATGTTCTAACCATGGTTTAAGTTTAATGACTTCTACATTGGCGTGATTGCGTCGGCTGATCTGTAAAATATCTTCAACCGTGCGGTTGATGCGCATACAGTGCTGCTCGATTATTTGAGTGAGTTTGATATCACCTTTGGAAAGATCAGGCGCTTCGGCTAACAACTGAGCGGCATGACGCAGTGCACTGAGTGGGTTGCGGATTTCGTGAGCAATGCTGGCGGTTAATCGTCCTAATGAGGCCAGCTTTATTTGTTGCGCTTCGGCGGCAATGTGGCTGGCATCTTCTAGTACTAATACATAATCCCCCACCACCGAAGTGCTCAATGGCGCTTTGTTAAGGATAAGTTGCTGCTCATTATGTTCGCAGCGGGTATTTCTACAATCACTGTGATTGATGAAATTCATCAGCTCGGAGGGAAGTGGGTCGCCATCGTTGCAACCAAACCAGAGCTGGGCGGTATCATTGCTGAGTAGTATTTTATGCTCTTTATCGCAGGCGATAATGGCATTTGGTAAGGCTAATAAAACGTGTTTATTGATTTTTCGTAAGCGGGTGATGTTTTCCGCTTGCTGATGGGTAAGGTCAAGTGTGCTATTTAACTTACGGGAGAGTGTTTGGGTTAAGAAAGCGAGGGTGAAACAAAAAAAACCGTATAACCCTGAATTGAATACTTCTTTTTCTGCAAAATGCCAAGGAACAAAGTGCTGGGTGTATATGATGGCGATAGTCGTCCAAGCGGCCACGACGTAACCTAGGCTTTGGGTTACCAGCAAGTTCGATATCAGGATCGGTATCAGAATTAAATTACTAAATCCCGTATCTAGACCGCCGCTGGCTTGCATCATAATGATGAGGAGCGTGATATCACCAAAAAAGAAGCTGACGGCATATTGCGGGTGGGTACTCAGGCGAGAGCTGGAAAAGACCAGCATCAGCACCGACCAGATGACGTAGGCAGTATTCGCGAATAAAAAGCTGCGTTGATCGATTGCCGCGACAATATTATTGTCGGTATCGAGGCTGTCGAGCACGATGAGCATTAATGATAATAGCAGGGCATAAAAGCTGTAATAGCGTAATAATCTTTGCCCTTGGACAAGAACGTCCGCTGGTTTTAACAACATTTTTTAAAGTTCCGTTTGCAACCTGTTCACAATTTTTCGACAATACGCGGCAAATATCCTGTGGTCAAAGATAATCGCTATGCAAGCCTCTATACGACAAGTGTCAATCGCCCTCGCCCAAGCCAACTTTAAAGTAGGTGATATCGACGGCAATCTTGAACTAATATCGTCTGCTATCGCTGCAGCGAAAGCAAAAAATAGCGCTGATAAGGCCTTGATGGTCGTATTCTCAGAGTTAGCGTTAATTGGTTATCCGCCTGAAGATCTATTATTACGCCCCAGTTTACAGCATCGAATGGAAACCGCTTTGCAGCAGGTCGCAAGTTTGAGTGCCGGTATTACGGTAGTGGTCGGTTATCCGTGGAGCGAAAAGGGTCAGTTATTCAATATGGCGGGGGTTTGGCAAAATGGTGAGCAAGTGGCTCAATATGCCAAGCGTTGCCTGCCGAACTACCAGGTGTTTGATGAACAGCGTTATTTTACCGCGGGTACTGAAGCCTGCGTTTTCGAATGGCAGGGTCATAAAGTCGGTTTAACCGTGTGTGAAGATATCTGGCATGAGCATCCTGTTGCGGAATCGAAAGCGGCCGGCGCTGAATTGCTGATTAACATCAATGCCTCGCCTTTCCATACCGGCAAACTTCAGCAGCGTCATGAGTTGTTAAGCAATCATGCTAAGCGCCATCAGCTGCCGATTGTGTATGTAAACCAAGTGGGCGGCCAAGATGAACTGGTTTTTGATGGTGCTTCGTTTGTAGTTGATGCTGGTGGCGATATTGTTGCCAGTGCACCCGAGCATGAAGGCGCATTAACGCTGGTGGAATTCGACGAGTCATTGAATATACAAAATCCGCAAAAGGCTTTGGCCAAATCTGAACTTGCCAGTATTTACGATACCTTGGTTTTGGGTGTGCGTGATTATATTGAGAAGAATCGCTTTAAAGGCATTGTTTTAGGTTTGTCAGGCGGAATCGATTCAGCACTGACTTTAGCGATTGCTGTGGATGCGATTGGTAAAGACCGGGTTGAAGCTGTGATGATGCCGTTTAAATATACCTCTTCGATGAGCATGGAAGATGCGAAATTAGAAGCGGACGCACTCGGTGTTAGCTATAAAATTTTGCCGATTGAACCGATGTACGATGCCTTTATGCTCACGTTAGAAGACGAGTTTGCTGGGTTAGCGGCGGATACTACGGAAGAAAACTTGCAAGCGCGCTGTCGTGGCGTGATGTTGATGGCAATTTCGAACAAGAAAGGCTTCATGGTATTAACCACAGGCAACAAGAGTGAAATGGCGGTCGGTTATGCCACCTTGTATGGCGACATGGTGGGCGGCTATAGCGCCTTGAAAGATGTGTACAAAATATTGGTCTTCAAGTTATCGCGCTATCGTAATGAGCTAGCCGCCAGCCAAGGAGAGGCTGAAATTATTCCGGAGCGAGTGATTACGCGCCCCCCCTCCGCGGAGTTAGCACCGGATCAAGTCGATGAAGATAATCTGCCGCCGTACGCTATTCTCGATCAGATACTGGAATACTACATCGAAGGGGATTTGAGTGTTGATGCCATCATCGGCAAAGGCTTTGCGAGCGAAGACGTAATACGAGTAACGCGATTGGTTGACTTGTCAGAGTATAAGCGTCGCCAAGCGCCTGTTGGCGTGCGAATGACCGCACGAGGCTTTGGTCGTGACCGTCGTTATCCTATTACCAATGGTTGGAAAGCGGGTAGCTGATAGGTGTCGGCATAATTCACAACAGCCGTGGCTCCTAGGCTTTACATGCTCTGCATTAGGTAGTTCATTTCTAGGGACGCAGCAAGTACGCCGCTTCGCTCTCCCTGTATGCTCTCCACAGCTCCCTGCTGTGGGAAGCCCTTAGAAGCGAACTACCTAATACATCACCTAGGAAATAAATTTGGCGCTAAGATGTCTAATGGTAAGAATATGACGGCTTTTCCATTAGTAGTAAGCCGTCATATACTGTTTAGATGAATATTCTGAATCTGATGTGATTTCTGAATTCGCGGATCGGTATTGGGTGTTTCGTTTGAGGGCTCACGTGATCGAAACGAAGTTTCGCAGCTCAGTGAGCGACTATACAGGGACGTATAGGCCGGAAGGCGCTCCAGGGATGGATTTATGACTTAACGTGCCGAAGAAGGAAACACCCAATATCGATCTTCGAGCGAATCGATCAAGGCTCTAGCGCCACGGCGTTTTCAAATCAAACCACAGTCTATAAATCTAGAGCAGTGGTTTGTAAGTTTAGACTACTAGCAAACTACTCAATCAACCCAAAGCTCATCACGCCAATCAATGTACGACGATCTTCTTTGGTTAGGCCGCTTTCGATAAAGTTGCCTTTTTCGTCCAGCTGCTCATGCTCAGGATAATTCAACTTCAGCAACGCCAAAGCTTGGCTCGCTTCAAATTCTTGCTTTAACAGCCCATAAGCTTCTACCTGCAAAGCCAAAGCATCATCAACAGCACTGGTTCCTTGATAGCTCAACATCACGCGCTCCCCACGCTGGGCAGCAGCCAAATAGGCATGGCGCTTCATATAAAAACGACCGACACCAATTTCATACTGAGCTAAGCGATCACGTAAAAATACCATACGCTTCTGCGCATCTTCATTATATTGGCTATCAGGATATCGACGAACGAGCTCATCAAAGTGATTAAACGCATCGCGGAAAGGCGTAGGGTCGCGACGTGCTTGTTCTGATGGCGTATAACGCTCAACAAAGCTGAAACCTAACTCATATACCGACAAACCTCGCATGTAATACGCGTAATCCACTTGCTTATGCAGCGGATGTAAACGAATAAAACGCTCTGCTGACGTTAAAGAACCTTCCATGTCAGCCATCATATGCTGCGTGTAAATTAACTCTAGCTGAGACTGCTCGGCGTATTGGCCAAACGGATAACGCGACTCTAATTGCTGCAAACGTTCGCTGGCGATGAGAAAGTTGTTATCTTCCATTGCTTCACGTGCTTGCTCGTAAAACTCATGCTCACTAAGGTCTTCAGGGCGCTTTTCGTTACTGGAACAGGCTGCCAAAACTAAGCAAGATAAAATCAAAATCGATTGGGTAAAGCTTCTCATGGAGGAATATTCCGTTTAACTGTATACTAGGTGGACAATTATGGCGCTGTTTAATAAGCGACATTAAATCATAGTCTTAATCTTCACTAAAGATCATTTAAAGCTCATTCATGTCAAATTCTATTCAAGCCAGTGTTTTCGTCCCCATTAATCTCGGCAATAAGCGCCTAGACAAGATCGCGGCGGAATTATTCCCCGACTTCTCACGTTCGCGTCTGCAGCAGTGGATCGTCGATGGCAAGTTGACCGTAGACGGTGAGACCCGTCGTATTCGCGATAAAATGATCGGCGGTGAGAACCTAGAGCTGGATGTGGTTCTAGAAGCCGAAGGCGATTGGGAAGCGGAAGATATTCCATTAGAAGTCGTCTACGAAGATGACGATATTGTGGTTATCAACAAGCCAGCAGGCTTAGTCGTTCACCCGGCTGCGGGCAATTATACCGGCACCTTATTAAATGCTTTGCTGTATCGCTATCCGGGTATTGAAAATGTACCCCGTGCCGGTATTGTGCATCGCTTGGATAAAGATACCACCGGTTTAATGGTGGTCGCGAAAACACTGCAAGCTCAAACTCAGCTCGTAAACCAATTGCAAGATCGTTCAATGGGCCGTGAATACGAAGCCGTTACTATGGGTGTTATGACCGGCGGTGGTATTGTTGAAGCGCCTATTGCCCGTCACCCAACCTCACGTACTAAAATGGCCGTTGCGCCAGAAGGTATGGGTAAAGAAGCGATTACGCATTATCGAGTTTTAAAGAAATTTAATGCGCATACCCACATTCGCTGTAAATTAGAAACCGGTCGTACTCACCAAATTCGTGTGCACATGTCGCATATTGGTTATCCTTTGGTGGGTGATCAGACCTACTTCGGTCGTTTCCGTTTGCCTAAAGGCATCTCTTTGCATCTTCGCCAAGAGCTACAAACTTTCCAGCGCCAAGCACTGCATGCGCGCGAATTAAGCCTGTGGCACCCAACGACAGATGAATATATGACCTGGGATGCTGACTTGCCGGAAGATTTCCAGAAGTTATTACAGTCTTTAAGTGATGAGCAGTCTGAAACTTATGAAGATATTGAGTTTTAACGAGATAGCTTTAAATAAGTAGAGCAGTAAATGATAATACCTCAATGGCCAGCCCCTGATAATGTCAAAGCATTAGCGACTGAGCGTGAGGTATCGTCTGCGCCTGAGCGGCTAAACCTAGATCGCTTAGGCTATAGCCTTCCCCCTTATCATTCTTTCAATCTTGGAGATCATGTCGATGATCTGCCAAGTCATGTCGCCATCAATCGCCAACAACTTGTTGATCATGCCCAAGGCTGTGATGAAATTCGTTGGTTGCAGCAAGTGCATGGTATTAATTGCCCTGATGCCAATTTTATTGCGAATGCTACTCAAGCGGATGCCTCCTTTACTCAAACACCAGGTCTAGCTTGTGCTGTAATGACGGCGGACTGTCTGCCTGTTTTATTCTGTGATCTTCAAGGTCGCCAAATCGCTGCCGCCCATGCAGGCTGGCGAGGCCTCGCCAATGGCGTACTCGCGAATACACTGAAAACATTTACGGATAATGGCATTGCACTTAATCAAGTGATTGCTTGGCTAGGCCCGGCTATTTCTCAAGCGGCGTTTGAAGTGGGTCCTGATGTTAAGCACGCTTTCACGCATTTTGATAACGGCACAATTTGGGCGGATGAGGGATGTTTCATCGCGGGAAGCGAGGATCGCTTATACGCTGATCTTTATCGTTTAGCACGGCTACAGCTTGAGCACTTGGGAGTGAATGGTGTTTATGGTGCGGCGA
Source organism: Oleispira sp. (assembly GCA_036960605.1). Lineage (GTDB taxonomy): Bacteria > Pseudomonadota > Gammaproteobacteria > Pseudomonadales > Oceanobacteraceae > Oleispira. Next base: position 10,222 of record JBALXI010000043.1, on the reverse strand, counting down.
CTCAGAGTATTAATTATTGTACTGCGTCTGATTTGAATGAGGACGCTGAGCCTAGATTTTTCAGTTATCGTCGTCAGCCGATAACTGGCCGCCAAGCCAGTCTTCTTTGGTTGGTAGAATAAGTGCGGCTTTATTGGCAGTAGCGATCAATGCCAGATTGAGCCTGCGTACGATAATCTGCAATTTCAGATTGCTCTAATTTACGGAAACTGCCATCAGGCTGTTCAAAGCGGCGCTGAGTATTTGCGTTCATCTGTTGTGCTAGATCACGTGATTGCTGGCAGTACTTGGCTTTATCTTCAGGGCTGTGTTCGGCCGTTAAATTATCTTCTTCTTTTTTTGATGTCTTGGGCTTAGTGGCAGATTTTGATGCGCTAGACGTCGAAGGGGTACTAGCTGATCCTGTGCCCGTTGCCCGAATGTTTAGCGTTTCAGCTTCAATTTCGCGTGGAGGATTTTCGCTATAATGAGGTTGCCCGTTATCATCGACCCAGCGATAAATTTGTGCCGCGTGCGAGGTCGAAAGCAATGAGCTAAAAATCAAGCTTAGCAATAGGGTGGAGGTAGACAAGCGCGAAAACATACAGAAATCTCTCATTTAGAAACTATTTCAATTTACATTCGATTATAACACTGTTTTTGTCAAGGGATTATCCAACTTGAGTATTGACAAATTTCTATAAAATGGCAAAATTACGCGGCTTTTCGTCATGCTAGATATCGGGCAGATCACCGACGTGTTATGAGAGAAGATCGTTAAGAGAGTGAATAGGTTACCCCCTGCATTCACCTCAGATTCTAGACCTTAAGACCAAGGCAGAATCGTTACGGTGATTGACCAAGAATCGATCATCCAGTCTTTAAACTCGTAGCTATAATACTCAATTGCTTAACACAACGGTGTGCTAAGTAAGGTGCACTGTTAGCTGCGACGTTCTGCGTTAAAAATTATACATTGGGGCTCTATCGTCTTAGCGACAAGCGATGCACAACAAGTGTATCGCCAAATTAAGCCCTAATACTTTATTCGATGATTGATTTGATAGTGAGGATGGTTCGGTGGAATTACTTTCCGGCGGTGACATGCTAGTTCGTGCTTTGCACGATGCTGGTGTTGAGTACATATATGGCTACCCAGGTGGCTCTTTATTGCACGTATATGATGCAGTTTATAAGCAAAGCCATATTAAGCATGTATTAGTCCGTCACGAGCAAGCAGCCGCTCACATGGCTGACGGTTTTGCTCGTGCAACGGGTAAAGCAGGCGTGGTCATGGTGACATCAGGTCCTGGCGCGACGAATACCATTACCGGTATTGCGACGGCTCAGACCGATTCTATTCCTATGGTTGTTATCTGCGGTCAGGTTCCATCACACCTTATTGGTGATGATGCGTTCCAAGAAACCGACATGCTAGGTATCTCCCGTCCGATCGTTAAGCACAGCTTCCGCGTAACCGATCCTGTGGATATTCCAGAGATCATTGCTAAAGCGTTCCATATTGCTGAAACAGGTCGTCCTGGCCCGGTTGTTATCGATTTACCAAAAGATATGACCATGCCGAACGAGCGCTTCGAATATAACTATCCGAAGAAAGTGAAGATTCGTTCTTACTCACCACCACAGCGTGGCCATTCTGGTCAGATTAAAAAAGCTGTTGATATGATCATGGAAGCTAAGCGTCCAATCATATATTCCGGTGGTGGCGTGATTCTGGATAAGAGTTCAGATAAGTTGCGTGAATTGGTTGATCTACTAGGTTTCCCTGTTACCAATACGCTTATGGGCTTGGGTGCATTCCCAGGTACTGACGAGCGTTTCTTGGGTATGTTGGGTATGCACGGTACGTATGAAGCCAACGTAACCATGCACCATTCAGACTTGATTATTGCCATTGGCGCACGTTTTGACGATCGTGTAACGAACGCGACAAGCAAGTTCTGCCCAGATGCAAAGATCATCCATATTGATATCGATCCATCGTCTATCTCTAAAACGATTACTGCCGATGTGCCGATTGTGGGTCCAGTAGGATCTGTTCTTGATGACATGATGGCTTTGATTAAAACCAGTGAAACTCAAGTTGATGCTGAAGCATTGGCTAGCTGGTGGAAGCAGATTAATGAATGGCGTCCACGTCACGGCATGCGTTTTGAGAAAAACGATGATGGCCTGATGAAGCCGCAAGAAGTTATTCAGGCGATGTACGAAGCGACACAGGGTAAAGCCTATGTAACTTCTGACGTTGGCCAGCATCAGATGTTCGCTGCGCAATACTACAAGTTCGATGAGCCAAATAAGTGGATCAACTCAGGTGGCTTAGGCACCATGGGCTTTGGTTTCCCTGCGGCCATGGGCATTAAGATGAACTTCCCGAAAGAAATGGTTGTTTGTGTTACTGGTGAAGGTTCAATTCAGATGAACATTCAGGAATTATCGACCTGCTTGCAGTACGGTATTCCGGTGAAGATTCTATGTTTGAATAACGGTTCTTTGGGCATGGTTCGCCAGTGGCAAGATATGAACTATGAAGGACGTCATTCTCACTCTTATATGGAATCGCTACCAGATTTCGTTAAGTTGGTTGAGTCTTATGGCCATGTTGGTATCCGCGTTACCGATCGTGATGAGTTACCACAAGCATTAGAAGATACCTTTAATAAATACAACGACCGTTTGGTTTTCTTAGACGTTAAAGTTGATGAAAAAGAGCACGTATATCCAATGCAGGTACCGTTAGGTACGATGCGTGATATGTGGTTGAACAAAACGGAGCGCACATAATGAGTCAGTCACAACGTCACATTATTTCCATTTTGTTGGAAAATGAACCCGGTGCTTTGTCTCGTGTTGTCGGCTTGTTCGCACAGCGCGGTTACAACATTGAAACCTTAACGGTTGCGCCAACGGAAGATGAGAGTTTATCTCGCCTTACCATGACGACGATCGGCAATGAGAGCAAGGTTGAGCAGATCACTAAGCAGCTAAACCGTCTTATTGAAGTAGTTAAGTTGGTTAATTTAACAGAAGGCCCACACATTGAACGTGAGCTTATGTTGATTAAAGTTAAGGCTGTTGGCGCTCAGCGTGCTGAAATCAAACGTACTGCGGATGTATTCCGCGGTCAGATCGTTGATATTAGCAGCAGTGTTTACACGGTTCAGCTAACCGGTACTTCTGACAAACTGGCAGCTTTTATTGAAGCCATAGGTCCAAGCTGTGTATTAGAAACTGTCCGTACCGGTGTTTCTGGTATTTCGCGCGGCGAGAAAGTGCTTAGCTTGTAGTTCTATTTGTTAGATAAAGATTGAGTTCTTTTGGCTGCTTTGCAGCTAATGGCTCATGAATGATAGCGGCACACAAAAAAGCCCGAACCTTTATTAGGTTTGGGCTTTTTTGTGTGCATTATTTGGAGTTGTGAAACGTTTAAATTTTATAAACGCTTTTGGTCATTATTTTGCTCAAGCCCGTCATCGCGAAACGAATCGGCAGGGGAAATTCATATCCACCAGCATCAATAGCGGCGGTGGCGTGCTTTGCTTCATCATCTAGCATCTGCAAAAGAATCGCTTTGCTCTTGGTATCTTGAGTCGGTAAAGACGTCATATGCTCGCTTAAGTGCTTGCAGACCTGACGCTCGGTCTCTGCTACAAAACCTAAGCTTACTTTATCGCTGATCGCACCTGCTAGAGCGCCGATGCCAAAAGATAAGCCATAAAAAGCCGGATTTAACACACTGGTATGGCTGCCTAGCTGAGTAATACGATCTTCGCACCATACTAGATGATCAATCTCTTCAGCCGCGGCTTCATCCATCGCCTCACGTATTTCAGGTAACTTAGCCGTTAACGCTTGGCCTTGATAAAGGGCTTGAGCACACACTTCGCCGGTATGATTAATTCGCATTAAGCCAGCAGCGTGTTTGCGTTCGTTATCATCTAGCTCGTACTGGCTTGAGGCAACTTCAGCAGAAGCTTGTGCAGGAGAAGGGCGCTGTTGATTCGCGGCGCCTGGAATTAATGTGCGCAGTGCTAGGTCAGCATTCTGGATAAATTTATCGAATGGTGATAAATGACGCATGAGTAATCAACCTATGGTTAAAACTGCTTATGGCTTCTCTCTATATAAAAGAGAAGAAAAAATTTATAGAGAGAATGTATAAATGATGATTCAATTTTACGCTAAAGCCTAATGGAAAGCAGGACTTTAGCGTTATTTCATGACTAGCGGTTTAATCAGCTGATGAAACTCTAATAAAACTTCTTTCAAATGACGGCCACTGACGGGCTTATTTACAATCTTTTGAATACCCGCTTCTTTCGCCTCTTGGTTCGCACTGCCAATGCCTAAGCCGGTAAGCATGATGCGCATTGGCTTAGGTTCGATGTCATTGTCCGCCATTAAACGCTCAGTCAGCTGAATGCCGTTCATGATTGGCATATCATGATCGATCACAATGTAATCGTAAGGCTCACCTAGGTTGGCTTTATTTCGCATCAAGGCCAGGGCTTCTTTACCACTGTAGGTACTTTCCGCGCGCATACCCCAGCGTTTTACTTGCTTTTCGATGACTGCACGAAAGGTGCTGTTATCGTCAACAATTAAAATTCGTTGGCCTGAGAGTGAATCAGAATTCTCTTCAATACGCTCGCTAAGCTCTTCTTTAATCGGTAGAAATAGCGTAATAGAACAGCCGTGATGGGTCAGTGTTTCTACTTCAATAGAGCCTTCCATTAGCCCGACTAAGCGCTTAACAATAATTAAGCCCAAGCCTTGATCGAGATTGAGGTTGGCAAACTGCTCTTGAGGCCCTGCCATGGTACGGAATAAACGTCGTAACTCGTCATGTTCAATCAGGCTGCCGGTTAACTGCAACTGAAAGAAGATACCTTCCTGATTATTAATACCTACCCGGAAAACTCTCAGTTCTAATTCGCCGCTTTCGGTATGGCGCAGCGATTGTGCAATTAAATTAGTAATAATCGTTTGCAGGCGGTCTTTATCGCCGAGTAAGCGTGGAGAAATATCATCGGCAATATCGAGAACTAATTCAATTTGCTTGCGGTTGGCTTCTTGCTGGTAGCGATTCATGCATTGCGTTAAACAATTGGTTAAATCAAATGCACGATGATCAAGATTGATGCGACCACTTTGTAATTTTGCAAAGTCAGACATTTCGCTGACGAGGTGTAATAAATCTTGGCCAGCAAGGCTGATGGTATCTAAATAATCTCGTTGAGAATGCGTTAGGTGTGTATCGGACAGTAGTTCACTCATGCCCATTACGCCGTTAATAGGCGTGCGGAATTCATGGCCTAGTTTAGCTAGTAGTTCTGGCAAAATAACATCACTATTATTTATTCTATGGTTACGGCCTTCGCGATAATTTTCAATGATACTGAGGTTCGCAAATACGGTGCAGCTGATCATCACCAGTGGCAAAATAATGCCAGACCAATTATTAATGAAATCAAACGCTAATAAGTTATGAGTCGTTAACGAGCTGAGCAAAATACCGCAGGCAACAATGATGTGACCTAGTAGTAAGAAGAACTGTGCACGTTCGTTTTCACTTTTAGCAAATATCAATACTCCAGCAAGAGAAGTGCTCGTCATCACTATCGTCACAAGCATTAGCAAGTTCATCGTGCCTGAGGGCAAAAATAAGTAAATCAGAGTTGTTAAAGCATGCACGACCAAGATGCCATGTAGGCCACGAAGAATATTTTTTGAATTCTCCGATTTCCAATTCAATTTTATGGTGAGTAGCGTTTGCAATACCGCAGAAGCCATCAGGCTGATTAGGATTATTTCGTTTTTCCACATTTGGCTTTGTGGAAACCAGGTCGCCCATTGACCTAACCAAGCAGGAATGAAAACGAAGAGACTGCTGCAATAAAAAGCCGATATTAGAGCTGTGCGGAAGCGATAGAAATGCCATATAAATATAAAAAAGGCACCTGTTGCGACAATCCAACCCAGTGCTATTCCGAGAATAGTAAAATCAAATTGCTGGCTCTGTAAAAATTGATCGTTAGACTGTAATCGTAATAAAGTATTGATAGCGGTGGAGGAGTGAATTTTTACAAAATAGGTTTGATTTTTTTTGGCCTTTACTTCGATTAAAAATGGATAGGCTTGTCTATGGCTACCCTGGGCTTTGTTGTTTGCCAAGCCGCCAGAGGTTTGGTGATTTAATTGGCCTGCTTTATATTCATAAAAATCAATGTTTTCTAAGCGATTATTACTAATGCTTAATACTAGACTTTGATCTTTTGCATGTGGGTTGGTAATGCTGAAGCGTAACCAATAGCTCGAGTCTGATAAGCTAAATCTAAGGTTGTCACTATGGCTGGGACTAAACTTTAATTGATATTCTGTGGCTAAAATATCAGTGATGGTTAATGCGTTAGCTTCATCTTCGTAGAGTGATAAGTACGGTGTGATTTGTAGATCAAAAGAAGAATCAGGCAGCATGATAGAAGGGGCTGCCTGGCTCTGGGCACTAGCCAAAAGGCTAGAGAATAGAATAAAACTTAATAATAATGTGTGCAGTAAGCCAAGAGGGAAAGATCTTTTAATATTCATCCGTGAATTACCTACTGCGATTACATTATATTAATTGTTTTATTCACCTTGCTCACGAGCGATTGCACGATAGGCAATATCGCTGCGCATGAACATGCCATTCCAGCTAACTTTTTTCGCTAGAACATAAGCTTGTTGCTGGGCTTCTGTAACTGAATTACCTAAGGCTGTAGCACATAGTACACGACCACCGGCTGTGACTATATCACCTTCTGCATTATTGCTGGTGCCGGCGTGGAAAATCTTGCTATCCGTGCCTTCATCTGCAGGAAGAGAGATAACATCGCCTTTGCCATAAGAAGCTGGGTAGCCTCCTGCAGCAAGAACAATACCTACCGCTGGGCGTGGATCCCATTTCGTTTCTTTTTGATCCAGCTTGCCATCGATCGCGGCAAGACAAAGCTCAACCAAATCAGACTGCATACGCATCATGATTGGTTGAGTTTCAGGATCACCAAAACGACAGTTATATTCAATAACCTTTGGTGTTCCGTCTGCGTCGATCATAAGACCGGCGTATAAGAAGCCCGTGTAATCGTTGCCTTCTTTCGCCATGCCTTCAACAGTTGGCATAATCACTTCTTTCATGATGCGATCATGGATAGTTGGCGTTACTACAGGAGCTGGAGAATAAGCACCCATGCCGCCAGTATTTGGACCCGTATCACCATCACCAACACGTTTGTGATCTTGGCTAGTCGCCATGGCTAAAACGTTCTTGCCATCAACCATCACGATGAAGCTGGCTTCTTCGCCGGCTAAGAATTCTTCGATCACGACGCGACAACCGGCTTCACCAAAGGCGTTACCCGAAAGCATATCGATAACGGCTTCTTCAGCTTGTGCGATCGTTTCAGCAACGATGACGCCTTTACCAGCAGCAAGGCCATCGGCTTTGATTACAATCGGAGCGCCAATTTTATTGATGTAAGCCAATGCTGGCTCAACTTCAGTAAATTGGTCGTAGAAACCCGTAGGGATGTCATGACGCGCTAAGAAATCTTTAGTGAACGCTTTAGAGCCTTCTAACTGGGCAGCGCCTTTAGAAGGACCGAATGCTTTCAGGCCGCGAGCGGCGAAGAAATCAACCACACCTTCAACTAAAGGAACTTCTGGGCCAACGATGGTTAGTTCGATGTCATTTTCTTCAACGAAGGTTGCAAGACCTTCGAAATCTAAAATATCGATAGCCACGTTTTCAAGACCCGCTTCAGCAGCAGAGCCTGCGTTACCAGGTGCGATGAATACTTTTTCAACATTGTCAGACTGAACTGCTTTCCAACCCAATGCGTGCTCACGACCGCCAGAACCAATTACTAAAACTTTCATGAAAAATTCCTATTCGTCCGAAGGCTAGTGGCCTTCGTCTATCAAGTTAACTTGAGAAAAACCAAAAATATTATTAGAAGTTTTAAACTTGAAAAGCCAGAGACTAAATTTAATCTCTGGCTTTTGTTGTATCTCGTACAGTTAAGAAGCGTTAACACCCGCAAACGGAGCGCAATTACTTCTCAATAAATCAATGACGGAAGTGACGCATGGAGGTGAAGACCATTGCAATACCAGCTTCGTCGGCTGCTGCAATAACTTCTTCATCACGCATCGAGCCACCAGGCTGAATAACGGCCTTAATGCCATTCGCTGCAGCGTTATCCAAACCATCACGGAATGGGAAGAAAGCATCTGATGCCATCACAGAACCAGGAACTTCAAGACCGGCATGCTCGGCTTTAATGCCAGCAATACGGGCTGAGTTAATACGGCTCATCTGACCTGCACCAACACCGATAGTCTGACGACCTTTGGCGTATACGATGGCGTTAGATTTAACGTACTTGGCAACTTTCCAAGCGAAGATCAAATCGTCTAATTCAGCTTCAGTCGGCTGACGCTTAGTAACAACCTTAAGGTCGTCTTTTGTGATCATACCTTGGTCACGGTCTTGAACTAACAAGCCACCGTTAACACGCTTAAGATCAAAGTCTTGTACGCGATTGGTCGTATCCCATTCGCCACATTCTAATAGACGAACATTTTTCTTAGCAGCAACAATAGCAATCGCTTCAGCGCTCACCTTAGGTGCAATGATCACTTCAACGAATTGACGATCAACAATTTTTTGAGCCGTTGCGCCGTCTAGTTCACGGTTGAAAGCGATAATGCCGCCAAACGCTGATTCAGTATCAGTAGCATAAGCAAGCTCATACGCTTCGCCAATTCCATCTAGTGATACAGCAACACCACATGGGTTGGCATGCTTAACAATTACACAAGCTGGCTTAACGAATGATTTAACACATTCAAGAGCAGAATCTGTATCGGCAACGTTATTGAACGAAAGCTCTTTACCTTGCAACTGTTTAGCGGTGGCGATAGAAGCTTCAGTCGCATCTTCGTCAATGTAGAAAGCGGCTTTTTGATGAGGATTCTCACCATAACGCATGTCTTGAGCTTTAGTGAACTGGCTATTAAAGGTGCGTGGGAAGTTATCACGGTTTTCAGTGCTTAGTGTTTCAGCTTCTAGGTTAATCGTACCTAGATAGTTAGCAATCATGCCGTCGTACTGAGAGGTATGTTCAAACGCTTTCAACGCAAGATCAAAACGGGTCTTAGTGGTAAGGCCTTTATGCTCAGCGATTTCAGCAAGAATGCTTGCGTAATCATCGGCTTTAACCACGATGCCTACGTGTGCGTTGTTCTTAGCGGCAGAACGAACCATAGTAGGACCGCCGATATCGATATTTTCAATTGCGTCTGGCAAAGTACAGCCAGGTTTAGCAACCGCCGCGGCAAACGGATATAAATTCACAATCACCAAATCAATTGGGTTGATGCCATGTTCTGCCATTACTTCATCATCGATACCACGACGACCTAAAACACCACCGTGAATCTTTGGGTGCAAAGTCTTAACACGACCATCCATCATTTCTGGGAAACCGGTGTAATCAGATACTTCTGTTGCTGGAATGCCTTCAGCAATCAGTAACTTAAAAGTACCGCCAGTCGATAGAAGCTCAGTGCCATTGGCGCTTAGTGCGCGGGCGAATTCTACAATGCCTGTTTTATCTGAAACGCTGATTAAAGCGCGACGTACAGGAGTGATGCTAACAGTAGGGGCGTCGACAGAACTAAGTATGCTCATGATTTTCCGAATAGTAAGTAAAACAAACCTGACCAGTTGGTTAGGTGGGGTCTAAGAACGAAAAAGCGGCTATAAATAGCCGCTAGATAATTAAAAGTTAAACGCTTAAAGCATTCCGTACTGCTTCAGTTTTTTCCGCAGAGTCCCGCGATTCAAACCGAGTACCGTAGAGGCCTTGGTTTGGTTATCACGGGTATACTTCATAACCGTTTCTAACAATGGCGCCTCAACTTCAGAAAGTACCATGTTATACACATCGGATACTGGCTGACCGTCTAGGTTGTCAAAGTAGTTTTGCAACGCACGTTCAACACTATCGCGTAGTGTCTGAGTATTGGCGTCAAATGATGAATCTTGTGCTGGGGTATGTGCTGCTTCGGTCACTAAACGCATGCCTCGACCACCACCACCAGCGCTAGCTTTTAGCATCACTGGCATACCGATTTCAATCGCAGCATTTTTTAATACATCATCTGATTGATCAGCGCC
>JBALXI010000042.1:0-41060 GCA_036960605.1 Oleispira sp. | reverse complement strand
ACAAGACGAGGTAGAAGCTGACTTGCCATTTGATACTGATCTTATTAGCGATTTTGGCGACAATACCTCTATCGATTATTAGCCTGACATAAGGGTGGGCTAGCGGTCTAAAGCTCTCGAGGGGTAGGTTCTGTTAAAGCAAAAGGTAAGACCTGACCCGGCAGCGGAGCGAAACAGCCAACTGTTATTGCTCCGTTTAAAGTGCTTGTTGAACAAAGCCGCTTCGCGGCAATTCATACATCCAGACTTTCCAGGCATTCGGTATATATTCTGATACTAGAGTAGCTTTATCTACACCAACATTATTTACTATATTTAGTAAACATCGGCTTTAATTCTAACTTAAGCCAAGCACGAATATCACGGATAGTGCTTATGCAAAAATGATATTTGACAAAAACACTCTCCAATTACTTATTCCCTATATAAAGTACACGCTGGCAACCTTAATCTGGGCTTGCTCAACAAGTCGAATAAATAGCGGCTGCGCGCTATCTATTCCATTCGTTAAGTGTTCGTCCAGATTCATACGCTTTAGGAAATTAAAAACGATATTAAATATATTAAACCTGAAAATATAAGAATTACGGGAAAAGTACAGAAAATTGAGAAAGCATAACAATTCCAATACACCTGCATCTTTGCTTTCCAGCCATCCTCGTACATACATTCCAAATCTAGCGTCATATCGGCTTGACTATGAAGTATGACAAAAATAATCATCATTACCGGGTAAGTCACCACCAGTAATATTGGAAAGTGCAATCCGGAGAAAAAAAGTAAAAACAGATAACCGACTGCTAGCAAGGTATAAGGAGCCAACCAAGGCAGTAGCGTTAGTATTTCAATAACTCGTTTCATATATAAATACACTTAACGCCTACATTTGCGGCTGTTTTGTAACGAAGAACGAGCGGAAAAACCGTCCAAGCCACGCAGTGGATGAAGCAACATGTTTTTGTTAAGCATTCTCTACCTGATTAGATTTTTGGCGAAATATTATATGAATAGTTGCCGCATTTAGAGATAACATAAATATTGACTGGTATACATATTTTGCCCAGACATATTCACCTAACACATGATCAATGAAATACCCTATTGAGAAAATCAAGCATGGAATCACTAAAAATAGAGCCATCCTCTTCTGCAAGTATGTACCAGCTGCAACCAAGCCACATGTAACACTCATAAAAACAAAGATTGCTGAAAGTGCTAGCTTTACCTCCTCCCCATCTCCCTTTTGCTCAAAGTACATTTTGAACCCGATAGAGGTTCTGAGCAAAGCAGATAGCCCCCAGAAAAGACTAATCATAAATTTATATGTTTTAAACATTACGGTACGGTCTTCACGTGTGCCTAACGCTTTTGTTGTGGGGCGGTGAAACGTAGCGAGGAACGAGCGAAGTGTAACCGTCCCAGCACCGCAGGTGCGAACACCAACTCTTTGTTAGCTTTCTTTAAGCTCAATAAATTCATTCGTATTTTCATCAAATAGCTTTTCAATAATATTCATTGCTTCTTTTTTAGAAGAAACTGAAAACCTAAAGCCCAGCGCACTAGAAACTTAAACTTGTAACTCTTCATCTCCTTCATCAAACTTTACATATATGATTTTATCAGATGGTATTGTAAGGAAATCTGTTTTTTCATCATTGTCATAAAATATGATGTTTGCAGAGTTCGCCGAACTACAAAATATAAACCCTGCCATTAATATCAATTTTTTCATATTACTAATTCCATTATTCATAAGCTAACGCTCGTATATAGGGCGGATAAAGCGCAGAGAGGCACGAACGAAGTGTAAGCCGTCCCAGCAGCCGAAGGATGCGTTCATCATACTTTTGCTATATGCCTTTTATTCACTTGGATCATTAGGATACTTCAATTTACTAATTAATTGCTTACATTGAGTACATTTAAAAACTAGCGTCAGCTTGTAATTCACAAATTTAAAAAACAATCCATATACTCTTCGGCCAATCCGATAAAAAGTAAGGGCAAAAGCAGTGGAAACAAATAAACTTACAGAGTAAACACCAGCAGAAACAAGAACTGCATCTACCACTAGTTCAGCAAGTAAAAAACCTACTAATTTATAACTCTGCTCAGATATGTAAAAAGCGATAATTATAAATGCAACAAAATAAAATAGTGGGGTGAATTCCTCCAAAGCGTAAGAGATGCCCCATATCGGAGGAATAAACATAGCGCTCAAAATTAAAAAACCGAAAGCATCTATCTTAGAAATCCAGAATGTCCATTTTGGTATAACAATTCTTTCACACTTACCACATTTAACAATCAACCTTGCACCTCGACTAGCATATAACGCCTAATAATAAAGGGCGCGCGGTTTTTTGCGCGTCCAAGCCCACGTCTTTTTGTGGGCGTCTTTCATTGTATTGTTATAGTTTTGGGCCAACGCAAACACGGTACTCTTTATCTATTTGCTCCCATAACGGTGCTTCTGGATAAGCTTTTTTATAATAGCCATTATTTGATATTTTGGTTGTATCGCCAACATTTTTTGTATAATAAACACCACGTTCAAGCATAAGTGTAAATCCTTCTTCATTTTTATCTACTACACTCCAAATTAAATCAGATTCTCCAGCTTTTACTCCAGGAACAAGTTCATCTTTTTCAAAAGTTTGATACTGTACGATCACATCCCCCTTAGATAGATTTTTTTTGATTTGGTAATTGTCACATAGTTCTTTAGGGGGAATGACAACATCATCCGCTCTTATGCCCAAATGCGAACATGCTTCAGCTTGTTGAATATAACTTAAATTAGTATTTATGAACTTGTCCTCCATACATGAACATTTATCCTCTAGGTCTATGTAGTTATATCGTTTAAATCGAAAAATACATTTTTTATAAAATAATGAATCAGTAACTGACTGAATATCATCTACCTGTTGATTTGTATTCATTTTTTTAGCTGGGGAATGGGTACAAGCAGTTAAAAATATAACACTAATTAGAAATAATAATTTCTTCATACTAGTAATAACCTATTTGATTTTAAATTGAACTATAACAGCGTGCTATACGAACGGATGCCGCATAACACCTTATATCTGGGAAAGGCGAACGAAGAGATAACTTGTTTGAAATCATACGACTATCCCTGTTAATAATACGCATAACAATATATAGGCTGTTCGCTTTTGTCAATTTGATATCAGTTTCATCGATTGTTCGATTAACAGAGGCTATCTTATAGTCAATGCGCCCTTCTATTTAATGAAGATTGGCACCACGAGAACCAATGATGCCCTCCCGGCTAATACAACTGATTATCGATATCAAAAATCAAACGCAGATTTAAGTCGAGTGATACCTGTGCTAATCGACTCTTGCTCATAATAAGCGAAGCTCAGGCGAATATAATTTTGCATACCGCCGCTATTAGAAAAAAGAGCACCCGAATGAAACCCAACGCCCAAAGCATTCGCCCGTTCCAGTAAGGCCGTCACATCGACATCCTTAATGAGCTTTAGCCAGAAAAAGTAGCCACCATCAGGCTTGTCCCAGCTGACATAATCAGACAACTGCTCTCTTAATGCCGCGTCCATCGTCGCTACTCGCTCGCGGTAGACCTGATACAAGAGCTTGATTCACAATCATAGACGTGAACTGATTAATACTGCCGCCAAAAATTCAGTAAAGCGCTCACCTCCCTCTCTCCTGCCATAGGAAATATCTTGTGGCTCAGCACTTCGAAAAAATGCCTCGCTCGCCTGCTGTAATAAATTAAGTGGCAAAAGATTCGACGATGGACGACCGACGCCGAAGTTGATCATCTCTCCCGATCTATTTATGTCATATTCAGAAACTTCTTTACTCATCGTAAATCCGATTTTGGTGAAAAAATATCAGTATATATATTTTGGTGATAAATACAGCCAAGCTACGCCTAGAGCACGATCAGGTGTATCTCTCATCCTGCACGATATATTCTTCAAAGTCGCAGTAGAATCACTGCCCTCCTGAACTGTCCAGGCTTATTAAGCCACTATATCCAAGGAGAGACGCTATTTAAAAAAGTATTTAGTCCCGCTGGCTTTTTTATTAACGGCTTGTGGTGGCAGCGATGCAACTGATTTGTTAACCGACGCAGCCGGCGTGACAACGTATTCTGGCATCTTCACAGCTATTAAATAATTATGTAGACTCTCGTCATATAGAATCTTGCGGAGGTTATGCATCACTTTTTTGATTCTGTACTTATAAACACAGAAAACCAGCCAATGTTTAAGCAAACATTCCAATTTCAAATTTTTGATTCAAAATAAATAAGTGATCTCATGCAAAAGCCACTCAGACAAGCCAAAAGTATTGATAACGTTTTTAACAGTGCTTATTGGCACCTTGGTCAGAGAGATTTTTTGATTGCGGAAATTCGTAGCAAGCTGGAGCGTAAAACAGAAAACAACGAGTGGATAGAAAAGGTTCTTGCCCATCTTATTGAACATCAATATCTAAAAAGCGATTTTGAATTTTGCAAGCGTTATTGTGAATCCGCTTTTCATAATGAAATGGGTAAAATTGCTATCACCAAAAAACTAAAACAGCGCGGCGTATCAACCAGCGATATTGACCGAGCCATAGAGGAAATTGTTGAGCAACAGGCCATTGATTTTGATGAGATGGCGACTGCACGATTACAGTCACACTACATTACATTTGAAGGAATAGACAAAGAAAAAGTCTACAGTCAAATGATGACCCAAGGATTTTCTCGCGGACAAATCGATCAAGCGTTATTGGCGCATCCTGAGCAAGAATCCCTGCGCAGTAAAATGGTGATCAAAGCGGATAAAGCCGATCTTTCTGCTGAAATTATGAAACTGTATCGCAAAGGAAAAGGACAGTCATTCATCCTTAATGATTTAAAACAGCGTTTAATAGATGTCAGCGAATTTGAGCAAACTATTTATGAGCTAGAGCGAGCGGAAGATATTGATTTTTACCAAAGCTGCCTTGATCAATTCGCTAAAAAAAGCTTTGATCTATCAAGCTATAAAGACAAATCAAAAGCCTATGCCTACCTATCGCGAAAAGGCTTTAATAGCGATCAAATTAAAGAGGCACTATCGGTTGATAATAATTAGAGTGTTGGATTATTATCAACCGATAAATACCACGAGGCAGGCGAAGATGGGCTACCTAAAGCACCATAAGCCAAGGGCAAACGCATGAAAATCACACCTCTAAACTGATGACCAGTTAGCATCTTCATTAAACCTAATCCTGATTTATACTCTTGATTCATACGACATGCAGCTTACTGCGTCTCTTGCCTAAACTTGTTAGGGGCTGCCAGCCAGAATGCTAATGCACCCACTAGACCACACACCCCAAGAAAAGTAACACCCTCAATGAACTGTGCCCAGCCAGCCATTGTAGGAGTACCGTCGATCATTGTAACCACTCCATTAACAGATGCATTTGTTTTAAGTTCTGGGTACCGCAGTGGCCATGTGAATATAGCCATTGGTACTGCTGCCAAGGCAAACCCAGAACCAAGAGTGGACCACCAACTTACTAAGTTAAGCCGACGCAATATGAAGTACGTTGGTATCCCGAGCAATAATACAAAACCAGCCGAAACGAAAAGTGAAAGACCAAGGAACCCTCTAGTGCGCACCCAAATGTACGGGTCGTCTGGCTCGAAAATTTCGAATTGCCCATAAAGGTACCAGACTGTCATTAATAGAGCCGGTAAATGGATGCTGATAAAAATGCGATGATTAGTCTCATAAGCCTCTAACGCCTAGCATTTGCGGCGGTTTTGGAGCGAGGAACGAGCGGAAAAACCGTCCAAACTACGCAGTGGTTGATGCAACATGCTTTTGTTATATTTTTATTGTGAACCATGATTTCTTGTTCAAATAAACCTTTTCAGCTACATCGTAGAAATTCTTCAATGTATTATCAATTAATTCAAGGTGTGCATTAAATTCTTCAATATAGTCATCAATATAATCATTAGTCACTCCATGAAGGACTGCACTATCAATTACTGCTTCTGCGTCAGAGTCTGGCGCTAGACTATGAACTTTGTGCATCATTGTAAAAGTATCAAACGTGTCTTCGCTATAGCTGGCATGATGTATAATCGTATTTCTCTCTAGACGATATTCTGTGCACACTTTACGTAGTTTCTTAAGCGGGGCATCAAGACTATAGGATTTAACGTGATCATTAGTAATAATTGCATTATGTGAAATTGACTCATCAGCTAAACCTATATCACATAGCCTATTCACAAAAATTAGTACTCGATCATATATCCCATGACTACGAATAAAGAAGTTCTCTATTGAGTACTCAATAAAATCTGAGGGACAGCTACCTTCCAAAGTAGGAGGAGAGGAATATGAACTTTTTAAATATGCTAGTGATAGCTTAGTTTTATCAATAGAATTTGAAACTCTAGATAACGACTGACCGCACATAAAAACATAGTATTCTAAAGAATTGTCGCAGAGCATTTCACGCCCATTGAACTTCCCTTTCTTTAGAGGGCTATCCTCATCAAAAAGAATAGTTTTTTCAATACTGATCATACTTTTCCTTGAATATAACAGCTTAATCATGCACATGCGCGTTTGCACGGAAGTGACTTTTAGAAACTTCACGACAACTGATTGATTTGACTCGGTAATTTTCAAAGTCCATTTCCAAGCTCCAGATAAACACGCATGCGCGTTTACAATAATAACGAGGGCCTCGTTATGTCATTTCTTATATTGATAATATACTGATTTTTCTACACTTTTAAAATTGTTCCAGTGTAAACACGCATTATTAAAATGCTTTCCGTGCAAATGCGCATAAATATGGACGAAACCTTCAAATCAACTGTATGTATATCCCATAGTTAAAATTGTAAAAAATGAGATAGATATGAATTTTCAAAGCAGGCATAAAAAAGGCCAGCAAAAGCTGACCTTAGTTCAACGATAAATCATTAAAGATTAATCGTCAGAGTTAGCACCAATTTTGTGAATCGATAAATCAGCACCGTTGTATTCAGACTCTTCGTCTAAACGAATACCGACAACCTTGTCGATAATACCGTAAATCAAGAAACCACCGATCACGGCAACCGCAATACCCGCCAATGAACCGATTAGCTGAGACATAAAGCTAACACCGCCCATACCACCAAATGCTTCTAGACCAAAAATACCTGCCGCGATACCACCCCACAATCCACATAAACCGTGCAAAGGCCATACACCCAATACGTCATCGAATTTAGGGAATTTGTTTTGCACATAAGTAAATGTAAATACAAATAAGCCGCCTGCGATCGCGCCTACAATCAACGCGCCCATTGGATGCATAACATCAGAACCTGCACATACCGCAACTAAGCCAGCTAACGGGCCGTTATGAATAAAGCCTGGGTCTTTTTTGCCCACAACCATGGCTGCAATAATTCCGCCTACCATCGCCATTAAGCTGTTTACTGCGACTAAACCAGAGATACCGTCCATTGTTTGCGCAGACATTACGTTAAAACCGAACCAGCCTACTGCTAAGATCCAAGCACCTAACGCTAAGAATGGAATGTTTGATGGAGCAAAGGCAACAACACGACCATCGCGGTAACGACCTTTACGAGAACCCAATACGATAATCGCAGCAAAACCAATCCAACCACCCACACCGTGTACAACGATAGAACCTGCAAAGTCGTGGAAACCAGCACCAAACGTCGCTTCTAACCACCCTTGGAAGTTAAAGCCTAATACCGTATTACTGTTCCAAATAATGCCTTCGAAAAATGGGTATACCAAAGCCACAATTAAAGACGATCCGATTAACATGGGGTAGAACTTAGCGCGCTCTGCCACACCGCCAGACACAATCGCAGGGATTGCCGCCGCAAAGGTTAATAAGAAGAAGAATTTAACCAGCTCGTAGCCGTTACTTTCTACTAACTCGTTAGCACCGACAAAGAAGTCCATGCCGTAAGCAATTTGGTAACCGACGAAGAAATAGGCAATGGTGGAGATACCGAAATCGGTTAAGATTTTAACTAGGGCGTTTACTTGGTTCTTATGTCGAACCGTACCCACTTCTAAGAAGGCGAAACCTGCGTGCATGGCTAAAACCATGATCGCGCCTAATAAAATGAACATGGTATTTGAACTTTGAACTAAAGTTTCTACCGCGCTCGATACACTTGCTATGCTTTCAGTCGCCACGTTAAGGCCCTCTCTCTATGTCTTTTCTATGACAGTCTTTTTTTAGAATGCCCGACTAAATTGGTCGGATATTTAATTTATGCTAAGAGAAAGCAGGTTTCGTACCAGTTTGTCGACTTTGGCACCAATGAAACAAAAAAGGCGCGTCATTACTGTGCAAAACCAGCAATGAAGCGCCCTAGAAAGAAGCTTTATTTTTTATTACTTCTTTTTACCGTGACGAATCTCGAAGCAGTGGTGAATATTTGATCGACGAGAATAATCATGAGGCACTGATTTAGCGCTTACATCATCAACAGTGAACTGTTTTAGTGCACGCTCATCCATATCGAACTTGCGCAAATTGTTAGAGAAGATCAATAAGCCGTGCTTGGTTAAGCGCGCCATCGCCATTTCAATCAACTCAACGTGGTCGCGTTGAATATCCAGAATGCCTTCCATCTTCTTAGAGTTAGAGAAAGTTGGCGGATCCATAAAGATCAAATCGTACTTTTCATCTTCCGTTTGCTTTTGAATGGTCTTCAACCACTCACGGCAATCGGCTTCAATGAACTGATGCTTTTCATCTTTCTTCTGCGCTTGTTCTTGCGAGCCCCAAGGGTTGGTCACGCCTCGAGTACTGCCGCGAGTAATTTCTTTGCTCGGCATGGCGGCAACTTTGCCTTGATTACCTTGCGTAGTATTACCCATTAGGCCATTTAAACGGAAGTTATCTTCAGCCCAGTTCAAGTAGGTCTTCGACAAATCAACCGATGTAGTGGTCTTCGCCCCTGCAACCGCAGCATGAACACTGGCCGTTGCGGTATAGCAGAATAGGTTTAAGAAACGCTGACCTTTAGCGATAGAAGCAATGTTCATACGCGTTGGACGGTGATCCAAGAACAAACCGGTATCCAGGTAATCTTGTAGATTCACCCAGATTTTAGCGTTGCCTTCAATCACTTCCATGCGGTGTAATTCAGCTGTTTCCTGGAAATCACTATTACGCTGGTATTGCTTCTTGCCCGATTGGCGCTCACGACGCTTCAGTACAATGTTTTCTTTCGCGATGCCAGTCACTTCAGGCAATACCGCCAAAAGATCCAAGATGCGACGCTCGGCTTTAGCCGGTTCAATCGTTTTCGGCGCTACGTATTCTTGTACGTGCAAACGATCGTTATACATATCGATGGCAACAGAATATTCTGGTAAATCGGCATCGTAAATGCGGTAACAGTTAATGTCTTCGCGCTTTGCCCACTTACGTAACGGCTTCAGATTTTTCTTTAGACGGTTAGCAAAGGCTTCAACTGGGCCTCTAATGGCCGTTGTCAGTACCGTCATAGAACGCTCATCACAAGCATTAAAGACCAAAAACGTACAAGGAATAGCACCGTTATAGAAGCTGTACTTTTTGTGCATTGGGCGGCGAATACTGCGCGCCAAATCAACATTACCGGTAATCAGTGCCATACCCCAGTCAGGTAAGGTCGCACGTGTTACTTCGTTCAGCTCGTTATATAAAGGTGCAAGCTGAGGCAACTCATCTAAACGCTCACCGTAAGGTGGGTTACAAATAATCAAACCACCCTTTTTAATCACGCTTTCACGCAACCATAATTCTTGGAAAGGCTTCGATTGAATCTGAATTTTTTCGTCTAATGTGTCATCGCCCACACCGGCACGAGAGAAGTTAGACAGCGTAGCTTCAACCTGAAAAGGATTGCTTTCATAGCCAAAGAACTGGCTTTCCATAGCGGCAAGGCCATCGGTGCGACGCTGACGCGCCTCATCCACAATCGTCTTCCATACGCCGCGGTCATGCAGCTTTAGGTTTTCAAAGCCTTGTATTTGACGATTTAAGCCGGGCGCAATGTCGGCGGCCATTAACATGCCTTCGATCAATAACGTACCTGAACCACACATAGGATCGAGTAAGTTTTCACCTTTGGCGGCACGTGCAGGCCAGCCCGCACGAATCAACAAGGCAGCCGCTAGGTTTTCTTTAAGCGGTGCCTGGCCTGGCATTAAGCGATAGCCACGCTTGTGCAAACTATCACCGGCAATGTTTAGACTGATGGTGATGCGCCCATTACGCAGCTGCACTTCAATCTTTACGTCGGCATCTTTGTCAACATTCGGACGAGCACCGACATCGGCGCGGAAACGGTCACAAATGGCGTCTTTAATTTTCTGGCCGCCAAACTGAGTATTATTAACGAAATCAGATTTACCGTGAAAATCGATACGAATACTGTTATCGACAGTGAACAATTCAGACCATGGGATGTCATACGCCACATCGTACATTTGGTCCACATCGTCCACCTGACTTTCTTTCAGAGGCAGCAATAAACGGGTGGCGAGCCTTGTCCACAAGCAAAAACGGTACGCCAGTTCAAGGTCGCCCAACCAGCTAACACCCAAGTGACTTTCCTTAATCACTTCTCCACCTAACTGCCTGATTTCATCAGCTAAAAGTAGTTCTACGCCTTTTGGACATACGGCAAATATTTCGCGCGGCTGACCCATTGTTAGTTCTTGCATGCTCTGCACACCTAATTTGTCAAATAGCTGATTGTTTTAAAAATCAGTTTTAATAGAAAAAAATAATCGTTACAGCCTAGCCAATAACGCGGTACAACTATGTCATGGCATTAAGAATATGAGTGCACATTCTTAATGCCTGACCAAGACCTGCGAAGGTTTGCCTGAGGTTCTTTAACCTTTAGCTTCAGCTTAGCAGTCTTACTGTTTAAAATTTTGAGTGAGGATACTCTATGAAGAAACAGAAACGTGACCAACAGCAACGCGCCTTTACACGCGGTTACCTAGCCGGCGCCGAGCGCCGCTCCAAAGATCTTGCCCCAGCAGGTCCAGCCCATGAATCATGGATGTCTGGCTGGCGAGAAGGTCGATCAGATAACTGGGACGGAATGACGGGTGTTTCTGGTATTCACAAACTGACTCTTTAAAGTTTCACAAATCAAATAACTCAGCGCTCCCCCTCAGGGAGACAATAAAAAAGAAACCCAGCAATTGTCTGGGTTTTCTTTTATCTAGCGCCCTATTTAGTAGCCAAACGAGCAGCTATCGCATCAACACTTTCACGAATCAACTCTGGTCCACGGAAAATAAAGCCGCTGTATATTTGCACTAGCTCAGCACCAGCATCCATTTTTTCAACCGCACCCGCACCGTCTAAAATACCACCAACACCAATAACCGGCAGTTTGCCATCTAGCGCAGCAACCAGCGCAGCAACGGTTTCAGTCGCTGACTCTTCTAATGGCGCGCCACTTAGGCCACCCATTTCGGCTGCAAACTCATGCCCTTCTACCCCTTCACGAGATAAAGTGGTATTGGTTGCGATAACACCATCGATGTTATTTTTGATCAGTGTTTCTGCGACCAAACGAACGTTTTCTTCGTCCATATCAGGCGCGATCTTGACTAATACTGGCTTGTAGCCAAATTCTTCTGCCAGCTCTAACTGACGTGCTTTGATGGGTGCTAATAGCTCATCAAGCGTATCGCCGAACTGTAAATCACGCAGCCCTGGGGTATTTGGCGAAGAGATGTTCACGGTAATGTAAGTCGCGTACTGATAGACCTTATTTAAACAAATCAGGTAATCGTCTACGGCATTTTCAACCGGGGTATCGAAGTTTTTACCGATATTGATCCCTAGCACGCCTTTAAACTTGGCTTTTTTAACCTGCTCAACCAGGTGATCTACACCTTTATTGTTGAAGCCCATGCGGTTAATAATCGCTTGCTGCTCTACCAGGCGAAATAAACGCGGCTTAGGATTACCCGCCTGAGGGCGTGGAGTAATCGTTCCAATTTCGATAGAACCAAAGCCTAAGCGAGCAAAAGCATCGATGTAATCGCCATTTTTATCGAGGCCAGCGGCTAAGCCCACAGGGTTCGGATAGGTAATACCCATCACTTCTACTGGGCAGTCTGGAATTTTAGGGGCGATAAAGGAAAGCAAAGATAAGCGCTCAGCCGCGCCCAGCATATCAAGACCCAGTTCATGAGAGGTTTCACCACCCATTTTGAACATTACTTTTCGTACTAAACCGTACCAATCGAGACCTGACATTATCTTCGCCTTTTGACATTTATTTGAAAGCAGCTTGAAAGTTGCGCACACGCTAAAAATCGCGCGCGAATTATACGACAAAAGAGCGTGTTTTAAACGTACTATTTATAGCAAGTGCCCGCTATTTCATCCGAGTCATTTGATTCGTGTCATTTGATTCGAGTGATGCCATCAAATTTGTTATTCGCATCGAAGTGGATCTTGAAGGTCCCGTGTATTCCTTCGTGACCTACCATTCCCTTCAGAATGGC
The DNA here is from genome assembly GCA_036960605.1 of Oleispira sp. Classification (GTDB taxonomy): domain Bacteria; phylum Pseudomonadota; class Gammaproteobacteria; order Pseudomonadales; family Oceanobacteraceae; genus Oleispira. The sequence continues at coordinate 28,485 of JBALXI010000042.1, read as the reverse complement.
CGCAGGAAAACGTACAACTCGACCATCACTGGCAGTCGCAACAACGTCTTTTACTTGCCCTTGATAAACACTGAGGTAGTCTTCGCGGGATATATACAATGAGACAATAATTTCTTTCATTACGCGATAATAACCAACATCGATTACCTCATCAAGTAACTGCGTCAAGTAGCGTAAAGTAGCGCCATTTCAAGCGCTTAGCCATTTTATAGCCTTCAAGCCTTTGACCGAAGCTGATAGAATGGCGCCATGAATGAATTAAAAAACCTAATCAGCCAAGCTTGGCAGAATCGCTCTGATTTAAAAGCACAATGGCTAGAAGAAAAAACCGATTGCTATCGAATTTTCCACGGCACTAATGAAGGTTTACCTGGCACGACTTTAGACCGCTATGGCCCGTTGTTAATTCTGCAAACCTTCCATCAGTCCGTTACCGATGACGAGCTTGCGGAAGTGCGAGTATTCGCGACTGAAGAATTCCCAGACTTACATTTGGTTTATAACGACCGTAGCCGTGACCATTCGCGTATTCAAGATAGCGCCGACGAAGTCAATACGCTGGATAGTGTGCCGATGGAGGCGAATGAGCTGGGGGTTAAATACCAAGTTCAAGGTCGTCACCAAGGCCAAGATCCGTGGTTATTCTTAGATTTACGCGCGGGTCGCCGCTATGTTAAAGCCCATAGCGAAGGTAAAACCGTACTCAATTTATTCTCCTATACTTGCGGTATCGGTATCGCCGCCGGTGCTGGCGGTGCGAAGCGCGTCGTGAACGTTGATTTCGCTGAATCGTCTTTAGCGGTGGGGATTGAAAACGCCAAATTAAACAACCTGAAGCAGATTGAATTTATTCAATCGGATGTTTTTCCGGCCATTAAGCAATATGCCAATATGCCCATTGCGGTGCGTCGTGGTAAAAAGCTGCCTAAATACCCTAAGCACAAGCCAGAGCAATTTGACCTGGTGTTTTTAGATCCACCACGCTGGGCAAAAAGTGCCTTTGGCAATGTCGATTTGATTCGAGATTACCAGTCACTTTTCAAGCCAAGCTTATTAGCGACCAAAGACGGCGGGCAACTGATCTGTTGCAATAACGTCGCCCAAGTTGATCGTGATGAATGGTTAGAGTCGTTAAAGCGCTGCGCAGTTAAAGCAGGCCGTCCGCTTAAGAGTATTGAGATTCTTCTACCCGATACCGACTTCCCTAGCCCAGATGGCAATCCGCCGTTGAAGGTTGCGATTTGCCAGCTTTAGCCTAATGATACCTAAGCCCTCGAATTGAGGGCTTTTTTGATTACTGAAATACTTATATAAGGAAGCATAAATGGACCCGATTATCGTCTTAATAGTCATTGCTATCATCGCTGTCGCTGCCTATTCATTAATAAAAAAATACTCTGACGCAAAACCGAAAGAAACGAATTCAGCCGTTGTGCCACCCAGCCCACAACAGAATTTGTTAGCACTGAATCTAACGATCAGAAAAGCCGCGATTGGATCGTCACTAACGTCACGCTGCGAAGCGATTATCGATCGCCTAATCGCCCTTTTTCCAAGAATTGAAAGCCATGTCTGTGCCAGCGGCGAATTTGCTTGGACGATTAATCGAATTGCCTCGGAATATTTACCGAATAAATGTGTATTGCCGTTTATTAACTTAAAAGAAGAAGCTCGCGATAATGCCTCTGATGAGTTTATTAACAACCTACAAACATTAGAGCAAGAGCTACTCGACATTGAAGCTCTGCTATCAAAAAATGATCAAAAAGAATTCGATAATAAATCCTTATTCTTAAAAGCCAAATTCAATGCAGAAGGAAAAGCGTAATGACTACTGAAACTAAATCGACCTCTCCGCTAACATCCCCAAAATGGGCTTCTGAAGATAAAGTAGAGCTGATGCAAAAGCGCTCTCAAGAACTCGTTCAATCGACTAAAGATAGTGGCGGCCCTGCCCTAAACCGCATCGTTAGCAATATTGGCGCATCCGCTCAGAAGAAAATGGCTTCCGCTAACGATTTGATGAAAGGCAATGTGAGTAGCTTGCTGAAAGGCTTAGACGGCAAATCTCCTGCTGGTGAGAAGCTGCTTGAATTACGTTCAACCATGGATCAATTGAATCCTCATTCGTTGCATAATTCTTGGTGGTTCTCATGGATGCCCAATACGGTTAAGCGTAAAGCCGTTAGCCGCTTTGTTCGTCAGTATCAGCCGATGCAAAGTCATGTTGAAGCCATTTTTGATGGTCTGCGTAATGGTAAGGATGATCTTTTAGAATCCAACCTTGCGCTAGAACAGCAATATAATGAAATAGCCGCCGCTAAAAAAGAAATTGAATCTGAAATTTACATCGGTGAATTGTTTATTCAGCAAGTCGATGTTCAAGATGCCGAAACACCGGCTGAAGACATTCAAGAAAAGCAAAAGTTTGCCACGGTTAAAAACCAAGCCATGCGTCGAATTCGTGACTTGCGCACGATGGAGCAAGCTTCCGTGCAATTCTTTATTAGTATCGACCAAACGATCGCCACTAATTCATTATTGGATGAATCAATCGACAGCGCACTGACGGTTGGCCCAATGGTTATGAATAATGCGTTACGCATACAAGCCGCGCTCGCCCAGCAAGCAACCATTAAAGATGCGGTGCAGCAGTTCCAAGCGGGCCTTGGCGATATGATGGCCCAGAACGCAGGCACTATCGAAAAAGCAGCGCAAGAAGTTGGCGACCTTTACAACAATCCTGTCATTGCTCTAGAGAAGATGGAAGAAGGCTTCGATCGACTAATGAACGCTGTGAAAATTGCTAACGATACCATGAGCACAAGCACGGCTAAAGCACGTGAAACCAGCGACCGCCTTGCTGACATGACCGCTCAGCTGTCCCCTGTTGCTGATGGCATGCGTGATGCGCGCTCAACGTCGAATGAGATTAAGGATGTGCAAGACGTTGGCACTGATTCCACAGCTGGAATTGCTGATGCCTCGGTACCTAAACTTGGGGATAGTGATGCAAAATAATTTAGCAACGCAATTCCAAGCAGTTCGTGGCCTATCATCTGTTCCTAGCCAAAGAGTCTGCAAGCAGGATATTCGTCAGCTTAAAAAAGGCGGCTACTTAGAGATTAAAGGAAATACCTTCTTAGTTTCTGACGTTTTTCGCTACCTTGAAGTTAAGTGGAGTTCTTTTAAAAAGAAGAAGAGCGAATACTGGGTGACTGAGCTTCAGCTTGTTAATGTCTTAACCGGCGAAAAAACATTCATCGAGTGGGAATTTGATGATGAACTTGAAGTGAGTGAAACCGTTGCTGAAGTTCAACTGAAAGATCTGACTGAAAATGGCAAACCGATATCGCGACAAACTCTCGATGATATCGCTGAAGAAGAACATGGCATCCTCAAATATAATGGCCAAAAATACCATTATATAGAAGACGATACCTGGGCTGCGCTATTTTATCGCAATACAACAGACGAGCCTCTTCAGGTTCGCATGTACGAATTTAAAGGCGACGATGGCTCTTATCTGACGTTAGAACTTTGGCAAGATGAAGATTCTAAACCCGAGCGTGAAGCCTTCATTAGCAAAGAGCTTTTGGTGTCTGCAATCAACATACTGCAAGCAGAACAGATAACGACCAGTAATAGCGAGAGCGCTAATGAAGCCATTTAAAATTATTGTTTTTTTGGTCATCGGTTTAATTTTATACGTAGGGTATAAAGCGATTTATGCCCTACCCAACGAATATGTAAAACAAGCAAACGATTTTCAGCGTTCCTACAACACACAGAAATTTCGACTTAAACAATCTGAGGGCGATTTCAAAACGCTTCAATCCCAACAAGAGTGGGGATTTCTGCAACCCTACGCAGAACGTGAAAAGTGGGCAGACACACTGACATCGGCAAGAACTGAGTTTTCAGCCGCTACCAAGCTCAATAATGAAGTCATTATTCCGATTACCGACCGCGACCATGAAGAGGATGTTAAGGCTTTAGTCAGTGCTATTACTAAAGGCAATTCGTTAATAGCGGCTTCAGCCAAAGCCTCGAATTACGCCTATAAAAGATCAATATTAATACTCGCCGCGCGTGAGAATAAAGACCTTTATTTTGAGAATGCAAAGAAAACTGAATCCGCCGAAAAAAGTGCATTGGCCCGCTTTGTAAAAAGCGCAAAAAAATCAAAGGCAGCCCATACGGGAAAGACTGACGATATAGATAAAAAAATCGAGGCAGCGCAGCAGTTGCTCTCTACTTTGAGAAATCAGAAGTCTATTATTGCAACAGCGTATGCAGCGACTGATACTGACTTTGCCCTTTATGGCGATACCTATAAAGCTTTCGAAAATCAGGCTGAATTATTAACACAGTATTTTGCAGACAATCTCAAATTACTGCGCCAACTTGATAGGAACTACGTTAAGGTTCTTGCTGACCAGAAGATAGACTATTACATTGTTATTGGCCGCGCCACCTGGTGCGAAGCTGATGGCTGCGGCACTGGGACTAGCTATAAGTTCCCCGAGGCAGCTGTCGACGCCAATACTTTCGAATATTTTGAATCACTCACGGTATCCACCATTGCCGATAAGGGCTGGGGAAGTTTGAGTTTCAATATACCTAGGGCTCGCTGGGACGCGCTCAATATAGATGCGGGCAGAAACTGGCCCCGTAGCCATGGTTACGCAGAATTTTGGGTGGATAATACCCTTGCCGTCACCTATCAAAAATACACCATTATCGAAAATGGAACGACGACCAATACCGAATGGGTAAGTGTTAGCAATGACGTTTTTTGGGAACATGAAGCCGACTTAGGCATGGCGATTGTTTCAAAACCACTTGGCTTTTATGAAGCGGAAATCATCACGACTGCTGAACCGGTAGGCATGTCCATGATTGCTAAACCAACCATGGTCAATGGTCAGGCAACGGGGTCTAACCAGCACGGAGAGTGGCGACAATCTAATGGTAATTCCTTTTGGCATTATTACGGAATGTACAGCCTATTTAATGCGTTCATGCCTTCTAATCGATATTCCTATAACCAATGGAATGGATACAATTCAGCCGGTAGAAGTTCATCCTATTACGGGCGAAATAATGAGTACGGCACTTACGGCGCCCGCACTTATTCAGACCCAAGATATCAGAACAGTTCGTACTCCCGCAGAAACCCCAACGTCATTAAAAATGTCCGTTCAGGCAATATGTCTAGAGTGAACCGATCAGTTCGTGGTGCAGGTCCTTCCGGTCGAGGCAGAGGCCCTTCTGGCGGCGGCAAGTAACCCAATAACAATTAAAGGTAATATTATGAATATTGAACAATACGGAATTTATGTTTTATACGCATTTGTCTATATGGCATTTATGCTGGTTTTAAAATACGCCTTAAATTTCATGGCAGCCAAACACTACAATGCCGATGAAGAACTCGCCGGTGGCAATCTTGCGGCGGGCTTACGTAGAACTGGCGCGCAACTCGGTCTTGCGATTGCATTTATGGGTCTGCTTGCAGGCACCAGCAATGAATCATTAGCAACAGATCTTATGACGACCGGTATTTATGGCGCACTTGCCGTTGTCTTCATGCTGAGTTCGCTAATATTTACAGATCGCTTAGTGACGCCCGGCATAGACAATACCAAAGAGATTAAAGGCAATAACATTGCTGTGGGTATCGTCGAGTTCGGCATGCTTGTGGGTACCGGCATCATTGCCTACTCAAGTATTATCGGTGAAGGTGGCGGTATTCTATCAAGCTTGTGTTACTTCATCGCCGGTCAAATAACCTTGGTCGCACTGGTCTTATTTTATGAGAAGGTTATCTCACGTAATTTCAATATCATTGAAAGTATTGGTAATAGAAATACAGCTTCTGGTATTTATATCGGCGGTAAATTAATTGCTTATGCGCTGATTTTAAAATCAGCCATTGCCGGTAATACAGCCGATGCGACATTGTCTTATATGATGTCAGAGTATTTAATATTAGCCGTCACAGGCATGGTTTTCTTATATGTATTTGAGTATTTCATCGATCTATTAATCATTACTTCATCAAATGTAAAAGAGATTTTATTGGAAGACCGTATGGTTCCAGCCTTGCAGTTATCAGTTGCAAAAATCGGTATGGCTTTGATTCTTAGCAACGCCATATTATAGAGCCCTTTTTATTATGCAAAGAATAATGCCAAGGTTCCTACCTATTCTGCTTGCTTTTTGCATGTTCACTACAGGCGCAAGCGGACTGGTAAATGAATATGTTCTTGCAACGATAACCACGTATATATTGGGAAATTCGATAGAACAGTTCTCGATGGTTATCGCCAGCATGATGCTAATGATGGGGGTTTCAGGCCTTGTTCAAAGCAAGATGTCTGATAACAACCTCCTGCAAAAGTTTATTGCGGTAGAAGTGATCATGGCTTTATTGGGGGGCTTTGCGCCCCTCGCAATTTATGCCGCTTATGGTTATTTAGAAAATAGTTTTCAAATCGTTCACTACTTCTTTGTCTTAGCCGTTGGCTTTTTGATTGGTTTTGAAATTCCTTTGGTTATGAGAATAATCGATCAACACAAGATCAAACTGAGAACCAACCTAACGCTTGTCTACGCTATGGATTACATCGGTGCCTTTGTCGGTGCGGTTATCTGGGTTGAGTATCTGCTTAAAAACTATCCATTAACTGAAATCAGCTTCATTGTTGCCGGCTTCAATTTTATTGTCGCATCGATAACCATTATTTATTTTCTAAAACAAAAGCTCATTTTAAAACCTGCTATTTACATCGTCCTTTTGTTTATAACTTCAGCTCTATTAATAATAGGCTTTGTAAGCAATAGAGATATTAGCAGTCTGCTTGAACAGCGTTTTTACGACGATCCGATCGTGCATAAGGAAACCACCAAATACCAGCACCTAGTGATTACTCATAACTCAGGCTCGGGCGATACTCGTTTATACATTAATGGCAATACTCAATTCTCGTCACTCGATGAAGAGAGATACCATGACTTCCTTGTGCATCCTTTAATGAAGGCCGCTGTCTCTAGGGAGAACCTTCTCATTTTAGGCGGTGGCGATGGCTTAGCACTACGCGAAGTTAATAAATACAGCGATGTTAAAAACATCACCTTAGTCGACTTAGACCCAGACATGGTGAAAGTAGCATCAACCAATAAGATGCTCACCGACTTAAATAAACATTCTTTCAAAAATGCCCAACTAGCGACTATGCCTTTCCAAGTCATCGACTCTGGCGCTAAGCAGGGAATTTATTTATCGGAAAATGGCTCTGAAGCAACATCTGAATGGGTTGCTTCCGTCACTGTTTATAATATTGATGCTGATTTATTTTTAAGAAATAAACCCAAGCAAAAATGGGATGCCGTCATCATAGATTTACCCGACCCTTCAGGCATTGAAATAAGTAAACTTTATAGCAAACAGTTTTATCAGAATCTAAAACGATACCTTACGCCGAATGCTTATATTTCAATTCAATCAACCTCCCCATACCACGCTAAAGACGCTTATATTGCGATTGGTAATACATTAAAGTCGGCAGGGTTTAACGTATTACCTTATCGCCAAAACATCCCGTCCTTCGGCGATTGGGGTTATTACCTCGCATGGACAGCCTCAGAGCAACCCGCTGACTTGAAGAAACGCCTATCCAATATTGAGGAATTTCCAGTTGAGACTGCGTTTATCACGCCTGAATTATTAGCCTCATCTTTTGCCTTTGGCAGAGGTGAGCTTCAGACTAAAAACACTTGTATAAATACTTTAATGGAACCTTGTCTATTAACCGCATATACCGATAGGAGCTGGCAAGTAGAATGATTTTTTCGCTGTTAAGTAAATCCTACAGAAAAGCATTATTTAAACTTTATGATCATGCCTGGGTAACACTGCTCATCACTATCACCATCAGCTATGTTTTTGGTTTATTGGGCATGCTTGCCTTCAATGAAACCGATATTATAAACAATTATTCTTGGTGGTTTGTCGTGACTATCACGACGGTAGGTTATGGCGACTTTGCGCCGAGCTCGACGGAAGGCAGAATCATTGCAGGGTTTATTATGGCTTCGGGCATTGGCGCGGTCGCCATTATAATTGGTAAACTGTCGGAGCTCATCATCAGCCTGGCACACAAGAAGAATAAAGGATTAGGCATTATGAGCATTGAGAACCACACACTATTAATGGGCTATAGAAAAGGCAGTACAGAAAAGGTTATTACTGAATTACTTGAAAATAACCCGGATGAAAAAATAGTCCTGTGCTCAGAAGAACAAGAAAGCAATCCTTTAAATAACGCTGAAGTTGTTTTTATTAAAGGTGAGCTTTCATCAGAAGATGTATTAAGACGTTCAAATGCCGCAAAAGCCAAAAATGTAATCGTTTACGGCAGAGATGATAACCAAACCTTTATTACGGCATTCTCTTTCCGTGACATCAATCGTTCAGCACATATGGTTTGCTACTTGAACAATGAAGAACACCAGATAAAAATCACCAAACTACCCGCTAATGATTTCTCATTGAATCAAGTCATACTGCCCGTTAATGTTTTCCTTATGGCACAAGAACTTCAAGATAGAGAATCGAGCACGGTCATTCAACAGCTCATATCGAACTTAAATGGCGAGAACCTTTATCGATTTGATATTGATAACGCCAGTGATTTTTCTAGCAATTTTAAAAATGTATTTTTCAACATGAAGCTAAAATATAACGCCATGGCCTTGGCGATTAAAGATACCGAAGTGATCGTCAATCCTTCGTTGTCGACTCAACTACGACCTGGCATGGCCATATTCTATACGGCCCCCAGTAGAATAAAGGATATTTGCCTAAAGACCCTAGGCGCAGAATATGAGTAACATTCAAGAAGAGCATATTGGAAACGACCTTGCCCATGATTCATTGATGATAAGGGATGGGGAAACGTTTGCCGGCATGCATATTACTGTTGATCTGTACGAAGCAGAACAATTAGATAATATTGAACTCGTTGAAGTCGTGATGCGTGAATGTATTGAAATATGCGGCGCTCACTTACTTCACATTCACCTGCATCATTTTACGCCTAATGATGGAGTTACAGGGGTCGCAGTACTTTCTGAGTCGCATATTAGTGTTCATACATGGCCAGAAAGAAAGTTTGCGGCGTTTGATATTTTCATGTGTGGAAATGCCAGACCTGAGTTGGCCGTGGAGATTCTTAGAGACCGCTTTAACGCTAAAAAAGTCGTCCGCACTATTATGCAACGCGGTGAACAGCTGACTTAATCACTTGCTCTGACATTGTTTTTTGATGATAGCCCTGAGCATTTCTCTGCAAGTATCCCAAACAAAAACGGGGCTAATATTGAATATCAATATTAGCCCCGTTAATCAAATAAACCGCTCTTCCCTTTTAGCCGCAATCAGCAGATTGATGCTTACTCGCCTGGGCCAAATCAAGCAGTTCGCGCAGCGCCACAGAATACATAGCGTATTCAGCGCGGTCAGAAGCCCTCAATTCATCTAGCATGCGCTGCCAACGGCTTACCAAATTAGGATGTGCGGTCTGCCATGTTGCCATAAGCTCTGCCATCGGCATATCCGCCACCACTTCACTATTAAGCACTGAAACCGTTAATGAACGCAGCTGCCAATCCATATCATCACGGAAGGCTTCTCGTGCCAGCGCCTGCCAATGAGAATTAACATCTAAGGTATTAATTTGATCCATAAACCAATTCAACGACAAGGTCTCGCCCACACAGAAATAGGCTTCGGCCACACGCTCAACCGGGCGATTAGTTTGATGCGAAGCTTCAATAATCCCTAACGCTGAAAATAAAGAACTGGTACCGGCTGCCAAAGAAGAGACATCATCCGGTACGCCTTGGCTTTGAAAGTTCTCAAATCGCCCCTGCCACGTATCGAGTGTCGAACCTTGCAGCCATTGCGAGAGGTTATTACGAACTGAATCCGCACTGCCTTTAAACGACGCTACCTCGGCAGCGACGTCCATATCGGTACGACGATTACGTAAGAACCAACGGCTTGCTCGACGCACCAAGCGCATTAAGCGACTCATCATATCGGCCTGAACCTTGGCTGAAACTTGATAATCTAAGGTTTCAATTTTCGCCCACAAATCATGTAAGCCAAAGACATCACGCGCCGCCACATAAGCTCGAGCAACTTCAATGACTGTCGCCCCCGTAGATTCGGTTAAGCGATTAACAAAGGTGAGCCCCATGTAGTTCACCAAATCATTGGCTAACTGAGTTGCCACAATTTCTGAACGCAGTTTGTGGTTCATTACCGGCCCATTGTATTCATCCACCAGCTTTTGTGGAAATGCCGTTTCAACTATTTTACACAGATAAGGATCTTGGCTAATTTCATCTAGATTTAAACGCTCTTTCAAATCAGCTTTGGCGTAAGAAATTAATATTGAGAGTTCTGGTTTCGTTAACCCCTGCCCTTTAAGCTTCCGCTCAGCAATGGTTTCTTCATCAGGTAAGAATTCTAGCGCTCGGTTTAACTTACCCGCTTCTTCAAAGCCATGAATCAGTCGCACATATTCTTCCATGCGTTCTTCACATTCACTATGCGCCAGTGCAATCGCTTGGGTTTGTCGATAATTATTGGTCAATACTAATTCAGAAACAGAATCCGTCATTTCCTTAAATAGTTGGTTGCGCTGCTTCATCGTCATGTCGCCTGAGGCTACAATTTCATTCAGCATGATCTTAATGTTCACTTCATGATCTGAGCAATCAACGCCTGCAGCATTATCGATGAAGTCGGTATAAGAAGAGCCACCCGCCAAGGCGAAGTCAACTCGTCCGAGCTGAGTCATACCTAAGTTGCCGCCTTCGCCAATCACTTTAGCTCGAACTTGGTCACCATTAATTCGCACCGCATCCGTGGCTTTATCACCCACATCAGCATGACTTTCACTCCTAGCTTTAATGTACGTACCAATACCACCATTCCAAAGTAAATCGACGGGGGCGAGCAACAAGGCCTTGATTAATTCATTCGGCGCAAGCGCATCCTCTTTAATATCAAAGCGTTCTTTCATTTCAGTACTGATTTTTATCGACTTGGCACTGCGAGAAAAAACAGCTCCGCCTTTAGAAATAAGCGATTTATCATAATCATCCCAAGTTGAACGCGGCATTTCGAACATTCGCTTACGCTCAATGAAACTAGAGGCCGATTCAGGATTAGGATCAATAAATATATGCATGTGATTAAACGCGGCGGTTAAGCGAATATGTTCAGATAACAGCATGCCATTACCAAAAACATCCCCCGCCATATCACCGACACCGACGACGGTGAAGTCTTCTTCTTGCACGTTTAAGCCACGCTCGCGGAAGTGGCGCTGTACCGATACCCAAGCCCCGCGCGCGGTAATACCCATTTTCTTATGGTCATAACCAATCGATCCACCGGAAGCGAAAGCATCTCCCAGCCAGAAACCTCGCTCAAGGGCGATACCATTAGAAATATCCGAGAAGGTCGCGGTTCCTTTATCCGCTGCGACCACTAAATAAACATCATCATCATCGTGACGTACTACCTCTAAAGGAGGTACAACTTCACCATCAATTAAGTTATCGGTAATATCCAATAACGAACTAATAAAAATTTTATAACAAGCAATCCCTTCTTCTAACCATTCGTCACGGGACATTTCCGGATTCAAGTTTTTAGCAACAAAACCGCCTTTTGCTCCGACGGGCACAATCACTGCATTTTTCACTTGCTGGGCTTTCACTAACCCTAATACTTCTGTACGGAAATCTTCATTTCGATCTGACCAGCGTAAACCGCCACGAGCGACCTTACCTCCGCGTAAATGCACCCCTTCAACCCGAGGTGAATAGACAAATATTTCAAACATCGGTCTTGGCAGAGGCATATCACTGATCTGGCCTGGATCAAGCTTAAAGCCAATGTAGTCTTTAGCATTGCCGTCACTATCGCATTGATAAAAGTTAGTTCGCAGAGTCGCTTTAATTAACTCTAAATAACGACGCACTATTCGATCTTCGTTTAGCTGCTCTACACCATCAAGTGCCGCAGTGATCTCACGCTCTATTTCGGCAAAAGCTAGTTCTCGCTGCCTCTCGGTCCAATCAGTATGCAAGCCAAAACGGACTTCAAAAGCCTTAACCAGCAATCGGCTGATATCGATATAACGACTCAAGGTGGCGGCAATAGAGAACTCACTGATGCCGAAGCGTATTTGTTTCATATAACGCGCATACGCACGCAACATCGCAATATCACGCCAGCCAATTTCTGAGCCGAGTACTAACTTATTAAAGCCATCGCTTTCGGCGTGACCGTGCCAGATATTCTTAAAGGTTTCTTGGAACAAGCACTTCACCGCTTGCATATCGATACGATCAGCTAAGGTATATTCCAATAAGAAATTATGGATCCAGACTTTACGACCATCATCATATTGCAGGCCGTAAGGATGCTCCCCGATGACTCGTAAGCCTAAGTGCTCTAGTATTGGCAGAACATCCGATAGCGGTAAAACATTGTCTAAATTGAACAGTTTAAATCTGAGCTGATTATCCCCTTCTTCGAGCTCGCGATAAAAACTCATCGCAATGCCTTTTTCTGGGTGCGCACGTAAATCCTCTATATGCTGAACATCAGCAACCGCTGTTCGCGAACCAAAGTCTTCACGATAACCCGCAGGGAAAGCATTACGATAAACTTGATGATAGCGATTGCCTTTTTCTTCGCCCACCTGTTCTACCAAGGCGGTGTGCAAGTCATCGCCCCAGCTGCGGGCGACCTGTTGGATTTTTCTCTCGATATCAGCATGATCAAGATCTCCACTTTCGCTATTCTTTAAGCGTAAGATGAAATGTGTTCGCGCTAGAATCGATTCTGAAAAGTGGGTATTGAACTCAACAAACTGAGGGTCACAAGCATCCTCTAAGACCGCTTGCATTTTTATACGCAGCTCGGTGTTATATATATCTCTCGGGGTATACACCATGCAATATAAAAACTTGCCATAAGTACCTTTGCGTAAAAAGGCCCGTGTTTGACGCCGCTCTTGAATATTAAGAATACCTAAAGCCGTTTTATACAGCTGCTCAGACGTCGATTGAATCAATTCATCTCTAGGGTAAACCTCCATAATGCGGCTAAGCTCTTTACCGCTATGGCTGTCTTTATCATATCCGGCTAACTTTCGAACTTGCTGCAATTTTTGGCGAATTAATGGAATATTATTAGGGCTTTCGATGTATACCATCGACGTATATAAGCCCATAAAGCGGATACCACCGATCACCTCACCTTTATCATTAAAACGCTTCACTACGATATAATCTGGATAAGCGGGACGATGAATACGGCTACGCTCGCCCGATTTGAAGAAGTTAATAATATCTGAACTTAAGACAAAGGCTTGAATCTCTCCAGGCAGTTCTTCTAATTTTTGACTATTACTGCTGACCTTATGGAAGCGGAAAGTACCCAGGTCACCCTTCTCATCGCGAACAAGGTATGTTTTCCCATCCTTTTTCTCTATCGAAAACTCATCACAACCCAAGAACGTAAAGTGATCATCTGCCAGCCACGATAAGAAATCTTGCGACTCTTTAATCTCTTTTTTAGGTTTTTCGAACGGTAAATTGTTTAGATCTTCCGATGTTTTAGTGACACGCCCTGTTAACGCCGAAAAATCTTCCACGCAATGGCTTATTTCTTTAACGATTTGCACCAGATTTTTAGATAAATCGTCCAGCATTTCATTATCAGTATGGCGATCGACCTCGATATAGATAATCGCTTCAGCATGGCTTTTTTCTGAAGGTTTAAATAATGGCGAAGAGGACTTTTTCTTGTGCTTGGCATCGCGTTCTAAATGAGCAACGCAAGAATTAATAGAATGTATCGACATCTGGCGACGGTTTAATTCTAATCGCACCGAGTCTATTAAAAATGGCATTTCTTTCGCCAATACTTCAATAACCGTATGTGTTGACTGCCAACCATGCGCTTCAAAATCCGGATTAAAAACCCGCACTTTAGGCTGAGTTACATTATTTTCTTGAATAAATAGCCAACACGATACGGTCGCCCCATACAAATCTTCTGGGTTGCGCGCATTCAAATCCGAAACCGGAGCACCGGCATAATACATTTCAGCGAAGAGCTTAATGCGTTCAGCCTGATTCTTATCATTGCGATCATCAATAAGGCGATACAGCGCGGTCAAATCCGGTTTATTCATTGGCTTGCTATTACTCATGTAAGCTATTCCTGCTGAATTTTCGAGAAACTTCCTTACGTTTAGCTTAGACCAAAGAATTCTATTGGTGATTGATTTATCGCAGGCAATTATACTTCCATTTCGCCTTATTGATTAAATAACAATCAAACCAGCCTCAACTCCTTGTAAAGTAGTGTGAAGATGCGAACTTTTGCCCACAATCTTTCCTCAGAAGGATTGACCTCAGCATTTCATTCAATAAAATCTGTATGAAATCAAATAATTACATCGCAAAGAAAGTGAGCAGCAAGATGCAGCAGGGATTCAAACAATTATCGCAAGCATTGAGCGCCAACATTATTGGCCAACAACATTTAATTGATCGCTTATTAATCGCCCTTTTGGCGGATGGTCATTTATTAGTCGAAGGGGCTCCTGGCTTAGCGAAAACCAAAGCAATTAATGCTTTGGCCGATCATATCGAAGGTGATTTCAAGCGTATTCAATTCACCCCAGACTTATTACCCGGTGATATTACCGGTACTGAGATTTATCGCCCAGAAGAAGGCAGTTTCAAATTTCAGCAAGGCCCAATCTTCCATAATCTAATTTTAGCCGATGAAATTAACCGTGCCCCCGCTAAAGTACAAAGTGCTTTATTAGAAGCCATGGCCGAACGCCAAGTTTCGGTGGGCGGCAATACCATGAAACTAGAAAAATTGTTTCTAGTGATGGCGACTCAAAACCCGATTGAACAAGAAGGCACCTACCCGCTGCCCGAAGCACAACTCGACCGCTTCTTGATGCACGTTGTTATTGGCTACCCAGATGCGGACGCGGAGAAAAAGATTTTACGTTTAGTGCGCGGCGAGGCTATGGATCAAGCACCGCATATTGGTGAAACCATGACGCAAGCGGATATTTTTGCCGCTCGCCAAGAAACATTAAATCTGCATCTAAGCGAATCCGTCGAGCAGTACATTGTGCAATTGGTAATGGCGACTCGTAATCCTGAACAGTACGGTGAAGATCTGGCTAATTGGATTGATTATGGCGCTAGCCCACGTGGCACGATTGCTTTAGAACGTTGTGCCCGTGCTCATGCTTGGCTTAATAACCGTGACTTTGTTAGCCCTGATGATGTGCAAGCGATTGCCCACGATGTGCTACGTCATCGCATTCTGTTGAGCTTTGAAGCCGAAGCCAATGGTATGACAACAAATAAAGTAATCAATGAATTGATTACTCGCGTTCCGGTTGCCTAACGATGGCTCTTACAATGGAGAGTAATGGCGGCTTATCCAAAGGCGCACTCATCAATACTGATAACTTAGTGGCCATTCGCCACCTAGCGAAACTTTTGCCCATTCATAAGCAAAAGAAAGTATTGAATGAAATGGCGGGCGTACATACCTCGAACCTGCGGGGTCGAGGCGTGGATTTCTCAGAAGTACGCAGCTATCAACCCGGTGATGATATTCGCGCAATGGATTGGCGAGTCACAGCACGCACCCAAAAACCGCATATCAAAGTTTTTCGTGAAGAACGAGAACGCCCGATCATGGTGGTTTGTGATTTACGTTCCAGTATGTTTTTTGGTACCCAGCATGCGTTCAAGTCGGTATTAGCCGCCGATATTTGCAGCTTATTCTCTTGGTCAGCGTTGAATAACGGTGATCGCATTGGCGCACTGCTGTTTGATGATAATCATGAGACTGATATTCGTCCGAAACCTGGGCGCAAACAGGTCATGCATGTTTTACATGAGCTGTCGCTATTCAAACAGCAGCAAGATCGCGATGAACAAACTCCTAATGATGCAACCGCAACCACCAGTCGCCTAGCTGACATGCTCCGCCATACACGACGCGTTACTCGTCCCGGCAGCACTATTTATCTTATTTCTGATTGGCAAGACTTTGACCTCGATTGCGAACGCCAGCTTCATCAAATTAGTAAACATAATGATGTCGTTGCGATTAATATTTTTGATGCCTTTGAAGAGAATATCTTGCCCTTGGGCAGCTACCCTCTCACCGATGGCAAGCAGCGCTTACAGCTTGAATGCTATTCAAAGACGCAAGGTTTAGAGCATCAGCATGCTTTTGAGCAACGCCAACAAGATTTAAAGCAGCGGACTTTAAAATTAGGTATCCCACTGATTAGCTTACAAGCTCAAAATGATATTATAACGGAATTGCGTAAAGGCTTAGGTTTGAGTCAGATCAGCATGAACAAAGCCGATGTGACAAAGGGTATGAAATAATGGCTACACCCAATACGACTTCCGCGCTACCCGTCGATTTGTCGCAACTAAAAGATATTCATCTACCCTATGCGATTAGTGATTGGCCGATCGCCTTTGGTTGGTGGACGCTACTCACAATTATCGTACTCTCCCTCTGTGCAGGCATCTACTTTTGGCGTCACTACAAGGTTAAAAACGCTAATAAAAAAGCAGCACTGGGTTTATTAGCCGTAAAATATTCTCAATTCAAGTCCAACAACGATTCCCAAGCTTTTTTACAACACAGTAATCAAATATTAAAACGCTACTGTCTAAAACAATACCCCGCAGCGGTCAGCCTCTCGGGTTTGGCTTGGACTAACTTTTTAATTCGCCATAGTGACAAAGCTTTTTTTAATGAAAGCTTAGCCAACGCTATCAGCCAAGGGCTCTATCAAGCCGATTGCCAGTATGATGCTGATGAGCTGTATAGCGCGTGTGCTAGCTGGATAAGCCATAATAAAAACGTTGAAATAGATGTCACCATCGAGCATTCAATAGGACATTCAAATGATTGATTGGCACTGGCCTTTGGCATTTTATTTACTGCCATTACCGCTTATTATTTTTTGGCTATTGCCGAAGGTAAAGCAACAAGAAGCGGCGTTAAAAGTTCCTAACCTCAAGTTATGGCAAACGTCTACTAACGCAGCACAAATACACACACAGCAAACCTGGCCCTCTTTAGTATTACCGTTTCTACTATGGGTGGCATTGCTCACAGCACTTGCTCGCCCTCATATTCTAGGTGAAGTGGTAGAGCTTCCGACCTCCGGCCGTGACTTAATAATGGCCATCGATATATCTGGCAGTATGGATATAGAAGATATGCAATGGCAAGGCCGCCCGGTGAATCGTTTATTTACGGTGAAGAAGGTGTTAAATGATTTTGTGAGTCAGCGCCAAGGCGATCGCTTAGGCCTCGTTCTATTTGGTAGCCAAGCATACCTACAAGTACCGCTGACCTTTGATTGGCAGACTGTTCAAACATTAATGAACGAAGCTCAAATAGGTTTAGCAGGCAAGAAGACCGCCATTGGTGATGCCATCGGTCTTACTATAAAACGTTTGCAGCTACACCCCGAACAAAGTCGTGTCGTTATATTATTAACCGACGGGGCCAATACCGCCGGTGAAGTTGAGCCTCTAAAAGCAGCAGAGCTAGCCCAGCAAAGTAAAGTGAAAATATATACCATTGGCCTAGGGGCTGATGCGATGGAAGTGTCCAGCTTCTTTGGTACACGCCAAGTTAACCCTTCCCGAGATCTTGATGAAGGTACATTGCAAAAAATGGCCGATCTTACCGGTGGCCATTATTTCCGCGCACGAGATAGCAAAGAGCTAGAAAAAATCTATGCGATGATTGATCAACTTGAGCCGACTGAAAAAGATCCTGAAATTTTCCGTCCACAAATAAACGTTTATTACTGGCCGCTCGCCATCGCACTCATCATCAGCTTTATTATGTCACTGCAAGCGCTTGGACTATTTCGCTATCTCGCATTTAGTTTAAAATCTGCCTTTAATACTCAACACGCAGCGAAACAAAAAGGGCCTCAATAATGGAGTTATTTTTCTCACAATTACATTTATTGCGTCCGCTGTGGCTACTAATGCTAATTCCGGCATTGGTTCTTTTTGTCTTATTGCTTAAGCGCCGATTAGCATCTGCTCGCTGGCACGGTATTATTGATGAATCTTTAATGCCTCATGTCTTGGATCAGATGCCCAGTGAACAATCACGCTGGCCATTATGGTTTATCCTGTTTGCGTGGGTAGTTACCAGTATTGCCCTGTCTGGCCCTGCTTGGGAACAGCTCCTCCAACCAGTACAGAAAAAAGAAGATGCTTTGGTTATCGTTTTGGATATGTCGTTATCGATGGCTGCCCAAGATGTAATCCCTGATCGTGCAACCCGCGCTCGACAAAAAGTCATTGATATATTGCAGCAGCGCAACGAAGGCCTTACCGCATTAGTGGTTTACGCCGGCGATGCATATACAGTAACGCCTCTCACCGACGACGCCGATACCATTATCAATCTGGTGCCTGCTCTCACGCCTTTTATCATGCCGGCAATGGGCAGTCGCCCCGATAAAGCCTTAGCCTTAGCCGACAAATTAATTCTGGATGCCGGCCTCACAAGCGCGAAATTTTTATTAATCACTGACGGTATCCAAGCCAAAGATATTGCCCGTATAGAAGAAGTATTAGGTAATAAGAAACAACAGCTGTCCGTATTGACCTTAGGGTCGGAAGAAGGCGCCCCTATTGCCATGCAAGAAGGTGGATTTAAACGCGATAGCCAAGGCAATATTGTATTACCCAAACTTGATCTAAGCATTATTAAGCGTCTCGCTTCGGTATTGAACATCCGCTGGCATCAGATGAGTTTTGATGACACGGATTGGCATTATCTATTAAGCGTGAATGGCTTTGATAATAATGCATTGAAAAATAGTGCGAATACATTGCCCGATCAACAAGGCTCTGCTGAACAAAAGACGTTAGAGCGCCAGTTCGATTTATGGGCTGACCAAGGATATTGGCTTATCTTTATTATAATTATTATTGCAGCCTTCTCATTTCGCCGTGGCTGGTTATTATCACTCGCCTTTTTGATAACGCTACAACCTGAAACCAGCTACGCCAGTGCATGGGACAATGTTTGGCAAACAAAAGACCAGCAAGCGCAACAATCATTTGAACAAGACCCTGCAAAAGCGGCGGAACTGTTTGAAGACCCTGATTGGAAGGCGTCTAGCTTCTATCGCGCTGAAGATTATCAACAAGCGGCTGAGAACTTTAGCGCTGATGAAAGCAGCTCTGATGAGCAACAAGCTGAGAGTCACTTCAACCGCGGCAATGCCCTCGCCCATGCAGGAGAACTAGAAAAGGCGATTGAAGCCTACGAGCAATCATTAGCACTTGATAATGATCTGACGGATGCTGAATTTAACAAATCGTTGGTTGAGCAATTATTGCAGCAGCAAGAAGAGCAGCAACAAGACGACCCGCAAGAGTCGGATGAAAAACAAGATTCCGATCAAGAAAAATCGGACGATAGTGAATCAAAAGAAGATCAGTCCGAACAACAAGACTCCGATAAAGATAGCTCTGATGAACAAGAGTCCGACCAGCAAAGCGAGTCTGACAAACAAAGCGATGAAGAAAAAGACGCTGATGAAAGTGAATCTCAAGCTGAGAAAGATAAAAAGTCAGAAGAAGAGCGCGAGAAAGAAGCCGAGCAGAAAGAACAAGCAGAACAGAGTGATGAAAAAGATCAGTCTGCTGAAGAGAAAGCAGCTCAACAAGCTCAAGCAGGAGATGAACTCTCTCGTGAAGAGAAGCAAGCATTAGAACAATGGCTTAACCGTATTCCTGATGACCCAGGCGGCTTGCTTAAACGTAAATTCTTATATCAATACAAACAACGTGATCATCAAGACGAAGGCGAAGTGTCATGGTAAAACATCTTATGATAAAACATTTTATAGTGAGACACCTTATGGTAAAGACGTACCTCACTCAATTATTTTCAGTACTGACCTTAGCACTGTTATTGTTAACTAACAGTGCAGCCGCAGGCACTTTAACGGCCAGTGTTGATCGTAAACAAATCACTGAAAATGATAGTTTTCGTTTATTTCTTCGCTATGACGAACAAGTTGGTTTTGGCCAACCCGATTTGACCGTACTGAAAAAAGACTTTCGGGTGATTAACCAGCAGCGTGCTAACCAATTTCGCTCAATGAACGGCAAAACCGTCTCATTTACCGAATGGACATTGATGCTATCCCCACTGCGTTCAGGTACATTAATTATTCCTGCCGTAGAATTTGATGGCCAGCGTAGCCAAGCCATTGAAGTCAGTGTTAATGAACTTTCGCAATCGGTAAAAAATCAGATTGCTAAAGAATTCTTTTTTGATATCGAAGTCGATAGTAAAAGCACCTACGTTCAAGCACAGGTCATTTATACTGAGAAATTGTATTACAGCGTCAATCACGAAGATCCAACACTGTCTGAATTTAAAGTGACCAACGCACACGTGATGCCTTTAGGGGAAGTTCGCCAATACAATACCAATATCAATGGCCAAAGAATGGGCGTATACGAACGCCGCTTTGCTATTTTCGCTGAAGAAAGTGGTGAAATGGTCATTCCTGGACAGAAATTCAGCGCCAACATTGTGAATGCTTACAATCGCTGGAGCCGAGGTCGTCCCGTCAGCGTGGTTGCTGAACCTATTCGTATCGCGGTTAAGTCAACGCCTTCTAGCTACCCTCAGGCGTCATGGCTCCCTAGCCCTCAAATCACTATATCTGATCGCTGGAGCAAGCCGTATAGTGAGTGGCAAGTTGGTGAGCCAATAACTCGCAGCATTACCATCAATGCGCGCGGGCTTTCGGGTAGTCAATTGCCTAAAATAGCGTTACCGCTTGTAGAAGGACTGAAGTATTACCCAGATCAATCTGAACATAATGATAAAACCGATAGCCAAGGCATTGAGGGCGTATTGGAACAATCGTTAGCGATCGTGCCAACTCAAAGTGGTCGTGTGACCATTCCTGAAATGCGCATCCCATGGTGGAACGTAGAAAGTAATCGCCTAGAATATGCAATTTTACCGGCGCAAACCGTGACCGTCTCAGCCCCTGAAACGGCATTGAAAATCGATAGTAGTCAGCAGAACAAGGCTAATACCGATGCCGCTAATAATGCAGCGGCCATCAGAGCCAATGATTCAGGTTACTGGATTGCAGCGACCCTATTCCTACTAATAACGAATTTGATTAGCGCGTTCTTATTATGGAGTAGAAGCAATAAGCCCCTCGAGACAGAAACTCAGAGCGCTGAACCTTCCAATAAAGAAAGGCTGAAACAGCTCAAAAAAGCCTGCCAGCAGAATGACCCCGCATTAATGCGTCAAACTTTGAAGAATTGGTCACAGCAAGAATTTGAAATTAGCAGCCTTGATCAACTGGCCCAGCAGTTTAACTCCGTTGCACTGACCAATAGCCTGAATGAATTGGATAGCATTCTTTATCAGAACAGTGAGAACAGCGCTTTCAATGGCCAAATATTGTGGAATAATTTGTCGCAAGCGATTAAGAAAAACCAATCAAACTTGACCACGGACCAACCAGAGTTAAGCCCGCTGTATCAATAGCTTCGAACATCAGTAGCGCTGAAACAAAAATGAATAAAGCGAAGCAATGACTTCGTTTTATTCATTTATAAGCCGTGAACATTCAGCTCTCTAAGCCGCTTGTCTCTCTTCTTTCTTAACTGTGGGTGCAGAAAACTCACGCTTTGCAGAACTTAATCGCTTCCACAACTCCATATGCTCTGGCAAGGCATCTGGCGCATGAGTAATACCCAATAATTCTGCGACTTTCTCTGGGGCTGACATTTTACCGCGCTGTAAAAATACAGCCTTAACCAATCCGTAAGCATGTATTTTACCATCAGCCACAAAGCGTTGTTCTAAATACAGATATTTTTCATCCCAGCCTAGGTAACGACTTTCAACCTGAAATTTCTTACCCAATCGAATTTCTCGAATGTAACCCATTTCAATGCCAGCAACGATGAAATTCAACTTCTCTTTCAGCATGATATCCCAAGTGCCTGTTTGCACTGGGTGATCCCAACGGGCACGCTCCATAAAAACCATATAACGTGCATTATTGATGTGCATATTAAAATCAATATCGGCTAGCCCTACTCGAAAACTGCGCTTCACCGCACTCATAAAAGGACGCTTCTGAAAGCGCTTACTCTGCTTATTTCGCTGATTAAGAACAAGGGAACGGAGAATTTCACGGATCATATAAAGCACAACTCTTATCTAACGAACAATATTGTGGCGCATTTTAACCGATCGGCGGACATTGTCACCCCCAGAAATTCTTTTCTCCTGCAATCAACCTGTCATTCAAGTAATGAAATCCCTAAAGACTATTTTAAATCTCTTCCCTCAGTGCCTTGAGATATCAAGGTTTCCCGTCTATTACTTAGAGTAATACAAAATTTGGTGACTCTATACCATGGCATTACCTGTTCTTATTTGTGACGATTCAAGCTTCGCTCGCAAACAAATGAAACGCGCGTTACCGGAAGGTTGGGATATCGACCTAACCTTCGCAGGTAACGGGTTGGAGGGGCTTGAGGCTATTCGCCAAGGTAAAGGCGAAGTCGTTTTTCTGGATCTCACCATGCCAGAAATGGATGGTTATGGTGTGCTGGAAGCCATTCGTAAAGAAGACTTACCGGCAATGGTGATCGTAGTTTCTGGTGACATCCAGCCTGATGCCCAAGAGCGGGTAAAAAAATTAGGTGCGATGGCCTTCATAAAAAAACCAATCGACGTAAAAAAAGCCACTCAAATTCTCACTGAATTCGGCATTTTGTCAGAGGTTTAATATGGGAGCCTACGCTATGACGATGAGTTTAACGGAAGATCAAAGAGACTGTTATCAAGAGATAACCAACGTTGCTATGGGGCAAGCTGCTGATCGGCTTGCACGACTTTTAAATGTATACGTTATCCTACCTATTCCAAAAGTTAATATGATCAGTGCTAGTGAGCTCCATATGGCTCTAGCAGGCACGACTGTGAGCGACAATGTTTCTGCGGTATGCCAAGGCTTTATTGGCTCTGGTATTGCGGGTGAGGCTTTATTAGTCTTTAACGACGCCAGCTTTTCAGACCTTGCTCAATTGATGAATTATAAAGGTCCGCTAGATCGACACGGTGAACTAGAACTATTAATGGATGTCAGCTCAGTATTAATTGGTGCCTGTATTCATGGTCTCGGCGAACAAATTGAAGTGTCATTTAATCAAGGCCATCCTGTTGTTTTAGGCCAACATTGTCATGTTGATGATCTCGTAAAATCGGGTAATCATCAGTGGTCCCAAACGTTAGCAATCGAAATTCACTATGAGATTGAAGATGTGAATATAAGTTGTGATTTATTACTGCTGTTCACCGAAGATTCTGTTGCAAAAATCAATCAACAAGTCGACTATTTATTAGATTAAGGTATTCATTCTCATATGACAAAACCTGGCGCTGAATTTGGTGAAATGCACTGGTTAATGGATGTACTACAAAGTATTGATGTTGGCTTAGTAATTTTAGATCGTGATTATAAAATCCAGCTTTGGAATAGTTTCATGGAGAACCATAGTGGCTTATGTCCCGATGATGTTCATGACAAACCGCTGTTTGAATCCTTTACAGATATCCCTGAAACCTGGTTTCGACAGAAAGCGGAGCCCGTATTCGAACTAAAAACACGGACCTTCACCATTTGGGAACAACGCCCCTACTTATTTAAATTTAAAAATTCACGCCCGATTACCGGCCGCTCTTCAACCATGTATCAAAATAGCAGTATCATGCCGTTGGAATCTATTGATGGCACTGTTAACCACATCTGTTTAATCATCTACGATGTGACCGACATTGCCGTCAATCAAAAAGACTTAACCAATGCCAATGGACATTTGGCTTACTTAAGCCAGATAGATAATTTAACAGAATTGCTTAACCGTGAATTTTGGGAGAAGGAATTCAAGCGCGAACACAAACGCTGCATTAGAACGTCGACGCCTTGTAGCCTAGTGATGTTTGATATTGATAATTTCAAGACCATCAATAATAACCATGGCCACCAAGCAGGTGATGAAGTTATTAGAACCCTTGCCTCCATGGTGAGACAAACCGCCAGAGAAACCGATATTTGCGGGCGCTATGGAGGAGAAGAATTTTCTATTTTATTAGTCGATACTGATGCGACTGCGGCAACCAACTTCACTGAACGCTTACGAAAGAAAGTCGCAGGACTGGTAGTCAATATCGAAGAGCATGAAATTCAGTTTACCATCAGTGCCGGCATCGCCGAGTATTCAAAAAAGTTTGAAAAACCTTCTCTGTGGTTAGAGGCAGCGGAAAAAGCTCTCACCCATGCCAAAAATAATGGCCGCAATAAAACGACTGTCTATCAAAGCAAAGAATGACGATAATTATCATTTAAACTAATGACATATTTTATCCCACGCAGTAGCATGAGCCAAAGATATTGACTATAAGGTTCTATTTTAACCGTGGCGAGCTTCCAACTTCGAGACTATCAAACTGATGCCGTCTCTGCGACCCTTAAACACTTCCGAAAAAGCAATGAATCCGCAGTTATAGTATTGCCTACTGGCTCCGGCAAGAGCTTGGTCATTGCTGAGCTTGCTCGCCTCGCGAACGGTAAAATACTGGTACTAACTCACGTCAAAGAGCTGGTTGAGCAAAATCATCAAAAGTACGAAAGTTTCGGTCTATTGGCCGACATTTACTCTGCTGGCCTAAAACAAAAAAACAATGATAAACAAATAACCTTTGCGAGTATTCAATCTGCAGCAAGAAATCTTCCTGACTTTAACCAGCATTACTCCTTAATCATCATTGATGAATGTCACCGGGTCAATATTGCCACGAAGAAAGAAAAAGAGATCGAGAAGACAAACGAAAAAAAGAGCGAAGAAAGCAGTAATCAATATCAGCAAGTGATCAATCAATTACAAAAGACCAACCCTAAGGTCAAGTTATTAGGGCTAACAGCAACACCCTATCGTCTTGGTATGGGATGGATATATCGCAAGCATTACCGCGGTATTATGCGTAGTGAAGACCCGAGGCCTTTCGAACACTGCATCTATGAGCTGCCCTTACGTTACCTCATTAAACAGCAATATTTAACTGAGCCAAAGCTGGTTGATGCAACGATCGAGCAATATGACTTCAGTAGCCTGCAAGAAAATAGTGCAGGTGAATATAAACAAAGTGATATCAATCTATTATTAGATAAAAATCACCGTGTGACGCAAGGGATTATTGAGCAAGTCATAGAACTAGCCAAAAATCGCTTAGGCGTCATGATTTTTGCAGCCACCGTTGAACACGCGGTAGAAATTAAAAGCTACCTTCCTGGGGCAGAATCGGCATTGATAACCGGTGCTACCGAAAGTAATGAACGTGATCAATTAATTCAGCAATTCAAGCAACAAAAAATAAAATTTTTGGTCAATGTCTCCGTATTAACCACAGGTTTTGATGCCCCCCATGTTGATATGATTGCAATACTTCGCCCAACACAATCCGTCAGTTTATACCAGCAGATTATCGGCCGAGGCTTACGTCTTTATGACGGCAAAAAGGATTGTTTGATTATTGACTATACCGGCAACGACTTTGACCTTTATCAGCCAGAAGTGGGGGAGAAAAAGCCTAATAGCCAATCACAGCCGGTACAAGTCATGTGCCCTAGTTGCGAACACCCTAATATTTTCTGGGGAATCTGTGATGATGATGGTGATTTGGTCGAGCACTACGGTCGTCGCTGCCAAGCGTTAATAGAAGGCCTACAGTGCGACTACCGCTTCGTATTTAAAGAATGCCCCCATTGTGGTCAAGAAAATGATATTGCCGCCCGCAAGTGCTTACACTGTTTAGAAGTACTGGTAGATCCAGATGATATGTTAAGAAAAGCTTTGCAACTCAAGGATGCAAAAGTCTTACGCTGTGCTGGCACGAGTCTGATAGAAAAAGAAGGGAAGTTACAGGTTATTTATCACGATGAAGGTGGCAGCGAGCTTAGTGAATCTTTTGATTTTACCAAACCTAGTCAAGTACAGAAGTTTAATCAACTCTTCTCTCAACGCTTAAAAATCAATTTATCGACCAATAAAGATATTGTCATTAAGAATATCCCTCAAGCACTTGCCATCTCTAACTATTTCCCGACACCTGATTTTGTAGTGGCGCGAAAGCAAAAATATTATTGGCGGATCAAAGAAAGAATTTTCGATTACCAAGGGCAGTTCAGAAAAGCAAACCAGCTTTAGATTATTTCATTTTACTGCTGTGAAAATCATATTTTATTAACAAGTTTTCATATTCTTGACTGGTTTTAAAACGCTTAAGTTCTTTTGCAAATAATTCAGACAAGATCTTTAGCTGTTTGTGGTTACTATTAATTCGTGAGAAGGCAATGTATTGTGGATCCGAGTCAATTTCCGGTGATAGTGCGACAATCCCTTTAAAATCACCTCGCTCTTGAAAGCCTAGAAATTCCTGATGACTCATCATCGCTAAATCGTGGCGTCTCTTTTTCAGCATCCTTTCAAGATCAAATTCATTTATAACGGCATCACGCTTAAGCGTCTTCAGACTGTCAAAATGTTTCCCATGGCTATAGCCATTCTGCACTCCAATAACTAAGTCTTCTAAGCCCGATAAGCTAGGATCAATGTTAAATTCATGCTTTCTTTCTTCCAAGGCAAGAAAAACCCAATCAGTATCGGATAAAACATTATCGGGATGATAATAGGAAAACTTCTCTCGTTCTTTGGTATAGCCAAAATAACTAATGGCTCCAAATTTTCCCATAGCAAAATATTTAATGGCCCGCCCCCAAGGCAAGGAAGTGAACTCAAGTTCAATGCCTAATGTATCAGCGACATGCCTTAACATATCAATATGCAAACCTGTAAGCTGTCCATCTTTGAGCATTTCTAACGGTGGGTAGTTACCAATGCCTCGCACTATGGTCAATTTTTCAGCAGCGCAGGCAGAGAAAGATACAGAGAGAAACAATGCAAGTATGAAAAACAATCTACGAACTGAACGATTAGTGATACAAAAAAATCTCATATACCTTCAACCTGTCTTCAACCTTCTTTAGGTATAGCCGATCTAAGAGTAATAGCGACACTACTGACAGGTGAGCACTGTTATACTTTTTTGGCTAGTCTAATGGCATCAAATACACTCAGCCCCCAGCAAATCATGAAGCCATAACCCGCATAGTCTTGCCAGCCCATAGACATAGCAGAGGTATCTTGTAACGCTTTCAGCATTGAGACCATATCTGGAGCAACATCGCCCGCAATCAACCTATCCATCAAGGCATAAGTCTTCATCATCGTTATTTGTATCAACCCATATAAACACACACTCGCAGCAATAATAGTCACCGCTGCGCGTTTGGGCATTTTCAATGTCATATAGCCTGCGCCTGGAAATACAAACCCTGACATCAAGGCGGCCTTATAAGATACTTTCACACAATTATCCTTATTTAATATATGCAGCTAGATACTGCAATTTTAATAGCATTAAGTCGACATAAATTGATAATTATTAAAGCAGAGGTTTAATTAGTTATAGCTTTAGCGGCAGCCGCGAGGCGGTATAGAAAAGGGGCTGAAAGCTGAGCGATCAGAATCTCATTTTGAGGTTCAGATCGCTGCTTTTTTGAGGAATTCACACGGGGTTACTGTTGAGAAATCGTTACACTTTCGCAAATGAGAACTGAGCATTAAACTGCTGCAAGCGTACGTTCTGCAATCTCAACCCTTTTTCAATCTCTTCGAATCGAACATGTATCGAAGCGCCCTGCCATTTTTCTTGCAACGATTTATACGTATCCTGGTATTTACCTGTTTGCAATTCAGTCCATTCATTTAATAGGACTTTAAAATCGTCATACTCTTTTTCGAGAGTCAGTTTCCACTGTTCAATATTCTCTGAGAACTGATCGGTGCTCGAGGCTTTAGCAAGCTGTGCATTAGCATGCTTGAATTGCATTTTCACTTTTGCACGCTGAATTTTAAAATCAGGCACTCTTTTCAGATTCTTAGTCAATCCGACCCAAGAACACGCTTTGATAAACCACTTGGTTGGATCCCAATGGAACCAACGAATACCATTACGGTAATCTGTTTGGAAAATGTGGTGATAATTATGATAGCCCTCGCCATGAGTCAAGAAGGCAAAGAAGGTATTATCAGGGATATTGAGGCTAAAAGTACTGCCAATGCCGAGTTCACTTTCGACATCAATTTGACCTTGCATGGCATTGGCTA
>JBALXI010000041.1:0-41599 GCA_036960605.1 Oleispira sp. | reverse complement strand
GGTGCTCTAGCTGTGAGCTTATGAACATTGATATATTTTCTTTTATTACTCCAAGAAGCGGCGATGCGAGAGCCTTTAATTTCTGATTCTTTATGAGCCCTAGACATATCCATGATGCTGTACATTAGTTCAGGTAATTCTAACTGCCCCAACCTGTAAACCCTTTTATCTGACAGTGTAACTATTACGATTCCCGCATTAATGATAAGTAAAAATTGAGATAGAGCCACATGTACTTTATCTCGTGATAGACGGTCTAATGATTCAACAAGTAGATATGATCCTTTATTAATACGACCCTCTTCTATCGCATCGAGAAATAACTTTAGCGCTCCTTTTTTAGCGTGTGTCGAATGGTATGCTGATTTACCCAAATCGTGGATCGTTAGAGACTCGTCATATTCCAGATCATTAGATTCAGCATACTCACGCGATAATTCGGTCTGCCGTCTCAATGAGTCGCCTTTCAGTTGGTCAGGTGTTGAAAATCTGATGTATGAATATGCTTTAGTCATTTTTTAGTCTTCATTAAAGATGTAAAAAGCATAATAAATTGGAAATTATCCCCCTGAAATTTAAGTTTTCAGAGTTAGGGATACCCAACAAAACCTTGTTATGCCTGTTTAATTCGTTAATTGAACCATATGTCAGAGGCGCTTTAGCGGAAGAAAAAACGTCTAGTTTTTCTTCCGCTGAATTGCACCTGCATCATGATAAGAGAGATTTAGCTTGGTGATTGATAGGTCTATTTGGATGGGATATGTTTAAAGGGTCACATGATTAGAATTATATGACCTTTTAAATTTCTAAGGTTAAAGGGTCACATCATAAAAATCATATGACCTATTAAATCGAGAGTTAAAGGGTCACATCATAATTAGATTATGTTTTCCGGCGGCGGTGATTTCTAATGCCCTTTTTGCTTGCGCCTGACCGCGGACTTCATTTAAATCGGCATGGGCGGTGATATATTCTACGGGTTCTACATTATCAATTTCATCAAGGCTGGCTTGGCCACAAAGATAGGCGCAAACCTCTAATAAACTGCGGGTATTTTTTTGTGCGGCGCCTTGGCAAAGAGAAGCTTCTTCGGCATTATCGCGCGGCAAAATCAATGTACGATCGGTATATTGAGTTTGAATGGCGGCGCTTAAAATACCGCGTATCGGTCTGACTTCTCCACTAAGCGCAAGCTCACCAATAAATTCATGTTGATCTAATAGTGTATCGGGAATTTTCCCGTCAGCCGCGAGTATGCCAATCGCGATGGCAAGGTCGTAACGACCGCCTTCTTTTGGAAGATCAGCTGGTGCAAGGTTCACTGTTATTTTTTTCGCCGGAAACTCAAAATTACTATTGAGAATGGCACTGCGCACGCGGTCTTTACTTTCTTTTACTGCGGCTTCAGGTAAGCCAACAATGTTCATGGTAGGAAGACCGTTAGAAAGATGAACTTCTACTGTCACCAGAGGTGCTTGAATGCCCACTTGAGCGCGGGTACGAACGATGGCTAATGACATGAATTCTTTCCGTAGAATTGTGCTTCATTAGCCAGTTTAGATAAGTTATTAGCAGAGTGCCTTTAGCCAATAGTAGTAACTTAAAGGGTGCTACTTAATCTTTTTGTTTTGGTTCGCTTTGCAACTGATCTTGCATCTGCTCTTGGAGAGTTGATAATTGCTGTTCTAAATTCGTTAAGCGATCTTGGGTGCGAGTTAGCAACTCAGCCTGCACATCAAACTCTTCACGCGTGACCAAATTAGCTTGTACCAGCAATTGCTGAAAATGCGCTTTTGCCATCATTTTCATTTCTTCGCTGAACGCTTGGCCGGGTAAGCCTTTTTCGCTCAAGCCTTGCATCCATTCGTCTGCAAGGCCTTTTAACTGTGATGGGTTAAACATAGTGAAATCCACATTAATATTGAATAATGTGGCTACTATACCAGCAAATACCCGCCATCAACATTAATGCAAGTACCCGTTGTATAGCTAGAGGCATCAGACGCAAGATACAGCACAGTCCCCGCCATTTCTTCTGGCATGGCTGCACGCTTCATTGGAATGTGCATCATGGCTTGCTTTAAAATGGCATCGTTACCGGTTAACGCGCTGGCAAATTTGGTATCGGTTAAACCGGGTAATAAAGCATTTACTCGAATGCCTAGCGGCGCACATTCTTTGGCAAAGGTTTTGGTCATCGCAATAACAGCGGATTTAGTAATGGAGTAGATGCCTTGAAAATCACCAGGAATCACACCGTTGACGGAAGCGACATTAATAATATTACCACCGCCGTTTTTCTTCATTAACTTGCCGCCAGCGACAGACATAAAGAAGTAGCCACGAACATTCACATCGACTGTTTTTTGGAAGGCATTTAAATCGGTATCTAACACGTGGCCAAAATAAGGATTCGCGGCGGCGTTATTCACCAAAATGTCGAGCTTGCCGTGTTTCTCTTCAATCTGCTTAAAGCAGCTTTCTATCTGATCCATTTCACCAATATGGCAAGCGATGGCTTCAGCGCTGCCACCGGCCGCAATAATCTCGTCGGCAATGACTTGGCAGCCTTCAACTTTACGGCTAGAAACAATCACATGGGCACCCGCACTGGCCAGCAATTTAGCGATGCCTTCGCCAATGCCACGGCTTGCGCCGGTTACTAGAGCGACTTTGTTCTTTAGACTGAATAGGTTTTCTACACTCATAATTTTGCACTCTGTCAGTATTTATAGGGGGTAATGCTCTCATATCGGCCGTCGTCTATAAGTAGGCTGAGAGTCTGAATGAAACCAGTGTAGGGAAAAGTTGATGATTCATTAACTGAATAATATAGATGGATTAGAATTCGCTGTACTTATTTTAGATATGGGGTTATTGCACTAACTTGGTGCTTTTTAGCATGCTTGCATCATTAATGAGCGCTAATATATTTACAACTGAGCAAAAACCAACCTAATATTCATCTGCTAAAGCTGACAATCCTTAATGTGGTTAAAAATCCATTCATTTAGTCAACATTGTCACAGTTGGCAAGACCTTTGCTCTGATACCGCATATTGTAGTGGAGTGTTCCTTAAAGATAGTTTTTTAAAGAGGGATCATTAAAGAGGGTTCTCAGAGCCAATAGCTAATACTATTAAGTGGCAGCCATCATGTATTTTCACATTGTTAAAAGGTAAGCATTTTTGCAACAGCAAGAACTTGATCCGAATTTACACTGGCTTGCTAATTATCAAGCCCAGTTAGTTTATCTAGATGATAAAACGCGTTTAGGAAAAACCAGTCACTTTGGTCCATTACGCGTGCAGCGCGCTTTTTATCCTGAAGGTAATATTTGTGCGCATCTGTATTTATTACACCCACCCGGTGGACTTGTTGCTGGGGATTATTTGACCATCGGCTTGCATCTACAGCCGCATGCCCAAGCGTTAATGACGACACCGTCGGCGGGTAAAATCTATAACAACATTACTGAGCGTAAACAGTTTCAGAAAGTCTCGTTAAAAATCGAAGACAACGCCGTCTTAGAATGGATGCCACAAGAAACCTTGGTATTCGATGGCGCAGAAGGCGAACTGATTACCGAAGTCGAGCTGAGTGATAATGCGCAGTTCATGGGTTGGGATATTGTCTGCCTCGGTCGGCCGAGTAGTGAAGATTGGTTTGAGCGTGGCAGTATTCGGCAAGTGATATCGATTCAGCGTAATGGCCTGCCGTTATTTATTGAGCGTAATACGATTTCTGCGCAAGGCGATATCATGCAAGATAAAGCCGGCTTGGCTCTGCAGGCAGTTTTTGGCAGTTTTATTCTGACTAATGATACCGATAGCATTCCAGAGTTAGATGAAGAGCAGCGTGAGGCTTTAGAAAATTTAGCGGCGCTAACCGAGGAGTCGGGGCAGGCAAAAGGCTTAGTCGCAGTGACTCATAAACCCGGTTTAGTGATTGTGCGTTATCTAGGTCCTTGTGCCGATAATGCGAAAAAAGTATTTATAAAGTATTGGCAGTGGATGCGACCTTTTGTCAATGGTCGAGAAGCGTGTCCACCGCGTATTTGGAATACATAAAAGTTAATTTATCGAACGCGCTAGCAAGCACGTTTAATTAGACATTAAAGAATCAAGTGAAGGTTTAAATTATGGAATTGTCGCCAAGAGAAAAAGATAAATTATTAATTTATATGGCTGGAGAACTAGCGGAGAAGCGTCGTGCGCGTGGGGTGAAATTAAACTACCCAGAATGTATCGCGATTATTTCATCCTTTATTGTAGAGGGCGCTCGTGATGGTCGTACCGTGGCTGATTTAATGAATGCTGGTCGTGATGTGATTTCGCGTGATGAAGTGATGGACGGTGTCGCTTCGATGATTCACGACGTGCAAGTAGAAGCGACTTTTCCTGACGGCACTAAGTTAGTGACTGTTCATTCTCCAATTGCTTAAAGTTGCTCTATAAAAGCAGACTATAAAAAGGATCGTATGATGATTCCAGGTGAAATTATTCCAGCGTCAGGCCCTGACAGTGACATTGAATTAAACGTCGGCCAGAAAACAATTAATGTAAAAGTTTCAAATTCAGGTGATCGCCCCATTCAAATTGGTTCGCATTATCATTTTTACGAAGCCAACCTTGCTCTGCAATTCGATCGTGAACCGAGTAAAGGTTTTCGCTTAAATATTGCTGCGGGAACCGCCGTGCGTTTTGAACCAGGGCAAGTACGTGAAGTAGAACTGGTTGAATATGCTGGGACCAAAACCATCTATGGTTTCCGCGGCGACATCATGGGTAAGCTTTAATGGGCAGCTCTAAGGAAAAAATATAATGGCTAAGATAGATCGCAGAACCTACGTAGACATGTATGGTCCGACCGTAGGCGATAAAGTTCGTCTGGGTGATACCGAATTATTTATTTCACCAGAAAAAGATTTCACTGTTTATGGTGATGAAGTGAAATTCGGTGGTGGTAAAGTCATTCGTGATGGTATGGGGCAGAGTCAATCTACCTCCGACAAAGTTCCAGACACTGTTATTACCAACGCACTTATTTTAGATGCGACCGGCATTATTAAAGCCGACGTGGCGTTAAACGATGGCCGTATTCAAGCCATTGGTAAAGCGGGCAATCCGGATACGCAATCAGGGGTCACGATTGAAATCGGTCCGGGTACTGAAATAATCGCGGGCGAAGGACAAATTCTGACGGCCGGTGCGGTTGATGCGCACATTCATTTTATTTGCCCACAGCAAGTTGAAGAAGCCTTGATGTCAGGGACCACGACCATGATCGGTGGTGGTACTGGGCCTGCAACAGGAACTAAAGCGACCACGTGTACTCCAGGGCCGTGGCACTTGGGTAAGATGATGCAAGCGGTAGATGAGTTACCAATGAACTTTGGTTTCTTAGGTAAAGGTAATGCGTCATTACCGGAAGCGCTAGAAGAGCAATGTATCGCTGGCGCCATGGGTTTAAAGCTACACGAAGATTGGGGCACAACACCGGCTTCGATTGATAACTGTTTAACCGTGGCAGAAAAGTACGATGTGCAAGTCGCGATTCATACCGATACGTTGAACGAATCGGGTTTTGTTGAAGATACATTAGGCGCATTAAAAGGCCGGGTTATTCACACCTACCATACAGAAGGGGCAGGTGGTGGCCACGCTCCGGATATTATTAAAGCTTGTGGCGAGTCGAACGTATTACCGTCATCGACCAATCCTACACGCCCTTATACGGTGAATACCGTCGACGAACATTTAGACATGTTGATGGTCTGCCATCACCTTGATCCAAATATTCCAGAAGACGTTGCCTTTGCCGATTCTCGAATCCGTCGCGAAACGATTGCCGCCGAAGATATTCTGCATGACCTAGGTGCTTTTTCAATGATCTCTTCTGACTCTCAGGCCATGGGCCGAGTCGGTGAAGTGATTACGCGTACGTGGCAAACAGCGCATAAAATGAAAGTGCAGCGTGGGCCTTTACCGGAAGACAGTGCAGAGAACGATAACTTCCGCGCGCGTCGTTACATCGCGAAGTACACAATCAATCCGGCCATTACTCATGGTATTTCTGAAGAAGTAGGCTCGGTTGAAGTCGGTAAATATGCCGATTTGGTTTTATGGAAACCGATGTTCTTTGGTACTAAGCCTTCATTGATTATTAAAGGCGGAATGATCGCAGCCGCGCCAATGGGTGATCCGAATGCATCGATTCCAACGCCTCAGCCAGTGCACTATCGTTTGATGTTTGGCGCAATGGGTAAAGCGGTATCTAAAACCAGTTTAACCTTCGTTTCAAAAGCGGCGATAGAGCAAAATACCTTAGCGCATTTAGGTTTGGATAAAGAATTAGTTGCAGTGAAAAACTGTCGTTCAATTCGCAAGTGCGACATGGTATTAAATGATTATCAGCCCGTGGTTGAAGTCGATCCACAAACGTATGTGGTGAAGGCTGATGGGGTGGAACTTACGTGTGAGCCTGCTGAAGTACTACCGATGGCACAGCGTTTCTTTTTGTTTTAGATATAGAAATTTTGTTGTAACTATTCAGGTAGTTCAAATTAAGACAGAGTAAGATCCATTATTGGGTGTTTGTGGAACAAATATGCGAGGCAGGAAGCCGAACTAAGGCTACAGGGAGGTATTCACGCCGTTTTGTGGAATAAATATCCAACCATGGATTGATTTATAGAACTTGCTGAATAGTTACATTTTGTTTTAAAAAGTTGAGAGCTAACTTGATTAAAATTATAGAGAAAATCCTTGCCCCTACGGGTGAGGAGAATATTAAAGACAGTATTTGTTTACCTTATGATCAGCGTAAACGTGGTCGCTTTAAAACACAAACGATCACTGGCCTAGAAGTAGGCATCATGATTGATCGTGGTGACGTCATGCGTGGCGATACCTTGATGCGTTGTGACGTGGGTGATGTGTATAAAATTATTGCGGCGGACGAAGTTGTCACTACGGCAACCACGGATGATGCAACATTGTTTGCTCGCGGCTGCTATCACTTAGGAAATCGTCACGTATCTTTGCAAGTTGGAGATGGCTGGTTGCGCTATCAAAACGATTACGTGTTGGATGATATGTTGATTCAGCTGGGGCTAAAAGTTATTCATGAACCTGCACCGTTCGAACCGGAAAACGGCGCGTATGGTGATCATGGCGGTCATTCTCATGGCAATGATGATTATGTGCATCCTGATGTAGATGCTCAAACTCATGATCACGGACACTCTCATTCTCATGATCACAATCACAATCACAACCATGAGCACTAAGATGCAAACCACTAGCTTATTAAATCTATTGCACATCTCTAGCCCCGCATTACCAATTGGTGCTTTCGCTTACTCCCAAGGTTTGGAATATACCTTGGAAGCAGGTTGGTGCAACAATGCGGATGATGTTGAGCAGTGGATTAAGAGCGTGATGGTTCATGGTTTAGGCGGCGTTGATTTACCAATCTTAAAAAGACTGCATCAAGCTTGGAGTGCTTATTTTATTGAGCAGGAAGAAGCCGGTGAGCAAGTGAATAAAGAAAATAGTAATACTGACTCTTTAAACTCCCAGTCTTTAAAAGAATGGAATGCGACATTACTTGCCTTTCGTGAAACCAAAGAACTTTATCTTGAAGACATTCAAGTCGGTGATGCGTTTAAGCAATGGCATAAGAGCCAGTCTGCTGAACATCTCGCAAAGTTAGAAATAGTCGATAAACCCACTGTTGCTTGTATGTATGCTTTAAACGGGGTTATCAAAGGCTTAACAGTTGAAGAATGCTTGATTGGTTTTGTTTGGGCGTGGTTAGAAAATCAAATAACCTCCGCTAGCAAGGCCATGCCGATGGGACAAACAGATGGGCAAAATATTATTCGCCATTTGATTCCAGAAATTGAAGCGGTCGTCGAAAACGCGATGCAACTTGAAGATGATGATATTGGATCAGGCTTAGTCGGTTTGTCTATGTCATCGGCACTGCATGAACATCAGTATTCACGATTGTTTCGGTCGTGAATCAGATTTATAAAATTAAGAAAGCTCTCGCTGTGTATTGATATTAGGTGTTTCGTTTAAGGCCATCTGAGGCATGGAGGCCGAAGTTGAGTCTCCAGGGACAAAACTGCAGGAGCAAGTTTTGAACAGCTTGCTGCCCGAAGGGTGAGATACAGGGATGTATCGAGTAAGGATTCACGACGGGCCGCAGAAGGAAATACCTGATAGCGATGCTAAGGCGAGCTTAAGAAAGCAATTTTTAAAGTATTAAGGCACAAAAATGACAACACAAGAAACATTACGCGTCGGCGTTGGCGGTCCTGTTGGATCCGGTAAAACTGCATTATTAACCACTCTGTGCAAAATAATGAAAGATACTTACAACATTGCCGTCGTGACCAACGATATTTATACCAAAGAAGATGCACAGTTTCTAACGCGTAATGAAGCGTTAGATGCCGATCGTATCATCGGAGTCGAAACCGGTGGTTGCCCGCATACTGCAATTCGTGAAGATGCCTCAATGAATCTTGCGGCGGTCAAAGAACTTTCTGATCGTCATGAAGGTTTAGACATGGTCTTGATTGAATCGGGTGGTGATAATCTGTCTGCAACGTTCAGCCCAGAGCTTTCTGATTTAACCTTATATGTGATCGATGTGTCTGCGGGGGATAAAATTCCACGTAAAGGCGGCCCAGGTATTACTAAGTCAGATTTATTGATTATAAATAAAATCGATCTTGCGCCTATGGTCGGTGCTTCATTAGAAGTAATGGATCGAGATGCGACAAAAATGCGCGGTGAAAGACCGTTTGTTTTTTCAAATCTAAAGAGCGGTCAAGGCGTACAAGAAATCGTTCGCTTCATTATAGAGCAGGGTATGTTACGTGAGAGTGATCTCATGAAAGAGAAAACTGTCTAACTACACTGTTTTTGCTCTAAAAATGGGCAGGTAAATCATTAATACCTGCTCAACTTTCTATTTAACTATTTTATTAACCGCTGCCTGCTAGCTTTGTCCACTTTGCCTCCATTCGAATCTATAATTTTTTAACCAAATAATAAAACCGCACTAAATAAAAGCATAGCCCTGCTGGTGCTGATTTGTTGTGGTGCAAGTTAAAATAAAACCACTAGTAAACCTCCGTTAAATTGATAGCTTTTTCTTTATTCAATTCAAAAACTCGACTAAATGGTTGAAAACACAAGGCAAATATAAAATTGGTACGACCTTTGCTCTAGCCTGTGAAGTTACACAAAAAAATAAACTACCACATAAACGTAAAAGTTTTAGATGGTGGGAAATCAGGCAAGAAGAAGGATTGAAATAATGAAAATGATTTTGAAAAATACTAGCAAAAAACTTGGAAGAGTTTCTAAGGTTTTAGCCGTAGCAACTTTAGCCGCGGGTATTAGTATGGCGAATGCCGCCGATACTATTAAGGTCGGTGTATTGCACTCTCTATCAGGCACTATGGCAATTTCTGAAACGACGTTAAAAGATACTGTTCTTATGATGATCGAAGAACAGAACAAGAAAGGTGGCTTGTTAGGGAAGCAGCTAGAACCTGTTGTTGTTGATCCTGCATCCAACTGGCCTTTATTCGCTGAAAAAACACGTGAGTTATTATCACAAGAAGAAGTCGATGTAATCTTTGGTTGCTGGACTTCTGTATCACGTAAATCAGTATTGCCGGTGATTGAAGAATTAAACGGCCTGATGTTCTACCCTGTGCAATACGAAGGTGAAGAATCTTCGAAGAACGTATTTTATACGGGCGCAGCGCCAAACCAACAAGCAATTCCTGCGGTTGATTATTTAATAAATGAAGTGGGTGCTAAACGTTTTGTCTTAGCCGGTACGGATTATGTTTACCCTCGTACAACTAACAAAATTCTAGTGAGCTACCTGAAGTCTAAAGGTATTGCTGATGAAGACATAATGGTCAACTACACACCCTTTGGTCATAGCGATTGGCAGACAATTGTTTCTGATGTTAAAAAATTCGGCAGCACGGGTAAAAAGACAGCAGTTGTTTCTACTGTAAATGGCGATGCTAACGTTCCTTTTTATAAAGAACTCGCCAACCAAGGTATTAGCTCTGAAGACATTCCAGTGGTTGCCTTCTCTGTGGGTGAAGAGGAACTTTCTGGTTTTGATACTAAGCCTCTAGTCGGTCACCTTGCAGCATGGAACTACTTCATGAGTGCAGAAAGTGAAGAGAATGAAAAGTTCATTACACAATGGCACGCGTACACTAAAGATGAAAACCGTGTAACTAACGATCCAATGGAAGCGACATACATCGGTTTCAAAATGTGGGCGCAAGCAGTAGAAAAAGCAGGCAGCGAAGATGTTGATAAAGTTCGTGCTGCTATGTATGGCATGAAGGTACCTAACCTAGCTGGTGGTACTGCAGTAATGAATACGAACCACCACTTGTCTAAGCCCGTTCTTATCGGTGAAATTCAGGAAGATGGCCAGTTCGACATCGTATGGCAGACTGATGGTGAAGTAAAAGGTGATGCTTGGACTGATTTCCTACCAGAAAGTAAAGTTCTGATCTCTGATTGGACAGCTCCCATTAGCTGCGGTAACTACAATACAGTGACTAAATCTTGTGGTGCGCCAGTACTTGCTAGCGAAGAGTAAAATCCCCGCGATATAAGGGAGTGCAGTAGCACTCCCTGCTTTAAATAATTGTTAGGAAAACATCCATTTTTACCCTTAAGTTTCAAATCCGAAAATTTCATTAGGAACATAATTATGCGCGAATATATAAAGCGTATTGTGTGGCTGAGTTGTTTTGCGCTGCTTGCTAGTTTTAGTCATGCAGATATAAACAGTACTCAACCCGTAAGCTCTGTTCAGAAGATCGACTCTGAAGAACAGCAAGCTGAAAACAATACGCTGTCTGCAACGGTGCAGGCATTGATTAAGGCCAGTTATAAGCAAAAGGCCGGCATTATAGATAGCATCGTCGCTATCGAAGACGATAATAAATTATTGATTTTACAATCCTTGCTCGATAATCAGTTGTATTATCAAAAGAAAAGTCAAAAGAAAAATAATGTAGATAAAGACAGTAAACGCATATTAGTCGTTGATTTATCGTTATTAAAAAAGAAAAAAGACAATGCGATGTTAGATGCTTTCAGTGGCGAGATCGTCACGGGTTTATCTAAGCGAGCAGTTAAGAAGATTGGAGTGAATAACGCATTACGTCGTAATCTTCGTTCTCACTTATCATTAATGAAAATGTCGCATGTCGATAGCCGTGTTCGTATCGCTGCCGCACAGAACTTGTTAAAAGACAGTTCTAGTATTGACTTATCCTTTGTTGAAACAGCATTAAAAATTGAAAAAAATCCTCAAGTTGTCGATATTTTAACAACTGTGCGCGCCTTGATGTTATTGCAGTCAGAGCAGCCGACTATTCGTTTATTGGCGCTGGCTGAGTTGGATGGATCTCTTTATCCAGAAACACGCATCGAATTAAACAAGTTCATCTCTACTATTAATGCTGAGAGCGCTTCTACTAATAAAGAAAACACTTCGGCTAAAACTAAAAATCTTCGCTCTGACGAACTTCACTTAGCAGAAAAAACCTTAACCGATATCGAAACACTAATGAGCTATAACGGCTACTTAGAGAATCTCTATTTTGGTCTAGCGCTGGGTGCCGTTTTATTATTAGCCGCGATTGGCCTAGCGATTACCTTTGGTGTGATGGGCGTGATTAACATGGCTCATGGTGAAATGATCATGTTAGGGGCATATACCACTTACGTCGTGCAGATGTTAATGCCGGAATCTATCGGGGCCTCTTTATTAGTGTCTATTCCTGCCGCATTTTTAGTCAGTGGTCTAGTCGGAATCTTGATTGAGCGCTCGGTGATTCGTCATCTTTATGGCCGCCCTCTGGAAACGCTATTAGCGACGTTTGGTATTAGCTTAATCTTGCAGCAAGCCGTACGTTCTATTTTTGGTCCGTTAAACCGCGAAGTAATTACGCCAGACTGGTTAGCAGGCACCTTTATGGTTAACCCAGGTTTGTACTTAACCTACAACCGTTTATACATAATCATTTTCAGCCTCGTCGTATTAGCGGTATTAGCTCTTGTTTTAAAACGTACTTTATTTGGTTTACAAATGCGTGCGGTAACGATGAATCGTCCAATGGCCAGTTCTATGGGTATTCGTACCGGTTGGGTTGATGCTTTAACGTTTGGTCTAGGTTCAGGTATTGCGGGTATTGCAGGTGTTGCACTGAGTCAGTTAACCAACGTCGGTCCCAACTTAGGTCAGGCTTATATTATTGATTCCTTTATGGTAGTGGTCTTTGGCGGAGTGGGTAATTTGTGGGGCACCTTGGTTGGCGCAATGTCGTTAGGGGTAGCGAACAAATTTTTGGAACCTGTGGCCGGTGCTGTATTAGCGAAAATTCTGGTATTGGTCTTCATTATTTTATTCATCCAAAAACGTCCTCGGGGTTTATTCGCTCTGAAAGGCCGTGCAGTTGATAACGGTTAAGGAGGTTGTTATGAAAAATTCTGAGATGACGAACTTAATGAATAATAGTTCAAACAAAAAGCTGGGCCCTCTAACGACCCTATTAATGAACGACAAAGGTGGCCGTCGTTTATTGATTGTCTTAGCGGCGTTGGCAATTTTAGTTCCGGCATTGAATTTATTCATGCCAGAAAGTTCTATCTTCCATGTGTCGACTTATACCATGACCTTGTTAGGTAAGTATTTATGCTACGCCTTACTCGCAGTCTCGGTAGATTTGATTTGGGGTTATTGCGGTATCTTAAGCTTAGGTCACGGCGCCTTCTTTGCGCTGGGTGGTTATGCAATGGGCATGTACCTGATGCTGCAGATAGGCGATCGTGGGGTTTATGGTAATCCTGATCTACCCGATTTTATGGTATTTCTAAACTGGCAAGAGCTGCCGTGGTATTGGTTAGGTTTCGAAAGTTTTAGCTTTTCTATGGCAATGGTCTTATTAGCACCAGGGATTCTGGCTTTCGTATTCGGTGCCTTAGCTTTCCGCTCTCGCGTGACCGGTGTTTATCTTTCGATTATCACTCAAGCCTTAACCTACGCATTGATGTTGGCTTTTTTCCGCAACGATATGGGTTTTGGTGGTAATAACGGCTTAACTGATTTTAAAGACATTCTAGGCTTTGATTTACAGGCAGATACGACCCGAGCAGGTCTGTTCTTCTGTTCAACATTAGCCTTGATGATTGGTTATTTAATCAGCCGCTTTATCGTCACCTCTAAATTGGGCCGAGTACTTATTGCCATTCGTGATAGTGAAACCCGTGCGCGCTTTTTAGGGTATCGCGTTGAGTATTTTAAATTGTTCGTCTTCATCGTATCGGCGATGTTGGCAGGTGTTGCGGGAGCGCTTTATGTTCCGCAAGTCGGCATTATCAATCCGGGTGAGTTTGCACCGTTACTGTCTATCGAGATGATTATCTGGGTAGCGGTCGGTGGTCGCGGTACTTTGTTTGGTGCGGTTATCGGTGCGATCTTAGTGAACTATGCGAAAACGTATTTCACCGGTGCCTTTGCTGAAATTTGGTTGTTCTTGCTGGGTGGTTTATTCGTATTAAGCACTCTGTATCTACCAAAAGGTATTGTTGGTTTGTGGATGCAGATGTCAGATAAATTGTCAGGCAAGCTTGCCGAAAGAAAAGCAATGAACAATGACAGTGCTGATCTACCAGAAGGAGATAAAGCATGAGCAGTATTAATAGCAAGCACATCGATAACTCTCCGGTTCTTTATATGGATGGAGTGACGGTTAGCTTCGATGGTTTTAAAGCACTGAACAATCTTTCTATGACGATAGAGAAGGGTGAGATGCGCGCGATTATCGGTCCGAATGGCGCGGGTAAAACCACCATGATGGATGTGATCACGGGTAAAACTCGTCCAGATGGCGGTACCATTAGATTTAGTAGCTCAGCGGAAGAAGCGGGTCAGAAAAATACCGATTACGATCTCACTCAATATGATGAAGCCGCCGTCGCTAATCTCGGTGTTGGTCGTAAATTCCAAAAGCCGAGTGTCATTGAAAGCCTAACGGTATTTGAAAATCTCGAAATGTCGCTAAAAGGTGGCCGTACAGTTTGGCAGTCGTTATTTCATAAACTAAGCCCTGAGCAAAAAATAAAGCTGGATGAAATTCTGGTATTAATTGATATGTCGGAAAAAGCTGAGGACCTAGCGGGTAATTTATCCCATGGTCAAAAGCAGTGGTTAGAGATTGGTATGTTATTAAGCCAAGAACCTGAACTGCTATTGATCGATGAACCTGCGGCGGGCATGACCGACGAAGAAACCATGAAAACGGCTGAGCTATTTAAAACCTTGGCAAAAACTCATTCGTTAATGGTGGTTGAGCACGATATGGATTTTATCGAAGCGTTAGGTTGCAAGGTCACGGTATTAAATGAAGGCAGCGTCTTAGCGGAAGGTACTTTGCAAGAAGTGAAAGCCAATGAAGACGTTATTGAAAAGTATCTGGGGCGCTAATTATGTTGAAAGTTAAAAATATCGATGTGTCTTATGGTGCAAGCCAAGCGTTATACGATGTATCGATGGATGCTGAAATTGGCAAAGTAACCTGTGTTCTAGGTCGTAATGGCGTGGGAAAAACCACCTTGATGAAAGCACTGTCGGGGCATTTGTCAGCGAGTAAAGGTCAGATCGAATGGATGGGTAAGGATATCAACGGCCAAGCACCGTTTGATCGTGCTCGTCAGGGCATCGCCTATGTGCCTCAAGGTCGTGATATTTTCTCTCAGCTAACCGTTGAAGAGAATTTGGAAACAGCGTTCTCGGCTCTGCCTAAAAGCCAACGCAAAATCGACCCTGAAGTTTTTGCTTTGTTTCCAGTATTACAGAAGATGCTGAAACGCCGCGGTGGAGATTTATCCGGTGGCCAGCAGCAACAGTTAGCCATCGCTCGTGCTTTATTATTAAGACCTAAAATGTTGATCCTTGATGAGCCAACTGAGGGCATTCAGCCTTCAGTGATTAAAGATATCGGTAAGGTAATCGAATTGCTGCGCGATCGTGGCGAAATGGCGATTGTTTTGGTTGAGCAGTATTTAGAGTTCGCTGCTGAGTTGGCCGATGAATTTATTATTCTGGAACGTGGACGTGTGGTTGCAACGGGAGCCGGTAGCGAGCTATCTGAATCAGAGGAAGCGAAAGAACTACTAGCGATCTAGGCTCTTAGGATAAATAGGTTATTAGACTAA
The DNA here is from genome assembly GCA_036960605.1 of Oleispira sp. Taxonomy (GTDB): domain Bacteria; phylum Pseudomonadota; class Gammaproteobacteria; order Pseudomonadales; family Oceanobacteraceae; genus Oleispira. Next base: position 26,312 of record JBALXI010000041.1, on the reverse strand, counting down.
ATCCTTAGTTTAATTAGGGCTATATCAGCTCCTATAGAAAGGCGTGCCACATTGGTGCGCCTTTCTGCTTCCTATGCACCATAAAGGAGCTAAGCTAAGTGTTAGTGCACTATTTTTAATACTGAAAATTAACTATATTTTCTTACTTTCCAGCTAGGCCCTTGAAAACACTAGCTTTTGTAAAGTTGGCACAGCTCCTGCTATAACGAAGTAACACTAATAAAAACGGTGCATGACCCATTAGGGTGATGACACGGTTACTTAAAACTGAAGAAGGGAAAACCTAATGACTAAATTATCTCAAGCAATCGCACTAGCAACAGCAATGACTGCTGGCCTAGTTGGAACAACGACTACTCAAGCTGAAGTTTCAGCATCTGCTGGTGTTGCCAGCTCTTACTTATGGCGTGGACAAAACCTAAGCAATGGCGCAGCTGTTGTTTCTGGTAGCTTGGATTATGGCCATGAGTCTGGCGCTTATGCTGGTGCTTGGGTTTCTTCTGGCGATGTAGCTCTTGGTACAGAATACGATTTATATGTTGGTTTTGCGGGTGACGCTGGCGATCTTAGCTATGACGTTGGTTATATTGGTTATATTTACCCTTCTCAATCTGAAGAAGCAGTTGCCGCTGGCAATGCTACTTCTACTGCTGATGAATTAGGCGATGTGTCTGATCTTTATCTTAACCTATCTTTTGCGGGTGTAGATTTCACGACTAACTTCAGCGATAACGGCGGCGACTACGTATATAACACGCTAGGTTATGGCATGGATTCTGTTTCTGGTCTTATCGGTGTTAGCACTGATTTAGAAGACGATGGTAAAGGTGCATATACTCACATCGATCTTAGCTATGCGTATAACGACAACGTTTCTTTCACAGTAAGTAAGATGGTTGCTCAGTCTTCAGGAACTTCTGCTGCTTCTCCAGAATTTGTTGTTTCTTACAGCCTGCCTATTGAGTAATAAATAACATACAATGGCCCTTGCCTCCGCAAGGGCTCATATCCAAATTTTTAAACTTAAAGGGAGTTTTCTATGAAACTCGTAACTGCTGTAGTTAAGCCTTTCAAATTAGATGACGTGCGTGAAGCATTGTCTGAAATTGGCGTTCAAGGCATCACTGTAACTGAAGTTAAAGGCTTTGGTCGTCAGAAAGGTCACACTGAATTGTATCGTGGCGCTGAATACGTTGTTGATTTTCTACCTAAAGTGAAAATCGAAGTTGCTGTTAGCGATGAGCAAGCAGAACAAGTTATCGAAGCGGTTACTAAAGCTGCGAATACTGGCAAGATCGGCGATGGGAAAATCTTCGTTACTAGCCTTGAGCAAATTATTCGAATTCGTACCGGTGAAACTGGTGCAGACGCGATTTAATCTTTTTATGTGTTTTCGCTGATTCTTTAGAGCATCAGTAGAACAGACAAAAAGAAGACAAATACATTTTTGAATCAGATTTTCTGATTCATTGTTAAGCCTAATGCGGAGGGCTTTCCATGGAAAACCAAATTTTTGAGTTGCAGTATGCAATGGACACCTTTTATTTCTTGGTGTGCGGTGCGTTAGTTATGTGGATGGCGGCAGGTTTCGCCATGTTAGAAGCGGGCCTTGTTCGTTCTAAAAATACCACTGAAATTCTTACCAAGAACGTCGCCTTGTTTGCGATCTCTTGTACTATGTATCTAGTGTGCGGTTATGCAATTATGTATGACGGCGGTCTTTTCCTATCCGGTATCACTGAAGTTGATTCAGCTGCAGTATTAGCTGACTACGCTGCTCGTGAAGACGGGTTCCAAGGTGGTTCAATCTACTCTGGCGCTTCTGACTTTTTCTTCCAAGTTGTATTCGTAGCAACGGCTATGTCGATTGTTTCTGGTGCAGTTGCTGAGCGTATGAAGCTTTGGAGCTTCCTAGCATTCGCAGTTGTGATGACAGCGGTTATCTATCCTTTAGAAGGTTCTTGGACTTGGGGTGGTCAGTCTGTATTCGGTCTGTACTCTTTGGGCGATGACTTCGGTTTCTCTGACTTTGCCGGTTCTGGTATCGTTCACATGGCCGGTGCTTCTGCTGCTCTTGCAGGCGTTATCTTATTAGGTGCTCGTAAAGGTAAGTACGGTAAGAACGGTGAAGTAAACGCGATTCCTGGTGCTAACTTGCCAATGGCAACGTTGGGTACATTCATCCTTTGGATGGGTTGGTTCGGTTTCAACGGTGGTTCTGTTCTTAAGCTTGGCGATATATCTAGCGCTCACTCTGTTGCGGTTGTATTCATGAATACTAACGCGGCGGCTGCTGGTGGTTTGATCGGTGCTCTAGTACTTGCGCGTATCTTGTTTAAGAAAGCGGATTTAACAATGGCGCTTAACGGTGCATTAGCCGGTCTAGTGGCTATTACTGCTGAGCCTTCTACGCCAACGCCTCTTGAAGCAACCATTATTGGTTTCATCGGCGGCCTGATTGTTGTAGTCGCTATCCTTACTTTGGATAAGCTAAAACTTGATGATCCAGTTGGCGCCATCTCGGTACACGGTGTTGTTGGTTTGTTCGGTCTGTTGGTGGTTCCTTTCACTAACGATGGCGCAACACTTATCGGCCAGTTGGTGGGTGCTCTAACGATCTTCGTCTGGGTATTCGGTGCTTCATTCGTAACATGGTTAATAATTAAAGCCGTTATGGGTATCCGTGTTACTGCAGAAGAAGAATACGAAGGTGTTGATCTAGCGGAATGTGGTATGGAAGCATACCCAGAATTTACAAATAAGTAAGATTACTAATAAGTAAATTCTATGAGATAGTGTCTCGTATGATAAAAAACCGCGATCAGCAATGATTGCGGTTTTTTTATGTCTGCAGCAAATGTTAATATTAGTTTAATCTTTAATGCTATAACTCTTCTCATGGATGATTTTTCTACATGGCTATGAAAGCTTGTTTCTCTTTACTCATGTTCATTTTTATTACCTCTATTGCTAACGCTGAAATTTATCGCTGGATAGATAAGGACGGCAAAACACAATTTTCTGATCGCCCGCTAGATAGCAAAACTGAAAAGGTGAAGGTTGATATTCAGCGTAATTCTTATGGTGGTGGAGGCGTCTTTGAGCGTCAGAGAGACTTAATAGATGAATACCAAGCTAATGATAAGCAACAGCGACAAGACAAGCAGCAGGCCGTGAATAAGGCCGCTAGGGATAAGCGTCTACAAGCACAATGCGTGAATGCCAAAGATAGACTTAAAAATTATCAACGAGGGGCGCTGTATCGATTGAATGGAAAGGGTGAACGTATCTATTTCTCTGAAGAAGAACGCACCCTTGCGATCGATAAATATCAGCAAGTAATACAAAAAAACTGTTAGCTTAGCCGCTATCTGAATTGTAAAATATTGCCAGTTTTACTGGCAATATCCTGAAGGTGAACTATAAATATTGACAACCTTATGTCAGGTAAGAGCGGACATTTATTTATAATTATAGGGAGCTGACATTATGTCTGAGCAAAAGAAGAAAGAAACTGAAGCAACGAATGGCAAAACAGACAAGCCTAAAGCACATGCCGAAGGCTATCATAGTCATAATGATGATATGCCAAACAGTGCGACCATTGCGGAGCGCGAGCGCCAACGCAGTGAAGTTGCCTCTGAAGTTGAGGCGTTCTTAGCCCAGGGTGGTGGTATTACATCGGTCGAGGCTAACCTGCGTGCTGATCCTCCTAAAAAACCAGAATCAAATTATGGCAGTCGCCCAATCTAGTGGTGCACATTATTGAGTACTGGGTATTGGTCTCTCGGTATTAGATGGCAGCTGAGACAGAATAAGGCATTGTAATTTTCAATGTCTTATCTGGTGTACTCTATGATTTCAGATCAATTAATTGCGCAAACTCGGTCACAAAAATCCTATAGAATTCTCATCATGGGTCGATAATTACATACAATTAAGAAACGACTTATGACTACCGACTCGCAGGAAGCGAAAGGACGATTCAATGGCTAAGATAGCTTCACCCGTAAAAATTCGTAGACGCTTACATGCACTCCCTGTAGCGGTCGGTCTAATCACATTATTAACGGCGATTTTAATTACCCAAAATGGAATGCTGTGAATCTTTCTATTAGCGTTTAATAATACTACTGAGTGTGGGGATTAATTGGTCTAGTTGATCAATGGTATGATCTGCAGGGCTTAAGTTTTGAGGCCATGGTTGCTTTAGAATATTCGCCCACACTGTTTTGAAACCTAGCGCCTGCGCTGCTTCGATATCCTGCTCAGGATGATCGCCAATATGAACACTTTCTCTCGCCTCGACACCCGCAAACTCCAGTGCGGCTAAAAACATATCAGCATGAGGCTTTGGTCTGGCGACATTTTCAGCATGGTAGTGAGCGTGAAATAGGTGATCGATACCAATGGTTGCCAAGTTTGAATTACCATTGCTGAGGGCAATGACTTGGTAATTTTTCTGCAATGCTTGTAATAGCGTCAGCGCGCCGGGGAAGAACTCAACCTGATTTCTAGCCAGTAAAAATTCAGTAAAAACCTGTTGAGAAAATATGCGAGCTTGTGCTTCGCTAACCTTACACTGTATGAAAATCTGAAATATGAACTCAGTTCTGAGCAAGCTTAACTTATGGCGCAACTCAGGGTTTTGCTTCATCACTTTAAGCTTTAGCTGTTGCAAGCTGGTGGGTGTAAAGAGGGTGTTGGCGACAGGGCACAGTTTAATAATCAGCTGCCACTGAATGTGCTCCGCGCGGATAATAACCGGGTCGGTATGCCATAGGGTATTGTCTAGATCAAAAGTAATCAGCTTAATCGTCATGGCTTAGGAGAATTAGCTCTGCGGTAAACTGGGTAAGATTAAGCCTAATACATCAGAGATATAATCTAAGAATAAGGTATCCATCGAACTGCGATAAAATTTAGGATCATCACTGGCAACACACAGCACACCGGTTTGCTGGCCATTACGGATTTGCGCGGCAGCAATCGATTCAGCGCTGCTATGGTTAGCATCCAATAACAGATCCATAGTCTCGTCAGTCAGCTGGCCACAGAAGGCGCGATGGCCTTTAAATAAGCGATGAATCTCACGTTGCTTATCTTTATTGCTGATACTGCGAAGCGGATGCTCTAACTTTTCTTCGGTAAAATATAACAAGCTCCAATGATCAACACTGAAATCTTGACGTAAGCTATCGTCTAAAGCCACTTCAACATCAATCCAATTTTTGGCATCAATGAGCGCTAAAACTAAACGTTTAGTTTTACCAAATAACTTATCATTACGGCGAGCATTTTCCAGTAAGTCGGTTAAGCGCTGGCGCAGCTCAACATTACGCTCACGATAAACCGCTAACTGACGTTCGATCAAACTCGTCGCTTGACCAGAATTATGGGGAATTCGTAGCTCCGCTAATAAATCATCTTTGGCGATGAAAAAGTCAGGGTTATCTCGCAAGTACTGTACAACGTCTGCATCAGTGAGACGTAATGAATCGCTCATTATTTATTCCTTTAAATTCGCTTCGTCTGTCGATTGCTAGGCATCAGATATTGACTCGGCCTTCGAATACATTACTGGTTGGCCCTGTCATGATGACATCGCCTTGGCCATCCCATTCGATGGTTAATGAACCACCGGGTAGATCAACCTGCACAGTCTGGTCGAGTAAACCACGCAAGATACCTGAGACAACGGCCGCGCAGGCACCTGTGCCACAAGCTTTGGTTTCGCCGACGCCGCGTTCGAAAACACGTAGCTTAATATGATTACGGTTAATCACTTGCATGAAGCCCGCATTTACTTTTTGAGGAAAGCTAGTATGGGCTTCAACCAACGGCCCTAAGGTTTCAACGGCGGCCGTATCGATGTCATCAACAAGAATGACAGCATGAGGATTGCCCATTGAAACAGCGCCGAGTTCAATGCGATCGTGGCCTTCAACATCAATTTTATAGCTAACGGCTTGCGCTGTATCTGAGCTTTCAGGAATGAAGGGCACGGCTGTCGGCGCTAAAATAGGCGGCCCCATGTTAACGATGACATCGTTTTCTGGGGTGAGCTCTAAGCTCATATTTCCGCTGGCGGTCTCAACACGAATATTGCGGCGGCCAATCAATTTCTGTTCATAAACAAAACGGGCAAAACAGCGCGCCCCGTTCCCGCAGTTTTCAACTTCACTGCCGTCAGAATTAAAGATGCGGTATTTAAAATCCACATCGGGCTGCGTAGGTACTTCAACCAATAACAATTGATCGAAGCCGACACCAAAGTTGCGATCAGCTAAATGACGAATTTGCATTGGGGTGAGGTATGCATGCTGAGTAACGAGGTCAACGACCATAAAGTCGTTACCGAGCCCATGCATTTTATTAAATTTAATCCACATTCTATTTAACCTTTTAATACGCCAGTTAGCACACTAGTCAGCACTCCGCATCTTATTCAGATGGCAGTAGTTGCTCACCTGCGTATAAATCAGTAATAGTTTCACGGGCACGAACAACATAGCTGTTATCACCATCGACCATAATTTCACAAGGACGTGGGCGGCTATTATAGTTAGACGCCATCACAAAACCGTAAGCACCAGAAGACTTAACTGCGAGCAAATCACCCGGCTGTAAATTCAGCTGACGATCTTTACCTAAGAAGTCACCGGTTTCACAAACAGGGCCTACAAGATCCCAAGCCTTAGTTTCGGCTTCATCGCGATCAGTATGCTGAACCACAGGAACAATGGCTTGCCATGCGCTGTATAACGCAGGGCGAATCAAATCGTTCATAGCGCCGTCAATAATGGCAAAATTCTTTTCTTCGTTCGACTTTAAAAACTCAACTTGAGTTAAGAAAATGCCGGCGTTGGCAGCAATAGAACGGCCAGGCTCAAAGATCAATTTAAGCTGACGATCACCTAAGCGCTCAGTCAACTCGGCGATGTACTCACCCGGAGTCGGTGGCACTTCGTCATCATACGTCACGCCTAAACCGCCGCCTAAATCGAGGTGGTGAATAGCGATACCTTGCTCGGCAAGAATATCAACCAAGGCTAATACGCGATCTAACGCATCCATAAAAGGAGCCGTTTCGATAAGCTGGCTGCCAATGTGGCAATCGATACCTTGCACGTCTAAATTAGACATAGCATTGGCTTTAGCATAAATGCGCGGCGCATCATCAATATCAACGCCGAACTTGTTCTCTTTCAAACCGGTAGAAATATACGGATGAGTCTGCGCATCGACATCGGGATTAACACGAATCGAGATAGGCGCCTGCATGTTCATTTCAATAGCGACGTCATTAACACGATCAAGCTCAGCTTCAGATTCGATATTGAAGCAATGAACACCGACTTCTAAGGCGCGACGAATTTCATACGCTTTTTTACCAACGCCCGAAAATACGACTTTCTTAGGGTCACCGCCCGCGGCGATAACACGTTCCAATTCACCAATGGAGACGATGTCAAAACCCGCGCCTAATTTTGCCAAGACGTTAAGTACAGCTAAGTTAGAGTTTGCTTTCATCGCATAACAGACAAGGTGGTCACGGCCTTGTAGGGCATTTTCATACGCAAGGTAGTGTTGCTCGAACGCTTTGCGTGAGTACACATAGCAAGGCGTGCCATATTGAGCTGCGATGTCGACCGCCGAGACGGATTCAGCGTGCAAAACGCCATTGTTATAATCGAATATAGTCATCGTATTTCTAATCTAAAAGGTGGCAGGTTTGCTGAGGCGCACGTGTTTTTATTTATTAGTTACCGAGCTGGTTATGGGCTGGGCATCGTCTTTAGGAATATAAAGAGGGCCTTTTTGTCCACAGCCAGAGAGTAGTAATAATCCTGTTAAAACAGGTAATAAGAAAAAGCGCATGATCAGACTCCCGAATTTGCCGATATTATACGGCAGTTAGCGGGCAGTCGATAGGGTCATTAAGGCGTGGTTCAGGTCCTTTTCGATAACCTGCTTAAATTTTATGTGCTGGATAATGCTCTCGTCTCCATATAGCGCAATATCGGTTAAATAAACAGGGTACGTTTCGTTGCCAGTACGCATATTTAATAGGGTCTGAGCAACCTTCTGATACAGCTGATCTCCCCATTCCCAGATACTGAATTCTTCACCATTGCAGTAAATATTGACCTGTTCTTGATCATCTAAAATTGCATTCAATTGAATATGACTGCTTTGATCTTGCAAGGGCGGTAAGCGCCTTGGAATACGATCAAATTCAGCACTTTCACTATTGCGTGTTAATTCATACATTAATAATGGCCGCGAGCGCTGTCGAACTAGGCGCCCTTGCATACGCTGATCAACCTGACGTAAAAAACGAATAACCGGGATGAGTACTTCGCTATCGGAGCTGGCTTTTTGTTGTTGGTGTAATAAAACACCGTGTTCATCCAGCAAATACCAAAAGTAGTTTTCTTCTTTATGCCAAAAATACAGCTGCCATGCACCGGGTTTGGCATTATCAAAAATAGCCTTCAGTGGGCTTCCCATGAGGGCATTGGAGTCTAATTTATAGTGTGCATAATGCTGACGGGGTCTCGCCAAAATAGAGAGGAATTTAGCGACGGTGTCCGCTTTTTGTAGCTTAATATTATGTTTATCTTGCTGCCAAACATAATAGTTTTTACCGGCTTCTAGTATGTAATCGACTTTAGGTTGATCGATAACATGCTGGCTTAAATCCGCCAATATTTGCTCAACACGCATGCTGATCGCCCCCGCGCGACTGGCACAGAAGCAGTGACATTGACAATCCGGCCAGCCTTGTTTGCGGGCTAAAGGAATATGCTGCAGCAAATAATAAAGGCAGTTGATTAATGACTCCCCCCCTTGAAAGCGCTGAATACGCCATTCACCCCAGCTATTAATTGTCAGCAGATCAATACTATGGATAAGGTTTTCTTTTAACGCGCTAAAGCCTAAAGCATCATCTCGGTTACTGAGCTTCTGCATACCTCGGCGGGTAAAATGATGCATAGGATCTATGCCCGCATTAATAAATAACTGCCATTGAATAGGCTGGCTTGGGCGCAAAAAATTTGCCGGAGCGATATGTTGTGGGGGCGCTATGCCGCGAATGATCTGTAATAGCTCATTCAGTTCATACTTCATCAGCGGGTTGTGCTCTGGATAAATCGCGTAATTAGTATGATTATTGAGTAAACCGTTAAAGTGGGCGTAACACAGTAGCTCAATCACGCTCGGGGATTGCTTAATAACTTTATGCTCAGTCTCTTTATTGTAGGTACCTGAAATGAGCTGCCAGCGTTTTTCATCCGACAATACTAAGGAAATTTTATCCTGCACTAAGTCCGGGGTGATGTTCGGATTAATGGTAAGCACCTTGCCCGGCTTAGCATCATAAATTGCGTATAACTGATTACCCAGCAAGGTTAAGTCTTGGCGGTTAATACGAATTTTTGTAGCGTACTTTTCACTGAAAGATGCTAAATATCGATAACTGGTGAGCATCTCGTTGACCAAGGCATTGCGCTCACTCTGCACTTCAAAGACTTGCCATTCCTCTTTGTGATCAAGATGAGAAAGTTGGGCATTGGTCCATCCCCAGCTATCGACGATTTGCTTTAATTCTTGATAGCGCCACTGACGTTGCTGCCCTTGGCTGGCTTTGGTTAAAGGTAAATTGGCTTTAAAATAAAAGGCCCTTCGTAGCAATTGTAAGCGTCTATCGTCGTGTTCGGCGGCAACTTGCTGGCTCACCCGCTTCAGCATGAGTAAATAACCATCACAATCCAGCGAGTTAATATTACCGCTATGCACCGTATCTTTTAGATCCCAGCATAGTGGACGAATTTTGGGATACTGACTGGCGTAATGCTGGGTTAAAAGTAACTTCAATAATGACTTATACGGATTTTTTAACCCCTTATTGAGCTGCCATAAACCCGCGCCGACAAATTCAGCGGCAGGAATCGTAGGAATGCTGCCAAAGTTTATCCAATGCACATCATGAATCAGCTCTTGGCTGGATAGCTGCTCCAAATAGCGCTGGCTGTGTTTTTCATATTGTGTGGGAACTAACCACCAACTGGGCATGCGACCCGACAGCCAAAGAGAGGAACGATAAAACTCATCCAGTAGGAGTAAATGCTGAGTCGACCCAGAATGCTCTGCGTCAACATGGGCTTGCTGTTTTCCCTGGCGAAATTCATCAGCATTCATTAAAAAAAAGTGGAGTTCAACTTTTTGGCTAGCGGCCCATTTTTCGATCAACTCGCACTTGCTTTTTAGCATCGCCAAGTGCTCATCACTCATCCCATCAATATGGCAAAGCCAGACATCAAGATCACTATTGGCTGTTTGTGCAAGGGTGCCTAAGCTGCCCATCAAAAAAATGGATTGAATACAGCGAACACCACTGATTCTAGGAATCTGAAGCCCTTTAGCCACATAGCGTAAAGCATTCAACGAATCGGCTTGTGGGCTAAAGTGCTCAATGCCTGCGGGAACTTGTTGATTGATAAATCCAGGCAGTTGGGGATGATTCAAATGCAATAATATAGGGAGTACATCAAGCACTCGAGTCTGGCGCTCCAGCATCAAGCTACGAGCTTGCTCAAGACGAACGTTATTAAGGTTTAGAAAAGATTGGCGCCATTGATTAATTTGCTGAGCAGTAGGCAATGGGATCGACAGCTTCTTTGCCGCTGATTTTTGCGTCGGCGGCTGTTTAATATTAGGGGGTGTGGGCGAATTCAACATACCTTGAGTATAGACAATTTGGGCTATAGGCAAGGCTGAATTAGAAAAGTGGAGCATAAAACAGGGATATAAAAAAAGGCACTAATTTGACCTAGCAATGGAACTCTACGCTAGGTCAAAAGTCGTACCTTTCTATGATTACTATTCAGAACAGAGACGGCTATTTTAAATAGTAAGTCTTATCTAGCAAAGCTTAACGCTTAGCTAAACGCTCACTAGCACGCTTCGCAGCCGCAACAACTTGCTTCGGTGCGGTGCCACCAATATGGTCACGGGCAGCAACCGAGCCTTCAAGGGTTAGTACATCAAATACGTCAGCAGTGATCTGGTCAGAGAACTTCTGTAGTTCTTCTAACGTCATTTCACTCAAATCTTTACCGGTCTCAAGACCATACGCTACGGCCTTACCAACGATTTCATGGGCATCACGGAAAGGAATCCCTTTCACGACTACGTAATCGGCAAGGTCAGTCGCGGTTGAGAAACCACGACGGGCTGCTTCATACATAGAAGGTTTGTTTGGCTCAAGGTGTGGCGCCATATCAGCGAAGGCACGAAGGCTATCGCGCAGGGTATCGATGGTATCGAATAATGGCTCTTTATCTTCTTGGTTGTCTTTGTTGTAGGCCAAAGGCTGTGACTTCATCAACGTAAGCAGTGACATTAGGTGACCATAAACACGACCAGACTTACCACGAACCAATTCTGGGACATCAGGATTCTTCTTCTGTGGCATAATTGAAGAGCCAGTGCAGAAACGATCTGGAAGATGAATAAACTGGAACTGAGCAGAAGCCCAAAGTACCAACTCTTCAGAGAAGCGTGACATGTGCATCATGATGATGGCACCGGCCGCTGTAAATTCAATGGCGAAGTCACGGTCAGAAACAGAATCTAGGCTGTTTTCTGTCGGAGCAGTGAAGCCCAATAGTTCAGCGGTATAGTGACGGTCAATCGGATACGTCGTACCGGCTAAAGCAGCAGCGCCTAATGGCAAGTGGTTCAAACGCTTACGCACATCTAATAGACGATCATAATCACGCTCTAGCATCTCGTTCCAGGCCAAAATGTGATGACCAAAGGTCACTGGCTGAGCTGTTTGCAGGTGAGTGAAACCTGGCATAATGGTATCAGAATGAGCCGCGGCTAAACCGATCAAGCCTTCTTGCAAACGCGTTAGTTCAGCACCGATGTTATCGATTTCGTCACGTAGGTATAAACGAATATCCGTCGCTACCTGATCATTACGAGAACGGCCTGTATGCAGTTTCTTACCAGTGGTACCGATTTTAGCGGTTAGGGCTGCTTCGATGTTCATGTGAACGTCTTCTAGTTCGATCGACCACTTGAAGGTGCCACGTTCGATTTCGATACGCACTTCTTCAAGTCCACGTAAAATATCATCGCACTCAGCTTGTGTTAATACGCCAACCTTAGTCAGCATCTTTGCGTGAGCAATAGAGCCTTGGATATCATGAGCATACATGCGCTGATCAAAATCAACTGATGCAGTAAAGCGGGCAACAAAGGCATCGGTAGGCTCAGAAAAACGGCCACCCCAAGAAGAGTTAGTTTGATCAGACATGAAAACCTCGAATGAAATCGCGAATTAGATAGTAGAGTGCAAGAAAGTAGACAGAAATTGCACGGAAATTTGAATGCGCGAATTATAGCCCTCTCAGGGTCTAATTAGTAGTCACCTGTTTCTGGATTTATATGCGCTGCAATAAGGTCTGAGAGGTAATTATTGCTTGTATTATCGGCTCGACAACGGAACACTGAGTTTATGAAACTTCATAATAAAAAACTCGAAACCTTCTTTTTGCCCGATCTGTGTAATGTACGCGCGGTGATGGTACTGATTTTAGTATCAGAAGCCCTCGTAACGGCGCTTATTTTGATTGAAAGCGGCTTGGTAGGATTTCAGTGGGAACGTTTTGCGACGCTTTCTTACTTTGTGCAGTGGGTTGCACTGTTATCGGTCGCGCTGTTATGCCAGTCACGTAAATTTATGGCGCGCTTAGCATTGCCATGGGCCGTATCTTGGGCGATGGGTCTTTTAATGCTGGTCTGCTTTCTCATCAGTTTAGCGGTTGAAGCCATTCTGCCATCCTTAGGTTTGGGGCTGGGCTATCAAATTGATTGGTCTTGGATACTGCGTAATATATTAATCAGCGCCATCTTTGGTGCTATGGGCCTGCGCTATTTCTATGTGCAGAGTCAGTGGCGTTTAAAAAGCCAAGCTGAATTAAGCTCTCGCCTGCAGGCTTTACAAGCTCGAATTCGTCCGCACTTTTTCTTTAACAGCCTCAATACCGTGGCGTCTTTAATCGCCATAGATGCTGAAAAAGCCGAAAACATGCTGGTGGATTTATCGTCGTTATTTCGAGTCGTACTGAAAGATCAAAATGCTCAAGTAGATCTGGCCGCTGAGATTGAGCTAGGGCAGCGTTATTTGAATATTGAGCAAGAGCGCTTAGGTGATCGGCTCACATTAGAGTGGCAATTGCCTGATGAGCTGCCGAATATCGTCGTACCACAGCTTTTATTGCAGCCCCTGCTCGAAAATGCCATTTATCACGGTATTCAGCCTTTAATCGATGGCGGCAAGGTGGTTATTACGTTAAGTGCTAACGTAGGGGGAGGGGATAAACAGAGACATTGGTCATTGGTCATCGAGAATGATAAACCGGAACAAGTGATCGAAAGTGATGGTCACCAAATATCATTACCCAATATTGCCATGCGTTTAGAAGCCATATTTGACGATCAAGCCACATTAAATATCGAGCAAACTGCAAACCAGTACCGTGTCATAATTGAGTTGCCAGAATATAATAAAGAACAGAATAAATAATAAGCGCAGGAGGTCTAATGAGTTTAAGAGTATTGCTGGTAGATGATGAACCGTTAGCGCGTCAGCGTTTAGCACGACTTCTGGCCGAACATGAGAACTATGAGATCGTTGCAGAAGCAGGCAATGGACAAGCCGCACTGGATTGGTTACGCCAGCATAAAGCCGACTTAGTCTTATTGGATATACAAATGCCAGGGCTAACCGGATTAGAAGTCGCTGAACAACTGATGGCATCGTTGCCAACTCATGCGCCTCGTCCAGCGATGATTTTTTGCACGGCTTACGATGAATACGCACTGAATGCGTTTAAAGTGGAAGCGGTAGACTACTTATTGAAACCCATTCGTAAGGAAGATCTAAGCAAAGCATTACAAAAGGCCCAGCGCTGGATTGAACAGCAACCGGAAGCCGAACTCTCATCGGGCAATGATAATTGTACGCGTACCCACATTAGTGCACGCACTCATCAAGGCTTACAGCTGATTCCAATCGTTGACATTTACAGCTTTCAGGCCGATCAAAAATACATCACGGTAAAATACCAAGCTGAGGAAGCACGTACGGCTGAAGTACTCATCGATGAACCGTTAAAAGTATTAGAAGATGAATTTGAACACTGCTTTGTTCGTATTCATCGTAATGCCTTGGTCGCCAAAGGCAAGATTGATCGCCTCGAAACTCTTGAAAATAATGTTCATATACTCTACTTAAAAGACCTAGCGGAAGGTATGAGTGTAAGTCGTCGACACCTTCCTAGTGTTAGAAAGTTGATGCGCGGCTTGTAAAATTTCCACCCCATTTTAATAATATCTTTCAACTGACGTAGAGCATTCTAATAAGCCTATGATTGCTGTTATCATAACGCCATTATTTGCTCATTCCGCTGAAGGAAATCCAATGTCAGCTCGTACTCTTAGAATTGCTACCCGTAAAAGTCCTCTTGCCTTATGGCAGGCTGAACACGTGAAATCACGTTTGTTGGCCTTGAATCCAGACTTAATCGTTGAACTGGTTACCTTCACCACCAAAGGCGACATCATTCTGGATACCCCTCTCGCTAAAATCGGCGGTAAAGGATTATTCGTTAAAGAATTAGAAGTCGCGATGTTGGCTGGCGATGCTGATATCGCCGTGCATTCGATGAAAGACGTACCGATGGAATTTCCTGAAGGCTTAGAGCTTGGCGTAATTCTAGAGCGAGAAGATCCGACCGACGCGTTTGTATCGAACAACTTCAAAAGCCTAAGCGAATTACCACAAGGCGCTATCGTGGGTACTTCCAGCCTTCGTCGTCAGTGCCAGTTACAGAATTTACGTCCTGATCTAATCATTCGTTCTTTACGCGGTAATGTACAAACGCGTTTAGGAAAATTAGACAGCGGCGAATTCGATGCCATTATTCTTGCGTCAGCAGGTTTGCTACGTTTAGAAATGGAATCGCGAATTGCTGAGTACCTTGTACCAGAAGTTTCATTGCCTGCGGGTGGCCAAGGAGCTGTCGGTATTGAATTGCGCAGGGATGATGCCGAAACCTTAGCCTTGTTAAAACCGCTACAGCATGACATCACCGCTTATCGTGTTACTGCAGAGCGCGCCATGAACCGTCGCTTAGAAGGCGGCTGCCAAGTTCCGATTGCGTGTTTCGCGATTGAGAAAGAAGGCGAGCTTTGGTTACGCGGCTTGGTCGGCAGTGTTGATGGCAAGCAAATGCTTACAACAGAATACCGTGCTCCTGTAGCGGAAGCTGAAGCGTTAGGAATAAAAGCCGCAGAAGATTTGTTGAGCCAAGGGGCTGATAAAATTTTGGCCGAAGTCTATGCAAACGCCTAATGTAAGTATTGCAAAATTACCTGTGCTGGTCACTCGACCAGCATCACAGGCTGAAGAAATCTGTCCCTCGTTAGAAGCATTAGGCTGCGACGTTATTCGTCAGCCTTTGCTTAAAATTGAAGCGGTGGCAGAAACCCCCAAGATCAAATCGCAATTTATGAATATAGACCTCTTCGATGCTGTGATTGCGATTAGTCGCAATGCCGCAGAGATGGGTTTAAGCACCATGGATCAATACTGGCCTCAATGGCCATTAGGTGTTGATTGGATCGCTATTGGCCCCGTCACGGCAGCCGTGATGACAAAACAGGGTCTAGAAACAAAAATGCCTGCGGGTCAGTTTGATAGTGAAGGCGCGCTGAACATGCCGGAGCTGCAAGATATTGCGGGTAAGAAAATTCTAATTTGGCGTGGCGTTGGTGGCCGAGAAACCCTGGCCAGTACACTGCGCGAGCGCGGTGCAGAAGTTGTCTACGCCGAACTCTATCAACGTTTAGTGCCTGAATACAGCGAGCTAGAATGGCAACAAACGCTAGCCTCAAAGCCATTGCTATTAGTCAGTAGTGGCCAAGGGTTAGAAGCCATCGCGGCGCAACAGCCAAGGATTAGCGAACGTGTTCGTGGCATCATTGCCCCTAGCAGCCGTGTCGCAGAACTGGCAGAATCACTAGGCTTCATTAATATACAGATTGCCGCCAGTGCTCAAGATGTTGATATGTTGGCAGCCGTGAAACGCTGGATCGAAGACAGCGTTTAATAAAAAAAGTAAATCGGATCATTTATTAAGGAAATAGTTGTGACAGATAATTTGCAACAAGAACCCGCAGCACCAGAAGACTCTGCTAATAAGGGACCTGCTAACCAGAGCCCGGCTAAAAAAAGCGCTACGGCAAAAAATGCTGTGGCAAAAGAGCCTGCTAAATCCAGTTCGGCATTAGCTATTTTTGCATTACTGCTGGTGGTTATCGCTTTGGTTGCAATTGGTGGTATCGGCTGGAAAGGATTCGAATTTTCAAAACAACTATTAACCCTATCTCATCAGTTAGAACAAAGTACTGAGAAGAATGCGGCATTAAGCTCTCAGCTTACAAAAGCAGAAGCCAATGCAATATTACAGGGTAAGCAGCTACAGCAAAATGCTCAGCGTTTAGCGCAACTGCCCGGTGCTGATCGCAGCGACTGGTTATTGGCCGAAGCCGAGTATCTATTACGCTTAGCCAACCAGCGCTTGAATCTAGAGAAAGATTGGCAAGGTGCGATTGCTATTCTAGACGCTGCGGATAATGTTCTAGCGGAAACGCAAAACCCTTTAATAAATCCTGTTCGTCAGTTGCTGGCCAAAGAGAGACAAACACTACGCGGAGTGCCTGCGGTTGACCTAACCGGTGCAGTTGCTCGTTTACAAGCCGTGCAAGATCAGATTAGTGAATTGGAGTGGATGCCTCGTACTTTACCTAAAGTGACTGCAGTCGTTGAAAGCGTGATTGACCCCGAAATTGAACCCACCGCATGGGATAACTTTGCGGCCAAGGCTTGGGCCGGTATCGGCACCATTATACGTATTCGTGAACACGACAAAGCATTGCCAGCACCACTAACCCCAGATCAACATTATTACTTGCAACAAAATATGCAATTGATGTTAGAGCAAGCTCAGGTCGCTCTCGTGCGTCAGCAAGATGCTTTATACAAGCAAAGTATTGAAAGAACACAGGCTTGGTTAGAAGAATTTGTCATCGTTAAAAATGCTAAAACAGAAGCAGTAGCAGAAACACTGGCTGAATTGAAAAACTGGAATGTGTCTCCTGAATTTCCTCAGATTAGTGGCTCACTCAATCGCTTACGCCAGTTGCAAGATGAACAGCGCCGCTTAGGTTCCGCTTCTTCTACTGCCTTCGCTAAATAAATCACGGGGAACTTAAAATGAAAAAGCTCGTGATTTTAATCGCTGGATTTTTATTAGTGGGATTAGTCTTTGGCTATCTCGTCAGTATCGACTCTGGCTACGTATTATTTAGTTGGGCCAACTACACCATTGAGACCAGCTTTTGGTTCTTCAATATCATGTTGGCGACATTTTTTATCTGTGCCTATTTAGTATTACGTTTTGTTTTATTATTAATCGGCAGCGATTGGCGCATTAATGAATGGCGTAAACAACGTCGCTCTAAGCGTGGCCAGCGTCAAACGACTCGAGGCTTTTTGAGCTTGGCTCAGGGGCAGTGGCGAACAGCAGAGCGTCAGTTAACTCAAGCGGCCGTATTGGGTGATAATCCGTTGATCAATTATCTAGGCGCTGCCCGTGCTGCCTATGAAAAAGGCGATATGGATAAGTCAGACCATTGGTTAAAAGAAGCCAGTCAAAGTACCAAGGGTGCTGAGCTTGCCGTGGCGATTACTCAGATTCAGTTATTGATTTCTCGCGGGCAAACCGAACAAGCATTAGCGATCGTTCTTCGTTTGCGTAAACAAAATCCTAAGCATAAACATTTGTTGAAAATGCACATCAAGGTTCTTAGCGAGCTAGAAGACTGGGTCAGTTTAAAAGACTTACTACCAACTGTACGTAAGCTGGCAAAACTGATTCCTCAAGACAAGTTAAAAGAGCTAGAAGAAAAAGTCGTTATTCAGTTGATGCAACGTTCTGCTAAAAGTCACAGTTCATCTGCGTCTGCTGGGCAAGCGAATCTGATCAAAGAAATTTACGATGATGCGCCACGCAGTGTCCGCTTATCCGCGGATGTATTGACCTGTTATGTCGAATTATTGTTATCACTTAAACAGCCGGGGAAAGCAGAGCAAGCCTTACGCACAGGTTTACCATCCGTTTGGCATGACAAGCTGATTGGCTTGTACGGACGTGTTAAAGGCGACGACCTTCAACAGCAGCTTTTATTTGCAGAAAAGCAATTACAAGAACGTACTAACGATCCTATGTTGTTACTAGCGTTGGGCCGAATTGCCAATCAAATGGGTAATACAGATAAGGCTCAGGAATATTTGGAAGCGGCGGCAAAGATTAAAGCCTTGCCAGAAGTGCATACTGAACTGGGTAATTTGTTAACCCAGCAAGGTAAATTTGAAAGTGCCTGCGAGCACTTTAATAAAGCACTGGCTTAGTCGTTTAAACACAGTTTTAAAAGAAAAGCTTAAGCAATAAAATCGGCCCCTATTCATTAATTGAATCTAGGGGCTTTTTATTGCTTGCTAATATGGGGATTTAGTTCGTTTTAATCGATGGCTTAGCAAGTGCTAAACGATTAGAATAGCGGGAATTATTTCAAGGATATGAATGAAAATGGATTTTAATAAAAGACTACTCAGCGTAGCAATCTCAAGCATTTTATTATCGGCTTGCGGTGGCTCGGGCGGCTCTAACAGTTCAGGCGATGAAGAAGTTGTCGTTCCTCCAGCTGGACCAGAAGTAACAACGCCAGACCCAGTTTTACCACCCCCATTACCTGTTAATCCAACACTTACCAGTGAACAAAAACTCGCATTAGGCCAAGCCTATGTGCCAACACTGCTGGGTAATTTAAAATCGATTAGCCAAGGTGCTGATGCTTTTATGCTTTCTAGTGGTAATGCAGAGGCTTCATTGTTGCCTGCTGGCGCTGAATTTTTTGAGTACATCGGGTCGTTCTCGAGTCATATTTATGAGAGCAGAAAACAGTACTTTAATAATGAGTTGGATGAAGGGATTGAGTATCCGTTACCCACTCAGATAACTCATGAGCATCGAAATTATGTCGTTGATGGTAGTTATGAAGTATCGATTGGAACTGATGAGCAACCAATTCTTAGTTATGAAGTAATTTTAACAAATGAAAATCGTCCAGATGACCCTGAACAGATAATAAATTTCGATATTAGCCTTTTAGATGGACCAACTTCCGACTATGAGAAAGGCAGTTGGTTGCATCAAGTTAAATTAGATGGATTCTTAGATAAAGGTGATGATTATCAAGTAACCATACAAAATTTGATTCTGAAAATCATCGTTGATATAGATGATGAAGCCAAACTGGCCGCGGCTGCTTGGGATAAATATACGGCAACTGCTTCGTACCAACTTGAACTGAACGCAGAAAATATTACTGTGGTTGCCGATGGGATCCGTACATCAGGTAAAATGGATTTAGTGGGGATATTCCCGGATATCTTGACGGATGAAAGGTATTTAGTTAGTTCCGGCAGCACAGGGGATGGCAGTATACATGGTGGAGCCTATAGACAGTATGGAGTATTCACTCGGTATATTCATGGATTAGTGCCTTTAGCTCGTGAGTGGGGGTCTTATTTTAATGTAAAAGTTTTCACAATCACGGACTTGCTTAGTGAGAGGGTTGAAGATAGCAAGCAGTTTATTACTCAGGATATTATTCAATTAGCAGACAAGAACCCTGAGACATTCAGCACTATTTATGGCGGAAAAATAACGAATCAGAAAATTGCTGATTATGCATTTAGTGAAGATGATCAGAAGGTAACATTTAATGGTCAAGCCAGTAGTGTGACATTCACTCTAATGAACGAAAGCAATAATAGTTATATCCTTTGTGATGGAGATAGATTAAATTTTCTCGCACCCCTTGAATCAGATTTTAGAGTCAAAAACAGTAAAATCACATACACATCAAATGAAAGATTTTGGGAGTATTCGCGTGGCTGCTCTGATGACAAGGTTCTTTTAGACGAAAATTATCAATCGATTAAAGAGTTGGTTTTTGATGATGTTTTTTTTCTAGAGGCCGGTGGAATCTATAGTAAAGTCACTATTTTCGATGTATTAGGTACTTCCAGTGCAGAGCAAATTTCTGACTCAGGAAGTATAATAATCACTGATGGTAGGGATTCAGATTATGGCATCGACGGTATTCACAACCCTTGGCTTTTCGATTTTGTCGGTCAGGGTAAGGCACCTGATTTAGATGGTAACGTCCTAAATTACGATCTTAATTGGTCTCATCAAGGTCTATTTGATTATGCAGGTAGTGTAAGCATTGATGTATTGGGCGAGTCTATCGAATTAGATTTGACCCATAAAGATGGAGCTGTCGATATTCATGGTGCGGTTGTGATTGAGCGTCAGTCCATCGACGTAGAAGGTACGTCTAGGGTAGAACTCAATATCAATGTGTCGAGTTTAGTGCATCAGGTACTAAATAATAAGGTAGCTAGCTATACCAGTCAGGCAGTTGGTAATATTCAGTTAGATGGTGAGAATGTAGCTCAGCTGAACGTGATCTCTGGTAATTTTTCTACGGAAGCTAGTGCCGAAAATTACATGCTATCTTTACCTAATCCACTTTTATGTAATGCGTTAATGCCTTTGCTGTACGATCTGTGTTTTAGAATAGAGCCTCAGACGTTTGCCCTTGCGATTCAATACTCGGATGGTACGGCTCTGACAGAAATCGATGGTTTGATCGATAATGTTGAAAACCTAGTTTATGAAGAGAGTTGCCCTGACGATCAAGTGATTGAAGGGGGCTGCAATGTTGAACTTGAGAAAACCTTTCATTCTGTCTCTGGGGTTATTAAAGCGTCTGAACTTTTTGATGCGTTAAAATAACTCTTAAACTCCAAGCTGCGTTAATGCGGCTTGGAGTTTCTTAATACTATTAAAGTCTTGATACTTTTCTTTAACCGTTTCCCTTATTTTGCTTTTCTTTTTCAACTCTCGATTTACTTGCACCGCGACTCGTTCGGGCATTGTGCAATCGAGTAGGCGGGCTAATTTTTTGGCAATCAAGCTATCACTTAATAGTTTTTGCTCTAACATCGTCGGCCAAACTAGATGTGGAATGCCCGACATCGATATTTCAGTGGCTATATTTGCGCTAGCGTTAGTAATGATTAAGTCGCAGTCAGATTTAATACTTTCTATGTTTACAGTTTTATCTATGATCTGAATATTGTCAGGCAGTATATTAGGAATTTCGAAATCAGATTTTACGCAGATGAGACAAGACTGATTAGATTGGACTAGACCTTGAATCAGGGTATTGCTGAATTTATCGAGAGCAATGTAAGCAAAAACTTTCTTCTGAATATGTGACGTTTTTGGCCAACTAGGGATGTTGGTTGATTGCATACCGATGTTACCGACAAAAAATTGCTTCTCTGAACTCAACCTATTTTGGAAGTGATCCAGCTCTTCTATCGTGAAATAAATTCGCCCGTTGAGGTTAGTGTATAAATCACTGAGTTTTTGCAGACTATGTATTTTATTATCAAGGCATGCCTGATTGATATTTACGATGATCTGGCTTTGTAACTTTTTTGCAGCATCTGGCTTGTTAGCATCATAAAGACCACAAATGTTCTCATGATTGACGGGGTCAGTGAACGTTGAACCAATTAGAATTTTTTCACACGATTTATTATAAAACGCTAATTGTGCACTGGGGCTAAAATCAAAGAAAGTAAGGTCGGGTTGAATGCGTTGATAAAGGCTAAGCCATGCTTTAACACTATCGGATATTTTAGCGGGGTCGTCATACCCCAGTCTTAAAAGCGTTTCTGCAAAGCAGCAAGAAGGACTTTGATATACTGGAACGGTGGGAAGTTGAGGTGCTTGCAGCCAAGTTATCTGTTGATGCTGTAATAAGCTTTGGTGCTTTAGGTCTTTCGCCGCAATAATAATACGATAATGTTTGTCTATTAATTGCTTAGCAAGTTCGATAATAGGACTTATGTGTCCAAGTCCTCCACCAAGCTCCCAGCAAATGAGAGCCGTCTTTGTATTTTTACCGTCCTTGGCTTGCATGTTTTAGTCGCTACTTTTTGTCTTTAGATTTCTCACGCGGCGCATAACTAAACACATCGCTGTGCATATTATCTTCGCTCAAGCCTAATTTCTCTAATTGATCCAATGTACCGTGCACCATGTTTGGTGAACCGCAGGCGTACATTTGAACGTTGCTCAAATCATTAAAATCTTCGTGAATGACTTCGTAAATCCAGCCTGCACGACCTTGCCAGCTATCAACCCCTGCTTCTAGCACAGGGTGGAAAGTGAAGTTAGTAAACTCATCGGCCCATTGCTTTGGCGTATCGTATAAATAGAATTCATCTAAAGAACGATTCGACCAATATAGGTGAACTTCATGTTCTGGGTCTTGAGCTAAAATCGCTTCTGCTAAGCATTGTATTTGCGAAAAACCGGTACCGGCACAGACTAATAAAATAGGCTGCTTGGGTAAATCTTTTAAGAAACATTCGCCTTTGGCGAGCGTCACTTTAACCGTACTACGATTCTCGGCGGCTTTGCTTAGCTCGGCGATAATACCTGCGGTTACTTCGTTATGATCAGAAATCTGTAATTCTAAGCGACGTGGCAGCTTAGGATCGGGAGCATTCGCAATAGAGTAAGGCAGTTGCTGGTCAGCGGCATGCAGTTCTAAATACTGGCCAGGAAGGTAGCTTAACTTGCTACCTGCGGGCGCTTGCAGCTCGATGCGGTATACGGAAGTATTTAAGCTTTCGACACTCATCACTTGGCAGGCAAGTGTTTTCGCGGGTGAGTGTCCTGGTGCATAAATCTCTGGCATAAAAATCTCTAGATCAGATAACGGATAGGTTAAACACAATAATACCTGATTAGGAGACTCAAGTATTTCACCTTTTTCCTGCTCGACTTGGTAACCCTGGCGCTGATCAATGGTGCCAGACAACAGTTTGGCCTCACAGATCTGGCAGACACCATTTTCGCAGCTTAAAGGGATGATGACTCCCTGCTCAAAACAAGCCTCTTGTAAGGCTTGATTGGCGGCCACCTGAATGGAAACTCCCGATGGCTGAAAGGTTACTTTATGAGTAATAGGTCGATGCGTCATGTTATAAGCCTAGCTCATCCCAGATGTCGTCGATCTTATCTTTTACGGCTTCGTCCATGACTATCGGCTCACCCCATTCACGATCGGTTTCACCAGGCCATTTGTTGGTCGCGTCTAAGCCCATTTTCGAGCCAAGACCAGAAACAGGGGAGGCGAAATCGAGATAATCAATCGGCGTATTGTCGATTAAGGTGGTATCACGAGTCGGGTCCATACGCGTCGTTATCGCCCAGATAACATCATTCCAATCACGGGCGTTAATATCGTCGTCTGTCACAATGACGAACTTGGTATACATGAACTGGCGTAAGAAAGACCATACGCCCAGCATGATGCGCTTGGCGTGCCCAGGGTATTGTTTCTTAATCGTCACGATCGCCATACGATACGAACAGCCTTCTGGCGGCAAGTAGAAGTCGGTAATCTCTGGAAATTGCTTACGCAAAATCGGCACAAAGACTTCATTCAGCGCCAGACCCAAGATGGCTGGCTCATCAGGTGGACGGCCAGTATAGGTGCTGTGATAAATTGGATCTTTACGATGAGTGATACGTTCAACAGTGAATACTGGGAAGCTATCCACTTCGTTGTAATAACCGGTATGGTCGCCATACGGACCTTCATCGGCCATTTCGTCTGGGTAGATAAAGCCTTCTAAAATAATCTCTGCCGTGGCGGGTACCATTAAATCGTTACCCATACTCTTCACGACTTCGGTACGGCTATTGCGTAACAGGCCGGCAAAGGCGTATTCCGACAGCGTATCCGGCACGGGTGTGACTGCGCCTAATATCGTTGCGGGGTCAGCCCCTAAAGCAACGGAGACGGGATACGGTTGGCCAGGATTCTGTTGCTGGAATTCGCGGAAATCCAATGCACCACCTCGGTGGCTTAACCAGCGCATGATGAGTTTGTTTTTGGCGAGCACCTGCATGCGGTAGATGCCTAAATTGTGGCGATCTTTATTCGGTCCTTTGGTAATCACTAGGGGCCAAGTAATGAGCGGTGCTACGTCACCCGGCCAGCAATGCTGGATAGGGAATTGGCTCAGATCGACAGCGTCACCTTCGTGCACAATTTCTTGGCAAGGGGCTTTTTTCACGACCTTCTGGCTTAAACTTAAGACCTTTTTGAAAATCGGCAGCTTGTCCCAAGCGTCTTTAAGACCCTTAGGTGGCTCGGGCTCTTTTAGGAAGGCGAGTAACTCGCCCACTTCGCGCAAGGCTTCTACGGAAGATTCACCCATGCCCATGGCAACACGTTCTGGGGTACCAAACAGGTTGGCGAGCACAGGCATGGTATGCCCGATGGGGTTTTCAAATAATAATGCCGGGCCGCCCGCACGTAATACACGATCGGCGATTTCGGTCATTTCTAAATGAGGATCGACTGGATAGCTGATGCGCTTAAGCTCACCTTTCTTTTCCAGTTGTTTGATGAAGTCACGCAGGTCTTTATATTTCACGTATAGCCTGTATAGGGTCATGAATATCTTGAATGCCCTTATCATAAAGGGCTAAGCGGTTGATTTCTAATCTTATGTCCCTAAGATGTCGGCTAATTACCTTATTGTCGATATTTGGGCATTAACTAGAAGGATACGAGGCATGCTTAGCGCGCGAGTTTATTTATTAATAAGTGCCATCAGTGGCTTATTGAGTGTCGTTTTGGGCGCCTTTGGTGCCCATGGCTTAAAGAAAGTCGTGAGCCCTGAGATGTTGGCCGCGTATCAAACGGGTGTGCAGTATCAGTTTATTCATACTTTAGCTTTGCTAGCCTTAGCGATTTTAATGCTGACCATCGAGGCTAAGCCTGCGGTGACTGCTATTAAGGTAAAGAATGCACTAAAGTGGAGTGCTAATCTGATGATTGCCGGCATTCTGCTGTTTAGTGGCAGCTTATACACCATGACATTTATGTCTGTGACAGGTGGATTCCCAACTTGGTTAGGCCCGATTACCCCTATTGGTGGATTAACCTTTATAATGGCTTGGATTTTTTTAGCCATCGCTGCACTTAAGCTGCCTGCTGAAAAGCTGCCTGTTGAAAAGTAAGAATCGTTTTACTGCACATTTTAATATGATTGATGAAGAGAAGAATAACGTGACTGAGCAAGACACATTGTTAGTAGAGAAAGAGCTGACAGAAGAAGTCCTTAATGAAGAAGCTTTGGTAGAAAGCGCTCTAAATGAAGAAGTTGCTAGCGAAGAAGCTTTGACTGAAGAGGCCGTTATCGAGAGCCAGAAGCGTCGTATCCGATCTTTCGTTCGTCGTACCGGCCGTTTGACCGCTGGTCAGCAACTGGGCTATGACCGCCAATGGGATACCCTAGGCTTTGCTTTAGAAGATGGCGAATTTGATATTCCAAAAGCATTTGGTCGCGAAGCTTATACCGTCTTAGAAATCGGTTTTGGTATGGGCCAATCGTTTATTGAAATGGCTCAAGCCGAGCCGGCAAAAAATTACATCGGCATCGAAGTTCATACCCCAGGTGTGGGTTCAGCCTTACGCATGGCCGATGAAGAAAACGTGGGTAATGTACGCATTAGCCAAGACGATGCGATTGAAGTTTTGAAGCATCAAATTGCCGATGAGAGCTTTGATTGTCTGCAATTATTCTTCCCTGATCCTTGGCATAAAAAACGCCATAATAAGCGTCGCATCGTAAACGAAGAATTCATTCAGAAGATTCGCAGTAAAATGAAGCCGGGTGGCATTATTCACATGGCGACAGACTGGGAACCTTATGCTGTGCATATGATGGAAGTATTAAGCGCCTCTGAGGGTTATAAGAACCAAGCAGGCGAAGGTCAATATACTCCACGCCCAGATCATCGCCCACTGACCAAGTTCGAGAAACGCGGTGAGAAGCTTGGGCACGGTGTTTGGGATTTGTTTTTTGAAAAAGTTAGTTAAACCCCAATTAGTTAAAAAATTAGTATAAAAAGTTAATTAAGTTTTAGAATTTAGGGATTTGAGCATGATTAAAAAAGATAAAGAAAAAGTATTCGGTGGCGAGTGGAGCGAAGCTCAGTTGG
>JBALXI010000040.1:37752-43285 GCA_036960605.1 Oleispira sp. | reverse complement strand
TAACTTTAGCTCTACCATCATTGATATTCCTTTAGTAGAAGTGGATCCTGATTTGGTTTGCCAGATCCTTCGGAAGAGCAATAAAATTAATTAGGCGGGTGGCGACGTTGTTCGCCATTAGTCACTGTATAAGTATTCGTTAAACGATACGTTAACATTAAGGAAAAATAATGGCGCAAGAATCTGTAGAACAATCCATGTCGATTATTTCGTTAATCGCTAACGCCAGTTTTGTCGTTCAGCTGGTCATGTTGCTTTTAGTCATGGCATCCGTCGCTTCTTGGGTGATTATTGTTCAGCGCTGGCGTTTACTGTCGGCGACGCGAGATCAGCTCGATCAATTTGAAGAGCGCTTTTGGTCAGGCATAGATTTGAACCAATTGTATAAAGAATGTCAGCATAACCCTGAACCGATGGGTGTTGAAAATGTATTCACCAGTGGCTTAAAAGAGTTTGGCAAGATTCGCCAGCAAGCGCCGGATGAACCGGATACGATTATGGAAGGCACTCAGCGTGCGATGCGTATTACGATCAGCCGTGAAACGGAAGTTCTAGAACATCATTTGTCTTTTTTAGCGACGGTCGGTTCAACCAGTCCATACATTGGTTTATTTGGTACAGTTTGGGGGATTATGCACTCCTTCCAAGGCTTAGCCGTAATGAAACAAGCTACGATAGCCTCTGTCGCACCGGGTATATCAGAAGCACTCGTGGCCACGGCAATGGGATTATTGGCGGCAATTCCGGCGGTGATATTTTATAACCGCTTCACCACGAAATCAGAACAACTAATAACCGGTATGCAAACCTTTGGTGAAGAATTCTCTTCGATTCTATATCGCCAGACTCATCGTGCAAAACAATCCAAAAAGGGTAGTGAATAATGCCTGGGGTATCACCACTAGCCCCTCCTGGAGGCAAAAAGCGTAAGCCAATGGCTGAAATTAATGTCGTGCCTTACATTGACGTTATGCTCGTACTGTTAATTATTTTTATGGTGACAGCACCGATGTTGAATCAAGGGGTCGATGTTGATTTACCGAATGTTGATGCTAATCCCGTTACTGTAGAGCCAGATGAAAATCAACTAATTGTCTCGGTATCAAAGAAGGGCTTGTATTACATTGAACGTGGTAAGGATGATCCTAAAGCGATGGCGCTGGTGGACATTCAGCAATATGTAACCACCTTATTAAAAACTCAGCCTAAAACCGACGTACTTGTACGCGGTGATGAAGCGGTTCCATATGGTGTGGTTGTTTCGCTTATGGGTAGCTTGCAAACAGCGGGAGCCAAATCAGTTGGTTTGATTACTGAAGCCCCTGATCCGCAAGCAGGTCTATAAGCATGGCGGGTAATTCGTGGTTGAAAAAACTGCTCGATCCACAAAGCTATGGTCTTGCCATTGTGCTTGCGGTTATCTTGCACGTTGGCGTCATTTCATTATTTGCGATCGAGTGGCCAAAAGAAAAGCGAGAGGTTGCTGAGCCGACACCGAGAAACATTCAAGCTAAAGTCATTCAAACTGAAAATAAGCATTCTAAGCAGCGAAAGTTAGCGGCAGAGCAGCGACGTAAAAATGAAAACTGGAAAAAACATTTAGCCAAGAAAAAAGCAGCTAAAAATAAGGCTCGTAAAGATAAAGCCGCCAAGAGTAAGGCTGCGAAGAATAAGGCTGCTAAGTTAAAAGCGGCTAAAGATAAGAGTGCCAAAAAGAAGGCCGCAGAAGTTCAGCGGTTAGCGAAGGAAAGGGCGGATAAAAAGAAAGCTGCGGATCTCAAGCAGGAAGAACTAGCAGAGCAGAAAGTTTTTGACGACGAACAAGAGCAGGCGATAATGGAAGCTCTTGCGGTAGAAGAGCAGCAGCGCTCAATAGAAAAAGCCATGGCGAGTGAGCAGCTGGCGCAAAAGAATGCAGCAATAACCAATGATATTGCTGCACAGATACGCGACAAAATCTCTCAGTCGTGGCGTTACCCACCTAGCGCTAGGCCTGATATGGAAGTCGTGGTTCGAATTCAGTTGGTGCCGACAGGTGAGGTTATTCAAGTTTCGATTATTACTGGCAGTGGTAATGAGGCTTTAGATCGTTCAGTATTAGCGGCGGTTAATCGTGCACAGCCGTTACCTGTGCCAAAAGACAATCGATTATTCGAACAGCAATTTAGAAATTTTGTGATGGCCTTTAGGCCAGAGGATGCAGTGTGGTGATGCGGGTTTCGGTATTGAAATTAGTCATTCAGGTTTTATTATTAAGTATTTTGGCATTGCAGGCTCGAGCCGAATTAGTGATTGAAATTACTCAGGGTAAGCAAAGCGCTATTCCTATGGCCGTGGTGCCGTTTAAATGGAAAGGCCTTAAAGCGTTACCTGAAAATGTTGCGCAAATAGTGGCGAATGACTTGGGTCGCAGCGGCTATTTTAATAGTTTACCTAAAACGGAGATGCTTAGCCTACCCAATACGGAAGAAGAAATTTTCTATCGTGACTGGGAACTGTTGAAGCAAGATTATCTTGTCGTAGGCGAAATCAAAGAGGATTCTCGTGGCGGCTATATCATTAACTTCAAGTTAATTGATGTGAATACTCAGACGGCTTTGATGAATCAAAAATTAACCGGTGGCGCCTCTGCACTACGCGATATCGCTCATTTTATGAGTGATCGAATTTTTGCGGCATTAACCGGGTTGCCTGGTGCCTTTTCTACTAAGTTGGTTTACGTGACCACTAATCGTGAGCGCACCAAGTTCAACTTGAGCTATGCTGATGCCGATGGTGCTCGCGAGCAGAATATCTTTTCTTCTAAGCAGCCGATCATCTCTCCTTCTTGGTCTTATGACGGTAAGAAAATTGCCTATGCTAGTTTCGAAAATGGCCGCAGTGAAATTTTCATTCAAGAGATTGCCAGTGGTAAACGCGAGAAAATAGCCTCTTTCAAAGGCTCCAATAGTGCCCCAGCATTTTCACCTGATGGTAAACAAATGGCCATGGTGCTTTCCCGAAATGGTAATCCTGATGTTTATGTCATGGATTTAGCCTCTCGCAAGCTCAACCGAATTACCACACATTATGGTATCGATACGGAACCTCAGTGGATGCCTGGAGGTCAGAGTCTTATATTTACTTCTAGCCGAGTCGGTAAGCCCCAGATTTATCAGGTATCAATAGCGGACAGGAAGCCGAAGCGAATTACCTTTGAAGGGGATTATAATGCGCGCGCTCGAATCACGCCTGATGGTCGAAAAATGGTGATGGTGCATCGCAATAATGGTCGTTTTCATATTGCGACACAAAATATGAAGACAGGGGTTTTACAAATTTTAACCTCAGAGACCCAGTTGGATGAATCTCCTAGTGTTGCGCCGAATGGAAGTATGGTAGTTTATGCAGCAAGTGTCGGTGATCGCAGCATTCTAGCCGCTGTTTCATTAGATGGAGAGGTTAAGTTTCGTTTACCATCTAAATATGGTGATGTTCGAGAGCCTGCTTGGTCTCCTTTGTTGAAATAATCAACGTCTGGCCAAGTACTAAAAATTTTAAGTTTAATATTAAGTTAATAATGGGAAGAAATTATGCAAAAGCGTGCATTAGTTAAAACATTGGGTTTGACCCTTGGTGCTGTATTGATGACAGCATGTGCAAGTAACAGTGATCTTGCAGAAGGCGATGAGTTACAACCTCTTGATGCTGCTGCCCAAGAAACTGCTGCTGAAGTCGAAACAAAAGGTGTTGACGCACAAGCTGTTGCTGGCGAGCAAGTAGATGCTGCTGCTAACGAAGCTCAAGCCGCTTTGATGGATGTCAGTGTTTTCTACTTCGCTTTTGACAACACAACGATCAAAGCCGACAGCAAAAACTCTTTGATTGCTCATTCTCAGTATTTAGCCGCTAATCCTTCAGCGCGCGTAGTACTAGAAGGACATGCCGATGAACGCGGTACTGTTGAATACAACCTAGCGTTGGCTGAGCGTCGTGCATTGTCTGTTAGCCGTTTCCTAAAAGCTAATGGTGCTGCTTCTGCTCAAATCGAAACAGTAAGTTTTGGTGAAGAACGTCCAGCATTAATGGGTCACAATGATGATTCTTGGTCTCAAAATCGTCGTGTTGAGATTAAATACCAGAGCCGTTAATTTCTGATGAAATATACAGTATTACCTCTAGCGCTGCTGATATCTATATCCAGCGCTGCGGAAGATGGCTGGGTAGCGGTAGGCCAAGCGCCTACTGCACAACCTGCTGTTGCAACCGCCCCTACAGTGCAAGCTGCATCCAATACCCCTTTGCCGGCTAATCCATCGTTACAACTCGAATTGTTAACTATGGTAGAAACAATGCAGCAAGAAATAGCTGAATTGCGCGGCACGGTGGAAGAACAAACTCATACGATTGAAATGTTGCAAAAGCAACAGCAACAACGCTATCTCGATCTCGATCGTCGTATGGCTGAGTTGATGACTAAGCCTATTGCGGCAGCTTCTTCGGCTAGTAATAGTGCAGCGAATGTTTTATCAGCAGATGACTTGTATGCCAGTGCGATGTCTTTTATTAAAAAGAAGGATTTTACCCAGGCGCTCGAGCAGCTCGATGTTTTTGCTAAAACTTATCCTCAGCATGTGTTAGCCGCCAATGCATTTTATTGGTCAGGCGAAGTTCAGCTAGCGGAAGGTAACTTTGATTTAGCCATTAAGCAGTTTAAAACGGTGGTCGAACATCACCCCAAGCATAATAAAACAGCTGATTCTCATTATAAATTAGCCGTCTCTTATGATCGCAGTGGCGATACTGTTAAGGCAAAAGAAATTCTTCAGCAGGTTGTTAAGCTCTATCCTGGTGTGTCGGATTCAGCAGTGCGTCTTGCAGAGCGTTATTTAGGCAGGCTTGAAAGCTCGAAATAAGAGCTCGAACAAATCTTGTATTTCGGCTTATTGAGTGGGGCATTTTTCGCAAGTACTTGTCTTTTATAGATTATTCTATAAAAAGTCTTGCGTCAGAATAATAAGTCGGTATTATATGCCTCCTCGCTTAAGGGCCGTTAGCTCAGTTGGTAGAGCAGTTGGCTTTTAACCAATTGGCCGTGCGTTCAAGTCGCACACGGCCCACCATTTAAGCGAGATTAGAATTTAAAGATATTCTTTCGTAAGTTACTGAAAACATTGACATTAGTTTTCAACTAAGTATAATTCGAAAAATAGAGTTTTGGCAATCAAGTTGATTGTCACCAAGTTCGAAAAGAATTTGGGCCGTTAGCTCAGTTGGTAGAGCAGTTGGCTTTTAACCAATTGGCCGTGCGTTCAAGTCGCACACGGCCCACCATTATATAAATAGAGTTGGTGTAGAATTCACCTCATGTTTTATGTAAGTTAGTAAATGTTTTATATTTGAGTTTTAACTTCTTTAATATGAAGCATGAAGTTTGGTAAGATTAGTGACTTACCTCCAGATTCTAAAAGAATTTGGGCCGTTAGCTCAGTTGGTAGAGCAGTTGGCTTTTAACCAATTGGCCGTGCGTTCAAGTCGCACACGGCCCACCACT
>JBALXI010000040.1:0-37656 GCA_036960605.1 Oleispira sp. | reverse complement strand
TTTGGGCCGTTAGCTCAGTTGGTAGAGCAGTTGGCTTTTAACCAATTGGCCGTGCGTTCAAGTCGCACACGGCCCACCACTATATAAGAAAGGGGTAAGCGTAGAGCTTACCCCTTTTTTTATGCCTGTAACTTTTACCCCGCTTAGTCGTTAGTCTCTCACTTGAATATGGTATACTCCGCCTCCATATTTTACTCTATCGATCTCTTAGGATCCTCTCGCTCTCAGGAAACTTTGCCTTCATGACCAGTCCCGTCGTAAATGAAGAATCACAATTTGTACGTGATCATCTGAATATTAAAATTGAAGCATTAGCGATTGCTGATGCGGAAGAGAAAGCTCTTTTAATTACCGAGATTAAGCAACTTCTTAAACAAGAAGACGCTGTTATGGTCGCGCATTATTATACAGAGCCAGAATTACAGGCCTTAGCTGAAGAAACCGGTGGCTGCGTTGCTGATTCGTTAGAGATGGCGCGCTTTGGTCGTGATCATCCGGCAACGACCTTGGTGGTGGTTGGGGTTAAGTTTATGGGCGAAACTGCAAAAATTCTGAGCCCTGAAAAGCGTGTGATTATGCCGACGCTTGAGGCGACCTGTTCGTTGGATCTAGGCTGTCCTATTGATGAGTTCTCTGACTACTGTGATCAGCATCCAGAGCGTACTGTTGTTGTCTACGCCAATACTTCTGCGGCCGTTAAAGCCCGTGCAGACTGGGTAGTCACGTCGAGTATTGCGTTACAGGTCGTTCAGCATTTGAAAGACAAGGGTGAGCAAATTATCTGGGCCCCAGATAAGCACTTGGGCAACTATGTCGCCAAAGAAACCGGCGTTGATATGTTGATATGGGATAGTGCCTGTATCGTACATGACGAGTTTAAAGCGAAAGCGTTACTGGATTTAAAAGCAGTTTACCCTGATGCCGCTATCTTAGTGCATCCCGAGTCGCCACAAAGTGTGGTTGATTTGGCAGATGAGGTCGGTTCTACGTCACAATTGATTGCGGCTGCAAGAGATTTACCGAATCCGCAATTGATTGTAGCCACTGATAAAGCCATCTTCTATAAAATGCAGCAAGCGGCTCCTGATAAGTTGTTGATTGAAGCGCCTACTGGCGGCAATGGCGCCAGTTGTAAAAGCTGTGCGCATTGCCCTTGGATGGCTATGAATGGATTAACCAACTTGCGTGATGTGTTAAAACAAGGTCATCAAGAAATCTTTGTTGATGAGAGCATTCGTTTAGAGGCGATTAAGTCCCTTAACCGCATGCTAACGTTTACCCCCAATAAATAATCTGCTGTAACCGAACTCGGTTGAACGTTAGTTAAAATTACTCAGCTTTGTTAAAGGCTGAGTGATTCCTTTGATTCTGACATCTGTATTAAGCGTTGCTTGAGTCGCGCTTGCTGTTGAAAACTTCCCTCTTTCTCTGCGTGATCCACAGCAAATTGCAGCTGTCTTATTGCTTTGTTTTTCTGCCCATTTAAAAAGAAATATTCACTTTTAGCTCGGTAGGCTAATAATAAATCCTCTGCTTTACTCGCGGTATCCGCAACTTGATTCCAAATGATAGGGTCGGTGCCTCGACGTTCAGACCAACGTGTTATATCGACTAAGGCAGCTTTAGCTTGGCCATGGTCGCTCATGAGCTTGGCCAAGCTGATTGCGATAGGGTAGCTGTCGGGACGTAATTGATAAGCTGCTTTTAGCTTTTTTATTGCCTTACTGCTTTGCTTAAGCTGATCTAATGCTTGTGAGGTTAAAATGGCGACGGCGGGCTGGTCTTGATTAATCGTGGTTATCGATGATAGTGAATCGAGTGTTTTCTGATATAGGCGTGCTTGGAATTGAACCTGGGCTTTGCTGTAGCGATAGCTGTCTTTTTCTTGTTCATCCGTTGTAGCTTTTAAAGCTTTGTCAAAATAACTCAATTGATCGGCGTTGGGGATTGAGTAACGTATCTGTGCTTTCTGCTGCATGATCAAGAAATTAAAGCTGCGAGTGCGTTTTTTTATCTCGAAGGCTTGGGCTCGGTTAGCGGCATCGGATACTCGAGTATCGGTGATGGGGTGAGTCAATAAAAATTCAGGTGGGCGTTCGTTGTAGCGGTTGGCGGCTAGCATTTGTTGAAACATAGAGGGCATGGCATGTGGGTCTAAGCCTGAGTTGACCAGTGTTTTCATACCGGTGCGATCGGCTTCACGCTCCCAGTCACGGCTATAGGCGAGCTGGCTTTGTGCAGCTGCGGCTTGGCTGCCAATTAAACCGGCAAAGCCCGCATCTGCGTTATTGGAAGCTATTAATAAGATACTGGCCAGCAATGAGGCAATGGCAATAGGGGCTTGGCGCTCTGAATTCTCAATTTGTCGAGCAAAATGTCGCTGGCTTAAGTGAGCCAGTTCGTGAGCGAGAATTGAGGAGATTTCATCTTCATCGGTGGCGTGTAGGAAAATGCCTAAATTGATGCCGATAATGCCACCGGGTACGGCAAAAGCGTTGAGGTCACCTTGATCTATAACGACGAATTCAAATCGATGGTCGCGAACTTCGCTATGAGGCGCTAGGCGGAAAATTAATTCTTCAATGAAGGAGATTGTTAGCGGGTCATTAATGGTATTGGCTTGAGCCCTTAGTTGTCTAAGCCATATGCGGCCCAGTTGATGCTCTTGAGACTGTGACACAAAGCCGGATGAGGAATCCCCTAGTTCGGGTAAGTCATTACCTGCAGAAAAACTTAACTGAACACTGAAAGCTGCATAAATTATGGCGGCAATGATAAATTTAAGTGAAAAAATGCGAGGCGTTTGGGTGGCCATCGGTAGTGTAATTCCTTGGTTAGGGTCTCTGTAGTATAGACAGTGAAAATCATAAATGATTCTAAGATCAATGCACTGCTATAATGTTGCCTTACATTCGTGATTGGTGCCATTGTGTCAGAGCAAAACAGACAAAAATTTACTCAACAGCTCGATTTAAAAGGCTTGGCTTGTCCATTACCTTTATTGAAAATGAAGTTGGCATTAAAGCAGATGGAACCAGAGCAGCTTATTTATGTCGAAACCACTGATTCAGGTTCTTGGGCCGATTTTCATAAGTTCGCCGAGATCACCAGTAATGAACTTGTGAGTGCAGAGAAAGTGGCTGGCGATTATCAATTTGTTATTAAAAAGGGATTGTAAACGAGTATGTTGAAGGTATTCAAAGGATGGATGGAGCGTTATTTTTCAGATGAAGAAGCGCTGATATTTTTACTCTTATTAGTCTCATGTTTTGCTATTATTATTGGCTTCGGCCAGGTATTAGCCCCGGTTTTTATTGCACTGGTGATGGCTTATTTGCTGCAGGGTGGGATGAATTTTTGTCGCCGTAAAGGGCTTGGCAACCTTACTTCAACCTTGATTATGTTTGTTTTGTTCGTTGGGGTGTTCCTCTCTATCTTATTTGTAGTGATTCCGGCCACAATCTCTCAGGCAGGGCAGTTGTTTTATGAGTTGCCTAATATGTTGGCCCAAGGCCAAGACTTATTGATGCTCTTGCCAGAGCGTTATCCTGACCTGATTACTGAAATACAGGTTAAGGGCTGGATGAATCAAGCGGCTGAAGAACTAGCCTCGTCAGGCCAATGGATCCTATCTTTTTCTTTACACAGTATTCCAGGTGCCATCACCATATTAATCTATCTGGTACTTGTGCCTATTTTAGTCTTTTTCTTTTTGAAAGATGGATCGCAAATTACACGATTTTTTCTGTCATTTTTACCTAAAGACCGACACTTAATGAATACTATTTGGGCTGAGATGGAAGTTCAAATCGCAAACTATATTCGTGGCAAGGTTGTTGAAATCGTCATTGTCGGTGGGGTTACTTATATCGGTTTCATTATATTTGATCTTCAATACGCTGAATTACTGGCCATTTTAGTGGGGTTATCGGTACTAATTCCTTATATCGGTGCTGCGGTGGTGACAGTTCCTGTTGCGGTGATTGCGTACTTTCAATTTGGCTATGGCGAAACCTTATTTTACTGCATGCTGGTGTACGGAATAATTCAGGCTTTGGATGGTAATGTATTAGTTCCATTATTATTTTCAGAGGCCGTCAATCTTCATCCTGTCGCCATTATCGTAGCGGTATTAGCGTTTGGCGGGATCTGGGGGTTCTGGGGTGTTTTCTTTGCTATTCCATTAGCCACCTTGTTTAAAGCTATTTTAACCGCTTGGCCACAAGCGATAAAAATGGTTGAGCCGATACAAACCAGCGATGAGCAATGATTGCTGCTTGTCAGCAAAGGCGCGGATGAGTAATATGCGCCTTTAGTTTGATTGAATATTTTAATTTTGGAGTCTTAGCGGATGATTACGGGCAGTATTGTTGCATTAGCAACACCTATGCACGATAACGGTGATATTGATTGGGAAAACCTCGACCGTTTGGTTGAATTCCATATTAAAGAAGGCACTGACGCTATCGTAGCCGTAGGCACGACGGGTGAATCTGCGACTCTGAATACCAAACAGCATTGTGCGGTTATGGACAGCGTGATCAAGACCGTCGCAGGACGTGTACCGGTGATTGCGGGTACCGGAGCAAACTCTACCTCGGAAGCCATTGAGTTAACTCAAGAAGCTAAAAATCTTGGGGCTGATGCGTGCTTATTGGTAACACCTTATTATAATAAGCCAACTCAAGAAGGTTTATTTCTGCATCATCAGGCGATCGCTAAAGCGGTTGATTTAGGGCAGGTTCTTTATAACGTACCTGGCCGTACTGCCGTTGATATGTTGCCTGCAACGATTGCTCGTATTGCTGAGATTGACCAAGTTATTGGTATCAAAGAAGCAACCGGCGATTTGGTGCGCGCTAAGCAAGTTATCGATCTAGTAGGCAATAAAATTGCCGTTTATTCTGGTGATGACGAAACAGCTTATAAAATGATGCTAATGGGTGGTCACGGAAATATTTCAGTAACAGCCAATGTATTGCCGAAGAAAATGGCTGAATTATGTCGTCTGTCGTTAGCGGGTAAGGCTGAAGAAGCAGAAGCTTTGAATACTGAGCTTATGGCGATGCATAAAGTTATGTTTGTTGAATCTAATCCTATACCGGTGAAATGGGCTTTGCATCAAATGGGTCGTATGACCGCGGGAATTCGTTTACCGTTGACGCCTTTAGCTGAGCAGTATCGTCGCAATATGCAAGATGTATTAACCTCTTTTGGTTTGGTGAAATAATTGATGATTCGCGCTGTATTTTTGTTGTTGGCGGTTAATCTAACAGGGTGTAGTGCCATTTTTGGTGATACTTTTCATGATCGTGCTCAAGGTTACTTAAGTATTGAAACTCATGAAAGAATGCAGCCATTAGCGGGTCAGGCTGAACTGCCGATTCAAGATGCTTATATTATTCCAGCAGTGACTCAAACTGCTGCTTCTGCGATTCAGTTGGATGAGGATGGGGATTTTATTGTTCCTAGCCCTGAAGCTCTGGCCATTATTTCGGAAGACGAAGATTCAGCGTCGCTTGCTGAGTTGCAAGGCGTCGAATTAAACCCACGCTTAGAGCGTGACGGTGCGGGCACTCAAGTATTGCGCTTGAACGGTCGCTTTGCTTCAGCCTGGACTTCGGTTGCAGAAGCTTTGGCAGCAAGTGATTACACCTTAACGGATTTAAATCGCTCTACCGGCACTTACTACGTTACCATTTTTGATCCTACCGCTGAACAGCCTGAAAAGAGCTTTTGGCAGTGGTTAACTAATAGTAATGAGCTGGGTGTTGAAGTTGATTATCTGCTGAAGATGAATCGTTCACGTCTTGGGGTGTATTTATCTTTGCAAAAAGATTTAGAAACTCTAGCAGAAGATGGACTAGCTGTTAGTTTTTTGACTGACCTGCAAAAAATCTTAGTGAAGTGAGATTTGCATCTTTAGGCAGTGGTAGTAAAGGTAATTCCACAGTCATTGAAAGCGGTGAAAATCGCATATTGATTGACTGTGGTTTTAACCGCAAACATACCCGTATACGACTGCAAGAACTCTCCCTTGATTTATCGGATATCGACGCAATTTTAGTCAGTCACGAGCACAGTGATCATGCTAAGGGTGTGACATTAGTCTGTGAGTCTATTGATAAGCCTTTTTATTCTACCTATGGCACAGCTCGTTCTGCAGGCTGGCTCGAGCACCCGTTATGGCGCTGCATCGATAGCCACGATAGTTTTCAAATCAAAGATTTAAAAATCCAAACGGTTGTTGTTCCTCATGACTCGCAAGAGCCTGTTCAATTTGTGGTTTCTAATGATGATTTTAAAGTGGGTGTTTTGTCCGACCTTGGCTCTTTGACCCCTTATGTTATTGAGGCTTACCAAAATTGTCATGGTTTGCTGCTTGAGGCCAATCACGACCTGCAGCTGTTACAGCAAGGTGCTTATCCTCCGGCATTAAAGCGTCGAGTAGCAGGAGATTTTGGTCACCTTAATAATCAGCAATCCGCCGATTTATTATCACGTTTATTGTGGCCGGGAATTCAGCACGTATTAGCCAGTCATATCAGTGATAAAAATAATCAGCTTGAGCTTGTGCAAAAAGAATTTGCTCAGGTATTGGAGTGTGATTGGCAAGATGTTGATG
This sequence comes from Oleispira sp., assembly GCA_036960605.1. GTDB lineage: Bacteria > Pseudomonadota > Gammaproteobacteria > Pseudomonadales > Oceanobacteraceae > Oleispira. The sequence goes on along the minus strand of JBALXI010000040.1, from coordinate 31,031 downwards.
CGGCAATTCAGGGTGAAAGTACCGGTTGGCGAGAGCTTAAATAACATTTAACTTCTAGTAATGTCTAATATTGTAAAAAGTTCCCTGAAAATGTGATTTATTTCTAACTATTTGGCGTAGTGGGTTGAGTTTTGCCCCTGAACAAGGGCAAACTAAGCGCAAGCTTAAGATTGTCGTTTAGCTTAAAGACAATACAAGAATAATTACTCAAGGAATTAGCATGAAAAAATTGTTAGCAATCGCGATTACCGCGGCTACCCCTATGATGGCTCAAGCCGATTTATTGTTTACTGTTGAAGCAGGCGCAAGCATGTGGAATGCAGAAGCAACAGGTTCGGTTGAAGGTGCTTCGAATACGTCATTTGACCTTGAAGATACTTTAGGAATTGATTCCGAGTCGAATAATGTTTTGTTTGCATCCTTTGAGCACCCAATTCCTGTTTTACCTAATATCAAAATCATGAAAACTGATTTGGATCTTTCTGGTGATGCCAATTCACAGATCGATTTGAGCCATACAGATTTGACCATGTACTGGGGTGTTCCTTTACCGATTCCTTATGTAGATATTAATTTTGGTTTAACCGCGCGTCAGTTTGACGGTGGCATCGTTGTTCCTGGTGCTATTGATGAGAAGCTAGATTTCACAATGCCAATGGGTTACTTGAATGTGGATATTGGTACGCCATTCGGTATTTACGCTCGTGCTGATTTGAATGCACTTTCTTTTGATGGTAATGGTGTAACGGATACTGAAATTGCTTTGGGTTATACCTTGCCAATCCCATTGGTTGATGTAAATCTTGAAGCGGGTCATCGTGCTATTAGCTTAACCACAGATAAAGATACAGTTGATGTTGAAACTGATATTGATGTGTCTGGAATGTTCTTTGGTTTGAATGTTTCTATCGGTCTATAAATAGGCAGATTTAAGACATAAAAAAACCGTTGTTAGTAACTTACTAACAGCGGTTTTTTTTGCGCTCAAAAAATCGACTCAGTAATTATTCTGCTTCACGCACAAACTTCGCTAAAATCTCACCACTTTCACTATTGCCGACATAGATACTCATCACCTCAGCGCGAACTGCGTGAGTTGGATGGCCTTGATAATCAATATTGCTATAGCAACGATCTTCTAGCGTACAAAAACGTAAGCCCAGCTGTACCTGTAAAGCACGGGTATCACTATGAGCATGAGTTTTTTCTGGGGTAGCGTTCCATTTGATATCTTCAAAGACGCCAGGGATCCACTGCCAATCGCGGTTAAATGTTTTTAAAGCCGGGTAGTTTTTGAAGTTCAATACGGTAGCAACCCAGCGATGACCATTTTTCATTAACACATCTTGGCCAAGACGATTTTTTTCTAGATCTTGGTGTAAGGCAAATTCAACCACTGATTTTGCCGAATGTCCTGGTGCGTAATCTGCAGCTTCATCTGGAAATAGGCTGCTATAAGGTCCACTATTAGGCAGGCTACGAATGCCGACAATGTTGAAAGGATGGTAGCCTTTTTTATACTGGTAACGCGCGGCTTGTAGTGGATAGTTTACGTAATAAGTATTTTGTTGTTCTAGCTCTTCATCTGTTAGGCCTGCGAAGCGTCTATCTTGCGAGCTGAATAAAGCCTGTACGTTTTCTTCAGTAAGGTAGTCTTTGTTGCCCCAGTGCGCATCAGCGCCTTGTAGGCGGGTATTGATACGCTTTTTACGGGTATTGGCTTCTTTTTGCGCCTGCTCAGCCACGATGCGAGCTTGTTCTTGAGCTAATAAATCCAAGCGTGCCAGCTCTTCTTTGGAGGGGCCGCAAGCCGCTAATAAAAGGGTAGCGGTGGTGATGATGACTTTAGTCACGCTATTCATGAGGATCCATTATTTTTGTTGTTTAAGTTGGTAGGTCTAAATTAAGGCATTATTATTACTGAAAACGATGGGTTTTTCGAACTATTGCTGAATTTATCTGTCATATTAGCGGATAAGGTAATATGCCATTGCTAGACAATGCTGCATGTCTATGCGAATCTGTAAAAAAAAGTGAGAGTTTATATTTGTGAAGTACCTCTTAACTGCAGTATTAGTTGCGTCTAGTTTGATTGTCACTGCTTGCGATAGCAGTCTTTCAACTATAGAAGGTGGTGAGTTACGCAAGCGAGCCTATCTCTGTGTAATTGATACCAATATGAGCACGGTGGATATTCAAATCTGTAGCAATATTCAACGCGAGTGTAAGCGACGACAAGATGCAGGCATTTTTGACTGCTAAAAGTTTGTTGTGATTGTATGAAATACATACAGATGTCGATTGTCTTTATTGATGAGGAATATTCTGATTTATCTTTTCAATACTTTACGTCTTGAATTATAAAAATTGAGTACCATATCACCTTCAGACATTCGTTCTGTGTTGGGATTTGTTAAATAAATGGTGTAGTGTTATGCCGTTTAATAATAACTATCAAAAAAACAATTGGGGAATATCGATGAAATTATTCAAGCAAGTGCCTGTATTAGCTATGGGTGCTCTATTATTGGTTGGCTGTGGCCAGGAGAACGAAGTGAATTTAGAAAATCATGTTGATCAAGCAAGTTATGGTGTTGGTCTAAATATTGGTGAAAGTCTAGCTCGTGATGCGGTTGAGTTGAATGTAGACGCAATTGCTGCAGGTATCTCTGATGCTTTAACAGGTGCTGAGAAACGTATTGATCAAGAAACTCTGCAAGCGGCTTTTGAAAAGATTCGTGAAGAGCAAGAGCGTAAGCAAGCTGCAGTAAATGATGCCGCTGCTCAATTGGGTACTGACTTCCTTGCTACAAACGGCAAAAAAGAAGGCGTTACTACTTTAGAATCTGGTTTACAGTATGAAGTAATGACTGCTGCCGCTGAAGCCGGTGCTAAGCCAGCTGCAACAGATACTGTTTCTGTTCACTATCACGGTACACTAACTGACGGTTCTGTTTTTGACAGCTCTGTTGAACGTGGTACTCCAGCTGAATTCCCAGTTAACCGCGTAATCGCTGGTTGGACTGAAGCACTTCAGTTAATGTCTGTTGGTGATAAGTGGAAGCTTACTATCCCTGCTGCATTGGCTTATGGCGCTCAAAGCCCTAGCCCTAAAATTCCAGCTAACTCTGCTTTAGTATTTGAAGTAGAATTGTTGGACGTTAAACAAGAAGGCTAAGCCTGCTTGCTGTTCCTAAGCAAGAGCGCCGCTTTTGCTTAGGAATATACATGTCATACTCTCTTTCTAGTTCTTTTCCTGCCGTATCTGATTTCAATCAATCTCTGTTAAAATTTCTACACGCCAGTCCAACGCCTTTTCATGCGACTAAAAGCATGGCGGATACTTTATTGGCGGCTGGGTATGTTGAGCTGTTCGAAGATCAAATCTGGTCGATCGAAGAGAATTCTGGTTATATCATTCGTCGTAACGACTCTTCTATTATTGCTATTTGGATCGCTGATAAAACTCAAGCGCTACGTTTAGTGGGAGCTCACACTGATAGCCCGTGCTTAAAGGTTAAGCCGAATGCCGATATTTCTGGAAAAGGATATTATCAGGTAGGCGTCGAAGTCTATGGCGGTGCGTTATTAGCGCCTTGGTTTGACCGTGATTTATCCTTGGCGGGTCGTGTGCACGCGCGCATTGATGGCAAAATCAAATCGGTGATGGTGAACTTTGAGCGTGCGATTGCAACAGTGCCTAGTTTAGCGATTCATTTGGATCGTGAGGCGAATAAAGGCCGTACGATTAATCCTCAAACTCAATTACCCCCTGTGCTTTCTATTGCCGGTGCAAAAGATAAGGATTTGAATTCTATCTTGATGGCCGAGGTTACTAAGGTGATTGCTAAGCAGTTTGTCGATTCTGATTCAAAGGTAGAGTCGATTTTAGATTACGAATTATTTTTCTACGATACTCAGCCGCCTGCAATTATTGGCTTGGAAAATGAGTTCATTGCCAGTGCGCGTTTGGATAACTTGTTAAGTTGTTTTATTGGTTTGCAGTCTTTACTTGAGTCGGATAAATCTCAAAATAAGCTATTAATCTGTACTGACCATGAAGAAGTCGGTTCGGCGAGTGCTTGTGGCGCGCAGGGGCCTTTCTTACAGCAAGTAATGGAGCGCATCTGGCCTAGCAATGAAGATCGTAATCGCATCATTGCAGGCTCTATGATGATCTCTGCCGATAATGCTCATGGCATCCATCCCAATTTTTCAGATCGTCATGATCAAAACCATGGGCCTATGTTAAACCAAGGTCCGGTGATTAAAATTAATGCCAATCAGCGTTATGCGACCAACAGTTTTACCTCGGCTGTATTTAAGCAGTTGTGTGAAGATGCGGGTGTGAAATATCAAACATTTGTCACTCGAACGGATATGGGCTGTGGCAGTACGATTGGTCCGATTACGGCATCAGAAGTCGGTATCGATACCATTGATATTGGCGTGCCAACGTTTGGTATGCATTCTATTCGTGAGCTTGCCGGCAGTGAAGATTCATTTGAGCTGGCTAAAGTATTGAAACACTTCTTTGAAAAACCTTCTTTGACTGAATAGTGTGTGATGGGCTGCGGTATTTGTTTTTATTTCAAATGCCGTGGTTTTATAGCGTATTATTTAAATAGCGTTTTTTTGGCGAGAAAGTAAAAGTTTGAGTTGTAGAGGGTTTTAAATGACGGTGGTTTGTTTTTAGGCATAGAAATAAATAAACTTAAAATTTTTCAGTTTAAATAATTGATGCATAGAAAATTTAATGTTTTTAAATATGAAATAGAGTATTTCGATAGAAGACCATCTTAGATTAAAGATGGTCGGGATAGAGAGATTCGAACTCCCGACATCCTGCTCCCAAAGCAGGCGCGCTACCAGACTGCGCTATATCCCGAACATGTTGCTAAGTTTAACTATTCACTACAAGGTAGTAAATGGCTCCTCGAGCTGGACTTGAACCAGCGACCAATAGATTAACAGTCTACTGCTCTACCAACTGAGCTATCGAGGAATGTCTTGGCAACGAGACGAATAATACGGTGCGTTTGCCTTTGTGTCAACACTTGTTAGAATAAAAACTGTAATTAATTCAATCGCTTACAGTTTTTACCCTAACAGAGTGAAAAATAGCCAGTTAGCCTTTCATCAATGCTAATAGCTCAGCTGTTTTAGCTTCCATCAAAGCTTGGTCGCCACGGCTTTCAACGTTAAGACGAACAACCGGTTCAGTATTAGAGGCGCGTAAATTGAAACGCCAATCACCAAAGTCCATGCTCAGACCATCGGTCGTATCAATTTCAGCGTTCGCATCAGCGTAATGAGCTTCAACTTTCACTAAAGTTGCTTGAGCATCGTCTAAGACACTGTTGATCTCGCCAGAGCATGGGAATAACGCCATCCGCTCTTCAACCAGCTGAGTTAACGACTTACCGCTCTTGCTAATAAGTTCCACCACTAGCAACCAAGGGATCATGCCGCTATCGCAATAGAAGAAATCTTTAAAATAATGGTGAGCACTCATCTCGCCACCATAAACCGCATCTTCCAAACGCATACGCTCTTTAATGAAGGCGTGACCTGTCTTACTTTGAATCGCTTTACCGCCAGCGGCTTCTGCAATCTCAACCGTATTCCAGGTTAGGCGAGGGTCATGAACGACGCTAGCGCCAGGGTTTTTCAATAAGAAGGCTTCGGCCAATAGACCAACGATGTAATAGCCTTCAATAAAGGTGCCTTTATCATCGAAAAAGAAACAGCGGTCAAAATCGCCATCCCAAGCAATTCCTAAATCAGCCTTATTGTCTGCAATCGCCTTAATAGTCGACGCGCGGTTTTCTATTAATAAAGGATTTGGCACACCGTGTGGAAAGTTACCATCTTGCTCGTGGTGAACTTTAATCCACTCAATCGGTAAGAAAGGCTCAATCGCATCCAGTGCTAAACCACCGCCACCATTACCGGCATTGCAAACGATCTTTAACGGCTTCAGCTGATCGGCTTCAACGTACGTTAAAAGATGTTCTGTATAAGCAGGGCGAGTATTAACCATTTCTAGGCTGCCGCGCTTGCTAGCATCAACGGCAGGGAAATCATTAGCGTGGGCCAAAATTTCGATATCTTTAAGGCCAGTATCGCCGCTAATAGGTCGAGATCCCTCGCGAACGAACTTCATGCCGTTGTAATCTTTTGGATTATGGCTAGCAGTAACGCAAATGCCGCCATCGGCTTTTAAATGCGGCGTGGCAAAATACACTTCTTCAGTACCGCACATACCAATGTTCAAAACATTGGTACCAGCGTCACGTAAACCTTCAATGACCTTGTCACACATTTGCTTACTGGTTAAGCGAATGTCATAACCAACCACAACAGTTGTCGGCTTTAGAAACTCAGCAAAGGCACGGCCAATGCTGTAGGCAATATCTTCGTTCAATTCGTCTGGCATGCGGCCGCGAACATCGTAAGCTTTAAAGCACGCTAATAAATCGCCCATTACTTATTACCCTTTTTTTGTTCTTGCTCAGCTAATTCTTTTTCAGCTTTTTCTTTCAGGAAGACGTTTTCGAATACGTGGTTAGTCGCTTCAACGAAACCTTCGATGCTACCGCAATCAAAACGCTTACCGCGGAATTTATACGCCATCACACAGCCTTCTTGTGCTTGCTTCATCAAAGCATCAGTAATCTGAACTTCGCCACCTTTACCTGGCTCTGTCTGCTCGATCTTGCCAAAGATATCAGGCGTTAGAATATAACGGCCGATAATGGCTAGGTTAGAAGGCGCTTCTTCTTGAGAAGGCTTTTCAACCATGTCTGTTACGCGGTATAGACCATTGCCCATATCTTCACCGGCGATTACACCGTATTTATGCACTTGATCAGCTGGAACTTCCTGAATAGCAACGATAGAGCAGCGGAACTGCTCATAAATCTTAACCATTTGAGAAAGAACGCCTTCGCCATCTTCGGCAGCGACACAAAGGTCATCGGCTAGTACAACAGCAAACGGTTCATCACCCATTAGGTTGCGACCCGAAAGAATTGCGTGGCCCAAACCTTTCATATGATTTTGACGAGTAAAGGCAAAATCATTATTTTCGATTAAGTCGCGAATAGAGGTCAAAAGAGTTTCTTTACCTGAACCTGCGATTTCAGCTTCTAGCTCATAGCTGATGTCGAAATGATCGGCGATCGCACGTTTGCCACGTCCGGTTACGAAACCAATGGTTGATAGGCCAGCTTGATCGGCTTCTTCAACGCCATACTGCACCAACGGCTTATTGACCACCGGTAGCATTTCTTTAGGCATAGACTTAGTAGCAGGCAAGAAACGAGTGCCATAGCCAGCAACGGGGAAAAGACATTTTTTGATCATGATTAAGTCCTTGTAAAAATTGAAATTTGTATCTGCTTTTAGCATTAGCCGTTAGTATTAATTTGCATGAACTAGGCCAAGCAGAGTCCAAACAGAGTCAAAGCATTAAAGCGTCATGTTTGAACGAAAAAATTAAATACGTATTAAGCAAAAAAGATGCGGCATTGTAGCGTTTTGGCGGGGAATCACAAGGATGTAGGGCCAAAAGTCGAGTGCAATTTACTTCTGGGCATGAATGCTGCTAACAATAGATTAAAGAAAATAGGTCGGTGGCTGGTAAGGGTTAAAAGCCTATCAAAAGCACTGGCAAATGCTGACTTATGGTGCACACTTAAGGCAGGTGATGTATTTAAAAGCACTAACTGTTGCTAGGAAGGAATCGTATGCAAATTGAACAGCCTTATGAGTTGGTGCTATTTGGTGGTCTTGGAGACCTTGCTTTGCGAAAGCTATTTCCTGCTTTATACCTTCTTGAGCTGGATAAGCGTTTACCTCAAGGCCGTATCATTGCGGTAGGGCGCAAGACTCTCAAGCTGAATGCCGTGATGACTAAAATAAAGCAGGCTGTTTTTAGTCATGTTGATGAGCGTTACCAAGATGATGCCTGTTGGCAGCGTTTTGCTGAGCGACTAAATTATGTGTGTCTGGATGTTCAGCAAGCTGATGCGTATCAGGCTCTCGCCTCTGAACTTGAAGAGTCTTGTCCTAATCGATTATTTTATCTGGCGACGGCTTCCTACTTATACGCGGATATCGTCGTTGGTTTGCACCATAATCAGTTTATTCAGTCCACTTCTAAAGTCGTATTAGAAAAACCTATCGGCCACGATCTGGCGTCGGCAAAAGAAATTAATAAGTCAGTCGCCGAGTATTTTTCCGAAGAACAAATTTACCGTATCGATCATTATTTAGGAAAAGAAACAGTACAAAATTTAATGGTTTTGCGCTTTGCTAATTCAATCTTTGAAAGCCAGTGGAATCAGAAGTATATCGATCATATCCAAATATCCATCTCAGAATCGTTAGGCGTAGAAAAGCGGGCAGGATTTTATGAGCAGGTAGGCGCCTTTAGAGACATGATGCAAAATCACTTGCTTCAGCTTCTCTGTATTGTCGCGATGGAACCGCCAGCAAAAATGGAACCTGATGCCGTACGTGATGAAAAAGTAAAAGTGATTAAAGCGCTGCGCCCAATTGAAGGCAAAGATATTCAGGATAAGGTTATTCGGGGGCAGTATAACCAAGGGCTCTCAGAGGGTAAGCCAGTACCGAGTTACCGCAACGAAGAAGGCGTTGATGGTCAAAGTCAGACCGAGACCTTTGTGGCGATGAAGGTTGAAATTGAAAACTGGCGCTGGGCAGGTGTCCCATTTTATCTGCGTACAGGAAAGCGGCTAGCAGAACGTGCGTGTGAAATTGTCGTGCAGTTTAAAGAAATACCGCATTCAATTTTTGCTATGCCGCATAAAAAAACAATGGCGAACAAATTGATCTTTCGCCTACAGCCTGACGAGGGTATTCGCTTACAGCTCTGTGAAAAAAAGATTGGTAGCGGCATGAATGTAAGGCCGATGATACTGAGTTTAAATCCCGATAATCCAAGCCAAGACTTTATGAGATTGCAGGGTAATGATAATGACTCAAGAAATAAGACAGTACGCGTGCCAGAAGCTTACGAGCGTTTACTGTTTGATGCTTTAGCCAGTAATCCAACACTATTTTTACGGGATGATGAATTAATGCAAGCTTGGGATTGGGTTGACCCTATTTTAGCTGCCTGGCAAGAATCAGAAGATTCCCCTGAATCTTATACTGCAGGAACTTGGGGGCCAGCAGAAGCAACCTTATTATTGGCTAGAGATGGCCGGCTTTGGAATGAAAACAACTAGCTGAATAAAAATTATAATTCGGAGTAATAGTATGTGGACAGAAACAATCAGTGATAATGAAAACGTTTTAGCACAAAAGTTAGCACACTCTGTGAGTAAGCAGCTGCAAGTTTTTTTAAGCAAAAAAAATAAAGCGTGTCTCGCGGTCAGTGGCGGAACAACCCCCGTCGCGTTTTTTCAGCACCTCAGTCAGCAAGAATTAGATTGGGCAAAGGTTACTGTGATTCTAGTCGATGAGCGCTGGTTGCCAACGGACCATGTCGACAGTAATGAAAAATTAGTGCGTGATAACTTGATCCAAAATAATGCCAAGCACGCTTATTTTTTAGGTCTAAAAAATAGTGCTGAACTTCCTAGTGAAGGTATTATGGATTGTGAGACCCAGCTAAGAACACAAGTAGAGCATGTGGATGTTGTCGTCTTAGGAATGGGGCTTGATGGTCATACGGCTTCTTGGTTCTCGAATTCTACTCAACTTCCTACATTAATCGCTAACGATACCGCGGCTTGGTGTTTGCCGGTGGAAGATGATTTTTTAGCGCAGCCGAGAATGAGTTTGACGTGGCGTTTTATGAAGCGAGCCGAAAAGATCTATTTGCACTTTACCGGCGAAGAAAAAAACAAGGTATTTTTAAACGCCTGTGAAGAAGTCAGTGATCAGCTTCCTGTCTCACACGTATTACACCAAGATGGCATCAGTATTAGTGTTTATCGCACTCAAGAGTCGTGAGTTTTTCAAGGAGTGCCTATGTCTAAGAAAAAAGAGCCTGAAAAAAAAGAGTCGTCAAAAAAACTACACCCGATTATTGCAGCGGTCACAGAAAAAATAGTTAAGCGCAGCCGGACCCGTCGTAAAAACTACCTTGATTTAATATCAGCGGAAGCCGAGCGGTTGCAACAGCAGCCTGCACGCCATGGTATTAGCTGTACGAATCTAGCGCACGCGATCGCTGCTGAAGACGCTGATAAAAAAGTAATTTTAAAGCAAAGCCATCGAGCGGCTAATATAGGTATTATTAATGCCTATAACGACATTCTTTCTGCTCATCAGCCTTATAAAGATTATCCGCAGCAAATAAAGAATCATCTAGCGGCGTTAGGACAAGGGCATGTCGCACAAGTTGCCGCGGGTGTGCCCGCGATGTGCGATGGCATTACACAAGGTCAGGCTGGCATGGAATTGTCATTGTTTAGCCGCGATACCATTGCGCTAAGCACGGCGATTGGTTTGTCTCATGATGTATTTGATGGCGTCGTTTTATTAGGCATTTGCGATAAAATCGTCCCGGGCTTATTAATGGCCGCGTTACGTTTTGGCCATTTACCGGCTGTGTTTTTACCTTCTGGGCCTATGGCATCGGGTATTACCAATTCAGCTAAAGCAAAGACACGGCAAAAATTTGCAGCGGGTGAGGTTAGTAAGGATGAGCTGCTAGACTCAGAATTAAAATCCTATCACAGTGCCGGTACCTGTACTTTTTATGGCACGGCAAACTCAAACCAAATGCTATTAGAAATGATGGGCCTACAATTACCAGGCAGTTCATTTATTCATCCTGAAGATCCTTTACGCCCATTATTAAATAAATACGCCCTAGAGCAGCTAACTCAGCATACGGCGATAGAGCAAGACTATATTCCGTTAGGTCAAATGCTGGATGAGAAAAGTTTTGTGAATGCTATTGTCGGTTTGTTAGCGACGGGAGGTTCGACCAATCACAGTATTCATTTATTAGCGATTGCTAGGATGGCAGGGATTATTTTAGATTGGCAGGACATTTCTGATTTATCCGACGTGGTGCCCTTGCTAACCCGCATTTACCCGAATGGCGAAGGCGACGTGAATCACTTTCAGCAAGCGGGCGGTATGGGGTTTCTCATTAGAGAGCTGTTAGCTGAAGGTCTACTGCATAACGATGTTCAGACAATGTTAGGAAAAGATTTATCGGCCTATTGCCAAGAGCCTTATTTGGTTATTAAAACATTAGATAATGGTAACCAAGAAAAGCAGCTGGCTTGGCGCGAGGTTAATAAAGAGAGTTTAGACTTAGATGTTTTAGCACCCGCACACGCACCTTTTATGCGTGAAGGCGGACTTAAACTATTAAACGGAAATATTGGCCGAGGTTTGATCAAAATATCGGCGGTGCCGGAATCACGTTGGTATACTAAAGCGCCAGCAAAAGTTTTCAGTGATCAGCTATCGGTTCAGCGGGCTTATCAAAATGAAGAGTTGAATTGTGACTGCGTGATTGTGGTAAAATACCAAGGACCAAAAGCCAATGGCATGCCAGAGCTGCATAAACTGATGCCGGTGATGGCAAACTTGCAAGACGCAGGATTTAACGTCGCCTTATTAACCGATGGGCGTTTGTCAGGCGCATCGGGTAAAGTACCTGCGGTTCTACATATTTGCCCAGAAGCTTTGTTAGGCGGAGCAATCGGTCGCATATGTGAAGGCGATATTATCGAGATAGACGCGCATAAAGCGGTGGTGATTAATCACAGTCAGGATCGAAATAAAGAACAAGAGCTTTCTACAGGCAGCAATATTAATCCTGCGGCTAATCGTATGGGGTTAGGTCGAGAGCTGTTTAGCTTATTTAGAAAAAATACCACCCCAGCAGATCAAGGGGCGCTTTCATTAGATTGGACCGACGTTGGAGAAGATAGAATAATATGACACAGCTTGATCATTGGTTAGCCAATACCAAACCTTTAATTCCCGTGATCGTCATTGATGATTTAGCGCATGCAGTTCCTATGGCAAAGGCGTTAGTGGCAGGCGGCATTCATTTATTAGAAGTCACACTGCGAACCGCAGCGGGTCTTGCCGCAATTAGCGCGATTAAAAAAGCCGTTCCAGAAGCCATTGTCGGTGCAGGAACGGTTTGTAATGCGGAAGACTTTCAAAAAGCGATTGATGCCGGGGCTCAATTTATTGTCAGCCCAGGTCTGACGCCTGAACTGATTAAAAAAGCCGCACAGGTTAAATTAGAAGAAAAATGGCAAGGGGTCTTTTTGCCCGGAGTCGCAACCGCTAGCGAAGTGATGGTTGCCGCACAAGCAGGGATTACCCAGCTAAAGTGTTTTCCTGTTAGCGCCATCGGCGGTGCCAAGTTATTAAAAGCGTGGTCTGGGCCGTTTCCCGATATTCAATTTTGTCCGACGGGCGGCATTAGCAAAGACAACTATCAAGAATACCTTGGCGTATCGAATGTGATCTGCGCGGGTGGGAGTTGGCTAACAGAATCGAAATTGCTGATAGAAGGCAATTGGGCTGAAGTAACAAGGCGAGCCACTGAAATTGTTAATCTGTCTGATATTTAAACAATAATGCCGGTAGTGAGCTAACAAATTGATTTTAAACTGATTTCTCTGTTAATTTACCTTCCTAAAGTGCAAAAACATCTTGCATGGTTAGCATCAATTTATTAGACTGCATGCACTTTAGGACTATAGCTCAGTTGGTTAGAGCGCTACCTTGACATGGTAGAGGTCCCCAGTTCGAATCTGGGTAGTCCTACCAAAATTCTAAAAAAGCCGCATCACCCTTAAACAGGTGACGCGGCTTTTTTTTGTCTGCTTTTCCGTTTTAACCACATATTGCCGGCACTGCCACATTCCCTTGCTCTGAGCTGGCTATACTGTAAACTGCAGCGCCTCAAATTAACTGTCCAATCCGTCAGGAAAGTAAAACCCCGATAGGATTCTAACAAAGGTAATCAGATCTCCTATGAATAAGGTTTTTATCAGCGCACAGGAGCTCTTAGAGGACTCTTTTAAGTTGGCACTGCAAGTCTACGAAAGTGGCTTTCGTCCGGATTACATCGTCGGCGTTTGGCGTGGTGGTGCACCTGTTGGCATAGCGGTACAAGAGTTGTTGCATGTATTGGGCACTGAAGCAGACCATATTGCTATTCGTACCTCCAGCTATACCGGCATTGGCGAGCGCGATAAGAATGTTCGCGTACACGGCTTAACCTACTTAATTAAGCGCTTAGAGGCTGAAGACAGTTTGTTGATTGTGGATGACGTCTACGACAGTGGCTTAAGTATTGAGCAAACCATTAAGGATTTAAAAAGGGCGTGTAAAAAGAACACACCAGAAATCCGAGTGGCGACTCCTTACTTCAAGCCAGACAATAATAAGACGGATCGAGTTCCAGATTATTACATTCATGAAAATCATGACTGGTTGGTATTCCCCCATGAGATTGATGGCTTAAGTGAAGAAGAAATTCGTCAGCACCGCCCTGAGCTTGCTGGCATCGTGGACAAGATCGCGCAGTTGAAGCAGTAGTAGAATTCGCACCTTTATTTTCTGAGACTCAAGGATGACAAGATTACTACCTCAAAAGGGTGGGCTAATCTTTATCAGGATCACCAAACCTAGCACGCGGCAAAACTGCAGCTAGGTTTGTTTTACGTCTATTATCACGTCTATTATTACGAGCATTATTATGACGATTAAATCCCCTTGGGCTCTGTTGCCTATGCTTCTCTTTATGGCTCTCTTTATCGGCAGTGGCTTGTATTATCAAGCGGCGGGAGTCGAGTTTGCGTTTTATAAAATATCGGCCCCGGTGGCCATTCTGCCTGCGATTATTTTGGCTTTGCTATTGGCGAAGGGCAATATCAATCAGCGAGTCGATCAGTTTGTTCAAGGCTGCGCGAACCCAACCATTGTTACCATGTTGCTGATTTTCTTATTGGCCGGTGGTTTTGCCAGTGTGGCAAAAGCCATTGGTGGCGTGGATGCGGTGGTGAACTTAAGCCTAAGTATGATTCCGCCTTCTTTTGTTTTACCGGGTTTGTTTATTATGACGGCCTTTATGGCCACGGCCATGGGCACATCGATGGGATCTATTGCAGCGGTTGCGCCGATTGCCGTGGGTGTGGCTGAGGTGTCTGATTTATCCATGGTGTTAACCGTCGGAGCCGTTATGGGTGGTGCTATGTTTGGTGACAACCTTTCTATTATCTCTGATACCACCATTGCTGCTACGCGCACGCAAGGGTGTAACATGCGGGATAAATTCCGTTTGAATTTTAAAATTGCGGTTCCCGCCGCATTGCTAACGATTGTCTGGCTGTTCATGCAAGGTGATGCTGCTCAAGTCGCCGTGGACCCCGATGCGTCGGTGATTAAAATGTTGCCGTATTTATTAGTACTCGGGCTGGCGATCTCTGGCATGAATGTTTTGGTGGTACTACTCACCGGTATTGTTGTCGCAGGTTTGATTGGCTTATGGCAGGTGCCAGATTATTCAGTGGCGGTATTGTCGGCTGATATCTATAAAGGCTATAGCAACATGCAGGAGATATTAATCCTCTCGTTGTTTATTGGTGGCTTGGGCGCGATGATGAAATTGGGCGGCGGCTTAGATTGGCTAGCGGCACAACTGGATCGCTTAACGCGTGAGCAAGCAGAACCTAAAGCGCATCGCCGCATGGGTGAGTTAAGTATTGCCGCGGGTGTCGCCTTAGTGAATATTTGTACGGCTAATAATACAGTGGCGATCTTGATTTCGGGTAGCTTGGCCAAAGATATTGCTACTCGCTATGGTGTGGATGCCAAACGCAGTGCCAGCATTATGGACATTAGCGCCTGTGTAATTCAGGGGGTGTTACCTTATGGTGCGCAGATGCTATTGGCAGCGTCGCTGTCGGGCTTATCACCTTTAGACTTGGTTACCGCGGTGGTGTATTGCTGGTGTTTAGGTTTGGTGATGATGGGGTCTATTATTTTAGGCCGCCCCAGTGGGCAAGAGAAAGCAGCTTAACGATTCCTTGTTTGAATTTGGTTAGTAGCTCAAAAATTTGATTAAGCCGCATCACCTCTAAACAGGTCATGCGGCTTTTTTGTTTCAGCGCTATTTAACCTGATACTTGTCTTTAATCGTTTTAATCCAATCAGCTTGTGTTATTAAGAATTGATTAAATTGTTCTATGATCTGCGGGTGCTTAAAGCTAGACAATGAATAGCTACTTTTTGTATGGGGCAGTTCAGGATCGAATACTAACGAACCAGGGGCTTTTAACTTATCGTTTAAAAAGTAGGTAGCGACATCAATATTAAAATAGGCGCCGTCGTTGCGGTTGTTGGTAGTCAGTTTAATTAAGCTGTCTAGATTATTGGTTTCTTTTATTTTCACACTGCCTTTTTTGATTAGTCCTAGGTAATCCCAAGCGGTAAACCCTCTTACTAGGCCTAGCCTTTTCAGGTTATCAGTGCCTTTGCCTTTGTTGGCAGGAGTGACCATTACGCCATCAATGAAGCCAATTACGGGGTCACTGTATTTGATGTCATAACCACTTTTTTGATCTTGTGCCCAATAGCTATTATCAGGAAAACGGAAGTCTACTGTGCCTTTTAGAAAGTTCTTATTAAGGCGAGTGATGGGGAAGCCTTTATAGCTGATGGTATGATTGTTCAATGTGGCGAATTTATTGAGTATTTCGTTGGCAGCGCCTGTGTATTGGCCGTCTGAGTATTGGTAAATGGGGAAGTAATCGATGTTTTCCACGCCGATTATTAAGTTGTCAGCGTATGCTAGGTTACCTAGCGAGAGTATCGCTACCAGTAGGGCGCTGGCAGCTGTTTTTACTTGATTCATGGTATAAATCTTTTTCAAGGATATATACCAAGACTAGTAGTTCTGCCTGAGTTTACCAGTCGGCTATTTGTTGCCCCAGATGCTGGAAACTGCACGTTCATTGCCAAGAAACGCAACAACCAATATCACGAAGCTGACCATTCCGAATACAACGACGGGAATGTAGTAGCCGGCGTTATCCGCTTCGGCTGCCATGACGGCAACGGCAGTCGATAAAATTGAAAAAATGACGCCCATGACGACTAAGATAACTCGATTGGATTTTTTGTAAGAGTACTCTTCTGTGCCCGATTCAAAGTTTACTAAAATGGGGGCGAAGGCTTTGCGTAATAATTCTTTCATGTGTTTCTCTGTTCTTTCAGTGCGATTGTTTAAGGTTGACGCTTTGGCTGGCGGCTAGGCGTCGATTGTTAGATGTTGCTGCAAAATAGCACGAGTATCATCGGCGATCGGTTTAGAGGATTTAGTCTCGTGGTCAAAGTGAACCATCACCGCCGTGCCTTTTGCGGTCAATTTCCCTTCCTGCCAAGCTTCGTGACCGACCACCATAGATGAATTACCGATATTGGTCATAAAGGTGCGTACTTCTACTGGCTTGCCGTAATAGATTTCAGCTAGAAACTCGACATCAATTTTTGCAATGATGAGATGCCAGTTGTTGGTATCCAAACCAGGGCAAAAGAGCTCAAAGATGGGTGTGCGGCCATCTTCAAACCAAACGGGTAGAACGGTGTTGTTGACATGACCTAACGCGTCAGTTTCTGAAAATCTTGGATCTAGGGTATTGGTCCACATAGGATTCTCTATTATTATGTCGATTTGAAAAACATGATACTGCATTGATGACTGAACAAGAACAAAATGACCAATATTTCATGAGCCTTGCCCTTGAGCAGGGGCAGCTTGCTTATGATATTGGAGAGGTACCTGTCGGGGCTGTTGTAGTACTTGATGGACAGGTGATTGGGCGTGGCTATAACAAGCCGATTACCAGTTTAGACCCCAGCGCCCATGCGGAGGTGGTGGCTTTGCGTGATGCCGCTAAGAATATTAGCAATTACCGTGTGATGGGAGCGACCCTGTATGTGACGATAGAACCCTGCACTATGTGTACTGGATTATTGGTGCATTCTCGCATCAAACGACTGGTGTACGGCACAACAGAGCCTAAGTCTGGAGTGATTGAGTCTGCTGCGTGTTTACTCGATAGTCCTTTCTTTAATCACACCATTGAAGCTGTGGGTGGGGTAATGGCTGCGGAAGCTTCTTCTCTTATGTCTGAATTCTTTGCGATGCGCCGAGAAAGTAAGAAAAAATTGAAACAAGCGAGTAAGAAAGCTGAATAGTCGTCACGCTTAATTGATTAATCCAATGCCTTGATGGTTATGGCATTGGATAAAAGTCAGTTATTGAGATTGCTTTTATTGCTCGAATCTTTTGGCTTACTTGGTCTAACGGGATGAATTATGGTTTTATAGTAAGATTGTTGTGGTTTGTTCTTTGTGGGACTACTACTCAGTCATTAAAAATAATAATTATAAAAAATAACACCTAGGAACTCCCCGTGAAAATATTGACTCTTTTATTAAGTTTATCGCTAACGGCCTGTGCTGATTGGCAAGACAGCCTTTTTGAACTTGGCGTTGATGCTGAACGTTCGATGTCGAACTTATCTAAACATTCTATCTCAACTCCCAATCACGATTGGACCTATCTATCGACCAATAGTGACGATGTTGACCCTTCTGCGGAAGTGCTGATTATGTTGCATGGCTTTGCCGTTGATAAAGATAACTGGATCCGATTTGCTCGGAACTTCCCCAATCACCGTGTCATTATTCCTGATCTACCGGGCCATGGTGAAAGCTCTTATAATGCAGAACTGGTTTACGATTTTCATAATCAAGCGACTTGGTTAAATGATTTTGCTGAAGGATTGAATTTAACCCAGTTTCATTTGATCGGTAATTCGATGGGTGGCGGTATCTCGGCGTTTTATGCTCATGCTTATAGCGACAAAGTAAGCTCTATTACCTTGATTGATGCCGCCGGTGTTCATCCTCCTAAAGCGTCGAAATTACAGCAAATTATTGCAAACAACGAACCGAATCCTCTTATTATCCGCACGGAATCAGACTTTGACCGTTTACGCGAGTTTGCCATGGAAGATCAACCTTTTCTTCCTTGGCCAGCGCCAGGGGTATTGGCAAGAAAAGCGATGGCTCGCCAAGCGATTAACGATAAGATTTTTGCCGATATCAATGATTACGCTGAGCGTGTGAAGTTGAGCCAAGAAAACCTAAAGCTATTAAGTGAGATTCAGCGGCCTGCTTTTATCCTATGGGGTAAAGAAGATCGTGCATTGGATGTGTCTAGTGTTGAGGTTTTTGAGCAGTACTTACCGAATTCAAGCAGTTTTATTATGGAAGGTGTGGGTCATGGCCCAATGATAGAGCGCCCAGTAGAGAGTGCTGAGTTGGTATTAAATTTTCTTCATAGCTTAGAGAGAAGCGTTGCGTTAGAAGAATAGTTTCAGGAGCAGTGGTAGAGAACTGATTGATTATCAGACATAAAAAAACGGGCATCTAGGCCCGTTTTTTTATGTCTGTAATAAGATTACATCGAAGTGAAAAGTACTTAAATAAGAGGCGGTATCACGCGGATATCGGCTGATAGCTGCAAGTTTTCACTCTCAAGTGCTAAATCTAAGTCTGGATTATCATTCCAAACCAATACATCAAAATAGCGACGAATGTTTTGTACATAGGAAACAGGCTCGTTTCCACGTGCGTAGCCATGTCTTGTCTGCTTGTAATAACGCTTCTGACTTAATAGCGGTAAATAATTCATCACATCCATCCAGCGGCTATTATCACCGCCGTCTTTCTTGGCCAGTTTACGCGCATCGGTAAGGTGACCATAACCAACATTATAGGCGGCTAATGCCATCCAAGTACGATCTGGCTCATGAATCTCTTTCGGTAGGCGCTTGCGTAACTTCACAAGGTAAGCGGCGCCACCGTCGATGCTCTGTTTAGGGTCAAGACGATTACGAACACCCAGTTCTTTGGCGGTGCGTCGAGTTAACATCATCATGCCGCGAACACCGGTAAAGCTTTTAGCTCTTGGATTCCAATGTGATTCTTGATAGCTCATGGCCGCCAGTAAGCGCCAATCTAAATCGTGTCGATCTGCAGCCGCTTGAAATAAATCGTCATATTTATCCAGCTTTTTATCCGTTTGTCTTTGGAAACGCTTGGCGCCGACATAGTTTAGCTGACCTAGGTGGCCATAAAAGCGTTCACGGACTTCAGACAACAAACCATTGGTTTGAGCGTTACGGAAGAAGCTTTCAGCGGCTTGAAATAAACTATCGTCTCTAGACTGTGGGAAAGCCCACGCTAGGTTTTGAGCGCCCGTAAGGTCAAAGGCAATGGCTAGGTTCGGGTAATAGGCTTGTAACATTTCAAATTCGTTAGAACCAATAACCGTGAAATCGACTTCGCCGGTGGCAACCATTTGTAATAATTCAACCGTTTCAAAGTCAGGGCTCTCGCTCCAGGTTAGCTCTGGAATCTGTTCGCCTTGTATCACTCTTAGCTGATGTGCGTGGCTGCTATCAGAGGTAACAACAAGCTGACCTTTGGCAAGGTCAAATATTTCTTTAGGTTTCATACCGCCGCGACGATAAATAACCTGTTGGCTTACCTGCATATAAGGCGTTGAAAAACGAACCCACTTATCTTTCTCTTGCGATACCGTTAGGCCGGCCGCTGCAAAAGAAGCGTCATTGCGTTCAATGTTGGAATAAAGGTCGGATATGCTGTCGGCTTTTTTAATAACAAGATTTACGCCAAGGTAATCAGCAAAGGCTTTTGCAAGTTCAAATTCATAACCGGTCGCGCCTACATTATCTTCAAAGTAGGTGGTCGGGCTGTTGCGAGTAATAACGACAATTTCGCCTTGACTACGAATCTTCTCAACGTCATTCGGACGTACACTGCCCGTTATAGTCAGCAAACATAATAGTGATATAAGTAAGCGAGTTGCGATGCGTGTGGTTCTAGTATTCATAGGCTCCCTTATCTTTAGATGTGCACTGTTTTGGTGCGTGCCGTTGTTTGTTTGGCCATTCTAACGGTTTGTTTGATTAAAAAATACCCGCTGTGAGAACTAAGTCTCAAAGTGGGGTGCTACAACCACTCAAAAACCCTCTAAGTGCTTGAAAGTAGGGCCTTATTCCCAAACGTAAAATTTCTGCAACTCATTGTTTCATAATGGTTTCATTATGTTCCCAGCTAGCGTTGTATCTCTCATGATTAAGTCTTAGCGCCAATCTTGATTCCAGCAAGGGAAGGAATTCTTCATTCTTATTTCATAACTGAGTAGATCTTAAAGTTATAAGGCTGGAATCAAGATACCTTTTGTTTAATATTCGGCTACAAGCCTATATTAGGTTTCAATTTTAATAATCTGACCAGTTGGTTTGGTAATTAGTGTTGTTTTAAGTAGTCGTTGTTTTTACTGCTTTATCAGTAGGATTCATTAGATCACATACCTGACCTATTGGTTTGGTATTGGTATTTCTGGAAGAATACTAATGCTATACGCGGGTGGTGCTAAAATCATTGCAGTTTAACCAATCCACTCAGTGGATTAATCCCTTATAGACGCGTATTATGGCGGCCAAATTTGACCGTGTTTTACTTCCAACTTTTTGGAGCTCGACCCCATGCTTGAACTACGTGGCGCCCCTGCGTTTTCTGATTTTCGTTTAACTAAAATGCTTGCTAAATTACAAGCGGCTGTTCCTAACGTCGCTTCTGTATACGCTGAATTTATGCATTTTTCAGATATCGTCTCTGAGCTGACCGATTCTAAATTAACAGATCAGCAGCTAGATATTTTAGGCAAGATCCTAAAATATGGCCCTAAAGCTGATGTTCAAGATACATCAGAGAGTTCAGCATTATCTTCGAGCCATTTTTTCCTAGTGGTTCCTCGTATAGGCACAATCTCTCCTTGGTCGTCGAAAGCGACCGATATCGTTAATAACTGCGGTATTAAAGAAGTTGATCGTATTGAACGTGGTACTGCTTTTTACATCACGGCTGCTCTTGTTGATGGAAAGCCTGGCGCGCTAAGCGCTGCTGAGCTTGAGACGGTTCGCGGTTTGATTCACGACCGTATGGTTGAGGTTGTATTGAATAATACAGCGGATGCTGAGCAATTGTTTCAACACGCAGAGCCGACGCCATTAAGTTCTATCGATGTCATGGGCGGTGGTCGCGCAGCATTAGAGCAAGCCGATAAAGAATTGGGCATGGCGCTGGCAAGCGATGAGATTGATTATTTGCTAGAGGCTTATAAAAAGCTGGGTCGTAATCCAACCGATATCGAATTGATGATGTTTGCTCAGGCAAACTCAGAGCATTGCCGCCATAAGATCTTCAACGCCAGTTGGGTGATTGATGGTGAAGTACAAGACGAATCATTGTTCGCAATGATTAAGAATACCTACAAAAACCACAGTACGGGTGTTTTGTCGGCTTATTCCGATAACGCGTCTGTTATTGCCGGTGCTACTGCAGGTCGTTTCTTCCCGAACAGTGATACTCGTGGCTATTCGTATAACGAAGAGCCAATGCACATATTAATGAAGGTAGAAACTCACAACCACCCAACGGCGATTGCCCCTCATGCAGGTGCGGCAACCGGTTCTGGTGGTGAGATTCGTGACGAAGGTGCTACAGGTCGTGGTTCTAAGCCAAAAGCGGGCTTAAACGGTTTTACTGTTTCCGATTTGAATATTCCAGGTTTCCAGCAAGATTGGGAATCTCAGTATGGTAAGCCAGGGCGCATTGTTTCTGCCTTGGATATCATGATTGAAGGACCATTGGGCGCAGCTGCATTCAATAACGAATTTGGCCGTCCTAATATTTGTGGTTATTTCCGTACCTTCGAAGAAGAATTTAACGGTGAAGTTCGGGGTTACCATAAGCCGATTATGATCGCCGGTGGTTACGGCAATATCCGTGACGAACACGTTCAAAAAGGCGACATTCCTGTTGGCGCTCGCTTAATTGCTTTGGGTGGCCCAGCCATGCAAATCGGTTTGGGTGGTGGTGCGGCTTCTTCGATGGCGTCTGGTCAGTCGAACGAAGATTTAGATTTTGCTTCTGTTCAGCGTGAAAACCCTGAAATGGAACGCCGTTGTCAGGAAGTGATCGATCGCTGCTGGCAGATGGGTGATACCAACCCAATCGCCTTTATTCACGATGTGGGCGCAGGTGGTTTATCCAATGCGTTCCCTGAGCTTGTCAGCGATGGCGGCCGTGGTGGTAACTTTGAACTGCGTAACATTCATAATGATGAGCCAGGCATGAGCCCGCTAGCATTGTGGTGTAACGAGTCGCAAGAACGCTATGTAATGGCTGTTGCGAAAGAAGATATTGATACCTTTGATGCTATTTGTGCTCGTGAACGCTGCCCATATGCGGTTGTCGGTATCGCGACGGAAGAAGATCACTTAACCGTGACCGATAGCCATTTTGAAAATACGCCAATCGACCTTCCTTTAGATGTGTTATTGGGCAAGACCCCACGCATCCATAAAGATGTCGTGACTAAGCACGGTGAACAAGAAGAATTTACCGGTGCTGATTTAGATCTAGCCGATGCCGCTGAGCGTATTCTTAAGCTGCCTACCGTAGCAAGTAAGAGTTTCTTGATCACTATTGGTGATCGCTCTATTACCGGTACCGTTGCTCGTGATCAGTTTGTTGGTCCTTATCAAGTGCCTGTTGCAGATTGCGCGGTAACGACTTCGTCTTATGATTCTCTAGTCGGTGAAGCGATGGCTATGGGCGAACGCACGCCGATGGCTTTGATCAATGCACCTGCCTCTGGTCGTATGTCGGTCGGTGAAGCGGTGACTAACATTGCTGCGGCCAATATCGAGAAGCTATCTGATATTAAAATGTCAGCCAACTGGATGTGCGCTGCTGGCCACCCAGGTGAAGATGAAAAGCTATACCAAACCGTGAAAGCGATTGGTATGGAATTGTGCCCTGAACTGGATATCACGATTCCGGTTGGTAAAGATTCTATGTCGATGAAAACGGCATGGAATGACGGTGATGAAGCTAAAGCAGTAACAGCGCCTTTATCTGTTGTAATTACCGCGTTCTCTCCGGTTATTGACGCGTCTAAGACGTTAACTCCAGAGCTTAAGACAATTGATGAAGCCACTGATCTGATCTTAATCGATCTAGGTAATGGCCAAAACCGCTTGGGTGCTTCTTGTATTGCTCAGGTTTATGGCAAGGTGGGTAAAACCTCTGCCGATTTAGATGATGCCGAAGATTTAGCCGCGTTCTTTGCGGTGATTCAAGGGCTAAACCAAGACGATAAAATCTTGGCTTATCACGATCGCTCTGATGGTGGTTTGTTCTCGACAGTTACTGAAATGGCTTTTGCTGGTCGTACCGGTGTAACGATTAAGCTGGATACGCTAGCGGATAGCAAAGCTGAACTGGCAGGTGCATTATTCAACGAAGAGTTGGGTGCAGTTCTGCAAATACGTCGTAGTGATATTGAGTTTGTACTGACTCAGCTTCAAGGTGCTGGCTTGGGTGAGATGACTCACATCATCGGTGATTTGAATCAAGACGATCAAATTGAATTCAATTTCAACGAAGATGAAGTCTTGGCGAACAGCCGTATGACGTATCAGCGTTTCTGGACGCAAACGTCTTATGAAATTCAAGCCATTCGTGATAACTCAGAATGCGCTAAGCAAGAGTTTGATCGTTTATTAGATGCTGAAGATCCAGGTTTGAATACTGAATTAACCTTCGATGTTAATGACGACATTACCGCTAATTATTCACGCGCAGAAGGCGAGCGTCCTCGTATTGCGATCTTGCGTGAGCAAGGCGTTAACGGTCAAATCGAAATGGCAGCGGCGTTTGACCGTGCTGGTTTCGAAACCATTGATGTTCACATGAGTGACATGTTGTCTGGTTCAGTATCGCTGAAAGACTTCCGCGGCTTAATCGCTTGTGGTGGCTTCTCTTATGGAGATGTTCTGGGTGCTGGTGAAGGTTGGGCTAAGTCGATCTTGTTCAATGCCACTGCACGCGCTGAATTTGAAGGCTTCTTTAAGCGTGAAGATACCTTTGCATTAGGCGTCTGTAACGGTTGTCAGATGCTTTCTAACTTACATGAGTTAATTCCAGGTGCTGAACATTGGCCGCACTTTGTACGTAACCAATCTGAGCAGTTTGAAGCTCGTGTTGCTCTGGTAGAAGTTCAGAAATCTGACTCTATCTTGCTGCAAGGTATGGAAGGCTCTCGTATGCCTATCGCCATTGCACACGGTGAAGGTCATGCTGAGTTTGCTGATGCTTCTGATAAAGCAGCTGTTAATGCCAATGCACAAGTTGCGCTACGTTATGTTGATAACTACGGCCAAGTGACTGAAGCGTACCCTGCGAATCCAAATGGTTCTGTTGATGGCATTACAGGTTTAACCGCTGCTGGTGGTCGTGTGACGATTATGATGCCTCACCCAGA
The DNA here is from genome assembly GCA_036960605.1 of Oleispira sp. Taxonomy (GTDB): domain Bacteria; phylum Pseudomonadota; class Gammaproteobacteria; order Pseudomonadales; family Oceanobacteraceae; genus Oleispira. The sequence goes on along the minus strand of JBALXI010000040.1, from coordinate 6,577 downwards.
GCGTGTTTTCCGTGCTGTACAAAACTCTTGGCAGCCAGAAGAGTGGAATGAAGATGGCGCTTGGATGCGTATGTTCCGCAATGCTCGTGCTTGGTGTAAGTAGCTATCGGATTTTCCCTCGCATTAATAGCTAGCTAGAAAACAGAAAGGCCGCTCTATTCGTAAATAGAGCGGCCTTTTTTGTTTTTATCGCTTGGTATTTCTACCCACTTATTTTCAAGCTACTTCCAGATCTGGGCATCAATCTTACCTTTCAGTTCGGGGAAATTTTCGGCTTTAAAGTCGGGTTCTAGTCCCGCTTTACGGCTGGCTAAATAATCCTTGGTCAGCTTATGCACGGTATTGGAAAGTAATAGAATGGCAAATAGGTTGATGCTAGCCATTAAGCCCATCGCCGCATCTGCCGCATTGAAAACCGTGCTGACACTCTGTACCGATCCCCAAACCACGATGGCCATAACGAACAAGCGCAAGCAGGTCATGCCGATTTTGGAGTCAAAACCAAAATGAACCATGGAGTTTTCCGCGTATGAATAATTCGCGACGATGGAGGTGAAGGCAAAAAATAGAATCGCAATGGCGATGAAATATTTACCCGCTTCCCCTATGTGTTCATTCAACGCTAGCTGAGTAAGTTCAACCCCAGAGATACCTGAACCAGGCTCTAATACGCCGGATAATAAAATAATCAGCGCCGTTGCGGTACAGATAACAATAGTATCGATAAATACCCCAAATGCTTGTACAAATCCTTGCGCAGACGGGTGGTGTGGAGCAGGAACGGCGGTAGCAGCAGCATTGGGGGCAGAGCCCATACCTGCCTCGTTAGAGAAGAGGCCACGCTTGATGCCATTTAACATAGCGGCGGTGATCGAACCAGCGATGCCGCCAGCTGCTTCTTCAAGACCAAAAGCACTGCTGACGATTGACGCTAATACTGCGGGGACATCGGTAATATTAATGGCGACCACATAAGCGGCCAGTAGCACGTAGATACCCGCCATAAGAGGGATGACCAGTTCGGAAAAGCGGCCGATGGATTTAACCCCGCCAAATATAATGACTCCAGCCGCGAGGGCTAAAGTAATGCCAATCGCAATATCGGATGTGCCAAAAGCAACGTTCATGGCGCTGGCGATTGAGTTGGCCTGTACCGCATTGAAAATTAGGCCAAAGGCGAGCATAAGGCAAGCGGAGAAGATGATGCCCAGTTTGGGCATATTGAGGCCTTTGGAAATATAAAAGGCTGGGCCGCCACGATACTGGCCACTCTCATCTTCTACTTTGTACAGTTGAGCCAGAGTGCTTTCGGCGTAAGCCGTTGCCATGCCAACGAGGGCAACCATCCACATCCAAAAAATGGCCCCGGCGCCACCGAGATAAAGTGCTACTGCAACTCCCGCAATATTACCTGTACCTACTCGGGAAGCTAGACTGGTGGTGAGTGCTTGAAAGGGAGTGACACCATGGGTATCGGTTGACGTATTTTTCAATACGCGGATCATTTCACCAAAATGAACAAATTGGATAAAACCTAAGCGAAGGGTGAAAAAGATACCAACCCCTAATAGGCCATAAATGAGGATGTAACCCCAGAATATGTTGTTTAAGAAATCGATGAGCGAATTGATAAAAGCCATGGCTAACCTTAGATATGGTGGGTGGAGCTATTACTGTTTTTTTTCGTAACATCTATCTTAGCTGAATTCTTATGATAAAAATTGACTAAATAGTCATATATATTACAAGAAGGAGGTGCTAATCAATATGGCTGCCTATCACGATAAATACGCCAAATGCGCAGTTTTTAAGAATTGCTTGGCGGGTCTTTACCAAGCAAAAGTCATGAAGTTAGCTGATTAAAGGAATTGCATAGTAAAGGTCTGTTAAAGGCGTATCGGGATGTTGAGAGTACGATTGTTCGCTTTTAGCCTGACTGAGCGTATACGTTTGTACCTGCTTGCTGATGATTATCATTTGCTTGGGAAAGCGTATGTTGAATAACAATTATAAAAATAGACAGAAAGTGTTTTTAAAAACACTCAGCAGGAGATCTCATCATGAAAATTCAGAATAGCTCCCTTAAGGGGCGTGCTTTGTTGGCAGTGGCAATCAGTCTTGCTGCAGCTTACAGTGCCAATTCACTAGCCTTATCCAAAGTACCGGGGGAATTTCCCCATCAAGAAGAGCTATGCTCAACTGATTTAGCTCGTGAAGCTTTGCGGGCGGAATCAGCAGCGCAGGCACTGATTCAGCCTAGTATTGATAGTATTGAAGTGAACGGTTTAGTGAGTTGGACTCGCTTGGGTACCGAAACACCTCTTTTTCAGCCAGGCGATACCGTGACTTTAAAAGGCGCTCACTTTGGCGCCGGTGTGGATATTGATTTTAGTAAAATCATGATCGGCAATACCCGTATTCTTGAAACCGACTTACGGATGTTTGACCAAAAGTTGGCGACTGAAGATCAGGTGAATTACGAAACCAGTGATCAGGTTGATGAATGGCCAAAAAACATCATTGCCTGGGCTGATAATGAAATTCAATTCCGCGTGCCCGATCATGTCAGCACTGGGCCCTTAATCGTTCAAGTGCAAAAGCGTATTGGTGCTAATGAGTCTCTAAAAAATCCAGGTGAGGCGCATAACGTTATTGATGCGCAAACCTCGCGCATTATGGATGATACCTTTATTCATACTTGTGATGTCGTATCGAAATTAAGTGATGCGACGGCCAGTACGCCAATTGCGGTGGATATTAATAATCCAGGTTTTGCTGAGCTTGTTCGCAAAGGGCGCGAAATTTATTGGGCCTATGATTACAACATTGGTGTTGCCCACTGGGTGCGTAATCTCGATTGGAAAGCGATTTTTAATTACAAAGCTAAAGATCCAATTGCGGGTGGTTATGCCGACCCTGCCAAATTATTTGGCGCGGTAAAAAGTGTTCGCGGGCAGGTGCCTGATGAGGCTATGGATGATGTGTATTTTGATTCCTATCCCATGCCGACGCCGATTCCCGGTTTTTTGACGTTAGCGCCAGCGAAATTCTCTGGTAATACCAAAGACTCTGGCTGGGTCGGTTATCGCTCTGCAGAAGGAAATGCACCGTATTCAGGTAAGGGAGAGTTTATTGGTTTTAACTGCGCTTCGTGTCACGGCTATCAGATTAGCTATCAGGCTGCGGATGGACAGGATATCACTAAGGTATTCCCGGGCTTGCCTAATCCGGGTTGGTCGATGAAGTGGACGATACTGCAAACCCTCACGAAGAAATTCAAAGGCATTTACGAAAAAGAAGAAGGCCCAGCCTGGGCGCCAGGTAAAAGTAATATTGCCAAAGATATGCTGATTTACCATATGCCAGCCGGTGCTGGTGAACATAATATGGTGCGTATTAATGGTGAGGGTAGCCATACCGATAACGACTATCAGTTCTCGCCGATTGCAATTCCTAATGTCACAAACTACATGGCGATTCGTCGCTCACTTTCTCATACAGAATCGTATGTAGGCTTTGAAGGTTCATATATTCATTCAGAAGAACCTGATGGCGCGCAAGGTGCGATGCGTAAAGCACCGCTGGAAGCGTTAACGGCTTACATGACCACCATCGACGAAAACGATAACGATCTGCGTCAAGTGGGGATGTATCGTTGGTTGCGAGATAATGATCGCTTAAGTGGCCAGACTGAAACGCCGCTAGTGACTGAAAGCTATGTGGAGATGATTCCTCAGCCTGCTAAACGTCTGTGGTGGGGTGGTTATAAAAAGCAGCCTGATTTGGCCGTGACTAAAACCCGTGAAGTACCGTCTTTGCAAGAAGGACAGTTCTTAGCGAAAGGATGGCGGGATTATCCTAAAGTAGCCGCTGCCGTTGAGCGGGGTAAGGAAGTCTTTGAGCGTGATTGCAGCTCTTGCCACAGTGATGGTTTAGGCGCGAATAGCAATGAGAAAATGGTGCGCTTGGATGAGGTTGGTCGATTCTTTACGCCGACTATCTATCAGAAAGAAGTGGAATCGATCCGTGCTACTTTCTTGCGTGATGTGTATTGGACACAAAGCCGTGGTTTATTATCCGATGGCCATGTTCGTAATATGACGGATCTAGTCGATCCTGCTCGTTGTGAGGAGGGTTCGCCGCTTTATAATCAGTACTATACGTTGCATACCCCAGTTCGCCCTGAACCTGGCAGTGCCGATCAGCCGATTACGGCACCTGACCTGAACCGTAAGGGTGATGTCTTCCGCGTACCTAAATCTAAGTACTTAACTAAGTTAGACAAAGGTTATAAGCGTAACTTGTTCATCGAGCGCCATAACTACTTCAGTGAAGTGGAGTGGGACGATAATCACTACTACTGGGATTATCAAAAGATGCGCGCTAGCTATGGCCCAGATGAAATGGGAACAGCAACGCCTATTGGTATGCCAGCAGCACCACACCCTTGGTGCGCCGGCTCTAGCGCGGAAACAGCTGATCTAGTTGAGTTTGTTATGACGTTGTAAACAGCTCAGTTTGATGTTTGTTGCAAAAAGAAGACGGTCCTTATTTAAGGGCCGTTTTTTTTGTCTGCTTGTTTTTAAAGCAAGTATATAACTATTCAGGTAATTAAAATTTAGACAGCATAAGATCCATTATTAGGTGTTTGTGGAGCAAATATGCGAGGCAGGAGCCGAACTAAGGCTATAGGGAAGTATTTACGCCGTTTTGTGGAATAAATACCTAATCATGGATCGTTTTCAAAACCTGCTGAATAGTTACAACTATCTTAAGAGTAACTATTTTTGAGCAGCTATAGAATGACAGGCAGCTTTAATTTAAAATGCGGCTCCATTTTAAATTGTCTATCGATCATGTCTGCTAAAAAGATGTGATTCATAACTGAATACAGGCTGCACCTTGGAAATCAATCCGATCGTCGAAACCATCAAAGACCTAAGCGCACGTACCGATATGCTTAGGGGGTATCTTTGACTACGCTCATAAAAAAGAGCGCTTAGAAGAAGTTGAACTGATATTGGGGGAGTCCGCTATTTGGGACGATCCTGAGAAAGCCCAAGATCTAGGCCGTGAGCGCGCCAGCTTAGAACTGGTGGTAGAGACCATTGATAGTCTAGAGACAGGTTGTGGCGACGCCAAAGATCTGTTGGATATGGCCGTTGAAGAAGACGACGAAGATGCAGTTGCAGATATTGTTGCTGAACTGGATGCTTTAGAAGCTCAGTTAGCGAAGCTTGAATTCCGTCGTATGTTCTCAAACGAGATGGACCCGAATAACGCTTATTTGGATATTCAATCAGGTTCAGGCGGAACAGAAGCCCAAGATTGGGCGGAAATGATTTTGCGTATGTATTTACGCTGGGGTGAAGCAAAAGGCTTTAAGGTTGAATTACTTGAAGTCACTGCCGGTGATGTTGCCGGTATTAAAGGCGCGACGATTCACTTTCAAGGTGATTATGCCTTTGGTTGGTTGCGTACAGAAACCGGTGTGCATCGCTTGGTACGTAAATCGCCGTTCGATTCTAGCGGCCGCCGCCATACCTCTTTTGCCTCTGTTTTTGTCTCGCCAGAAATCGACGATAACGTTGTCATCGATATTGATCCGTCGGACTTACGCATCGATGTATATCGTTCATCAGGCGCCGGTGGTCAGCACGTAAATACAACCGAATCTGCGGTACGTATTACGCACATTCCGACCAACGTCGTGACTCAGTGTCAGAATCAGCGTTCGCAGCATAAGAACAAAGATCAAGCGATGAAGCAGTTGAAAGCAAAACTGTATGAGCATGAAATGAAGATTCGTAATGCAGAATCTCAAGTACTTGAAGACTCGAAAGCTGATATCGGCTGGGGCAGTCAGATTCGTTCGTATGTATTGGACGATTCTCGCATTAAAGATTTGCGTACGGGTGTAGAAAACCGAAATACAGGGGCCGTTTTAGACGGTGCCCTAGATCCATTTATTGAAGCCAGTTTGAAGAAAGGTCTGTAATCATGAGTAATGACGTAATTGAAAACAACAATGCTGAATCGGCATTAGAAGAAAATAAACTGATTGCAGAGCGCCGTAGTAAATTAGACAAACTACGTGAAGGATCTTCTTCAAATGGTCACCCAAACGATTTTAATCGTGAGCACCTTGCCGGCGATTTACAAAAAGAATTTGGCGAATTAGATAAAGAAGCCTTGGTTGAGCTGGATAAGCCTATCTCGGTTGCCGGTCGTGTTATGCGTCGCGGTGGTCCATTCGTCGGTATTAAAGACGGTTCTGATTTTATCCAAATATATGTGGGTAAGAAGCTACAGAAAGAATCGAAAGCTTGGGAAAACCTAGACATAGGCGATATCGTAGCGGCTGAAGGTCAGTTACGTAAATCAGGTAAAGGCGAGTTGTACTGCGAAGTAATGGCCGTTGAAAACTTCCAGATTTTGACTAAGTCTTTGCGTCCATTACCGGATAAATTCCACGGTTTGGCTGATCAAGAAGTTAAGTATCGTCAGCGTATTATAGCCAGTATTGGTTAGCTGAGCGGTTAGAAAGCCGCCTTGCTAGTGATTTCTCGGGCATGCT
>JBALXI010000003.1:0-224098 GCA_036960605.1 Oleispira sp. | reverse complement strand
CGGCTCGCCGTTATCGCTGTATTGTTTTAGATGAACAAGCGGAAGGACTGCTGGTTGGCATGTCGGACCCTACCGATACCTTAGAAGCACAAGAAGGAAAATTATTTTCGCCCTTAGCATTTACTAAAACCTATGCGATGGCGGCGGCGGCTATTCTAGCGATTACATTAGTGCCTGTATTAATGGGCTATTTTATTCGTGGCAAGGTGATTAGCGAAAAGAAGAACCCACTGAATCGTTTATTAATTGGTGCCTATAAACCGTTATTAACCGCGGTGCTCAACTTCCCCAAAACGACATTAACAGTGGCTTTGATTATAGTTATCGCGACGTTATATCCCGCCAGTAAGATTGGCAGTGAGTTTATGCCTGATCTTGATGAAGGCGATCTTATGTACATGCCAACCACGTATGCCGGTTTATCGGTGGGTAAAGCTCGTGAGATTCTTCAGCAAACGGATAAGTTGATTGCGACCGTACCCGAAGTTGAGCATGTGTTTGGTAAAATTGGCCGTGCAGATACCGCAACCGATCCTGCGCCGTTAACCATGATTGAAACCTTCATTAAATTAAAACCGAAAGATCAGTGGCGCGAAGGCTTAACCAGCCAAAAGTTACGTAAGGAGCTGGATCAGTTAATTCAATTTCCTGGCCTGACCAATGCTTGGGTTATGCCGATTAAAACGCGAATTGATATGTTGGCGACCGGCATGAAAACTCCGGTGGGGCTTAAAGTGTCGGGACCCGATCTCAATGTCATTCAAAGCATTGGTCAGCAGCTAGAGCAGGTATTAGCGGATGTTAAAGGAACGGCTTCTGTCTATTCTGAACGAGTAGCGGGTGGGCGTTATATTAAGATTGATATTCAACGCCGACAGGCAGCTCAGTACGGCATGAGTATTAAAGATGTGCAGCAGATTATTAGCAGCGCTATTGGAGGAAAAAATATAGCTGAATCGGTGGAAGGGGATAAACGATATCCGATCAATTTACGTTATCCACAGCATTATCGTGATTCACCTGAGCAGCTCGAGCGTTTACCGATTGTGACACCGGCTAAAAATGGAGTGAGTCATAATATTACTCTCGGAGATGTTGCCAATATTCGTATTGAAGATGGCCCGCCGATGATAAAGAGCGAAAATGCTCGCATTAACGGTTGGACCTACATTGATATTGAAAACAGTGGGCCAAATGCCATTGATATTGGTAGTTATGTTAAAAATGCACAGCGAGTCGTAGCTGAAAAAATTGATCTACCCATAGGTTATTCCATTCGCTGGGCTGGACAATATGAATACATGCAAAGGGCAAAAGAAAAACTCAGTTATGTTGTTCCGTTCACCTTAGGCATTATTATTTTTTTGCTGTATTTGAACTTTAGAAATGGCCGTGATGTCGCTTTGATATTATTAACCCTGCCGATGGGCTTGGTCGGGGGGATTTTAATGATGCAATATTATCAGTTCAATTTTTCGGTTGCCGTCGGTGTCGGCTTTATCGCTTTGGCTGGGGTGGCCGCAGAAACCGGTGTGATCATGTTGCAGTACTTAAAGCAGGCCATCATCGATGAAAAACCAACAAACAGAGAAGCGCTGCAAAGCAGTATTCTCGATGGCGCGGTGAATCGTGTTCGCCCAGTGATGATGACGGCGATTGCGACCATCGCGGGCTTGGTTCCGGTGATGTATGGCAGTGGGGTTGGCTCAGAAGTGATGAGCCGAATTGCCGCGCCCATGCTAGGCGGAATGATCAGCGTCGTGATATTAACCTTGTTGGTTTTGCCAGTAGCGTATTATCAAGTGAATGTATTTAACATTGCTCATAAAAAGTAACTGTCGGTAATCGTTATCGCAAGTCGTCATCTAAAACGTAAGTAGGAGAGAGAAATTTTTTATTGCTAATTATTTGCAAAATACTCTGCTAGCACTTATTACTTTAAAGGATAGTAACAATAAGTGAGTGATAGCAATGAACGAAGGATCATAATGAGAACTAACAAATTATCACTATTGAGCTTTGTTCTTGCTGCGACGGTTGTCGAGGGTCAATGATGGCAGGTCTTCCTATAGCGATGACGGATTTGAAAAAGCACAGCCTTACGCTGTGCTTTTTTATGAGTGCTCTGATAATAGCCACACCTTCACAGGCGCAAGCGCTTGAGTTATCGGTTGCACCGTTTATTAATTATTTTCACTATCAAGAATTTGATGATAAGGGCGAAGAACTGCTCAATGAAGTGGGGCCTTTATATGGTATTGAACTTGCTTTAGCGGGAGAGGTTGGCAGAGTGCAGAGCACTGTGGAATTATCCTATCTTATAGGCGAAGTTGATTACCAAGGAAGAACGCAAGCGGGCAATCCTTACAATACTAAAACCCAGCAAAATATAATTCAATACGGTGCTAGCCTCGGTTACCGCTATGCTATCACCGAAATTTCAGGTAACACTCTTTTCATACAACCTGACTTAAAAATTCTAGCGTATCACTGGCGGCGGGATATTAAGAGTAAGCAGAATGTTTCGCGCTTAGTGGAAGATTATAATGGTTATATTGTGCAGCCATCTTTGATCTTTAACTATTCTGACTATCAACTTCAATTAGGGATAACGCGTACTCTGGATAATTCGATGACGATACAGCCGAGTAGCTGTATTGATCGGGTTACCGTTAAGCCAAAGAGTGCGAATTCTTGGTTTACACAAGGTGAGTATCAGTTTTTTAAAAACGATGCCTATGCTGCTTCAATCTGGGTTAGTTATAAAAGCTATAAAATGCATGCCAGTGAAGTAGAATCGGGGAATACCTGCTTTGGTACCGTCGGTTGGCATGAACCCGAAAACTCAATGCAGCTATGGCAGCTAGGCGCAGTCTTTACCTTTTAAAATTATCATCTTCAGTCTATACAAACCATTAAACTGCCTAATAGCGATAACCTGCCATTCACTCGCCTTGTTTCATATTAAATTATCCTCAATTTAATATCGCTAAATTCCTTTGCTAGACTGATATTCAGGTTCGAATTGATATTTGTTCAATAACATTGAAAAGGATTGTTAAGCATGAAAAAAATATGGGTAAGTCTACCTCTCGCGTTTTTTCTCGTATTTTCTCTAGCCTCCTGTGGCGGCAGTAGCAGTAGCAGTAGCGGTGGTAGTTCCGGTGTTACTGGACCGGCGACGATTACCGCTGACAATCAAGAAGATATTGCTCGTGCAGCTTCTCTAGCGGCCGCTGAAGTAAAGAGTGGCAACGATGCACCTGCGGGGGCTTTTGGTGCAGCAATGTCTGTTTCAGCAGAAATGCTTGCAGCGAATGAGTGGGTTTTGCAAAGCTTAGAGGTATTGAATACCCCTGCTGGCATTGATGCTTCTCAAATATGCAGTAGTGGTAGTGCTAGTGTGGAAAGCAGTAATTCAACAACCACAGTCACCTATAATAATTGCAGTTTAGGAGGCGTCACTGCAACAGGGACGGCAACGATCGTAACTTCAGGAGAAACAATTACGATTACCTATAATAATTTTAGAATGGTTATTGATGGCGAAGAAACGGTATTAAATGCGACGGTTACCTGTGTCAATCTAGATTGTACGATCTCCTCAGAATTTACCGATAGCAGCGGCAAATCTTATCGTGTAGATGACACGTCTATTTCTGGTAATGACTCATCGGGATATAGCATTAGCGCAACGGTTTATGACAGTGAATATGGTGATATAACATTTACCGCGACTGCGATTAAATTCGATTGCACTAATGGTTTCCCAAGTTCGGGTAGTATTACCATTAATGATGGTACTACGACGGCAAGTGTGACGTTTGATTCTTGCTCAAGTTATACCATCACTATTGATGGTGTGGCTGCAAGTTTTAGCTGGTAGCTATTATTCACTAGCTGCAATTCTCTTGAAGAATATTTAGCGCCGTATTACCGGGGCTAAATATTCAGCTTAAATGTTATCTTTTACACAATTATCGACTAATAAAGCCCCCATTATTAATTCCTCTAGAGCCTCTCGGTATGCTTTCTGGTCAGCTCGGCTAAAATAACGGTGCCTTGCATTTGTCTTTTTAGATCTAGTTGACAGTATCATCCTAAGCAGTATATTGTGCACAATATAATTTTATACAATGTATGTGATCAAGGATAATTCAGATGATAATAAAGTACTTAATAAGCAGGTTATTAAAAGCGAAGACAGTGGCTGCACTCATACTCTCTTTCATGGCTGTATTGCCCGCTTTTGCTAGTGAAGCGCCTATTGCAGAAGCGCAGCACGCTGTAAGAGAAGTCGGGCAGCTAGAAGTATCGAGCAGCACCTTTAGCTGTATCCGCGATATGACCAAGGTACGGGGCTTCTATGTGGATAACCTAAAGGGTGATCTTGCAGGAACGTTGGCAATAGCGAATTCAGAAGCCGGTGGTATCTATCCTCCTGGCTCTATCGTGCAGTTGGTGCCCGGTGAGGTGATGATCAAGCATGAAGAAGGCTACAGTCCTGCGACTAAGGGCTGGGAGTTTTTTGAGCTAGACGTTTCAGAAGAAGGTTCTGAGATTAGAAAGCGCGGCTTTGTCGATGTGGTGAATCGTTTTGGTGGTAATTGCTTTGGTTGCCATATCCAAGCTAAGCCTCAATGGGACATGATTTGTGAAGATACTCACGGCTGTGAGACGATTCCAATCACCAAGGAAGTGATTGATTTGATTCAAAGAACCGACCCTCGTTGCAAAGATAATGAAGAGCTTACTTCCGGTGAGTCGTATGAGCTGTTCAAACTTAACTTGATGATTGGTGTCGGCAGTGCAATTGGAACGGTTAAAGAGGTCCTGTAGCGTGTGTCTATGGTGTGCTCTTAAATTTATCTAACCATTCTTTCGGTGATAGCCCTGTTTTCTTACGGAAAACACGGGCTAGAGCTGAGCCATTCTCATAGCCAACTTCATTGGCAACTAGCCCTACCGATTTATTCTTTTTCAATAAACCTTGAGCAATAAACAAGCGCCAGTCCGTGATGTAATCACCGGGAGGCTGACCCACCACATCTTTAAACAACTCAGCAAATTTTGACCGCGACATCGCCGCGAGTGCCGAAAGAGATTCCAAGTTCCAGTTCTCTTCGGGCTGTTGATGAATTTTTATCAGTACCTTGCTCAGTTGCGGGTGTGATAAGCCTGCTAGCATGCCATGAGCAACGGTGCCGTCTTCCAGTACCTGCCGCAATACCTGAATCAGGAATATATCACTCAAGCGATCGATCATAGGTTGGCGGCCGCAGCGCTCATTAAAGGCTTCTTCGAATAACCAGCTAGCTGTTTGTCCCAGATACTCTGAAGTACCAATATCAAAATATAAGAACTTAGGCAGGGCATTGGCCAAAGGGTTATTAAAGCCATCGTTATATTGAATGCTGGCACAGACCAGTTCAGCCTGATCAGATTCACTGGCAACGATGCGGTGATGCGTCGCTTGGGGAAAGAAGATAACGGTTGGGCGTTGAAAGACCTTCTTTTCACCTTGATCATTAATCAAGGTGAGCTTGCCAGATTTTAGTAGGTGAATGTGACCTTCACTGCTATCGGGGGAGCCAAAGGGCTTTATGCCACAAAGGTTACCGCTAAAGAACACCTGAGCATTCATTGAAAAACGAATAAGTATTTCGGACAGACGATCCATAAGCAGCCTTCTATTCAATTTAATGCATCAAGGCGTCCATCCTTTCATTTCTGGACGATTTGAATCAAACTCTGGACTATATCATCCCACTTAGTGCTAATAAAGCCGTAATCTAGCTTCACTGCCAAACACAAATGGCTCTTTGTTAAATCAAGTGGAGTAATACCTATGAACCTTTCCCAAGCAATCAAATCTGTTTTTGCTGTTAGTACCCTAGCATTAAGCAGCCTAACATTTGCCGCTGATATCGACATGAGTGCCGATGCTAATGATGTTGCGATTAGTGGTTATGACACCGTGTCATATTTCACCGATAGCAAGCCACTGCATGGCAGCTCGCAATATACAGCGACCTATAAAAATGCAATCTATCAATTTTCCAGTGCAGAAAATCGCGATACGTTTCGTGCAAACCCTGAATACTATGCGCCTCAGTACGGGGGCTTTTGTGCGATGGGCGTGGCGCTAGAGAAAAAGTTAACGGTTGATCCAACAGCTTGGTATATCGAAAACAATAAATTGTATTTGAATCTTAATAAAGCCGTGCAGAAAAAGTGGCTAAGCGATGTTCCAGGTAACTTAGAAACTTCTGAGCATAACTGGCCAGAAATTAAGAATCAAAATGCAGCCGTATTAAACGAAGGCTAATTAATTTAATCGATCAGTAAAGGAGATCCGTAATGAATAAAAAACTCATTGCTAACGCTGCTTTACTGGCTGTATTAGCAGCCGGTACTGCAATACCTGCGCAAGCCGCAGGAAAAGAAAAATGTTATGGCGTTGCCGAAGCAGGCCAAAACGATTGTAGCAATTTAGCGGGTACGCACTCATGCGCGGGGCAATCAACTCTTGATAACGACCCCGGTGAATGGAAAATCGTTGCCAAAGGAACCTGTTTAGATCTGGGTGGGTTAAAAAAGGCGGACGCTAAACGTCTTTATAACGCGAGTAAATAGCCGTTATATTTAAGAGTAAAAAGGCCAATACTGATGAAGACGATTGATGATTTCAATTCAGAAAATAAAGTCGCGATAGGCGTCGGATTACGCCATCCACATTATGCTGACGTATTGGCCGACCCTCTTGAAGTTAATGTGTGTGAGCCTGGAGTAAGTATTGAGGCTTCGTCAATTGATTTTGTCGAAGTTCATTCTGAAAATTTCTTTGCTCAAGGCGGCGCGAGTCGGGCCTTGATCAAGCAAGTAGCAGCAAACTATCCGGTAAGTCTGCATTCTACTGCATTAGGCCTAGGGTCTAAGGCGGCAATAGCCGGCGGTTATTTAGAGTCGCTAAATGAATTAGTACAGACAGTAAATCCGTTTTTAATGTCAGATCATGCGGCATTCTCTTGGGCTGAGATAGAGGGTAAAGCGGTGCATGCGGGTGATTTATTACCCATAGTGTTCAATCAGAAAAATTTAAACAACATGGCGAATAATATTGATGCTGTGCAGCAGTTAACTGGGCGGCGTTTATTGATTGAAAATTTATCTGCTTATATACAGCCCAGCTTATCGCGAGAACTAAAAAGACAGTCGGAAGATTCAGTATTAGCAGAAACAGAATTTTTAATCGCACTGACCGAGTTAACTCAGTGTGGATTATTAATCGATTTGAATAACTTAGTGGTAAACGCGAATAATTTTTCGACTGAACCGGATATTGATTATGCCAAACAGTGGTTGCAGCAAATACCCACAGGGATCGTCGGTGAGATCCATCTTGCGGGTTTCACTCCCGTTAATGAAGGTGAGTTAGCGATTGATGACCATAGCCAAGCTATCAGTGATACTGGTTGGCAGTTGTATCAATTTGCTCTGCAGCGTTTTGGTGCAGTCCCTACATTAATCGAATGGGATAACAACTTACCCAGCTGGCAAGAGCTTTTAGGCGAAGCACGTAAAGCACGAGTGATTGCTAATGCGGTGATGAGTCATGAATGAGCAGCAGCAATTAATGGATGCCATCTTTAATAAAGTAATAAAACCGAATGAAGCGTCTGATTTTGATTCTCGTGGTTTAGCAATTTACCAAAGAAACCTTAAAGCTAATGCAATTAATGCGCTGCAGATTAGTTTTCCGACAGTGATAAAGCTGATTGGTGACGACGTATTTTCTTATGCCGCGCAACAGTTATTAAAACAAGACCCTCCTACGGCAGGTGACTGGGGATTATGGGGCGAAAATTTTCCCGAGCTATTAAGAGATTTAACGGCTTTGCAAGATTTCGCTTATGTTGCGGATGTCGCTCGGTTAGATTTTTCAATGCATTTATTGGGTCGCGAGAAAGATGTTGAACTGGATATGAACTCTATTTCTTTCTTGGGAGACTGCGAGCTCGATCAATTACGAGTTGTGCTCAATCCATCGATTAAATTATTCGTGTCTGAATTCCCAATTATTGATATTTATTGTGCGAATCATGGCTTAGCAAGCCAAGTTGATCAGTATTTAAATCTGGTGGCGGGTTTAGGACAAGCTGCTTTACTCTATCGCCCTGAATTTAAGCCCCTAGTACGTAGTGTTGATAGCAGTGAATATGCTTGGCTGAGGTTAATGCAGCAAGGCGTAAGTATCGGATCCGCTTTGGATAACTTAGTGGATAACAAATATGAGTTTTCATTAGAAGCTTGGTTACCGTTAGCAATTAACCAAAATTTAATTTCACACTTAGAGAAAATCTAAAATACAATTCGAGGAATAATATATGAGTAATCCTATTGAAAGAGCCGAGCGTTTAGGGCAGTTATATCTTGCGTTAAGTAATAAGGTCAATTTACTACAACCTTTAGCATTATTAGCGGCTCGCCTATATGTTGGCTGGGTATTCTTTGCGTCGGGTTTAACGAAGCTGCGTGATTGGGAAAGCACCTTGTTTTTGTTTGAAGAAGAATATGCTGTACCTTTTATTAACTTTGAAGTGGCGGCTTGGCTTGGTACAGCCGGAGAGCTGGTACTTCCAGTATTGTTAGTTCTCGGGCTGGGCGGACGTTTTGCAGCAGTAGGTTTATCCGTTGTTAATATTGTCGCTGTTATTAGTTTAGAAGCAATCGCCCCCGCTGCTTATACGTTGCATGTTTTATGGGGAGTACTATTAGTACTAGTGGTCTTATGGGGGGCAGGAGGGGTCTCTATCGATAGGGTACTTAAGTTGAAATTACTGAAGTGATTTAGTCCTTAGGAGGAACGATGCCAGGGAATTGTTTAATGATAACCGTCTATATTGTTCCTCTCTTTATAACCCGTTATAAACATCTTAATGAAATAGGACGTTTTAGAATTAATACGGCACATATAGCCGAGTTATTGATTAAATTGACATTTGTTCAAGGCAAGGGTAAATTGCCTGCTTTTAAAATACAAAGCAATTACTATGAAATGGATTTTCACCTTCGCAATTATCATATCACCTGTTTTTATGACAGGTTGTAATCTTGATCTCTCTCAGCCTGACAAATCAAATAAACCGACAGAAACTGTTGAAGTATCCAGAGGGTCGCTGGAGATAGGTTCTACGACTCGTTATGAAATTATTTTTACGACTAATTATCAAGGTCAAATTCGTGATCGAATATCCATAGATTCTACTGCGTATACATCAGTCAACCAATTACCGACTGACTATGGGTATCAAGATTCTGAAGGTGGGCCATATTTAGAGATCACCACAACCAATAGTTTCTCAACGGGATTTTTCACCAATTACATAAATTCTAAAGGCAGCTTAGTTTTATCAGTAGATCAAAATACCTATTCGACGGAAGCAGATAGAGAATATTTCTCAGAACGAGATTCATCATCTCAGAGTTATACGATTGGAGAGTCATACAAAGTGACTGACAATCAAAAGCGCTATCGTACTTATACCCATAACGAAAGCTCAAGTACTCAGTCTATATCCATATATACGCCAAAGGCAGTTGAGACTATTTCAACAGCATCGGGCACTTATAATACGCTTAGGATCGAGTATACCAGTGAAACTAATATCATAAATTCTAATAATACTCGTGAAGTTCGAAAGGCTAGAGGGTCTAATTGGCTTGATATAGCCTCTGGAAAATTAGTTAAAGATTCAGCCTCCGGAGTCTCTGAAAGATCAGATGTGGATGATGTAATTAGGTTTGATTACAGCCGAATCCTTGTAGGGTCTTACACGCCAATTAAAGCTATTGAATCTACTGATGTGAGTGTTTTTAGCACACCACTAGCAATTCGTAATAAATCATTTTCATCAATGTAAATTTATTAAGTTTTTAAATTTAGAGGCAGACAATAAAATCTGCCTCTTAGTCTCTACTTTTTATAAATGCGATTACTCTGTTGAGGTTAGCGAGTTTGGTTGTTGTTTTTTATGAATAGCATTATTTAAATCCCACCAAGCTGAGTTAATTGCCATTTCTTCCTTGTTAACTAACTGCCCAATCTGGGGCAATAGTAATGTCACGTTATTTTCTTTCGCTAGTTTCGATATTTGTTCCATAGGGTCAAACCAAGCATGGGTTGATAAATCAAAAGTGCCATTATGAATCGGCACCATCACTTTACCTTTAACATCTTTAAAAGCCTGTAAGCTATCTTCTGGCATCATATGAATATCACGCCATAGCTCGTTGTAAGCCCCACATTCCATAAAGGCATAATCAAATGGACCATACTTTTCACCAATGTCTTTAAAGCCAGGGAAGTAACCTGTATCGCCACTGAAATATAATGAATGCTGCTGGTTACGAATGACCCAAGAACTCCATAATGTCTCATCGGTATCGGTAATACCACGGCCAGAAAAATGCTGTGCGGGTGTCGAAATTAATTCTACATCATCAAGCTTTACATTTTCCCACCAGTCGAGCTGAGTGATTTTATTTTCATCGACACCCCAAGCAATTAATTTATCACCGACGCCCAAGGGCACTATGAAGTTATTCACTCGTTCTTTAAGTTGTTTAATGCTGCCCTCATCAAGGTGATCGTAATGATTATGCGAAATAATAACGGCTTCAATTTCTTTAATACTCTCGATATCCATCGGTACTGGATGAAAGCGCTTTGGTCCAAGCCACTGAACAGGAGAGACGCGTTGACTAAAAACGGGATCAGTAAGAAAGTATTTACCCGATATTTGAATTAATAATGTCGAATGGCCTAGACGAGCAAAGTTGAGGGCCTCTTTATTGTTAAGGTTAAAGGCGTCATTGCTTAGCTGCTGAATAGCCGGTGTAACTTTGGGTACCGATTTGTCCGATTTATTAAAGAAGTAATCTTTGGCTATCGCCCACGTTTTACTCCACTCAAATACTTGGGTCTTTTGCTCATTACGAAACTTGCCATCAGAAAACTGACTTGAGGTTTGAATGCGAGTTAGATCTTGTTCGGAGCTATTGGGGTAGGTTGCGCAGCTGGTCATAATGACTCCTGATAATATTAAACCGAATGTTTGTTTTTTATGGTTTTTCAGTGGCTTGATCATAAAAACCTCCTCATTTAAGTCTTTGTTTATGGTTGTTAAATTATTTAGCTATCAGTAAACCGACTAGTCAGTCTATGTGTGGCTATTATAAAAAGCCTATTAAAGGCTTGGGTATTAAATTTATTGCCTCAATCTAACTCAGGAGGCTATCTAAGTTCGGAGCCTATTTAACTTTGGCCAGTAGGCTCCAAAAGGATGCGAAGACTTTTCTTTGAATATCCCTGTCTTGCCACTGCTCTGTTTGTAGTAAAAAGTAATTACAACTGGCGAAGATATGGCTGGTGGTTAGGTTGAGTAATAAATCCAGCGGTAAGTCATAAAATAAACCTTCTTCGACCCCTTGGCAGAACAGTGCTTTAGAGCCTGCAAAAGCTTCTTCTATTTTCTCGCGAGTACTATTGGCAATGTATGCCGACTCACCAAACTGAGCCAGAAAGCGAAACTCTTGAGGGTTTTGTAATACCCAATCAATCATATTGAACCAAAGCGCTTGGATTTGAATTTTAAGGTTGGCTTCAGTGCCGCCCTTAAGATCAAGCGAGGGAGCGGTCTTGGTGGCTAAATTTTCTAGCAGGGCAAGTTTCACCTCTAAGTAGAGCGCATTGATCAACTCTTCTTTGGTTTTAAAGTGATGAAACAAGGTGCCCGTTGCGACGCCAGCGGCTTTTGAAATCGCCGAAGTTGGGGTCTTTTCAAAACCATTCTCTATAAATAGGTTTAACGCTGCTGCTAGTATTTGTTCACGTTTAGACATTCTGGCAATGGACTCTTTATTTACAAACCGACTAATCAGTCTATTGTGGGGTGAAATAGATTTAGTTGCAATAACTCAAGGCAATTTATTCGACTGATTAGGTGTATTTATTGCGACATCTCTTGGTAGCAATGACCAATATCAGAATGGGTCATTGACAACAATCATTATGTGCATAAGAATGCACGCATGAAAAGAGAACAAGCCGTAGCAACCGCCCTGAATAATATCGACAGTGATTTTGTTAAAGCACTAGCAGAACCTGTGCGTATTGAAATTTTAAAGCAGTTAATTATCTTAGGCGCTTGTGATGTTAAGACGTTGTCAGAGTACATGCCTCAAGATAGGTCGGTTATCTCACGTCATTTGGCGCTTATGGAAAAGGCAGGTTTGTTGACCGTGAAAAAAGAAGGTCGTCACAGGATCTATAGTGTCGATGGTGAAAGTTCATTGCAGAAGTCTGAGCAATTGGTATTGAGCATTCGGGAATGTTTGAAGGTTGGTTGTTGCTAATCTTTTAATTTACTCATTATATGCATATGTGTGCACTAATGCTTTTATGGTCTAAGATAAAGTGAAGGTAAGGTGAAAGATATGGAAAATAAAATAATTGAGACTGTCGCAGACAATGGACTATTAGATAGGCGCTCATTTTTATTATCGGGTATGGCATTATCCGGAGTGACATTAGCGGCAGGTTATTCAGCCGCCTCTGTCGCCAATATCGAATCAATTCCTGCTGCAATCGCAGAGCCGGTGCCTCAGTGGATGAGATCCGCAGGTGGGAGTGATAATGCTTATGGCTTGCCATCGGCTCATGAATCTCACGTTCAGCGACAGCTTGCCGAGACGACGCCACAAACCTCTTTATTTTCTATTTGGCACACTCCTATCGAGCAGCAGCGCGGCATTATTACCCCGAATGGATTGCATTTTTCGGTCCATCATAATGGCATCCCCGATATAGCCCCCCAGCAGCATGAGTTAATGATTCATGGCTTGGTCGATAAACCTCTCAAGTTTGATATGGAAAGTCTGCTGCGTTATCCGACCGTCTCTAATATTCATTTTTTAGAATGTGCGGGTAATACGGCCGCGAATGCGGTGTCATTAACGGCACTAGATCAGAGTTGTCAGGATTTATATGGTCAAGTATCGGGCTCGGAATGGAGCGGGGTGCCGTTAAAATATTTATTAAATGAAGCCGGAATTAAACCTTCGGCTAAATGGGTGATTGTAGAAGGGGCCGATGGCGGTTCTCATTCTCGAAGCATTCCTTTAGAAAAATTATTGGATGATGCCTTTATTGCTCTGTACCAAAATGGAGAACGTTTACGTCCTTCGCAAGGTTACCCCATGCGTTTGTTTGTACCGGGCTGGGAAGGTAATGCCAATGTTAAGTGGGTACACCGTTTAGAAGTAACGGATAAGCCGGCATACAGTAAAGACGAGTCGGGGCTTTATAGTGATATTTTAGCGAACGGCAATATTCAGCGCTTTTCATTTCATATGGATGTTAAGTCGGTTATTACTCAGCCTTCAGGAAGGCAGCAACTGCCGGAGAAACACGGGTTTTATGAGATTTCTGGTTTGGCTTGGTCAGGTCATGGAAAGATAAAGCAGGTAGAGGTTTCAGCGGATGGGGGCAAAACCTGGGCCATTGCACAACTTCAGGGTCCTGTGCTGGCTAAGTCGTTAACGCGTTTTAGTATTCCTTGGCAATGGGCTGGCACCGAGTCGGTTTTAATCAGCCGTGCGACGGATGAAATGGGGCGGGTACAGCCGAGCAGAGATCAATGGCGCGCTCAATACGCGAGTTACTCGTTTAATCATTACAATGCTATGCAGGCGTGGCATATCAATAGTGATGGCAAGGTGGAGAACTATTATGTCTAAAGCTAGGCTAGTTATCTTTTGGCTGTTAATCATGCCCACGATAATAATGGCTGATGAGCGTCTTCATCTCGACTTAGGTAAACCTTTAACTGCGGCAGAGATCAATCAATATAGTATTACTGTATTTCCTGACGGCACTAACTTGCCAATAGGCCAAGGCAGTGTCGATCAAGGCAGAGTTCTGTATAAAAACCAATGCATGATGTGCCATGGAGAAGAAGGCATAGAAGGACCTGCTGCACGTTTGGCGGGTAGTGATGGTTGGTTCAGTTTTTCAGACCCGTTACGAATTTTAAGAATAGAAAAACATCCTGTGTTATTGATTTCTGTCGGCAGCTTATGGCCCTATGCAACATCCATTTTTGATTACATTCGCCGTGCCATGCCGCATTATTCACCTAAAAGTTTGGATGATAATCAGGTCTATGCCTTGACGGCCTATTTGCTTTATTTAAATGATTTAGTGCCAGAGTCTGCGGTGCTCGATGTGGAAAATATATTAAATGTACAAATGTCGGGAAAAGAGCGGAGTGTAATGGTTTGGCCAGAAAAATGATCGGACAAGTTAGTTATTGCCTGATGATTACGCAAGATTATTTTGATAATTCTTGGTTAGAAAATCAATCAGCAGCCTCATTTTATTGGCTAAATACTTATTCTGCGGGTACAGCGCCCAAGTACCTTCTGGTGCTCTTTGCTGATCGTCTCACAAGACGATCAGTTCACCTTTATTGATATTATCAGTGACGTAATATTTCGGTAGTTGCACGATGCCAATACCTTTCAATGCAGCGTAAGCGCCCCCGTACTCTTGGGCTGATCATTATCGTATGTACGATGAAGCATTGCCGGCATTAATTGAGGCGAACTTTTTTACTTAATACGGACCTGATACTCAAATGTGAAATAAGGCTCAGCGGCATCAAAGCTTGCTTTTAAAGAACCGTCAAAACGTATTTGAAAGTGAGTGATGGTACTGTTGTAATCGTTACTTAGGTCTGTACTTTGAGTATACGTAGCACCATCAGTACTGAACCATAGACTGTCATTTAAGCCGTTTGTCCCGTTATAAGAGTAACGCAATCCGCTGTCATTAGGGCTTGAACCATCAATGAAATGGATCGGACCGTCACCAGCACCCATTAAATCTTTGACATAAAATTCACTATTATCATCAATCTCTTGAGTAATAATGGTAGAGCCATTGTCTGTGCTGATGTTGCCTTTATTACGACTTGTAACGGTGTATTTTATTATGGAGTTGGGAATTGCCTTCGCAAATGTTGCCCCATTAATGTCATCTGACAACACCCCTAATTGTGATGACATTTCTATATTGGTATTGCCAGCACAGTGATAAAAATAAGAAGTAGGGGTGATGTCAGAGCTTCTAATGCTACCACCGCCTTCTCTTGAATATAAACGATAAACAGCACCACCAGTGTGCTCCTGCATTCTAAACTCAATGGCGTGAAAGCCTGCCGCCAGGCGAACGGTTTTTGGGTTTTGTGGCACGTTTTTTTCTGGGTGAAGGCCATAGAATGTTGAGATAATAGATCCGCCTAGCCTAAATTCGATGGCATCATCGCCATCTACATCAAATGTATAATCATTGGTTGAGGGTACTTTAATGTAGCCTTCAAAAATGGCTAAAAAGTAATCGTCTTTAGAGTCAACGGTGGCGTTATTGAATGGATTTTCTAAGCCGTATATTCGAGAGAGAATAGTCTGCCCGTCGAGTTTACTCGCGGTTTTGTTATCGTTAATAAATGTTTGCATATCCGCTGCTGTAATTATTTTTGGGTAGTTCCCGCTGCCAGTATAGCCCGTAGTATCAAAGAACCGCCCCCAGGTACCACTTTGTTCAATGCAGCTGGGTATAACGGCTGCTAAAGCATTATTGTTTTCAATGGTAATTGTGGTTGTTCGAATATTATTATTTGCATCTAAATCAATAAAATTCGAGATAGGTGTGATGATAATATTGCGGCTACCAGTGGCTGTGCTGGGGCTAGGGAATAACGATAGGGTTATAAGTGAAGAGTTTGCATTCCGATTAATCGTGGCATTGTAATTACACGTGATTTTATTGGAAGATTGTATACAGTTAGACCAGTCGGTACCTGAAAAACTGCTTAAGTTCATTCCTGCTGGTAATTCAATACTGACTTGAATTGGGTTGGATGAAGCCACCACAGCTGCACTCGTATTTTGAATTCTAAATGCTATGTTTTGCGGAACATTATGCTCCCATACAGAGGGAATATTAAAGTTACTATTTGAAGTCGTTAAATCTACGCCGCAAATATCATGAGCACCATATTGAATAGTATGTCGAACCACAGGGCATGCCTCACTTCTAATAGTGATGCCTAAATTGTTAGCTGGATTATCAATGTCATACGTAATCCAGTTACTCCCATTTTTTTTAAATTGAATGGACAGGCCTCCATCATTTCCGCCTTCAGCCCCTAGAAGCTCTAATTTGTGCTCACCCGCTGTTAAACGGCGCGTACCCGTTAGTACGTCTTTATTATTCCAATTACTGCCTCCCCACCATAGATCCTCATTCCATCTTTCGTCTAACGGTGTTCCATCAATGTATAAGGCGCCGCCAAGGCCGTAGTCAGCACCATAACGTACACCCCATGTGTCCGTTGTAGGTACGGTGAACAGCGCGGTAGAGTAAGCAATGAAGTTTACGCTTGCACCATTAGAATTCTGAGTAGAATTTCGAATATTGCTGTACGTGTTTGGATGGCTACAGCCATACCCGCTTTTACTATCGTTTTGGCTATCAAATAAAGATTTTGCTTGATTAAAACTGGATGGGTCGGTTGTGTTGTAACGAGTGTGAAATTTAATTTTATTGTTTACATAAGTGATAGTGGGTGGCGCTCCACCGTCAGCGGTTGTGACGGCATTATTACCATAATAAACGTATAGGGTATTGCTGCTGTTGGCATTGAGGGTGGCGAATGTAACCCAAACTTCTGCAATCTTGTTAGCTTGATTCCAGCTAGCAATGGAAAAAGGTAGAGGTGTCGTATCGTTACTGCCGAATATTCTAAGATCAGCTCCGTCTGAACTCCAATCATAGCGGGTACTCAATGTGCCTCCAGCATTGCCAGATAATGTCAGTTTAACCAAATAATTTGAGGTACTTATACCGCTGGTCTCATTAATAGTAATGGTGGTTCTAAACGGCCAATCACAGGCTTGGCGAGCATAGCTGATATGAGAAAAAGTGAGGATAAGTAATATAAAAGGTAAATATCTAAAAAACACGAAGAATCCCTACAGTACGCTTAAAATTGTGAAAAATTGAACTAATAATAATCGAAAATAATGCAGCTAAGTTTACTGGAACGTGCGGAAATAAGAAGAGTATTATGATGATTAATTATAAATGTTAAGTCTGACGAACTTGGTCGCATTCTAAGTGTGTAAACTGGGTTGTGAATACTTTGAAATAAAATATATCAGCAGCCTCTCTTTATTGGTCAAATACTTATACTGCGGGTACAGCGGCCAGGTGTTTTCTTTGCTTCACGACTAATATTAGGGTTAGTTCTCCCTTAAAAAATTAGATGATTAAAGGGGATTCCTTCCACTTTATTAAATCATTAGTAAAAATAAGGTTATTTGCTCATTGTAGAGAGTTATTTTACATTGATCACTGGTTCAGTCATAAGTTCGACTATGCTTTCTTCATAGTTTAAAAAAGTTCTTATTATTATGGCCAAAGAATACAGTCCCGTTAAATCTGCTATTACCTCCTCACAGGTTGCAGGTGAATTATATCGCGCTAGTGGCATTGCTCGACAATTGTCTCTGGCTGCTAAGAACTCTCAAGCTGTTGTGCATAGAGCGGGCAGCAAGGTTGCAGGGTTAAAAGTGATTTCAGAATATTTTGCTGACTTGGCTTTGAAAACAATCAAATTAGCGGAGGAGATCAATACGATTTCTTTGGATATTTCGCATATGGCGGTTGAACGTTGGCGCCAAAATACCTTGGTCGGGCACCTGTATGAAAGCCAAGCCAAAACAGAGAATGATACCGTCGCTATGATTATTTCATCGACCAAGAAGCGTCAACTTGATATTAATAATCAGTTTAATACAGAAATTAGGCGTCTCGAAAATCAGCTCAGCGAAATCCAACAGCACATGCAAGCCAGTCGAGTTGTGGCCGTATCGTTCCGTTTAGAATCGACTCAATCTGATGAGTACCAAGGCATTTTGGAAGATATGGCGAGTAATATTGATGTCTTTTCAGAACAAATAAAACAACATGTTCTTGATGCAAAATCTCACATTGATCGATTATTGATGTCGTAAAATAAGAAACGTACTTACTTGAAAGTACAAAAGGATGAAAGGGATAAGAAATGGAAGCTAAATTATTATTTGACGACAAACATCAATGGTATGTTTTTGCTCGAGACCCCGATAAGCCTGAAAAGATTATTGATACCAATCAGTACATGGTAGTCAGTGGCAAAGAGTCATTAGTACTCGACCCTGGTGGCATTGAAATATTTTCTTCTATGCTATCAACCATCTTGAAGTTCGTCCCGATTGAACAAGTCACGCACTTATTTGCTTCACACCAGGATCCCGATATTATCTCGTCGCTGGGTATGTGGGATCAGGTTATTCCCAAAGCCAAGCTTTATACACCGGGTCTATGGGAAGGCTTTATTCGACATTTTGGTTGCGAAAATATTGAATTTTGCGGTATTGAGGATGGTGGCGGCGAATTGAAAATTGGTGATACCGTTTTGCAATTTATACCTGCACATTATTTACATTCGTCGGCTAATTTTCATGTTTATGATCCCATCGCTAAAATACTATTTTCTGGCGATATTGGTGCGGCGCTAGAACCTCAAGATAGCTCTTTATTCATTGAAAACTTTGAAACTCACTGCGATAAAATGAAATTCTTTCATCAGCGCTGGATGCCGAGTAATGAGGCGAAGATGCACTGGTTAGAACGTGTGCGAAAATTGGATATTGAAATGATGCTACCTCAGCATGGGCGTCTTTTTAGAGGTAAAGAAGTCGGTCAGTTTCTTGATTGGTTCGAAGCCTTAGATGTGGGTATTGCTTTAAAAAAATGACGCTATAGGTGGCTGATTAATTTAAGTATTGGCGGTAAGCATTTAAGGTTATACTGCCGATATTATTTTAGTTGTGGATATTACCTGCTTTATGAGTTCTAAACAGTATCATCATGGTGATTTGAAGGTTTCGCTAATTGAAGCCGCCAATAAAATTCTATTACGTGATGGTGCAGATGCCTTATCTTTACGTGCGATTGCAGCAGAAGTAGGCGTTTCGCATATGGCCCCCTATGCTCATTTCAAAAATAAAAAAGAACTAATTACCAGTATCGCAGAAGCGGGCTTCGTGCAGATGGCCGATACCATGGAAGCGGTCGCCAGTGAATTGAAAAGCAATAAATCGCTTTCTCCAGGAGAATTAGTTTTAGCCTACGGCGCACGCTATTTAGAATTCGCGACAACGAATCCTCAGCTGTATCGTCTGATGCTAGGTCAGGTCGAAACCACGGGACGGAAAAATAAGAAAGATCTCGTCGCTGCGACTACTAATGTAGAGAGCGAGATTAAGGCTGATAAAAATTCAGTTAATAGTCCTTTTATAGAAAGCAGCAAGAAACCTTTTATCTTATTACGAGAGGCGTTTGCTTTACGGGGCGATAGCGATGAAAAAGTGAAAGCACAAGCGTTAGGCGCTTGGTCGATGGTGCATGGTATGGCAGCGTTGATTATTGAAGGTCATATCCACGTTCCTGAAGGAACCAGTTTCAAACACTTCTTAGCCGCTGCCACACCTCTTGCCGATTAGTTAAACGAACAGTTCGATATCGCTGGTCGGGAAAGCAACACAAGAGTGACACCAGCCATAGGCTTCATCGGTAGAGCGCAAACGCGCTTCTGCAGGATTGAAGACCGAGCCTTTCAATACCTTAACTCGGCATAAACTGCACTCTCCAGAACGGCAAGCATTCTCAGCACTATAGCCATTTCGTTCCATACTGTTTAATAACGGTTCATCAACTCGGGCTTCAAATTGCCCTTGGCTGCCGTCTGCGTTATGAATAGTGATTTTCACTTTATCAGTGGCAATCACGTTTTGTGGCCAGCCCGCTAATGTTTCAGGGTGCTTCGGCGGGCCATTGCATTCAATTCGAATACGTCTTGCTTTCACTTTTAGCTGCTTCAATTGTTCGGCACAAAAGTCGTGGAAGCTGGTGGGGCCGCAAATATAAAACATTTTAGCTTGCAGTTTTTCTACATCATCGCCTAATAATTCGCAGAGTAACTCTGCGCTGACATGACCTGTGCGGCCGGTATAATTATCGGTTGGGCGTGAGATTATCCAGGTGATGGTTAAGAAGTCATGCGCTTGTTCTAGCTGCTTTAATTCATTTTCATAAATGACATCGGCTTGGTAGCTTGAAGCATAAATCAGATGTAACTTTTGCTCTGCTTTACGATGATGAAGGGTACTTTCTATCATATTGAGAATCATGCTACGCGCAGGTGCAATACCTGAACCGCCAGCCAGGAAGACTAAGTCATCACCGTGGAAAAGCGGATTATGGTAAAACGTTCCCATTGGACCTGAGCTTAAAAAACGGTCGCCTACTTTGACATCATTCAATAAATAATGTGAAACAAAGCCCTCAGCGACTCGCTTAATCGTAAGGTCGTAGAAGCCTCGCGCTTGTGGCGCAGAGGATATCGCGTAAGGGCGTGCGGTTTCTGTGCCATCGATATTAACAAATAAGTTGATGTATTGGCCCGCTTGAAAAGGCGGTAAATAATTCCCTTCAGCTTTAAATCGTAACGTCTTAGTACTGGCTGTATCTTCAATCACTTCGCTAACGACTAGCTGTAAACGCTTCGGGTGTAAGCTCGCTATGGTATTGGCAACGTGACCATTTTGTTCGTTAAAATCGCTCCCTGTTTTAATTAATTCACGCTGGTGGTCTAACGCATCCTGATAGCCGTTAACCGCATGCAAAATATTATTGTCGCTAGCATCATTTTTGTTTGTAGTAGCGTTATTAGCCGTACTTTTAGTGGCAATAGAGTTAGGCATGAGTTAGCTCCTGTTCTTGGGTTTTAGCGAGTTTGGTTTTCTTTATCTTTTTCAATACGGCTCGAGCCGTACTTTCGCCAATCATATACGTTGGTTGGAAGCCGCCCATACCATTCCAGCTGCCTGCCATGTGTAAGCCAGAAATAGCGCTAATGCGCTCCCTGAACATCACCGCGTCTTGAGTATTCTGTTGGAAGCCATAAATCGCGCCGCCAGGAGTATTTAAGTAGCGCATCATGGTGAGCGGGGTCGCAACTTCAACTTCTTCGATATTTTTGCGGATGTTAGGAAAAACACGTTCTGCATGATCGATCAGCTTTTCTGCAAAATCATATTTTGCTTGGGCGTATTCTTCCACTGGCAGGTCTTGCCATGCTTGGCTGTATTGCAGGCACAGTAACGACAGAGAGGTTTTACCTTCGGGAGCAAAACTCGGATCATCATGGTTATAACAGGTCAGCATGGTATGACTTGGGTCGTTAATACCTTGCATGGTTTCAAAGGCAACTTCTTCATCTCTATCATCGATGATGAAGTTAGACGCCGCCGTCACCCCGAGCTCTTTGGGTGTGCAGTCTAAACCTAGGTAGAGTACAAAGGCCGACGTTCCTAAGCGGCGAGACTTCATATCGTCAGTCGCTTGCTTAGGTGTTGGAATATCTAATAGCTCATTGAAGGTATGCTGAGGGCTGGTATTGGAGATGATATGTTCGCAGGTGAAAATATCTCCATGCTCTGTTTGCACGGCTTTTACTTGCTCGTTTTCAGTAAGGATTTTCGCGGCACCAGTATTGAATAAAACTTTTCCGCCCGCGTTTAAAAACGATTCTAACAGTGCGCTGGAAATTGCCTGAGAACCGCCTTGTACATGACAAGGTTTGAAGGCCGCGTAGGCGTAAACCATCACGGCTAAATCACAGAACGGAATATCTTTGGGTGGTAAACCGATGTAACACCAATAAGCAGCGATGACCGCTTTAAGGTCTGGGTTGCTGAAAAATTCGTTCAGCACATCTTTCGAAGACGTTAGGCCGTATTTAATATAGTTAGGGCAGGTCGATTCTAATACCGTTTGATCGGCCATCTTTTGCGCTCTGGGCAGCATCATGAAGCATTCCAAAGAGAGCTTTTCACACAGAGTCAGGTAAGCCTCAATGCTCTCAGACTCTTCAGGATAATGAGCGCTGAGGGTTTTCTTTAATGCCTTAATGCTCGCCGGTAGAACGATGTCTATCTCATGCTCTTTATTGACTTTTGATGGCATGACGACGCGGTACAGCTCACGCTCTTCAACAATATTGAGCTGATCCATAATGCCCAAGTCAGTGAAAATCTTTCGCATGATGAAGGGATTCTTTTCAGTTCCCATACCACTAAGCTGATGCAGGGCGACTTCAAATTCGAATTCACCGCGAATGAATGACGTTGCGCAACCACCCGGGATGTTATGTCGCTCTAGTAGCAAGGTGCGTGCACCGCCTCTTTGTAAGGCAGTGGCAGCGGTTAGGCCTGCATTACCTGCACCAATCACGATGGCATCAAAATCTGTCATATAAGCCTCTGCTCACTTTGTTATTTTTAGGTTGATATATTCATGCTAACTATACAGTGTAAAGTTTACAGTATAAAGATACGGCGATTGGGAGGTGAATGTCAATAGCGGGGATTCATTTATTGCTTCTTGGTAGTTATATCAATTTCAGTTAGAATGCGCCTCGAAATGACTCGAAGAAGTCATTCACATCACCTTTCATCGTTAATAAAGCAAGGACGTTATAATGATTCGTATACTCTCTTTTACCCTCATACTTTTATTGAGCTCAGTTTCTTATTCAGCAGTAGAAATTCCTGATTCAGGATTGTCTGAACAAGAAAAATATGAGCAATGGGCGACTCAATTTTTAGATTCTATTAATCCGCAAAGTGGTGTCATCACGATTTCTGAAGCGGGAGCAACACTCAATGTTCCCGACGATTTTTATTTCTTAAATGCTGAAGATGCAGAGCGTGTATTAGTTGAAGCTTGGGGCAACCCTCCAGGTCAAAGTGCCTTAGGTATGTTATTCCCTGCCGGTGTTTCGCCGTTGGATAATGATGCGTGGGCTGTGACGGTTGCTTATGAAGAAGAAGGTTATGTCTCTGACGAAAATGCAGAAGACATTGACTACGACGAGTTGCTAGAGCAAATGCAGGAAGATACGCGCGCATCCAGTATTGAACGTGACAAGATGGGTTATGGCACTGTTTCTTTAGTCGGTTGGGCTTCGTCGCCTTATTATGATGCCAGCAGCAACAAGCTACATTGGGCCAAAGAAATTCGTTTCGGTGATAGTGAAGAAAATACGCTGAATTATAATGTCCGAGTTTTAGGGCGTAAGGGTGTTCTTGTTTTAGACTTTATTGCGGGCATGAGCCAGTTACCTTTGATTAAACAAAACTTGGGCACTGTTTTAGAAATTGCCGACTTTGATCAAGGTTCAAGTTATATGGATTTCGATCCTGATTTAGATGAAGTAGCCGCTTATGGTATTGGTGCTTTGGTGGCCGGTAAGGTGATTGCTAAAACAGGTTTCTTAGTCGTTGCCTTAGTCTTCTTGAAGAAGTTCGGGATTTTTATTCTATTAGGTCTAGGTGCTTTATTCAAAACTGTATTTAAACGTAAAGAGTCTTAATCTTACGTCGATAATCATGCCGCTTTTCCGCAATGGAATAGCGGCTAGTCTTCAAAGTCATTTTTCAACGAGGCGAGCAGTGAGTACATTAATTTCAAATTCCTAATAAATACAAAATCAGGTGAATTATGAAATTGATGAATAACAACACAGGCTTTGCGATTAAACTTCTATCCGCCTCTATCGCTTTATCAATCGCGACTATCAATAGTGCAAATGCCGCAGGCTTACAATTGATGCCTGGCTCGCCAAATTTTGGCACGGCGGGTGCGGGTCATGCTGCATTGGGTGAAGGCGCGGGTGCTGCTTGGGCCAACCCTGCCAGTATGAGTCTATTAGAAGGTAATCATTTAGGCATAGGTATTATTGCCGCGAAGACCGATATCCAGTTTGATGCGACGGATTCCAGTGCAGAAAGTGGCGGTAATGCTGGTGGCAATGTTTTCTTACCGTCTTTTTCATACGTTCATAGTTTATCTGATGACATTAAGTTAGGTTTTTCATTAGTCGTGCCCTACGGCAATGATATTGCTTATGACTCTGATTGGACCGGTAACAATGTGGTCACTAAAACCGGCATGCATACGATGCAAGCAATGCCTTCGCTGTCTTATCGTATAAATGATCAGTTATCTTTGGGGGGCGGTATTACCATTAACCATACTCAAGTTTATCAAGACCTTTCTCCAACAGTGGATATAAATGGTAGTGCTCCCCGTGGAGAGATTGATCTGGACTTAGCCTTAGAAGCCGAAAGCGTAGACTATGGTTGGACCTTAGGCGGGCTCTACGAATTTAATGCTCAGCATCGAGTCGGTATCGTCTATCGCTCGGGTGTTGAGAGTGATCTAGAAGGCGATGCCGATTTATTTACTGAAGACTTAGGCGGTATTGATACAACGCTGGATGCTGAACTGAACTGGGAAAACGCCTCCAATATTGTTATCAGTGGTTACCATGAGGTCAATAACGAATGGGCTATGATGTGGGATATTGGCCGTACTTTTTATAGTGAATTTGAGCAAACTGATATTGTCGCGTCGGGCTTAGGCGATGCCCCAATTGTTTTAGAGATCGAACGTAATTGGCAAGATGCAAACCGCTATGCTGTGGGCACACATTATAAGTTGAATGAGAAAGTGACTCTGCAAGCCGGTTTCTCATATGACGAAAGTGTGGTGACGGATGAGCATCGTGGTGTCGATTTACCTTTAGACGATATTAAGCGCTACACCATAGGTACCCTGTACCAAGCAACTGAAAAAGTACAACTTGGATTTGGTTTAGAGTACGCTCAGCTAGGTTCGGGAAATATAGAAGCACCAGAAGAGGGTGAGTTACTGGATAGCCCACAAGGTAGCTATGAAAGTAGTGCAATCGCTACGTCCTTTTCAATGAACTATCAGTTTTAGTTATCAGTTTTAGTTATCAGTTTTAGTTAGCCGCTTTAATTATTAGACCTAACGCCTCTTAAACCCCATACGATGTTCTCAGTAAAAAAGCTGAGAGCTTCGTATTAATCTCTCCTCTCTTTGTAAACTCCGCTTTTAAACAGCACACTACGTCATCTTTACTATACTGATTATTAACCGATAGTTAATGATTCTTTATATGCCTTTTATAAATAGCCATTTAAAAATGATACTGCTTATAGTTCTATGCACTATCAGCAGCGCGAGCTTTGCAAAAAATTGTGACACCTTATCGGTCAATGGTGCGGATGGGTGGTACCCCTATTTCTCTCGTCAAAACCCAGAGCATCTCGGTATCATGGGAGATGTCGTCTCTAAAGCCGCTCATCGAGCTGGTCTTAACCTTGAACTTCGGCCTTCAATCCCTTGGAAACGTATATTATTGAATCTACGTAATGGAGACTTAGATGTCATTGCTGGGGCACTAAAAACTCAACAAAGAGCAAAGCAATTTGATTTTTCTACTGCGGTCCATTTTGCAGAGTTAAGGGTCTTTGTACGTAACGATCGTGCTTTTCAATTCAAACAATTATCAGATTTAATAGGTAAGATTGGAGGCAAGGTCCGGGGGATGAGTCTAGGGCAGGAGGCAGATAATTATTCTTTTAATAACCTAGTCCTCGACGATGTGCCTTCCCCTAAAAGTTTATTTAAAATGGTCGCGAGTAAGCGCTTAGAATATGGAATTTTTTATGGGTCGACAGGAAGGCAAGAACTTGAAAGGGATAACTTAAGCGCTATTCTCGATATTTTGCCTGTGGCCGTCGCGACCGAAGACTTATTCATGGCCTATTCAAAACGTAGTCAATGTCAGCGGCAAATCACTTTATTAAATAACGAAATACAGAAAATGAAGGACGATGGCAGTATTGATTTGATAATTCAATATTATCAAGCAGCGATTGCCTCTCAGGACACGGAGGGCAAAAAATGATTAAGCATCTCGCAGTTTATCTCTTACTTATATTAATAGGCATGCAAGTGGCCAGCGCCGATGGACTATTTTATGGTAAGTCCGAAGAAGTAGGAGATACCTCTTCTTCCACTTCTTCTAAGCATGACGAAGAGTTATTCCTAACCCCACTTTCTATTAGCATTGTAACCGCTAAGCAAATTCAACTGTCTGGAATTACAACAATAGCAGAGGCGATGAAACTTGTTCCTGGAGTAATCGTTCGTGAACAAACTAATGGCCAGTTTGGCGTGCATATCCGTGGCTTGGAAGCGATTGTGACTGGCTCAGCATTGTCGAATATCAATAATTCTAAAACTTTGATTATGATCGATAATCGTATTGTTTTTGATTATTTTACGGGAGGAATATTCTGGGATACTTTACCTATCAGTGTGGAGGATGTGGAGCGGATAGAAGTTGTACGGGGTGCAGTAAGCTCTCTTTATGGGGCTAATGCTGTTACCGGTGTTATTCATATTTTCACCAAAAGAGCAGGCAATGATAGCCATATTAAAACAAGCTTAACCGTTGGCAGCAAAAACAGTGAGATAGTGCACGCTTCTGCAGAAAAACAATTTGAAGCGTTATCGGTGCGCTTAAGTGCCATGTCAGAAAAACGAGATCGTTATGAAAATAGTTATTTTAGTTTTGCTGATCGCGAGTACCAAAAGATTGATGATATTACACTGACAGCATCGGATGAAGCTTATAGCCATCCAGAAAAAGCCGTTGATAAACAATCAATGAGCCTAGTAATTAATAATGATCCATTTGAGTATCTAAATTATGATGTAACTCTTTATCATCAAGAGTCAGATGTGCAAAAAGTGCATATTAATTCGAGTGATATTCCCTTTACCTATAATCTGTCTAATGCCTATGGTTTGAATTTGAAATTAAATTATGGGAATTTAAATTCAAGATTTAGTCATCACTTAGGTAAACAGGAAACGTTGGGTTTGCCAGATTTTACTTATGATACCCGTATCTCTCAAGCCAGTGCTGATTATCAATTTAAGTTTCCTAAATGGTTGATTCAGCCCGGTGTTGATTTGTATAGCATTACTTATGATGGTGATTTTATTGGTGGCGAAAGAACGATACAGGAAACAAATTATATGTTGAGAACTGAATACAATCCTAGAAGAAACTGGCGTTTTATTTCAGCGTTTAGCTACAGCGATTTTAATGCACCTGATGATGATTACTTAAATTATCAGTTCTTAACGACGTATCAAATGTCTTTTGAAACCTCTCTTCGGGCATCTGTTCAAGTAGCATCATCTTCTCCGTTTATGGTTGGGCAATATATTGATATTGAGTTTACTTTCCCCAATGATCCTAGCCAGCGTATTGACGTAAAGGGTGATAAAGAGGCTCGGTTGAGTCGGATGACAACGTATGAAGTGGGCCTAAGGCATCAAATAGATTTTAATAATTTTATTGAGCTAGAGGCATTCCGTAATGAAATGGATGATTTTACCAGTTTTAATATTCAAGACCCAATAGTTGTTGGTGGACAAACCATCGTAGAGCGCTCGTTGACAGACTTACCTCAAATTGCTATTCAAAATGGAGTGACCGTTAATTGGATTTATGAGAGCAGTCACTGGAATGTAAATACTTTTTTCAGTTGGCAAAATACAGAGATACTTGACCAAGCAGAAAATCTTAATCAAGGTTCAGAAACTCGGGATGAACATCATAAAGCTACGCCAAAATACTATGGTGGCTTGAATATGAATTGGAAAATTCGTCGCGACTTAAACTTTAATGTATTAAGTAATTATTTAGATGAACACAGTTTTGAATTACAGCAACCTCAAGGAACTAAGGATATTCCATCGGCGATGTATACAAATTTAACGCTGAGTTATCAATATAGTGCGAAAGTAGAAGGTTTCTTTGCAATCAAGAATTTGTCAGATCAGAAAGAAAGCCAGCATTTCTATACCGATCGTCTTGAACCCATATTATTTATCGGCGTTGATGTTAAATTCGGCAGCGATTAATTGCTATTAGTGCTTTTCTTATACAATCGAAGTTATACTGCGAGCCATATTTCCTGATTAATACGGCTTTATGAACATAAAATGGCTTCCATGCTCTGCTTATTTAAAGAGCTCTCTCATCATTAGTATATTGCTAAGCTCCCTCGCATCGGCAGAGCAAGTAACCGTCGCGATTGCTGCAAATTTTATAAACCCTATGCATAAGTTGGTTGCCGAATTTGAGCAGCAAAGCCAGCATCAAGTAACCCTAGTTTCAGGCTCTTCAGGACGTTTTTTTGCCCAAATTCATCACGGTGCTCCGTTCGATGTCTTTCTCTCTGCGGACAGTGATAAACCCCAGAGATTGATCGCTTTAGGATTGGCACTTCCAAGTAGTCTATTCACCTATGCGTATGGCCGTTTGGTTTTATGGGGAATGGATAATAAGCAAGAGATTACGGCTAAGACGCTAAGAAAGGCAGACTTTAAGCATCTTGCAATTGCTAATGCCAAGTTAGCGCCTTATGGCAAAGCGGCTAAAGAGGTCTTAGTACAATTAGGCCTAGAGAAAGAAATACGTTCTAAGTGGGTAGTAGGAGAGAATATTTCCCAGACCTATCAGTTTGTCGCCAGTCAGAATGCCCAATATGGATTTATCGCAGCTTCCCAGTGGCCGGCAGCAGATTTCGGTTGGTTAGTCCCCGAAAGCTTGCATCAGCCGATTCAGCAAGATGCGGTGATATTAACTCGAGCGCAAGGGAATAAGGCGGCTTTTGACTTGCTGGAATATTTGCAATCCCCAGCGGCTGCGGTCATCATCCAAGACTATGGTTATCAGGTGACTAGCGCTGTAAGCAACAAGTCCGGCCAATAACAAGCGCATAAGTCATTAATACATCAACGCAGTTATAGGAAGTTTAATTCGTGGAACCGTTACTAGGCTTAGCCTCAGAAGATTGGCAGGCCATATTCTTAACATTGCGTCTTGCGACCCTCGTGACGCTGATTCTATTAGTGATCGCAACGCCTGTGGCTTGGTGGCTGACCACCACCCAGTCTAAGTTAAAACCTGTAATAGCTGCCATCGTTGCACTGCCTTTAGTATTACCCCCCACGGTTATTGGTTTTTATTTATTAATTGCCATGGGACCCAGTGGCCCCGTCGGTGAGCTAACACAAAGCCTAGGGCTAGGAACGTTACCTTTTACTTTCTCTGGTCTCGTCATCGCTTCGGTGATTTATTCTTTTCCTTTTGTCGTGCAGCCAATTCAAAACTCTTTAGAAGCCTTAGGCAAGAGACCGTTGGAAGTTGCAGCCACCTTAAGAGCTTCACGTTTAGATACGTTCTTTACGGTGGTACTGCCATTGGCTAAGCCAGGCTTTATTACGGCGAGCATATTGGGTTTCGCTCATACAGTAGGAGAGTTTGGCGTTATCCTGATGATAGGCGGGAATATCCCAGGGGAAACTCAAGTGATTTCTGTACTGATCTATGAGCATGTTGAAAGCTTACAATATGGTCAAGCGCATCGTTTATCTGCCGGCATGATTATCTTCTCTTTTATTGTGTTGTTGCTTTTATATGGATTTAATCAAAAGCAAAAAACGATTCGAGTAATCAACTAATGGCTAATAATAACGACTTATCCATTGCCTTAAAGTGGCCGCGGAAATCTTTCAATCTTGATCTTGATCTGGTAATTCCAGCTCGGGGTGTGACCGCCATTTATGGCGCATCAGGCTCGGGTAAAACCAGTCTATTACGCTGCATTGCTGGCCTTGAAAAAGTTGAGGGTTGTGAATTACGTTTTCGTGATCAAGTTTGGCAAAGCGCTAAAAAGTTTGTCCCGACCCATAAGCGTGCCATTGGTTATGTCTTTCAAGAGGCCAGCTTATTTCCTCATCTAACGGCGGCTGGCAATCTAGGGTATGCCTTAAAGCGTGCAAATACAGGCAAGGTTATCGCAAGCTTAGATGAGGTGGTTGAGCTATTAGGTTTAGAGAGCTTGCTTGATCAATACCCTGATCAGTTATCGGGCGGCGAACGTCAACGCGTTGCGATAGCGCGGGCCTTATTAATTAACCCGACGTTGTTATTAATGGATGAACCGCTGGCGTCTTTAGATCATCAGCGCAAGCAAGAGTTATTACCTTATTTAGAGCGTATTTGCCGACAACTTAGTGTCCCTATTATTTATATCAGCCACTCATTATGGGAAGTCTCTTTATTGGCTGATCATATCGTGATGCTGGAAGCAGGACGAGTGACTAAGTCAGAAGGTTTTTTACATGCCATTAATAAACCGGATTTCCCCATTGCGCAGCAAGAGAATATTAGTAGTTTATTGCAATGTAGAGTGATGGAGCACAATCAAAAGTGGGGGCTGACTCGCTTTACCCTTAAAGGAATGGCAGAGACTGCATTAGAAGGTGAAGGAGCTGAGCATTCTTTATGGTTACAGCAATGTGATCTAGCGCCAGGTAGAGAAGTGCGGCTTAATATTTTAGCCAGTGATGTGAGCTTGTCGTTAAGCCATCATGAAGATACCAGCATCAGTAATATTTTACCGGTAACGATTATGACTATAGAGCCTTTGCCACACGGCTTGTTAATGCTTCAGTTGCAACTAGGCGATTCGATATTACGCGCCAAATTAACTCAGCGTTCGGTTGATCGTTTGAATTTAACCGTAGGCCAGCATGTTTGGGCGCAAGTGAAGTCGGCAGCACTTATTCAGTAAACAACTTCTATAAATAGCTGTTTGAAGCACAGATTTCGATAAGAATAATAATTAAGCAGGTTAAAAATGATAAAGAAAACGGCACTGGTGATTGGCGCGACAGGTTTAATTGGTAGGCATCTTGTTGATGAGCTTATCGCCTCAAATCACTTCACTCATGTAATCGCGCTAACCCGAAGACCCTTATTAATCGATTCTGCTAAGTTTGAAAATCATCTAGTGGATTTTGAACGGCTAGAGGATTCCGCTGCCCTCTTTTTTTCTGAAGAGCTTTCTGCTTCTGTATTGTTCTCTTGCTTAGGAACCACTAAGAAACAAGTAGGTTCTATTGAAGCTCAGCGCCGAATTGATTTGGATTATCAATATGACGCGGCAAAGATTGCACGCGAACAAGGTATTAGCGAATATTTTTTAGTCTCTTCCAGTGGGGCAAGCGCTCAAAGTCCATCAGCCTATTTAAAAATGAAAGGGCAGTTAGAGGATAAAGTCATTGCTCTTGGTTTTCCTCGAAGTGTGATTTTTCGTCCGTCATTATTGTTGGGTAAGCGCACAGAACCAAGATTTGGCGAAGACATTGCGGCTAAAGTGATGCCTTTATTAAAATACGTGCCGTTATTAAAAACGTATCGTCCTATTACGGGTCAGCAGGTGGCGATTAAAATGGCTGCGATCGCTGAAGTAGAAGGGCAAGGACAAGAAAGCTATAACCTCGACCAAATTTTCTGATCCAGTACTTATAATATTAGGATTAGAACAGAATCTAGATCAGGTTATTGCTAACTAGAGTTTCTTCATGCTTGGCAAAATCCATTGATGAATTTATCATGGATTTATACGTTATATAGGGAAATTATTGTGAAGAAATTCGTCTTAGTGCTGGCTGTCATTATTGGGTTAGTTGTTATCGTTAAACTATGGCCCGCCAAAGCGATTGAAATCACAGTCGTGGAGGTCAGTCAGCAAAAAGTAGAATCTCTCGTATCCAATACCCGTTCGGGTACTGTCAAAGCGTGCCAGCGTTCTAAGCTCTCTTTAGCCTTAGGCGGTCAGGTTAACCGGCTTCATGTAGAGCAAGGTGATCATGTCGCTAAAGGCACTTTATTATTAGAGCTCTGGAATGATGACTTAACCGCCGCGCTTGCCCAGGCCAAGGCGCAAGTTAAGATGTCACAGATCAATCAAAAATCAGCTTGTCATCAAGCGGAAGCCGATGCGCGAGAGCTTCATCGTATCCGTGAATTACAGCAGAAAAACCTAGCATCAAGCGAGCAACTTGATCGCAGCCAAACCAGTGCTGACATTATGGCATTGAGTTGTCAGCAAGCTAAAGCTCAGGTTATTCAGGCGGATGCGAACGTTGATGTACAGCAAGCTCGATTAGCACAAACTCAGTTAGTCGCGCCTTTCGCCGGCATCATTGCTGATGTCCATGGTGAGATTGGCGAATATGCGACACCGTCACCTCCTGGTGTTGCTACGCCGCCTGCAATCGATTTAATCAACGACCAATGCTTATATATTTCTGCCCCAATCGATGAAGTCGATGCGTCGCGAATACACGTTGGCATGAAGGCAAGGGTCAGTCTTGATGCATTTCGTGAGCAGTCATTTACAGGTGTGGTAAAACGCATTGCGCCTTATGTGCAAGATAACGAAAAACAAGCGCGTACGGTAGATGTTGATGTTGAACTCTCGACCTTACCTGAGTCGGTAAAGCTGTTGGTGGGTTATAGCGCCGATATGGAAATCATTATTCAAGCCCAAGACAATGTATTGAGTATTCCTACGGATGCGTTGATCGAAGGCAATCAGGTTTTGGTTTTAAGCAATGATGGCGAAACATTAGAGAAAGCAGAGCTAGAGCTTGGTTTAAGTAACTGGGATTGGACTCAGGTGATTTCAGGTTTAATACTAGGTCAAAAAGTTCTAACCTCCTTGGATAATCCAGCGGCAATAGCAGGCGCTAAAGTGAATGCCGTATCGAATAAAGAAGGTAAGGACATTGCGCCATTATGATTGAGGTAAAGCAGGTCAATAAAACGTTCTTGTTGGGTGACCAGCCAGTGCACGCGCTGAACAATATTGAACTGAAGATTGAAGCAGGCGAGTATTTGTCGATTATGGGGCCTTCTGGCTCGGGTAAGTCGACCTTGCTGAATATGCTGGGTTTATTAGACGTGCCCGATAACGGAGAGTATTGGCTGCAAGGAAACGACTCAGAGTTAACAACGAGTTCTCTTGTCGATACCGTACCGATGGATGAAGAAGATCGTGCGCGCTTTCGTCGAGATCATATTGGTTTTGTATTCCAATCGTATCATTTGATTCCTCGTTTAACCGCCGCTGAAAATATTGAACTGCCGTTAGTCTTAGCGGGAATCCCTCCTCATGAACGCCAGAAAAGATTAGCACCGATCATAAAGCGCTTAGGACTAGAGGAGCGTGCTGGGCATTTACCCAATCAGTTATCCGGTGGACAACGCCAAAGAGTAGCAATAGGTCGAGCCATTATTATGCGGCCTAAGTTATTATTGGCCGATGAACCGACCGGTAATTTAGACAGTCATTCCGGAGCTGAAGTGGTTGAGCTATTAGAAGAACTTAATGCTGATGGCATTACGTTAATCGTTGTCACCCATGATGCTGATTTGGGTGCGCGGGCTAAGCGTAAAATTCGCATGGTCGATGGTGAAATTGTATTGGATCAGTTAACTGTAAATTCTCAAACTGTTAACGAGGCTGGCTAATGCGCTGGCAGGATCAATTACAATTTAATTTGCGAGTACTCTCTCGGCAGCGATTTCGCACGCTGATGCAATTAATCGCGATGTCGATTGGGGTATTTGCCGTCGTATTATTAACTGGATTAGGGGAGGGCGGACGCCAATTTGTAATGGCTGAGTTCTCGGTCCTTGGCAAAGACATATTAATCGTTATGCCTGGACGCAAAGAAACGTCCGGTGGCATGCCGCCCTTAACGGGAGGGACTCGAGATATTACTTTGCAAGATGCAGAAAGCCTTGCCCGTTTACGAAATGTCGAAGGGGTAGCCGCGTTAGTCGTCGGTAAGGCTGAGGTTAGTTATGGCGGACGTAATCGAGACAGCTTGGTTGTGGGCGCAAACGCCGATTTTTTCCCGATACGTCATCTTCAAATACAGCAGGGGCAGGCGCTGCCTGATATGCCGTTAGATCAGGCCAGACCGATTTGCGTGATTGGCCCAGAACTAAAGCGAGAACTTTTTTCTGCGCAGCCGGCATTAGGGCAATGGTTAAAAATTACCGGCAGTCGTTGCCAAGTGATCGGTATTTTAGCCGACAGTGGTACCGGGCTCGGTTTTGATATGAACAGCGCACTGATCATGCCTGTGGCCAGTAGCATGCAGTTGTTTAATACGCAGGGTTTGTATCGAATCATGGTCGATGTGCGCTCAGTCTCTTCTATGGGGAAGCTAGCGAATCAAATTGAGCAAGTGATGCAGCAGCGCCACGAAGGGCAGTTGGACATTACCGTGATAACGCCCGCGTCTGTTCTCTCAGCGTTTGATGACATTCTTGCCGTTATTACGTTAGCCATCGCGGGTATTGGCGGTATTAGTTTATTTGTTGCTGGAATCCTAATTATGAATATGACTTTAATTAGTGTGTCACAACGTACTGCTGAAATTGGTTTGTTGAAGGCCTTGGGTGCCTCGAGCAGAGAAGTACGCTTGTTATTTGTCAGTGAGGCATTAATGCTGTGTTTAGCGGGAGCCGTATTAGGTATTGTCTGCGCGGAATTATTATTGTGGCTGATCAGTCTGCAATTTAAAGATCTTCTTTTTATCGCCCCTTGGTGGGCAAGTGCCTTGGCATTACTGGTGGCTTTAGGGTGTGGCTTAGTTTTTTCATGGTTGCCAGCACGCCGAGCGGCAAGTCTTCCTCCTGTTGAGGCGCTGAGATAATGGTTAAAAGTAAAAAGGCAAATGCAACAGGCATGCGTTGGCAAGATTGGCTACGGCTGGTTTCTTCATCCGTTCGTTTTAATCCATTAAAAAGTTTATTAACGTCTTTAGGCATTGCGATTGGCATTACCGCCGTCTTTTATTAACTTCTTTGGGAGAGGGTGTTCGCAGCTATGTGATGGACAACTTTTCTCAATTTGGCACTCGCATTATAGCTATAACTCCCGGCAAAGATGATACCTCGGGTATGGGCGGGATGTTGAGCTCGGTTCGTTTTCTATCGCTAGCCGATGCGCACAGCTTAGAGCGGCTACCTCATGCAGATTATGTGGTCGCTAACGTCCAAGGCTCGGGTGCCATTAAGTACGGTGCGTATAGCCGAAATACAGAGATTCTAGGGACGACAGCCAGCTTTGTAGATGCTTGGGATTTCCCTTTAGCCAGCGGTCAATTTCTTCCCTCTGCCCGTGGGCAAGTTAGCCCAGCTCATGCTGTCTTGGGGCATAAAGTGAAGCAAGAGCTGTTTCAATCTCATAATCCTTTAGGAAAGTTCATCCGTATCGCAGGCCAGCGCTATCGCGTTGTTGGGGTGATGCAAGCCAAAGGTTCAATGCTGGGATTTGATCTGGATGACATGGTTTATATACCGGCAGATCGTGGGTTAAGTTTATTTAATCGTGAAGGGTTGATGGAAGTTGATGTCGTTTTTTCAGCACAAACGACTTCCTCTAAAATGTCTGACAGAATTTATAATAAGCTGGTGGAGCGTCATGGGCAGGAGGATTTCACCTTGATTACTCAAGATGAAATGCTGGCCAGTTTAGACAGTATTTTATCCATATTAACGTTAGGAATTGCTGCTCTAGGATCGATTTCGTTATTGGTGGGAGGCGTCGGTATTTTTACTATTATGACGACCAATATTCATCAGCGCAGTGCTGAGATCGGTTTGCTGCGAGCGATAGGGACATCACGTCGGCAACTACTGAGTCTGTTTCTTGGAGAGGCTATATTGTTGTCTTTCATCGGGGGGATCTTAGGGATGCTAGTCGCCATGAGTATCTTGGCTTTAATGGCATTATTTGCCCCTAGTTTTCCGCTTAGTCCTAATCCTTTTTATCTGCTGTTAGCCCTTTTTATCTCAGGATTAATTGGCTTATTGTCGGGTATTCGTCCTGCTTGGCTCGCAAGTAAGATAAGCCCTGTTTATGCACTTAGAGATGAATAATAGAGCTAATGTCTGTCTTGACAGTGTCATGACTGACATTGATAGCGCTACTCATGGCGATGGACGAAAGTAGCAACTAAATTTAAGAGATCGTTCTTAATTTAAGCCGAGTTGCTAGTGCCAAGCCCCGATACTTCTAATCGTTCGAAAGCTAACAGTCTACAAGTTAATAACCTACAGGCTAACCGTTCTGGTGCCTATCGGGTCTTCTATGATTGATGAATTAATCCCTACGTTAGTTAAAAATTTAACCGAACTTATTAAGGCCGATTATGTTTTTCTCGGCCATCTTGTCGATGGCCGATTGATTTCGACTGCCTATATTTATAGTAAAGGTGAGTTCTTAGAGAATTTTAACTACTCACTTCTAGGTACGCCATGCGAGCAAGTGATGTTGCAAAAATATTGTATATATCCCAATCGAGTTGCGGCTGAGTTCCCACAAGATACATTATTATCTGAAATGAATATCGAAGCATACTTGGGCGTGCCAATAGAGAACTCTACAGGTGAAGTGATTGGAATATTAGTTGCGTTGTTTGAAGCAGAAATAAATGAAACCAATGATCGGCAATGTTTGATGGAATCGTTTTCATTAAGTATAGCGGCTGAATATGCTCGACATGAAAAAATGCGACAAGTTGAAGATATTAAACAAGACTTAAAAGAACAGGTTTTAAGATTGAAGAGGCAGCAGGATGTAATTAATCAAGCTCAGCGCATTGCAAAATTCGCTTCGTATGAAATTGATGTGATATCAGGCAGTGTGGAGTGGTCTCAGGGTATTGAAAATATTTTATTTATTGATGTTTCATTAGATAAGTATCGTGATTTCCACGGCATTAGTATCGACGAGCCTTGGATGGAATATGTTGATGAAAAAGATAGGGGGGAAATGTCCGAGGCGTTATCACTAGCAATATCGAAAGCTAAGCCTTATCGCATTCAATATACGGCCTGTATTCCGACGGGGATCAAAAAAACAATGTTAACAGAAGGGATGCCCATTACAGATAATAGTGGTCGGGTTATTTCAATCAGAGGTTTTATACAAGATATAAGTGAACTGAGTACTATCCAGGTTGAGTTGATAAATAGAGAGAGACGATTAATTAGTTTATTTAATAATAGCCCCCTTGGAATTATTGAATGGAATTTAGATTTCACAATTAAAGATTGGAATCCAGAAGCTGAAAAAGTATTTGGCTGGAAGAAAGAAGAAGTTATTAATAAAGTTGGCGATTTTATTTTACCAGAAGAGGTTAAGGTTGATGTGAGTCAAATATGGAATGACTTGATTACGGGAAAAGGCGGAGGGCATAATATTAATAAAAACATGACTAAATCTGGTGATGAAATTATTGTTGAGTGGCGCAATGCAACCATTTTCTCCTCTGAAAATAAGGTGGTTTCTGTAGTTTCTTATATTGAAAATATAACCAAAAAGTATAATGAAGACGTATTAACAAAACAACTTGAAGAGAAATTTTCGGCCATCTTTAGTGCTTCGCAAGATGCTATTACCGTTACTAGTAAGATAACGGGAGAATTTGTTGATGTTAATGCGGGCTTTGAACGAATTACTGGCTATTCCAGAGAAGATGCTATCGGTGAAACGTCAATAA
Source organism: Oleispira sp. (assembly GCA_036960605.1). Lineage (GTDB taxonomy): Bacteria > Pseudomonadota > Gammaproteobacteria > Pseudomonadales > Oceanobacteraceae > Oleispira. The sequence continues at coordinate 186,537 of JBALXI010000003.1, read as the reverse complement.
GTTTGAATTTAGTTGATGTAAAGGATCGAGAGCAATACTTGGCAGAAATATCTGAAAAAGGAGAAGTTTCAAATATTGAGTTGAAGTTCAGAAGTAAAAATGGTGAAGACATTTATGGGATTTACAGCGCGAAGACAGTAACTATTAATGATGAAGATCTGATTATTGCATATTGCCATGATATTACTGAGAGGAAAAAATCTGCCCAGCAAATTGCTTTGCATAGAGATAACTTACAATACTTGATCGGAATACAAACTAAAGATTTAGTTGATGCCAAAAACGAAGCTGTTCAGGCTAATCGATATAAATCCGAATTTTTGGCCAATATGTCACATGAAATTCGAACGCCGATGAATGCGATTACGGGACTAACATATTTAGCATTGCAAACAAAATTAGATGAGAGGCAAAGAGATTATTTACAGAAAATTGATACATCTTCGAAAAATTTATTATTACTCATTAATGATATTCTTGATTTCTCTAAAGTTGAATCTGGGCACTTATCTATTGATCCTGAGCCTTTCAGGATCGATGAAGTATTAGAAAATATTACCGATCTTATTCGTAATAAATCTAATGAGAAAGGCCTTGAGTTAATTATTCAATATCCTAGTAATATACCTCTCATGTTAATTGGTGATTCATTAAGACTTTCTCAAGTTTTAACTAATTTGGCAAGTAATGCGGTAAAGTTCACCGAGACGGGTTTTGTCAAAATAAAGGTTGATTTGGATTATGGAGAAGACACTAAGGTTAAACTTCTGTTTTCAGTGATGGATACTGGCATAGGGATGAAGCCTATTGCTGTAAAGAAACTATTTAAGCCTTTTGAGCAAGCGGATGGTTCGATCACTCGCAAGTTTGGTGGCACCGGATTAGGCTTATCTATTAGTCAATCTTTAGTCGGTCTTATGGGGGGCGAGATAAAAGCTCGTAGTATATTGCATCAGGGAACGGAATTTGAATTTAGTCTAGAGTTCGAAATAGCCGAAAATAACCATACATTCAGGCAAGATTGTTCAGAGTTAGAAAATAAAAGAATTTTAATTGTTGAAGATAACCAGTCAGCACGAGAAATAATTACTGAAATATTGGTATCGTTGGGGATGCAAGTAACAACAGTAGAAAGTGCTGAAGAGGCACTTAGTGTTATGGGTTTAGATACTGAGCATGATCTTGTATTATTAGACTGGAAGTTGCCTATGATGAATGGGCTTGAATGTGCGAAAGTTATTCATGAAAAATATGCAAAAAAATTACCAGCTTTAATTATGGTCACAGGATATTCGAAGGCCGATATAGGAAATCAAAAAGACCTAGAGTATCTTGATTATTATTTAGTAAAGCCTATCACTCCTCTATTACTTATAAAAACGATTAAGAAAGCCTTAGGTTTTGATATTGAAAAAACTTTTGATGGTGCGGAATCGAGAGTTGATGTTTCCTCAGTGGCCGGTGCGAGGGTCTTATTGGTCGAAGACAATCCTATAAATCAACAGGTTGCCTCTGAGCTATTACGCATGCGTTCTATCAATACAACTATTGCTCATAATGGTGCACAGGCGATTGATAAAATCAAAGAAGCTGATTTTGATATGATATTTATGGATCTTCAAATGCCAATTATGGATGGCTATAGTGCCGCCGAAATTATTACTAATAATCCAATTTATCAGCATATACCTATTATCGCAATGACAGCTCATACCTTACCTTCAGACCAAAAGCACTGTTTAAATGTCGGCATGAAGGGGCATATTTTAAAACCCATCGTTATCGATGATATTGATAAAGCCTTGGTTAAATGGATTAGTCCTAGAGAGGGAATAGGCTCTGCCTATATTAAGAATATACAACATCAAGATCTCAGCGGTGATTATATCGGGTTCCCTGATGAAATAATCGGCTTAGATTTGAGCTTAGGCCTTTCTTTAGTTGCTGGCAATAAAAACGTATATTTGAATTTATTGGCTGATTTTTCTCGTCGTTATAAGCATGTTGTTGAGCAATTAAGGGTTGATATAGAAATGAATAATCGTGATTACATACACGATATAGCTCATACATTAACAAGCGCGGCTGGAAATTTAGGCGCAAGCGATTTAAGTAAAGTCGCAGCAATACTTGATGGACAATTGCAGGAAGGTACTCTTGATCCCCTAATTTGTAATGCGCTTTCTCAAAGACTTTCTGTTCTTATTAATAGCATTGATGCATGGCAGGATATTAATCGCTGCTCACAGCCCTTGGGGGAAAGTTCACTGATGAATCCTTCATTTATTACGTTAATGACTGAAGATGAAAATCATCAATTAAGTGCCTATTTAGCGGATGATAATACGGCCGCTGTGGATTTAATTCAAAATGTAAGGGTACGCTTAAAAGGACAGTCTAATAATGATTTGTCTGTTTTCATTGATTTGATTGAAAGCTATGATTTTTCTGATGCTTTACAACATTATCAAAAACTTTGCCGTGATCATAATATTACAGTGAATGAAAATTAACTCTGTGGAGGGCTTAAGTGATGCAAGGTAAAGGGCGGATTCTTATTGCAGAAGATGAAATGGTCAATATTAAAGTATTGGTTGCTACTTTAGATGAATACGAAATCGTGATCGCAAAAACGGGGGAGCAAGCAATTATAAAGGCACTCTCGAGTCAGCCACCAGATTTAATTTTGTTAGATATTAATATGCCAGGAATGGATGGTTACGAGGTTTGCCGAATTTTAAAAGAAAAACCTGAGTCGGAAAATATACCGATTATTTTTATTACAGTACAAGCCAGTGTTGAAAATGAAACCAAGGGGTTGGAAATGGGGGCTGTGGATTATATTTCTAAGCCCTTTAGCCCATCTATTGTTAAGGCAAGAGTTGCTAATCATTTAGAATTGAAGCAGCAAAGAGATTTATTACATCAACTCAATATGACAGATCCGCTGACTAAAATTGCTAATCGACGAAAGTTAGACGAATATTTACAGTCAAGTTTCTTGCATGCTCATCGTAGTGATAGTGAGTTATGTTTATTAATGATTGATATTGATAATTTTAAGAAATTAAATGACCTTGCAGGCCATGATTATGGTGATGAGTGTTTGCGCCAAGTTGCAAAATCAATCGATGAAAGTTTATCTAGAAATACGGATTTGGCTGCGCGTTTTGGAGGAGAAGAATTTTGTGTTGTATTGCCTAATATGCCAGTCCAAGGAGGGTTAGCGGTAGCGGAGAGAATACGAAGAAATATCGAAGATCTACATTTAATTCATCCTTATGAGGGAACAGATTGGGTAACCGTCAGTATTGGCTGCAGTATACTTGATAGCGCAATTAGTGACTTAGTCAGTCTATTTAAAAAAGCGGATAATAACCTTTATCTGGCTAAAGAAGCGGGTCGAAACCGGGTAGTTTGAATACGATCATAAATCGATTGGGATGGAGAATATGAGTTTTTTGAGCAGTACTGTTTAATGATATTGAGAAGCCTTTTATTTTCTAGAAATAACAGGATAGCAACTAAAAGGTCTATTACATTATTCCGGTGTCGTTAGTATTTATCACGCCATTCGAAATGGATTTCGGTTTGGCCGTTATCATTAAGCGGCGTAAAACTCAGGTTTTTCGAATTGAACTTTTGCTTGTTCAATCACTTCATGGGCGTGACGTACACATTGTCCGCACTGGGATCCAACGTCGAGGCAGCGACGTACATCTCTAACGTTTTGAGCGCCATCAGCAACGGCTTGCTGGATGGCTTTTTCGTTCACTGCATTACAGATGCAAACGTACATGAGATAACCACTGACTGTGAAATTGATACGCTAATACTATCGCGAATGGTAATAGTTATCAATTATATTCAGCCTAGTGATTATCATCTGTCAGGTTAATCAGGTAGTAGATAAGGGAGTAGGTCGAATTATACCGCGGCACTCCCCATCTGGCTTTGAATGTAATTTTGTAATCCGACTTTAGCGATCAGGCCAATATGCTGTTCTAACCAGTAGATATGGTCCATTTCTGTATCATCTAATAGAGCTTCGAGTATCTCGCGACTGACATAATCACGCTCTTGCTCACAAACTTCGATGATGTTTTTCAAGCTTGCAGCCACTGTATTTTCAGCCGCTAAGTCATTGCGTAGCATTTGCTCAACATTATCGCCAATCATAAGGGGTTCGCGCGAGGCGGTATCGGGTGTGCCTTCAAGAAATAGAATACGCTCAATCAAGCGTCTGGCGTGCTCCAGCTCTTCTTCATATTCATGGGCTAATTTTTCATGCAGCTTATTAATCCCCCAGTCTTCATACATCTTGCTATGGGCAAGATACTGATCCATTGAGGTGAGTTCTAGGGTTAGCTGTTTGTTTAATAGGTCGATGACCTTAGTATTGCCTTTCATCTTAATTCTCCGACTTAGCGGTTCATCTAGCTATTCATTTGCGACTGTTGATAATTCTCTATACCCGTCGTCGTTATTAATATCTGCTGAGTTTCTAACCAATCGATGTATTCTTCTTCGTATTCCAGAATCCCTGCCAGTAGCTCGCGGCTAACATAATCTTTTTCTTGCTCACACAGCGCGATGGCATCACGCAGTTCAGCCACTTGCAGCATTTCGACATTAAGGTCGCATTGCAGCATCTCTTCGGTATGTTCACCAATTTGCAGCTTACCTAGCTGTTGCAAGTTAGGCAGACCTTCAAGAAATAAAATACGCTCAATTAAATCATCGGCTTGCTTCATATCTTTAATCGATTTTTTATAGGCTTTCTCGTTCAGTTCTTCTAAGCCCCAGTTTTTAAACATGCGGGCGTGTAAGAAAAATTGGTTAATGCTGGTCAGTTCTGTGGTCAAAACTTGATTCAACGTGCTAATTATTTTGGGATTGGCTTGCATGACGGTACCTATTAAATGCGCGGCTAATACATTAATTAAAGAACATAGGTGTACTTTGTAAAAGATCATTTTGAGATATTAAACCCTTGCTAATACAGCAGGGGTTTAAGCAATTCTAAATACTAATGAGTTCGTTTTATCAGCTCTAACAGCAGGTTCGCCTGTTAGCGCAGGCTCATAATGTTGGGCATCAGAAAGGAGGTATTAATTTCATTAACAGGCTCATCAACCCCTTCGGCTATAACCTCAATATGAATGTCCATTTTATTGGATAGCTGCTGCGCGCTTGGCGTACCAGTAGCGGGCAGTGCCAGCGAGATCAATAGTGGGAATTGCTGGCGTTGGCCTGCAGGAATAGTGAATTGCTGTTGGCTAATCGCAAAGCCATGAAAGTTATCGACAATGAGTAAGCGAATCGGCATGTCTTGCTGAGTCTTGTTATGAAATTTTAGTGAGAAGCTATTTTCTACTTCATCATTAGCATTAATGCGGTACAAACTACTACGGTCACGCTCTAAACTAATTTGAATCACATCGCGACCCGTGACCTCAAGGCCAATGAGAAGAACAGACACTAAAAAGGCAAGGGCATAACCGACTAAGCGAGGGCGCTGTTTGAGGTTAAGAGCCTCTTTAATAGTGACCTCTCCTGGGCGAAAGGCAATCAGCCCTCTAGGTTTGTTGATCTTGTCCATAATGCTGTCACAGGCATCAACACAAGCACCGCAGGCGATACAAGAGAGCTGCATGCCATCACGAATATCAATTTCAGTTGGGCAAACATGCACGCAGACTTGGCAATCAATGCAATCGTTACGCGGCTCATCGTATTGCACCACCAAGGTAGAATTATCTGACATCACCGATTGAAAGCGGGAATAGGGACACATGTGAGTACAGACTTGCTCACGTAGAAAGCCTGCGTTTAGGTAGGTCATGAGGGCAATAAAGAAAATCCAAAATAAGCCCATACCGGCTAAATCACTAAGGCCAAAATCAGTCGCCATAGCTTCTAATGGGTAAAAGTAAGCGATAAAGGTAATGCCCGTCCACAGACTGAGGCTGATCCAGCTAATATGCTTTACCGATTTGCGCAGTACTTTTTCGGCATTCCAAGGCATACGATCCATTTTTAAGCGCTTATGACGCGAGCCTTCGATAAGCTCTTCTAAACGAATAAAAAGAAAAGTCCAAACTGTTTGTGGGCAGCTAAAGCCACACCAGAGTCGGCCCGAGACCATCGCGACAAAGAACAAACCAAAGGCGCCGGCTAACATCACCCAAGTGAGTACCATAAGATCTTCCGGCCAAAATACAGCAGGCCCCATGCGAAACTGTTTAGCGACCAGGTCAAAATGCACCATGGGTAAATCATTCCAGCTTAACCACGGTGTCAGGAAGCAGATTAATAATAACGGCCAGCTAATGAGTCGGCGTAACGTCAGGTAGCGACCTGAAATAAGACGCACTCGATGGGGCAAAGAGTCCGCTTTGAAAAAACTGAGGAATTGTCTAAATCCAGAGGATTGGGGTGCTTGGGAGGTAGCGATTAATTTGCTCATAAGGCTCTCATATCATCAAATAGCATGAGGCTAGATAGCAAACGCTGCGCCAACTTTTAAGTTGTTGTATTCATTGGGGTTTTACGAAATGTAGGGTTGGATTGGTGATATATAGATTATTTTAATATCGATATATCGCACTTATGTGCGATATATCGCTTATTTTTACCTGTGCGTTTTATTTAAGCCGTATGTCGAGTTTCTTCATGCGTGAGCGCAGGGTCGAGACGGGCAGGTCGAGATATTCGGCAGCGCCTTTTTTACCTGAAACCCGGCCGTTACACACTTCGAGTATGCGTAGAATATGCTGTTTCTCGGCAGCGGCAGCGGTTAACAGTTCGCTGCCTTCACGTTGAGGCGATAGCGAGACATCGACTGCTACTTCATGTGTGGATGAGTGTGAGTGAGTATTATTATAAATCGCCAGTTCGGCATCCAGCTGCATGATTAATAAGCCATTACCGGAGTGAAGGATTAAAGAGCGCTCGATCACGTTATACAATTCACGGACATTACCAGGCCAGGAATATCGCATCATTTTTTGCAACGACAGCGGAGTAAAACCTTCGCAATGGCGGCCGATATGGCGCTGAATCTTGGCTAAGAAATAGCTCGCTAGCAAAGGAATGTCATTGGGTCGCTGGCGCAGTGCCGGCACCCAAAGAGGAAAGACATTGAGGCGATAAAACAAATCAGCCCTGAACTCTCCCTGCTCAACTAACTTTTGTAAATCACGATTGGTGGCGGCAATAATACGCACATCGACTTTCACCGTCTGGCTGCTACCCACACGTTCAAATTCTTGCTCTTGTAAAACGCGCAAAAGTTTTACTTGTGCTGCTTGGGTTAATTCGCCAATTTCGTCGAGGAATAATGTGCCGCCGTCAGCGACTTCAAAACGACCTAAGCGACGTTGAGTTGCGCCGGTAAAAGCGCCTTTCTCGTGCCCGAATAGTTCACTCTCGATAAGGCTTTCGGCAATTGCCCCGCAATTCACTTTGACGACGGGCTTGTCTTTACGATGGCTCGCACTGTGCAGAGCTTGGGCAATAAGTTCTTTGCCGGTGCCACTCTCACCTTGAATCAGTACGCAAGCATCTGTTGGGCCTACCTGACTGATACGCTCAAGCAGGGCTGCCATAATGTCACTTTGACCGATGATGTCTTGCTGCGATTGCAGCTGAATTTCTTGCTTGAGTAAATGATTCTCTGCGACCAGCTGTTCTTTTAATTGCTCAACTTGCTGCAAAGCGGTCTGCAATTTTTGCTGCTGAACGAGGCGTTCGCTTATGTCTTTAAAGACCACCACGACGCCAAGACGTTCGCCGTCTTCTTCGATCGGGGTACTTGAATATTCAACGGGGAAGCAGCTGCCATCTTTGCGCCAAAACACTTCATGCTCACACTGAGCACTCTCACCGGTTAGGCGAGTTTTATAAATAGGGCAGTCTTTATCGGGATAAGGGCTGCCATCAGCGTGACTATGATGATGAAACTGGTGAATGTTCTTGCCTAGAATATCAGCAGATGACCACCCTGTAATACGCTCTGCAGCGGGGTTTACAAAGGTGGCTAGACCATCAGCGTCGAGTCCATAAACGCCTTCAGACATGGCGTCTAAAAGGCGAAAATAGCGTTGCTGTAAGTCTTTTAACGAAAGACTGTCGAAAGAATGGCTGTTGTTAGACACTACTTATCCCAATCGAAATCTTTTTCTTCGCCATGAATAAGCTTTGTCCAAGCTGGACCTTCATCACCTTCTTGCCAAGTCGCTTTTGAACAGCGGACTTCTTTACCCAATGCAGTATGCAAAATACGTCCACATTCTAGGTCATTATTCCAAGGGGTCTGATTCACCTTAAACCACAGGCTAGCAAAGTTCTTATTACTATTTAAAGTGAATAATACTTCGTTGCCATCGACTAGCCATTGTACGGTTCTAGTCGTATTTTTTTGTTCTTCAACTTTTGAGAACTGAGTGCAAAGCCAGTCATAAATTTCGCTGGCTTCGGCTTTAAGTAAATACACTTCAATATCAGGAAAACGTTCGCTCGTCATGATTTTTCTTCGACTTCTATAGATTCAAGAGTGGGAGTTTTAATGCGTTCGCGGTTAGCGAAGCTTAAAAAGCGCAATAGGCTTAAAGACAGATAGCCTATTATAGCGGCAATCCCTCCGATAATCGCTAGTATAAATCCAAATAGCACGATGATTTCTTGACCTAGAGATGATGCTAGGGTGTTTTCTGCATAAAGAATGATCCCCATGCCAAAGAAAAAGCTGACGGCACCTAAGGTGAATATCCAAATATTATCGGCTTGTTTGTCTGCTCGTTTTAATAACCATTGATGAAGTATCTTAAGCATGAGGGCACACTCTACTGTTCATTTATTTTGCTAATAGCTTAGCCTGTTTATTCGGCTAATAAAAACTTAGCCGTATTGGCGATGAGCTAAATGTAGCAGCATGTTGTAATTACGCTATATCTCTTCAGAAAATCACTGAACTCCAGGCGATTTTGAGTCACTCATAAAATAGTTATATCAATAAGGTTTCTAGCAAGAGTCGCACTTTTATGTATAATGCGATTACTTCTTATTTCGATGGTAGTGGTTCATATGGATGTGCGCACAGGTCAAAGGCTTCATGCCATTATTGTCAGCGGAACGATGCTCCTCGGCTTCTTATTTTATTTCTTTTATCGGCCTCATTTTAACCCCGTCATAGCGTCTACTTTACCAAACTGGTTATTAGGTTCGGCGCCTAGTTTTATATTCATCTTAATGATGACGAGTTTGAGTACTTTATGCTTAGGCAACTCGGCTAAAAAATCAATCTTTATCCCTCTCGGCTGGCTGAGCTTTCTCTCTGTATTTGAGCTATTTCAAACGCAATCCGGTAGCCTATTGTACCGAGGAACATTTGATTTTAACGATCTCTATGCGGCTTGCTTGGCTGCGGTTATCGCACTCTTTTTATTAACGTTTGTCTCTAGCACTGCAATAAAGCCTAATCGCCGCTGGTCAGTTTTACCCATCAGCCTATTTGCCTTCTCAACTTTGCTAGGTTCTGGTTTTCAAGAACCGTGTGATAAAGACAATGATAAAATCTCTAAAGAATGTATTAAACCTGTGGTATTACCGTGGCAGGAACTGCGTAAAGAGATCACTAGCGATCTGTCGGGCAATGAGCTATTAAAACGCAGTGGTAAAATTTATGTATTGGATAGTTGGTTATTCGTCGTTGAAAAATACCGCGGCATCCATATTTTTGATATGAGCGATAAGTTGAATCCTTTACGGCTTGTTTATATACCAATTGCAGGAGCCTTGGATTTAACCATTAAAAATTCAATTTTATACAGTTCTGCATTTACTGATCTGGTGATGATCGATCTGGATACTTTATTTCAATCTTCGGGGGTCGAGCTAGTGATGAGTCGCCAAGAAGATGTTTTTTCGTATCCTTCTCGGACTCAGTTTTACCCCGAATTATATTGGATGGATTATTCAAAAATTACCAGTCAATCAGAGGGTATTGTTATTGGTTACGAAACTGTTTCAGGGAAGAAAATTTTATATGGAGATGAATATGACTTATACGCTGAGGAGAAAGACCGTGAAAATAATGACGATACTGTGCTGTGTTTTGTATCTGTTTGGTTGTGTTGAGTCGAGTGATTCAGGAGATTCGACAAGCGGTTCGGGAACGGGGGGATCAACCACTCGATTTTTAATTCAGAATAATCATTTAATCGTGGTTGAAGATAGCAGCATCCGCACATTTAATTTAGACGATGCCATGAATCCTAGCCTAGTCGACCAATCTTTTACTACCGGTCCTAGATTAGAAACTGTATTTCCTTATGGCGAAGACTTAATTTTAATCGGTACTAACCAAGGGGCTATCATTGCAAGAATAAGCTCAGAGGGATTGATCGATGGCTTATCATTTGCCTCACACTTTACCAGTCGTGATCCTGTTGTGGCGGCGAATAATATTATGTATGTGACCATTCGCCCCGAAGATGGGCAAGAGAGGTTCGTCGATGACTCAGGGGTATTAACAAATCGAGGCAGTAATCGTTTAATCATATTTGATATTTCGGATATCGATAATCCACGAGAACTTACTCAAAAACCGATTGAGAAGCCAACAGGATTATCAATCGCCGGAAATCGCTTATATGTGTGTTTTTCTGCAGGTTTAAGAATATATGATGTAACGGATCCTGCAGCCCCTCTCGTAGTAACAGATTATGCAGACTTTCCATGTAATGATGTCATTACGGCGGGCAGCGAGCTATTAGCGACGGGAGAGGGTGGCATTCGGTTATTGGATAGCCAGCAAGATATCATTACGCTTTTAGCCTCTATTCAGGTGGGCGATTAGAGGCTAAAAGATCAGCAGATAATAGTCTAGCTATTATCTGGCTTCAGCTGCTTTAATAAGCGGCTAGGTAGGTTTTTAATGGTTAAGCTATTCTCGCTCGCATCAAAGCTAATATCGCTGCCCAGTGCTGTGGCGGCAAAGCTCAGTGTCACTTCTTTATTCTTACCGCTATAACGTAAATAATTCTTCAAACTTTTACGATCTGGTATCAAATCCGTTTTAATCACACTCTCACCCTGAGCAAGCTCCGATGACTGGCCTTCATTCATAGAAGACTCAGATAAAGGACGCACTTCACGACGCTCACGCTTTTTAAGGGCGACGAACTGCTCGAATTTTTCCGGCGCGCTGCTATCAAGCTGGCCTGACAAGGTTTTGAATTCAACCGTCTCACCTTGCTTATCTTGCTCGACACAATATTCGATAACCTTGGTTTTGGTTTCGATTGACTGATCTTCCGATAAGGTCGATGCGTACTCTTCAACAATCTGTAAAAACTCTTGAGTTTCTTGTTCGGTATCGAGGGTATCGATAAAGCCAGTAAACTCTGAGAACAGTTTCTGGATTGGTTTATCGCCACGGCCAAAGCTGAAGGTGAAATACTTCTCTTCGCTGCGCTTACCTTCTTCCTGCTCTTTCTTTAATGCTGTGGTATCGATGCAAAGCCCAAAGCCGGTATTGGAGAAGTCGATAATGCGACTTTCACTTAACTGCATATCGGCGGTTAAGCAAATGTTACTTTTTTCACGCAGGTGAAATATATAAAGCTTATCAGTATCGGCCAGTTCTTCTGTGGCAAAAGCCAGGTAACCATCAATTTCCAGCTCAGTATTGTCCATCATATCGGCAAACTGCTCGCTGATCTTCTTGGTCCAAGATAGAAAGCTCTGCTGATCGTTCAGCCAGTTAAGAGTAAGGCCCTTAACCCGAGTCACTTCCGGGTTGAAACAGCCGTAACGCTTACTAGCGCGCTGTACAAAGATGCCTTTTAACTGGCTCATCACTAGATGGCAATAATCATCAACCTCAGCCTCGTTGGTCGTCGTCGTGACCATGGCCGCAGGCTTTTGCGCTTCTTTATTAATTTGATGAGTAATGAAATGAGTAACAGGCATATTGGTTCCGCTGACGATAGGGCGATAGATGGTGAGCTATATAATGCCATCATTCTAGCACCTTGCTTGCAGGCCAGCGAACAAGATATACAGCAAACTCTGAGTGAGCTGGGCATAACTAACGAAAGCATCATAAAACACTCATTTAGTGGATAATTTGACACACAATTAATATGACAGGGAGAATAAAATACCCACAAAATGGCAAAAATAAGAAACTTTGCTAATTACTAACAACTTCTGTGTATAACTCTGTGCATAATCAAAATATAACCCCCTTGCAGCCCCATTTTATCTAGCCTGCTGACAGATTGGCTGTTTTTTGATCAGTGCTCATTTTTAACTGAAAGCCAATGAAGTCAAGGGCTTGAGCGATAATATTAAAAATATTTATTGGACAAAATACGCTCTAAAAAATAATTGAATAAAGTGCAGTGCAAGTCTTGATTTTCAATAAAAACGATTTAATTTGAATACTTATCATAATCTTACCCACAGAATGTGTGGATAAGGTTGGGTATAAGTTGCGTAAAACAACACTGGGACCTTGGTGCACCTCACGCTAGGTCAAAATGATGATTTTTTGAACGGAAAATAATTTCAGCTGAGACAAAGTGCGACAAAGGGTTGGAATTTTGACAGATGTGACATTCGGCTAAAGTGTCATGATTTAACTAGTTGTGAATAAAGTTTCCTTAATAAAAAGCTTACTTGAAACCTATACTGTTTATCTATACAGTTTAAGGATGAAGTTGTATATCGCAGAGAAACCCAGTCTTGGGCGTGCCATTGCCGATGGCTTAACCAGCATTTTAAATAAACCACACAGAAAGCAGCAAGGTTATATCGAGCTGGCGAATGGCGATGTGGTGAGCTGGTGTATTGGTCACTTATTAGAGCAAGCAGAGCCGGATGCCTATAACGAAGCGTATAAATCGTGGAAGCTTGAGCACCTGCCGATTGTGCCGCAAGACTGGCAATTAAAAGCCAAGAGCCAAACCCGGTCGCAGTTAACCGTATTGCGTAAATTGGTAAAGCAAGCTGATCAAATCGTCCATGCTGGCGATCCCGATCGCGAAGGGCAGCTATTAGTCGACGAAGTCTTAAGCCATCTTAAAATCAGTGCTCATAAACGGAAGAATACTCAGCGTTGCTTGATCAGTGATTTGAACCCACCCGCGGTTAGGCGTGCGTTAGAGAATTTACGCAGCAATCAAGAATTCGTGCCACTTTCGGTATCCGCCCTATCACGTTCAAGAGCCGATTGGTTATACGGCATGAATATGACCCGTGCTTATACCTTACAAGGGCAGAAGGCGGGTTATCAGGGCGTATTATCGGTTGGGCGCGTGCAAACACCGTTATTAGGCTTAGTAGTGAAGCGTGATGAAGAAATAGAAAAATTTGTCAGCCGCGACTTTTATCAAGTAGAAGCAAGACTCACCAACTCCCAAAACGAATCCTTTACTCTTAAGTGGCAGCCGAGTGAAGCTTGTAAACCCTATCAAGATGAAGAAGGGCGAGTTTTACATAAGCCGTTAGTAGAAAATGTTTGCCAGCGTATTCAGCAGCAGCCTGCAGAAATAACAAAACTTGAGCAAAAAGATAAGCAGCAACCGCCGCCATTACCGTTCAATTTATCGACGTTGCAAATCGAAGCGGCCAAAGCCTTCACCATGAGCGCCCAGCAAGTATTAGATACCTGCCAAACTCTGTATGAACGTCACCAGTTAATTACCTATCCAAGATCCGACAGTCGTCACTTACCTGCTGAGCAGCATAGTTTAGCGCCCAGTGTGATTCAGGCGATTGGCCAAAACTGTCAGCCGCTACAACAATATTCAGCACTCGCGCAGCCGCGCTTAAAAAGCAAAGCGTTTAACGATAGCAAGGTGGAAGCGCACCATGCGATTGTACCGAGTGAGAAATCGATCTCGGCAGCTCAGTTTGAAAAACTGAATCAGTTTGAACAAAAAATCTACCGTCATATTGCGCGCCAATACTTGATGCAGTTTTTTCCAGCGTATCAATATGCGGAAACAAAAGTAGAAGCAGCAATAGCCGGTGGCTTATTTAAAACCCAAGCCAAACAGCCATTAAAGCTCGGCTGGAAAGCGCTGTACGGTGAAAAGAAACAAAGTTCAGCCATGGGCCATCAACAAGCGGGTGGACAAAAATCACAAGACTTACCACCGATCAATCTAGACCCCGGCGATAAACAGCAGGGTAAGCACGCGTGGTTATGTGACGGCGCCAACCTGCTAGAAAAACAAACCACACCGCCAGAACATTTTAACGACGGCACCTTGCTGGCCGCGATGACAGGCATCGCTCGGTATGTGACCAATGCTGAAATTCGTAAGACACTAAAAGAAACCGACGGGCTAGGGACAGAAGCAACCCGCGCCGGAATTATTGAATTATTATTTAAACGCAATTTTGTACAGCGCAGCGGCAAACAGATTCTAAGTACCGAAGTGGGTAGGGGCTTGATTAATAGCTTACCTGAATCGGCCATTACCCCTGACATGACCGCGTTATGGGAACAGCAACTGAATGCCATTAGTCAGCGTGAGTTGAATTACCAAGGGTTTATGCAGCCGCTTAATCAGCACTTATTAGGATTAATCGAGCAAGCCAAACAGCATATACCGACGGCGTTACAAGGATTAAAAGGACAGGGACAGGGCTTTAAAAGAAAGGCAGTAAAAAAAACGAGTGCTAACAAGAAAGCACCGGCTAGAAAGTCTTCTGCCGGAAAGTACAACAAAAAGACAAAGCCGAAAAATTAATTCACCACCGAGGCACCGAGTACACAGAGAAAGGCAAAGAGGAAAAGATAATATAATAAAATAAATATTAAGAAATACGACGCCTTATATCTTCCTTTTCCTTCGTCTTTTCCTTCATCTTTTCCTTTGCCTTTCTCTGTGTAGCGTAGCGTCTCTGTGCCTCGGTGGTGAATTGCTTTTAGCTTTTGTACTCCTAAATTTTTCTCTTAGAGCGTAAGGCCGAACAAATAGCCAATACAATTAACAAAGCAAATAGCCCCTGCTCAACCGCAAACGACTCGCCCAAAAAGATCATCGCAAATAACAAAGTAAGAAACGGCTGCAATAATTGAATCTGGCTAATGCGGCCTGCACCTGCTTCTGCCATCGCTTGATACCAAAAACGGAATCCCCACCATTGGCTGATCACCGCAAGATAAAGCAAACCAGCAATCGAAATCCAAAAGCGACTCTGTTCCGCAGGATTGTTCATTGCCTGAGTGAAGTCAGTAATGAAAGCAGGGTTACCAGCGTGATAACCAAAGCTGATGGATGATAGTGGCAGGTACAATACCAGCATCCAACAGATTGTCTGCCAGCCACCAATACTCTTAGCGGCTTTTGCCCCGGCGCTATAACCCAAACCACCAAACATCAGCATCAAGCATAAAATACCGAGTGTCTGCATGTCCCAGCCTGAGGATTGGTTGCCGTTGAGGAAATACACCGCTAATAACCCAGCCCCAAATGCCGACGAGATCCAAAACCTTAAGCCGTTTCGTTCTTTCATAATCAGCACCGCAAAGAGGCTGGTCATCAACGGCAGTCCCGCTAATACCACGCCCATATTTGCCGCCGATAAATGTATTAAGCTGTAACTTAGCAAGTAAGGAAAGCCGACAACAACGCCTGCCCCCGCTAGGGCTAACCAAGCGAATATTTTCTTATTCGGTACTGCCCAATCATTAATATGGATCACGAGTAAGGCCAATAGACCGGCAATAAAGGCGCGCGAGCTGGCGATTAATTCTGCGCTAAATAAAGGCAACGCTAACTTAGTCATGGGAACGGTCATGGCGAATAAGATCACCGCGAATAAACCTTTCATCATGCCGGTAGTACCCAGCATCGAGGTGGAAGAGGGTGAAATCAGTGTATCTGTGGTGCGGGTTAAGCTTGTCATCTTGTTACTCACTATTGTTGATTAGCCAAGAGCTTTTCTTGAGCCCGAGTATTGTGAGGTAAATAAAGACAGGTGCAGAGAGGCAGGGATAAGAGCAAAAAGCAGTACAGTTGCGCTAAAATATTAACTGTACTGCTTGGAAACTGAAAAACTGTACTGTTATGCAGTACAGTTTTACTGATAACCTAGTCAGATCACGTAATACCGATCCAGTGCTAGAACAAAAGAGAGGCAAGATGAGCAACGCTAATACCACCCTATATCGCCAAGTAGCCCAAGATCTTGCCTCAGATATTGAGCAAGGGGTGTATCTTGCCGAACAAAAAATTCCTAGCGTGCGTAAGCTCAGTAAACAATTGCAGGTCAGTGTTTCAACTATTAACCAAGCTTATGCGCTATTAGAAGATCAGGGTTTGATTCGTGCTAAGCCACAAGCAGGTTACTTTGTACGCAAGGGGGCTAATGATGAGCCGGTTCCACCACCGGTATCTCAAGGTGGACAACCGAAAGCGGTGACAAAAACAGAACTGATTAATCATGTGCTAGAAAATGTGAATAAAAAAAGTAGCGTCGATCTAGGCTGTGCGATTCCAGATCACTCCTTTTTACCCTACCGCTCTTTGCAAACCCATATGCAAAAAATTACCCGTTTTAATATGGAAGAAGTTTTTAATTATCAATTCTCTCCTGGCTTAGAAAGTTTGCGTACTCAGATTGCTTTGCGCATGCGTGATGTGGGCTTGCGCTGCCACGCGGACGATATCGTCATTACTCAAGGCTGTTCGGAAGCCCTGCACTTGTGCTTAAGCAGTGCGACTCAGCGTGGCGATATTATTGCCGTCGAGTCCCCTTGTTATTATGGCTTTCTGCAAATGGCAAAATTGCGTGGCTTAAAAGTGATTGAAATTCCTACCGACCCTACTCATGGTATTAGTACCGACGCATTGAAACTGGCATTAGAGCAGTGGTCGATCAAAGCCTTAATGGTCACCAGCCGTTATAGTAATCCTACTGGCGGTAGCATTAATAGTGACAAACAAAAGCAATTGGTTGCACTTGCACGGCAGTTTGATTGCCAAATTATCGAAGACGATATCTATGGCGAAATGCCAGTAGATAATAGTGTGGGACTTAAAGGAAGCAAAGAGCCAATTAGCACAGTAATCAAAACTCACGATACTGATGATAGAGTTATGTATTGCTCATCGTATTCTAAAACAGTAGGACCAGGATTACGTATTGGTTGGTGTATACCGGGGCGTAATAAAAAATCGGTAATTCAGGCGCAAAGATTCAGTACCATGGCGACGAGTAGCTTGCCACAGCTGACGATGGCCTCGTATCTACAAAATGGCCACTATGATAAGCACCTAAGAAGCTTACGCCAAAAGGTGACTGAAAATATTAAATTATTTTCCCAAGCCGTGCAGTTATATTTCCCCAAAGATACCCGTTTATCGATTCCTACAGGAGGATTTATTTTATGGATATGTTTGCCAGAAAAAGTCAGTTCAATTGAGTTATTACATCGAGCGCAAGCAGAATCAATTTCAATTATTCCTGGGGATATTTTTTCCAATAGCGATCAGTTTAAAAATTATATTCGTTTAAATTGTGCCACCCCTTGGAATGAAGAGGTGAAGCAAGCCATCGCACGGCTAGGAGAGCTTACTCAAGAGTTGAACTGATCTATTAGTTAATGAAAGAGAGCTATTCAAATGGGTAATCGGCTGTTGTCTTAGCAATAACAGTAACATCTTGAATTCCTAGGAATATAATTTCTTCGTCTGTCAGTGCAAGATCTTCATCTGCCATACAGGTTAAAGCAATCGTATAATTTCCGGTGACTAAATAACCTATTTCGTAATCAAAGGCAGCACTAACTAAGCTGCTCGCAAGCGGAGCGTTGGCAGAACCTTCATCATCAACGGTTGCGCCGTGGCCGTCATAAACATAAACCGCCATGCTGGCCCCAGTTTCGCATAAAGTACCCTCGATACTGCCTGCAAGATGACCCGCTTCAATATTGTTCATTAGTCTCATGGTTGGGCGTAACTTATAGCTTAAGTTATTAGCTGGGCCAGAAACGGTGATTGATTTTCGTACGTCTAGGTCCAGCGTAAAATCTGCACTCGCATTGCTCGGTAAGGTGAAACCACTAACCAATTTGAAACCGCTTTGGTCACCACTGGGTATTGTTAATGGTATTTCACCGCCATCGACTTCCAGCACAATAGAGGCGCTATCGACTTTTAATCGTAACCACTGATATTCACCTGCGGGTAAAGCTTCATCGGTAAATAATGCGGTAGATTGGCTGCCTTGCAAAGACAATAAGTTGATCGTGCGAGGATCGAAGGTAACAGAGAGCGTTTCTTCACTAGAATGAAGCTCAATACCACTGATCTCTAAATTAACTTGCTCAGCGAAATCAATTGCGCCATCTGTGAGGGAAAATGTTAGGCGACTATCACCGTTACTATCATCACTATCGCTACCAAAGCAGCCGGCAAGTAAGCAGGAAGAAATTACAATTGGGAATAAGCGGTTCAGCATAAATTACACTCTACAGTTAGCGATTTATAAAATGTAGCATTATATGAAGGTAATAGACTTCGGCAATAGCCTGATATGACATATAGTCAGGTTTGTTGATAGCGTCACAGATATTAAATTTAAAGAGGGAGGGGTAATAACAAAAAGATATTAGAAACAAATAATGCTTATTACAGCATCATTCGCTTCTACTTTGATCAACAAATTAGCTAACTTATAATTCCTGCAAGCTCGCACAAATGCTTGGCTTAGGGTTAGAGCCCGAGAACAAATCAAAGCGTTGTTCCTGTGCAACAGAAGTAGCATCAGAAGCTTGCTTCAAACTAGCATCATTTTCCAAATACAACGGCCCCTTAAAAATCACATCGACCTGGCATTTACCGGCAGTGATACTTGTTTTATTAGCCAATTCAGATTGATTAACCGCTTGCGCCAAAATACCAAAACCGTGGGCAATATCGCGCTTAAAACCAAACAACTTAGCAAGATATTTAGAAGTATGAATTGGGTTGTAATCACCGCTGATGCTGGCGTATTTTTTACCGCGATTTTTCGGCACAGACCAAGTCGCAATATCAACCACTTTATCTAGGCTAGCCAATTCAAAGCTGGTTTCTGTTGATGGGTTTTCTTTACCACCGAATCGACCCGCCATGAAGTAAATACTTAACTCTTCCCAAACGACTTCATCGGCAATTTTAACCTGAGTGGTGAAATCAAACTCAACGCCTTTAGCGGTTAAACGGAAGCCACCCATTTGGGCATGAATATCCATCTTGTCGCCAATGGCGATGGCTTTATGCTGCGTGATTG
Source organism: Oleispira sp. (assembly GCA_036960605.1). Lineage (GTDB taxonomy): Bacteria > Pseudomonadota > Gammaproteobacteria > Pseudomonadales > Oceanobacteraceae > Oleispira. The sequence goes on along the minus strand of JBALXI010000003.1, from coordinate 167,238 downwards.
TATTTTTAAGATGCACAGCCCCTAGCAAGCCAATAGGAAATACTTTATGAGTCAGCATATGCATGTGCATGCCGCCAGCCATAACGTGTGGATACAATACCGGCAGAGATCGGGTTAATTCTATATCAAGGGTTGCGCAATAATCTTTCAAAGCGCCCTGGTCGGCCTGAGCGCCATACCAGCTGGCATTAATTTCAGGCATGCCGACTTCCGCTTTAAAGCCTTTACGGCGCAGAAATAAGGCCTTAGCCATCGCGCTGGCGATTCCTGGTGCTTGGTGAAATTCAAGATTGATTGCAGACATGACTAAACCCTTACTGATGAATATAAGCTCGACGAATAAGCTCGATTAACTAATGGCGACAGTTTATCAGAAAGCCTTCGTTATTATCAGAAGTCAGGTATGACCCTTTTCAATCTAAGGATCTGGTCAAAAACTGTACTCGATAAAAAATAATGTTTAGTGTACTATGCTTATCCGTTTGACGGTGGATAGACAGAGCATCAGAGAATCGATGTTTAAGAAGCTTTTTTGGCTGTTTTCTTGAAGATATTCGCTATAGAGCGACTTCTAATGATTAGAGCACTAATGATTAGTGTTGTATGTCTGCCCGAAGCCTAACCTCAGTGAGGGCATCGAGACTACCGATGTTAGCGGCGTTTAGGTCGGAAATTTCCAAAGACAAAATCTATTTTTAAGCTCGCCAGTTGTTGATTGCTTAATAGGCAATCGTGTTATGATTGCGCGCGAATTCTTATGCTAATTTATTTTCAACCGCATTTATTACAGTATCCATGCAGTGTTTAAATTAGGCATCAAATGATTGCTAGAGATTGTCACCAAGATGCTTATGAGCCAGAGGCCAAAGCTATCTGAGAACATTTTAATAAACTGCATTTTATTCACACGGTGTTCATGCCCGAGTGAGATTTCTAAAATTATTATTTAGCCAGGTTCTGATTATGAGCAATAAGCATACGATTGAAAAAATTGGTGGCACATCAATGTCGAATTACGAATCTGTTCGTAATAACATTGTTTTAGGCGGCAATAGAAAAGATCTCTTTCAGCGCGTTTTTGTCGTATCCGCTTATGGTGGTATTACGGACCTATTGTTGGAACATAAAAAAAGCGGTCAGGCCGGGGTTTATGAACTCTTCGCCAACGGTATGGGCGATGACGGCTGGATGCAAAAATTTGATGAGCTAAGAGAGCAGCTTTATATCATCAATAAAGACCTATTCGGTGATGAAGCTCTACTGTTAAAAGCCAACAAGTTTTTAGATGAACGTCTAACGAATGCCAAGCAATGCTTGCTGGATTTACAAAGCTTATGCCAACACGGGCACTTCGAATTAAAATCACACCTAGAAACCGTACGAGAAATGCTCGCCAGTATTGGTGAAGCGCACAGTGCCTGGAATACAGCAGAGCTATTACGTCGTGATGGTGTGAATGCCTGCTTCGTCGATTTAACGGGCTGGCGCACGAATAAGCACATTCCTCTGGATGAACGTATTCGCTTAGCTTTCGATAATATCGACCTGAATACACAGCTACCGATCGTAACCGGTTATGCGCACAGTGACAGTGGCTTAATGTCATCGTTTAATCGCGGTTACAGCGAAATGACCTTCAGTCGTTTAGCGGTGCTTACAGAAGCCAGAGAAGCGGTTATTCACAAAGAATTTCACCTAAGCAGTGCAGATCCACGTTTAGTGGGCGAAGAAAATGCTGTGCCAATTGGCCGCACCAATTATGATGTAGCTGACCAGTTAGCCAGCCTAGGGATGGAAGCAATTCACCCGAAAGCGGCAAAAGGACTGCGTCAAAACAACATTCCTTTGCGCGTAAAGAATACCTTCGAACCAGAGCATACCGGTACTCTAATTACGGGTGATTACATTAGTGACTCGCCTTGTGTCGAAATCATTGCGGGCTGTAAAGGTATTATTGCACTGCAAGTATTCGATCAAGACATGTCGGGTAGCCTGCATGACTACGATCGTGAAGTATTGGCGATCCTTACACGCTTTAAAGCGCATATCGTATCAAAAGATATCAACGCTAATACGATTACCCACTATTTATCTGCTAGTCTAAAAACAGTAAAGCGCATTCGTACTGCGATTGAAGAAAAATACCCAACGGCTGAAGTAGATCAGCAAAAAGTCGCGATTGTTTCTGCGATTGGCAGTGATATGAAAATTCCGGGTATTCTTGCCAAAGCCGTGAAAGCGGTGGCTTCTAAAACAATCAGTGTACTGGCGTTACATCAAACCATGCGCCAAGTAGATATGCAGTTCATAGTCAACGAATCAGACTATGAAGAAACAGTAAAAAGTTTGCACACTTCATTAGTAGAAGTTCACGATCACGGAAGAGCTATATGCCTCGCATCTTGACCCTAGTAACCCTCTTTCTTTTCACCGCATTGCTTGGTTCTCAAGTCAATGCGGCGGAAGGTGCTGTCGTAGAAACGACAGCTGAAATGAAAGCAGAAGCAATAATAGCAAATCCTGTAACAAAGCCCGCCTTAATACCCGAAGTATCCCCTGCAACAGTCTCTGACATGACCTCTGAAATAAATAAATTAGAGGGGCCTATTTATACCCCTTTTGTTGAGATGTACGTACTTAATGAACTTAAACAATTAAGAGTGGATCAAGCAGCGACCAAAAGTGAATTAATACAGCAGATAGTGGATAGAGAACATAAATCGGTTGATAGAGCCGTGGAATATGCAACCAGTACAGTAACGTATTTCTTTTACCTAATTGCTGCGGCCTCATCGATTTTAGTCTTGGTCGGCTGGACTTCCATTCGAGACATAAAAGAGCGAGTACATTCCTTAGCCGATGCCGAGATATCTCGCTTGATTAAAGAATATGAATCTCGACTTGAAAAGATGGAATCTTTGATGAAGCAAAAGACACAGCACATCGAAGAAAACAGAGAAGAAATTGAATTAACTCAAGAGCTTCAATCTCATTGGTTGCGCGCACAGCAAGAGCCTTCTCCCACGAACAAAATATCAATTTACGATGAGATTTTAAAACTTAAGAGTAACGACTGCGAAGCCCTTACCTATAAAGCCGATGCCGTATTGGAACTAAACGAACCGCAATGGGCGGCGAGCTTGTGCCATCAGGCATTAAAAATTGATCCCGAAAACAGTCACGCCTTTTACCAGTTGGCGTGTGCGTATACTGCCATGAACCAAATGGATGAGGCTATTCGCTATCTCAAAGAAGCCCTAAGTCGAGATAGTTACCTAGATAATATTAAAACCGACCCTGCCTTGCAGCCTTTGGTTGAGCATGATCTATTTAAAGATCTTATCGCGACGGTTGACGTTAAATAATAAATACTTAACATTAATTAGGTAATCAAGCAGAATGCGATCTGATTAAAACAACACGGATCGTTACTCATCATGAATGAGCATAAACCAGGTCGCCTCGAAGTTTGGGGCGAGCAGCAAGTCTTCTCCTATCTCGAAAATAATAAATCCAAGCTATCTTTAAAAGCCAGTACTCGGCTGAGTCTAATGGCCAGCTTCGGCATCGGTTTTCTGTTAACCGTTGCCTTAGTCTTAGTGGAAGTATTCTATTTCCCTGATATGACCGATGCCCTGAATAACTTAAGTGGATTAGCCATATTTATCCTAGCGAATGTTATATTGGTGGGGTTGGAGTTCTATCTGCTATTCAAAATCGGCTTTTACAGTGTCGCGCTTTATATTAAGCATTCAGGCCTCTATGCTCATCATCCTGAGTTAAAACTCTCTCTATCACGCGCAATTTTAGAAATACCAGAACCTGGCATTCACCGTTTAGGCTTAGACCCCTATAAGAACAGGGGGAAGTCTCATTACCTTATGTTGATCCTATATAAGATGAAGACCTTTGCGACGGGGTTTCTGGCCAAGTTATTAGTGCGTAAATTACTCGCGCGCACCGGCTTTCGAGCATACTCATCTTTAGTTGCAGCCCCCGTTACCGGCTTTTGGGATGCGTGGGTCATGGGGGTAACGTTGCGTGAAGCTAAAACTCGAATCTCGGGTAGAATGCTGGCGATGAAGTTATTAGAATATATGAAAGAAAATTATAATATTCATGATGAAGACAATCCTGCCTGTGAATACCTCATTCGCTTAATTGCAGTACGTCTTGTATTGTTTGAAGAATATAACGTCAATCTAGATTACTTAATTGCCGAAGTCTCAGATCTTTATGCGGTTAAATTTAACGCGTTGCAGGATGTGTCAGATACTCAGTTGCTGTTAGCAAGTCGACAGCGTATTACTGAAAACCAGCTGGCGGAGTTAAATAACATCACCAGTGCTCTATTTGCGTTAAAGCGTAAGCGATTATCTGATGTAGAAAAGCAGTTGCTAGCTGAATTGAGTATAAAAATACAGCAGGTTAAAACTGCCCGCTCTGAACTCGATCAGTTCAAACTACCAGAATTATTGACTAGCTGAATAGAAAATAGGAAGTAGCTTGGGAATGGGATAGGTAAGTTAAAAATAACCCAGCTTCTTAGCTTTATGGATGGCTTGAGTACGGTTTTTAACGTGCAGCTTTTCGTAGATATTATGCAGGTGCCATTTAAGTGTGCCCTGCGATATATTCAATTCACTCGCAAGATCTTTGGTTGGGTTGCCGGATTCGGCCAATTGAATAACCTGTACTTCCTTCTTCGTGAGCTTCTCAACTTGGGGTGAGAGATCAGCCCCATTGCCTTTTAACATTTTGTGCAATTTAACAATGAACTGCCTGACATCTTTTGACTGAGCTTTATCATTGAGTCGCTCTAATATGGAAAATAGAGTCACTTTGTCGATACTGTATAGGCTTATATAATTTCTAGAGGCTGCAATTATCAGGCTCTGATGAAGTGCGACTTCTGACTCTTTATAATTTTTCGCTTTATAATGCAATACCGCCAGTATGCGATAATACTCGGCAAGAATAGCGTACCGCTTCTGTTCAATATGATTCGCAATGCGTTGTTCAATAATGAACTGTGCTGCAGAAAAGTTTTGATCCGCAATTAATAAATAGATACGGGCACGATAGGTTAGGCTAGCTAATAGGGGATTAGTGGGTGCTTGGCTTGCGTTAATATCGTAGGCGTTGGCATATTGCTGCGCTTCATCGACCTTGTCATTATGTATCATAATGACGATCAATTCGCTGATGAGAGAATAAGCAAGTCTATCTTGGCTTTCACTTTCAGCTTGTTTGATCTGTTTTTTAAGTAACGTTATCGCGCCGATACTATCGCCATCATCCAACATGAAGCGAGAATTTGTTTTGTAGGCTGCGATTAATATATCGGTAAAAGCACAAGACTGTAATGCTTCAATATCTTTGGGGAAATAAGCCCTGGCATTGGTATAATCGGCTTGTTGATAATACAGCGTTGATACCAAAACACTTAGCATCTGGTGAATATCAATATCTTTTTTAAGATGCCGTTGAATAAATTGCAAACCTTCACGCGCTTTTACTAACGCTTCATACTCTAAACCTTGCTTGGCTAATAACAACGTATGCACGGTATCGGTCCAGGCAATGCCGTAATCACTGCCGTAGGCTTCGAATAATTTTCTGGCTTCATTTAAGGCGTTATTACTGTCGATAAACTGAGATCGACATTTGCTATAGAATCCTTTAATTAGCTTAGCAAGGGCCATTTCTAAATTGTAATCATCAAGGGCTCTAAACTCTGAATGCTGCTCCCATTTTTGAATCCAGTGATCAATGTGATTAAGAGAGTCGATTTTATCTTTGATGGTAAAAGCCGCTAAGGCTAATAAAGGAACACTGCGCTCAATTTGCATTTTATCGGCCGCGTGTTTAGGAATGGCCTTGCTTAATGACAGCGTATTTGTATCAGATTGCAGTAACTTTTTTTGTAGTATTAGACATAAAGTATAAGCCGCGACTAGTCCTGGGTGCAGATTTAACGACTCGGTAGGCAGTTGCTGTAACCATGTTAGAAGCTGTTCATGATTGCCTTTTCGCTTGGTCATTACTGTGTAACGGACTAACCAAAGTGCGGCGGTATTATAATCCTGACAGACAAAAATTGAGTTGATGGCGTCTTCAATATAATGATTATCATACAGCCAATAGGCAGAGTTTTTGATTAACGCATAGGTCTCTGCATCGCTTAAAGAGTCATGGCGTAGCCTATCTAAATAATGTTTAAAAGCCTTGTCGAAATAATACCAACGCTGACCTTTATCTTGTGTAGAGAGTAAAAACGGCTGTTGCTCTATAAATGTACGGACTTCTTCTAGATTTTCTAAACTGAGTATTTTGCTCGCTTGAGCTAGGCTGAATTTTTCTACGGCCGAGAGCGCAATATATATTTTCTGGTGCTTTTTCGAAAACTCTAATAAAGCCGTTTGTCGTAAGTAGTCATCCAGATTCTGATTGCCTTTATAAAAATCATCGACAATATCTTGCAAGTCTATCCCTTGCTGCAATTGATTCTTCATGAGAGATAACGCAGCTCCCCAGCCTTGAGCGCAATCAATTAATTGATCAATGATCTGGCACGAATCAACTTGTTTTACCTTATCGTAATGAATCAGCTTTAGAGCTTCAGCGGGACTAAATCTTAGCAAGTTCGTATTGATATAGTGCACTTGGTTATCAATAGCGAGGGAGGCGATATTAAGAGAATGATTTTTCTTGCTGCTCATCAGAAATCGTACCTGATCGCCGCTACTGATTAGCAGCGCCGCCAGTAAGTTTTTTATAAACGATTGTTTTAAGTGATGGATGCCATCAATAAAGAAGGTTGTATTTTCTTTGATTGATAATGTTTTAGAAATAATTGTCGCAATATCATCTTCAGAAGAGCGGTGAAGGTTAAGCGCTTCATACTCAGATAAATGAATATTTGATAGCGCCAAAGCTCTTGTCAGCTTTTCTATAAAGATGGTTTTATCGTTATCTTTCTTGTTAATCGTTAGCCAGATTTTTACGCTCTGACTTTTAGCATAAATGTGAGCCAGTAAGCTGTGTTTACCAAAGCCTGGAGGGGCTTGCAGAATCACAACCTTGCGCTCTTTTAAAGCCTGTAAGCTTTCTGCATAGAGCGCGCGATGGATGTGACCTCGAGCCAATTTAGGCTCGAAGTCCGACGGTAGAAAAGAGTACGTTGACTTCATGGTATAACCAACAATTTAAGGCGATTCCTTATTCTGCGCTATAGATTTAAACTCTTCTTTTTCGATTAAAAAACAAGAAGGGCAGGTAAAGTCTTCGGGTAAATCTTTCCAAAGCGTACCAGCAGGATAGCCTTCGTGAGGACATCCTATGCGTTCATCATAGACAGTACTGCAACTTGGACATTGATGCTTACTCATAAAATCACCTCAGCAGTATCATTGGCCTGATCTACAGGTTTCTTGTGATAGCGGGCAAAGAGTTTGGCTTTAGCTTCGCCGTCCATATTAACAAGATTCATGTCTCCCTCAGCCCAAGCCACGACTTTTTTATCCATAACCCAATACCATAACGGTGGAATCAGCGTCATCATCATCATGGTTGGGTAGCCTGTTGGCATTTGCGGAGCTTCAGGGTAATCACGCAACATCTGATAAGGGCGGGTAGGATTAGCATGATGATCGGAATGGCGCTGTAAGTGCAGTGAAATAAGATTGCTTAAGCGAAAGTTACTATTCCAAGAATGCTTAGGTTCGCAGCGCTGATATTTTCCATTGTCTAGCTTTTGACGCAGCAAGCCATAATGTTCAATGTAGTTAGCCATGGTTAATTGGAACCAGCCATAAAAGGAGGTGATGATAAGGAAAGGTAATATCTGTACTCCCAAAACCAAGACCATTAAACCGAAGCCGGCCAGCGTCATTAACCAAGAGTGAATAATTTCATTGCTTAATGACCACGTTGGTTTTCCTAATCGGGAAAGTCTTGAACTCTCAAGTGCCCAAGCCCTAACAAAACCACCCGGTAATTCACGTATTGCAAACTTATACACATTTTCACCCATGCGTGACGAAGCAGCATCTTCAGGCGTCGCGACGTGTTTATGGTGACCCTTATTATGTTCAATATTGAAATGTGCGTAGCCCATGATCGCGGTAGCAAATTTTGCGACCCAAGTTTGAGTCTTCTTATTAACCCGATGACCTAATTCATGGCTTATCGCAAAAGAGACCGAGTGCATGGCGCCAATACCAATGATGGCACCCAAAAAATGGTACCAAGGAAGATCGACGACCGATACGGCATAAGCGGTGGTGATGAGGGCAAGCCAGTGAGCGACGATCGCGAGGTACATCACCCAAACATAGAAACCGTCGTTTTTTAAGGATTCCTCCTGTTCTTGCGTCGGGTTATACGTGTCGTGGCCGAACAGAACATCTGCGACAGGAACGACAACAATGTTGATCAACACCAATAACCACAGCCACAGCCCAGCGGCTTCTGTAGTAACCGTCTGGTAGGCTGAAAATACTTGGAAAAGAGGCACCAGTATGGCGACTATGAAGAAGTACTTCTTGATACCCGCCCAGCTGAGGCCGCCTTGTGGCTCGGAATTTTGTATATTAAGTGCCGTCATAAACTTACCTTTTGCTGTGTTTTTGTATTTATTAAGCAAAGTGTATTACAACTTTATAGTACAAAAACCTATCGAAAGGTAGGTTTTACTCGTTTAGAATTTAGCTAACGGCTTCCGCATTTAGTTTCTACACTTTATAAGCCTGTTACCTAATCGTTACCTTGGCCTTGTTATCTTATCGGTATCGAAATAACAACGTGAGTGAAAATTATGATCATTAACAAGCCCAGAGTATTAGCGCTATCCCTTGCGGTTCTAACCACAAGCTTACTGCAAGCCTGTGGTGGCGCCCAAGCAGGCGGCACCAGTGATAACAGCGCTGCAAGCAAAGCAGACCGTCAGCTGTGGCTTAATGGCGATATCTATACCGTCAACAAGGCCCAACCTTGGGCTGAAGCGATGGTGATCGAAAAAGGCCAATTGTTATTTGTCGGCCCAGAGAGTGAAGCCAAGGCTTGGGTAAATGAAACGACCCAGATTCATGACTTAAAAGGCAAGACGGTTCTTCCAGGCTTACACGATGTACACCTTCATCCACTTGAAGCCTCCAGTGACGAGATTCAATGCATTCTCGATTCCTCAAAGACCGTCAGTATCTGGGTCGAGAACATTAAAGCCTGCGCGAAGCAGAATCCTCCCTTCGATAATGCAGGCGTACCTAATGCTGAAAATGGAGAATGGCTATTAGGTTGGGGCCACTCAATACTCACCCTAGTAGAAAGCGCTAAAGAGCCTCGTCAGTTATTAGATGAACTTAATGAAACTCGCCCAATCGCCATTATGGAAGAAACCAGCCATAGCGTATGGGTGAACAGTAAAGCGCTCGAACTATTAAAACTCGATGGCATCATTACCGAGCAAAATATCGCCGGCGGTGCCGTGCTATTAAACGCACAGGGTAAATCGACAGGGGTATTATTAGACGGCGCAGGCGACCTAGCGTTTGACTTAGCCATGGCTGAAACCCCTGAGCGTTTAGAGCGTAATTACCAAAGCTTATTAGCGGGTTTAGATGAAGTCGCCAAAAACGGCATTACCTCAATTGTCGATGCACGCATCTATTGGCAGCGCGGTTATTTAAAAGCTTGGCAGCGAGCCCGTGATGAAAATGCTTTAACAGCACGCAGCGTATTAAGCCTGTGGGCCTATCCCAATATTAATGATGAAGAGCAAATCAAACATCTAACCTCGTTATATGAAAACGATATTGAAAGCATGCTGCGCATTAATCAGATTAAGTTTTATAGCGACGGCATCACGCACAATGCGACGTCAGCATTATTAGCACCTTACGAAGCCGGTGCTTATTACGAAGAGGTCGGGCCAACAGGATTAAACTATTTTAACGAACAACGTTTAACCCATTACGCGACTGAGCTGTCTAAGGTCGGCTTTAACATGCACATTCACGCCATTGGTGATCGCGCAGTCCGCGAATCATTAAATGCAATTGAAGCCGCTCAGCTAGCGAATAAGGCTCAAGGCGATAAAACTCAGGGTGATAAATCTATCGGCCGTCATCGTTTAACCCATGTTGAAATGGTGGCCGAGAGCGACAAGAAGCGCTTTGCAGAACTTGATGTGATTGCCGACTTCCAACTAGCGGGAGAATTTACTCTCCCAGAAAACTTCGAAGAAATGGAACCGTTAATTGGTGATCGCGCTCATGCACAATTACCCGTGCGAGATATTTACGATACCGGTGCCGTAGTCACGTTGAGCAGTGACTGGGACGTCAGCAGCTTATCGCCTTTTGTAGGCATGCAGAATGCTTTAAACCGCGGCGAGCAAAGCCTACCGGATTTAGCGTCTGTGATAGAGGCCTATACCATTAACGGTGCTTATGTGATGGATCAAGATCACCTAACGGGTTCCATCGAGGTAGGGAAGGAAGCTGACTTTATTGTGATCGATCAAAACCCATTCAAAATCGACAGCAATAAAATCAGTGAAATAAAAGTATTGAAAACCATCTTAGCGGGTGAGATCGTTTATCAGTAATCTCATCTTGAGTTTTACCTGCGACAAGTGAGATAATCCAGGCCTTAAAACTCATAAAAGGACTTTAGTTTTGGATTACGAAAATGAATTTATGGCGAGATTGATGGGAATACTACTTCCTAGATCAATTGCCTTAGTCTTGAGTATATTTCTATTATGGAAGTTTTGGAGTAATAATACTTTAAGACGTATGGTAACTTTCTTTGTTATTGCTATATTCAGCAGTGCTTTATTGGAGCCCTTACTTGTTATAAAAGAAATGGACATGCGACTGTATGGCGCTTCAATATTTCATACCAATTTTTGGGGAGCACTTCTGTTTTTAATAGGATCAATATATGAAGTTTCTTTGATTCTTATTCTTGTTACCTTTCTTTGGTTTATCTGCCACTATAAAAAGAATGAGGAAAATAAATCTAGGCCCGCAAATGAAGTCATTAATTTTATTATCTCAATTTTCACTATTACGCTAGTAGTGAATGTCCTATACACTTTAGGGCTTAGATCAATGGAACTGACTGAATATCAATTCTCAGTCTCTGTTAGACAGCTTGTTTTCGTTCAAATTTCATCATCTTATATTCTTTTGCTTTCAATGTACTACGCTATTGGCTTAATAATTCCCAGTGCTGAAAAATCTAGAAGTACTCGTAAAACATTATGGTTATTACTGTTGCCTATATTCAACATCTATTGGATGGTAAAAGTATTAAAGGATTGGATAAAGAGTGTTGAGAGAACATATGAAGAAGTAGTTAGCTTAGATAGCTCTTTAACCGCAAGGCTAATAGTAAACTTGATATATCTAATGTTATTATTTCTAGGACTACTTATTGCTTCAGTAGTTTTAAGTATTAAAATAAGAAGTGATCTTGAAAGCCTTAGCTTAGGGATAATTGGAATGATGTTTTTGATAGGCTGTTTCTATACTTACCGGTGGTTTGAGCTTTTATTAGGTATTAAACGTATCGAAGCTAGATTAATCACTGCGAAATAAATTATATGATTAATTACGCTGGTTACTGATCGTTTATCAACAGCAGCAACAAACTAGGAACGTATTGATGCTCGTCTTATTAGTTGAAGATGAAGTGCCGTTGGCCAAGCTAGTCTGTGAATACCTTGAAGACGAAGGTATAGAGACAGACCATGTAATAAAAGGCCAGCAAGCACTGCAACTATTAAAAAACCAAACATTTGATGTGATTATTCTGGATATAAACTTATCAGACATATCAGGGTTTGAGCTGTGTACACAACTGCGCAAGCAGGGCATCAATACACCCATTATAATGCTGACGGCACGCCACAGCATTGACGACAAAGCGCAAGGCTTCTTAGCGGGTACAGACGATTACCTAGTAAAGCCTTTTGCAATGCAAGAATTAGTTATGCGCCTGCAAGCTTTGCAGCAACGAGCAAACCGCAGTGACAAAATCACATTAGGAAAACTTCAACTAGAAGTCAGCCAGCATCAAGCCTTCATCATCGATAATGATACTTCGCACGAAATAGTATTAACCCCAGACGAATGGCGTTTACTATTATTGTTAAGTCGTGAAAATAAAGTCGTCAGCCGCGAGAAAATACAACAACACCTTTGGCCAGACGATAATGGCACCGATGATGGTTTGAAAATGTTGATTTTTCGATTACGCAAAGCCCTGCAAAAAACGTTTAAAGATGCACAACTAACTGAAAATATAATAGAAATTAAAACGATTCGCGGAGTGGGAATTCGGTTGGAGTATCAAGAATGAGTTTGCTAGGGTACCTAAGTCGACGCTTGCTATTACTCTCGCTGAATGTCTCAGCCGGAATTTTTTATCTCGTTTATATTTTGTATCAATGGGGCCTAGACGATTCTACCGAATTCTATTTAGAACAAGACATGCAGTGGGCTAAAGAAATACTAGCAACAGAGCCGCAGCAAGGGCTGCCTAAAAATACAGAATTCAAGCAGTTCTATCTATCGGACTCATCCCTACCTCAGCAATATAAAAATCAGATCTTAGCCAATACCAACATCAATACCAACATCAATACCAATATCCGCACCCATTCTCAGTCATTCTTTTTACAAGACGAAGAATATTACCATTATGGCTTGTACGAAAGGCTTGAAGACAATACCTCACTCACCGTGATTCATAAGTTCGCAGTCGAGAGTAGCGCAGAAGGTATGAGTCTGTTTGAGGTATCTATGCTCGCGTCTTTGTTATTGACAATCATGATGCTGATAGGCGCTTGGCTAATATACCAACGCATCGCTCGCTCTATGGAATTACTCTTAACAGCAGTCTCATCAGAGTCCAGCGGAAACGCTGCTGAACTGGCTGCATTACCAAAACCAGACTTCATTGAAATTGAAAAAATTGTTAATGCCTTGCAAGAAGCACTTTCTAGTTTAGAGAATAACAATCAACAGGAGCGGTTATTTATTCAAACACTTAGTCATGAGCTACGAACACCAATGGCAACAATACAAGTCGCTTTAGAGCTATTAGCCAAGAAAGAATTGAATGAAAATGTACGAGAAAAACTAGCCATTATATTCAACAGCAATCAACAGATGCAGTACTTATCGCATCAATTATTAACTTTGTGGAGGGATACAAAGGTTGAAAATGAAATCGAGATTGATATACAGCAGCAATTAATAGAAACCATTGCTGAACTTGATCAAGCCTTCGATTGCCAGCAACGCTTTATTATAAATCCGTTAGGAAATAGCGCTGAAAAGCTTATCGTCCTAGCTTCTCAGACTTATGTGAAACTGCTACTGAACAATGTGTGCAAGAATGCCATTGTACATTCTGATGGTCCGATTCAGATCGAACTAACCTCTAATCAACTCACCATCAGTAATGGCAAAGCCAGAAATATAGAGAGTGAGGTAGAGAATGAAGTAGAGAGAACAGTAGATCCTCTAGTCGCAGGATCAGGTATCGGGTTGATCATTGCGACACGTGCGGCTGAGCAATTAGAATGGAAATTAACCAGCCAAGAGACACTGGCCGAGTACCAAATATGGATAGAATTTAATCGATAGTACTATTTGCTATTACTTTTGTATTAATTATATGGCTTTGTTGATTATTCGCTTTCTCAGAAAATAGAGTTAGATGCTAGCGTGAAGATATGGACTTCAAAGGTTAAGGATTACCGCATGAACTACCAATATCTCGCTATTACCATCATTGCCGAAGTTATTGCAACGAGTGCACTGAAGGCCACCGAAGATTTCACCAAGTTCACCCCCAGTATCATCGTGATCATTGGTTATTGCACCGCATTTTATTTCTTAACCTTATCGCTAAAAACCATACCGGTTGGTATTGCTTATGCAATATGGGCAGGCTTAGGCATTGTTCTAGTAGCGATTGTCACGGCGGTTATATATAAGGAAATACCCGATGGACCAGCGGTTTTGGGTATAGGGTTGATAGTAAGTGGTGTACTCGTGATTAATTTATTCTCCAAAACAGTCAGCCATTAAGCGCTGGCTAGATACATCCCGGATCCTGCTCTTCTTTAACTAAATGGCAGGATGAGCAAGTGGATTTGGGAGTGGCGGTAGAAGGGCGGATAGGTAAAAGCTATTAAATATATTGCTATTCGCCGCTAGTATGAAATCTGTCCAGTATAGGCTGATTGAAATTAAGAAAGCTGGCTTTGAAAATAAGCCGAACTTCTTTGTAGATTAGGTCGATCAGTAACTAATTCTAAGCTTTATATTAGAGTAGGATATCTTCTCCAATTTTATTAATATTTTGTGTAGATAAAGCCCCCGCATAGTGACGGTAGACGATTTTGAAATGAATTTCTTTTTCCGAGATTAAACCATGGTATAGGTAGTTGTCATCTCTACCCTCTGTGACGTTAAATGGAGACTTAACCATATTGATGGGGGTTCTTGAAACTCCATTGTCTGAGAAATTAAGCTGGTAAATCCAAGTTGTATTTGCGTGCCGATCAATACTAAGAATTGTCTGATCATCTTTGTTGTTTGTGTCTATATTTTTCAGGAGGATCAAGTTTGAACGATTGATAGCTGGATCGGTTAATTTCACAACTCCATCTTTTCCAGCAAAATAATAACTATTTTTCGTGCTAATAAGTAACTTGTTCTGCAGTCGATATGCTCTGGGAAACTCGTTGAATTCTCCAGTGTAGGCTTTTTCTTTGTTTTCTTTACCTGTTTGTGAATTGAAGTACCTGATCGAAAAAGTATCGTTTAATATATCCTTATTATAAAGCAGAAACTCATCTCCAAATTTGAACCAATCTTTGGAAAACGATAAGCCTCCTCCTGCATTCACAACCGGAGTATAAGTTCTATCACCGTTGATTTTATAGAGTGTGTAGCCACTGATGTGCAAATGAATCATGCCTTGAACAGCAATATAGTCTATGCCATCTAAATTAATTGGCGTACTTATCAGGATTGTCTCGGCATAATTGAACTGTGTACTAATATTAGCTCCCTTATTACCTTCATCTAGGTCCTGTACTGAGAAAACGTACAAACGACCTCCATGATGTATGAGGATTTCATTTTCGCTGACTATCAGAATACGGTGTTTAAGAATTGTGCCTTGTTCAACGTTGCCAAAATTTAGCGTGACCGCTTTATCGCTATAGGCGGGGTAGAAATAGTTGACCGAATAACTACCTGTCGATTTGAATGCAATAAAACCATAGATTTTGTCGTCTAGCTTTATAACTTTCAGATACTCATCTAGGATACCGGGAGTAACGTATGCAAAGCCATGTGAAGATTCTTGAGGGCTTGTATTAGTATTGGTGAAAACCTTCATCAGAAATTGAGACTTATCAGTTGCTAACGTATTGCATGATTGATTCAGATCTGGCTTTTCCCATATCGCGATGATCCCTTCTTTAATGCCAAAGCAATGTAAAGGGCTCCAGTTTGAGTTGGATATCTGACGAGTAACACCTGTACTCATATTAGCGAGTTGCAGAGTCCTAGTTCCTTCTTGATTAGTTACATCGAATACCCGATAGGTCTGTGCATCTTTATCGTAAGGTGTTTGGTCGACAGGGATTGCTATTTGGCTATTGGGAAACAAATGACCGCCAGATTCTCCGTGAAAGCTATAGATGATTGAATCTGATTTCTCTTGTAGAAAAAAGTTTTGGTAGCTATTCGATTCAATAACGCTAACAGCAGGTTCTGGTGTCGGTAAAGGTGTGTAATCAGCTGTTATCAGAATGCCTTTTAGAGAATTACATTCGCTTTTTACTTGACTGAGTAATGCATCATACTCGTTTTGGTAATAGTCCCACTCAGCATAGTGAAATATATCACCACCACCTTCATAACTAGCTAATTCATGGGAGTACATGCAACGACTAAGGTAGTCATTGGTTTGGCATTCGCTTTTGCTATAACCCTGTTGAAGCAGATTTTGGGTGCTGTCCGTATTGCTCGAAAATACCTGAGAACATTGTCCTGGTTTAGAAAGTGAATACGAGCCCGTTGTCGTATCGCCTAATGTTGTTGAGCCTGTTTCACTTTGGCTACTGCTGGAGCCTGCACCGCAGGAAATGATAAAAAAAGCGGACAATAACAAACCTATAAGACGAATATACATGTTCTTCCTTGAAGCGGGAGCGTCAATCGCTGATGACATCAGTGTAAATAAGGAGGGGATTATACAGGGTTGAACACTTACTAATCAATCAAGGGCTTTCATATTGCACATTACAGTATCACGGGTTGAAAATTATGCCTGTGCTGCATGTTCATGGTAGTTCACCAAATGTTGAGCCGAACTTAGATGCTTCTCTTGAAGGGGGGTGATTAATTCACCACATGCATATCGGAAATTTTGAAATAGCCGATAAAACCTTGTTTATTGCCTGACCACTGATAGCGATAATGCGCGCCTTGCACCGTTAAGCTAATAGCGGTCGGTTTAAATATCGCGATGTTAAAATGTTTTTCATGACGAGCACTGGGGTAATATATTCCATCTTCTTCTTGATCTCTAACCTGCTTGGCAAATTTCTGTGCGGGCTGGTAGTTTTCAGGATCACAAATCTCATCGTTACTTTCCCCATCAACAAGAGGTTTCAAAACCTGCGTTGCATAACTGCGCATGGTTAATTCCATATCGCTTTCTTGGGTAGCACTTAAAAACTTGGCGTTATGATGCATGGTTTCTTTAATTGCCGTTTCTATTGAGTCTGCAGCATAATAAATACCAAACCACTCACCAGAGGTAAATCTTGATGGTTTACCTATGTGGGTAAACGCGGCCATGATCGGTGTTGCGCCTGGGCCTGTTACCCATTCTTCGGAGGGCACTAGATAAAGGTTACCGGCTTCTTGGCGAAGGCGGTCGTTGGTTAGCGCTTCTATTTCAAACGCTATTTCTAGCTCTTCTGGACTATCGTAACAATCTTCAAAAACATTAACGGTGGGGAAGTGTGAAGGAACAAGTCGATACCAGCGGCCATCAGGATGTTTGTAATGATAGGGAGTTTTATCCACGCCAAGCATCCAGGTAACGACGTACGCGTTCTAAATCGGTAATAGAACCTGCCATCATGGCTTCTAGCGCACTGCTATTGCCAAAGTCGCGATTCGGTTTGTTTACCCAAGCGTCGGCTTGTTCTTTGGTCGGAAACAAGATCATAAGCGCTTTGCGAATGCCCATGACAAATGAGATGCGTTCTAGCAAATCTCGGCCTAGTTTCACTTCGGGTAATTTTTTATATTTGTAGAAGGTTTGTTCGGGTATATCACCCAACAGATTGCGCTGCTGCTGGTTGTTTAGCCCCCAGTCTTGGGTAATTTTGAAGAAGCCCTTTAATGCGACATAACCCGTAAAGCCTGGATCACGCTGCAGTTTTGATTCTGTTGCATGCTTCATATCTTCCCCCTGTAAACGGCTGAGTTGCTGCTGATATTTTCATCTTAGTATACATATGAAGAAAAACATACAGATACTATAAATCGATAGTATGACTATTTTGCTTTTAAAGCGCTAATGAAGGCTAAAGTTCATCAAAATACTTCCCTGGGGTTTTCCCCAGCGCCTTTTTAAACATCGCTATAAACGCACTTTGGTTGTTGTAGCCTAGGTCTTGCGCGATTGTGGCGATGGACTCTCCCCCAGCAATGCGACTGATGGCTGCCAATAAGCGAGCTTGCTGTCGCCATTGGCCAAAAGTCATTCCTGTTTCTTTCTTAAAGTGGCGCGCTAGTGTGCGTTCGCTAAAGGCTAACTCCGCTGCCCACTCTTCCAAAGATCGATTATCGGCAGGGCAATCTATTAGTGCATTGGCCATTTTCAATAAAGCTTTATGGCTGGGCAATGGTAGATGTAAGGGCTGTTGCGGAATGCTTTGTAATTGATCTAGCATCACCTGTACTAAGCGCCCGTCTGGGCCTTGTTCATCGTATAGGGTATCAAGCTGAACAATGGCTGAGATGAGTTCGCGTAATAACGGTGTGATGGCGATCACTTGGCATTGGTCGGGCAGATGGATGTGTAAGCTGGGTTCTATATAGACGTTTTGCATGCTGACCGAATTGATCGATTTAGCGTCGTGTTCGATAAAGGCAGGTATCCATACCGCACGGTGAGGGGGCACGATCCAGTGGCCAATACCTTTTACTTCTACGTGAATCAATCCTGCCGTTATCGATAGTAGCTGTCCCCAGCTGTGGCTGTGCATGGGCACGTCGCAGCCTGAAGGGTAATCAACCTGTCGAACAACCATGGGGCGAGGAATGGTTTTGGCGTGCCCAGCACTGCTGTTTTCGGCGCGGCTGATCTCTTTGCCATCGATAGTGATCCAATGGTCACGGGTATTATCTAATTCTGTCCGTTTCTCGGTATTTTTTGTCATTACTCAGTATATACGACATTTGAGTGGAATTATAAAGTAGCTACTCATTCTATTGTGATCATTTGAATTATGAAAAAGCATCAAAACCCCGAGCTATTTCTTTACTTATTGGCAGCGGCTGTGCCGATTTCATTTGGTGTATGGCAAGCCCTGTTGAATAACTTCGCGATTGAACAAGCTGCCTTTGGTGGCCGTGAAATTGGTATTTTGCAATCGCTGCGAGAGATACCTGGCTTCTTAGCGTTTACCGTTATTTTGGTACTCAGTTTTATTAGCGAGCAACGCTTGGCCTTAATTTCTATTTTATTGATGGGAGTAGGAACGGCGCTAACAGGATACTTCCCTAGCGAAATAGGGTTGTACTGCACAACGATTTTGATGTCGGTGGGGTTTCATTATTTTGAAACGTTGAATCAATCATTATCACTGCAGTGGTTTGAAAAAAAGAATGCAGCTTATAAGCTAGGGCGCATGATGGCGATCGGTTCGTTTGCCAGCTTGTTTGCTTATGGTTTGGTATGGTTTCTATTAGAAATAATACACATCAGTATGCCAACGTTGTATTTAATAGGAGGAAGCGTCAGCATCATTATCGTCTTGTATTGCTGGCTTCGGTTTCCACAGTTACCAACAAAAGTTGAGCAACATAAAAAACTATTAATGCGTCAACGCTATTGGTTGTATTACGCACTGACCTTTATGGGCGGAGCACGTCGACAGATCTTTGTCGTGTTTGCTAGTTTTCTGATGGTTAAAAAGTTTGGTTTCTCGGCGGCTGAAGTTGCGATGATGTTTTTAGCCAATGGTGCTATTAATATGTTTTTAGCGCCTAAAATAGGCAAGCTGATTGATCACTGGGGAGAGCGTACAACGTTGACGTTGGAGTACATAGGGTTGATCATTATCTTTGTTGCTTATGCATTTGTGACAGACCCTATGATCGCGGTGGGCTTGTATATTGTTGATCACTTGATGTATTCGATGGCGATTGCACAGAAAACGTATTTACAGAAAATTGCCGACCCTAAAGATCTTGCTTCTACCGCTGGAGTAGCGTTTTCGATTAATCATATTGCGGCTGTTATTTTGCCAGTGCTGTATGGCGTACTGTGGTTGAACTCTCCGGCGTTGGTATTTTTAACCGGAGCTGCCTTGGCGTTTTTTTCCTTGTTACTGGCGAGGTTGGTACCGAAAGATCCAGTTGAAGGAAATGAAGTACGGTGGAAATTATTATCTAATTAAGTCGCATTATGGGTAATTAAACTATGTTTTAGATCACCATATCTTAAGGTTGTTTTTTTGATGACATTGATAGCGGGTGATCCTTTAATTGCTTTACCCACAACTTCGCAATCATCGATAAGATCCCTATACCAGCACCCATACTGCCTTTAATGGTTCCGCTGATTTTAGACGTACCAATACGTTGTTTTGAATCGACCGCTTGCTCACTGGTTGAAAAACCGTGCTGAATACATTTAATCTGCATTTCAATGGTCCAGCCGAAGGTTTGATCTTGCATATGAATTTTATTCAAAGCTGATTTTCGTATAGCTCGAAATGGGCCAAGATCAGTAACTTGTTCTTTCCATAGGCAGCGAATTAAAAAACTCGATAACGCATTACCAAAACGTTGTACGGGTGTTAGTGCATTCGCTTCAATATTGCCTAATACCCGTGAACCGATGGCGAGGTCAAACCCTTGGTGGATATCTTCAAGTAACGAGAGACCTTGCTGGGCATAACAACCATCATCACCGTCTATGAATAAGACAATATCGCTAACCACGGCTAACTTTTCCATCGCGGTTAAGCAAGCAATGCCATAACCGGGGCGAGCTTGATAAACAACCTCGGCCCCAAAATCTGACGCAATGACTGAAGTATTATCGGTAGAGCCGTTATCGCAAACAATAATCTGATCGATAACATCGCTGCCATCTTCATTCTTCAATGCCTGCAAAGACTGTATGACTTTACCAATGGCCTGCTCTTCGTTCAGAGCAGGAATGATGGTGCTGACAAAGAGTGACTTATACATTGCGTGCCTCAACAATTTTCACTTCTGCTATTCGTACTGGGCTAGCAGCCAAGCGATCAGTGGCGATGATGTTATTGTGTTTATCGACTTCACCAAATTCTAAGGTACCCGTAGGGCAAGTACTCACACAGGCGGAACAACGAACACATTCAGGATCTTCCATAGGCTTGCCTTTATTGGCAAAGCTCATTACGTCAATACCTTGGTGACAAACACTGGTGCAAGCATTACAGCTGATGCACTTACTCTTGTCGGATAAAATTCTAAAGCGGCTAAAGCGTGTGTAGATATGCATTAATGCAGACAGAGGGCAGGCAAAGCGACACCAAACACGGCCAGAGTATTTAAAATATAAACCGACACCCAAAACGCCACCGAGCAGAACATCGACAAACCATTTCCAGCTAATCGGGTTTACTAATTGATGATCTGAATTTTCACCTTTTAATAACAGATCAAATGAATGATGCATCCAGCTTTCAGGAAATACCCAGCCCAAAATTCGAACAACCAATAGTGCGATGGCGGCGAATAAAATAACCTGACCAATCATATTCAGTTTATTCCAGATGGGGCCATGAGGCATTTTATGGCGCTGGGTATCACCTAAGGTTTCTGCTAAGGCACCGCAAGAACAAATCCAACCACAATAAGCACCTTTACCAAAACGGTAGATCAATGCCGGGATGATAATGAAGGTTTGCACAAAACTAATAATCAGCCAACCAGCCATAGGTGTGGGTGTGAAAACGTTATAAACATTGAGTGGCCACGCTAAAATAAAACCATAAGCATGCCAGTAGGCACGAGGATGGCCCCACTCAGGCCATTGGTGATTGGCTAGCGCTTCTGCAGAAATGTAGCTTGGGAATAAACTGTCAGCAACAGACTTCATGCTGCCCGCATCAAAAGCTCCAAGGTAACCCATCCAAGGTAAAATAATTTCAGGAAGAATGAACAAAGGAATAAGCTGAATAAAAAACAGGCTTAAAGTTTGTACTTTTACATAGGGTGTCTCTCGACGCTGAATCCGCTGCCAGCCAAAGAAACCAATACAGCTGGTATATAATATTGTGTAATAAAATGAGCGGCTTTTCATCGATACCGCAAGGGTGCCGATCAGTGTGCTTCTATCGTTAATCTGAGCTTGCCACCACGGGCCAAAGCCAGAAATCACGTTAGGCATATTATTAGGAAAATCGACACTGCCCCAAATACTGTTGAAGAAACCAAAGTTTTTCCAATCGTATAAGGCAATGGCAAAAACAATAAAGGCTGCCAGTGCAACCCAGCCACTAAGCGTACTTTCTCCGGCGATTGTTATTTTGCTGCGACGAAAAAAGTCTAAAGGCGCTTCCCGGCCAATCATAGAAAGTACAGCATCATTGTTGATCGACTGTTTTTGACCATTCGAGGTGATGATCTCGACGGCATCTTCGCTGATAGTACGAACTTTACTCTGCATATACAGAGTTACTTTTTCCTCTTCTTGCAATTGCATTAAGCGAGTTATATTTTCTTCTTTAGGTCGCGAGAAGCTCGCTTTACGATAAGATAAACTGACTCGACCACCTTGGTCGGCTATAGCAATCGCAGCTTCGATAGCACTATCACCGCCACCCACGACCATGACATCTTGCTGTGCATAAACTTTCGGATCGTGTAAACGATTGAGTACTTTTTCTGCCTGCTGCCCTTTAGCTTCCAACTGGCGGAAGTTACCTGAACGCCCAATAGCGACCACAACTTTGTGAGCATCAATACGATTGTTGTCGTCGGTGACTACTTGTAACAGATTATTTTTTCGTTCGATATGCGATGCCTTAGCACTTAAGGTTTCAATCTCATACTGGCCAATATCTTTCTTTAACGAGACTAATAACGATTCTTTATCTGATACCTCAGCGTCTAAAGAAATTTCACCTTCGTGTTCCATATTGGCAGGGTAGGTGTATATAGGTTTTCCTGCGGGAAAGTTCTCAATGGTTGAGAAAGGGCTATTAGATTCAATCAATAATGCCTTGAGCCCATTCTTCTTCGCTTCTAAAACCGCCGAATAGCCACTGATACCACCACCAATAATGACGACATCAAATACGGCATCCACTTTCTTACGGCTGGAAAAATCATCCGCTGCGGCTAAATGCCGAATGGCTTTAGCACCACTGTCGGCGGCAAACTTTAATAACGGCACTCCAGTTAAATCACCGACTACGTAAACCCCGGTCAGATTGGTTGTGCCATCGCTATTCACAAGAGGCATTTTTTCAACGTTCCCAGATGGCCATTGTCCATGCAGCCAATGCATGTAGCGTTTTAACATAATGAGGTCAGCCTGTTTCTATTTGATTTATTTATTAACAGAGTAGTGAGCAGTAATATCGATATGACAGAGACAGCAGTAATGACGAGAGGCCAGGATGCAGGCTGCCAAATAGCACAGCATAAAAATTGATTAAGTACTTCATAACTAAGGGGGGCGAGTAAAATCCATACGAGTAACCAGGGTTTTGGATGTAACGCGGCGAGTACGGCTAATGGCATTAAATACCAAGGAAAAATAACAGGGGTTAATATAAGCGGTAAGGTCATTACGAATTGCATACCCGATAAGAGTTTATCGGTATTATTTTCTTTAGAAAAGAAGAGATAAGCCGCGATTAATAACAAGCCAATCGCGAATAAAGAAAGAATAACGATAAGTAATACCTGGCCGTTAAATAGAGTTTCTAGATAAGTAAATAACGGAGAGCCAAAGCGCCACTTTTGGAAGAATACGCCTATACTGCCAATAGGTTTGAAACCTAAAGCAAAGGTTGCCCCATAAATTATAATAAGACTTAACAGCGTGCTAAAGGTTGTAATAAAAGCAAAAGAAAATTTTCGTTTAAACACGGCCAAAAGAAAAATAGGCATTAATAGCGCAAGCGGAAGTAGTTTAATCGCGGTGCCGATTGCGATACTTATGCCAAGCCAAATAGGTTTTTTATGCCAAAGAAAAAAAACAATCAGTGCAGTAGCGAAGGCACTAACGGTATCTAGATGAGCACCGACGCCAGATTCAAGAATCAATAACGGTGATAGCGCGATTAAAGGCAGATAATGCTGACGATGCAGTGAGCTTAATAAACTGGCTGCAATTATTAAGGTTAGAATACTGGAAATCGCGGTAATCAATTTCCATGTGAGAGTCGCATTCTCTATACCATCACTAGCGCTGATAGCGAATAAAGATAAGGCTAATGGCGGGTAAAGAGTAACGTATTTCGCATGCTCTTCAGGAGGGCCCCACTCCTGTTTAAGTGCGTCTAATTCGGGCGCGTCATGAGCCGTTTGATAAGGATCGATTCCTTCATAGGCTAACTTGCCATCGAATAAATATCGAGCCGTATCGCTGCTGGTATAACTGTCGATGGGAATAAGCAATAAGCGTAAAACGATACCCAGAGATACAACAAGTAAATATATATTGAATTCTTGAGGTGTTAATTTCTTAGGATCTTGGGGGCTGGGACAAGCCTTCCACGCCATTAACATAAAAAATCCAGCCACTAAAAATTGTATGATAGTGGCCGTGCCGACGGAAGAGGTTGTCTTAACGATAGAGGATGCCTCAGCGATAGGGGAAGGTTCAATCCAAAAACTCGCGATAATGCTGAGAGAAAATCCGACTAGGCTAAAATAAAATAGCTTCATACTAGATGTCATGAGTTCTTTAACCTTCTATAGTTAATAAAACTACTGATAGACGTTGTGGCATAACCAAAGATTAAAAACATCATGAATGGCAACATGAACCAAATCTCTTTATCGATGCACCAGATTAATAAGCCAAAGAAAACACCCGACAAAATAAATTCAAAAATGGCTCCGCGTGGAGCAACGGCTTTATAGCGTGGAATTAAACTAGCCTCTTGTTTATGATTGTTTGAATTTAACTCACCACTTTTAGGTGTGCGCACAAATTCTGTTTTATGTCCGATCAAGGCTTCAATACCTGCGCGCGCATTATTGAAGGATATTTGAATGCCTAATAGCAATAGCCCAGGAATATTTAATAAGGCCTTCTTCATCGGGCGGTTTAAAGCGTATTGCCCAAAGACCAGATAGACAATATGCCCGCAAGATGAGGCGATTAAAAAGGGAAGGTCTAACCACCATATGTATTCTATTTGGTAATGTTCACGAATAAGAATGCTAGGGATTAATAAAAAAAGGGTATCGATTAACAGTAATAAATAAGCAAGATTATTCGATAGATGAAACGTTGATTCGATTTTATGTTTAATGCTCGCAGGAGAGCGCCAAATCGTTCCTAGCATTTTTAACATCACCTCTGTACCGCCTTTAGCCCAGCGATGTTGCTGACTCTTAAAAGCGTTCATATCAGAAGGCACTTCAGCAGGACAGCTAATATGATTAACATACTGCATCTTCCAACCTTTAAGCTGCGCACGATAACTTAAATCAAGATCCTCGGTGAGTGTATCGGCACTCCAATTACCAGCGTCGTAAATTGTTTCTTTACGCCAAATTCCTGCGGTACCATTAAAGTTTAAAAATAAATTACTGGCTGATCGAATGTGTTGCTCTAAACCAAAGTGAGCATCTAGCATGATCGACTGCAATTCAGTTAAATTATTATTATGACGATTTAAATGTTCCCAGCGAAACTGCAGCATGCCTATATTACTGTCACTGAAATGATGAATAGTATCGATTAGAATATTGGGGTCAGGAATAAAATCAGCATCGAAAATAGCGATGAAATCTCCGGTAGAGTGCTCCATCGCTTCTTTCAAAGCCCCTGCCTTAAAGCCAATGCGGTTGGTTCGATGGATATGCTCCATCGGAATACCTTGCTGGTTATAATAGATAATGCGTTCAGCGATTACATCTTTAGTATTATCAGTAGAATCGTCGACAATTTGTAACTGCAATTTATCTGCGGGATAATTTAATTTTGCAACGGCATCAATAATCCGTTGCGCCACATATTGCTCGTTATAAATTGGAATCTGTACCGTAATATGAGGTAGGTCAGGAAATTTCTGATCAACGGCAACATGATAATTACGATGGAAAAACCAACGGAATACAATGGATAAACGATGCAAACCAAAAAGGCAGAGCATCGATAACAATCCAAAATGCAGTGCTAATATAGCGATATCAAACCAGCTCATGACTTAATACTCTCTTGTCAGGCCAAGCTGATAACCGCCGCCATTTAAGGCATTGTTCCCATACACATCTTCATTATAAGTAGCTTCTAAGCCCCACTTACTTTTAGCGCCATTCTTTTTATCGAATGACCAGCCGACGGTGAACTCAAATTTTCCCAAATCGTATTCATTGGTCGCAGACAGATTGGTATCACCGCTGGTGATACTCTTGCCGTTTTTAGCGCTTTCAGTGCCGTCTAGTTTTGCACGGAAATACAAGTTATCATCGGCAGAGATACCATACTCAATTAAATAACGGTATTCATCGGAGGGATCTTCTGTACGAACGCGATAAGCGGCTTCAGCACCGATATAACCATAAGGGTATAAGCTGCGACCTAACAGAATTCTTGCTTCGTAATCGGTTTGGCCATTACCCAATGGCAATTCATCGTGCTTATCGTATAAATAGGGTAGCTTTACTAAAAATGACGTGGACACAACGGTTGGGCCATTAATCAAACGTTTACGAAGTCCTATTTCAACATCACTGAGACCACTACCATCGGTTTTAATACCTGCAGCATCCGTTTGTTTGAGGCTTTGATACAACAAGGTGCCGAACAGTGTGACATCATCACGTAAACCATGTTCAGCATAGAGAGAGTAGTTAGTCCCTTTAAACTCATTGAAACCTTCACTCTCACCATAAAAATCAGTGGCCTCGTAGCTACTCACCGCAAACTTGTTATAACCAGCACCTTCTGCCGCGGTCCAAGCACCAGAAAATGCTGATTGGGAAATTGCCGTGAGGGATAACAAAGATGCTACTTTCATCGCTTGCTTAAAAGCGGAGTTAGGACGCGATGATAATAAATGGGGTTGAGGTTCTGAAGTCGTTATTTTCATGAGTAATATTCTTTTCCATTTTAATATTATTTTTAATATTCAAACAGCCGCTGGCTGTGTATGGAAAAATAGACACGTCAAAAAATGCAAAGTTCAGGGGGGATTTGTATTTAAGGTTAATGGTACGAAACAAACATAAATTGAGATAAATACGTTATATCTCTGTGATACTTTTGTGACATTTAATCCAATGCAGGGCCCCCTTTATTAGTTAGCATTGATGAGTCTTAACAGAACAATGTATTATTGCATATTAGTTAAGTTGTATTAGGATAGTTGCGAATGCCGCTATTGCTTATAAAAGGACGTAAAATATATGAAGGACACTGTGAAATTATTTACCCACATCGTATTAACTGTGATCTTGTTATCTGGTTGCAGCCAAATGTTTTCCAGCAGTCTTGCTACAAAAACGTATCTTCAGAAAGATAAAATATTACTCTTTGTCGATTTCGAAAAGAACAGTGTATTTGAGAAGGATAATCTTGAGACCTTACTCTACGCAACTAAATCAGCTTGGTATATTCCTTATTCAACCAGAGTTAGCTCTTTCACTAATTACCAAAGAATCACTGCGAAAGGAGATGATTTAGTAATTAATGATACGGTAAATAAAGATGATGAGTTAACTGATAAGAGAACTGCTGATTTAGAAGTTGAGACCCTCGATAATGCCGATGTATTAGGGCAGTATTTTAATGGCCGTTCGTCCGCAGTCATTTATGTTGATCTTGAACTACCTAATAAAGAGAATTTTACTGAATATGTGAATTCACTGGTAGAAGTTGATAAGCACTTAGATGCTTTAGTTGAGAAACTTGAAACAAGATCTGATGTAAAAGTAAAACTATTAGGTTGGAAGGGAAATACAGGGCCTGTCTCCACCGGCAGCTATGAATTGCCATTGATGATCACCGCGGGTATAGACAAGTACGATCCAATGGTACTGGAAGAGCTTGAAAAATTGACGCAGTGGATTAGAACGAATGATAGCGTAGTACACGCCTTCTCATATGCTGACATTTATAAACGTCTTCTATCCACTACTAGAACTTTCGGCTGGGCAAAAGAAGGGACTAAATTAGAGCAGAATAAACAGATTGGATTATTGTATGAGATGAGCTTGCCGTATGGTTTAGATGTGTCGAATTTAATCAATCAAGATGAAGATACCTATTATCTACACATTAACTTTACTGAAATAGATGAAGATATGGCTAGTGAATTGGTCAAAGATTTGGATTCTTGGCTAAAAGTGAATGGTAAAGGCAGCTTTAGTATTGCTGGTATTGACTAGGTTAACTTGAGATAAGTGTTTTAGGTTAAATGATTGGTCTCCCCACCGGGACTCGAACCCAGAGCAGCCGCTTAGGAGGCGGCAGTTTTATCCAGTTAAACTATGGAGAGACATCTCAAGAAGAGATGTCTCTATCTTATTACTTCCTTATATTGAATACCAGTACTTGCTGGTTGAACTTATCCGCGAATCTCCCCTCAAATTGGGTTATCTTTAAACATATAATAATTATTACTCCCAACTTGTTTGTTCTTTGATCAATTGATTGCTCATTGTTTAAACTTTGTGGTTCAGAGAGATTTTAATGCGTGATACAAAACCCCTTTTAATGGTTTCTAATTTTCCAGCTTTAACACGTTCTAAACTAGAAATTCTGCAGGTGAACCTGGGTTATACCTGCAATCTTAGTTGTACCCACTGCCATGTAAATGCGGGGCCTAAGCGTACCGAGCAGATGGATAAAACCAATATTGATTTGGTGATTAAGGTGCTGAAGCAGCACAAAGTACAGACGTTAGATTTAACTGGCGGTGCTCCTGAGTTGATGCCGCATTTTCGTTATCTGGTGAAGGCCGCTCGCGAATTGGGGGTGACGGTGATTGATCGCTGTAATCTGACGATTTTAAATGAGCCTGGCCAAGAAGATCTTGCTCAATTTTTAGCCGATTATAAAGTAGAAGTTGTTGCTTCATTGCCTTGTTATAGCGAAGAGAATGTTGATTCACAGCGGGGTAAGGGGGTGTTTGAATCAAGCATTGAGGGTTTGCAAAAACTGAATGCGCTTGGCTATGGTTTAGAAGGCAATGGTATGGATGATTCGACCTTACCTTTAAATCTAGTCTATAACCCCGGTGGTGCTTTTTTGCCACCAGGTCAGGTTGAGTTAGAGGCGGCTTATAAAGAGAAACTTGGGGCTGAGCATAATATTCAGTTTAATAATTTGTTCACCATCACCAATATGCCGATCTCGCGTTTTGGTGCTGTGCTATTAGCGCAGGGTGAATTCAATGAGTATATGAATTTACTCAAAGACAGTTATTCACCGGCAAATTTGGCGGGTGTGATGTGTTTGAATACGGTGAGTGTGGGTTGGGAGGGGAATCTTTACGATTGCGATTTTAATCAGATGTTAGAGATGCCGCTTACGGGTAATGCTAATGCCAATGAGGCCAGTGATGCTGCTTCGGGCTATCACTTACGGGATTTATTAGATTCTGACCTGCAGGGCTTGCCGATTAAAGTGGCTGACCATTGTTATGGTTGTACTGCAGGCCAGGGCAGTAGTTGTGGTGGAGCACTTGATTAAATAGCTATTGATTAATAGAGTGCTACCTTAAATTAAGATAGAGCATTCTATGCGGTTAAATGTTGTTATTCCGGTGTATAACGAAGGGGAAGACTTACTGCCTTGGTTGCAGCAGCTTATGAGTTATCTAGCACCAACAGATACTCTGGTGGTTGTTGATGCTAGTGATGAACATATAATGGATTCATTGAGTTCGCATGCTATTTTCCAACAGCAGAGTCTGTTCTATTTGAGGTCGGCCAAGGGACGAGCGACCCAGATGAATGCGGGTGCTGAATTTTTATTGTCGAGAGCCGCTTCTGATCCAAAATTTAAAGGCCAAGAGCCAGACCTGTTATGGTTTTTACACAGTGATAGTGGTTTGTCGGGTGAGCACTTTAATTATTTACGTGCTTTAAAATCAGACACCTTTTGGGGGCGTTTTGATATTGAACTGGTTCCTGATCTTAAAGTAAATTCCAATGTATTTCCTTTCGCTATTATTTCTAAATTAATGAATCTTCGCTCTCGTTTCACCCAAGTGATGACGGGAGATCAGGGTATTTATATTCGCAGTGACATTTTTCAGCAGCTAGAGGGTTATGCCTCCATCTCTTTAATGGAAGATGTAGAAATTTCTAAACGTTTACGCAAGCTAGGGCAGGCTGATTGTGATGGACCTATTTTAAAAACCAGTGCGCGTCGTTGGCAGCAGCAAGGTTGGGTGAAAACGGTTTTACTCATGTGGCAGTTGCGATTGAAATATTGGTTTGGCGTTTCTCCTGAAAAGTTGGTGAAGAAGTATTATGGTAAATAAAAGAGTTGAGTGGGTGGTATTAAGCAAAGCACCTGTTCCTGGAAGGGTAAAAACGCGTTTGATTCCAAGCTTAGGTGAACAAGGTGCTTGTAACATTTATGAGCAGTTGCTTGCGCGTTTAAAAGAGTCTTTGAAAGATGTTATTAGCAATACTCAGGCTTTCTCATCCCAAAACGCTTCATTGCAAGTACCCTCATCTCAAGTGGCATTATGGATTGCTGGTGATTGTCATCATCAAGCTTTTAACTCCTGGTCTAGCTTTGCAACTTTCTATCAACAGCCTGCACAAGGTGGCTTGAATAATAAAGCAGCAGACTTGGGTGAAAGAATGGCGATGGCGGTGCAGTCGTCATTAGCGCGCGGCTGTATTCCTATTTTAATCGGTGTGGATGTCCCAGATCTAGATGAAGCGTATTTAACGCATTGCCTACAGCAGATAATAAAACATGACCTAGTGATCAGCCCTGCTGAAGATGGTGGTTATGGTTTGTTGGGGATGAAGCAATTTCATCCTCAATTATTTGCTAATAAATGTTGGGGAACGGATACGGTTTTTAGCGCTACGCTAGGTGATATTCAGACCTTAAAAATTAAAGCTTCAGTTTTACCTCAGGTTTGGGATGTCGATGAAATCGTTGATGTAGAGCGGTTTCGGTTAATCCAATCTTAAGTATTTATCTCAAAACACTCTCCTTTTAGTTTAAAACTCAAGATTGCAATCTGTGTCTCATAATCTATTGGTTTTACGACTGATTAGATATTGACCTTATTGATGAACATACTGATAATGCGCGGCCTGACTATTTGGTCAGACTTTATTAAGTAAACATCGCTAGGTCGTTATCCGTGTTAAACATCAAATCAAACCATACTCTTCTGAAATTACTGACCTCTATGGGTTTGTTATTTTCACTTATTCTTTCGAATGTTAGCCAAGCTGCTCCTGTGAAAGCGGCCTTCGTATTGGTAGGGCCGGCAAATTATGTGGGTTGGAGTTATTCTCATGATCAGGGTCGTCGTTATTTGGAGCAAAAATTTGGTGCTCAAATTGAAACCGAATTTGTTGAGTTTGTGCCAGAAGGCCGAGCATCGCGAAAAGTCCTACAAGAGCTGGCTGATAAAAACGATATCGTTTTTGCGACTTCAGTAGGCTATATGATTTCAACAGAAAGCATTGCTCGTGATAACCCAAATGTAATGTTTGAACATGCGACGGGATCACGCCAAAGTAAGAATCTGAGTAACTATGCGACGCGTGCTTATCAGCCTCGTTATCTTGCAGGTTTAATCGCTGGCAGCATGACGAAGAGTGGCAAGATTGGCTATGTTGCAGCTCATCCTATCCCTGAAGTCGTTCGTGGTATTAATGCCTTTACGCTAGGCGTTAGGGCGGTGAATCCAACGGCTGTAGTTGAAGTGCGATGGACTAAATCATGGTACAGCCCAGAGAAAGATGTGGCATTGGCCAGCAAGCTAATCGCATCAGGGGTGGATGTATTAACCCATCATACGGATTCATCGTCGGTCGCTGAGTTCGCCGAAAAGAATAATGTTTTCGTTGTTGGTTACCATTCCGATATGAGCGAGTTTGCACCGAATAATCATTTGGCATCGGTTGTTCATAATTGGGGTCCTTATTACGCTAAGCGTATTCAGGCTTTGTTAGATAATAACTGGAAGCCAGGCAGCGAATGGTCGGGCATGGCAGAGTCGACGTCTAAGTTAGTCTCTGTGAGTGCGAAAGTTCCAGCGGATATTCGTGAATTGGTTGCCAATATGCAGACAGCGATAATGGAAGGTACGTTCGAAGTATTTGCCGGGCCAGTTAAAAATCATCGTGGCCGTGTACGCATTAAAGAAGGTAGGAGCTTGTCTGATGATAAGCTATTGCGTATGAACTGGTACGTGGAAGGTGTGAAAGGGTCTTTGCTTTCTTTTTAGAACGCTCGATTTGAATGTTCGACTTGAACATTAAGAACTGACGACTAAAAGCTAGTTCACCACCGAGTGCTGTGCTTCACAGAGGAAGGGCAGCGAGAAGAAACTTAGTTACTGCTTTTCTCGGTGGTGAACGTCTTGTTCTTTTAGCCGCTAGTTTTAGGTATTAGCCTTTTGCCCAAGGGTTAGCTTTTTCATTTGATTCAGCTTTAACTTCTTCAGTCGGTTTTTCAATAACCGCTTCAGTAGCTACTTCAGGTAAAGCAGCGGATTCAACTTCTGTTTCTACTGTTGCTTTTCCCCAAGGGCTTGCTGAACTCGAAGCCTTAGGTTTAGCTTCCATTTCAACAGGTGTTTCAGAAGTAGGCTCAGCATTTTCTACAGTAGTCGATTCAATAACTGTTTCGGATACTGCTTCAACCAAGGCTTCAGGTTCAGCGGCTACTTTCGCTTTTCCCCAAGGGTTGGAGGAGCTAACCGTTTCAATAACTTCCTCAACCACTTCAACTTCTACAATCGCTTTTTCTTTTGCTTTAAAGATGTGAATCTGAGCATCGATGGTCACTGTTAATTCTTCTAAGCTCGCTAACGCTTCTTTCTTATCCGCTTTGGTGCGCCAGTTGTGCGGCGTCATTAGTAGCAAATCTTGAATCTGCTGCTGGCTGCTTAGCGTATTTTGGTAGCTAACTTGCTGATGATCCACCAGTTCAAAATCTTCGCCCATATTTTTAACGGGGTCGAATTCAGCTTTGGTGATTTCTTCGTAAAGCTTTTCACGCAGTTCGATTAAGTGCTTTTCACCGGTATTAACGCAGATGAAAAAACCACCTTGCTTAATGACTTTGTGATAGCTCTCTGGCATCAGACGAGTAAACAAGCAGGTGGCGATATCGATGCTTTGTGCTTGCAAAGGAATATCGATCGCCGAGGCCACTAACCATTCGCTGGTATTGGTATTAGGAACATCTTCTTTTAGTGTTTCGGCTTTTGCACGCTTGGCAGCGGCGATCACAGCATCTTTCGAGATGTCTAAACCAAACAGGTTATGTTCGATCTGGTGGTCGCTTAAACTGTTGTGCATGCGCTGGCTGTAATAACCTTCGCCACAGCCGATGTCGAGCACTTGAATCGGCTGCTCGAGCTTAAGGGCTGATATTTTAAGGGCTGAGTCAACAATGATTTGGTTCAAGCTATCAGAGATTGGGCGATAAAAATCTGAGTTTAAAAATGCTTGGCGGGCCATAACCATTTCCTGGCTATCTCCCGGATTTTTTGAATTTTTCTTGTGCGCTAGTAACAGGTTTAAATATCCTTGGCGCGCACGGTCGAAGCTGTGATTATTCACACAGCTAAGACTTTTATTGCTCTCGTTTGCTTGTAGGCTTTCCTTGCATACAGGGCATAATAAAATTGATGCAGTCATTTTATTTAGGGTCTACTAATAAGTTTTCTAGGATACGTTGGTAAATTGTAGTCAAGATATTCAAATCTTCTGCTTCAACACACTCATCAATTTTATGAATGGTTGCGTTACGTGGGCCGAGTTCGATGACTTGAGAGCCTGTTGGGGCGATGAAACGACCATCGGATGTTCCGCCAGCGGTGCTTAGTTCAGTATCGATACCCGTCACTGTTTTAATCGCGGCAACGGTTGCGTCAACCAATGAGCCGGATGATGTTAAAAATGGCTGGCCGCTTAGGTTCCAGTCGATGTCGTAGTCTAGATTGTGCTTGGCAAAAATCGCTTCAGTACGCTCTCTTAGAATTTCTTCGGTCAGTTCCGTCGAGAAACGGAAGTTGAACGTTACGACGCAATCGCCAGGAATAACGTTGGTCGCGCCCGTTCCTGAATTGATGTTTGAAATTTGGAAGCTGGTGGCTGGGAAGAAGTCGTTACCGTTATCCCATGTTTCAGCGGTCATTTCGGCAAGGGCTGGGGCAACATCATGAATCGGGTTGCGCGCCAGTTGTGGATAAGCCACGTGACCTTGAATGCCTTTTACAGTTAATACACAGCCTAAAGAACCGCGACGGCCATTTTTGATGGTATCGCCAGTATCGGTGGTGCTTGAAGGTTCGCCGACGATGCACATGTCGATTTTTTCGCCACGAGCTTCTAATGCTTCGATGACTTTAACCGTCCCGTTTTTGGCTGGGCCTTCTTCATCGCTGGTAATTAAATACGCGATGGAGCCTTTATGATTTGGGTGCTCTTTAACGAAGTTTTCAGTGGCGATCATGAACGCGGCGATTGAGCCTTTCATGTCGGCAGCGCCACGGCCGTACAACAAACCATCGTGAATTTGTGGTTCAAACGGAGGATAAGTCCAGTTGCCTTCAGGGCCGGTGGGTACAACGTCGGTATGACCGGCGAAGCAGACTAGTGGGCCTTCAGTACCACGGCGAGACCAAAGGTTGTCGGTATCGTCGAAACGCATTTCTTCGTGCTTGAAACCTACAGCGCCTAGGCGATCCATCATCATGTGCTGACAACCGGCATCGATTGGGGTTACCGAACGGCGCTGCATTAGGTCAAAGGCCAATTCTAGTGTGGGTGTCAGTTTTACGGTCATGAGGAAGATCTCGATAGCAGTTCGTGTATAAAGCTGGGTAGTAAAATATGCGCGGGATAATATCATATTTTAGGCTTATCAGAGCTCTTTTTGGGCGGTCAGGCCTATACTTAATAGCATACGCATAGCATTTTCTGGTTCTAGACGGGAGTTATCATCATGCTGATTGGGGTTCCTAAAGAGATTAAAAATCATGAGTACCGTGTGGGCATGGTGCCGGCCAGTGTGTATGAATTGGTGCAGCAGGGTCATCAGGTGATTGTGGAGACGAATGCCGGTTCTGGCATTGGTTTTAATGATGATGATTATCTTGCCATGGGAGCCGAGATTGCTCAGACCGCGGAGGATGTTTTTGCACGGGCGGAGATGATCGTTAAGGTTAAAGAGCCGTTGGCTGAAGAGCGGGCAAGGCTGAAAGCGGGCCAGATTTTGTTTACCTATCTACATTTAGCACCGGATAGAGCTCAGACCGAAGACCTGATTAACAGCAAAGCCATTTGTATTGCCTATGAAACGGTAACGGCTGGGGGCGGAGGTTTACCTTTCTCTTTACCTTTATTGGCGCCCATGTCGGAAGTCGCAGGGCGGATGTCAGTTCAGGCGGGGGCGCAGTGTTTAGAGAAATCGAAGGGTGGTAGTGGGTTGCTATTGGCGGGAGTGCCCGGAGTCAGCCCAGCGAAAGTGGTGATTATTGGCGGTGGGGTTGTCGGTTCTAATGCCGCTCAAATAGCGATGGGGATGGGCGCTAAGGTGGTGATTCTTGATCGTTCTTTGGATGTATTACGGCGTTTGGATAATCAGTTCAACGCTAGTCAGTCAGGCGCCGGTTTAGAAACGCTCTATGCCAGTAAAGATGCTTTAGAGCAGCAGGTCTTGGCAGCAGATTTAGTCATTGGTGCCGTGTTAGTACCCGGTGCAGCAGCACCTAAATTAGTGACTGCGGATATGATTAAGCGCATGAAACCAGGTTCTGCAGTGGTGGATGTGGCGATTGATCAGGGCGGCTGTTTTGCAACGTCGCATGCCACGACTCATGCAGACCCGAGCTATTTGGTCGATGATGTGGTGCATTATTGTGTGGCGAATATGCCAGGGGCCGTACCTAGGACGTCTACGGTTGCGCTGAATAATGCGACCTTGCCGTATATCGTCAATATTGCCAATAAGGGCTATAAAGCAGCGTTATTAGAGGATCCACATTTATTGAATGGTCTGAATGTTTATAAGGGCAAGGTTACTTGTCGCAGTGTGGCGGAGAGTTTGGGGCTTGAGTATGTTGATGCGAGTGAAGCTTTAATAAATTGATGCGAGTTGAAGAACGCCGCGATCACACGGCGTTTGAATAGATTAAGAATCCGTTAGCTTATCCACAGAACCCAAAATTCCACGCAACATACGCAATTCTTTGGCATTCGGTTGAGCGCGCGCAAACATCTGTTGCAGACGTTGAATGGCTTCGCCGGGATGATTCTTTACTAAGAAGCCGGTATCCGAAAGCGTGCTTTCTAAATGCTGATAGAAACGCTCCATGTCTTGTTGGCTAGCATACTCTTCAGATGAATCTTCCGTTTCGGCTTCTGAGGTGTTGATCTCTGAAGTTTCAATCTCATCACGGTGCATGCCGAGCTGTTTGAACAATTCATAGCTGACTATCTGTACGGCGGAACCAATATTTAGCACATCATATTCAGGATTTCCCGGAATATAGAGTAATTGTTGGCATAACCCGAGCTGTTCGTTGCTTAATCCCATGCGTTCACGACCAAACACAATGGCGATCTTTTCGTTCGGGTTCGCTTTAATCCAGCCAGCCGCTTCTTCGGCAGTGACTTGCGGGCGAGTGTAATTACGCTTACGTGCGCTGGTGGCGAATACTTGTGTGCAGTCGGCTAAGGCTTCAGGTAGGGTTGCCACAACCTTCGCGTTTTCTAATACATCTAGCGCTCCGGCTGCACGGCTACTGGCTTCTTCGGCAGGGAAGTCGGTAGGGTCGACTAAGACTAATTCTTTCAAACCCATTGTTTTCATGGCACGGGCAATCGCGCCAATGTTGCCGGGATGATAGGTTTGCACGAGTACGATACGGACTGAATCTAATACATTCTTTAATGTAGTATTTAAAACATTTTCTGAAGCAGGCACCAATGAATTCCTCTGTAGTTAAAACGATTAGGTTAAAACGTTTGGCTATAAAAAAAGAAATGGTATCATACTCAGCTTATATAATAATCGATTAGGAAGCCTCTTGATGAGCGAATCTCTGACCCTAGACCAGTTAAACCAAATTATGGCTGATGCTGATCTGTTGAAATCTAAGGAAGAAATTGATGTTGCCTTGGATCAGTTGGCCGGTGATATCACTGAGCGTTTATCAACCAGCATGCCAGTCGTTTATTCGATCATGAATGGCGGGCTGATTTTTGCGGGTACTTTGTTACCACGTTTGAACTTCCCATTAGAAGTAGGCTACATGCACGCAACTCGCTATCGTGGCGAAACGAAGGGCCAAGCTGAACTTCAGTGGCAGGCATTACCTTCTTGCCCAATGGATGGTCGTACCGTATTGATTCTTGATGACATTTTCGACGAAGGTAATACTTTGGCGGAAGTGGTTGAAGCGTGTAAAGCACAAGGCGCTAAAGAAGTTGTTACTGCAGTATTGATTAACAAGGTTCACGATCGTAAGAATACCGATCTTAAAGTCGATTTCTCTGGCTTAGATGTTGAAGACCGTTACTTGTTTGGTTATGGCATGGACTATCGTGGTTTCTGGCGTAATGCTGAAGGTATCTACGCGGTTAAAGGCTTATAAATCTTTCTGATTTAGCAGCCAAATAATTAACAAAAAGAATAGTTAATTGACACTATTCCAAAAAGGTTAATTATCTAGCCTATTTGTCCTGTTATTGTTCCAAAAGCAGGACAATAGGTTATTGATTTCCTATCTGATGCAAAGTCGAATATTCGCCTAGAATATAGGTAGACTTTCAGATAGGACAATTCTATGCGTTTCCCCTTATTAATTTTACTTCCAATCCTTTCACTCGCAGTCACTTTATTGTCCGCTTGCTCTTCCGAAGACATGGTCGTTGTGGATGAGGGCATTCGTCCGGTTAAAATCTATCAGGTGCATTCTGCCGAAGAAGGCATGATGCGGAAATTCCCTGGCCAAGTACATTCTGCCGAACGTGCGCAGCTAGCCTTTCGAGTGCCGGGCGAATTACAGTCTCTACCTGCTAAAGCCGGTATGGACGTGAAGCGAGGGACGGTTCTCGCAATACTTGATCCTTCTGACTACCAGATTCAGCTGAATGATCGTAAAGCCCGTCACCAGCTCGCTCAGGCGCAATTTAAGCGAATAAAAGACTTATTCGAAAAGCAGCAGGTTTCGCAAGCGCAGTATGATCAAGCTAGAGCTGAACTAGACATCAGTAACGCCGCACTGCTGGGGGCGCGCACGGATCTGTCATATACGCGATTAAAAGCGCCGTTTTCGGGGCAAATCTCTCAAGTTTATATTGATAATCACCAGCCTGTTACCGCCGGTAAAATGGTGATCATGCTGCAGGTGCGCGATCGACTTGAAGTGCGGATGCAGCTGCCGGAAAGTTTGATGGCTAATATGGCGGACTCTAAAGGGGCGGCTAACTATCAGCCCGAAGTTGAATTTGAAGCGATTCCTGGCAAGCGTTTTTTATCCAGTTATAAAGAACATAACGCCCAAGCTGATGCGGCGACCGGCAGTTATACAGTCACGCTGACTTTGCCACGTCCGGCAAAACTAAACTTATTACCGGGTATGTCGGCCAGTGTTCATGTCGACTTAAACCAGGTATTAAATCAAAAAAGTTCTGTGGTGACGGTTCCTTCACAAGCCGTATTTCAAGGTGAGCTGCAGCAAGAAGGTTCGTCGCACGGACAAGTTTGGATCGTCAATGGCGATATGACGTTAAGCCCACGCAGTGTCACTGTCGGTAAACTGATGCCTTCAGGCATCGAAATTCTTACCGGCTTACAAGCTGGAGAGAAGTTAGTCGCGGCTGGGGTTCATCAAGCACATGAAGGAATGAAAGTACGCCCTTGGGTACAAGAGCGAGGCCTATAATCATGCCAATTGATCACGAAGCTAATACCGAATCGGCTAAAAAACCGAATAACATTGCCACCTATTTTATCGAAAACAGCACCACCAGTTGGATGCTATTGCTGATTTTATTGGTCGGCGGTGTTATTAGTTATCTCGGCTTGGGCCGACTTGAAGACCCTCAATTTACAATTAAAGAAGCGATGGTTTTTACCTACTATCCTGGCGCGAGTGCGCTGCAGGTTGAAGAAGAAGTCACGGCGCCGTTAGAAAATGCGATTCAAGCGTTACCTTATATTGATTATGTGGATTCTATTTCTAAGGCAGGATTCTCCCAAATACATTTACAGATTAAACCCACCTATAAATCGTCTGAATTACCACAGATCTGGGATGAACTCAGACGTAAGGTTCGAGATAAGCAATCGTCATTACCGCCAGGGGCTATTGCGCCCATCGTGAAAGATGATTTTGGCGATGTGTTTGGGGTGCTGTTAGCGATTACCGGTAAAGATTATAGCTACCAAGAACTGTTGGATTATGTCGATTATTTAAAACGTGATCTCACGACGCTCAATGGCATTGCTAAAATCAGTATTGCCGGTACCCAAAAAGAACAAGTTTTTATTGATATCTCTCGTGAGCGTATGACCAATCTAGGGATTCCGCTATCGCGTTTATACCAGTTGTTAAATACTCAGAATACGGTTGAGGATGCAGGCCATATTAAAATTGGTGATGAATATATTCGTATTCATCCGACGGGTGAGTTTACCTCTGTGCAGCAAATGGGAGACTTGTTAGTCAGTTTGCCAGGTTCTGAAAAACTGATTTTCTTACGAGATATCGCTCATATCTCTGAAGGCATTGCAGACGTGCCGAGTCACTTGGTTAATTACAATAGCCAAGCGTCTTTGCATTTAGGTATCTCATTTAATACTGGCGTCAATGTAGTGGAGGTGGGTGAAAAGTTACGCGCTAAATTACAGCAGCTTGATGTCAATCGACCTTTGGGTATCGAGATGCATACGCTGTATGACCAGCCTGCGGAGGTGGATGCTTCTTCAACCGGTTTTGTACTCAACCTTATTGCCTCGGTGATTATTGTAATTGCCGTATTGTTACTCTTTATGGGTATGCGCGCGGGAATTATTATTGGCGCTATTTTATTATTAACTATTCTGGGAACTTTCATTGCGATGAAGGTTTTGAATATTGAATTGCACCGAATTTCATTAGGCGCCTTAATTATCTCTCTCGGTATGCTGGTGGATAATGCCTTGGTGATTACCGAAGGTATTATGGTTGGTATTCAAAAAGGCTTAACGCGAACACGGGCAGCTTATGACATCGTTAAACAAACACAATGGCCATTATTAGGCGCGACGGTTATCGCGGTAACCGCGTTTGCTCCGATTGGTTTATCACCCGATTCGACCGGTGAGTTTGTCGGCGAATTATTTTATGTATTGCTGATATCGTTATTGTTGAGTTGGATTACTGCGCTGACGTTAACGCCTTTCTTATGTCATTTAATGTTTAAGAAACATGAAACAATGAGCCTGCAAAATAATCAAGAAAGTGAGGGAGAGGTCGATCCTTATCGCGGTCTTTTATACGATGTGTATCGTAAAGTGTTATTCACTATGCTGCATCATCGCGGTACCACTATGGTGATTATGGTATTGGCCTTGTTTGTGGCCATCGCCGGTTTTGGTTTTGTAAAACAAAGCTTTTTTCCACCATCGAATACGCCACTATTTTTGGTTGATATCTGGTTACCTGAGGGCAGTGATATTCGCAGTACTCAGCAGCAAGCATTGAAGCTAGAGAGTTATTTTCAGCAGCAAGCGGGGGTTGAATTTACCTCGTCGACGGTGGGTCAGGGTGAACTTCGCTTCATGTTAACGTATGGCCCTGAGCGTCAATATTCGTCGTATGCTCAAGTAATGGTGCGGACATCAGAACGTGATGATATCGATCCTATGATTGATACGGCTCGCACTTGGGTAGCGGATAATATTCCCAATGCGTTTGTTAAATTTAAGCGTTTACAGATTGGTCCTGGCACCAGCGCGAAAATTGAAGCGCGTTTTTCTGGCCCTGATCAAGAGCAGTTAAGACAGTTGGCTGAACAGGCTAAAGCGATCTTTATGCAAGACGACGATGCGGCCAATGTGCGCCATGATTGGCGCGAACGTGAGAAAGTTATTCGTCCGTTATTTAATGAAGAAAACGCTCGCCGTGCAGGTATCTCTCGTCAAGATTTGGATGAGCTTTTACAGCTCAGTTTTTCCGGTAAAACGGTGGGGGTCTATCGTGACGGCACGACGTTGAAACCGATTGTGGTTCGTCCGCCAGCGTATGAGCGGTTAGACATTGAGGGCTTGAGTGATTTACAAATCTGGAGCCCTGTCTTTAGTCGTTATATTCCTATTCAGCAGGTTGTAGAAAAGTTTGATGTGGTTTTTGTTGATCCGATTATTTCGCGTCGTGATCGCAAGCGCACGGTGGAAGTGTATGCCGATCCTGATTTATCGGCAGACATCACGGCGAATAAATTATTTATTCGCTTACGACCACAGATCGAGGCGATTACATTACCCGCAGGTTATACCTTGGAATGGGGCGGTGAATTCGAATCTTCTAAAGACGCGCAAGCCAGTATTTTCTCCTCTTTACCGATTGGCTACTTAATCATGTTTATCATCACGGTATTGCTGTTTAGTGAGCTGCGCAGTGCTTTGGTTATTTGGGCGTGTGTGCCACTGGCGATGATTGGTGTAAGTGCGGGCATGCTATTACTGGGTGCTGAATTTGGTTTTATGGCGTTATTAGGGCTGCTAAGTTTGTCGGGCATGATCGTTAAAAATGGCATTGTTTTAGTCGATCAAATACGACTGGAATTGGATCAAGGCAAAGAACAATACGATGCGGTATTTGAAGCGTCTGTTAGCCGTTTACGGCCCGTGATGATGGCGGCGGTAACGACTATTTTAGGTATGTTGCCGTTATTAACCGATCCTTTCTTCAGTGCGATGGCGGTGGTGATTAGCTGCGGTTTAGGCTTTGCTACCTTACTGACGCTTGGGGTAGTGCCTGTGTTGTATGCGATGAGTCATGGCATTGATAATAAAAGTGCAAAGTAAGGGCTAAGCTAAGCGCTTAAATTAAAGACGAAAAAGGCGGCTATCCATTTATAAAATGAATAGCCGCCTTTTTTTGTTGCTACTTATATTTCTGTGTTTTTTATCGTCTTAACTGACGAGTATGAACGGACCAGAGTTTATTCAGAAATATTAACAGTACGCTTCAAGTCAGCCGCAATTTCAGCTTCTTTGAATAATACCGGACGCCACGTTTGATCTGAGAACAACTGAGTTTGATCAGCAAAGTTTTCTGATTCAGGGTCGTGTGATTGACTAAAGCTTAAGAAAGCTTCTGCTGTCGGACCTTCTGGCGTCATCTCTAAAGACAATACAAAGCTGCTGCCGTAGTTAATGCGATAAGCGGCATTTTCTTCCACGGCATCGGCTTCTGTCATCGAGGTTAACGTTGTGCCAGCAATCGCGTTACCCGTAGGCAAGTTAGCAAAGTCAGAAGTACTGCGTGATGGGATTTTTGTCTCCGTCATATTCATCATGCCTTCAAAGCTATAACCGCCGTGGATTGCAATGCGTTCATCGTTTTTAATCACGTACTGAACATCACCTAAAGTACTAGTGAGACTGACGCCCAAATCGTTCAAACGTTTTACTGCAAT
The DNA here is from genome assembly GCA_036960605.1 of Oleispira sp. GTDB lineage: Bacteria > Pseudomonadota > Gammaproteobacteria > Pseudomonadales > Oceanobacteraceae > Oleispira. Next base: position 124,873 of record JBALXI010000003.1, on the reverse strand, counting down.
GGCCAATGCTTCTGCTGCGCCGGTGATATTCAAACCGGAAGGGGTTTGTGCCGGTGCTAAGGGATTAAAGCCAGCGCTGAATAAATCAGGGGATAATGCCGTATGATCGCCAACACGATAGTGCTGCATAAACTCACGCATGATGTGTGCGCCGATGCTGTCGGTATTGTAGCGACCATCCCAATTGGCTAATACGCCACAGGCTGCACTGAGATCAATGCTTTCGCCATTAAGATCAAAATCAGTCACCGCTTGGCAATGCGTTACGAGCTGATCACGGAAGTCAGTTGAATAAAGCGAACGATTATCGGTCATCACAGATTGCAATTCAGCCAGCGAGAACTTGTTATCAGCGCCGGCTAAACCATTCCCCGACATGTCAGAAATCAGCTGAGCATTATAACGAGTACGTGCACTACGCTCTGTACCTTCTGGGCCATATAAAATACTGAAGCCATTTAACGGCGCATCTAGGTTGGTTAACCAGTGGCTGCTATTGGCGTTGAAAACGTATTGGTCGCTATTTTGTTGAGGGGCATTGGCAATCGTATTCAAGCCAGCGTTGGCTTCATCCCATTCAAAGATACTGCTATTGCCTGGAATTAATACTGAACCGCCGCCTTTTTGCCACATAGGGGCAAGTTGCGGAGACAGTATGGCACGACGCACATAAGATTCTGCCGTTGGGCTTAGCTTGGGAGTATTACTGGCATCGACATACGTTGCGTCGTCTTTATCAACAATGATGGTATTGGCCCAAGGGTTTCCTTGGAATTCATCGAAGGCGGTAATGACTTCTTCACTGCTACCGGCCGCGTTAATTGCCAGCCAGTTATCCAATACCGAGTAGTTTTGATCATTAGCATCGCGATAAGAAATAGCAGAGCTTGTATTCCAGCCTAATGAAGGGCTAATGCTGCTTAGATCAACGATCGGACCATAATGGCTGGAGTAAACAGTTTTTGGCATTGTTGCTAAGCTGCCATCGGCTTGCTTAACCTGAATTTCAATCTGCTTGCTGGTCATGTCGCGGTATTCGCCATTGTAGCTATAGCGCAGCGGATTTGTTGGGTCCAGTTGCAGTTGGTACATGGTTAGGTGTTTTGCTTGAGATACAGTATGCGTCCAACCGATATCTTTATTGAAACCGACCAGTACCCCAGGTAGACCGATAAAAGTCACGCCCGTTACATCGAGTGCGCCTGGAATAGTTAAGTGGTTTTCATAGAAGCGTAATTCGCCATCCCAAGGAAAGTGGGGATTACCTAATAACAGAGGGTTACCTGATTCACTGCGTTCTTTACCTAAAGCCCAACCGTTACTGCCAATGCCTTCTGAAGTGAAAACCTGATTAGCATCCAATTCTACGTCGAAGTCGTACTCCACCTTTTTAGGGGCGAGTAGGCTATGGTCTTGCTGGGCAATCGTGCTTTTGCTTTGCGCTGTGATCGCCGTAATTTGTGGCTGTGGTGGGTTTGCTGCCGCGATGGCAGGAGCCATAGTACGGCCGCTGGCGAGTAGTGAAATATCCAGTTGATACGCCAGCAGGTCGAACTTAGTAATAGGTTCTACCCAATCTGCACCGCGACAAGGGCTAGGATAGTCTTCTGCAGAGGCACGTTCCGCTAACGAGCGGTTAAAGCCGGCGGCATAGCCTTGCATTATTTCTTGTGCTTTTACAGTAGTCTTACCAAAAAGATCAACCGCTTGTTGTGGCAGCCCCAGTGCTTTATAACCTAGATCGTTAATGATGTTAGCACTGCCCGCGCCTGGACCGAGATAGAGTGATTTTTCACCCTTTAGCTTCATTAGCTGTTCGGAAAGCGTACAAAGATTTTCTTCCGCATGGGCATAACCAATGCCATAACCTAGATCACCATAACTGTCAGCTTTAATGTGCGGCACGCCATAACTGGTGTAGCGAATCTCTGCGTTATAGCCATTGCTGTTTTTATCATCATTGCAGCCCGCCAGCATTAAGCTTGCGGCGGCGACACTTAGTAACAATTTATTCATATCGGATGTTCCACTTGTTATTGATATTATTGTGATAGGCGATACCCTATGAGCTGTTAGAATAACCACTAGCAGGCTAGAAATAGCCCAGTGTTATCAATTCGTACAAAATTAATAAAGCTAATAAAAACAATAACTTAGAAGTTCGGCTCGATAAGTTCGGACTCATTTAATAGGTTTAACTATCCATATGGATTTTCTTTCAGGGATTACCTCGGCCATTGCCTTGGGTATTTCAATCGTTCTTTTATTAGCGACTTGGGGTTGGGTACAGCAAGGCAAGGGTGAAAAACAAACCCACTATTACTTGTTGGCGCTGTTAACCGTTATTTGTTTGCAGCTGTTTGAACTCATTTATCACAGCTTTGACCTTCATCGCCGCTGGCCTATTTTCATTAAACTGGTCGATCCTATCGTCGTAATGGCGCCGTTTTTATTGTTTGCCTATATCTCGGGTTTGAAAGGCCGCGTGGTTATTTTAAAAGGTAAGGGCTTATTGCACTTATTACCGGCACTGTATGTTTTGGCTTGGGATGTCCCTTTTTGGCTATTGGCTGCAGAAGATAAAATTTTTTATATGGATCAGGGGTTTTTAACCAGTGAGCCTTGGACTCTGTTTGTGCCATATCGCAGTGATTATTTAGTGATACTGGCAAGCTTAACGTTGTTTTATTGGTGGCAAGCAAACAGCTTATTGAGTGCTAATTCAGGTCCCATCAGTCGTATAGATGAGCTGATTCAACGGGTGCGTCAAGCCATGTTGTTATTGGCGGTGTGGATGATGGTCTGTGCGATGACGGGATATGGAGAAGGGACTAATTTCATTTTGAGTACGGGTGCAGGAATATTGGTGGGGTACCTGTGTTACTTCTTTTTATTACAAGCGCGGCTGCCTAAGATGAGTCACGTAGAAAGCTCAGTCAAAGACAGTATTGGAGACGTTGATTCTGCTACAAGCAATGCGGAGCCTCTAGTATCAGGCAATACGGTGGAGCAAAGTGAAGTATCACTAGCGTATGGCGCTCTGGAAAAGCAGCTAAGCCAAGGATTATTCCAAGATAATGAATTGTCTTTAGCCAAACTGGCCGAGGCCAGTGGACTCAATATTCATCTAGCGTCGAAAGCGATCAATGAATGCTCAGGGGGTAACTTTTACGACTGGGTGAATTTATATCGAGTAGATAAAGCCAAGTCATTATTACTAGAATCCAATGCACAGGTATCTAGAATTTGTTTTGACGTTGGCTTTAATTCAAAATCCACTTTTTATGCCGCTTTTAAAAAAGTGACTGGGCTAACTCCTGGAGCTTATCGAAAATTGTCTAAAAACTAAGTTTGGTATTCAGGCTGAGCTCTAACAATTTTACTCACCGTGTAAATAAAGCACCCTGAGATTAAACTGCCCCAGAATACGCTGACAGCGTCTAATTTAAGATGGGTGAGTAAATAGCTGATTACGAGGGCGAGAGGAACGCCCCAAACCCAGGCTTTCCAGGCATGATTCACCCAACTAGTATATTTACGTTTTTCTAGCCAGATGTTGGTACCTGAAATACAAACATAGGTGAGGGACAGCCCCATTATTAGGTAAATTATTTTCACCCAAAAACTATCAAAATGACCAAAATGTAAACGGTAAGTCGAATAGGCGATTTGCCTTCCTTCCGGTCCATTGCTAAGTCCTTGCTGATCAACTAATTCTCCTGCGGGGTTAAAACGATAAATTTCTGAATAGACTAAGCGTTCGGGTAAAGTGGCGGCTATCTCTAATAGTTGCTGCTGACTGCCCATGCCGTGTACTGCTAGATAAATAGGCTTAGCAGTGGGTTCGATGGCTTTAAGACTAGCGAATGCTTGCACGTAATCAATGGCTTCGCCTTGTGATACTACGATAGGGTCTGCACCGTAAATAGCATCGACCATGGCTTGTTGGTCGTTATCAAAATAGAGCGCAGCGCCTAAGCCAATGAGTACACTACTGAGCCCGATAAACGCACCGGTAAGCGCGATCATTAGGTGGAAAGGAATCCCCCATACCCCTAGGCGGTTATGTAAATCGGTTTTTTGCTGGCGTTGAGAGCGACCGATACGTAATAAAAAGGCGTCCCGAAAAATTCTGGGGTGAGCAACGATACCGGAAATAATTAAGGCGAAAATAATAACCCCGACAAATCCGACGAGACTCATACCGACGATAGCGGGTAGGTGTAAATGAGTATGCAGCTCTTTGAGCATGCTGGTCCAAGGTGTATGAGGTTGGTCTTCAAATTGACCATCTTCGGCAAGAAACCATTCTTGCTCACCATCGGTTATATGTGTTCTGGGTAGGCCTGCGGTAGGTAACACGATATAAATAACATCGGCTACTTTGTTATTACGCAGGTTATATTCACTAATGGCAGGGGCGATAAGTTCAGGCTGGAAATAATTGTATTCGCTTATATTAGGTTGTTCTAAACGTTCAAACTCTTCAAACAAAACACTTAAGCTACCGGATAGGCAGATAATGTAAATTAACCCGCAAAACCATAGGCCTAGCCAGCTATGTACATTAAGTGATTGGCGAATATTTAGGTTGGAAAAAAAGGTTTTCATACTAGCTTGGTTCCTACAACAGATAGCAACATACAAAGGGATAGCGAAGAAAATATCATCAGTCTTTTCGGTTGGTTAATAAACTTATGGCACTCAAGCAGGCTAAGTGGCCAGATTATTAAAAACAGCGTTAGGCTAAGCATGAGCATATTAGAAGAATAGTTTTGGCTAATTAATGGATAAATAAAACTGACACTAGCAGAGAAAATAAAAGGAATGATAATGACGAATAGTAATTTTATAATCGCCAGCGTATAGCTGGAAGCCCGTTTTAATATGAGTTTTAACGAAAATCTGTAAGGGTGCCTTGTATCGAGGAATACGTCATTGTTGTTAGATTTCCTGACAGCGTTCTGATGTGATTTTCGATTATAAAAAATAATAATCCAGCTAGAGATCGTGCTGCAACAAGCCCAGTAAATAATGCCAAATTCAGCCCCTGATTTGATCAACCAAGGTATTAATGAAATGACAATGAGTCCCCAGGATATTTTAACAGTCTCTTTATTGTCCTCTTTATTTCTCCACTGGGTATAGAGAAAATAGACAGCAATAAAGTTGAGGACAAGCGTTAGGGTAATAAACATATCGGTTCCTTATGAACCCAAAAAAGCCATCCAATAATGGATAGCTTTTTTTGAAGTGGCAATATTCAGGAATTAAAGTTGGTAGAAGGCTCTAATCGTTGCACCTTCAATTTGGGCGCCTTTTACTGCAGTAGCCGTAGCAATATCAACTTCATAGACATGCGCATCATCTGCTGTTTCAATCGATACATAAACAGTGCCATTATCAGTCACGTTTACCGAGGGAGTATTGCGCTTGGCATGTAATGGAATTCCGGCGACATCGGTAATGCTCTTGTTAGCAAGATCGATGATGACAAGCTTTTGGCGAAAAACTTTGCTCTCGAAGTCACCCCATGGGGCATGATCTGCCGGGATTTTTGCAGTTTCAGTTTTGTTATCATGATCAACCAATTGATCTGTTGGCATAACAATACGCGCCAGGGCTTTTTCATTACCGACATAATCAAACCAGATTATCTTTCCACCATCCGTTGAGGCTTCTATGTCGAGAAGGTAGTTGGCATCAAACTCGGTTTCACCCTTAGCAATACGAACGATGGCAGAAGGGTTGGTTGAAGCAGGAACAAATCCAGCTGAAATTTCACCGTTGCTAAAACCGTATAGATCGCCAATATCGGTAAGAATTAGACCTGATGTTGCGCCGTGAGCACCGATATTAGAAATACGATTATCTTCAATAATCTTAATGGGTTTTGCATTTTCACTCATCGGATAATCGAATATTGCGACATAGCCTTTATTAGCATCGGGTGTACTTGCACTGCCATCATCGTTGAATTTTAGGTAAGGAATAAATAGCTTGTCATCACGAACAACTAAGGCCGTTATCCAAGGTACAGTCCCTTCTCCTGCAATGCCGGTGCTATCGTCATAAATTGAATATTCTACAGTCGCTTGTTTTGCTCCGGTTGCTGAATCAAATGAATGCAGTTTAAGCGGTGAATGAGCTCCCCAATAGGCATTAGTCGCTAATAATGTATTACCTGTACTGCCCATTGTAGCTATACGCCCATCGTAAACGAAGGAATTAACTTCTTGCTCGCCTGAAGCATTTACTTGGTAGGCTTTACCTTCGCCATTTTCTGCATAGGCATCGTCGTTATGGAATACGAATAGGGTATTGCGTACAGAATAATAGTAGTTCCAGCCAGAATGCTCAATACCAGCCCCGGTAGCATTAACGCTGTCGCCTGCTGATAATGAAATGGATGTTAGTAAGTAGTCAGCGGCATTATCCCCAGTGGTAGTTAGTGGAAATGTCGTGCCAAACTCACCGCCCACGAAAGATTTTTCGGATGAATTTGAACTATCACCACCACAGGCAGACAGTGCTGCAATGGCAGCAACCAGTATGATTTTATTTAGCATAATGTTTCTCTCTAGTTTGATTTTTAGGTTAATAGGAATATCTGAATTTTAAGTAATAAGATCGACCCGGTTTTTGAATGTTATAATTGTCATAAACCGTTTGATCAGAAATGTTGGTAGCACTGAAAGAAACGTTATAAGTGCCATGAGACATGGCGTAACGAAGCTCTAAATCATGTGTCAGTTGAGTATCAATAATTGCTTTATCAGATTTATTACCTAAGTTTTCCCAATGCAAATAATATTCATGAACATAGTTAGTTGTCCAAAAAGCTGAGATCTCATTGTAATTTCTAGTATGAAAATTAATGCCTGCTTTTATGTTGGCAAATAGATAGGGTTCGTTGGGTATACGGCTGCCTTTATTAAGATCCTTGTTACCATTTTGATCATAGTCAGATTCATTAATCATATCTTGATAGGTTGCATTGGCTTGTAGGGTATAGAAATTGTTGATAATGGCCGAAGCAGATATTTCTACTCCCTTGATGCTAACGTCGACAACGTTTTCGTAAATGCCTGAAGAGCCTTGATCTGCTTTGTAGCGAGTGAAATTTTCTGCATTTCTATAAAAAGTATTTACTTCAGCTACCGTATTAATATTGTCGTTTAAGTAATTATAATTAATTCCCAAATTGATGTTATTACTGGTTTCTGGTTTTAGGCTTGGATTCGGACGTACGTAGGGACCAAAGCCAATGATTTCATCGGCTTCTGGTAATCGGTAGGCTCTTTCGTAAGATAGTCTGATGTCACTCGACTCAGTGGCTTTAATTTTGGACGTGAAACCATAACCCATATCAGATTCATCAACATTAGCTTCGGACCTTTCGCCTGTGATGGCTAAAAAGCTTTCCGCATTCGCGGTTAAAGAGTAATGCTTGTAGAACAGCCCGGTATTAATAAAACCTGAATCAGGTCTATGGTCATAGTTTATGGCAGTGACGGATTTATTGAGTTTTTTGGGCTTAAAAAATAAGTTGTCGGTATTATTTATTTCATCATTACCTTGCCTGCGAACTGTATTTTGCGAGTAGCTTAAGGCGAGGGCATGATTTTTTGATATTTGATAGTCAGTGCGGATATTAGCCCGTGAAATTTTATCGGTGAGTTCGAGTTTCGATTTCTCGCCTAGCTCCCCTAAATTTGAATCAATGGGCTCATAAGTTCCATCCCAGCGATAATTTCGACTGGACGTATCATTAAATAGTTCTGTTATTTCTCCCCTTAGGTAATACGTCGATATTTTAAATTTATCAATATTTACTCGATGATTAATTGACGCGAGACCGGTATTGTTACGAGTATGGTATTTACCTAAAACGGCATCGATTGAATTGAATGGATGTTGAAGGTTGTTTTTATTGTCGGCCTTAGTAACTTTAAGGGAAAGTTCTTCAGCCCAGGGTTGATTAATAATGCCGCCTTGTAATGACATCATGCGTGAACTGTATTCGTCGTGGAAACGTTTAGCCGATGTTGTGCCATTAATATTACCAAATTCGTCGGTAACCTTTTGTGCGTTTTTCATTTCATAATCATTGTCGCTATGATTGAAGAAGGTACTTATTCTCGCATAATATTTTTCACTGTCTGAAAGTTGGCCATTAAATGAAAATCGTTGGGTATTAAAAGAACCATAGGTATAAGAAATATCGGCGAATTCTTTGTCGTATGAAGGGGTGACTATGTTAATCGCACCGCCTAATGCATCAGCACTGAGATACGTTGGCACAACACCTTTATACACCTCTACACTTTCGATCAGGTTGACTAGATAGTTATCTAAGGTAAGCGCTGAGCCGAAGTTTTCCATCGGTACGCCATCCATGAAATAACGAATTTGCTTGTCTGATAATCCATTCAGTGCCAGTTTGAATTGAGAACCTAAGCCACCGCTGTTGCGAATAATAATGCCAGCCGTGCTATTAAGAATTTGATTGATATCTTTTGCACTGTTCAGAAACTCAGAGGTATCGATAACGTTAACGCTTAGGCCACTGTCGTTAATGTAGTCTTCATTCGATGCACTATTCGCGGTTGTTGCAGTGACTTCAATAGTCTCTAATTTATAATCTGACTCTTCAGCCTGACTGTATAGGGAGATGAGGCTAATACAACAGATAGCCCAAAAGTGTGCCTGCTTCATGAAATGCAACCGCCGTTTTATTCCTTTGAATGAAGTATCAGGCAAAGGCATTAGATGTAAATGATAATTGTTCGTATTATAGCTATTAGGGATTTTAGAACTTAACGATTTGGGGCATGAGGGATTTTTAGGTGACAATGTGGGCTTAATTTAAACGCTATTGATAGGCACCCAATATTCTGCAGATAGATTTTTAATGCCTTGCGGCGCTTGCGGGTATAACTCTAAGTCTGTGCCGGGCTGATGAGAAAGGTTTGAGTCTGGAAGCCACTCGTCGATAAACCAGCCGACGGTTTGTGCAAATTGAGTAATACTATTACGGTGAGAAATGACTGCGTAGGATTGATCGGGTAGCTGAATGCTGCCATGTTTCGGCTGTGTTTTATCCTGCTCTACTCCTGCCCAATAATCAAAATGCCCTTCATCGCCAGGCTTACTAATAAATGCGCCAAATAATGTATCCTTTCCATTTAGCCAATGGGGATTTTGTTGCAGCGTATTATGCCAGTGCTGGGGAATTACTTGATGAAAGTTAGGCTGTGCTGCGGCAAATCCTTGTACATCACTATTAGTGCCCACTAATGAAAATGCAGGTTTATGTTCGATGCGTATTGGTGCCAGAGCAGACTGGGTTAATAGCACTCTTATGTGGGTTCGAATGTTGCGTTTGCGGTATTGCCCTGGGGTGCACTGAAAGTATTGGCGAAAACTACGGCTGAAACTAATCTCAGATTCAAAACCGCAGCTTAGGGCGATATCGATTTGTCTTTTATCCGTGTAGAGTAATTCTTCAGCTGTCTTGCTTAATCTGAGCTCTCGTACATATTGGGCGAGGGTTAATCCTGTTGATGCGACAAAAATTCTTTGCAATTGCCAGCGCGACCAAGGGCTATGGTTAGCGATGATATCCAAGGAGAGAGGTTGCTGAAGGTTGTTTTCAATAAAAAAAAGTGTGCCCATTAAATCGGTTCTTTGTTTTATAGTTAACCTCTCTACTTGAATAGAATACATAGCCTTAACTAAACAGTTTCAGCAGAATAGTTATTATCCTGAGTACTCTCGGCACTGCGAATGTTAGCCTTATTGGGCATTTTATAATCGAGGTAAAGGAACAAGAGGGCAGAGCCTAAAATACCCATTTGGATATTAAATACCCAACCTTCTGTTAACCAGAACCAACGCTGATTAAATAAACCATCGGCGACTAATGTAATGATGAAAGCAAGACTGGTTAAGCGTAAAAAATAATGACTAAGCTTAAAACCATCTTTGATTATGAAAGGTGCGGCGATCATGACTAACCAGCTTCCCCAGAAGAACCATTCTTCGCTAATATGATGTAACCCTGAGCCTAGCGGAAATTTGAAAGCATACATGACTTGGCTAGCGGCAAACGTAACGCTAGTGGCCACGACGAGTCCACCGCAGATACCGAGTGTTGATTTACTCAGCCAGTGTTGCATGCCATGCCCACGTTTATGCAACCACAACATATTGCCGGTTAAAATTAATCCACAAGCGGCGAGGGCTGATAGCGCATAAAATACCTTCAACCAAGTATTACCAAATAACACATAATGCAAGGGTGTAACCGCTGCAAAAATTCTTTGGAAGAGACCTTTACCAATAAAAGAGCCTTGATGTATTTTTTCCCCAGTACTTAAATTATAAGTCACGCTTTCAAGGTTACTTAACTTATCTTTATGGTAACCACTGAATTTAATAATGCCGCCAATATCAGTAATTAGCTCATTGGTAGTTAGCTGCTTTATATTTTGCTCCTTTATCTCTTCCTCCGTGTTCTCTGTGCCCTCTGTGGTGAAAATTTTGTCGTCTATTTTGTCGTCTGTTTTTTCCAGAGAACGAATAATCCTTAAACCAGATACCTGAATAAATTCAACCGAGGTATCCGGCATGTCAATTTCTAAACGACCTAATAATTCGATCAAAGGATAAACCGCAGAGTATTCCCCAGTCACTTCTGCTTTAGGTCCTAATACGGCAATCGTTGCTTTTTCAACATCACCATTAAAAGCGGCGATAGCCAGTATCGGAGAGATCAAACCCAGCAACCCTAATATCGTACCGGTGAAAGCAAGAATAAGGGTAAAGGGTAAGGACCAAAGCCCTAATAACTTATGCTGGTCTGTTAGTAATAAACGCCAACTGCGCTTAGGACGTAGCATGACAAATTCTTTGCGCCATTTAACATGAATAAAAATCCCGGCAATAATTGCCAGTAGCATCGCCATACCAGAAAGCCCAACAAGATAACGGCCCCAGGGTCTCGGCAAATGTAAATCAGTATGAAGATGGCCTAATAAATGGTTAAGCTCAGACGGTGATGCTGGAAATTCTTGATAACTATCGGCATTTAAATAATGCAGGTCAGGCTCTTTACCCTCACTGAAATAAGCAAGGATGACGTGGTTGTTTATGTTATCAGCGGGTTGTATGAAATAATTATCATGATTAAAATTAAGATCTTTACTTTTTTGCAAAGCACGTTCCAAGTTGAAAGGTGTTTGAACTCGTGTGGTGTTTTGTTGTTCGCTATAGGCAGGGTATTGCCAATATTCAATTTCATGATCAAAAAGTGCAGGGATGCCTGAAAATGTCACAATGAATAATAGGATGCCGGATATTATGCCGACCCAAGCATGAGTCGAGTAGAGTTTTTTGTGAGTTTGTTGTTCCATGGGGTCTCTACTTAATCTGTAGGTTAAAGAGAAGGCTAAATATATCGATAGCTAAAACGGGCAATAAGATTATGAGTATTCTGATCCATGCCTGTTTGCCAGTGTCTGCGAGTATTGCCCAATAAAAAAGAGAAGCCCAAAAAATAAAGAAGAATGTACCCCCGGCAAAAATTTGTTCTACTACATTACCAAAAGGCCAAAGTAAGGTGATACAGACAGTTAAGGCAATAGTGGTAATTAAGGTCCCGAAAATAGCCGCTGTATTTTTACTAGCGTTATTGTTAATGAAACGATTAAAAAAATTATTAGTTAATGACATTATTAACGCCTATTGTTAGAAAGCCAATAAAGCTAGCAGCTGTTAGTGCATTTACGAATATCGGTTGCCATATTCTTAACTGTACAAAGCATAGCGCGATTGCCATAAGTGCAAACAACCAATAAAAAATCCCTTTTTCAAAACCAAAAGGCTGGCCCATCATCAGTAATGAAACGAACAGTAGAGCTTTTCCGCCATAGCGTCGTTTATTATTAATACGGCTGCTACGGTGCTCTGTTATGCCATACATAAGGTGCAATGCAGGCCAGAGTAAAAGTATTCCTAGTGGCATAATATTTCCTTTATCCAAAACAAGAAAACAGCAGGACCTGAAGGCGCTGCTGTTATGTTTTAGTATTTAATTTTCTGAATTAAAAATCATATTGAGCGATTAGGCCCACGCTGCGCAATGGGATTCTGTGATTACGGTCGCCGTATAGTGTGAAATCACCCGAGTAATCGTCATAAGTGAATGAAAAAGTTTTTGCTTGGCGGTTAAATATGTTGTTTGCATAACCGTGTAGTTTCCAAACATCAGCTTGATAGCCTAGGCGCAAGTTCGTCACCGTGTAAGCTGCCAATTTTTTGGTATTTTCATTGTTTAAATAAGATTCGCCCGTATGGTTCGCGATAAGGTATGCGTTGAAGCCTATGCCTTGATCGAAGCCAATACCTGTGGTCATTGTTTTTTCAGGAGCATTTTGGAACTGCTTGCCCTTATAGTTCTTGCCACCGCTAGTGAAGTCTTCATAACGTGTTTTGGCGATGGCGGCATTGGTAAATAATTGCAAGCCAGACTGCCCGTGGTATGTAATATCTAATTCAATGCCTTTAAGCGTTGAAGACCCTGCATTATCGATATAGCTGTCATAGATATTATTCGGACCCTTAACTTTCACCTGTTGATCTTTCCAATCCATGTAATACATATTGGCATTGGCGGTTAAGCTTTTATCCAACCAAGTAGAGCGAAACGATAATTCATGGTTCGTTACAAATTCAGGATCGTATTCTGGGGCTGTTTTAATTCCCGTTGGATTCAAACTGATGCCGCCAGAACGATAACCGGTGGATATTAAATAGCCTGCGCCGATGTCATCAGTAAATTGATGACGAATTCCAAACTTGGGTAAGAATACTCGATGAGTTACATCTTTTTTAGTGGTATTACTCGCGCCTGCTGCCAAACCATTCAACATGTTATTTAGATCGCCTGGCTGAAAGTTAATGGCACCCGGCCCGCCAGCGATATCAACATTGCCCGCAGTTAAGTAAGGAAGGAAAGAGTTGAAAGTACCTTGTGCAATTCCTGCTGCCTGTTCTGCTGAAGGGGCTGCTGCTAGCCCCAGTTCTTGCCAATAAGCTTGATAAGTTGCTGCAGACGTTAGCGTATTGAAATAGGCACCAGCATGGGTATTAATTGCTTCAATGTCGGCTTGATTAACATTCTGTGCGGTAACACCAGAGACGTTACGATTTTTTTCGTAATCTAAACGCAGTCCAAACAATAATGTTGTAGCCTTTGTGATATCCCAATCAGCTTCCATAAATAAAGCATGGTTAGTTGTTTCACGACTAGAGCCTTTGTCGACATAGTTGGTTTCTAGAATCGTATCACTATAGCCATTAGGGTAAGCAGGGAGCGGGAGTAAACCTGTCACTTCGTAAAAGTTGGGTAGATAAGCATTCAGTGGGTTAGCTAACAAAAAGTCGTAAGCACGTTCTTCTTTACTCTGGTTAAAGAAATAACCTGCACTGGCTCGAACATTTTCACTTTCAAAGGAGAAACGAAATTCCTGGCTGATACTTCTGTCTTTTTCATTCTGAACTCGAGTTCCTATACCTGCTGCACCGTCATAATCTGAAGTAGTTGGCGCTAAGAAATCAGCATCCATATTGTCATCATCAGTTTTGGTTGAATGCGAGGTAGTGGACGTTAAAGCAATGGAGTCTGTTAATTGAGCTTCTAATTTTAAGCTCTGATAATTCATGCGCTTTTTTAAGTCGCCTTCAACATCATGGAAAGCTTCTAACTTGCTATTGTCACAGGTGAATACACCGACTTTATTGGAATTCTCTCCACAGATTCTTTCATCACCTTCTTCGACTTTATCTTGGCCGATTGTGGCTAAAATACTGAAGGTTTCAGATGGCTGGAATAATAATTTGATGCGGCCGTTGTAATGCTCTTTCTTCGCCTCGTCATCCTTGCCTGTATATTTATTGGTGACTTGGCCATCAGTATAAAAACGCTCGCCTGCTACCCGAATGGCGAAGTCGTTGGATAACGGCGTATTGAACATTAAGCTGGTGACTTGAGTATTGTCACTGCCGTAACCTAAGCGTACAGAACCTTCGGTATCAAATATTGGGTCATTTGATTTTACGACGATGGTTCCCGCTAGTGAGTTTTTACCTTGCGACGTTGATTGCGGGCCTTTGAATACTTCAATCGTGTCGATGTCCCACATGGAAAGGCCGGTGCTTAATAAGTCAGCATCAAGATAAGCGCCGTCTAGCACAAAGCCAGCAGTATCGGCTGTGGAAACATCAGCAGAAGGGCCACCTTCAGCATTGATGCCACGGATAGTAAAGCCATCACGACCGTTAGGGCGTGCATTGGAAGTTAAAAAAAGTGCGTCACTAAGATCAAAGCTGTTGTTCGCTTCAATGATTTCACTATCGACAACGCTAATGCCTGTAATCGTTTTCTGAAGATCACGTTCGATTTTACCACCGCTGACGATGACCTTATCAAGTTCAGGTGAATGGGATTTTCCTGTGGCCAGATCTTCGGAAAAAACCCCTTGGCTTAACCCAAATAGGGCGCAATAAAGCGGTAATTTAATAAAAATTTTTGTCATGTGATCGAACTCCGTACGGCAAAATCAGTAGTTTGATACTGTTGGTGATATTAATAGCGCTAATATAAATGATAATGATTTGTATTGATATGTAAAAAAACATAAAGAATACAAACAGTTCTCATTTGTAATATGGCCGGCAGTGATAACAATGAACTTGCTGAAGCAATAACGTGTTGCAGAAATAAGCCTAATGGGTGACTTGTTTTGTTGAATAAAAAGGATCATTATGACGATTCGTCAAAAATGACGATTCGTCAAAATATAGGCCGTTTTAATGACTAAAGAACATGAACTCTCACAGCACATGATTAATGAGCAAGATGCGTCTAGCTCATCTCATGGCTGCCCCCATGGCGGGTTAAAAGGTTTATTGGGTAAGTCATTGGCTAAGATTGGGCTATCTAAAAGTGAGCAAAAGAAAGCTGACCGCGAAGAAGAGCTAGTTGATCTCGCGGTTTCTATTTTGAATGAAGATGGTTTTGGTGGCATGAGTCTAGAAAAGCTCGCGGCACAATCCCGTTATTCTAAAGGCACTATCTACAATCATTTTTCCAGTAAAGAAGATTGCTTGTCTGCTTTGTGTATACGCGCAGTGAGTTCCATCATGACCTTCTTTAAACGTGCGCTAGAGTTTAAGGGTTGTTCACGCGAGAAAGCCGTTGCCGTGCATTACGCTTATCAACTCTATGCCCGCATGCAGCCCACCTTATTTATGGCCGTATTAAGCAGTAAGGCTCCAGGTGTTCGCGAGAAAACGTCTGTCGAGCGCATGCAATTAATGGATGCCCTAGAGCTTGAAATTAATGCTTTTAGCGATCAGATGTTCCGAGATGCTCTTGAAGATGGCAGTTTAGTATTACCTGCCCACCTCTCTATCGAAACCTTGTCATTTTCAAATTGGGCCATGTCTTTTGGCACAAATGCTTTGGCGAACAACGCGACTGAAGCGACAGCGGTAAATCGCTTAAACCCCAATACCGTATTGTTGCAAAATATTAGTATTTTATTAGATGGCATGAACTGGCAGCCTTTATCGAAAGACTGGAATTATCAGGAAACTTGGCAGCGAGTAGAAGATGAAATTTTTTCAGATGACATTCAATTAATAAAATGACGTCTGAATAAGAAGCAAAACCATAATAATTAGATCGATCGCAAGACCCAACTTATATAAGCATAATAAAGCAAAGGAAGGTATACATGAGACAAACTTGGCTTAACGGCATCATCCGTCATCCGTGGTTAACAATCCTACTAGTGGTAGCGATTGCGGTTGCGGCTTCTTACGGTGGTAAAAATCTTTATTTCAGAGGGGACTATAAGGTTTTCTTTGATAAAGAATTTCCGCAATTAGTTGCCCATGAAGAAATGCAGCGTGTTTTCAATAAAAACGACAACGTATCGATCATTGTTGTGCCAAAAGAAGGCACTGTTTTCACTGAAGCGATGATGGCGCAATTGAAAGAGCTTACCGATGAAGCTTGGCAGACGCCGTTTTCAAGTCGTGTTGATTCTATTACTAACTATCAACATACTTGGGCCGAAGAGGATGATTTGATTGTAGAGGATTTGATTTTAGAATTAGATTTAATTAATCCAGAATCTGTCAGTCGTACACAAGCTATTTCAACGGTAGAGCCTAACTTAGTTAATAGTCTTGTATCCCCAGATGGCAAGGTGGCAGTGGTGAACATCACCATTCAGTTACCAGACCAAGAAAATAATACGGCTGAAGTCATTCAAATAACAGAATTCGCTAAACAGTTAACCGATTCTTTCTCTGAAAAATATCAAAGCGCTGATTTTTACCATACTGGCGTGATTCTGATGAATTACAGTTTTGCCACGGAAGGTCAAAAAGACATGAGCACGTTAGTGCCCGGCATGTTTTTATTAATCATATTTATGCTGACCCTGTTGCTACGCAGCTTAACGGCTATGTTGATGACCATGGTTGTTATTTTCTTAACCATTACTGCAACGATGGGGACGGGCGGTTGGTTTGGCTATTTCTTATCGACAGGCACGATTAATGTACCGATTGTTGTGATGACTTTGGCGGTTGCGGATTGTGTTCACTTAGTGGCCTCGGCTCAATTTGGCATGCGCCAAGGAAAGACGCGTAAAGAAGCCGTCGCATTTGCGATGGACTTAAACTTAATGCCGGTTTTCATTACCAGTGCAACCACCGCGATTGGTTTCTTAACACTGATGTTTTCTGAATCCCCAGTATTAGCTGATTTTGGTGAGATGAGTGCGATGGGTGTGATGATTGCCTTTTTCTTATCGGTTACGTTATTGCCTGCTCTTATGATTGTTATTCCAATGCGCGTTAAAGTGGCGCCAGAGCACCATGGTGGCATGGAAAAATTAGCGGATTGGGTTATTAAACATAATAAAGTGGTCTTGCCTGTTAGTGCGGCCGTTATGTTGTTTTTTGCGTGCTTAGTGCCGTTAAACGAAATTAATGATGAAGCGACTAAGTACTTTGATCAGTCTACGGAATTCCGTCAGTCAGTTGATAAGCAAGAAGAAACTATATCTGGTATGTCGAGCATCAGCTGGGGTCTTTACAGTGGTGAAGAAAACGGTATTAATAACCCAGAATTCGTCAAGGTTATTTCAGGCTTTAGTGATTGGTTACGCGCTCAACCAGAGACGGACCACGTAGCAACCATTTCAGATACGCTAAAACGCTTAAATATGAGCATGAATGGTGATGACGAAGCGTTTTATCGTTTGCCAGAAGAGCGTGAATTAACCGCTCAATATTTATTGATGTATGAAATGTCTTTACCTTATGGTTTGGATCTAAATAACCAATTAAATATTGATAAGTCTTCGACGCGTATTGTTAGCACATTGAAAAACTTGGGCAGTAAAGAATATGTTGCCATGGAGCTGCGTGCCATTGAATGGTTTGCAACGAATGCACCGCAAGTGCGTATGACTGCTTCCAGCCCAACCCTGATGTTCTCGCATATCGGTGAGACGAATATGGACAGTATGATCATTAGTATGATTGCGGCCATGTTCTTGATTTCAATCTTATTGATCTTTGCTTTACGCTCATTCCGTTTGGGGATGATCAGCTTAATTCCTAATATTGGTCCTGCGGCAGTCGGCTTTGGCATTTGGGCATTAATATCGGGTGAAATTAACCTAGGGTTGTCGATTGTTGTCTCAATGACACTCGGTATTATTGTTGATGATACCGTACACTTCTTAAGTAAATATCAGCGTGCCCGCAATGATGGACGTAATGCTGAAGAAGGCATTCGTTATGCGTTTTCAAGTGTAGGTCGTGCAATGACGATTACTACCTTGGTATTGTGTACTGGCTTTTCGTTATTAACCTTCTCAGCTTTCAGAATGAATTCTGATATGGGTATGGCAACGGCGATCATTATTTTTGTTGCTTTAGTGGTTGATTTCTTATTCCTGCCGGCCTTTTTATTACTGGCAGATAGACGTGAAAACGATAACGCGGGTATCAGCACCGTAGGCCGTGCAGCAAATGATGTATTGCCGACTGAATCTGAGCTAGCGAAGAACAACGTATAAAAATAAAGTTTAAAATAAGGAGCACTATTATGAATGCATTTAAAAAATTAACAGCGACTCTTGCAACCTCAGTTGCATTAGTAGCGGGCATGAGCGCACACGCTGAATTTTCTTTAGCGGGCTTGTCTGCCGATGAGCAAGGCTTGGCGATTGCCAAAGAGCGTAAGGCCCGTGACATTGGTTGGGGCGACTCTGCGTCGGCCGTGACCATGACGTTACGTAATGCCCAAGGTGAAGAAAGCATCCGTGAAATGCGCATGAAATCGTTTGAAGTCTCTGATGATGGTGATAAAGGTTTAACAATTTTTGATAAGCCAAAAGATGTGAAAGGAACCGCATTCTTGAACTTTTCTCATGTCGAAAAGTCGGATGACCAATGGCTGTATTTACCAGCACTTAAGCGTGTAAAGCGTATCTCTTCTCGTAATAAGTCCGGTCCTTTTATGGGCAGTGAGTTTGCTTACGAAGACTTAAGCTCATTTGAAATTGAAAAGTATACTTTTAAATTCTTAGCAGAAGAGCAAATCAATGGCGTAGATTGTTATAAAGTTGAGCAAATCCCAACGGATAAAAACTCAGGTTATACTCGTCAGGTTGCTTGGTTAGATAAAGAGCATTTCCGTGGTCAGAAAGTTGATTTTTATGATCGTAAAAAATCATTATTGAAGACATTAACGTTTACTGACTATAAGTTGTATTTAGATAAGTACTGGCGTCCAATGCAAATGGATATGATTAATCATCAGACTAAGAAAAGTACTGAATTGAATACCGCGACGTTAGCGTTTAAAACAGGCTTAAAAGAGTCTGATTTTAGTAAAGCAACGTTAAAGCGCGCCCGTTAATTTAGCGATAAATTATTAATTAATATAAGCAGCTTCGGCTGCTTTATTTTTATCGGTAGCGAATACGTTTTATAGAGTATTAAGTAGGTTTCTGATGAACAAAAAAATAATATTAGTCGGTGCTGCATTGACAATAAGTGTGGCTGCGAATGTGGCTCAAGCCGCTGACTTTGAGCTAAGTGGTTATGTGGGTGCTGAATGGCGCGAACATTTCGAAAAAGGCCAGTTTGATAATGGCGATGTGAAACAAGCCGATCGCCAGTTTGGCTTAACCGTCGAACCTGAAATGGTATGGTCGTTAGGTGACGGCGAGCATACGCTTGTCTTTAAACCTTATGCGCGCATCGATAGTGAAGATGATGAGCGCAGCCACGGCGATATTCGAGAATTATCTTGGATGACCTATGGTGATGATTGGGAGATAACAGCGGGTTTATCTAAGGTCTACTGGGGCGTAGCTGAATCTCAGCACTTGGTCGATATCATCAACCAAACCGACTTTGTGGAAGCACCTGATGGTGAGGATAAGCTGGGTCAGCCAATGATTAAGCTGACCTTTATTCGTGATTGGGGTACGGTTGATAGCTTTATTCTACCGGGCTTTCGTGAGCGTACATTCCCGGGTGAAGAAGGCCGTTTTAGAACGGCGCTGCCGATGGATACCGATAACGCACAGTATCAAGCAGGGGAAGAAGATGCCCAT
Organism: Oleispira sp.; assembly: GCA_036960605.1. Taxonomy (GTDB): domain Bacteria; phylum Pseudomonadota; class Gammaproteobacteria; order Pseudomonadales; family Oceanobacteraceae; genus Oleispira. Next base: position 105,158 of record JBALXI010000003.1, on the reverse strand, counting down.
GTCGATTATGCTGTGCGCTGGAGTCATACCCTTGAAGATTATGATCTAGGCCTGTCTTGGTTTAACGGTACCAGTCGTGATCCTTTGTTTACGCCTTCTGCTTTTGTTCAAGTCGGACCTGCACCCACTGATCTAGCGCCGACTAAACTAGCGCCTTTTTATGCGCAAATTAATCAGTTAGGCTTTGATTTACAAGCGACCATTGATTCTTGGTTGTGGAAGTTTGAAGCTATTTATCGTACCTACGATGATTCGGTGAAAAATGACTTTGATCAGATGGGGCAAAGTCTTGAAGATTACAGTGCAACAACCGGGGGTATTGAATACACTTTTTATGGTCCTTTCGAAACCGTTTGGGATTGGGGCGTATTGGCAGAGCATCAATATGACTCGCGTGAAAATGGTGCTATTGCACTGGGCCAAAATGATGCTTTCCTCGGCAGTCGAATTGCCTTTAATGATACCGCCTCGAGTGAGATTTTGATGGGCATCAGTCAAGATCTTGATAGTTCGGGTACGCAAAGCTTTATCCTCGAATTAGCGACGCGTGTAAATGAGGGCGTGAAGCTGAATGTCGATATCTTTTTGCCGATGTCTGATGATGATGAAAACGTAAGTTATCAGTTTAAACGTGATGATTACATTCAGCTGAGCTTGAACTATTATTATTGATAGATGACTATTAATTGATCGCTATGATTGATTAATTCAGGCGCTAGAGAGAAGATCATAAAGGCCATGCAGTATTCACTGCCTGGCCTTTATTGTTTGTTTTTTTGAAGTAATGTCAGTAAGCGTCAATAGATTTCATTTTTGGTAAAAAGAGTATCCTAGTCGGTATTGTCAGAGCATAATACGAATTGATAATAATAATCATTTAAGGAAATACCGTGCGCTTGCCTTTCATTTTTACTTTCACTTTTTTATTAGTGGCTTGTACGGGCACTAAGCCCATAATTCCCGCGCCCGAATTAAGTCCTAGTTTTGATTTAGTAGATAATGCCTCTGATAGTGACATTGATAGCGCTGAGCAATGGTGGTTAGATTTTTCAGATCCCAAATTAAACGCACTTATCAGTCAGGCGTTAAAAAACAATTACAGTTTAAAAGCTTCGTTAGCCAGACTAAAGCAGAGTCAGTCTCGCTGGGATCAGGCTGGCAGTGGAAAAATACCTGATTTACAATTTACCGCTCAGCAATCTCGCCAGTGGCAAGATGGCCTTCAGCAATCTGGTACAACTCAAGATCAGTTTCAATTAGGTTTGAACGCCAGCTATGAACTTGATTTTTGGGGTCGTATTGCCAGTTTAGACGAGCAAGCATTGCAACAGCTTAATGTCAGTCGCGCGGCAAAAAATATCCAAACCAATACGGTTGTGAGCCAGCTGACGATTGCTTGGTACGGCTGGTTAAAAGAAAACCAACAGCTGGCGCTTTTACATCAGCAGCAAGCCCGTAATAAAAATGCATTAAGCGTTGTTCAAGGTCGATATTTGAGAGGCAAGGTCAATGCGTCTGATATGTGGCTACAAGAGCAGCTATTGGAATCGATTAACAGTGATATTATTCGCAGCGAGACGGCTCAGGCAATCTATCAACAGCAATTAGCGCTTTGGTTGGGTGAAGGACAATTTTCCATAACGAACTCCTTTGCTGAAGACGCTTCTGGAATGGCTGACAATGCATATAAAATTCCTCATTTCACTCAGGCGATATCGCAGGTAAGCAGTGAGGCATTGCAACAACGTCCTGATGTAAAACAAGCTTATGCGCAAATTATGGCGGCTCAAGCAGGGCTGAATGTTGCTGAATCAAACCGCTATCCGAGATTTACGTTATCGGCTTCGTATTCCAGTGCTGCTGATAAACCAAGTGATGTATTGAATAACTGGATGGCTAATTTAATTGCCGGTTTAGCGGTCCCTCTTATCGATGGTGATAACTTACGTGCTGAGGTGCGTCGTAACGAAGCCGTTGTCGAAGAAACGATTGCCAATTATCAGCAAGTTTTATTGCTCGCTATGCAAGAGATAGAACAAGCATTAATCAATGAATCTCAGCAATTTTCTTTGTCTGCTAGTTTAGCCATGCAATTACAGCTAGCGCATAAAACGCAGCAATACCTAAGTCAGCGTTATCAAAATGGTGCTGGGGATTTTTTGTCCTTGTTGAATAATAAGCAAGATGTATTAAAACTTGAACGTCAGGTATTGGCGGCTGAATATCAACAGCTGCAATATCGAATTCAATTATTAACGTCATTGAGTCATGGTCGATTTAGTGAAGATGAAATCACCGTTGATGGGAGTGATGAGCATGAGTAATAGTCGTGATGTTGACAGTAACGGTTTAGATGATAGTAACCGTGCTAATAGCCCCCTGGGTAAGAGCGCTCTGATAATCGGTATTTTGTTAATCGGTGCAATTATAGCGGCGATGATTTATATGACAGCACCAAAGCCGCAGCGCGGAGAAGAAAAAAAACAAGTCCGCTTGGTTGAAGTCACTGAACTTAAACGCATGACATTACGCCCTGAATGGCTTGGTGGTGGAGAAGTCGCTGCCGCTCAACGTGTGCAACTAAGTGCTCAGGTAGCGGGAAGAATTTCTCAGGTTGAAGAAGAGGCCATCCCCGGGGCAACCTTGGCAAAAAACCACAGACTAGCCAATATTGAAAAGCAAGATTATGTGTTGCAAGTACAGCAACAGCAAGCTGCCGTAATCCAAGCCCAAGCGACTTTAGATTTAGAAAAGGGCCAAGCTCAATTAGCCAAAGAAGAGTATGAACTGGCTAAAAGTCAATTGGGTTCGGTATTAAAAAATAACGACCTAGTATTAAGAAAACCTCAAATCGCCGCGGCAAAAGCGGGCTTAAAAACGGCACAAGCGAACTTAGCCTTGGCACAGTTGCAGCTTGATCGAACGAATATTCGCATGCCTTTTAATGGACAGATTATCACTCGGAGTATTCATCGCGGCAGCCAAGTGAATACTAATAGTATCTTATTTGATTTGGTCGCCACCGATGAGTTTTGGTTACAGGTAAAAGTACCGCAACAATTTTTGGCCATTTTAGATATGACTAAACCGGTTAAAATAAGCTCTGGAACATTTCAACGCGAAGCTGAAATTCTTCATACCTTAATTGAAGTTGATGCTATCGATCGACAAGCGAAAGTACTGATCTCAATCAAAAAACCTTTAGAGACCAGTACCGATAGTAACGCTGGCAATAGTACTCTGTTAATTGGCAGCTACATTGATTGCCTCTTATTCGCCAAAACGATTCCTAATGCTTATGTGATAGATAATAAATACATCAAAGATGATGGCAGTATATGGGTAGTGAATGATAATAAATTGTTCAAGCGCAGGCCTAATGTCTTGTATCAAAGCCGAGAGAAATCCTGGATAGAGGATGGCTTTATGCAAGGCGATAGTTTACTAAATAGCAGTTTAGGTGTGGTGACAGAAGGCACTGCTGTTCGTATTTCAGCTGATCGCGAGCAGGTACAATAATGAAACGAGAACCCAGCTTACATCGTGGCCCTGTCGCTTGGATGGCGCGCCATGGTATTGCCCCTAATTTGTTTATGGCGTTTTTAATTATTGGTGGCTTTATTATGTCATTGACCATTAAAAAGGAATTTATCCCAAGTTACGAAGCCGATACGGTCATCGTCGATGTCGCTTACGCAGGCGCAACTCCGGCGGAAATGGAGCAGAGTATTATTTTGCCCATTGAAAATGAAGTGGCCTCTCTTGATGGTATTAAAGATGTAACCTCTATCGCTAATTCCAGTAGTGCGAGAGTGGTATTTGAGCTAAGTAATGGTGTTGATCGACAAAAAGCCTATCAAGATATCGAGCAGGCTGTAAGCCGTATAACGACGTTCCCAGTCGAAACGGAGAAACCGGTTATTCGGTTAGCCAGTCGCTCGATTGATGTGGCGACGCTGGCTGTCTATGGCGATGTTTCTTTGTTAGAGCTGAAGCGCTTAGCTGAACAAATAAAGGAACAATTATTAACCGCAGATGAAATTTCGAAAATTGAGTTGAAAGGCACTCCCAGTGAAGAAATTCATATAGAAATCAGTCAGGCGAATCTTCAACGTTATAATCTTAGTTTGGCTGAGGTGGCAAATACTATTAGCAAAAATGCCATCGAGCAATCAGCGGGGAGTGTTCGTACCGAAGGCGGCGAAATTTTAGTGACCTTAAATGATCGACGCTATTGGGCACCACAGTTTAGGGACATCGTATTACGCCATGACGCTTCGGGTATTCTATTGCAGCTAGCGGATGTGGCGACGATTAAAGAGGGCTTTTCTGATTCTAATCGCTCGGTAACCTATAATGGCAAGGTTGCGATTGGATTGAAAATTTATCGGGCAGAAGATCAAACACCGACGACGGTGGTTGAGGCTATGTATGAAAAGCTGGATGTTATTCGTGATCAGTTGCCACTCGGCATTGAAATTATTGTTACCGATGATGATGGCGAGACTTATCAACAGCGAGTCGGATTATTATTAAAAAATGCGACCATCGGCTTAATTCTTGTGTTGCTCTTATTAAGTATATTCTTAGAATACCGTTTAGCCTTTTGGGTGACCATGGGCATTCCAACCGCATTCTTGGGTTCGTTGTTATTGCTTCCTTTGTTTGATGTATCAATCAACATGATATCGATGTTTGCATTTATTATTGCACTGGGGATTGTCGTCGATGATGCGATTATTGCGGGAGAAAATATCTATGAGCATATGCAAAAAGGTATTCCGTTTTTAAATGCGGCGATCATAGGCGCAAGAGAAGTTTCGGTACCGTTAGCTTTTGCAATTTTAACCAATGTGGTTGCATTTCTTCCTTTACTCGCATTACCCGGCATGATGGGTAAACTATTTTTAGCCATTCCTATTGTTGTTATCTGTTGCTTTATAATTTCGTGGATCGAAGCCTTATTTATTCTGCCAACGCATTTAGCCGCATTAGAAAAGAATACCCCAGGACGCTTTGGGCGATTCATGAATTCTATTCAAAAACCGGCCGATAAAAAACTGCACGATTTTATTCATCTAACGTATAAGCCTGTTTTACATAAATGTTTACAGACACCGAGTTTAGTAATTGCGGTCTCTCTAGCGATTGCCATTGTTGTTTTATCTTATCCTATGAGTGGGCGCATGGGATTCAGCATGTTTCCCCGTTTAGAGGGGGAGTATGTTGTGGCTAAAGTTGAGCTGGCGGCGAATGCTCCTTTTAGTGAAGCTAAAAAAGTACGACAGTATTTGGAACAAACTTTACGTCAAGTAACTGATCCAATTGAAGCGCAAGGAACACCTTTGGTATTGAGTATTGAAGGTGATATCACGGATTCAAGTATTGAAATCGAAGCACGTTTAGTACCTACCGAAGTACGGCCAATCAATGCCAATGATGTTGTTGGCTTATGGCGTGAAGCGATTGGCGAAATTCCTGGGATTCGCAGTTTAACCTTTGATGCTGAACGTGGCGGTGGCCCTTCGGGAGGCGCTGGTTTGACGCTTGAATTAAGGGGGTCAAATAATTCAGATTCGTTAGCGCTCAGTGAGGAACTCATTGCTGAAATGGCAACGTTAACCGGTGTCGTTGATCTTGCCAGCAGTTATACCAACGGTAAGCCGCAATGGGAGATCGAATTAAATTCAGCCGGTCGCAGTTTAGGATTGGATGCGAGCAGTGTTTCAACTCAGGTGCGTAATGCTTTATATGGCGCGCGCGCATTACGCCAACAACGCGATAGTAATGAAGTAACGGCACTCGTGCGCTTACCTCTCAATGAGCGTATGCACGCTGCAGATATTAAGACGTTATTGATTAAAACTCCCGCGGGCGGTTATGTTCCATTGGCAGATATTGCCTATTTGAATAAGCAGATATCACCTTCTCAGATACGTCGCCGTGATGGTAATAGAATCATAACGATTACCGCAGAGGTTGAGCCTAGGAAAATGGTGCCTGGGGTTATGTCGGTCTTAAGGGAAGATATATTTCCTCAGCTGCAGGAAAAATATCCTGATATTGAAATAGGTTTCCGTGGCCGCCAAGCCGATACAAAAGACACCTTAAATAGCTTAATGGTTTACGGTGCTTTTTCGTTATTGCTAATTTATAGTTTATTGGCAATCCCCTTTAAAAGTTATAGCCAGCCGATTTTAGTGATGGCCATTATTCCTTTTGGGGCGGTCGGGGCAATTTTAGGTCATTTAATATTGGGCGAAGATTTGTCGATCATGAGCATTATGGGGATCGTGGCGTTGGCGGGGGTAGTGGTTAACGACAGTTTGATTCTGGTAGATTATGCCAATAAGAAAGTAGCGGAAGGTCTTTCTAATTTGGACGCGATTGTTGAAGCCGGTGTACGCCGCTTTCGGCCGATTTTATTAACGACGCTGACGACCTTTGGTGGCTTAGCGCCGATGGTATTTGAAACCTCGCGCCAAGCACAATTTATCACGCCGATGGCGGTCTCTTTAGGTTTTGGTATTTTATTTACAACGTTTGTTTGCTTGTTGATTTTACCCGCTTGTTATTTGATCTTGGGTGACTTTTTAGTAAAGAAGGGTGTTGAAAAGTTGAACTAGGCGAGGGCTAATAACAGCATTAGAAAAATAAAATTTTTTGATCAAATTTGTAATGCTGTTATTAATGTTATTTATTAAGAGAGTTTAAAATTTTATCGTAGACACCATTATTTCTAATTTCAGTAAGGCCTTTATTGAAGGCTTTAATGAGTTCTTTATGCTTGGCATTCGCTAAGCCGCTGGTGACGTAAAGAGCATTGGTTGAATAGTCTGTGTTTGAAAATTCAATTTTATCGAGTAAATCCGGCTGTTCTTTGGCCATGATCGTTTTTGCTACAATTTCATCTTCTAAGGTTAAATCAATTCGTCCCGCAACAAGCTTACGTATGTTGCTGATAAGATTTTTAGCTTCAGGGCGTTTAAAGTGTTTGGCATTTATAAAATCATCTCCGTAGCCATAACCTCTAACAATACCGACGGATTTCCCAGTTAGACTTTCTAGGCCTGAATAGTCAAAGGTACTGCCTTTCTTCTTAATGAACTTAATCGAATTATTAAGATAGGGTTCGCTGAACATTAAAAATTTAGTTCTCTCTTCTGTTAACCAAGTCCCTAATAATAAATCGAAAGTAGCATTTTTCACCCCTGCGACAGCTCTTGCCCATGGCACAAAGGTTGTCTCCAGTTCATAACCCTGAGTTGCATAGGCCGCGGTAGCAATTTCGGCAATGATACCTTTGCTAGCTTGACTAGGATCGAGAAAGGGAGGCCAAGGGTCACCTACGGCTGTTATTTTTTCAGCATACAGAGCGGATGAACCCATAATGGTGAGAATCAACAGAATAAATCGAATCATAACAGTGCTCCTATAGGTTTATGTATTCAGTATAGGATAAGAGTGTGCAATGAAATAAATTAGGTCGAATTTTATATTATGAGTTAACTGTCACGTCCGATAAGCTCTTGTTGTACCAAGTAGACGCGCATATCGAATTCAAATTGATGATAATCCGGTAGCATGTGCTGACAAAGTTGGTAAAACGCCTTGTCATGATCTTTCTCTTTTAAGTGAGCCAGTTCATGGACAACGATCATTTGCAGGAATGCCGCCGGGGCTTTCTTGAACACCGCACCAATACGAATTTCATTATTACTCTTTATCTTGCCACCTTGCACACGAGAAACGTACGAGTGCAGTCCTAGAGCATTATGTGCCGCATGGATTTTGTTATCAAAAGTGACCTTGCTCAGAGGCGAGGACTTTTTCATATACTGATTTTTTAACTCCATCACATAGTCACGCAAGGCTTTATCGCTGCCAATGCTATGTTGCTCGGGGTACTTTTTGGCTAAGTATTTTGCTAATGAGTCGTTATCAATCATGGCTTGCACTTGAGCTTTGATCTCAGGTGCATAACCAGCAATGTAGCGTAATGGATCGGTTGATTTAGTATTCATAAAACTCTTATTTAAAAGGTATAGCCCAGAGCTAGTCCATAACTGCGCTTATTATCACCCGATGTATGAACCTGCTCAACAAATCCTTGTAAAATCCAATGGTTGCGTTTATCGACAAATTCATCAAAGGCAATTTCAGAGACCAGACGAATGCGTGTAGTTGAGGTGAAATCAATGCCGCGTTGGATTTGCAAAAAACGGCCTAATCCTATTCCCATATAAGGCTGCAGCATATTATCTCGCTGAAACGTATCCGCGGGAAATGAGCGTGCTTCTAAAGCCCAGTTCAAAAAATACATATATAAGCTGGCCCCAGCATAGAATCCTTGCTCATCGACGTCATTAGACATCATGCCTAAATACGTCGAAACCCCAATGATGGATTGTGGAATCGGCTCATCCTTGCCTAAACGGCTGGAGGCAATGGCGTGGGTTTCAAGACTGAAGAAGAATAAGGCGAGAGAGAGAAAGCGTATAATAAGCATGGAAAACAAGGTTAATAATGTAAGAAAGCCTATTGTAGCGACTTAGTGGCTGTTAAACTGCATAAAATTTAGTGGAAATGATTATGACTCAAGCGAATAACCCATTACATGGCCTTACCTTAGAAACCATCGTGACCAAACTGGTTGATTTTTATGGCTACCCTAAGCTGGCAAGCCAGATCAATATTCTGTGCTTTAAAGAAAATCCGAGTATAAAATCCAGCCTGAAATTTTTGCGTAAAACCCCGTGGGCCCGCACTAAGGTTGAAGACCTGTACATCAAAACACGTTTCCAGGTTAAGAATAGCCCTTGGTCGCAGGGATAGTCTGAACGATAGCTTTACTGATTTACGAGAGCTGTATGAAAAAAAATCAGTTCTGAAAGTCCGTCGCCATTCTGTTATTATCCGCGCTTCAAAAATTTAGGGGTTTGGAAGCGCATGTTCCAAGAATTCATCAAAACGTTCTCACCTAATGTGAAGAACGATACTTTATCCGGCTTAACTGTGGCGCTAGCCTTGGTTCCTGAAGCTGTTGCGTTTGCGTTTGTCGCAGGCGTGCACCCATTAACGGGTCTATATGCTGCTTTTATGGTGGGTCTAATTACCGCCATTATGGGTGGTCGTCCTGGCATGATCTCGGGTGCTACCGGTGCCTTAGCCGTTGTTATGGTTGCCTTAGTGGCGCAAGCTGAACGTGATTTTGGTGCCGGTATGGGACCACAATATTTGTTCGCCACCGTCGTCCTGATGGGTATTATTCAAATTGCTGCTGGCTTCCTGAAATTGGGTAAGTTCATCCGTATCGTACCGTATCCAGTGATGTTGGGCTTCGTAAATGGCTTGGCCATCGTGATCTTCTTAGCTCAAATTCCGCAGCTGCAAGAAAGCACTCCCGGTGGTAAGTGGGGTTGGACTGAAGGTTCTTGGTTAGCCGGTAACGAGCTGTACATCATGATCAGCATGATTGCTGCTACCATGTTTATTACGCATTTCTTACCGAAAGTAACGAAAGCGATTCCTTCTGCGCTAGCCGGTATTTTAGTGGTTAGCTTGATCGTAATTGGTCTAGATCTAAATACTAAGACCGTTGGCGATCTAGCCAGTATTGCCGGTGGTTTACCTGAATTTGCGGCGCCAAACGTACCGCTGACGCTTGATACTTTATTATTCATTCTACCTTTTGCCGTTATCCTTGCCTCTATTGGTTTGATTGAATCCTTGTTAACGATCACTGTTATCGATGAAATGACCGATACTCGTGGCCAAGGTAATAAAGAATGTGTTGCTCAAGGTACTGCTAACGTTGCCACGGGTTTCTTCGGTGGTATGGGGGGTTGTGCGATGATTGGTCAGTCGATGATTAACGTCAACTCCGGTGGCCGTGGTCGTTTATCCGGTATTGCTGCTGCGTTATTCCTATTGAGCTTTATCTTGTTTGCTTCGCCATTAATCGAACAAATTCCAATTGCCGCCTTAACCGGTGTGATGTTCATGGTCGTTATCGGTACGTTCGAATGGTCTAGCTTCCGTATGATGCGTTCTATTCCTAAGCGTGATGCCTTCATTATTGTATTGGTATCGGGTGTGACGGTAGTGACTGATTTAGCGGTTGCGGTGGTTGTCGGTGTTATTGTAGCGGCGTTGAACTTTGCTTGGGAACACGCTAAGCACATTTTTGCGACGGATAAGATCGATGAAGAAGGTGCTAAAGTTTACGAGATTCACGGTCCTTTGTTCTTTGGTTCTGCGGCTAACTTTAAAGACTTATTCAATCCTAAAGACGATCCAAGCAAAGTTATTATCGACTTTAAAAACAGTCGTGTTGCTGATCACTCAGCGATTGAAGCGATTGATTCTTTAGCCGAACGTTATATTACCGAAGGTAAAGAGCTGCATTTACGTCACTTGAGTTCAGAATGTCGCCAGCTATTGAAGAAGGCCGGTGATCTGTGTGATGTGAATGTTCTGGAAGATCCTAAGTATCGTGTTGCGGTTGATAAGTTAGCTTAATTTGAGTTTGCTCATATTAAGGTAAGTTGAAGCCTAATAAAAAAGCCTTTTGCTAGTGATAGCAAAGGGCTTTTTTGTATCTTTTTATTATGCCAAAGGTTCGCTGGGAGCCTGAAGTTTAATCTGGGTTGGGATGGTGATGGTGAAAGCACAGCCCTGAGAGGCCTGTTGTAGCTGAATGGTGCCTTGCAATGCTTGGTTGACCAGGTTGTAGACTAAGTGCATTCCAAGTCCTGTGCCGCCATAACCCCGCTTAGTCGTGAAGAAGGGCTCAAATATTTTCAGTTGAGCTTCTTTGGTTAATCCTTGGCCGTCGTCGGCATATAGAATTTCAATTTGATCGTTATGGCGCTCTACTTCGATGGTAATCGTGCCTTTATCGATATTTTCAAAACCATGTAATAGGCTGTTCATCACTAAGTTAGTGATCACCTGGCTAAGGGCGCCAGGATAACCTTGAATTTCGATATCGTCAGCACAGCGAATGTTGACTAAATGATTGGTCATTTTTAACTTGGGGTGCAAGGTCGATAGAATTTCTTGTAGATATTCATCTAGATTGAATTTACGTGCGGCTTCTCCGGCTTGGTCTTCAGAAACGTGTTTGAAACTTTTGACTAACTTGGCTGCGCGCTCGAGATTTTTACTCAATATATCAACACTTTCTTCCATGTTTAGCATGAATTCAGTGAAGTTACTTTTGGAGATCGAGCCATCATCAAAGCGCTGCTTCATTTCTTTGAATAAATCTTTAATAAAAGAATGGGTAGTGATACATAAGCCGATAGGGGTATTAATCTCATGAGCCACTCCCGCCACCATCCCCCCCAGAGAGGAGAGTTTTTCGGATTCGATTAACTGGCTTTGAGTATTACGTAAGTTTTCTAACGTATTGTGTAGCTCGTCAATGGCATCCTGAAGATTCTCCGTGCGTTCCTCTACCCTTTGCTCAAGTTGGTTATTAGTTTCCGCTAAGGCCTGCTGGGCTTCTTCTTTACTTTTTAGCTCTCCATTGAGTTCGTTGGTGAGCTGATTGAAAGAATTCACCAAGGCTGATAACTCATCATCGTATTGATTACGATCGAGGGTCAAAAATTGATGGGTATTCGGTGCGCTTTTTTCGCCTAATTGTCTGTTTAAATCGATTAGGTGGCGGGTAATTATGTGATGAACACGCCAAAGTAGCAGTATGGCTAGCAGCAGCCCTGCTAGTACTTGCATGAAGATGATTTCTCTTGCGGACTGAATGATGTTCTCAAGAATTCTATCGCGAGCAAAGCCAATTTCTAATTCACCGATCACGCGGCCGGTATGTTCGATAGGAATTAAAAAGTGATCATTTTCTGGCGAATCCGAAACCTCACCAGTCTCATACAAGGTATTATCGTCACTTGAGATGCGTACGTAGCCGATATAGTACAAGTTGCTAATGCCTTCACCTTGGACAGCAATTTGCTTACTATCAAAATGCCAGAGTGCATTGGCCAATGACGTCATGTGACTTGATTGAATCTCGACCACTCGAGCGTGGAACTGTTTTTCTTCTTCTTTGTAATTGGTATAGATAAGCACCATGTTTGCGACGCAGCTAATCGCAATGGAGGCAAAGACAATACTACTGGCGATACGCCAAGCAATAGGGATGTTCTTTTTATTAAAGATAACGTAGCCCATCGTGTGAATTGAAATTATCTACTATATCTAGTGTAGTTAGTTTTTTCTACGGCAGGGCTAAATATTCCAAGGGTTTACCTGCCTTTCTTTAATACAAAAAATAGCAGAGGAATGAGCACGAGCGTCATCAAGGTGGAGACTAGAATGCCGAAGATCAAAGAGATGGCTAAACCATTGAATATGGGGTCATCTAAGATAAAGAAGGCCCCCGTCATAGCGGCGACTCCGGTTAATATAATGGGCTTCGCCCGTACCGCCGCCGATTGAATAACAGCTTGCTCTAATGCGATGCCTTTTGCCAATTGCTGGTTGATGAAATCGACCAGCAATATGGAGTTCCGCACAATGATTCCCGCCAGTGCGATCATGCCGATCATCGAGGTCGCGGTAAATTGCGCCCCCAATAATGCGTGACCTGGCATTACGCCGATAAGGGTAAGTGGAATAGGGGCCATCACGACTAAAGGGATAAGGTAGGAGCGGAATTGGGCAACGACGAGTAAGTAGATCAATATCATGCCAATACCGTAGGCGATGCCCATGTCACGGAATGTTTCATAGGTGATCTGCCATTCGCCATCCCATTTGATCTCGATATCTTGCGCAGAACCCGGTGTACTTGGCTGGGCGATGTATTTTTGTTGCCAGTTAGGCCGCTGCTCTTGAATACGGCCCGAAATATCAAATAAACCATAGAGTGGGCTGTCTAACGCCCCTGCCATATCGGCGGTGACAAACATCACTGGACGTTGATTTTTGTGATAAATGGTCTGTTCTATCGATTCTTTTTCGAGCTTAACCACTTCGCCTAAGGCAATCATTGCGCCTGTTTGATTGCGTATCTTCAGCACTAATAGCTGTGCAAGTTGATCGCGACTTTGCTGACCTAGGCGTAAGCGTATCGGCAGGGCATATTTTTGCTGCTCGCTGTGCAAATAGCTGATATCCCAGCCGGAAGTGGCGGCGGTAATCGCCTGCGTAATGGCTTGCTCCGAAAGCCCTAGCATCATGGCTCGGTTGCGCTGAATAACTAGGTTCCATTGTTGCTGAGGCGCATCGAGCCAGCTATCGATATCGACAATATCATCGGTTTGTTGGAATATGGCTTGTATCTCAGTGCTGGCTTGCAGTTGTTGTGGATAACTTAAACCATAAACTTCAGCGCTTATCGATGCCATAACCGGAGGCCCCGGAGGCACTTCAACAATTTTCACATTGGCATTAAAGCGCTGACCAATTTCTTGCAAAGGTACTCGCAGAGCCAGAGCAATGTCGTGGCTTTGACGATCACGCTGAGATTTAGCCACCAGATTGATCTGCAAGTCGCCTTGATGAGGCGCTTGGCGCAAATAGTATTGTCGAACGAGGCCATTGAAGTTAATCGGCGCACTATTACCGGCATAAATCTCAATATCTTTAACTTCTTCAATCTTGATGGCGTAGTCTGATAAATCATCGAGTACTCTCAAGGTTTGTTCTAATGTCGTGCCTTCAGGCATATCAACAATAATCTGCAGCTCTGATTTATTATCAAACGGCAGCATTTTCAAGACGACGAGTTTCATCACTGGCAAAGAGACTGCCAATAAGATCAATGTCATCGTAGCGATCATTAAAGCCCAGCGATTGCGGCGGGCTTGAGCGCTGATAATAAAGGGTGACATCAGGTATTGAAAAAACATATAGGGCTTACTCTCGGTTACCTTATTGTCACTTTCACCAGCATGCTCTTCAGCAGCTGCATGGCTATGACTACCCTTATTATGGCTATGACGAAGCAGTTTATAAGCGAGCCAAGGCGTGATAATGAAGGCAACGAGCAATGAGATCAGCATGCCTGTCGAAGCGTTGATCGGAATAGGGCTCATGTAAGGCCCCATTAGTCCGCTCACAAAAGCCATCGGCATGAGTGCAGCGATAACGGTGAAGGTGGCTAAAATAGTGGGGCTACCCACTTCCTCAACAGCTTTTGGAATTAAGCCCAATAAACCGCCCTGACTGCTTTCTGTTACTGGTTTATTTTTCTCTAACTGCATGTGGCGGTGAATGTTTTCAACCACCACGATGGCATCATCGACGAGGATGCCAATCGAGAAAATTAGGGCAAATAAAGATACGCGATTCAAGGTGAAGCCCCAGACCCAGGATGCGAATAACGTGAGGGCAAGGGTAATGAAGATGGCGCTGCCGACGATGATGGCTTCGCGCCAGCTCATGGTGGCCAATACCAATAACACCACCGCTAGGGTGGCAAAGAGCAACTTGCCAATTAGTTTGTTGGATTTGTTTTCCGCGGTGATACCGTAGTTGCGAGTTTCGGTGACTAATACGGACTCTGGTATCAGCCTATTTTGTAGGGTGATTAAGTGCTCACTAACGGCGTTGGTAATATCAACCGCATTGGTGCCAGGCTGTTTGGCGATGACCAAGGTAACCGCCGCTTGGCCTTTCGGGTTTGCAGGGGTCTTTATCACAACATAATTACTGGGACTGTCAGCTTGCAGTTCGATGGTCGCGATATCGGCTAGATAAACTAATCCTTGTTGATTGCTTTCTTGTTGAGTGGTTGAGGAGGTGCGAGCAATGACCAGATTTTTTACGTCGTCGATGGAATTAAGAAAAGCCCCCGCACGTAGCTTAATAACCTGATTATTCTCAATGATGGGACTTAGCTGGCCTCCGATATTCGCACTTTTTAAACGCTGACTAATATCCGCAAAGGTAATGCCATGGCCATTCATTCGGCTGCTATCAAGGGTGATGGTAAGGACTGACCGATGCTCGCCTAAGGTATAGACATCACGGGTGCCGGCAATGGTTTTTAGCTCAGTTTCTAGGCTATGCGCAAGGCGAGTGAGGTCTTCACGGCTGAAAGCAAACAGGCCCGCTTTGGCCGATAGCGTTAGAGCCATAATGGGCACATCGTCAATGCCCATCGGTTTGACGATGGGCTTAGGAATGTTGAGCCCTTGTGGGAGCCAGTCGCGATGCGATTCAACCTGGTTGTATAGCTTCACAATGGCTTGTTCGCGTGGAATACCGACTTCAAACGCCACAGTGAGAATAGCTTGGCCGGGACGACTAATAGAAAATATATCATCCACGCCGGATAATTCAGCTAATACTTGCTGAGCAGGAATCGCGATTAATTGTTCGACTTCTTTGGCGCTAGCGCCAGGGTAGCTGATGAATATATTGGCGAAGGTGACATCGATTTGTGGTTCTTCTTCTTTGGGGGTCACAGCAATGGCAAAGAAACCCAATAACAGAGCAACAATCGCCAGTAGTGGCGTCAGCGCAGAGTTTTGAAAGCTAGCGGCGAGGCGTCCAGAGATGCCTAACGGCGTATCGTGATCGTGGTTCATTATTGCGCCTCCGTTGTTACCGCGGTGTTAACTGCTGTATTGGTTTTAGCGGCGGCTATGGCATCAATGGCTACCTGCTCTCCCGCTTCTAGCCCTGACATGATACGGACCTGAGTATCAGCTTGGATTTGGCCTAGGCGAACATGGCGTAATTTAAATTCATTGTTTTTCCTAATGTAGATGGTCGCAACTTCTCCTTGCTGAAGGATGGCTGATGCCGGTAAATAAAGGCCTTGCTGTATGCCGCTGGGTATTTGTACCTGCACCCAGGTACCGGGAATTAGACCTTTGGTATTGCCTTTGAAGTCATCACCAACGTCAAGATTAATACGCGCACGAATGCTGCTGTAACGACTATCAGCATAAGGGAATAGGGTCAGTTGGTGGCCTTGGTAGCGTTGACCATTAGCTAAGATGTTAATGGTTTCTGCTTGCTCGGTAGTCTGCGCTTTGTCGTGTTGTGAAAGATTCGCTGCCAGATGCTGTGGGATATCCACGACCGCGCGTAATGGCTGCATAGCAAAACCCGTCATAACCGCTTGGCCCGGGTTGACGAGTTCACCGATGTGCACAAAACGCTGGCGAACAATGCCGGAGTAGGGAGCGGTAATACGTGTATAAGATACTTGTTCTTGTGCCTGTGTGACTTGGGCTTTGGCGGAGAGCACGGCGGCATGAGAGCTGTTTGCTCGGGCTAAGCTGCTATCAAATTCGCCTTGAGACAGTGTTTTTTGAGCCAATAAAGAACGATGACGCTGCAATACCACTTGTGCATCTTTGTTCAATGCGTGAGCCTGAGCTAGGGCTGCTTTGGCTTGGCTTAATGAGGCTTGTTGCTGGCTGCTATTGATCAGAATCAAGACTTGCCCAGCTTCGACCTTATCATTGATATCGAAGTGAACACTCTCGACGATGCCTGCGGTCTGGGCAGAGACAGTACTTTGCTTAATCGCCTCAAGTTTTGCCTCAAGAGTGATGTAGCTTGGTCGTGATTCAAGTTGGGTGACTAATGTTTCAGGCTGAGAGGCCGCATTGAGCGAGGTTAGGCTCAAGACCATAGCGGTAATGATTAGCGGTAGAATATTGGCTAACATAGTAGGGCTCTCGAATGTTGTTAGGATAACGATTTAAAGTACTATGTAAATTACTATATTCCAATAAAGGAATATAGTAAAGCGCCATTACTAAAAGCCAGCACCGGGTTGGGCCAAGTATTCTTTTTCTGGCTCTGTTGAGATCCTATTCAGTAAAGCATTTCTATGCGGAAAGCGTGCAAAGCGGGCGATGACTTCTTGGTGCTGGTGGGCATAATCAACAAACCCTGTGGCAAGGTCGGTAAAGCTAGCAGGCGCATCGGCCATTAACTGACTGAATTTTTCGATGGCTAAGTTTTGCATATTCAACTGCTCACAATGTTCCAGCGGCAGATAGAAAAAAACACGTTGCAATGGCGTTAGTTTTTTATCATCACCTTGGCGAATGCCTTCTAAGGTCCAATGTAAGGCAAGGCTATCTTGGCTAAACGCTTGGGCATTTTCTCGGTACATATTACGGCTGAATTGATCGAGTACAATAATGGCGGCTAAGCGCCCTTGGGGCGTACCGAACCAAGAACTATAGTGTCCGGTTAATAGCGCCTTTAATGTGGGCTCGAATCGTTGTCGAATGTCATTGTCGATGCTTTCATTTTTACTCCACCAAAGCTTACTTTGTTGCTGAGCTATTTGCTGGGCACTGCGGGGCTGGCGAGAGTGATCATTAACAGAATCGTCTTCGCCAAACCAATAGTTCAAAATTGTTTGTGCTTCCATTGCTGCCTCAAATTTTAGATTATTTATTGTTGCTTTATTTGTTTATTCTTTCTTGTGTTTTTTTTCTGCTATTTATTTTTCAGTAAAATTAAAAACACAATCCCAGTCTTCAGCAGGAGGATTACTTTGAAAATCATTAATGCGTTGGCGATATAAAAAAGTAATTTTTATATAATCGTCATCATCATATTGGTCAATCTTATCGAGCAGTGCTAGTGCCATTGACCATTGCTTATCACAATAGCGCTCTATCGCTTCATTTAACAAGGCGGTTTTACGAATATCGTCAATAGAGCTGCGTTGTAAGCGAGCCATCGGTTCTAATATACGTATCGGTTCTTTTTTTCCTTTCACTCGGACTTTATCGAGGGTTCGATATAAAAAATCGGGCGCTTGTCGCTGGCACGCTTCACTGACAATGATGCGGGCACCATACACTTTACTGAGCCCTTCTAAGCGTGAGCCTAAATTAACGGCATCGCCCATCACACTATAGGCCATACGATATTGAGATCCCATATTACCAACACTCATAATGCCGGTATTGATGCCGATACCAATGGCAATTTCAGGGTAGCCTTTTGCTTGTAGTTGGTTACTTAAACGCTTTATTTTCTTTTGCATCCCTAGCGCACTTAATACCGCTTTTGTCGCATGATCTGCCTGTTCAACGGGAGCGCCCCAAAAAGCCATAATGGCATCACCCATATATTTATCCACGGTTCCCATATTACGATAAATGGCTTCGGTCATAGGGGTAAGAATTTGATTCATCAAGTGAGTTAGTTCTTGTGGAGAAATAGCTTCTGAAATATTAGTGAAGTTACGCACGTCAGCAAATAAAACGGTGAGTTCCTTACTTTGGCCATCAAGGGTAATTTGTTCTGGGTTCTTCGCCATTTCTAGGACCAGCTGCGGAGGAACGTATTGGCCAAACAAACGGGTAATTGCTCGCTTGTGCCGACTCTCAACAAAAAATCCCCAAGACATATGGAAAATAAAAAAACTGATGATTAATAAAATAGGTGTTGCTAAGGGAAACATTAATCCCTGCTGCCAGAGGAGTATGTTGGTCGCCAGCGAGCCAATGATTAAACCACTGCACAGTATCAAGGTATTAAGAGGGGATAAGAAATGCGGAAGAATTAATAAGATAAGTCCGAGTAGTAAATAACCTAGGGATTGTACGGCAATTAAATAGGCGGGTTGCTGTGGTATGTTTTGGTCGAGAATACCGGCGATAATATTGGCATGAACTTCAACCCCCGGCATACTTTCATCAACGGGAGTGGAACGTAAATCAAGTAGGCCAGGAGCCGAGGTGCCGAGTAATATTATTTTATCGTTTAACTCTTTTAACTCAACTTTATGATTGAGAATATCAGCAACAGAAATATAGGGGAAACTGCCTTCAGGGCCACGGAAGGGAATGTGAACCGCACCCGATTTATCCGTAGCGATCATACGATGACCCAGTTGTATGCCAGTGATCGCGAGATACTCACCTTGAGAGACCATTTGGATATCAAGCTCGGGATTGTCTAATGCTTGCTGTGCAACAGACAGCGCTAAAGAAGGAAAAAGTTGACCTTGATAGGATTGAAATAAGGGCACTCGACGAAATCGACCATCGAGGTCGACGACGGGGTTATCAAAAAAACCACTGCGCGGACTGGCTTGATTAAAGCGTTCAAGATTCGCGGTATAACCGACGGGCTTAGGTAAACTGAGTGCTTGGTGTGTCTCATTTTCAAGCTGGGTAATGGGGTTGGGTAAAATATTTAATTTTGAATCAACGGTTTGATTAAAAAATATACCTAAGGTTATGGCTCTGTCCGTGAGTGCTTGTGCTAACGCTTCATCTTGTAAGGCTTCAAATGCTAACGCTTCTTTCGCCGCGGGTGAAACATCATCGCGAACTTTAAATTCTTTTTCTAAAGGTACAAACGCAATACCTGCAGGTTCTGCAAAGACTAAATCTGAACCCATTACGCGAATGTGATAATGATCAAATAGAGTATCAATAAGTTGTGCGAGGTAATGTCTATTCCATGGCCATTGGCCATATTTTGCTAAGCTCTTTTCATCGATATCAACAATGACTATACGCGGATCTATGCCGCCTTGTAACGTTGATTTTAGGCGAAGATCAGCAGCATTCCCTTCTAAACTGGTTAATAGCGACAGGTTAATTAAGCCCGTTCCTTGCAGAAAAAATATCAATACTAAACTACTGCCTAACAACCACTTTAAGGATTTACCAAACCCTTGTATTAAGTTCATGAATTAATAGCCTCTGCGGGGGCGTTTGTATCCTTGAATGGCTGATATGGGAGAGTCACGGCCTACAATCGCTTCAATTAATGCCAGCTCTTCATCGGTATGATTAAACACCGGAGCGGGAATGATGAGTTGGCCTTGCTGGGGATCCTTCAAAATGAAACGCGGCGAGTCATGATGTGTCGTCGTTACTATTTCGGATTGCTCAGGATCGATACTTGATTGAATATGGGTGCTGCCATAGCAAGTACAAAGATAGCTTTTATCGGGTGATGATTCTGCGTAGACCCCAGTACCGCGAATCCCAATGGTGGCGGTAGACGTTCGTAAACTGTGCTTCTTACCCGCTTCACGCTGACCAAAAACCGATAATAGTTTTCCGGTGATTAAATGCAGACCCGCTTCCAATGCATTCGCCCCTTCTAACTGCATGTGACTATTTTCACGCAAAATATGTGCGTCCTTTCCCACCCGGAAAATGATAAAACTATTACTGCCGGTTTTGATTAGGGAATTAGCTTTGATCTGCGTTGACATATTGGCTTGCTGGCCATCAACCAAAACCTCGCCTTGCAGTTCGAAAATTGATTCATCGTTTTTTAGTTCTTTCGGCACGTCACCAAAGACTTGGGCCATCGGGCTGATTAAGCCAAAGCGAGCAATGGCAATGGCGATGCCTGAGTGATAGACGCTATTAAGAAATAAGCGGCGCGTTTTATTATGAGCGGAGTTATTCATGACATTATTCATAGGGGTACCGACTTTAAATTCTGGGGGCAGCGTACTTAAACTTTAGACCTAGGTTAGATTATTTATCCAGTTGATATGCAAAATTGTTCTTTAAACAAGGGGTGGATGAAGAATGTGGCCTAGAGGAAGGTATACACTTAATGGAACGGTATTGCTTTGAGGTATCTGGCTGGTGGCTGTCTATTTAACAAGGTCTCAATTTAAGATTGCCAATCGCAGGGTAGGTACAACGCTGTGCCTGATATTAGGGTTTATGGTAATACTATCAACGGCATTCTCCGTATCAGCCGCCACCACCTATAGCGGCAGCAATGGTATCAGGCTAAAACTCTTAATTTCCAATTCAGTCGCCGCCTGCAGTGGCTGTCATTATGAGGGCGGCACTGGGCCAAACTTTACGGAGAGCTATACCGCTTTCTCTGCCTATGCTACCGCCACCCATGCGGGTATAAAGACGGATGCCGTGCAGCGTATGATTGAAAGGACATCGCTAGCGGTTGATGCGGGTGGTTTCATGCCGGAGAGTGCTAACAGCCAAATTAGTAGCGTAGAGAAGGCTTTATTAGCCGCATGGAAAGTAAACCTCGCAGTAGATGTCGATAGCCCCACGGCGACCACTTCAACTTCTATCACGGGCAAGACAAACGTTTTCAAAACCTCGAATGATTCAGCTCAATTTACCGTATACGCCAATGTCGATGATAGTGGTATCGATGCCACGGCCTATGTCATTGAATATGGGTTAACTGCGACGCCAAGCTTCAGCTCCGCCACTCAATATGTCGATGGCAGTGGTGGTGGCGTCGGCACGACATCAATATCGCAACAATTAAGTTCGCTAAATTGTGGTGCTATCTATCACTATCGAGTCACCGCCAGTAATACCTCTTTTACCTCGAGCGGAGGTTGGCAAGAGGAAGAGACTCTTGCGTGTAATACCGCGCCTGTTTTTCAGAGCACGCCATTTAATCCTGCTAATGCTACTGAGGATATCCCGTATACATATGATGTAAGTGCGGTTGACGATGAAGGGGATAGCATTCGTTATAGTTTAGCGAATCAGCCGATTGGTATGAGCATTAATGATACCTCAGGGCTTATTAGTTGGACGGCTTTAGAAGGTATCGTTAGTTCGGGTTTAGTGACTGTGCGGGCGCATGATTATGCATTGAATCTTACCGGTGCCGATGGCGCAGTAGCGGCTAGTGAAACCTTCACCATCGCCGTGGATGTGATCAATGATGCGCCTTCGATCAGTTCCACCCCCTCAACCTCGGCGATAGAAAGTTCACTGTACCGTTATCAGTTGGTTGTAGTTGATCCTGACGATGCGGGTGCTGAACTGAGCTATGACGTATCACCTAAGACGGGGGATATGAATATCAGCACGTCAGGATTATTAACTTGGACCCCAGCTAATGGCATTTTGAGCTCCGGATTAATTACAGTAACAGTGAACGATGGTGGAGAAAATAGTGCCGCTGCCGCGACTCAAGCGTTCACGATAACCGTTACTGATGTGAATACTTCACCGAGCATTATCACGTCGGCCCCGACCATTGCGACTGAAGATATCGCATATCAATACAGCGTAGGGGTATTGGATATTGATGACGCCAATAACGGCACGGATATTCACTTTGCTTTAGCCAACAAACCCGATGGTATGGACGTATCGACTACAGGGGTGATTAGTTGGACGCCTGTAGAAGGTCAGGGCGATGCGAATAATATTCAGCTTACCGTGACGGATGACGGAGAAAATGAAGCGCTTGCCGCGCTAGAAACATTTTCCATTACCGTTACGCCGATTAATGATGCGCCGATATTCAGATTGATCAGTGTTCAACAGATTGCTGAACTAGCGACCTTATCGCTCAATTTAGGTGCTTTTTATAGCGATCCTGATGATGATAATAACGGCAGTGATTTATTGTGGTCTTTAGTCAGTAGCCCTAACGGAATGATATTAAGTGCAACAGGGCAGCTAGATTGGACCACCGGTGAAGGAGACTCGGGAACTTATAATATCCAGGTGAGTTTGGCCGATGGCGGCGAAAACAATGCCAGTAGTGCAGTGTTAAACCTCCAAGTTCAAGTCTCTTTATTTGATAGTGATGACGATTTAATTGCTGATTATGATGACAATTGTGTGCAGGTCGCCAATGCTAATCAAGCCGATTTTGATCAAGACGGCTTAGGTGATCTTTGTGATAGTGATGACGATAACGATACGATTCCTGATGACATCGAGTTAGCCAATAGTTTGGATCCTTTTAACGCTGCTGATGCCCTGCTCGATACTGACGGTGATGGTCTTAATAATGCGGCTGAATATCAGCAGTGTCTTGGCTTATTTAATCAAGGGGATAGCAGTGTCGCCAATAGCGAATGCCAAGCTATTCTGCTTGATAATGTGCCACCCGAAATTACCACCAATGGCGACTTAACAAAGATTAGTAATGACTATCTTACGTCTGTTGAATTATTGGCGAGTGCTGTCGATAGTAAGGATGGCTTGGTAGAATTGAGTGCCAATACTATGGGTCCTTTTCGCCCAGGTAAGCATGTTGTTATTTGGCAAGCACAAGATACTCAAGGCAATACGGCGCAAGTAGAGCAACAGGTGAGCATTCTTCCTTTAGTTCGATTCTCTGGTTATCAACAAGTCATTCCAAATCAAGCGGTGACAATCCCTCTGAGTCTCTCGGGAGCCGCGATTGATTATCCTGTGGTGATTGATTTTGATGTATCGGGAACGGCGACCGATCAGGATCATAATTTATTGACTGGGCAGATAATTATTAATGACGGTGAGCAGGGCGAAATAGTATTTAACACTTTAGCCAATGAAAATTTAGCCAGTAATAAAAGTATTATTATTAATTTGCAGCAAAGCGATGACTCAGTACATCTCGACGAAGACCTAAGTTATCAAGTCGATCTTATGATTACTAATGTCGCTCCTGCCGTTGAATTAAAGCTGACGCAAAATTCATTATTTAGTCAAGTCATTTATCAAGATCAAGGTGACTTTACGCTTACCGCAAATGTTGAGGATATTAATGGTGATGAGTTAGCGATGACTTGGACGGCCACCTCCACAACCTCGACAGGATTCTTCAATTTATCAGAGGATGTTTTTAATTATATCTTTGATGCCAGTGAATTTTCTGTAGGATTTTATAACATACAGTTGTCGGTGACTGACGGTGACTTTCAAAATGTTAAAAACCTTGCTTTTCGAATTGAAGCGCAAGCGCCTATTCTGACCAGTGAAGATAGTGATGACGATGGGATTACTGATGATTTAGAGGGCTTAGCCGATACCGATGGTGATGGTATTCAGGATTATTTAGACCCGATTAATGATGTGCAATATATGCATAAGAATTTATTGAGTAATGATCTTTTTGAAACGGCTAATCAATTGTTAGTGACAGAAAATGGGCTGACATTAAAAGTAGGCCAGATAGCAATAGAGTACGGCAAGGCAGGCGTGGGTTTAGCAGGCAGTGAATTAAACCTTATTGATAGTGAAGAAGAAAAAAATATTATTGGTGAGATTTTTGATTTTGAAATACATGGCATTAGCGCACTGCAACCACAAGTGAAAATTGTAATACCTTTGGCTACGGCTATTCCCATTAATGCTGAGTATTGGAAGTATGACGGTAATCGCTGGTATGCATTTGATACCCGTGCAGGGGACTACCTTGCTACGGCCTTTAAGCAGGAGGGTATTTGTCCGGATACGGCCAGTGACCACTACCGCATTGGATTAGTTCCTTTTACCCAGTGCTTGTTATTATCGATTGCTGATGGCGGCATAAATGATAGTGATGGCAGTATTAATGGTGTGGTAACAGACCCCGGTGCGGTTGTTATGGATTCTTTTTTTGAAATAAACCCACAACAAAATCTGACTGAACCCAGCTCAAACCAAGGCGCAGGTGCGGTATCGATTGGCTTTATATTTTTATTACTGCTCTGTGTTAGTTACAGAGCGCAAGGGGCTGAAATAGAAACGCAAACGTTACTCTCTGCAACAGCAGGTCATGATGATAACGTATCGCGCGCTGAAAATACGGTCGATATTATCGCCGATCGTTTTGCACATGTTGATGCTCGATTTATTATGGACTATGACATTAGTTTTAATAAAAGTCTTTCTCTCGAGGTCCAGGCAGGGCATCAAGTTTATCAGTTCAGCGATCAACTTGGGCGCAACGAATTTTCAGGGCGACTTGTTTATAGATGGCAAAATAGCTTTTCTTATAATTCCCCTTGGTATCAAGTTTTTAGTGATATCAAAGTATGGGATAGTAAAGCACAGCAAAGAAATAGTACCTTTTACACGCAGCAAGCGATGGTTAGCGCGCGTTTAACCACGATGATTAGTGGCTCAGTAGGCGCAGAGTACAAAGTAAGAGATAGCGAAAGTCGAGTCTTTGATCTAACTCAATATCGAGTATTTGCGCATGTAGATTATGCTTGGGCGGATAATTTTTCACTTTATTCAAGTTATAGCTATATTAAAGGTGATACGGTTTCTACTGTACAGAGTCAGTACTGTAATGGCTTAATCGCAACTTCAGTATATCCCTTATTATTAGTATCGAAGGACATTGAGTGGGACCAAGTTTTTAATGATTCTTATTGTGGTAATTGGATAAGTTATCGCTTGAATGCGCTGACCCAAACCTTTGTTCTCGGTGCTAATTATGGCTTTGATCATTCAAGCTCACTCGATTTTTCTTGGTTGTATGCGGATGTGCAAGCGGATGGTGATAACTATTATCAACGAAGTATTGTACAGCTTAATTTTTTAAAGGCGTTTTAGTATGTATTTAAAGCGTCGAGTAATAATACTATTGCTCTTTCTGGTCTTAACCTCTTTAAGCGCCTGTGATAATCGAGGTGAAATGCCGGCGCGTGGGTTTGTGCTTGAAGAGGATGTTGCCGATAGCTATCTGTCTTTTATAAATCCTCAGCAAGAATTCTCGTCAAGTATTTATCAGCTTGTTATTCTGCCTGACATTGCATTAGAAGGTGCGACCTCAAATGCAGGATATTCTGCAGTCATTATTCCTACTAGTAGTGAGACCAGCAGTGATGCTAGTACTGGTAGTAGCAGCGAGCAAACTGAGCAAGATGATTTTGCAGGAACATGGAGCGAAACAACTGACCTAGATTGGAAGACTAATTCAGCCAATAGTCATGACCTGGATCTGACATTCAATCAAAGCATATCGGTAAAAGTTCAATGCACTCATGCTTGTCAGTTATACATAGTTAAAACGGGCTATCGATATCAACAGATAGAATCTGATGGAAATTTATCGATTCAATACAACATAGCCGACAGCCTGATTAATTCGGTTGCTTATGCCGAACAATATTACCGAGCTGTTGATCCCGATAATGAACGCACTACGTTAGACGCTTGGAAGAGTAAGAATGGTTTTGATCAAGGCCACGATGTGCATGTTATTTTTCGTGATACCAAAGATCTTGGCTATGGTCGTGATATGTATGCGAGACGTAATGACGATGGTAGTTTAGCTTTTTACGTTAATAATTTTGTCGTAGCAGTGGGTAAAGGCAATCCGGCTAATTATGGTCCGTTAAACTTGTTGGCTGCAACCGATCAGAATTTTGATTATCACCTCGGATCGAATGCGATTGAATTTAGTGCTATTGACCCTAGTGATCCAAGCTCAGAAAAAATTCTTAAGTTTTTTACATTCTCTGCAGATGATGACCAAGACATTCAGTCTAGAATTACCTCCGCTGATTTAGACGGTCGAGGGATCAAACACATGCCTTCTATCTGTCTAGCCTGCCATGGTGGGAAATTATTGCCATTAAATCAAGACGGAAGTTTCAATGAACTAAGCCTTAAATCGGCCAAGTTAAACCAACTGGAGCTGGATTCGTTTGAATTTATGGGATCAGGGGAGTTCAGTGAAGCGGATCAGCAGACAGGGATAAAAACAATTAATCAATGGGTGCGCGATAGCTATGCTGAGATGAGTCAGAGAGACCAAAGCCAAAAAGGTTTTTGGGACGGAGAATTTCCACAAAGTATTGCAAATGCACGCTACGGGAGTGAAAATTTTAGTTTAGCCAGCTATCAAACCGGTACGGTGCCGAGTGGTTGGCAGCAGACAGCATTTCGTCCTGAAGGCGTTGAGAATCTCTACCTTCAAGTTGTTGAGCCTCATTGCATCAGTTGTCACTCCTTGCGCGGTTACCAAGCAGGCGATGATAGCCTCGTCGCTGATGTGATCATTAATGATCAAGAGGTTAAGCTCGGTAATGCGATTAATTTTTCTAGCTATGAAAAGTTTATTAGCTATTCAGAAATAATCACAGACTACGTTTATCGCCGTGGAATTATGCCATTATCATTACGTAATGCTGAGGTATTTTGGCAAGCGCCTTATTCCGCCCCCGCATTATTAGCCAGTTTTTTACCGAGCTTTTCCCAGAACATCGACGTATTGAATGAGAAAGGAGAAATACAACCTCCAGGGCTGCCGATTTCACGTTTAGATGCGGAGCGAGTTTCTGCGTTACCTTTAACCTTGCAGGGTAGTGGCAGTTCTTTTGCTAAAGATTACCAATGGTCGATTATATCGGGTCCTGACGATCACGATGTCCAATTGGAAGATGTCGCTGAAAAAATTACGCGTCTGGTCGGCACGACAGAGGGGGAATATCAGCTCGGGTTAACCGTTTCCAACAGCCGCGGTGAGAGCTTTAGCCAAATGACGATCCAAGTGGATAATAGTCTTAAGCCTGAAAGCGAGATTAATTTTGTTGATGATATAAAACCGTTATTACAAAATCAGTTGTACGATTCACGCAGCTGTCAGAGCTGTCATAACCCCACCACGGGGGTTGAAGGTATTCCGGTATTCTATGATGTCAGTAACATGAATATATACACTGACGTACGAGCAAGAGTGAATCTAGGGTCGCCAATAGATTCATTGCTATTACTGAAACCGACCCGGCATCAGCATGGGGGTGGCATACGGTTTGATCTCGAAACGACACTAGGGCTAGAAAGCTATAATACTATTTTACAGTGGATTATGGCGGGAGCGCCTTGTGGTAATGATGATTCTGTTTGTCCTTAAACTCACTTGTTCATACATTGCGAAGGTTAATTAGTCTTAAAAATGAAACAAACTGTTGAATATTGATTTAGCGCAATAAAATATCCTGATGTGTTCATTTGTCTGCCTTCTATGCCCCGTCAGTAATGCATCTGACACAAATACGACGAATACAGACAATACTGTTCTATTTTTGCTAGCTAATCTGTCTTAGGGCGAAAATTTATACTCTCACAAAATGATTGAGAGTAACCCGATGAAATTATCTATAACGCCCCGCTATCTCGTATTCTTTCTTATGCTGGTGCTGAGCAGTGCCTTTAGTATTAAAGTGATTCAGTATGATCAAGCCTACCTTTATGGTGAAAACCAGTTAATGGAACATGTTCAAATACTGATTTTATTATTAGTCGGTGTGATCTTCTGGCTGAATGCCGGAGTGAAAAACTGGAAGCTGGTTAAATTATCATCTCCTAGCTTGAGTCTTTTAGCCTATCTAGCAGCCGCCTTAAGTTTTAGTTTTATATTGCGTGAAATGAGCATTAAGCAATCAAAGATAGATTGGTTAATATTTTTTGTTGATGGCCAAGGATTTAAAATGATCATGGCCGCTGTTTGGATTCCCTTGCTGTATAAAGCGTTTCAATTTAAGAATGAATATATTGAAATCGTTAAGAAGGCTATTTTATCTCCAACAGCGTTATTCTTGATGGCCGCGGTTGGGTTTTTGGCTGGCGGAGCATTATTCGATAAGGAAATAATTGTTGTCGAATACTTTCGTTTTTATGAAGAAATCTTAGAAATGAATGGTTATGGCTTCATGTTATTGGCAGCGCTATCATTCCGTCGAGATATGATATTGGCGGTTTGTGATTGTGAGGAAAGTGCAATGCGGGCGATGGAAAATCAACAGGCAAGCCAAAGTGTGATGCCGCACATAATGGCGACACCCGTATCTAAGGTGATGGCAGAGCCGATGAATAAACAAAATTAAATGAATTAAGCACTCAATTGTTCTTGTTCAGCGATCAATCTTTGCTGCTGAGCAGAGGCTAAGCCGACGACATTGCCAAGAATAATTAAGCCTGGAGTGAGATGCTTCATCTCTTCCGCCATGGCAGGTAAGGTAGATAGCGTTCCTAGTTGGGACGCTTGATTTTTACGCGTTCCTTGGCAAATAATAGCCACTTCCGTATCAGGATGATGGCCTTGGTCGATCAAATGCGCACTGATCGTGGCAGCTTGATTCATCCCCATGTAAAATACTTGAGTTTGATTTTCTTTATCCGTATGCGACGGATCAAACTCACCAAAGCTAGAGTGTCCGCTGTGCAGTAATAAAGAATTACCATAGCCGCGATGTGTTAGCGGAATATTACAACTGGCGGCGCAACCCGCAGCCGCAGTAATACCCGGTACGACGGTGGTTTCTACATTACGTTGTTGCAAGTATTCTAATTCTTCACCACCACGGCCAAAGATAAAAGGATCTCCGCCTTTAAGGCGAACGACGTTCTTGTGGCGTAAAGACATTTGATATAAAAATTCGTTAATTTCTTCCTGCTTCATTTTATGAGCGCCGCAGCGCTTTCCGACATTGAAAGTTTTACAATTGTCGGGAATCATCGCTAATATTTCTTCAGAGATGAGGGCGTCATAGAGAATAGCATCTGCGTTCTGAATCGCCTTTAATGCTTTAAGTGTCAGCAGCTCTGGATCACCAGGGCCTGCACCGACTAAAATAACCTGTGAATCATTCATATTAATCTTCTCTCTATCTTTTAATTCAGGCTAATGTTTCAGAAGTAAGTTCTGTCGCAAGTTCAATCGTAAGAGCTTTGGCTTGCTGCGAAAATTGTTCAACTAATGTTCTTAATTCAGGTACGCATGATCCGCAATTGGTACCGCATTTTAACTTAGCGCCTAGCTCATCAATATTGTTGATGCCGGCTTCGACAGCGGATTTAATTTGTTTATCACCGACTTGAAAGCAAGAGCAAATGATCGTGCCTGGGTCGCTGGCTGCGTTGCCTTCTCGACCTGCCAGTAAAGCACGACGTTGAAAATCGGTCAGTTGTTGGCTATTAAATACCTGGCTTAACCAGCGGCGATTGGGTAAATCAAATTGTGGACTTAAAAAGAGTGAAGCAATTAAACGATTGTCTTCCACAATGGCAATACGATGTGTGCCATTGCGAGCATCGGTAAAAATAAGGGCTTCACCATCGGGTAATAAGCGCTTTAATGCTTGGTAAGCTGAAGCGATCTCCTGCTTACCGGACAGTTCATAATAATGAGCTTGCTTATGATCGAGGTTAGAGGAATGAGCTTGCTCATCCTCCGCTGTCTGAATATTAAAAGGCACATGCGCCCAATAATCACAAATAGAAGAAAGTGCTTCAGGTTGATCGGCTAACATTAAGAAGCCGAACCATTGTGACGGGTATTTATTAATCGCTACTGGAGTATGTTTATTTTCCGGCTGACCTGAAATTGGGCAAACAATTGAATTAACTAAAACCCCCATGCGACCTTTACTGGAAAACTGGCTGGTCCAATGCATAGGAACAAAAAGATTTCCTTGGGTTTGAGCTTTGGTCAGTTTCACCCGCACAATAATTTCACCATGCTGGTTATTGATCACCGCGAGGTCATCTTGTTGCAGTTGATATTTAAGGGCGTCTGCTGGATGAAGGTCAACAAAAGG
This sequence comes from Oleispira sp., assembly GCA_036960605.1. Taxonomy (GTDB): domain Bacteria; phylum Pseudomonadota; class Gammaproteobacteria; order Pseudomonadales; family Oceanobacteraceae; genus Oleispira. The sequence goes on along the minus strand of JBALXI010000003.1, from coordinate 74,923 downwards.
TTCTGCGATGTGTTGCAATAATCGATCTGTTTTACCCGTCCGCGTCATCGTATGCCACTGATCTCGAATACGACCGGTATTCATGATGAGAGGCAATTCAGCGCTGATTTTTGCAACCGGTAAACGCGCCGTTAAACTAACGAATTGAGCACGTTGATTGGCGGTGAAAAATTTGCCATCATCAAAAAATCGCTGACGTCCATTGGGGTAATCTTTATTTACCGGCCATTGAATAGGCTGTAAATCGTTATAAGTTTGTTCAGTTAAATTCGTTAAACCGGATAGATCAAAATCACGAGCGGGGAAGTCATCATGGCCATTTTCGAAAGCAGAGAGTCCGGCATGTTCATTAAAAATTTGATAAGGATGCTGGTAATCGAAAGCCTCCTTAAAGCCTAACTTCTGTGCTACTTGAGTAATGATCCACCAATCAGGCTTGGCCTTGCCCATGGCGGGTATGAAATTACGTTGACGAGAAATACGGCGTTCAGAGTTAGTCACCGTACCATTCTTTTCTCCCCAGCTAGCGGCCGGTAATAAAATATCAGCCACTTCAGTGGTATCTGTTTTTTCTAAGCAATCTGAGACCACCACCATCTCACATTTTAATAAGGCAGCTTTTAAACGATCCGCTTCTGGCATACTGACCAGAGGATTTGTCGACATAATCCAGATGAATTTAATTTCACCGCGCTCAACGGCATCGAACATATCGACGGCCTTGAGGCCATTCTCAGTCGCGATGTTGGTCGTATTCCAATAACGCGCGATACGATCGATATCGGCGGGTTTCTCAAAATGCATACGACCCGCTAGCTGGTTGGCTAAGCCACCGACTTCACGACCTCCCATCGCATTCGGCTGGCCAGTAATAGAAAACGGTCCTGCGCCTGGCTTGCCTAAGCGGCCTGTTGCTAAATGGCAGTTGATAATTGCGTTGCATTTATCAGTCCCAGAAGAGCTTTGATTAATACCTTGGGAATAAAAACTGAGTGTTTTTTCGGTTTGGCTATACCAGCTAAAGAACTGTGCAATATCGACTTCAGGGACTTCGCAGACTCTAGCAATGTCCGCCAAGTTAAATTCTTTTGAATTGTTCTCCTCAATATTAATACTATCTGACTTGGCTTGTTGAACGGCATGATCAAAGCCATCGGTATATTGATCAATGTAGTCTTGGTTGCAGTGGTCGTTATCGGCTAAATACGCGAGCAGTGCGTTAAATAGGAAGGCGTCGCTGCCAGAACGTAGCGGTAGGTGTAAATCAGCAATATCACAGCTAGCAGTTTTGCGCGGATCGATCACTACGATTTTCAAGTTTGGATTATTCTTTTTCGCCGCCACCATACGTTGATACAAAATAGGATGAGCCCATGCGGGGTTTGAACCTATTAAAATTAATAAGTCAGTTGCTTCGATATCTTCGTAGCAAATAGGGACGGTATCGCTGCCAAATGCACGCTTATAAGCGGAAACCGCCGATGACATACATAAGCGAGAATTGGTATCCATATTGGCGCTACCAATAAAGCCTTTCATCAGCTTATTCGCGACATAATAATCTTCGGTTAAAAGCTGACCTGAACCATAAAAGGCAATGGCATTGGGTCCATGATCTTTTACCACTTGTTGAATCTTGTCAGCCACTTGAGTCAGTGCGGTGTCCCAGTCTGAATCTTCACCTTTGATCTTGGGATTTAATAAGCGGCCTTGAATTGACAGTGTTTCGTGCAGTGATGAGCCTTTCACGCAAAGTTTTCCAAAATTACTGGGATGAGTTGCAATCCCAGAAACAGCCGAAAGATCTTTTGGCATTTCCACGCCACAGCCGACGCCGCAGTAGGGGCAGGTTGTTTTACAAGTATCATTCGACAGTGTGTTCATAATTAGACTCTTTTAATAAAGCTTGGCTTCAATGTAATAGGTCTATTCAAGAACGATGCCAGAGACAGGACAAATTAGGTCAAATAGTAGGAAAGCGGTAAAAAATGCCATACACCCCAAGGGGTGTATGGCAAAACCCATTTATTATGATGAATGCAATGATCAATATAGAAACAGTATATGAACTATAAGAGAGTATTGGACTTTCATAAATGATCGGGCAAGGCATGACTGAAGAAGGGTGCACTATAATAGTGCGGTCAGTCAATTCTGGTGCGTGCTTTTGGCCAAGTTGGTGCGCGGATAGCTGAGCGCACCAACTTGGGCAAAAATACGAAAATTGGGATGAATTTGTGTCGGGCCAGAGGTTGGGGCTAGTACATATATGAGTACAAACATGAGTACATAAACTAATAGATGAATTAAATAGGCGAGCTAATCGATGAACGCTTAGCGGTCACAGAAAGCTTGACCAAAGATCAGTTCTTGCCTGATGGCTTCGATGTTTTCTGCTTGCTGTAATAATTCAAAATACCACTGACTATCGGCGACGTCGCCGTAGAGAACCGCGCCCACTACTTTGTGGTCACAGATCAAAATCTTTTTGTAAATCGAGCGCTCAAGATCATTAAACTCTAGCGTCTCACACTCTAGATCAGTTTCTTCCGCATTGATGATGCCCATTGAGTGCACATCAATACCACTGACTTTTAGCTTGGTTGCAAATGTTTCTTCATGATAAACCGGTACTTCATCTTCCAAGCTGGTTTTTTCTTTAGCAATAAATAGTAGTTGCTGTGCTAATACGCGTGCTTGGTTCCAGATCGGAGCGACCAAGCCATAGGTATTGCCTTCAAATTCGCAGCACTCACCTAGGGCATAAATATCATCTTGGGATGTTTGTAATTGGGCGTCTACACAGATGCCTTTTTCAACCACTAAGCCACTTGCTTGGGCTAATGGCGTGCAGGGTACAATACCCGTAGCGAAGATAACAAGGTCTGCTTCCAGTTTGTCGCCATTGTCTAGTTCTACTGCACAGACTTTACTCGTTTCCCCTTCAGCAGAAGTGCCTTGTAAAGCAACCGGGCCGTGGCCGGTCGCGATGTTGATGCCGCGCCCTTGGAGTTCTTTGATTAGTAGTGAAGAGGCTTTGTTGTCGATCTGGCGATTCATCACGACATCGCGTCGATGCAATAGGGTGACATCCATACCTTGTTTCACTAACCCCACGGCGGCTTCGATACCGAGCAAGCCAGCGCCAATCACTACGGCCTTTTTATAGCGGCTAGTAACCTGTTGCATAAAGTCGACATCAATCAACTTACGGAAGCCCATAACACCATCAAGCACGTCGGGCATTTGAGTGCCCGGCATCGGCGGAATAAAAGCGCGCGAGCCTGTGGCGAAGATGAGTTTGTCGTAGTTGAGCTGTACACCGTTGTCACAGCTTAAGCGGTGAGTTTCAGCATCAATATGCGTCACCCGGTGATTGAGTAATACCTGCACATTGCGTTCTTGATACCAGGCATCATCACAAGGGGTGATGCTTTGTAGATCGGTTTCTTGGGCTAATAATGAAGACAGCATAATACGGTTATAGTGAGGGACATTTTCGGCGCTCAGTACCGTTACTTGGTAATCTGCTTGGTGGTCCAGCTCTTTTAAAAGCTGCATAGTGGCTAAACCGTTGCCTATAATTATTAACTGTTTTTTCATCACTATCACCTAAGACTAAAAATATAACGCAAACCCACGGGGTTCATGCAAGCAAAGCACATAAAAATAGGGCCATACAAACAAAAACGGAGCATAAGGCAGGCCTTATACTCCGTTTCACTTTGAGTTATGGAAAGCTCAGTTCATATTAGAACTTAGCTTCTGCCCAAACCCATAGCTTGTCAGTATCAACCTTGCCAGACTCATCTGTTGCAGAGTACTGAGCAAACTTGATGCCAGCACTGAAGTTTTTATCAAATTTCTTCGCTGCTAGTAGGTTAATTTCGCTACCCAGATCATCACCGTCTTTATCAGAAGCGAAGTCGTGGTACATGGCTAGCAGTTTAATACCGGCAACTTTAGTAACCACTTTCGCGTAAGTATCATTCAAGCCTTTTGTTGGAGTCCCTAAGAATTGATCGGACCAACCATTGAAAGCATGGCCTGTAGCATAGGGCGTGGAGAACGCGTAAGTACCATCACCCCCGAGAGTTTCCATACCGGCTGCTAAAGTGATGCCTGAAACTTTTACTCCACCTTCGATTAGGCTGTAAGCGGCATCGTTATCTTTAGCACCATCAGCACCTGAATTATTAGTTTGAGACGCATACTCAGCGGTATAGAGAAGGTCTAGAGCATCCAGTGCCGTTTTACCTTTAAAGCGCAAACCAAAAGTATCATAGGTTTTGCCACTGTCATCATCTTCTAGCAAATACGCATAGGTTGATACCTTGCCTACCGGTGTTTTATAACCGATATTTAATAAGTGATCTTTCACTTCAATATCGTTATACAAGATGTCATTACGTTGGCTAACGTAGGCATAAGTAGCGGTTAGATTGTCTACCGCAGTGACATCAATGCGAGCAGCATCAAACGTCTGCTCATTTTGACGCCAGCCTACGTTACCAATGAAGCGAGCGTTATCAAAGATAATGCGTTGACGACCTAGCGTCGCGCCAAAAACATCTGACTTATAGCTGATCTGTGCACGGTTAATATCACCCGTTGCAGGGTCAGCAACAACGGACTTAGAAGTATCATCAGGGCCTACTGAGGTATTTTTTGAAAAATACTCATCTTGTAAGGCAATAACTTGATCGTATTCTACCAATACTTTAAAGCCAGCCATGCTGGGGGTTTCATAGCCTAAGCGGGCACGTGCTGTCATTGCAATCGCATCGTCTTTTGCATTGTCTTGTTGAACAGTTTCATTACGAATACGCAGTTGGGCAATAACATCCCCTTCTTTAACAAACTCAGTCACAGAAGATGCTTGGCTTGGCATGGCAATCGCCAAAATTGCCGTGCTGATTGCGCTTGCTAAGATCGTTTTTGTAGTCATGTGTGATACTCCTAGTTTCTATTTTTTAAAATTAATTTTTTAATCTACATTTATAATATTTTTAGCTGAATTGGGCTAAGCAATCTTCTTTTCGTTGATTTTCTTATCGCTAGTAGGCTTTTTTAAAGGTTCTACCTTGCGTTGCTTCTCATATAGGAAGCTTAAAACTTGTTGGCGATAATGATTGTATTTAGGGTCGTCGGCCAATTCGATACGGTTCCGCGGGCGCTCTAAATCAATTTCTAGTATTTCCCCAACCGTGGCTGATGGCCCATTGGTCATCATCACAATGCGGTCAGATAATAAAACGGCTTCATCAACATCATGGGTAATCATGATGATGGTATTGCCTAATTCTCTTTGAATCTCCATTACCGAATCTTGTAAGTGCGCTCGGGTTAAAGCGTCAAGTGCGCCAAACGGCTCATCCATTAATAAAATCTTAGGTTCCATGGCCAAAGCGCGGGCGATGCCTACGCGTTGTTTCATACCGCCAGAAATTTCATCTGGGCGTTTATCCATGGCATGCCCCATATGAACAAGATTCAAGTTATGTTCGATCCATTCCTTCATTTCTGCTTTACTTTTGCTTTTATCAAAAACCGTTTTAACGGCAAGTTCAACATTCTCATAGGCTGTCAGCCATGGCAGTAATGAATGGTTCTGAAATACTACCGCGCGTTCAGGCCCTGGTTCATTCACTTCCTTACCCTCTAAAACCGCGCCACCTTCAGTTGCCTGCAGTAAACCTGCGACAATATTGAGTACGGTTGATTTACCACAACCAGAGTGACCAATGAGTGAAATCATCTCACCTTTTGCAATTTTTAAATTGACATCGGTCAAGGCTTTGTAGGGACCTTTGGGTGTCGGAAATTCAATTCCGACTCCGGTTAACTCTAAAATAGGGTTTATTACTTTATTCGTCGAATTCATTATGTATCTCTCTTACTCATCGTTGTCGCTAGTTCTAGTCTTGATATCTATTACGAGTTCTATGTGAATCAGCGTAGAACCGCTTGTTTATCCCACGAGAATAGTCGTTGTAGCGTCAACATAACTCGGTCTAATAAGAATCCGATCATGCCAATAACCAATACTGCAACCATGATGCGACCTAACGAATTGGAGCTACCATTTTGAAATTCATCCCAGACAAACTTACCTAGGCCAGGATTTTGCGCCAGCATTTCAGCGGCAATTAAGACCATCCAAGCGATGCCCAAAGACAAGCGTAAACCGGTAAAAACCATCGGTATAGCGGAAGGAATAACAACTTTAAAGACATGAGTCATCGGTTTAAGGCGTAAAACTTTGCTGACATTTAATAAGTCCTGACTGACTGCTGCTGTGCCTACTGCAGTATTAATGACTGTTGGCCAGATTGAGCAGACAAGTACTGTTATAACGGAGGTCACAAAAGACTTGGCAAATAATGGGTCGTCACTGGTATAGACCGCACTCACAACCATGGTCACTAAGGGTAACCACGCTAAAGGAGATACGGGCTTAAATAGTTGAATGATCGGATTCGCCGCGGCGTAAAGATTTTTACTCAAGCCAATCATAATGCCAAAGGGAATTGCGATGATAGACGCTAAGATAAACCCAGTTAGTACGGTGACTAAACTGGTAAACGTTTGATCGATAAAAGTAGGCTTGCCAGTATAGCGGCGAACTTTAACTTGATAGTTTGGATCTTGAGCTAAGCGTTCTACATTTCTATCGTCTTGACGCTGATAAAAAGCGACTTCTTTTTCCCGCTCATTATTATGCTCGGTAATGAGTGTTTTGAATTGCTCGAAAGCCTGTGATGGCCCTGGGAATTTTCCTAATGAGGTATCAATGTTTTGTGCCACGGTCCCCCATATTAGTAAGAAAAATAATATACCGGCTACGGGCAGCATGATGGCTTTAATGGCTTCTTGCATCCAGGTGGGCATTGCTTCGTCCGTTATGCTGCCACCCCAGTTAAATAAACCATTGGGTAGGCTTGTAAATTTATTTTTCATAAAAACCTCTACTCTTGTACATTGGCTGCACATTAGGTGTACATGCAAATTCTATTAATAACGCGGTATTGATGGATCTCTTTTAACCCGTTTTTTTAGGTTAAAAGAGATGTTGATTATCTTCTTCTAATTTAAAGCTTATCTTTTCCTTTCAGACCAATGCTGAACTTTTCTAAATAAGCGTTGGGCTGGCTGCCGTCATAAACGATATTGTCGATAAAGTGTTTTTGTGGCGAGCGATAGCCTGATTCTGAAACAAAGTTAGGAAAATCTTTGGCCTTCACTTTGCCTTCTACAATCAGTTCTTTCGCCGCTAAAGCATAAATATCAGGACGATAAACTTTCTTCGCTAAATCTTTATACCAAGCATCAGATTTTGGCTCAGAAATTTGTCCCCAACGGCGCATTTGCGTTAGGTACCAGATGGCATCTGAGTAGTAAGGGAACGTTGCGTTATGACGGAAGAAAACGTTGAAATCAGGTACTTCACGTTTGTCGCCTTTTTCATATTCAAACGTGCCTGTCATGGAATTTGCGATGACGTCGTAATCCGCGCCGACGTAATTGCTCTGAGATAAAATCTTCACCGCTTCTGGGCGATTCGCATTATTATTGGCGTCTAACCACTGAGCAGCACGGATCATCGCTTTAACGACACGAATGTGGGTATTTGGATTTTTATCTGCCCACTTCTGGCTAACACCAAATACTTTTTCAGGATTGTTTTTCCATATTTCATAATCTGTAACAACCGGTACGCCAATGCCTTTGAATACCGCTTGTTGGTTCCAAGGTTCGCCTACGCAATAACCATCAATTGTTCCAGCTTCCATCGTCGCTGGCATTTGTGGTGGTGGCGTCACTGATAATAATGCGTCAGCATCAATTTGACCTGAGGTATCACCTTTATGCGGTGCATAATATCCTGGGTGAATTCCGCCAGCGGCTAACCAATAACGTAATTCATAGTTATGTGTTGATACCGGGAAAACCATGCCCATGTTGAAAGGCTTACCTGCATCTTTATAGCTTTCGATTACCGGCTTCAATGAATCAGCTTTAATGGGATGAACAGGCTTGCCATCTTTGTGTGGAATATTTTTCTTCATCTCTTTCCAAACACTGTTGGAAACAGTAATCGCATTACCGTTTAAATCCATGCTGAACGCGGTGATGATGTCTGCTTTAGTCCCATAGCCCATGGTCGCGCCTAAAGGCTGACCTGCAAGCATATGTGCACCATCAAGCTGACCGTCAATCACTCGGTCTAATAAAACCTTCCAGTTGGCTTGGGCTTCTAAGGTCACATAAAGACCTTCGTCTTCAAAAAAACCTTTTTCATAAGCGACGGCAAGCGGTGCCATATCGGTTAACTTAATAAAACCAATTTTCAATTCTTCTTTTTCGGCATGACCGGTTTTAGCCAAGACGCTAGTCGCAGTTAAAGGGGAAATGGCTAGTGCCGCCCCTGCGGTAATCGCTAACGTGCTTCTTAATATAGAGCGGCGAATCTTATTTAATGTGAAGTGTTTTTCTTTTAGCATGACGCTTCCTTTAGTCTTTAATTTATAAGTGATTAAATTTAATTGGTTAATTTATAAAGTATTTATAATAATTTTTTTTCAAAAAAAAACGCAAATGAATTCTCTATTCATTGTTGAATAAAGTATTGATTTGCGTCTTTGCAGTTTGAACTTAATTTAACTCTAACCGTCTTTGGTCTAAGTTGTTAAGTTCTATATAGCTAGTAACGTGCCAATAAATAAAAAAAACACGATAAAAATATAGTTTTGTTAATAATTAGTCGGAATGATTTATGACGGTGCATGAAAAATAGAAAACGGCTGTGAATGATAAGTAGTAGTGCAGGATGTCGCTAAGAGCGTGTATTGAAAAGGGGGCAGTAATTAAAACAGGGTATCAAAAAAGAGCAGCAGTGCCGTCGGATTTATCATGGTGCGGGTATCATGTTGTTGCGTATGACTTTTTTAGTGCGGAATAATAAAAAGGTGCACCAGAGAGTGCACCTTATCTATTGATACTGAATCCAGCCTTCAATAGAGAGTAGGTTGAAATGAAAACTCTCTAAGTCATGCTGAGGTGTTCATTATGAAAGTCGTCTACTGGCATTGTGACGTCGGTTAGCGCCTGACGATAAATATCTGGACGATAACAGCCCGCCACGAGCTTATCGCAATCAGTATCTTCAGGGAGCCAGTGCCAGCGTTTCATTTGTGCACAAATGAGCTGGCCATGCGATAACCAGGGGAAATTCGCCATAAAGCGATTAAATACCAACATCCCCGGCGCTTTGCTTTGAATTTGATTATGATCAAAGATGTATTCCCCCGTAATCGCGGGGATTAAGCAGTCTTGGTCGATCAAAGGAGAGTTAAGAGATAGGTGCTGCTCTAATAGAGGGAGTGCTAGCTCGGCATGATCTTCTAACCAGGCGCATGCTTGATAGAGTGCTCTAATCAGTGCGTGATGAGTCTGTTGATTTTTCTCTGCCCACTCTTGGGTTACCCCTAATACTTTTTCGGGAGCATTTCCCCAAATGTCCAATGCCGTTAATAAGCAATGTCCGTGGCCTTGTAATATAGCGACTGAATTCCATGGGGCACCGGCCAAAAAACCATCAATATGTTGTAGCTTTAAATGATCGACCATTTGCGAAGGCGGAAGGACGACCAAATCAATATCTTTATCGGGATCAATGCCGGCACTTGCGAGCCAATAGCGTAACTGTAAATTATGACAAGAATAAGGGTACACAGTGGCAAAGACTAACGCCGGTAACTTTTTGGATTTACGTTGTTCTATTAAGCGCTTCATTGTTATTGCTTGATCAAATTCTTGCGCATTCAGTTCAACGAGTGCCGCCTGCATCGTATTAGATACGGTTAAGGCATTACCATTTAAACCCAGCGAGAATGCAGTCATCAGTGGTTTCTTTATCCCACCTAATCCAACACTGCTGGCGAGTAACATAGGGGCGAGCATGTGCGCGCCATCTAGATGGCCGACGATGACTTTGTCGCGAATGTTCGCCCAAGAAACTTCTTGTAGCAGTTCTACCTTTAAACCCTGTTGCTCAAAAAAACCTTTTTCTTGGGCAACTAATAACGGTAAGCAATCACTTAAAGGCATATAGCCCAGTTTTAGTGCTTTTTTCTCAATTTTCGCACCATTCATGCGCGTCTCCACAGGGGTCTTTTCATCAATTAAAGGGTCAGTAATTCCATCACCGAGAGAATGTTCTGTGCGATTTCTACTAAGGGTTTACTCTGATCCATCGCCATCTTTCGCATCGCATGGTAGGCCTGCTCTTCATCTAAGCCTTTGGTCTTCATTAATAGCCCTTTGGCTTTATCAATAATTTTCCGATCGGCAAGTTGATCACGGGTTTGCTTTAATTCTTTGCGTAACGCCTGATATTCTCTAAAGCGTGCAATGGCCACATCTAAAATGGGCTTGACTCGGAGGGGGTTTAAACCGTCGACAATATAGGCGCTGACCCCAGCCTGAATGGCTTGGGTGATGATTTTGCTATCACCTTCTTCGGAGAACATGATCACGGGTTTAGGATTATGCTGATTAAGCACCGTCATATTTTCTAGGGTATCTCGATCAGGAGATTCTAGATCCATAATGATAATGTCGGGCTGATGAATTTCAACATTCTTAATTAAACTTTGTGCGCTTTCTAGGCGGCAGACCACCGTTAATCCTTGATCAAGCAGGGCTTGCTCTAATATTGCGGATCGGGTCGGGGTATCATCTACCAACATAACTCTAGCGGGTTTCATGAATATCTAATGCTCTATAACACGGTAACCTCGATATTTAGCAATTATTAGGCCATTCATTCTCGAAATTTACGGGTATAGTCTACTGACAGGAATTGTCAGCAATGGAAATTATACTGGGGTGACATTCAAGCAGCGCAGGACATCAGAAGGCATCATGGCTGAACTATTCAAAGATAATTTATCGTTAGAAAAGATATCGGATTTAGGCGTAAGTATTGCTGAGCAAGGTGCTCAATATGACATTGGCTTTGATGAAGCATGTTTTCAACAAAAGTTAATCGAGTATTGCCGTGATCAGGGAGAAGAGCAGTGGCAGGCATTGTCTTTGATGCAAAGGCTTAGAGCCGCCGCACAAGCCTTGCATTTTATGATGCCACAACAGGAAGGAGCCGAAGCCGCGGTTGCAGCTCTGTATAACAATAATGCGCTTTCGGGCTGGTTGTCTTTAGTGTGCTGTGAATATGTCGCTATTCATCAACAATTGAGTCTAGATCAAGGGTTAGAATATCTGCAGAAAATGACGCAGTTTTTTAGCGCAGAATTTGCTATCCGCCATTTTATTATTAAACAGCCTGTAAAAACGTTGGCCATTTTACATACTTGGTTAGAGCATGAAAATCACCATATACGACGTTTGGTTTCCGAGGGGACGCGTCCACGCTTACCTTGGGGCATGCGCTTATCGATATTCATTGATCAGCCGGAACGGGTGATGCCTTTGCTCGAGGCTCTGCGTGATGACGAGGAAGAATACGTACGTCGCTCCGTTGCCAATCACCTTAATGATATTGCTAAAGACCACCCACAGTTGATTATTGAAACCGCTCAGCAATGGTTGGCCGAAGAAGAGCTGGCATTACTGAGTATTGTGCAGCGTAAGCAGCGCGTGAAGTTAATTCGCCATGCATGTCGAACCTTATTTAAAAAAGGCGAGCCTGAAGTGATGGCGCTGTTTGGTTATCAGCCTGCCGACGATGTGAAATGTAGTTTATCCAGTGATCAGTTAAGGGTGCCTTTTTCAGGTAACTTTGAATTTGAAATGCTGTTGGAAAAAAATACCGCTACAGATAATTTATTGATGGTGGATTATGTGATGCACTTTCAAAAAGCCAATGGTAAGCAAGCGCCTAAAGTTTTCAAATGGTTGGATAGAAGCTTTACTGATAAATCGAAAGAGGCGGTATCGAAAAAACATTCCTTTAAAAAAATAAGTACACGAAAATACTATCCAGGAATTCACCGCTTAGAAGTGATGGTGAATGGCATAAAAAAAGCCCAAATAGAATTTGAGCTTTTAGAAGGTTAATGATTTAGTGCTAACTTAGTGAGGCGTTAGTCATCTAGTAAGGCATCTAGTCCTGATTCTAAATCTGTGGTTGATGCCACATCTTTATAGGCTTTCTCTGCATCCATGCCAATATGTTGAGCAACTGCAAGAGGAAACTCATCAATAATACGAGTTTCATCCCAATCTTCTTTGTGAGCGTTATGCAGATATTTTGCGATATAGATAATACCGGCATACGTACCATACTCTTGATCAAACTCAGCATTATTTTGATCATTAATAGCGTCTAGCATTTCCTCTGGGAACTTCCAGCGTTTAGCCAATTCAGCGCCGACCTTTGCGCCATCAAACCCTAGTTGTCCTCGCTCCAAGCTATGGCGTTTACCACCGATAGCCTCGGCATCATCAATACTTTTTACCTCACCAGGTAAAACGATACGAATTAATAAACTACCAATTGAATTAAGCATGCCGCAGGTAAAGGCGGTTTCACTTTCTGCTGTCGGTACGTATTGAGCAATCCATTTGGAAAGCGCACCAATAGCAAAAGACTGCTTCCAAAAAGTATTCATATCAAAACCTTCCGGGGCTTTGAAAGAGCTGGTAACACCTGAGGCTAATACCATTGTGCGTAAGGTATTGAAGCCTAATAGAACAATCGCGTCATTGGTATTAGCCACACTGCGTGATGCGCCATAATGAGCTGAGTTAGCTAAACGTAATACTTTGGCGGTAAGCGCTTGATCCATCGCTACCTTTTTACTGATTTCATCTACGTCAATATCCTCGTCCTGGAAGCTTTGCATAAGCTCCTGAACCACACGAGGAATGTGTGGTAGTTGTTGCGTTTGTTCAAATATTGATGCCATATTCATTATTGGTACTTCCTTTGTCGTCCATAAATCAAGCATAGGTTAGGGATTTGAATAGCGCGTAATTTTTTGTACAAAAAAGGTAGGGTTATTTAACTCAGGAAACGCTTCAGTCGGTACTAATAGCCTAGGGTTTGGTATTATGAGGAATAATAATCATAAAATAGGGGAATGAACGTGGCATTAGCGAGAATTGGTTTTATTGGTATGGGATTGATGGGAATCCCTATGTCATGTCGCTTATTGGCCGCGGGTTACCCGGTAAAGGTTTGGAATCGTAATCCCGAAAAAACGGCAGTACCTGCTGCTCACGGCGCTAGTATTGCTACTAGCATTGATAAGCTGTGCGCTGATGTTGATATCATTATGTTGTGTGTAAGCGATACCGCCGCCGTAGAAGAGATTGTATTAGCCAATCATGGTGTATTGGATAACTTAAATGCTGAACAAATTATTATCGACTTTTCCAGCATTGATCCTGAAGCGACTCGCAACTTAGCTAAACAGGTATCTGAAAAATCTTGTCATTGGTTAGATACTCCTGTGTCCGGCGGTGTTGCGGGAGCTGAACAAGGTACCCTAGCCATCATGGCGGGTGGCGATGAAGCCATTTTAGATTCTGTTCGCCCAGTTTTAGAGCCTCTTAGCCAACGTATCACTCGTATGGGGGATGTCGGCGCTGGGCAGGTGACAAAAATCTGTAATCAAATGATTGTAAGCTGTAATGTATTAGTGATGGCTGAAGTGATGGCATTGGCTGAGAAATCGGGTGTCGACAGTCGTCAGATACCACAAGCGCTAAAAGGTGGTTTTGCAGATTCAATACCGCTGCAATTGACCGGGCCAAGAATGGCTGAGCGTGACTATCAGCCCGTTAAGTGGCATGTGAAGACACTTTTGAAAGATTTAGATATGGCGAATGGCTTGGCAAAAGACAATTTATCATCGATACCTATGGCGGGCTTAGGCGCTGAGCTAATGCGCTTGCATGCAAGCAAAGGATTTAATGACAGTGATCCTGCCACGTTTATCGAGATGTACTTGGCTAATCAGCTAAGCGATAAGGAAAGCAAATAATGAAATTGGCTGCTAATTTATCCATGCTGTTTAATGAACAGCCTTTATTAGAACGATTTGGTGCTGCCAAATCGGCTGGTTTCAACGCGGTTGAAATACAATTTCCGTATGTCGAAACCGTTGCCGATATTAAAGCACAATTAAAAGAGCACGAATTAGAATGTGTATTGATTAATGTGCCTGCTGGCGATCTTATGGAAGGCGGTGAAGGGCTAGCCTCAGTACCGGGTAAAGAAGCTGAATTTGCCGCGGCTTTAGTTGAATGCTTAAGCTATGCTACGTCTTTGCGGGTTAAGCGAGTCAATGTATTACCTGGCCGCTGTGAAGATGAAAGTAAGCGTGCGCAATATTTAGAAACGTTTAAACGTAATTTAAATACCGCCGCAGATATGTTTAAACCGTTGGGGATTACGGTGACCTTCGAAGCTATTAATACCTTTGATATGCCAGGATTCTTAATTCATAACGTGCAGCAAATGCTGAGTATTATGCAAGAAAGCGATCGTGACAATATTAAAATGCAATTTGATATCTATCACATGGCGCGTATGGAAGATGGGGATATTAGTGCGATGATTAGTCGTTTAGGCAATCAGATTGGTCATATTCAATTTGCCGATGCGCCAGGTCGCGGAGAACCGGGTACCGGTGATTTAGATTTTAAATCGATTTTTTATGCGATTGAGTATTCTAGTTATGATGGTTGGGTTGGCGCGGAATATAAGCCAACAAAAAATACAGAAGATACTTTACGCTGGAAGCAGTTTATTACTTCCAGTATTGCGATGTGCAGTTAACAAAATCTATTTTCTTTCCTCTGTGAAGCGCAGCGCTCTGTGTCCTCTGTGGTTAATATTATTTCTTGTCGTCTTAGGTTAAGTTTCTTATTTAAAACTGAAAAGCGGTTAACCACAGAGGGCGCAGAGAACACAGAGGAAGAGATAAAAGAAACCCAATTAGTTAACGCGAGTGTTTAAAATAATGAGCTTAAAACAAACCAAATTGAGGGCTCTCTTCAATTTCTTCTTTTACCGACTCTGCCTCTTCATAAATGATAGCTTCACCAAATAAATCGAATTGAGCTTTCTGTTGTTCTTGCGCTTGGGCTTCTTGCAGTAATTTTTTACGGCGTGCGGCTTCGACACGTTTTTCACGCCCCTGACAAAGCTGAACTACCAAGTGTTTTTGGTATTCACTAAATTCATTCCAATGAAAGCGTTCTTCACGGCTGCGAAAACAGCCTTTGCAGAAGCCTTTATTGTTCACCGTGCAGATACTTCTGCAGGGATTGGGGGTATCAAAAAATTCGCCTTGATCGATCATGACATTAGATTCTTTGAATCTTTTAAGTGAGTGCTAAAGGTCAAAATCAGGATCGTCTTTCTTTTCGATTAATTCAATTTTATAGCCATCAGGATCTTCGACAAATGCGATAACCGTTTTGCCGCCTTTAACGGGGCCAGGCGCGCGGGTGATACTGCCTTTTAGATTTTCAATTACCTTGCAGGTTGCATAGATATCATCGACTTCTAAAGCAATGTGTCCATAACCGTTACCGAGATCATATTCATGGGTATCCCAGTTGTGGGTTAGCTCTAGTACGGCGCCTTCATTTTCGTCTTGGTAGCCAACAAACGCGAGGGTATAGCGGTATTCTTCGTTATCACGACGGCGTAGCAGTTTCATACCCATAACTTGGGTGTAAAACTCAATTGATTTATCCAGGTCGCCTACGCGTAGCATCGTATGTAACATTCTCATGGCTATTTCCTCAAACCTTAGCAAGGTTAATCAATTTCGATCTTATCTTTATATTCGCACAAATCTTCAATAATGCACGATCCACATTTGGGTTTTCTGGCAACACAGGTATAGCGACCATGAAGAATAAGCCAATGATGAGCATCCATCATGAATTCAGCTGGAATAAATCGTACCAGTTTTTGTTCGACTTCATCGACATTTTTACCCGGTGCTATTTTTGTTCGGTTCGAGACTCGAAAAATATGGGTATCAACCGCCATGACGGGATGGCCAAAGGCAGTATTGAGTACCACGTTGGCTGTTTTTCGCCCCACCCCGGCTAATGCTTCAAGGGCTTTGCGATCATCAGGCACGATACTGCCATGCAATTCAATCAGGTCTTTGCAGAGCTTGATGACGTTTCTGGCTTTGCTATTAAATAGCCCAATGGTCTTTATATACTGTTTCAGGCCTTCTTCACCTAGGGCATAAATCGCTTCGGGTGTATTGGCGATGGGATAGAGTTTACGTGTGGCCTTGTTGACGCTGACATCCGTTGCCTGAGCCGACAGTGCTACAGCAACCAGCAATTCAAACGGGCTGGTGTATTCTAATTCGGTTTCTGGATTGGGATTTTCATTACGTAGACGGGTAAATATTTCGGTGCGCTTAAGCTTGTTCATGCTGACATTTTTCTAGTGTGGTATGCCGTAGAGAATAAACCTCGTACGGCATAATTGAAAGTGGCTGCTAGGATATTTCAGCAATCGAGCTGTTTGGCTTTTGTTTCTGCTGTGCTTCATTTTTCTGTGGCGCATTTTTGTTATAAGCCGTTTCTTCAGGCGCTGTTTGTTCAGAGGCGATGCCTTCTGGCTTGTTTGCGGCCGTGGCGTTGTTTTTATCTAAGAACATCAACAGTGGTGGCAAGAATAAGAAATCAACTAATAGCGCGACCAATATGGTAATCGCTAATAGCATGCCCATATTATTACTGGGATGAAAGTGAGAGAACTGCATCACCATAAAGCCGCCAATAAGCACCGCCGAGGTGACTAACAACGCATTACCGACGGTATTAAAAGCATAGCGAATAGCATCTTCGGCATCTAGACCTTGTTCTCGGCGAGCCCGTAAGTATTTGCTTAAAAAATGCACGGTATCATCAACTACAATCCCTAAGCTTAAGCAGACGACTACAGAAACAGCGGTATCGATCTGTCCGTTAATCATTCCCCAAATACCATAGGCTAATATAGCGGGCATAATGTTCGGAATTAAACTGATTAGGCCGACTTTAAGTGAGCGTAAAGCGAAGATAAGTAAGAATGAAATAAGCACCAGTGCCAACGACGTGCCATTCATCATGCTATTGATATTACGAAAGGTTAAATTAGCAAAGACAATATCCAGTCCAGTGCCTTCATTAACATAAATAGCCGGTGCATTATCTTTTAGCCAAGCCAGTGCCTTTTGTTCAAGCTCTAGAATATAAATAGAATCGGCTTTATTAAAGGATACTGTTAATCGTGATGCGGAGCGTGAATTGTTGAGCGTATCATCGAGACCTAAACCTAAAGGCAGCGACAATTCATAGAGCAATAAATACTGCGCTGCCAGTTCACGATTGTCTGGAATCTTAAACCAGTCTTCATCGTTGGCATGCAGGTTTTTGTTAAGGCGTTTAATGATGTTGGTGATGCTATCCACACTGGAGACTTTATCTTGTGTTAATAGCCATTGAGAAAAGTCGTCGGTTTGCTGTAAATATTCAGGATTGTTGATGCCGCCTTCTTGCTGGCTATCCAACACAAAGAAAATTCTATGCAAGCCGCCTAAGGTATCATTGGTGGCTTCTATTGTTTGGCGTACTTCAAAGCTCGTATCAAAGAATTCATGCCAGCGCTCGGTTATTTTATTGTTACTTAACTGGCTACCGACTGCGATTATGATGCACGCCATGACGATGAATAAAGGCTTATAAAAGCGAATCACTAGGTTGGCAAAATTAAGCATAATTGAGGGTTTTGTATTTTCAACCTTACCTTTAGGGGTGGGCATTAATGCCAGCATGGCGGGCAAAAACGAAATGCTATAAATCCAAGCGAAGAATACTCCCGCGGCTATCATATTACCCATGTCACGGTAGGGTGGCGAATCACTGGTATTCAAGCACAGCACGCCAATAATAGTGGTGATGCTGGTAATAAATACTGGAGAAAAGTTGACTCGTAATGCTTCTTGAATCGCTTCAAGTTTCGACTTCCCATGATTGAGTTCGTAATAATAACTAATCAAAATATGAATGCTGTCGGCGACGGCAATAGTGAGAATAGCGGTGGGTACAAAGCCCGTTGGCGGCGTCATCGTAAACCCTAACCAACCGAATAACCCCATTGTTGATACCACAGAAAATGTGATGATCATGAGGGTTAATAGCATGCCAGAGAAGGTACGCAATAAAATGATCATAGTAATGATCATAACAAGATAAGACAGGCCCAGCAGGTTTTGAATGTCTTGCTTAATCGCTTCACCCATCGTGACGTTAGAGGTTAGTGACCCGCCGACTAAAATCTCAAAGTCAGGATAGTTTGGGCGAATGCGCTCGGCTAATTTACGCGCTGCGATGACGGCTTCTTTTGACGTGACCATCGTGGTGCCTTCGGGTAATACCGTGCGTACACTCACCCCCGTTGATGCGCCATCTTCGGAAATTAAACGGTGCAATAACGTCGGTTCTAGGAAAGTCGTTTTTTTAATGCGCGCTAAATCGTCATGGGATAAATCCAATGCGTCGTAATAAAGATAGTCGATCATCAGATCATCATCTTCGACATCGGTATGCTGATAGTTTTGCAAAGAATTAACACGCTGTGAATAAGGCAGCTTCCAACCTTCATCGGTCAGCCGTTCAATTAAATCTAAACCTTGATGGGTGAATAGATCGCCTTCTTTGGCGTGAATATAAAAGTAAACGTTTTCTTGTTTAGAGAAGGTTCGCTCCATCTGTTCAAACGCTAAGAGCTGAGGATTCTCAGGGCCGAAGTAGGTTCTAAAGTCACTAGTGAAGGTGAGTTTTGACGCGCCAAAACCGATGATTAAAACAGCTAAGATGGATAGACTGGCGATCCACTTGCTCTGAGCAATGATCCAGCGGATATAATTTTCAAGCATAATGATTTTTTATTAGTTATTTTATGATGAGAAGTGCCCTCTATTCTATGTGGGTATTGAGCGGTTACAAGGTCAATATAAGACGTTTTCGATAAAGGAGGGTTTGGCGGCGAGCAACTATTCAGGTAGCTAAAATTAAGACAGAGTAAGATCCATTATTGGGTGTTTGTGGAACAAATATGCGAGGCAGGAGCCGAACTAAGGCTACAGGGAGCGTATTCACGCCGTTTTGTGGAATAAATATCCAATCATGGATCGATTTATAAAACTTGCTGAATAGTTACGGCGGTGATTTGTTTGGGAATTGTGAATAATTGACGTATAACAGAATGCACAATTTAAATTGCAGAAATAGAAAAGCATAATCATTGCTGATGTTAAGACTTTAACTATTCGTGAAATAGACATCTGACCATAAAAGACAACTATAAAAGATAAGCAGAAAATGACACAAAATGTTTGGATTCTAATGCTCGCACAAGCTTTTGCTATGTGTGCGGCGCCCCTCGTAGTATTTGCTGGAGGTTTGATTGGCAAGCAACTTTCTTCTGATAGTAGCTTTGCAACCTTACCTGTTGCGGCGATGGTCATTGGTACGGCATTGGCCGTTTATCCCGCCGCATCTCTGGCGAGTAAGAAAGGGCGCAAGTTGGTCTTTCTAGGCGCGATGATTATTGGTTTACTGGCCTCCTTACTGGCGGTTTATGCTTTGCAAATTGAAAGCTTCTCAGCCTTTGTCATTGCCGCTGTGCTGGTGGGTGTAGTACTCGCGTGTATTCAACAATTCCGCTTTGCTGCGATGGAAAGTGTCAGTGCTGACCTTATGCCTGTCGCGGCCTCTCGGTTGTTGTTGGCGGGCATAGTCGCCGCTTATTTAGGCCCTGAACTGGTGACCATTGGCCAATCGATACACGAGCAAACGTTTACCGGTGCTTTCTTTCTTTTAGGGGGATGTTTCATTATTGCGTTCTTCTTGTTGCTCTTCGGTTACCGCAATATTGAAATTAAGCACGAGGAAGGTGAAGCCGGACAGCGCAGTTTTTCTGAGCTGTTATCAAGCCCTGGTATTTTGTTAGCGATGGGCAGTGCATCAGTCGGTTTTGCAGTGATGAGTTTTATTATGACCGCGACACCCATCAGTATGCATGAGTTAAATCATTACAGCTTAGAAGAGACTAAGTGGGTTATTCAAAGCCATATCATGGCGATGTTTGTGCCCTCGCTATTTTCGGGCTGGCTGGTTCGAAAGCTAGGTTTTACTACGATGATGTGGGCAGGTTTAGCTATTTATGGGATTTGTCTATTTGTTGCTTATTGGGATCAAGCGTTAGTTCATTATTGGAGCGCGTTGGTCTTATTGGGCCTAGGCTGGAATTTATTGTTTGTCGCGGGAACGGCGTTATTGCCTCAGATGTATCATGCGAACGAGGCTCATCGAGTGCAGGGACTTAATGATTTAATAGTTTTTAGTGCGCAAGCGATCGCTTCTTTAGGTTCTGGGGTTTTATTAATCTTATTAGGCTGGCAGGGGATTATGTGGGTCGCTTTGCCGATGATCGCAGTACAAGTGATGTTGTTATTGAACTGGCGTCGAATTAATCGACTCCAGCCCGCTTTTTAGTCGCGTCTATCTGGATACGCTCATATTGTTTATGAGTGCTCTTCGGGGAGGTGCTGAAAAGCATTAATGCCAGAGCTGTCAGTATAACCCCCACGGATGATACTGATGGCGGTAACGAGTCCACCTAACATAACGCTGCAAGCAAATATCGAATAAAGCAAAATCATGGCACTTCCTAAACTGTTTGAGACTTAATTACAGCTTAGATGATGTTTCTGATTTTGCTTCTCTGCTTGGTTTATCTACTTAGTCATACAAGAGCAGATACTAGAGATCAGTATTTGAGTCTTAATACTTTAAAGCCATTGCCTTGTACAACTGTCTCTACGCTATGGCAGCTTTTTTCAGCCCACTGTTCGTAAGCAAGTTGACGGTTAGCAACAATCCAGACTTCGCCCCGAGGCAATAAGTGCTGTTTGGCGGTACGAATGAGCTGCTGAGCGAAGTTGTAATCGGTTTCCTTACCTTGATGAAAAGGAGGGTTACAAACAATAGTATTGAATTTTTTGGTATTACTTAGGCCATCACTGATAAATACAGGGCAATCGAGTCCCAATTTTTTAGTGTTCAGTTCCGCTGACGCAAGCGCCATACCATCAATGTCGACCATTTCTACATACAGTTCAGGCTGGCGTAATTTACAGGTTAGGCCAATGATACCGCTGCCGCAGGCAAGATCTAAAACGCGGCCACGTTTATTTAAGCTGATGTTATCCAATAACAATTTTGTGCCGGCATCCAATTTACCGCTATTGAAGACACCCGGATACGTCGCAAACTCTAGAGCATCGTTTTCTAAGTTGTCGTACAGGAAGGTACTCAGTTCTTTTTCCCAGCTGAAATTATCAGTCGGTGTCAGCTTAAACGACCATAAAGAACACTTTCGGGCGACATCAACTTTAACAATATCATCGCCAAAATCTTTAACCGCGTTGTTTAAACTTCTGCCGCCAGCGTCATTGGCTGCCAGTAAGTATATTGTCGTCGGCTGCTTAATTTGGCTAGCAAGCCAGCGTAATAAACTATGGCCAAAGGCTTTAGATTTAGGCCAATAGACCACGGCGGCTGAAAATTCATGCTCGCTCGGTACGCCAAATTCAGAGCGTAACGCGTATTTTTCAGCAGCAGCATGAATGCGTGAATCAAAGTTAACGAGCTGGATGTTATGGGGCTTAATTAGCTGGAATAAGCCTTGATCCATTGGCGGGTTAACGATCAATAGTTGGTCGTTGATTATTTCTGGATTACGCAGTAATAATTGATTGATAGGTAGTGAAGTCATAAATACGTAGAGCCAGATCGATAGAGTTGAATAAAATAGGGGTGTTCATCGTAAGCCATGCTGCCTCGTCATTTAAAATAACGTGAGAGCAGCATAGAAGCTCACTTAAGGTGATTAACCTTTATAAGCGGCAGCCGATTTCATAATCGCTGCGCGCGCTGCATCAGCATTTTCCCAGCCTTCAACTTTAACCCACTTGCCTTTTTCAAGATCTTTGTAGTGTTCGAAGAAGTGAACGATTTGATCTTTCAATAATTGAGGCACGTCGTCAATATCGTGAATGTCGTTATACAGCTGAGTTAATTTTTCGTGAGGAACGGCTAATAGCTTCTCATCACCGCCAGCTTCGTCAGACA
Organism: Oleispira sp.; assembly: GCA_036960605.1. Taxonomy (GTDB): domain Bacteria; phylum Pseudomonadota; class Gammaproteobacteria; order Pseudomonadales; family Oceanobacteraceae; genus Oleispira. The sequence goes on along the minus strand of JBALXI010000003.1, from coordinate 52,738 downwards.
TTTTCAAAACGCCAACAGGGCGCGCACGAATGACAGAGCCTGGCATCACAGGGTAGGGCGTGATTACCAATACATCGAGTGCGTCGCCATCATCGGCGAGGGTATTGTTGATGTAACCATAATTTGCAGGGTAGAACATAGGCGTAGCCATAAAGCGGTCAACTAACAAAGCATCCATATCTTTATCAATTTCGTACTTGATAGGTGAGGCATTGGCTGGAATTTCAATGGCTACATAGATGTCGTTTGGTAAATCTTTGCCCGCAGGAATGGTGTTGTAACCCATGATAAATCCTATAAATAAGCGATGAGTGTGTGATTATATGAATTATAAACTGATCTGTTGTCGCTGTCAGTCATAGAGCGTTAAATCAATTATAGAAGGGTGCTGCAAGAGAAGCAGTTTACCTACCGCGGGATTCCGCCTAGACTTAGGTGAAATAACAGATAACTAGGGGACTTTAACGGTGACAAGATTACTTTTATCTATCGTTTTGGGTTGGATTTCAGTGGCGGCAATGAGTCAGGATACTGACTTGGACGGCTTTGACAGTCAAGATTACACTGATGATTTTGGCTGGGAAGAAGAGTCCATGCTTGGGGAAGCCTTACCTATGGTGCTTACCGCTTCCCGTTTAAAGCAGCCAAAAGCGGAAGTCCCTGCCAGTGTCACTGTTATTACAGCAGCTCAAATCAAAGTTTGGGGAGCTCGTACCTTGCCTGAATTGATGAAGTTTGTACCCGGTATGTTTGTAGGTCATGCCGATGATGAGAATAACGCTTCCTTGGCCTATCACACCTCAAATCCCAATATTATGCGCCGCTTACAAGTACTGGTTGATGGTCGTTCAGTTTATAAGTCGGCGATTGCTACGGTTATCTGGGATGATATTGGTCTGGCAATTGAGGATATAGATCGCATAGAAGTAACACGAGGCCCGAATGCTGCGTTATACGGTGCCAACTCCTATTTAGGGGTGATTAATGTATTAACCAAACATCCTGAAGATAGTCAGGGTAGCTTGGTTTCTTGGCGTAAAGGTAATAAGGGCACGCAGGATGTCCATTTTCGCCATGGCTTAACGTTTGATTCAACCAGTTTACGTATCAGTGGTTCGGTGAAGGCCGATGAAGGCTTTGATGGCCGAGATGCAACGGGCAGCGATGAATTAAGAGATGGCCGTAAGCATGGTTTTATTAATGCGTATGTAAATCACCATCTCGATGAATCAAGTTCCTTAGATGTGCAAATAGGTTACAAATCGGGTAAAACCGAAATGCGTCAGATTGACTTTGATCAAAATCCCCCTGATAAAACGACCAAAAATGGCTACGTCTACGGTCGCTGGCAAAAAGAGTTCTCTGCTCAGCATCAATCGCACTTACAAATGTATTGGCAAAAAGAAGATCGCCAGCAAGGTAAAAATGTATGTGTACCTACTTTAGCTTTGGATTCAGACTTGGCTCAGCTGCATAGCCAAAATTCAGTGTGGGCTGATATCGTCGCTGCCCTGCCCAGTTTGTATGCAGATAGTAGTGATATTCAGAACATCGTGGGTGGCTTACAAGCAGGAGCCTTTGATCCCTCAACAATGGTAGGCATTGTGGAAAGCGTTACTGGGAACACGATAGCCATTACTCAGCAAGACTTAGATTTGACCCAAGTAGCCTTAGCCAATGTGCCTAATTTAGCGACTAATTTTGATGAAACGTCTTGCGGCAATACCGATATTGATTTGGCAGAGCAAAGAATTGATATCGAGTGGCAAGATACCATGCGCTGGTCAGATGATTTGCGTACGGTATCCGGCCTAAGCTATCGACAAGATTCCGCCGATTCAGAAACCTATTTTAATGGCGAAGTAAGTAATGATACGTGGCGAGCTTTTTTAAATGCGGAGTATAGAGTAGGTAATTGGCTGACGCTTAATGCCGGTGGTATGTATGAATATGAAACTCATAATGATTCTGCATTTTCACCTAGATTAGCGGCTAACTTTTTAATTGATGCTCAGCAGAGTATCCGCCTAGTGGTATCACAGGCCGTTAGATCTCCTGATTTATTAGAATCCCAGCCTGAGTTTATCGTTAATGTTTCTAATCTTGAAACTAATTATCTCGATCTGAGTCGCGCCGATTTTTATCAAAAAAATGTTGTAGAAGAAGATGAAGAAGCACTTGTCCAAGAAAAAATAACCAGTTATGAACTCGGCTATTTTGTTGCCGGTCATTTGATGGGGACCAATACAGAATTTGATATTAAGGTTTTTCATGAAGAAATGAGAGATCTAATATCTGACCCCATTACCTTGCAAGCGACCAATATCAGTAATGATAACGAAGCCGATGTCGATGGTGTGGAATTTCAACTTTCAAGTCGATTGAATTCCAAACATTCAATTTGGTTGACATACTCTTATTTGGACGTTGATAATAGATATGTCGGTAATAAATTATCGGCAGAAGAGATTACCTCGGTTGAAAAACTGGAACGTCGCTTAAGCTCTGAAAATAGTACGGTCGCCAGTTGGATGTATACCGACGCAGCTTGGTCGGCCAGTTTGAGTTATTTCAATCAAGATAGTCGTCACATAACAAAACCGTATGAAAGGTATCAGTTAAATATTATAAAACCTATTGTGATCGCAGGAATTAATGCTGAAATGTCTTATTATATTCAGCACAATAGACAGCCTAAAGAGCCATTGAATTATTCTAATCAGATTTATTCATCGCCTAATATTTATTACGCCCAGCTATCACTGGAATTTTAGGAATTATTGAACGCATGGATGCACGTAATTTAACAATGTTTTATGTGAAACTACTTTTATTTTCTTTTATATCCTGCCCGCTCTTTGCGGCGCAGGATAATATTGTATTGGTTACTGAAAAAAACACGTCTGCGTTAAGTAAGCTTGTAAGTCATTTAAGTAATATAAGCCCTCAATTTAATTATCACGTTAGCACTGTGGAAAACCCAGCTTCCATAGGGTTAGATGACTACGTGATTGCTATTGGTGCTAAGCAAGCGGTACATGCTGATTTATTAAAATATCCCAAGCGCATTGCTGTGATGTTAACCGCTAAGCAAGCTGAATCCGCTGATGTGGCATCCTCTATTTTTATTGAACCGCCGCTTGCAAGGCAATTGAAATTAGCCCATCTGTTAATTCCAGGAAGTAAAAAGCTGGGTTTGCTCGTCAGTAATGATGACGATAAGAATAGAATATTCACAACCTTAACAGCTGCAGAGCAGCAGATGCTGCAGGTGATTAATGTTGAGGATTATGAAAATATCAATCAAGCACTGTTCCATGTATTAAAAGATACACGTTTATTATTAGGCCATTATGATAATAGAATTTATAATGCGAAAAATATAAAAAATATTCTAATGACATCTTATAGGCAACAAAAAGTGCTTATTGGCCCTTCTCGTGCCTATTTAAAGGCAGGTAGTTTTTCCACAACCTTTAGTGACCTATCTCATATCGCTCAGAGAATCATTGATGTTGTTGAGCATCATAAGAAGAGCGGGCACTGGCTTAAAGCAGACTATAACCCGCATTACCGAATTTTATTTAACCCTCAAGTTGCACGTTCATTAAATATCAGAGTGCTAGATGAAGTGCTCCTACAGCAAAAAATGGGAGAGAAGTGATGCTGAAATTCTCTCACTTGAGTATGCGTAATAGAGCTCTTATGCTCGGTCTGTTACCCGCATTTATTATGTTTACCTTACTCATTAGCTTATTTGTTTGGCAAAGAATTAATGATGCAAAAGTAGAAGTAGCAACGGTTGGACAGGTATTGTCGAGCCAGCTAGCAGCCTCCATTGAATACCCTGTAATCTCGGGTAATTTTACTTTGTTGGAGCCACTCGTAGAAAATGCGATTACAGCGCCTTCAGTGGTGAGAGTCAGTATAACGACTCCGGATGAGGAAATAATATATCAACGCCAAGTCAGTGAGTATACCGAGCTTGATAGTGAAGATATCGCTGTGTATCGCAGCTCAGTGAGTCAGGAGCAAGAAACATTTACGGAGTTCTCTGAATTTGAGGATATTAGTAATCAGCCGGTTATCCGCACCGATATAGCGTATGTCAGCATCGAACTGAGTCATGTTATTGGACGTAATCGAGCATTATTAATTGCTGGAAAATCGATTGTCTGGGCCAGTTTTATTTTATTACTGTGTTTGTTGCTTGCCCGTCGCATGGCTAAATCGGTATCTGAGCCTATTGAACAAGTGTCGCTAGCCTTGTCAAATATTGCTCAAGGGCAGTTGAATAGTCAAATAGAAGTGACTTCGGGCTCTGAAATAGGAGAGTTACAGAAAGGGGTTAATGCAATGGCTTCAGCCTTGCAGAAATCTGAACAAGCTCAAGCACTTGCGATTCAGGAAGTCGACATTGCGCGCTTAAAAGCGGAAGAGGCTAATACAGCTAAGAGTGAGTTTTTAGCCATTGTCAGTCATGAATTAAGAACCCCAATTAATGGTGCTATGGGGGCAATGCAATTGATTGCTCATCATGAAAATAAAGATATTGAACAGTTTGTAAATATTGCAGATCGCTCATTGAGCAACTTATTAGAGTTGGTGGAAGACATGCTAACTCTGGGGTCGTTGGAAAAACGTGAGCAAGTTTTGACCGTCGGCTCTATCAACATTCCTAAATTACTGCAGAATACCTTTCTTGAGTTAGAGAAAAAATCTCAGCAAAATGATAATGAACTGATTATCCATATGGATAGTCTGGTTCATAAGAATGCTGTTGAGCTCGATGGTGTGAAATTTCGTCAGTTGGTACGCCATTTATTAGGTAATGCCGTTAAATTTACTCATAGCGGGCGTATTTATTGCTCTATTTATCTTGAAAATACTCATGAGGGATTAATTTTAAAACTTGATATTAGTGATAATGGCATTGGGTTTCCTGAGCAGCATAAAGAGGCTATGTTTGAGGCTTTTCATCAGCAAGATACTTCGTTTACTCGCCAGTTTGATGGCTTGGGAATTGGCTTAACGATTTGCAATGATATTATCCATTTAATGAATGGTCGCTTGACGGTTATGGATAATAAGCCCGTAGGTACCTTGGTTAATTGCTCTATGCCGGTTCAGCTCATCATTAAGAAAGAAGAGGGTTCTGTTAACAAGCAGCCTTTAGTTAATGATTTTGAGAGTAAAAAGATTCTTATTGTTGAAGATAATAAGGTCAACCGCATGGTTGCAGAAAAGATATTACGCAATATGAAATGCGAACCTACTTGTGTTGAGTCGGGAGAAGAATGTCTCAATGCGATAAAGGTAGAAGTATTTGACCTGATTTTTATGGATTGCCATATGCCTAGCATGGATGGTTTTGAAACGACGCTGGCATTGCGTCAATACGAAGAAAGTAATAAGCGCAGCCCTGTTCCCATTATTGCTTTAACCGCTAATACGTCTGCTGAAATCCGACAAGAATGTTTAATCTCCGGCATGTCTGATTATGTGGCCAAGCCCATTAAAATTGATATTTTGCACGCAATGATGAATCGCTGGTTATAAACTAATTATTTAAAAGAGATGTGTTTTGAAAATAGCGTTAGCCCTATCGGGTGGCGGGCATAGAGCCGCGGCATTTCACCTTGGTGTAATGAAATACCTTGCCGAGCATGAATTATTTGAAAGTATTACAGATATATCCAGTACGTCGGGTGGCAGTATATTAGTTGCTCAGCTATTTCATAGTGCCGATGAAGGGCTTGCTTGGCCCACGAGTGAGACATTTTTAACGCATAGCTTAGCGTATTGTAAAAAGCAGATCGTTGAAGACAGCTTAGAGAATAGTTTTATAAAACGCATGTTTACACCTAAGAACTGGTCGCTTGTCGGCCATCGAGCAAATTTAATGGCTCGAGCTTTAAAAAAACTATGGGGCATATCTAAGCCTATGGCAGCATTGCCCGCTCAGCCGAGCTGGATTATTAATGGCACAACTAACATCTCCGGCAGTCATTGGTATATTGAGCAGAAGAATAAGCGCTGTCGCATGGGAAGTTTAGATTTAGGTGAAATTGATAGCGCTAACTTTCCTATTGCGGATGCGGTTGCTATTTCGGCAGCGTATCCAGGTATTATTGGACCGTATCGTTTAGTCAATGACGCATGGGACGTGTACCTTTCAGATGGTGGATTGTACGACAACCTAGGGTTGGAGCCGTTGTTTGATATAGAGCAAAGAGCACTTAAGCAAGATATTGAGGCTGATTTTTTATTGGTGAGTGATGCCGGTATGGGAATCAAGCATAAGCGTTTGGCGCCGTTTTGGCGTCCCTTGCTACGTACGTTGCGCTTGATTGATGTTATTAATCATCAGGTGAGATCGTTACGACTAAGAACTTTATTACCTTTTCTAGCGTTAAATCCACAGGCAGGGCGCTATCTTGCGATAGGCACTCAATCATCGGATGTCGTTTTGAGTGAGCCTCTCGCCCAGAAATTAGAATATTATGAATTTTTAACGGATGAGGCGGTGAAGGAAGCGAAAAATACGGCAACCAGTCTAGCAAACCTATCTGAGGTAGCCTTTGATAATCTATTGAGGCATGGCTATGAAACAGCGCTACTGAATCTATCTTCATTGGCTCCTAAGCAAACAGTTAAAGCCTATTAGCCATAGACCTTGCGAATTATATATTTCAAACTGGCTCCGTATTCATGACAAGGCCAGCGTGGTAACCTTGGCTAAATTGAACGAATTAGAACAGGATTTAAATATGCGCCAGAAGCTCGGTGATTCGATGGAAATAATGAAAGAGCGTATTGAAGATATGGGCATGGGAAGTGGCTTGCGTAATACAATCGTGGCGATTGTGATTGTCTATTTATTATTTGCAGGTGTTCTTGGCTATTTATGGTCCTCGGAACCAGAAGTTTTTGATGTTAGGCAATATGCTAACAATCTTGCTGAAGAAATGGGTATCGAGCCAGTTGTCGGTTTTACTACCTCAGTCACCTTGATGCACGTTGCTGAAACCATGCTGGATAAGCCGGGTGGCTATTTAAGCAACGATGTATTTTTACCTGGGTTATGGCTAGACAATGTTCCTCGCTGGGAATATGGCGTATTGATCCAAGTACGAGATCTTTCTCGAGCATTACGTAAAGACTTTAGTCGTTCGCAAAGCCAATCGACTCAGGATAAAGACCTAGAGATCGCAGAGCCACAATTTCATTTTGATAATAATTCTTGGGCAGTGCCTTCTTCAGAAAGCGAATATCGCCGTGGTATTAAAGCGATGGCAAATTACAGTAAGCGCTTAGCCGATCCTGCGGAAGATAAGTCTCAGTTTTATGCCCGTGCTGATAATTTAAATCAGTGGTTGTTGGATGTTGAAACGCGTTTAGGCAGCTTGTCTCAACGTTTAAGTGCCTCGGTAGGAAAGCGTCGTTTAAATACGGACTTAGCTGGAGATACTGCTGCGCGTCAATCAACTGCAAATGCAGACGATCAAGAAGTGAAAACGCCATTCTTAGAAATTGATAATGTGTTCTATGAGGCGCGAGGAGCATCTTGGGCTCTCTTGCATATTTTAAAAGCGGTTGAAGTGGATTTTAGAATTATCTTAGAAAAGAAAAATGCACTGGTGAGCTTACGCCAAATAATTCGCGAATTAGAAGGTACGCAAGAATCGATAGGGTCGCCGATGATTCTAAATGATAGTGGTTTTGGTTTGTTCGCTAATCACTCTTTAGTAATGGCATCGTACGTATCACGTGCGAATGCGGGTATTAGTGATCTTCGAGCGCTACTTACTCGAGGTTAATTCTTCTTTATAAAATTTAGTCTGTAGAAGGTAGCGTTTAAAATGACTCTCAAACATCCTAAGCGCTACCAGTATCCTTCCTCTGCCAATGCCGTCAGTATGAAGCGCATGGCGCTCGTCTTTATTAAAGGCAATCCAGAGCCTAGTACCGAAGAGCTTGATGCCTACGGCGATCAATTATGGCAAGGAGATGAGTTTGCCGATGATGTTGCTGATTGGTATCGTCAAACCGGTATGGCAAAAGCTCGCCAACAGTTAGAACATATTCTTGAAAACCCTAGTGAAATTAAAAAAAGTCCCGATGTTTTACAGCGTTTTTTAACCAGTCAATTAAAGCAACCTGAATGGCTGGATGAATCCCAGCTGGAATTAGGCGCTGCTACGTGTCGCCGAATTGGCATGTTTGGTAATCTGGTTATGCGCGATATGGCATTGATGGGCGGCTATCAAAGTAGTGCGATTAATAAACCGCTTATTTTTACTGGCGCACTCGAAACGGGTGCCGATAGGCGTTTGGCAGAAACCCGAAAGTTTTGGATAGACGTCACCCGCCCAAACGCGCTACTGCCTGAAAACTTAGGGTTTAAAACCTCTACGCATGTGCGCATTATGCACTCACTTATACGGCGCGGCATTATGAAGAAAGATGGTTGGTCGAATGATGAGTGGGGTGTTCCGATTAACCAAGCGGATATGGTGATCACTAACTTATCGTTCTCGATTGTCTTCTTATTAGGGCTGCGTTCGTTAGGGTTTTCGTTTAGTAAAAAAGAAGCTGAAGCGGTTTTGCACTTCTGGCGCTATGTTGGGCATCTATTAGGCATTAACGCAGATCTATTACCTGTTACAGAGCAGCAGGGGCGTCGCTTATTATATTTGGCAACACTGACTCAGCCGGAGTGTGATGATGACTCTCGCGTATTGGCTAAGGCCTTAAGAGACCAGCCTTTGCAACAGAATAAGTGGCGCTGGATCGGGCACTTAAAAATTCAATTGCACTCAGGGTTTAGTCGTTTCTTTTTGGATAAACAAGCAGCGGATGATTTAGTTCTGCCTAATAACGCATGGCGTCTCTGGCCGTTATTTCTCATTCCGACTATTTTTTGTGTAGAGCGATTACGATTAATAATACCGGGGGCGACGAAATTTGCGGAGCGGTTCGGCGGCTGGTGGCAAAGTTCAGGAGTTGATAAGCATCTGGCGGGGAAGCAAGCTGAGTTTAAAGTTGAACGTTAAATACTAATAGCAGATATAAGTACTTAGTTGAACGTTCAATCAAAAGAATTTAGAGATGAAAAAAAACCACCCCGTCTATAATTCCTTCTCTTACCGCAAGCAATAAAATTGTGTATTAAGCCAAGGTGGCAAAATGGGAGAAACAATTAGATAAATCTATTTGAGCTCCCCACCGTCAAAACATGATGATTCAATACCGAGGTATCGAACACGGTATGATAATGCCAGCTTGGCTTAAAAAGTACAATGCTTGTCTCCATAAGTCACCTTGTAAAGTTTCTGTAATCTGATTATTTTTCATACAATTAATCAGGTTTTCGATGCTTACGTGAAAAACTGTTAAAATTATCCCTCTCTTTTTCTTCTTAGTGAATATTCAATATGCGTTTTAGCATTGAACAAATCATTCGACAGTCCAGTCAGCAACTTGCGACTAACAGCGATTCGGCAAAATTGGATGTGGAATTATTATTAGCGCGCAGCCTAGGTAAGGACCGTACGTATTTATTTACTTGGTGCGATAAGCTAGTGACAGCAGAAGAAGAAATGATATTTAACGAATTATTTACACGCCGCTTAAAAGGCGAACCGATTGCTTACATTCTAGGCCAGCAAGAATTTTGGGATTTGACCCTGAATACGGCTCACCATACCTTGATTCCTCGAGCGGATACGGAAACGTTAATCGAATGGGTGTTAGAGCTAGCGGATTCATTACCTGAGCAAGCTAGGGTCATCGACTTAGGCACAGGCACAGGTGCCATTGCACTGTCGTTAGCCTATGAGTTTCGACAGTGGGATATTCAAGGCGTCGATTTAATCCCGCAAGCGGTTGAGCTAGCCCAGCAAAACGCAAAACTGAATCAGCTCGAGCATGTGCAATTTTTTCAAAGTAGCTGGTTCGATCAAGTTGACGGCCAATTTGATTTGATCGTAAGTAATCCACCTTATATTGATCCAGATGATGAGCATCTTGCGCAAGGTGATGTACGCTTCGAACCTAAGTCCGCCTTAATCGCTGAGAATAAAGGTTTAGCGGATCTTGAGTTAATTGCGCAGCAAAGCAGAGATTATCTGTTAGACGGTGGCTGGTTATTAATGGAACATGGCTATGACCAGCAAGACGCCGTGCAGCAGTTATTTATTGAGTTGGGCTATCAGCAGATATCAACGAGAATTGATTTGGCTGGCAATCCAAGAATAACAGGTGGGCAGTTTTATAAAGGATCAGTGCTATGAGCAATCGTGAGATGAAGGATCGAATTATGAAAGATAATGATTTATTACGTTATAGCCGGCATATTTTTTTACCTGAGATGGATATAGAGGGTCAGCAAAAACTATTGGATAGCCGAATTTTAATCATTGGTTTAGGTGGCTTAGGTAGCCCAGTTCTACAATATTTGGCGGCCAGTGGTATTGGGCATTTATTATTAGTGGATCACGATGTAGTAGAGCTTTCTAATGTACAGCGCCAGATTTGTCATGGCACCGCTGATGTGGGTAAGACGAAAGTTCAATCGGCAATAGAAGAAATTGAACGCGTTAACTCGACGATCAAGGTGACGGGTTTTGAGCAAAAAGCGGATGTAGATTTGTTGCAGAAATTGTTACCTGATATTGATTTGGTCGTGGACTGCAGTGATAACTTTAATATTCGCTATTTAATTAATGCTGCCTGCCTTGAGCATAAAATACCTTGGGTTTCGGGAGCCGCGGTTGCTCTACAAGGACAAGTCATTTGTTTTGATCCACGCTTAGAAGAACAGCCTTGTTATCGATGCTTATATCCACAAGCGGGTGATGAGCAAGCGAATTGCTCGACCAGCGGTATCTTGTCACCTGTGGTTGGAATTATTGGTACTCTGCAAGCTTTGGAAGCGATTAAAATAATTGCTGGCATAGGCAAACCCATATTAGGTCGCTTGCAAACGTTTGATGCTTTGGAAGGGCAATGGCGTAGCTGGGGTTTGAATAAGGATGCGGCGTGTTTGTCTTGTGGGGAATAGTATAAATTTTATGCCGAATGGATTTTTAGTCCGCTTTTAGCTTGCGCTGTACATGAGATCCACTGAGGGCAATACCCCAGTGAATAACTTTTATGACAGTGGTAGATACTTATTAAGCGCTAAGAATAAATTCTTGCCATGAGAGCAGTGCATCTTGGAAATCTTCTAGGCCGCATTCGGCGTGAGATTCATCATCGTAGAGGTTGGTATTTTCAGGCAGCTCTTCTTCATCGACTTCTAAGCCTAAAGAAAGCGCAACGACTTCGACGTCTTCTTGATTCATACGTAATCGGTATTCAGTCCCTTCGATTAGACGTTCTTGAACTCTGCGACGTACTAATTGATCAACGATATCGACTAATTCTTCAATACGCTGCTGGTTTGTCCCAAGCTCATCGTTAAACCAGGTACCAATGGCTTCATGGCCCATGGAAAATTCGGCAATAGGTTTGTCATATTCATTAAAGGTAAATTCGTAATCCACAGAATTCTCAATTGTGGTAGGAGAGGGCGCCTATTCTACCTGAAAAGACTGACTATAGATCTATAAACAAAAAAGCCGCAATTTAGGTGGATTAGAGGATAATCCAATTGCGGCTTTTATCGGTGTGTAGGCTTTAACTGATCGCGGGCTATTCTTCGCCAAATAACGAACAATCTATTAAGTCACACAAACAATGAATCACCAGTAAGTGAACTTCTTGAATACGTGCCGTAACGTCTGATGGCACGCGAATTTCAATGTCGTTATCGGTTAATAACGCCGCCATGTTGCCGCCGTCTTTACCGGTAAGCGCAACCACTTGCATATCTCGATCGTGAGCCGCTTTAATCGCTTCAATCACGTTCTTAGAGCCGCCACTGGTTGAAATGGCTAATAATATATCGCCTTCATTACCCAGAGCACGAATCTGCTTAGAGAAAATCTCGTTATAGCTGTAATCGTTAGCAATAGACGTGATGGTCGAGCTATCGGTACTTAATGCGATAGCCGGCAGCGAAGGACGTTCGCGTTCGAAACGATTCAACATCTCAGACGAAAAGTGCTGGGCATCGCCGGCTGAACCGCCGTTACCACAGCTTAAAATTTTGCCACCACTAACCAGGCTAGCCACCATCATGCCGGCAGCATGTTCGATATAAGGAGGTAAAAGTTCCGCTGCTTGGGCTTTTGTCTCAATACTGGCATTGAAATGCCGCAATAAACGATCTTGCACGGATAACGCTCCAAAAGAGTGTGTTCTTAATAATCTGTCATCATACGAAAATCTAATGCCAGCGGAAAGAACTTTGAGAAGGTTTCTCACTAAAAAGCATTTTTAATCCACATTATCTCATCCTGACCTTCAATGCCGACCACATCAAAGCGACAAGGAGGCGGTGTATTGCCAAAATGTTGGAGTAAATAGTACTCAGCGGCTCGGCGCAGCTTCTTTTGCTTGCCTGCAGTGATGCTGGCAAGCGCGCCCCCGAACTCTTTGTTTTTACGATAGCGGACCTCAATAAAGACCCAATAGTCTTGGTCTTTCATAATAAGGTCAATCTCTCCACTCTTGCAGAGAAAGTTACGCTCGATGAGAATAAAGCCCTTAGCGGCTAAATAGTCTTCCGCTAAGCGTTCTTTATCATCACCTTTAATACGCTTTTCAGTTCTTTTATCATCTTGACTAAACCACATGGCAATCCTTGCTGAGTAGGTTGAGCGATCAAAATTTTCTTAGACTGTCGTTGATCTATTTTGTATCTAAGTTCAAAGCCACAGGGCGGCCACGCTTGAAGATCGCAAACGGCATTTTACGATGTATCTTGCCTTCGCCATCAATGGACAAATCACCGGTAACGCCAAAAATCTTACTGTGCGGCAAGGCTGATAACTGCTTCAGTCTTGGATATAAGCGGAAGGCATCAACGCCCATAGCATATAGTCGGGCATAGTTGCCTTTGGCGCGCTTCTGGTTATTTTCGATCTCAGTCTTAAGCTCAGAGCTTTCCAATAACCAAGGTAAATCCGTGAACTGAATGCCATTTAGGTCAGTATCTCTTTTGCGGTTTCTCTTGCCCGAAAAGATCTGAGAGGTTGAAAATACAGGTAAATCTCCGGCAAAGTTGAAATCGAACATGGGGCGAATTTGACGGCCCTGCTTGGGTAATGCCAGTAAGAAGACCCAATCAACATCTTGACGGCGACGAGGTTCAAACTCAACGGTCTCGCGCATTAAACGACGGATGGTCTTGTAGCGCTGCTGACTGTCATCAACATTTAAAAGCGCTTTAATCTCTGGGTTGTAATCTTTCTTTTGCTTATAAAAACGCTGCTCAGCAATGTCGCCGCCCAAACCGACCCAATGTTGTTCAAAAGCAGCATAAATACGCTTGCCCCAAGCATTGTCGGGCGACAAGGCCAAGACTCGGCGATAGCCTAGGTGAAAAGCCCGTTCAGCAATCAAGCGTGCTTCATCTTCAGCGGCTAAACCAAACTGGAAAAAATCATCCGGTTGTTCACCTACTGCAATGTGGTCTGAGTAGTTGAGCGCTAAGGTGGGGAGAGGCACACTTTCAAGCTTAGCCAGCTGGTTCACATTCTTTTTATCCAGCGGCCCAATGACCCACTCAGCTTCAAGTGCTTGGGCGTCACCATAGGCGAGCTCTAAGCTGCCAGAAGCTTCGGTATCAATAACGCTAATTGTGGGAACTTCATATCCACGCTGTAAGGTTTGATAATACGCGGCCATAAAACCTTCACGTACGGCTTTGCCACTGTTGGCTAATTTTCCCGTTAATGGCAGTAACAAGGCAATGTGTTTAGGTTGTTGCTGAGCCATTTCTTCCAATAGCGATAGACCACCTGGAAGTTCAATACCGGCCGGATGAGCAGGATGGGCTAAGCGCCATTCATTCACCGCTGTAATGTGTTCTGCCAAGGTATAGGCAGGATCTTTGGCAATCGCAGCCAATTGAAGCCAATCGGCAAACTGTGTATTCGGTGCGCTTTCAGCCCATTTCAATAGATTTTCTAAAGAAATATTGGTGAGGTTCTGCCAGATTCTCTGATGATTATCGGCTTTCACCTCATCCTCTAAAATGGAGGAAAGAAAGTCACGTTCCCGTGCTGCCGTCAGATTATGGCCGCTTAACTCATGAAATTGAGCTTTTAATAAGCCATAATTAATTTGGTCTTTATTAGTACTTTGATCCAGCTGAGCACGATTGATACGGTTGAGTATTTGCTGTGATTGATCAACCTGTTTGCGGCCAATAGCGTATTCAAGAGCTAACAAATTATATTGCAGGGTTTCTGCTGGAGTGAGCGTCGAGAAGTTTAGTTGTTGCAATAATGGGTCAGCATTGCGAAACTGCCCTGCTGTGATCGCTTCTTGTGCTTCTTCTATTAATGTAGCAGCAGGCACGACTGGAAGTTTTCCATCTTCCGTTATTATTTCACGACTTGGTTTTTGAGCGCAGCCTAAAAGGCTCAATACAACCGCCGTGATCAACCAATTTTTAGAGTTCATCCTCAATATGCATCCACAGTCTGAGCAACAGACGGGCACTCTTTACGTAGTGGCCACGCCGATAGGAAATTTATCCGACATTACGGAGCGAGCAAAACTGACCTTGCAAGATGTCGATATGATTGCCTGCGAGGATACCAGACACACAGGCAGATTACTGCATCATCTTGGCATTCAGAATAGACTGGTTGCGGTACATGACCACAACGAACGCGATAAAATAGACTGGATTGCCAGCTGTCTAGAAAAAGGCCAATCAATCGCCCTAGTGTCTGATGCCGGAACGCCATTAATATCTGACCCTGGTTATCCACTGGTATCTGGCTTACGTGAGCGCGGCATGAACGTGCAGCCAGTCCCTGGTGTTAGCGCGATTATTACGGCTCTGAGTGGCGCTGGTCTACCGACAGATCGCTTCACCTTTGAAGGCTTTTTAGCGCATAAAAGCGGTGCTAAACGCGAGCGCTTAGAAACCCTGACGCAAGAAACACGCACTATGGTGTTTTATGAATCTAAGCACCGTATTCTCGATACCCTTAAAGTGATGGCAGAAGTTTTTGGCGCCGATCGCAAAGCCAGTGTCGCGCGCGAATTAACGAAAACATTTGAAACTTACTATTCGGGAAGTCTTACTGAAATAACCGAAGAGATCAGTGCCGATCACCAGCAGCAAAAAGGTGAGTTTGTGGTAATGATCACCGGTAATCCTGAGCCTGCACCTGCCAGTGAAGTGGATAGTGAGAAATTGTTTAAGTTATTGCTTAAAGAGTTGCCACCTAAGAAAGCGGCCTCTGTGATATCTGACCTGACGGGTGAGAATAAGAAAGAGCTTTACCAGCGAGCTTTGGAAATTCAGGGCAAGCTTTAAATAAAAATTAAGTTCAAGATTAAAGATAGAAGCGGTTCACCACCGAGGCACAGAGACGCTGCGCTACACAGAGAAAGGCAGGATAATAAAAGACGGTTAAATAGTAAAAATAACGGGTTTTGTTTTTTACCGTTTACTATCTATATTTTCCTCCGCTCTTCTCTGTGTACTCGGTGCCTCGGTGGTGAGATTTTTTTATTTTTTCTTTTTTAGATCTTTAGTCAGTCGTTAAATCAGACCAAGCCTGATGATGGCTTAGGTAAATATTGCCACTGAGTTGATCAATAAATTGGCTGCGCTTCAGTCGATCCATTACCGGCCCTTTCACTTCAGATAGATGAAACTTCATATCCGCTTCTGATAAGTAGTGATTCACCGCCAATAAACTCTCTATAGCACTCGCATCAATATCGTTAATCGCTGAGCAAGTTAAAATCAAATGCTGCGCTTTTGGATACTCAGCAACCAACTCATTTATTTTATCCGCTAAAAATCGTGCATTAGCAAAGTACAAACTTGAATCAATGCGTAGTGAGATAATAGCGTCGTCGGTAATGACCTCATGACGATCTATATTACGAAAATGCTCGGTATTGGGAACTTGCCCTAAAATAGCAATATGAGGTGAGCTTGAACGATAAAGGTGTAAACCAATCGAAACGACAATACCCGCAATCAATCCCCACTCAAGGCCTTGAGTTAACGTCAGTATCAGCGTAATCATCAAAGCTGAGAAGTCTTTTAAGCTATACGCAAAGGTACGTTTTATCGCTTGTAAATCAAACAATGAAATCACGGCTAATAGAATCATTGCGGCTAGCGTGACGATGGGTAAATAAAATAAATATGGGGTCAAAAACAAGCAGCATAAAAAGATGCTAATAGCCGTTAGAGCACTCGCAGCGGGTGTTTTTGCTCCGGCATTAAAGCTAACAGCAGAGCGTGAAAGGCTGGCTGAAACGGGAAAAGCAGAACTACAGCTCGCAGAGATATTGGCAACACCGAGTGCGATCGCTTCTTGGTTTGGATTAATACGCTGTTTTTGTTTTGCCGCAAAGGTTTGTGCGGCTGATAACGAGCTAATAAAACCAATAATGCTAATTAATAACGCTGAATTCAATAGTCCTTTCCAATCGTCATTAGACAAGCTGAGTGACTGCCAATCTGGTAAAGACAGAACCGGTAATCCTGCCGGAATATCACCAACAACTTGTATGCCGTAGCGTTGCAGATCAAAAAGTATGACTGCCGCTATCGACAGCACAATCGCGACGACAGGGGTCGCTTTACTTAAGCTATCGGCGACCAAGCTATGCTGAGTCAATTTGAAGACAAATGTTCGTAAGAGCTTGGGTACAAAATATAAGAAGACCAACAGCAATAAAGAAAAAATCAACGTGGCGAAATTAATCTGATCGAGTTGCTGGACAACTTGGGTGAGAGTATTGAAAAAACCGTCGCTGTGAATATCCAAGCCTAAGATACTGCCAAACTGGCTCGACGCGATAATGATAGCAGAGGCCGCGATAAAGCCAGTCACTACAGGGAAGCTAATAAAATTAGTGAGAAATCCTAAACGAAAAAAGCCAAAAGCCAACAGAAATAAGCCACTTAATAGCGCCAATATGGCAGCCGCAGTCAGCATCTGTTCGGTATTGAAGTTATTCGTAGCGAACAGACTTGCCAGTGCCGTAGCGGTCATAATGGATGTGATGGCAAAAGGACCGACAGAAAGTGGTCCACTTGAACCTAATAAGGCATAAGCAACAAGGGGGAGTAAACTGGCATATAGACCCGCCTGAGGCGGTAGTCCCGCTAACATGGCATAAGCAAGAGATTGCGGAATTAGCATCATACTAATGACAAGGGCGGCGATAAAGTCGTCTAAGAACGTCGTTCTTTTATAGTCCTTTGCCCATTTTAAAAAGGGTAAAAAAGTCTCAAGTTTCCACGCTTTCATGATAATCCGCTGATGCTGCTATTGATGGTTGAGTATAGCAGACATGATAAAAGCATTTAACCACGGAGGACACGGAGACGCTGCGCTACACGGAGGGAAAGACGATAAGAGGGTAGGATAAAAGATAAAGAATTTACCACCGAGGCACCGAGTTCACCGAGAAGAGCAGAGAAAAGCTTGGGTCAAAGCCAAAGATTAAGGCTGAGGCTAAAAAAGAAGCCCTTTAATGACAGCCTCAAGCTATTAAGCTGTTATCCAATCGTTATTCTTTTCTCTGTGTAGCGCAGCGTCTCGGTGCCTCGGTGGTGAAGTTTTTATCTTAGCTTTTATCTTAGCTTTTATCTTAAGCCTTATCGTCAATTTTTTCTCCGTGTAGCGCAGCGCCTCCGTGCACTCCGTGGTGAATTTTATTTTTTACTTTTCTTCACTTGCTCTTCAATTTCCACAGGGGTCAAACCCGCTTTCTTACCTTTTAAATAATTCAAATAAGCCGGAATGTGAGTCTTACCCAAGTACTTATCTAAGTAAGGTAAAAACCCAGCATAGTTTCCTTTGAATTTAGCATGGTGAAAATCATGATAAACCGGCCCTTGATACACGGGGAAAAGATGAGCAGGGTTCCACGGAACGTCATAACCAATATGGCCATCAGCGCCTTCTACTTGGCGAAGAATTACCCAGATCCAAATCACATAAATGTGTGCACCTATCAGCATCGGGCCGACTAAGGTAAGTGTCGCGGTTAAAGCATACTCAAGCCAGTGCATGTAATTACCATTGATACCGCAGGTATTACGAATGCGATGATGCACGCTGTGGATATGTTTCAATAACCACTTATTCTCGTGCATGTAGCGATGCATCCAATAATATAAAAAATCATCCATTAAAATGAATAAAAGCAGCTGAGCAATAATGATGTACCAAACTGGAAGCTCGCCGTTATGCACGCCGGTAAGCTTCATTAGTGGCCAACTAACAATTAGTAAAACCACCAAAATGGCATTGTTGATAACGATGCGCGCAAGCGAAGGCCAAAAGAATTTTTTAAATTCAAAAGGTTTTTGCTGAATTTTATATTTACGCATCGATACCGGGTCTAACCATGCAACCACGGTCCATGGAATAGCGACGGTTAAGAAAGCGGCCATGCTGATGGCAAGCGTTGCCATGGGGAATTGCCAAAACCATGGGTCGTTGTAAAACTCGTGCCAATATGAAAAAAAGTCCATAAGTACTCCTTGAAGCCGAAATCATGTTTATTATATTTATTGTTATTATTATTAAATAATCTCAGTGAATTACTTCTGAGTTATTAAAGTACCAAAGTGCAAATCACCAAACGTTACCGTTGGCTTGTAGCCCGGAAATCCCCAGTAACCCGTTAGCTCAGAAGAGTTCGCCATGTTGGGAAATTCAGTATAGTTAGGGTGATTGCCAGCAATAGTTTTCTCGACAATCATAGAGATGTATTGATCTAAACCCGCCTCTAAAGTATTGCCATTCATAATCACTTCCATACCCGTTTGTTTGGCGTATTTTTTCAGGCCAGGAATGCGAGAGTTTTCAGGAGCGTAGCAATCAGGACCGACACCGTTTTCACTGGTAACTTTTAAACCTTCAGGTGTGTGCGCAACAAAAGAGTGATTGCCATCGGTATGGCCAGGCGTGCGGATAAGCGCTAAACCATCACCAATCATCACATCACCTTCTAATTGAATGATGCGATCTTTAGGCACCCCTTCCAAACCATTCGGGCAGTACCAATCAATTTGTGGCGCCATTAAATTATTAGCAGATTCCCACTCATCTTTCATTACCAGCAGTTTGGCATTCGGTAATAAACCCGGCTGCTTATCGTCGCCTAACCACTGGCGAATATCTTGGGTATGCAGGTGGTCGTAGCTGATGTAATCGATGTCTTCAGGCTTCAAGTTAAGTTGCTTTAGGCAGCCTTCAACACTGTTGATCTCTGGAGCTATGAACTTCTTTAATAAGCCTTTGGCTGGGCCGGCTTTATCGGTGATCTTTCGGAAATACGGTGTTTCGGCATTGGCTTCGGTATCCGACGGAGAAAGCAGAATCGTTTTTAGCCCTTCTTCGGTTTCAACTTGTACAACAAAGAGGCGGTTTAAAATATGAATAAACGGCATAGGAATGACATTGCAGTTTAAGAAAGCATACTTGCTAGGGTAAGGAACACGGATCAATTCCATGCTGCGATAAAATTTAACTTGAGGCATGGCCAGCATATCGTCACGAAATGTCACCGCGGCTTTACGCATTTCATCTAAGCGGTAGTGCGCGGTATGGCAGGTCCTGGCTTGATCAAAATGAGTAATGGGCTTGATGATGCTGTCTTCTAAGGTGCTGTCTTTTGTTGGGCTAGTCATGGGGTCTGTACCTATTGAGTCTTTTTATTATTTGATAGTAATAATAGCCTGCATTGTTTTAATATAATTGCTTTAATATGACAGTATTTAACTAAAAAGCGACATGGCGTTTTAGGTCTTATGACAACAGAAATGACAGAATCTCTAACAACTTCAAAGACGGGCTTTGTTATTGCGGCCTACATTCAGCCAGTCTTAAAAGCCTTTCTGCAACAAGGAGGGCGGCTTTCATCGTTAGCCGATGCAATGGGAGTTAACGATTTATGGATGCTGAACCCACCGGATAAAATAGCCATCGAGCAGTATTTTAATCTGTTACTCAATAGCAGCCAGCTACTGCAAGATGGTCACTTGGGAATACGCATTGGACAGTATGTGGGTTTAGCCAACTTTGATGTATTAGGACAAGCCCTCGCAAACACCCAGTCGAAAGCGTTGACTCTTGCTCAGGCGTTGCAGCAGGTAATGGTCTTAGAGCGTTTAGTGCATCGCCTTGGTGATTCTCGTATAGAAATAGAAGGGCAGAGTGTTCGCTTAATCTGGCGAGCGCAGCATCAACAAAATAGAGCCTCGCGGCTGGTGGCAGAAAGCGTATTGTCAGGCATTATTCATCTAGGCCAACAACTGACGGGGCGATTGATCCCTGTGCGGGAAGTGAGTTTTGTGCACGAAAAACCGAATGACTATGACGATCAGGTATATCAGCATGGCTTTCGTGCAGGTTGCCAATTTAACCAAAAAACCAACAGTATCGTTATTGCGGCCGAAGTCTTAGCTTGGCCGCTTAGGCAAACCGAAGCGCTGTCATCACAAGCCATTACAACAGACAGTATTGTTGATCAGGTGAAGCGCTTGCTGGAAGAGAACATGATGAGCAATCCTAAGGTTACACAGGTTGCGGCCATGCTGGGAATGGGTGACCGCAGCTTGCAACGTAAATTAAAAAGTTATGAAACCAATTTTCAGCAGGTATTAGCAGGCGTGAGACTGCAGCAGGCTCATGGTTATTTGCAGTATTCAAATTTGAGTATATTGCACATTAGCCAGTTATTGGGCTTTAAAGAGCAAAGCTCGTTTAATCACTTTTTTCTTCAGCAGACAGGCTTATCTCCACTTCGCTATAAAGCGGATAAACAGATTTAAAATGCGCAATTTTATCCAAGAGCTTTTTTTACTTCTCCGTATACTAGATTCATGCCTTTATAGAGCTAAGAATGCAGGAAATGGTGAGTGATGATGAAGCCTGATAATCAATTTCAGTATACGAAAAGCCAGCACCTTGATCACGTATCGGTATTGCAGGCAGAAATGAATAACTTTTCATATGCTAAGCATTCCCATGAAGAGTTTTCTTTTGGTGTGACTCTCGCAGGGCGACAAGATTTTTTTGCGACGGGGGCATTTCACCGTAGCTATCCTGGCAATATCATCGTCTTTAATCCGGGTGAAGTACACGATGGTCAATCGGGTGTGAATGATACATTACGCTATCGCATGCTTTATGTGCACCCAGATCAGTTGGAGCCTTTATTGAACAGCGCTGGGGTGAAGCAGAGTAAAGATTTTCGGATCGTTGAAAGCATGCTTGATGACCCATTGCTGCGCCAGCATATTCTTAGCATGGCCTTGTTGATTGAAAATAAAACCAATAGCAAGATCCAGCAGGAGTGTGCGCTTTATCAGATGGCTGTGTGTATTGCACAGCGTCATGGCGAAAGTGCTCCCGATCCTAAAAGGCGTAAAGTTGATCGTTTACTGCTGCAAGCGCAGGACTTTATTCATCAGAATATTCAATCCGATATGTCATTAGATGACATCAGCCAGCAGGCTAACTTATCCAAATATCATTTCTTACGCATGTTCCGGCAGCAGTTTGGTATCACTCCGCATCAGTATATTTTGAATTGCCGCATAAATCGTGCGCGAGAAGATCTTGAGGCCGGAGCATTACTTAATGATGTTGTATTCGAGTATGGCTTTAGCGATCTGAGTCACTTCAATCGTCGTTTCAAACCGATCTACGGCATGACCCCATTGCAGTATCAACAGCACTTCCTCAGTGCCTGAGATCGAGCACTTAATCTAAAGCGCTCAGACTAAAGCATTCACACTAAGCGATGGGTTCTTTAGGTAAGTCGTTAGCATTCCCAAATTTTTATTTCCAAGGTCGTTTCTATGCTTGAAATACTCGCGTACGCGTTTGGTATTATGTACACCCCTGGCCCGGCAAATTTGCTGAGCTTGAATGCGGGTCTGAATGGGCATATCAACTCTGCAATACGTTTCTGTCTGGGCGTTGCGTGTGCCATGTTGCTGCTATTTTTGATGTTTGGCTATGTGGGAACATGGCTGATTAACCCTAACTATCAGTTGCTGATCGGCGCTATCGGCAGTTTCTATATTGCTTATCTGGCATTTAAAATCGCTTGGGGCAGTATCAAACCTGTAGCGCTTGAAGTGGCTGATCAGACCGGAGTCGAAGGCAGCAAGCTGAGCTTCAAGTCAGGGCTATTGATGCAATTGCTCAATCCCAAGTCCTTTATTGTCATTTTTCCGATTGTTACTGTGCAGTTCCCCGCGGCGCAGATCTCAGGGAGTTCAATTATAGTGTGGTCGTTATTGCTCTCAGGTATGGCATTTGGAGCTCCTAGTAGTTATCTCGTAATGGGGGCTCGCCTTGGGAAATTGATTCGTCATCCTCACTATTTTCGCTTACTGAACTTGAGTATGGCTTTATTACTTTTGTATGTGGCAGGGGATATTAGCTACAGCCATGTCTACTTGAAATGGGGGTTGGGTTAAATTGTC
Source organism: Oleispira sp. (assembly GCA_036960605.1). Classification (GTDB taxonomy): domain Bacteria; phylum Pseudomonadota; class Gammaproteobacteria; order Pseudomonadales; family Oceanobacteraceae; genus Oleispira. The sequence goes on along the minus strand of JBALXI010000003.1, from coordinate 30,132 downwards.
ATTGTATCGCCAGAGAGCCTTCTTTTTTGGCTCATGCTCTGGTATTATCCGCGCCGGAGATGCCTAGGCAATCGTCGCTTTTAGCATTTATGTTAAAGGGGGAGGAAAGTCCGGGCTCCAACAGGGCAGGGTGCCAGGTAACGCCTGGGCGGTGCAAACCGACGACAAGTGCAGCAGAGAGAAGACCGCCGATGGCTCATTCGTGAGCACAGGTAAGGCTGAAAGGGTGCGGTAAGAGCGCACCGGACGACTAGTAATAGTTCGTTGCAGGGTAAACTCCACCCGGAGCAAGATCAAATAGGCTCTCATATGGCGTGGCCCACGTTGAGAGCGGGTAGATCGCTTGAGCCTGCGAGCAATTTCAGGCCTAGATGAATGATTGTCCACGACAAAACCCGGCTTACTGGCGTCTCCAGCTATTCTAAAAATCCTTTCATGTTTTGCATGAAAGGATTTTTTTTGCCTGTAGAAACGTGAAGAGTTGTCCTCGACAACTCACACACTCTTGTTTTATAACCTAGATAATTTATCCTATTGTAAAAAATAAAAAGGCATTGTTGTGAAGAAACTAAGCATTTTTCAGATATTCCCTCTATTACTTATAGTTCTAGCCCAGCCCGTCAGTGCCTTAGATAACCAATTTTTTTCAATGAAATTGTCGGAACATCAACCCTATGTGGATGATGGTGACTTTTTTGATGGCAGCGTGGAATTTGATAGTACTTTATTTAACGAAATAACCTATACCGCCCCCAGTTATAAAGAATTTTCATTTAGTGTTTCTGTTTTACTAGATACCGAATCAAATAGCCTCGAAGAGATTAAGGGGATGTTAGATTTTGGTGGCATTACTACGGTGGTTAGTAAAGGGAGCCTGGAGGGAAGTTTTAAAGAGTCTGGTGAGTTTGTGCTCCCAGGTAATCAAAACCCTGATACTTTGTTTCAAATATTATTACCTTCTGAGGCAGATTTTAAAGGGGAGCATGTCTTTTACGGTATAGGTTTTGAATCCTCTCAAAAAGGCGTAATACGGGGGATTGGTTATTTATCACAGACTCTGCCTGCGTTAATCGATATCGATACCAATCAAGAATACACTTTTGGAAGAAATCCCCGGACGGGAGAGTTTGAGAATTACCACCCAGCAGGAACTTTGCCCGGGCAAGCTGTTGATGCCGAAGGTCAGTTTGAGTTAATTGGCTTCTGGATGCAGTTTGATACTTTAAGAGCAGTCTTTGAGGAGATTGAAGGCACTCATTATTCTGACTTCGATTGGCTATTTACGGGTGATGTGGTGACTGGCTTTGGTTCATATACACCGGGTGAAAAAATCGAAGAAGATTATTTTAATGCGACCGGAAAAACGCTATCGGTAGATTCGTCAACATCTTATCTTACTAGCTATTTAAGTTATGAGGGCGGTGGCCAGCTTACCTATTCTAATTCAGATTTTATTTTAGCGCTTGCCGGCGGGGTAGAAGGATCACTAAAGGTGGATTTATTCGAGCCTGATGTGAACATAGAATCTACTGACACTCAGGGTCATTTGTTTACTGAAAGTACAGCGTTTAGTTATTCACTTTTTGTACGTATAGCGGCTAGCTTTTAATTTAAGCGTCCGCTTTATATGGGCTAATAATTGGCTTTTTATTTGCAAAGAACAACCTGGTTCCGGCCATTTTCTTTCGCCTGATAAAGAAATTTATCGGCAATTAAAAACATCTCTTCAAGATCTTTGTCGACATTTTCATCCAAGGCAACACCAATTGAAACGGTTGCTTTAACAGAGTGACCATTAGACTCAATGTTTAAATGTTCTATTGAGCAGCGAATGCGCTCAGAAATTATTAAGGCAGACGTATGAGTTGTATTAGGCAATAAAATAGCGAACTCTTCACCGCCAATGCGACCTAAAAGATCATAGTCTCGTAATTCTAATTTTATCATGTCGGCAATGCTGATTAGTACAGCATCTCCACACGCGTGCCCATAGTTATCATTGATGGCTTTAAACGAATCGAGATCGAGCATCAATAAGGCATAGCTGTATTTTTCTCGACGACAGCGTTTTTGCTCTGTTAGTGCCTGCTCCATGAAGTGCCTTCGGTTAAAGACATTAGTGAGTGCATCGGTCGTCGCTAATAAAAAAAGTTCTTCAGACATTTCAGTTAAGCGCGACTCGGCATTTTTCTTATCGGTGATGTCAGTTGCAATCATTACGATACAGTCATTGTGCACAAGCTGTTCAGAAATTTGAAACCAGCGGCCATCGTGTAAATCTACTTCAAATCGACGGTATTTTTGGCAGCGTCTTTTACTTTCTGCATAGGCTAACCATGAGTCTAAGTTGTCGGTATCGATAATTATTCCGGTATGGGTGTGATAACAGTGGCTGACCATTTGGCTAAATGTTTTTCCAAATAGGTCATCGCAGTCTGTTAGACCATACATTCCAGCAACCACCTTGTTACAGAAGATGATTTTGTCATTTTCATCAAGCACCATGATGCCGTTCATAGTGTCGATTATAAACTCAGAAAATATTGCTTTTAATTGAGCGGAATGACGTTCAAGCATTGGTCTGTTCTAGTGATTATCTCTTCAATTAGTCGGATAGCAGGACTTGATGATAAGTTTAGGTAGTAATAGAGATAAAGACCAAGAAGGAGAGTCGGGAATACATGTTTTGCGGCAGGAACGGTCGAGATTATTCGTAATGGGGTGGTCATTTTTATTCATGGCTTACTTAACTTAAGCTACTATTCATGAAATTAATAGATACTTAGTATTACAAATCATTTCATTCATGACTTAGCTCTGGTTAGCATCAGTTACAGATTACAGACTAATGTTTAATTAAAACGAGTAGGAGTTTGGCGATGGATTTTGAGTTAAGCCCAAAAGCTAAAGATTACGTTAAAAGAACGAAAGCTTTTATAAAAGAACATATTGAGCCGATGGAAGCCGATTTTTGGGCTGAGATCAATGCCAAGCATAACCATGGCGATTGGACGACCTGGGAAGTGCCACCGATTGTTGAGGAGCTAAAAGCCAAGGCGAAAGCGCAAGGCTTGTGGAATATGTTCCTGCCAGACGAAGAATTAGGTGCTGGCCTGAGTATTGTGGAATATGCTTCTGTAGCCGAAGAAACGGGCCGTAGTATATTAGCACCGAGCATTTTTAACTGTAATGCCCCTGATACCGGCAATATGGAACTGTTATGGCGCTACGGTTCTGAAGAGCAAAAAGCTCAGTGGTTAACACCGCTACTGGCTGGCGATATTCGTTCTGTATTCTGCATGACAGAGCCGGATGTAGCCTCTTCTGATGCCACCAATATGGCGGCAACCGCGGTGGTTGATGGTGATCATGTTGTATTGAATGGCACCAAGTGGTGGTCGAGCGGTATTGGTGATCCTGACTGCAAGGTCGGTATCTTTATGGCGAGCACGCCAGATGAGAGCAAAGACCGCCATCACCAGCATTCTATGGTCCTAGTGCCACTTGATACGCCAGGCGTTGAAATCCTTCGTATGCTGCCTGTATTTGGTGCTTATGATGCACCGCATGGCCATGGTGAAGTTAAGTTCACTGATGTGCGTCTACCCGTTTCAAGTTTTATCAGCGGCCCAGGTATGGGATTTGAAATCGCTCAAGGTCGTTTAGGACCTGGTCGTATTCATCATTGCATGCGTTGCTTAGGCGCAGCTGAAAAATCAGTAGAGTTGATGGTTGATCGGGGTATGCAGCGCACTGCTTTTCATAAACCGATTATGAAGCTGGGTGGCAATGCCGAGCGTTTGGCTGAAGCTCGAATCGCCATTGATCAGGCGCGTTTATTAACCTTGTTTGCTGCTTGGAAAATGGATAAGGTCGGAGCGTTAGGCGCAATGACTGAAATTTCAGCGATTAAGGTCGTCGCACCGAATGTACTGCAAAAAATAGTCGATGATGCCATTCAGATCCACGGTGGTGCGGGTGTAAGCCAAGATACGCCATTGACGGCTTTCTTTATGCAAGCACGCGCTTTACGTTTAGCGGATGGCCCTGATGAAGTGCATAAGGGCGTTATTGCTCGTATTGAATTGGCTAAACGCGGTTTTTATAGCAAAAAGCGAACGTAAAATAGAAAATGTCGATGCTGGTTGGCCTAAACGTTAAAAATACGTTCCTAGGCCAACAAAGTATTGCTGTACCAGCCCTGATTCAACGATAGGGCTGTCACTCACGGTGTCATTGAATTGATAGTGACGCAGACCGGTGAAAAACGCCCAGTCTTTTTGTCCTCCCTGTTGCCAACTAAAATTATACGTTGCAATAAATTCTAGCTCTGTCGACCAGCCTGAAGCGGCTTGGTAAGTCTGTTGGCTAGTATCAACTGCCGCTAATTCGTGATTGTCTACTCCATAATAATAATCGTTCAGATCTTGGCTTTGAGCTTGCACGCCCAAGGTCGTTAATAAGCGGATGCTGTTTAAATTTGAAAAGGGTTTGAAGCTGTCTCGTCGATAAACGCTAACTTCAGCTTCTTGGCCTTTGTGAGTTGAGGATATGTCTTGCAAAAGAGCGATACGGCCAATCCAGCCATTCTCAAAACGACGGCCTACTTGAAGGCCTGCTTCTAAGGAACTTTTGCGTTCTGTAAGTCGATAGGTTTGTAGTACCGTGCTATTTTTTATCTCGTCTTTTGACAGGCTACTATGGCTTCTGAGGTTACCAATAAGGGAGCTGAAATAGGTGCCGTCACGGTAGAAATTATAGCCAAAACGATTAGCTTCAATGAAAATAGGGCCGTAGCCACCAAAGATCAGAGGGGTGGTGCCAAATTGGTTATCCACAGCTTTGAATTGACTCTTTTTCGCAGTTGCTGCGATCGACCACAATCCATAGGCAGGCTCGATAATTTTATCCGTTAGTGACTGCTCACCTGCAAGAGTGTTAGAGGCTGAAATCGGCAACATGATACTGCTGATTATTAGTAATATTTTGGCCTTCATAAGCATGAATCCTTTTGTTTATCTGAGGCTTAAATTTTGAAAATTTGATCCTTCTTTCCTTTGTCTCTGTATTTATTATTAGGTTCCTTGTTAGTAACTGCTAACAGGGAGGTATTTATCTTTTAACACTTGGTCATCTTATGGCATCATACTCAGCCTTGAGTGTGAGTATTCACTTAACTTGATCATAAGTTAGGTTAGTGACCACTTATCTATAACAAAATTGTCTAACGGAATTATGCGCTTAGGTTGGTGACTACTAACTTAATAAGTTACTTTAACTTTATCCCTCAGAGCCACGTGTGATAAGCGTTTTCCACAACAGAGTCTGTGTAGTTATTACTACTTTGGCACAAATGGTCGCTAAGTCCTTGTGATGTAACGCAAATTTTCACATATCCACAGCATAGTTCACCTTGCAAAACTGCCCTAGCGTTTCTATAGTGTGCAGTAGTGGAGTAAAGTGGGTAAAAGTGGGTTTTTGTAGTAAGTCTGATATTGAAAGCTTACGCAGATGCTTACTAAACAAATTTGGGGCGGATGATCAGTGTTTCGTGGACTCAGTGCGGTTAATTTAGATGCTAAAGGAAGGCTAGCGATCCCGATTAAATATCGGCAGTTGCTGGTGGATCTTTGTGCTGGGCGTCTAGTAGCCACGATTGATACCGAAGAGCGCTGTTTATTGATCTATCCCGTGGACGAATGGGAAGTGATTCAAGCCAAAATTGAAGCGCTGCCAAGTTTTAATCCCAGTGCCCGAAGAATTCAGCGATTGTTAATTGGGCATGCTACCGATATTGAGTTGGATGCCAATGGGCGAATCTTATTGTCTCAGCCGTTGCGCGAATATGCGCAGTTAGAAAAAGAAACGGTATTGCTGGGGCAAGGTAAAAAATTGGAACTGTGGAGTAAGGATCTGTGGAATAGCCGACGTGATGAATACATCGCTGAGGTGAATGCTCCAGAAGTACTTCCAGACGAACTATTAAATCTTTCTTTATGAAGAAGTCTTATGGCAAAACGTAGCAGAATAAAGGTCAGTAAGACTGAGCGCGAGAAAGCTGAACAACAACAAGCCGATCAAAAGAAAGATCAGATTGAGCTAGGTGTGGGTGAACAGCAAGATCACTTTACGGTTCTTTTGCACGAAACCGTTGAAGGTTGTGTGGTTGATCCTGATGGTATTTATGTCGACGGTACATTCGGTCGTGGTGGCCATAGTGAGCTGCTATTAAGCAAGCTTTCCGAGAAGGGGCGTTTATACGGTATCGATAAAGACCCACTAGCGATTGAAACTGGGATAGCTTTAGAGCTTAAAGATTCACGTTTTCAGATTATTAATGCCAGCTTTGCTGAGTTACAAGAGCAGTTGCAAGAACGTGGTATCGAACAAATCGATGGTCTGTTGTTGGACCTAGGGGTTTCTTCCCCTCAGTTAGATGATGCTGAGCGTGGTTTTAGCTTTATGCGTGATGGCCCATTGGATATGCGTATGGATCCAACATCCGGTGTCAGTGCAGAAGAGTGGATTGCTAAAGTTAGTGTAGAAGAATTGTCCCGTGTGATGAAAGAATATGGCGAAGAGCGATTCGCATGGCGCATGGCGAATGCAGTGATTCGTGAGCGTGAAATTCAGCATATTAATCGTACAGTTCAGCTGGCTGAAATTTTAAAAGAAGCGAACCCTGCTTGGGAAAAACATAAGCACCCGGCGACCCGTGCTTTCCAAGGTATTCGTATTCATCTTAATAACGAATTAAGTGATTTAGAGAAAATTCTTGATCAGTCGGTTGATGTGTTAAAGGTTGGCGGCCGTTTGGCGGTGATCAGTTTCCATTCGTTAGAAGATCGTATGGTAAAGCGTTTTATTCGTCGCCAAGAACAGGGGCGTCCAGTTCCACGAGGAATGCCGATTCTGGATACTGACTTGGGTAAAACCATGAAGAAGATGAGCAAAGCCATTAAGCCGAAAGCCAATGAAGTTGCAGGCAATAGACGAGCGCGCAGTGCGGTATTACGAATTGCTGAACGAATTGAAGGTGAGCGAGATTAACCTGCAATGATGCCAGCAGCCAAACAGAATGCGTTAATATTTTTAGCATGGTTAGTGGTCATTGTATGCGCAACCTTGCAAGTGGCTGCAACGCATTGGCATCGGCAGCTGGTTTCCGGCTGGCAGGTATCTGAGCATCAGCGCTTGGTATTAGAGCAAGATTATGGCCGCTTATTGTTAGAGCAAAGTGCATTAACCGCACACAGTCGTGTCGAACGCATTGCAAAAGAAAAGCTTCAAATGATTGAAGCTATTGATGTACAGGTTATTCGCAGTAGTCGCTGATTATTAACGATAATAATTAGGGCGAAAGTGGATAGTAGTATCGTTAACTCCAAGGTCGGAATTAACAATAATAATTATTAAATTGTTAACGGAATAGCTTTGAGAAAATGACTAAGATGAAAGGCACACTTTAACGTGGCTAACCCCCGTACTAAAAAATCTGCAACGACAGCAGTAACAGAAACGGCTGAATACCGTATTCCAGTCTGGCGCTTTGCGTTAGTGCTAGGCGTATTCCTGTGTCTGTTAATTGTTGTAGCGGGTCGCATGGGTTATTTACATCTAGTGCAGAAGTCTTTCTTAGTGGCTCAGGGCGAGCAACGTATGGTTCGTGATGAATCAATACCTGCTTTACGCGGCGATATTAAAGATCGCCATGGTGAAGCGTTGGCCGTGAGTTCGCCGGTGAAAAGCTTGTGGTTAAATCCTAAGTTATTTAATTCGGAAAATGTGCCAAAGCTTGCCGCGAGCTTAAATATTTCAACCAATAAGCTCGCTCGTCGTTTGAAGCGTAATCGACATCAGGGCTTTATGTATGTGAAGCGTTCCTTACCTCCTGAGCAAGCGAATAAAGTATTAGCCTTAAAGCTGAAAGGTTTATTTTCTGAAACAGAATACCGTCGTTTTTACCCCGCTTCAGAAGTGACTTCTCATGTTGTGGGTATGACCAATATTGATGGCAAAGGGCAAGAAGGATTAGAGCTTGCCTATGACGATTGGCTGCAAGGTGCTCCAGGCCAGCAGCGAATAGTTAAAGACTTGTTGGGTAATGTCATTAAACAGCTAAACGTTTCCGCGGTGGCTAAACCGGGCAATGAATTGAAGCTGACTTTAGATTTACGCTTACAGTATCTGGCTTATCGAGAATTAAAAGCGGTCGTGCAAGCCCATAAAGCGAATTGGGGCAGTGCTGTTCTATTAGATGCCAGTAATGGTGATATTTTAGCCTTAGTTAATCGCCCCTCTTATAATCCGAATAATCGCGCCACCTTAAATGTAAAAGAAATGCGTAATCGAGCCTTAACCGACATGGTTGAGCCGGGTTCGACCATGAAGGCTTTTACAGTGGCAGCGGCATTGAAAGATGGAAAATATACGCCTAACTCGATGGTTAATACCTCACCTGGGTATATGCGGATCAAAAGAAAAACAATTCGAGATCATACCAATTATGGTTTGATTAATGTCACTAAAATCATTACCAAATCGAGCAATATTGGTGTCGCTAAGCTAGCTCATGAAATGGGTGCGGAGAAATTATGGACCATGTTGCACTCCGCTAAATTAGGTCAAGCAACCGCGCTAGGTTTTCCTGGGGAAGCCGTTGGCACGCTACCTTATCCGCAGAGTTTGGATAAACTCGGCTTAACGACTCTTTCGTTTGGTTATGGCTTGGCCGTAACGCCGTTGCAATTAGCGCAGGCGTATACTGCCTTTGCGAATAAAGGCTGTGTACAAGAAGCTCGTTTAATTATGACCAATCAACAAATACCTTGTGATCAAATTATGCCGGCCTCGGTGGCTAAAGATATAACTGAAATGCTAGAGACGGTGACGCAAAGAGGCGGTACCGGAACTCGGGCTAAAGTTGCTGGTTATCGTGTTGGCGGTAAAACGGGTACCTCGCACAAAGTGGGTAAAGAAGGCTATCAAGATTCTGAGTACACTGCGATTTTTGCGGGTATTGCGCCAATTTCAGATCCGCGTTTTGTTTTGGTTGTGGTGATCGATCAGCCTCAAGGGCAAGAGTATTACGGTGGTGAAGTGGCCGCACCAGTATTTGGGCGCATTATGGAAGCTGCGTTACGAACGCTGCAAATTGCGCCCGATCAGACTAAAGATTTTCACGTGGCGGAGATGACTTCATTATGAATCTTGCCCAACTATTAACGCCTTATCTAATACCCGCAGAAGAAGACAATCTTGCTGCTGGCCGTTTTGATAGCGAACTTTCAAATTTAGACATTCAAGGTTTAGTCACCGATAACCGTGACGTGAACCCTGGCGATTGTTTTATTGCGTTAGCTGGAATCACGCATCACGGTAAAGCCTTCATTGCCGATGCGATTGCTAAAGGTGCGAGTGCCGTTTTATTAGAAGTCGATGCAGATGCTGAACTCAATGGCAGCATCACTTACAGTTCAAGCATTCCAGTTATCGCGGTTCGCAATTTAAAAGCGCTATTGAATAAAATACTCATCGATTTTTACCAGCTTTCTAGCCATGCTTTTAATATGCGATTAATGGCGGTTACCGGGACTAATGGTAAAAGTAGTATTACTCGTTTTGCTGCTCAAATGAGTCATGCTTTACAGCAACCCTCGGGGTTGATGGGCACTTTAGGTTTTGGTGTTTGGCCTAATATCGTTGAAAGTAAAAATACGACGCCTGAGTTAGCTGTTTTGTTGCGTCAATTTGCTTTGATGAAAACTCAAGGCGCTGAGCAAGTTGCAATGGAAGTGTCTAGTCATGGCATTGAGCAAAAACGTATTGAAGGCTTAACGTTTGAAACGGCTGTTTTTGCTAACTTAAGCCAAGATCACTTAGATTATCACGGTGATATGGAAAACTATTTCGCGATTAAGCGACAACTGTTTTTATCATCAGAATTACACTATGCCATTATCAATGCCGATGATGAATATGGTCAGCGCTTACTCGTAGATGAAGCGATCAGTGCCAAAAAAATTAGTTATGGTTTTTCTGCAACAGCAGATGTCAGAGTCGTTAGTTGGTCTATAAACGGCGCGTCAATTGATGCCTCCATTACAACGCCATGGGGCGATGCCAGTTTTACGATTAATATGGTGGGTGACTTTAACCTCGCCAATGTATTGGCTGCGATTAGTATGCTGGCGGTTGAAAATAAGTTTTCGTTTGCAGCGATTATTGAATCGATAAATCGCATCACTCCTGCTCCTGGCAGAATGCAGGCTTACAGCAAAGCCGGATGTGCCAGTGCAGTTGTTGATTTTGCGCATACTCCAGACGCCTTGAAGAATGTCTTGGTGACGTTGAAAAAACAAACATCGGGTACGCTAGCGGTGGTATTTGGTTGTGGTGGCAATCGCGATGCGGATAAACGCCCTAAAATGGCCAGTATTGCCCAAGGTTTAGCGGATCGTCTTATTTTTACTGCGGATAATCCAAGAAAAGAAAATTCAGCAACGATCATTGAAAATATGCGAGCGGGTTTAGATCGCTCTGATAATACTCCGCTAGACGTTGAGCTGGATCGTGCTAAGGCAATCGAGTTAGCGTTATCTAAATTAGAAAGTCATGACTTATTATTGATCGCGGGTAAGGGTCATGAAGAATATCAAGATGTCGATGGTTTAAAAATTCCTTACAGTGATGAAGGCGTTTTATTGGCCTTGGGTTATCACGATATCGCTAGCCAAACAGATACAGTAAAGGAAGTCTTATGATGATGACTTCATTTAGTCTCATAGAATTAGCGCCAGCGATGGCTGCTGTTATTCATAGTGATGAGCAACTGGCTACCATTCAAGCGCAGCGTATTAATACTGATACTCGAAGTATTCAGCAAGGTGATGTGTTTTTAGCCTTACGTGGTGATAACTTCGATGGCCATAATTATTTAGAGCAAGCACAGGCTAAAGGTGCGATTGCGGCTATCGTTGATGAAAAATATATAGCGGAAAAAAATAATCTGAGTGGTGCTAGTCGTTCATTACCTTTATTGGTTGTGGCCGATACCTTATTGGCATTAGGACAGGCAAGCTTATGGAATCGACAAAAATTTACCGGCCCATTGATTGCAATTACTGGCAGCGCGGGTAAAACGTCTGTGAAGTCGATGGCTTGTCACATGATGCAATTGTTGGGTGAATGTTGGGCAACGCCAGGTAACTTTAATAATCATGTTGGTGTTCCATTAACATTGCTTGGGTTAGAGCAGAAGCATAAATCAGCCGTGATTGAATTAGGTGCAAGTGGCGAAGGAGAGATTGCCTATACTGCGCAATTTTCTCAGCCAGATGTGGCGATTCTTACTAATGTCAGTGGCGCTCATCTGGAAGGCTTTGGCAGCATTGAAACAATTATGCGCACCAAGGGTGAAATTATAGATTCTTTATCCGCTGATGGTTGTGCCGTATTAAATGCCGATGATGTGTTTTATACCGATTGGGTTTTACGCGCTGGGGCGCGTAAAATTTTAAGTTTTGGTATTAATAATTATGCCGATGTTATGGCGCAGCATATTGTTTGTGACGAAAACGGCAGTCGTTTTGATGTTGTCTATCAAGCGCAAGGTATTGAGCCGCAAAGCATCGCTTACGAGATTCCTTTATTGGGGCAGCATAATGTATTAAATGCTTTATCGGCAATTGCTGCAGGTTTAGCACTGGGCCTGGAATTAGGAAAAATATCGACTCAGCTGAAAACCTTGCCGATGGTTGATGGCCGTTTGCAATGGGTTGATGGTAAAGGTCAGATTCGAATTTTAAATGATAGTTATAATGCCAGTCCTGCTTCCGTGAAAGCGGCGATTGACGTATTAGCTTTGTGGAAAGAAAAAGCCTGGCTGGTGCTGGGTGATATGGCTGAGTTAGGAGATGACTCAGCGGCGATTCATGCTGAAATGGGTGAATACGCACAGCAAAGTGGAATTGCAAATTTTGTCGCGACAGGCTCAGCTTGTCGTCACGCGGTGGAAGCATTCAAGCAAACTCTTATCACACAAGATACAGCGAATAGAAATGCACACTGGTTTGAACAGCAAAGCGAAATGCTGAACTACATTAATGAAAATAAACAACCCGGCCAGATTTTCTTGGTTAAGGGTTCACGCAGTGCGGGCATGGATAAAGTAGTTACCGCACTGTCGCTTAAGAGTTATGTTGACTCTTTAAATACAATTGGGGAAGTATAGAAATGTTGTTATGGCTAGCCGATTATTTAACGCAGTATCATTCAGGTTTTGCGGTTGTGCAGTACTTATCATTACGGGCGATATTTGCCGTGATAACCGCGTTGTCAGTGGCTTTATTTTTAGGTCCAAAAGTAATACGTAAACTACGCGAATATCAAATTGGTCAAACGATTCGTGATGATGGCCCTAAGTCTCATTTAAGCAAAGCCGGCACACCGACTATGGGTGGTGCTTTGATATTATTGTCTATTACGGTCAGTACCTTGTTATGGGGCGATTTGGAAAATAAATACGTTTGGGCAACCTTGCTGGTTACTTTGGCGTTTGGTGTTATTGGCTGGATCGATGATTACCGTAAAGTTGTTGAGAAAAATTCACGCGGTCTGCCTGCGCGTTGGAAATATTTTTGGCAGTCGGCTTTGGCTATTATTGCGGGTACGTATCTGTTCGTTACCGCACCAACTTCAGCTGAAACCTCTTTGATTATTCCTTTCTTTAAAGATGTGATTATCGAGTTGGGTATTTTTTATATTGTTCTGAGCTATTTCGTTATTGTGGGTGCGAGTAATGCGGTTAACTTAACCGATGGCCTTGATGGTTTAGCGATCTTGCCTACCGTGATGGTCGGCGCGGCGCTTGGCTTGTGTGCTTATCTTGCAGGCAATACTAATTATTCTGATTATCTCTCTATTCCTTATGTTATTGGCGCCGGCGAGTTGGCGGTCTTTAGTGGTGCTTTGGTCGGCGCGGGTGTGGGTTTCTTATGGTTCAATACTTACCCAGCACAAGTATTTATGGGAGATGTGGGTTCATTAGCATTGGGTGCTGCATTGGGCATGATGGCGATCATTACACGCCAAGAGATTGTCTTCTTTATTATGGGCGGCATTTTTGTTGCTGAGACCGTATCCGTTATTTTGCAAGTAGGTTCGTTTAAGTTAACCGGTAAACGCATTTTCCGAATGGCACCCTTGCATCATCATTACGAACTAAAAGGCTGGCCTGAGCCTCGAGTGATTGTGCGTTTTTGGATTGTTACTCTGCTACTTGTTTTAGCAGGTCTGGCAACATTAAAGATTCGCTAGTTTAGTTGGATTTAAGAAAAGAATATTATGAAAAACGAGAAATAATAGCATTATGACAAACCTGATTACTTCGGATCAAAAACGCTTAATTATCGGTATGGGCCAAACAGGGCTATCGTGTGCGCGTTTTTTGACGGCTAAAGGTTTGTCTTTTGATTTGTGCGATACCCGAGAGTTGTTGCCTAATCAAGCGGATATAAAATCTGAGTTTTCTCAATGTCAGATTTTTAATGGGAAGTTGGATGGAGCGTTATTAGCTCAGTACAATGAATTGATCGTCAGTCCGGGTATCGCGATTGCGGAACCCGCGATTGTATTTGCGCGACAGCAAGGCAGTCGCGTTCGTGGCGATGTCGATATCTTTGCAGAATTTGTCACTAAGCCCGTGATAGGAATTACCGGTTCGAATGGTAAAAGTACGGTCACAACCCTGGTCGGTGAGATTCTAGCGGCAGCCGGCCATAAACCTGCGGTCTGTGGCAATATCGGAATTCCTGTACTAGATGTTTTATTAAACGATGATGACTACCACTGCTACGTTGTAGAACTGTCGAGTTTTCAGTTAGAGACGACTCATCATTTAGCCGCTGAAGTTGCGTGTGTCTTAAATCTAAGTGAAGACCACATGGATCGTTATGATTCCATGCTGGCTTATCATCAAGCGAAGCATCGGGTTTTTCAGGGCTGTCGCAGTATCGTAACGAACCGTGAAGATACGCTGACTCAGCCTTTAGTCAGTACTTCTATGCCGAAGAAAAGTTTTGGTTTGAAAATGGCTAGCAATCCGGTCGCGGCAAAAAATCAATACTCAATTGCTCAAGTCGAAACGGCTGCAGGCTTGTCGGTTGAAAGCTTAATGTTTGAGCAGCAGCCAATCTTCCCAGTGACCGAATTGAAAATCAAAGGTCGTCATAATCAGTTGAATGCTTTGGCGGCGATTGCTTTGGTGGAATCGTTACCTGCGAATTTTAAGGTGAGCAGAAATGAATTACAGCAATCCTTATTTGATTTTACTGGACTACCACATCGTTGTGCGTGGGTTGCTGAATACGAGGGTATTGAATATTTCAACGATTCCAAAGGTACCAACGTAGGATCAACGCTTGCGGCGATAGAAGGCTTGGCCAGTGAAGATTCTAAAAAAATCATTCTAATTGCCGGAGGTGTGGGTAAAGACCAAGACTTCGAACCTTTAGCCGATGCTTGTCAAAAAAGTGTTAAGCAAGTTCAGTTGTTTGGTCGAGATGCAAAATTAATAGCCAGCCGTTTAGAGTCCGTTTGCAGCCTGGATATTGTGGAAACGTTAGCGCAAGCGTTAGTTCAGGCTCAGCAAGTTGCTAGCGCGGGTGATGTGATTTTATTCTCACCTGCGTGTGCTAGTTTTGATCAATTTACCAACTACGTGAATCGTGGAGAAACCTTTGAGCAATTAGTGGCTGAAATGATTCAAGGCAGAAAAAATTCATGACGGCTGAGGTCTCTAAAAAAAGCTCGCTGCCCGTCTTGTCATGGTGGCAGTCATTAGCACTTAAAGGTGATCTTTCTCAGCTAATGGCTGTGAAAATGAATGCGCTCGTTTGGTCCTGGTTAGGACTAATGGCATTGGGCTGGGTGATGGTTATGTCCGCCTCTACCAGTATTGCTGAAACTTATACCGGTAACGCAGCGTATTTTTCTACCCGTCACGGAGTCTATATTGCGTTAGGTATTTTGGTTGCCTTTTTGGTCAGCCGTATCTCATTATCTTGGTGGCAAAAAACGGATTGGTTGTGGTTACTATTGGGTGGTCTAGGTTTAGTGGCAGTATTAATTCCAGGCATTGGGCATGAAGTTAATGGCAGTGCGCGTTGGTTGAATTTGGGTTTGATGAAAGTTCAGCCTTCAGAAATTGTTAAGCTAACCGTGGTGCTGTATATCTCTGGCTACTTGATTCGTCGCCAGGCTGAAGTGCAAAATCAGTGGTCTGGTTTTATTAAACCGTTAGTTATTTTAGGTTTGATTGTTGTTCTGTTACTACTGGAGCCTGATTTTGGATCCGTGGTTGTTTTGATGGGCGCTGTTTTGGTCTTATTGTTTTTAGGCGGTGTAAAAGCAGGGCAGTTCTTTATATTAGTCGTCGCGACTTTGATCTTAGGTTATTTGGTGGTGACGGCGGAGGAATATCGACTCGCACGGTTAACGACATATTGGCAGCCGTTTCATCCTGATTATGTTTACGGATCTGGTTATCAGCTAGCGCAAGCGTTAATTGCCTTTGGACGTGGAGAATTATGGGGTACGGGGTTAGGTGAGAGTGTGCAGAAATTATTCTACTTACCCGAAGCACATACGGATTTTGTTTTTGCTATCTGGTCTGAAGAAACTGGCTTAGTCGGCGGTTTATTTGCATTGGGCTTGTTAACGTTCTTTTTAGCACAGTGCATGAAAATAGGTTGGCAAGCACAGAAAGCGGGCAATTTGTACGGTGCCTTTATTAGTTTTGGTATTGCGACTTTATTCGGCATGCAGGTGATTATTAATCTAGGCGTGAATACGGGTTTATTACCGACTAAGGGTTTAACACTTCCCTTCTTCAGTTATGGCGGTAGTAGTTTAATAATATGTTGTGTGATGGTGGCGCTGGTTTATCGCGTCAGTATAGAGCTTGATTCTCCTACTGGCGATAAAGCGGACAAGAAACAAAAGAAGGGCTCCGTTAGCAAAAGAGCCGCCAAAAAAATCGGCGGTAAGAAGTCGCCAGTGAATCAAGGTGATGAAAATAATATTAATTTCGATGAGTCTGATTCAAAAAATATGAATGAATATGTCACTGGCTTTGATGCTTATGTGGAAGAATTAAGTGGAGGTCGTGATGATAAATAAAATACTCGCGAATGAAACAGCGTCGACGAATAAAACTATTATGGTCATGGCTGGCGGAACGGGTGGGCATGTATTTCCTGCATTAGCGGTGGCCGATGAATTAAAACTACGTGGCTTTGAAATACACTGGCTAGGAACAGCAGCGGGCATCGAAGCTGATCTAGTGCCTAAGTCTGGTTATCCGTTGCACTGTATTAATGTTACTGGCTTGCGCGGCAAAGGTAAGCTGGCGTTATTGGCGGCGCCTTGGAAAATAATTAAAGCCATTTATCAGGCTTTGCGGTTTATGCGCATTGTTCGTCCAAGTGCCGTATTAGGCTTGGGTGGTTTTGCGACGGGCCCAGGTGGGGTGGCAGCTAAGATATTGGGCATACCGTTATTGATTCATGAGCAAAATGCTTTTCCTGGTATGACGAATCGCTTATTAAAACCGATGTCGAATGTTGTGATGCAGGCATTTCCGAATACCTTTAAAGGGACTAGAGGATTAGAGAAACTTTTGACCACGGGTAATCCTGTTCGAGCCAATATATTAGCCTTAGAAAATAGTGATGATTCAAGCAGGAACGTAGAAAAGAATGATGACAAAAAAGAAGCTGGCAAACTAAATATACTGGTTGTAGGCGGTAGCTTAGGTGCGGTGGCATTAAATAATGCAGTGATGGATGCGTTAGCGCTGACGCTGGAAAAGAATGACAGCGATAAGTTTATTCCCAGTATTTGGCATCAAGTAGGCAAGAAAAATATTGATTCAGTGCAACAATCGTATGCTGACAAAGGTTTAGCAGGCAAAGCTAAGGTTGTCGCCTTTATTGATGACATGTCGGTTGCTTATGCTTGGGCAGACTTAGTCGTTTGCCGTGCAGGCGCATTAACGGTTTCCGAAGTTGCATGCGCAGGTAAAGCCGCTATTTTCATTCCTTTTCCTTTTGCGGTAGATGATCATCAAACTGCGAATGCGCAAGTATTGGTGAATGCGGGTGGGGCAGAGATTAAGCAGCAAGCAGAATTGACTGCTGAGTGGTTGGCAGGTCGTTGGAAAAATTACGGCGAACACACCGAACAAATTAAACATATGTCGATTGCGGCTAAAGGCGCTTCGATTGCTGATGCAACCCAGGTTGTTACAGAGCAAGTAATAAAACAAATAAGGTTGAACGATTAATGGCTAACGAGAATCCACTGACTTCAGGACCAGCAGAAGCCTACGCAATACCAGAGATGCGTCGTATTAAACGCATTCACTTTATTGGTATTGGTGGTGTTGGCATGTGTGGTATTGCCGAAGTATTATTGAATCAGGGTTATCAGATTAGTGGTTCTGATTTACGTCAATCATCAGTAACTCAGCATTTGATTAATATGGGGGCTGAAGTTTTTCTGGGTCACCAAAGTGAGAATGTTGATAACGTCGATGTGGTTGTGGTTTCAACGGCGATCGATCAAAACAATCCTGAAATAAAAAATGCGATGGAAAAGCGCATTCCTATCGTCCGTCGAGCAGAAATGCTGGCTGAGTTGATGCGTTTTCGTCATGGTATTGCAGTAGCAGGAACGCATGGGAAAACGACAACGACGAGTTTGGTTACGTCTATTTTGGCGCAAGCGAAACTGGATCCTACGTACGTAATTGGTGGTCGCTTAAACAGTTCGGGTACCAATGCACGTTTAGGTGCGAGCCGTTATTTAGTCGCGGAAGCGGATGAAAGTGATGCATCCTTTTTACACTTGCAGCCGATGACTTCGATTGTTACCAATATTGATGCCGATCATATGGAAACGTATGGCGGTGATTTCGGTAAGTTAAAGCAAACCTTTATCGATTTTTTACATAATTTACCATTCTATGGCTTGGCAGTGCTGTGTATAGACGACGATAATGTGCGTGAGATTTTACCGCAAGTAGCGCGTAAGTTTGTCACCTACGGATTAAGTGACGATGCTGATTTCCGCGCCTTCGATATTGTGCAGGAAGGTTTGTTTACCAGCTTTAAAGTTAAGCGTCCTGACGGCGCTGCCGATTTAGTGGTGCGCATGCGGATGCCGGGTGTGCATAACGTATTGAACGCGTTAGCGGCTATCGTGGTGGCAGCGGATGAGAAAGTGGATGATGAATCGATTGTTCACGCATTAGAAAATTTTGCCGGCGTTGGTCGTCGTTTTCAGGTTTGTGCAGAAGTTGAATGTACTGATACGGACGGCAATGAAGGCAGTGTTCTTTTTGTTGATGATTATGGACATCACCCACGTGAAGTGGAAGTGACTTTAGAAGCAATTCGTAAGGGTTTTCCTGAGCGTAGATTGGTGGCGTTATTTCAGCCTCATCGTTATAGCCGTACTCGTGATTTGTATGAAGATTTTGTGCGTGTTTTATCAGAGCCTGATGTTTTGTTATTAATGGATGTGTATCCAGCCGGAGAAAAGCCGATTGCGGGTGCAGAGGGCCGTGCTTTATGTCGCAGTATTCGTCAGCGCGGTGCTATAGATCCTGTCTTTGTTGAGCGAGATGAAGATATAGCACAAGTATTAAGTAAGGTATTAAAGCCTGGCGACTTATTGTTGACTCAGGGCGCGGGAGATATTGGTAGCTTGGCCATTACCTTAACTCAGCAATTGGTTAATATCGTTGCTAATAGCCCAAATATGAAAGCTACTGCTGTTAACGGTGGTAAATAACGTGAGCTATGAAATTACGGTGAGTGAAAAAGAAGCGCTGGGAAAAGTCGCGGTATTAATGGGCGGAACTTCTGCAGAGCGCTCTGTTTCATTAAATAGTGGTGCTGCGATATTAAGTGCTTTATTGGAATTAGGTATCGATGCGTTTGGCATTGATATCGGTGAAAATGCAGCAGTACAATTATCTCAAGCCACGTTTGATCGTGCGTTTATCGCATTGCATGGCCGTGGCGGTGAAGATGGTACCATGCAAGGCTTATTAGAATTATTGAATAAACCGTATACTGGCAGTGGTGTAATGGCCTCGGCATTAGGTATGGATAAATGGCGTACTAAATTAGTTTGGGATGCCTGTGAAATTGCTACACCGAAAGCATTTGTTTTAGAAGATAACAGTGACTGGGATTCTATCATGCAAGCCTTAGGGGGTTTAGCGATGGTAAAACCCGCGCGTGAAGGCTCCAGTATTGGCATGCGTAAAGTGCACAGCAGTGAAGGCTTAGCGGATAGCTATGCTTTTGCTTCGCAGCACGATGACCTAGTGATCGCAGAGCAGTATATTGAAGGACCTGAATTCACCGTTACTATTTTAGGTGATGAGGCACTGCCAGCAATACAGTTGGTAACAACGCATGATTTTTATGATTTTGATGCGAAGTACAAAGCCAATGATACCCAGTATTTATTACCTTCTGGTTTACCAGATTACGCGGAAGGTGAATTGCAAAAAATGGCTTTGAAAGCATTTAAAATAGTGGGCTGCGAAGGCTGGGGTCGAGTTGATGCGATGCAAGATAGTGAGGGTGCTTTCTGGTTATTAGAAGTGAATACGACACCGGGTATGACGGATCATTCGCTAGTACCAATGGCAGCTAAGGCGGGAGGGTTAACTTTCCCTGCGTTAGTAGTGAAAATTTTACAGCAGACACTTTAGTAGGTATTAAAGATGGTTGTTAGCTCAATGAAGGACCAGGCGAACGTTGCGGATACGAAGCGTAAAAAACGCTCGTCTCAGCAGAGTTCTCCGATACGAGCAGCTGCTAATAAAGGGGCGACTCGATTGGAAAAGAAAGCACCGTTTTCTTTTCGTCGATTAGTATCTGTTGTGCCTTTATGGTTTGTGCAGTCAGCATTTGTGGTCACTTTGTTGGTATTATCTGGTTGGGGTTTGCAGCAGGTGCGTTGGGGTTGGCCTGTTGAACAGGTAGAAATCGAAGGTGAGTTTCGCTATTGGCAAGCGGAAGAGTTAGCGAAACAGTTATTGTGGGTAAAAGAACAGAACTTTTTCTCGCTTGATGTTCGCCAGGTCAAATATGAATTAGAGCAGCTGGCATTAATAAAAAGTGTTCAGGTTAAAAAAGTTTGGCCAGAAACCTTAGTGGTGAAGTTTAAAGAAGACATTCCAGTCGCCGTATGGAATCAGCAGACCTTATTGAATCCGAAAGGTGAGGAGTTGGTTTTACCCAGCAGTTTTGATGCTGAAGGATTACCAAGGCTATTTGGCCCGGAACAAAAAACTGAGCAGGTGATGCGACAGTTTCAGCGCTTCCAGTCGCGTTTATCTGCAGTCGATGCAGCGATGGTCAGTTTGACGATGAATACGGTCGGCAGTTGGCAGGTAGAATTAGAAAATGGTTGGATGATTCGTTTAGGTCGTCAGCAATTGGAACAGCGCTTAGAGCGTTTAATAGAATTACTTAAAATACTGCCGCAAGAAAAAGTAGCAGTTGTTGATCTTAGATATGGAAAAGGGGCAGCTATTCAATGGCTGCCTGTTTAGGAGATAGAGAATGAGTCAAGGGCCGCAAAAAAACATGCTGGTTGGACTGGATATAGGTACCTCTAAAGTGGTCGCTATTGTTGGCGAGATGACTGAAGAAGGCGGCGTTGAGATTGTCGGTTTAGGCTCACATCCTAGTCGCGGTATGAAAAAAGGCGTGGTGGTGAATATTGAATCCACGGTGCAATCTATTCAGCGTGCGGTGGAAGAAGCTGAATTAATGGCAGGCTGTCGTATTCACTCGGTTTATGCGGGGATTGCAGGTAGCCATATTCAATCAATGAATTCCCATGGCATGGTTGCGATTAAAGACCGTGAAGTTTCTTATGGTGATATTGAACGTGTTATTGAAGCAGCCAAAGCGGTTCAGCTTTATGGCGAAAATCGTATTTTGCATGTTCTGCCGCAAGAATATTCAATCGATACTCAAGAAGGTATTAAAGAACCTATTGGTATGTCGGGTGTTCGCTTAGAAGCGAAAGTTCACATGGTAACGTGTGCTGTTAATGCCGCACAAAATATTGAACGCTGCGTGCAACGTTGTGGCTTAGAAACCGATGATATTATTTTAGAGCAGCTCGCCTCGAGCTATGCCGTGCTAACCGATGACGAAAAAGAGCTGGGTGTTTGTTTGGTTGATATCGGTGGTGGTACTACCGATATTGCCATTTTTACCGATGGTGCGATTCGACATACTGCTGTAATTCCTATTGCTGGAGATCAGGTGACTAATGATATTGCGATGGCATTACGAACCCCAACTCAACACGCCGAAGATATCAAAATTAAGTACGCGTGTGCTTTAACGCAGTTAGCAAAAGAAGATGAAACAATTAAAGTTCCGAGTGTGGGTGAGCGCCCGTCTCGTGATTTGTCACGCCAAGCTTTAGCGGAAGTTGTTGAGCCTAGATACGATGAATTATTTACCTTAATTCAGGCTGAATTGCGCCGCAGTGGTTATGAAGATTTAGTGGCAGCGGGTCTCGTTTTAACCGGCGGCACTTCTAAAATGGAAGGTGTTGTTGAATTGGCAGAAGAAATTTTTCATATGCCGGTGCGTTTAGCAAAACCTATTGGTGTTTCTGGCTTGGTTGATGTGATTAATAATCCTATCTATGCGACCGCCGTTGGCCTCTTGCAGTACGCTGCAATGCAACAAAATGACCCAATTAAAACAAATAACCGAGAAGAAGTGCCTTTAGACTTCTTTTCACGCGTAAAACATTGGATTCAAAACAATTTTTAATATTAAATAGTGGTGCGCATTGCGCAGCTCAGCAAAGGAGAAGGAGCTATGTCTCAGCAACGGGAAGGGGATATGTTCGAATTAGCAGATGATCCTCAACAAAACGCAGTGATAAAAGTTATCGGTGTGGGTGGCGGTGGCGGTAATGCCGTACAACACATGGTCGTTAATAATATTGAAGGTGTAGAATTTATCTGCGCTAACACAGATTCGCAAGCGCTACGAAAAGTAGAAGCACGTTCTGTTATTCAATTGGGCGGCGCTGTTACAAAAGGTTTAGGCGCTGGGGCGAATCCTGAAGTAGGACGTCAAGCAGCTTTAGAAGATCGTGATCGTATTGCTGAAGCTATCAGTGGTGCGGATATGATATTTATTACAGCAGGCATGGGTGGTGGTACCGGAACCGGTGGTGCACCTGTTGTTGCTGAAGTAGCGAAAGAATTAGGTATTCTAACGGTTGCGGTTGTTACTAAACCGTTTCCGTTTGAAGGTAAGAAACGTTCATTAATTGCTGAGCAAGGATTAGCTCAGCTGGCTGAGAGCGTCGATTCCTTAATTACGATTCCTAATGAAAAGCTACTGAGCGTATTGGGTAAGAACAGTAGTTTGCTGGATGCTTTTAGCGCCGCAAATGATGTATTGCTCGGTGCAGTTCAAGGTATTGCTGATTTGATCATGCGTCCAGGTATGATTAACGTCGATTTCGCCGATGTGCGAACGGTAATGTCTGAAATGGGTCAAGCCATGATGGGTACTGGATCTGCTACGGGCGATAATCGTGCTCGTGAAGCGGCAGAAATGGCCATTGGTAGTCCTTTATTAGAAGACGTTGATTTACAAGGTGCTCGTGGCATTTTGGTTAACGTTACCGCAGGCTTGGATCTTACTTTGGGCGAGTTCACTGAAGTCGGTCAGGTAATTGAAGAGTTTGCTTCTG
Organism: Oleispira sp.; assembly: GCA_036960605.1. Taxonomy (GTDB): domain Bacteria; phylum Pseudomonadota; class Gammaproteobacteria; order Pseudomonadales; family Oceanobacteraceae; genus Oleispira. The sequence goes on along the minus strand of JBALXI010000003.1, from coordinate 7,314 downwards.
AGCATGCGACTGTTGTGATTGGTACGGTTATTGATCATGACTTGGTCGATGAGCTGAAAGTGACTGTTGTTGCGACAGGCCTTGGTATTAAAGAATCTGCTGCTGAAAAGCCTAAAAAGGTGGTTGATAATACAGCCCCAGTTCAGCCGGTTAAAAAAGTACCAACCACAGTTGCAGATTATGCTGAGCTAGATAAGCCGGCTCATATTCGTAATCAGGCGGCAAAAGCGTCATCGTCTAGGACGGAAAGCGCCAAAGACAAGGATATGGACTATTTAGACATACCTGCTTTTCTGCGTCGCCAGGCCGATTAACGAATCGTTACTGGCGTGCTCCCTTATACTTGTTATAATAGCGCGTTAGTAATAATAATTAATTAGTTTCAATCAACAATATTGGTAAATCAACATGATTCGTCAACGTACACTCAAAAATACAATCCGCGCCACTGGAGTTGGCCTGCACTCAGGTGAAAAAGTATACCTGACGCTCAAGCCTGCCCCTGTCGATCACGGCATTGTATTCCGACGCGTTGATCTTGAACCTATTGTTGATATTCAAGCAAAAGCGACCAATGTGGGTGAAACCACCATGTCGACGACCTTAGTTCAAGACGGTGTTCGTGTTGATACCGTCGAGCATCTGTTATCTGCGATGGCCGGTTTAGGTATCGATAACGCGATTGTTGAATTAAGTGCACAAGAAGTACCTATTATGGACGGCAGTGCCGGTCCATTTGTTTTCTTAATTCAATCAGCAGGTATTGCTGAGCAGTCTAAAGCGAAGCGCTTTATTCGTATTAAGAAAAAAGTAGAAGTACGAGAAGGTGATAAAGTCGCCTCTTTTGTACCGTATAACGGCTTTAAAGTTACTTTTGAAATCGAATTTGATCATCCAGCATTTAAGAAGAGCGCGCAAAAAGCCAGCTTAGACTTCTCTTCTACTTCTTTTGTTAAGGAAGTAAGTCGTGCTCGTACATTCGGTTTCATGAAAGACATTGAATTCTTACGCTCTAAGAACTTAGCGCTAGGTGGCAGTGTCAATAACGCGATCGTAGTTGATGAATATCGTGTTCTAAACGAAGACGGTTTGCGTTATGAAGATGAATTTGTAAAACATAAGATTCTAGATGCAGTCGGTGATTTATATCTGCTGGGTCATAGTCTTATGGGTGAGTTTGTAGGCTTTAAGTCGGGGCATGGTTTGAATAACAAGCTATTGCGCGCACTTGAACTGCAAACGGATGCGTGGGAATTCGTTGAATATCCTGAAGAAAACGCTCCAATTTCTTATATGAAACCAGTGGCTGCTACCGAGTAGTCTCTGTTAGAGTAAGATAACTTATTGAAAAGTTAAGAATTTTTGTGATTTTCAAAATAAAGGCCATACTTAAGATGGCCTTTGTTTTATTTGGATAACTATACTTATAGTCATGAATATCATTATAGTCGGTAAACGACATGGACAATCAAAAACATACTCGCTAGGACCAGTCGCACGTTTTTTGCTACTGACGTCTATCTGCGTACTGCCATTTGCTATGGGTGCTACCGGTTATTTATTGGCCGCTCATCTAGCTGATCAAGGCTTATTGGATCCTGTTGCTGCAAAAGCATGGGAGAAAGATCTTGATGAACAGCGTCAAGAACTGCAACAAATTCGACAGCACGCCGATCTAGAACTCGATGGTTTAACACTTCGATTAGCCGAATTACAGGTTAAACTGCTGCGTATTGATGCGCTCGGCGAACGTTTAATCGACATTACTAATATCAATGGCGAAGAGTTTGATTTCTCTGCGGTTCCTGCTGTTGGAGGCCCTGGTTCTCTGGGTGAAACCTACCAAGCACCTGAAATTCAATCTGTTTTAGATAACCTAGCGTTAAAAATCGATCGCCGTGAACAGCAGTTGGAAGTTCTGGACGATTTGCTGCTAGCGAACAAGATTAAAGCTGATACCTTTGTTGCTGGTCGCCCGATTAAACGCGGCTGGATGTCTTCTCGTTATGGTAAGCGTACTGACCCTTTTAATGGTCGTTTAGCTTGGCATGCCGGTGTCGATTTTGCGGGTAAGCAAGGTTCTGATGTTGTTGCCGTTGCTTCCGGTGTTGTCACCTGGGCCAGTAATCGTTATGGCTACGGTAGACTGGTTGAGATTAATCATGGTAACGGTTATAAAACACGATACGCTCATGGCGCTGAAATCAAGGTAAGCCTTGGTGATGTCGTGCGCAAAGGCGATGTCATTGCCGCAATGGGTAGTAGTGGTCGTTCTACCGGTCCTCACGTTCATTTTGAAGTCTATAAAAACGGTCGCACAGTCGATCCAGCAGCTTATTTGCACCGCACACTGCGCTAAATCTTTGTAATCTCTCTCTTTTTTGTTATAAATATGGGAAAACCTTATTCGAAGGCCTGTTAACGGTCTTCTGGTTCTTTCTCGCTATCTCTATTTTTGGGTTTAAAAAACAATAATCATGATCGGTAATCTATTTAGTAAAATCTTTGGTAGCAAAAACGACCGCGAATTAAAACGCATGGGGAAAGTCGTTGTTAAAATTAATGCTTTTGAGGAATCGTTAGCAACGTTATCCGATAGCGAGCTGCAAGCTAAAACCCCAGAATTGAAAACACGCATTGAGGGTGGAGCTACTTTAGAGTCTATCTTGCCAGAAGCCTTTGCGGTCTGCCGCGAAGCCAGTAAACGTGTTATGAGTATGCGCCACTTCGATGTGCAAATGATTGGTGGTATTACCCTGCATGAAGGCAATATTGCTGAGATGCGCACCGGTGAAGGTAAAACACTGGTAGGTACTTTACCGACCTACTTAAACGCATTGACGGGCAAAGGTGTTCACATTGTAACTGTGAACGATTATTTAGCCTCTCGTGATGCTGAGTGGATGCGTCCTCTGTATGAATTCTTAGGGCTAAGCTTGGGTGTAGTCGTACCTGGTTTGGATTCTACAAGCAAGCGTGAGCAATACGCCTGTGATATTACTTACGGCACCAATAACGAGTTTGGCTTTGATTACTTGCGTGACAATATGGCGTTCTCTTCTGCAGAAAAAGCCCAGCGTGAATTGAATTTTGCCATTGTCGATGAAGTTGATTCGATCTTAATTGATGAAGCGCGTACACCGCTTATCATCTCGGGTCCGGCTGAAGATAGCTCGGCCTTGTATAAAAAGATGAATATATTAATTCCTCAGCTAACTCAGCATATTGAAGCTGAAGAAGGTAAGGAAGAGCAGCAGGGTCATTATTCTCTTGATGAAAAGCAGCGTTCTATCGAGTTAACAGAGCTTGGTCACGAATATGTAGAAGATATGCTTTATAAAGAGGGTGTATTGAAAGAAGGTGAGAGTCTTTATTCTTCTTCTAACTTAACGTTATTGCATCATGTTAATTCAGCGTTGCGTGCTCACGTTATTTACAAGAAAAACGTTGATTACATCATTCAAAACGAGCAAATCGTTATTGTTGATGAACATACCGGTCGTACTATGCCGGGTCGTCGTTGGGGAGAAGGTTTACACCAAGCGATTGAAGCGAAAGAAGGGGTTAACATTCAGGCTGAAAGCCAGACTTTGGCTTCTACCACGTTCCAGAATTTCTTCCGGTTGTATAACAACCTATCCGGAATGACGGGTACTGCAGATACTGAAGCATTCGAATTTCATCAGATTTATAACTTAGCCGTGGTTGCTATTCCAACCAATAAGCAAGTTAAGCGTATCGATTATAACGATGTTGTTTTCTTAACTCAGGCCGAAAAGTACGAAGCGGTTATTGAAGAAATACGTGAAGTGGTTGCGCAAAAACGCCCAGTACTTGTCGGTACTGCGTCTATTGATACTTCAGAATTGTTATCGCAAGCGTTAACTAAAGCAAAAGTGGGGCACAGTGTTTTAAACGCGAAGCAACACGAAAAAGAAGCGCAAATTATTGCTCAGGCCGGTGCTGCGGGTTCTATTACCATCGCAACGAACATGGCGGGTCGTGGTACGGATATCGTATTAGGCGGCAACTGGGAAGTTGAGATTGCAGCATTAGATAATCCAACGGAACAGCAAATTGCTGATATTAAAGCCGCTTGGCAGAAACGCCATGATGATGTGTTAGCCGCAGGTGGTTTGCATATCATTGCCACAGAACGCCATGAATCTCGCCGTATTGATAATCAGTTACGGGGCCGTGCAGGGCGTCAAGGTGATGCCGGTTCTTCTCGTTTCTTCTTATCGTTAGAAGATAGCCTAATGCGCATCTTCATGTCGGATCGTATCCGTAACATGATGAAGGCATTGGGTATGGAGCAAGGTGAATCCATTGAGCACAAAATGGTGAGCAATGCGATTGAGAAAGCCCAGCGTAAAGTTGAAGGTCGTAACTTTGATATTCGTAAGCAGCTATTAGAATACGATGATGTTGCTAATGACCAGCGTCGTGTAATTTACGATCAGCGTAACGATATTATGTCCTCAGATGATATTTCTGATGTGGTTGCGAATATTCGACACGATGTTCTGCAAGAAGCAATTGATAACCATATTCCTCGTCAAAGCTTAGAAGAGCAGTGGGATATTCCAGGTCTTGAAGCTGAGCTTAAAACTGAATTTGATTTAGAGCTTCCATTGCAGCAGTGGTTAGAAGCTGACGATAAGCTTTATGAAGAAAACTTGCGGGAACGTATTACTACGGCATTGAATGATGCTTATAAAGCGAAAGAAGACTCGGTTGAATCGAATCCTGACCAGCCAAATCCATTACGTATGTTTGAGAAGCAAGTGATGCTGCAGATTGTTGATAATCTGTGGAAAGAACACTTAGCAACAATGGATCACTTGCGTCAGGGTATTCACTTACGTGGCTACGCGCAGAAGAATCCAAAGCAAGAATATAAGCGTGAAGCGTTTGAGTTATTCCAAGAATTATTGGAAAACATGAAGCGCGAAAGTATCCGCATTCTCTCTCACGTGAAAGTGCGTCAGGAAGAAGATGTGCGTGAAATGGAAGAGCAGCGTCGTGTGCAAGCTGAAGCTCAGGCTAAGCAGTCTAGTTACCAGCATGCCGCAGCAGAAAGTATTACTGCTGGCGGAAGTAGTAGTGAAGAAGCTTCCTCTGAAACTGAAGATGCCGCTCAGCCTTTCGTCCGTGAAGATAAAAAAGTAGGCCGTAATGAGCCTTGTCCTTGTGGTTCTAATAAGAAGTACAAGCAGTGTCATGGCAAGTTAACAGCTTAAGTACATTTGCTAGATGTAAGTATAAAAAGGGCAGCTTAAGCTGCCCTTTTTTGTGGGCTCATATTTATCAGCTGATTTTTATGAAAGAGTAACTATCCAGCAGTTTTAAAAACGATCCCTGATTGGGTATTTATTCCACAAAACGGCGTAAATACTTCCCTGTAGCCTTAGTTCGGTCAGTCGTTGCAGGTTTTCACGCCGCTACGCTCCATGCCTCGCATATTTGCTCCACAAACACACAATAATGGATCTTATTCTGTCTAAATTTGAACTACCTGAATAGTTACATGAAAGATTAAAATAATGCAGGTAAAATGGCATTAATCGTAATTTAACAGTGTGAGAAGAACATGGCTGTCGGCTTAGAAGTATTACAAAATTATCATCCAGTAAGTGGCATTCGTATAGGTATCGCTCAAGCGGGTATCAAGTATGAAGGCCGCAATGATTTAGTGATCTTTGAATTAGCCGAAGGCAGCCGAGTGAGTGGAGTATTTACCCTTAATGCGTTCTGCGCCGCGCCAGTTCAAGTTTCGAAAAAGCATTTACAAGAAGCAGATATTCGCTATCTGGTAATTAATACCGGTAATGCCAATGCGGGCACAGGTCCACAGGGTATGACCGATGCATTAACAACATGTGAGCAGCTGGCACAGTTAACAGGCATAGCCGCGAATCAGATCTTACCTTTCTCTACCGGTGTTATTGGCGAGTCGCTGCCTATGGATAAGCTTCTTTCTGGGCTTTCTCCAGCATTAGAGAAATTAGCGGCTGACGTTTGGCCAGCTGCGGCTGAAGGCATCATGACAACGGATACCTTGCCAAAAGGTTATAGTCAGCAGGTCGACATTACCGCCACTGAGACGATTACTATTTCAGGTATCTCAAAAGGTGCCGGAATGATCATGCCGAATATGGCCACCATGTTGGCTTACCTTACAACGGATGCTGTGATCGCAAAGCCGTTATTGGATGTGATGTGCAAAGAGCTAGCAGATAAGTCTTTCAACCGCGTGACGGTTGATGGTGATACTTCAACTAATGATTCTTGTATCTTGATCGCGACAGCGCGAGCCGATATGGCAGAAATCAGCAGCAAAGACGATGCGCGTTATCCTGCAGTATTTGATGCCTTACTAGCAGCCTTTATGATTCTATCGCATGCGATTGTACGTGATGGCGAAGGCGCAACTAAGTTCGTCACTATGGAAGTTCAACATGCGGCCAGCGTACAAGAAGCATTAGATGTTGCCTATACCGTTGCACATTCACCACTGGTTAAAACTGCCTTGTTTGCCTGCGATGCTAACTGGGGTCGTATTTTAGCGGCAGTAGGCCGTGCGGGTGTAAAGGACATGATATTGGAAGATATCGATATCTATCTGGATGATGTGTGTATCGTTAAAAGCGGCGGGAGAGCAGCGAGTTATACCGAAGAAGCTGGCGCGGCGATATTTGCTCAACCAGAAATCACCATTAGTATTCGTCTTGGTCGTGGTGAAGTCACTGAGCGCGTTTGGACGACAGACCTTTCACATGATTATGTCAGTATCAATGCCGACTACCGTTCTTAGGTTTATGCCACTACGATGAAAAAATTAGTACATGTTGCGGTCGGTGTCATCTTTGATTGTCCTCCTGATAATCAGGACGTAGACAAAGGCCAAGAGCAACTCCGTGAGAAAGGTAAAGTTTTAATCGCTAAGCGTGCTGATCATCAGCACCAAGGCGGTTTGTGGGAATTCCCTGGTGGTAAGGTAGAGTCTGGCGAAAGTGTTCAGGTTGCTCTGCAGCGAGAGCTGGAAGAAGAGCTTGGTTTACAGTGTTCGATTGAAGATATGCGCCCGCTGATTACTATTCCATTTCATTACCCAGACAAGTCCGTCTTGCTTGATGTCTGGTCTGTATATAACGGAAAATTGCCTAATACTCATGCTGCAGAAAATGAATTTATTGGAAAAGAAGATCAGCCATTAGTTTGGGTTGAGCAAGCTGACATGCCGGTATTACCATGGTGCCTTATAAAGAAGGCTGTCACATTAATACGGGTGAAGTCATGCTAGCGCCAGTA
>JBALXI010000039.1:0-44548 GCA_036960605.1 Oleispira sp. | reverse complement strand
TACGATCTCGTTTCGGACATTCTATACCGTACTATTTACAGTACAATACGTTATTGAATTATTGATGATGTGTGATTATGTGCTTTGTAGAACATTTAATTATTGGTGGCGGTATTAGTGGCTGCCTGATGGCTCGTCATTTAGCGAAGGCTCAGTTAGATTTTAAACTAATTGAGGCTCAAGCGACGTTAGGTGGACGCATTCAAAGTACTGAACAGGGATTGGATTTAGGCCCTACTTGGTTTTGGCCTCACCAGCACAGCGTTAAGACACTGCTCGCTGAGTTGAATATTGATATTTTTGAACAATATACTCAAGGCGATGTTGTCTACCAAGCGGGGCCCAATAGTCCTATTCAACGCGAACATAATCAAGAAGAAATGCTGTCTAACCGCGTAGTGGGTGGAATGGGCGCGATAATTACCGCATTACAAAATACTCTGCCTCAAGAGCGCATTTTATTGAACTCCCCTGTTAAGAACATTACCAAGCGCGATAACCAATGGCAGGTGCTGCTTAGTAACGGTGATACATTATCTTGCGCTTACTTATGGCTAGCGATACCGCCACGCAAGGTAGCGCCTTTATTCTTAGTCGCTGATGATTGTGTATTGAGTAAAGCACTGGTATCGCACCTGCAAGCTCAGCAAACGTGGATGTCGGCGCAAGCTAAATTTGTCGCGGTTTATGATAAACCGTTTTGGCGTGATGCGGGTTTGTCTGGGCAAGGCTTTAGCCGAGTTGGCCCTATGGTTGAGATCAACGATGCCTGCGGTGCTGATGTCTCTTGTCGTGCTGATGAAGATGCCAAAGAAGGTGCTGAAGAAAGCCCTGCTGCATTATTTGGCTTTATGGGTGTACCTGCGGTTAACAGGCAGTCTTTAGATGAGCAGACCATGATTGATGCTTGTGTGGCTCAGTTGGGCAAGTTATTTGGTGAGGCCGCGCTGTCGCCCACCAGCACCCATTATGTAGACTGGGCAAGCAATGCCTTTATAGCCAGTGCAGCCGATGTATCTGAGCCTTCACAGCATGCACATTTCGATCAGCCTAAATTTGATACTGAGTTAAAAGGTTTGCAGTTGGGTTTAATTGGCTCAGAATTTTCACAAACCGAGCCGGGATACATAGCGGGTGCAATTGATCATGTGAATGATCAAATATCAGAGTTGTGAAACATCTCGCTTTAATGCCTTACGATGTCACAATTCTAACTTCATTAATTTGGAATCATTCCCATAACTCGGACAAATTAAGGCATCAGGTATCACTAAAAATCCAAATTTAGCCCAAAACATATCCGATCCTTGAACGGCGACCAACAGTATTCTCGCGAAGCCTTGTGATTTAGCACCCTCTATTAAGTTAACGACTAAGTTCTTAGCGATACCTTTGCCTCTTGCTTCCTTTGCTAAAGCCAAATCATGTAAATATAGATTTTGGCTGTTAGTAATCGGAGTATTTTCATGCAACTTAGGGGGTATTTCACTCGCCCATGGATGTGCTAATAGATACGCTAAGATCTCATTGTCATTATTTAAGTAGACAGCACAAGTATTGGGGGATGCAATCCACTTACTTTTAAGTACTTTTATATCTTCAGGTAAAACCTCGGTATAAGCCTCTTCTTGAATTTTTAGAATACTGTTCCATGAATTTTCCGAGATTACGCTAATCGGCATATTGTAACCTTCTCTTCCAATGCTCGCTCAATACAAATAGCAGAATGAGCGTCGTTTGCGGCATATATAATTTGATTGTTTTTAAGCGGATAAGCTCCCCAGTTTGATTTCTGAGCGCCCTTCCCTAAGCGGGCTTTAAGCACCATCGCGACAGCCGCTCGAGCGCCAATACTATTTTTCTCGCCCGCTAAGTTTTTTAACTTAACCGATAGATCTTCTGTATTGACGATATCAATATTGAGTTTGGTGCGCAGTTCTTTATTATCGCCGCTAAGGCCGAAACCGACTTTTTTTATATATTTATTACTTAATATCTTACCCGCTGAAGATACTGCAAAAGGAAATCGAGTTGGGAATAGAAATGCTTTTGATTCGGTAGCAAGCTGAATTAACGTCGGCCCTGGGCTAACTTCACCTTTACGAAAAATAGGCTTACTTTCAGTATCAAACCCCAAGCAAACTTCATTCTCTAACGATTTTAATGCATCCACTGCATCTTCTTCATTTTCAACGATCTGTATATCTAAAAGATCGAGGCCAATATACAAAGGTAGCTCTCTTATCTGATCCTTAGTAGGACGTTCCATTGCATCTCTCATTAATATTTAACCCGCAGGCAAGTGCGAGGCCAATTGGCCAAAAATTATCGCTACTATAACCTGATTGTACTTGGAGTGTATTAATTGCTTACCTGATTTACCACGTATGTTATTAGCTAGAAGCGATCTGTCTTTTTGTATTATGACAATCAAATAATATAAGCTAAGCCTAAACAAATTAAAATAGCACCGATAAGCTTACTCACGAGTTCGCCTTTTGGTACTAATTTTTCCACCATGACCAATACTGTCAAAACCAAAATCCATTTTAGGTTCATCACGCCCGTCACAAATAAAATAGCCATTAAAAACCAACAGCAGCCTAAGCAGTATTGTCCATGCTTCACTCCCATTGTAATTGCGCCCATGATGCCTTCTTTCCACTGGGTAGTAATAATGCTTAGCGGCGAACGACAAAGTTGCAGACAACGCTGCTTTAAAGGGCTCCATTGATACAGCCCAGCGATGATTAATAAGGCTCCACTAAAGAATTTATTGGCACTGACCATCATTGGGGACAATAGCGCTAGGTGATGCAACCCCCACTGAACGAAGGTAATCATTAGGCTGTAAAAGGTCCAAACCATTAGATATCCAAGAACAAAATACAAGGTTTGGGTATAGGGACTGTTTCGCTGCTTACGTTTCTGATTCACTCGATCGACTAATAGAATCACAGGAACAACCGATGGCAGCATCATACCCGCCATCATGACCGCCCACATGAGAAATAGCATGGCTATATCGGCGCTATCCCATTGCACAACAGGCTCCATATTCATGGTCATATCAAAAACCATGTAATACCAGCTGGCTAGAATAAGGATAAGCAGCGTGATAAAAACCCAGTAAGAACTAAAATCACGTGCTTTTAACTCGGTAACCTGCAAGCCTTAATTACTCCAGTTCGAGATAGCTTTAGCCGCAAAGTGACCTGTATGTTGGAAAGCAAAACCACCATGACTAATCGACATCGTTTTAGACTCACCAATAATACCGTCATCCCACATAAAACCTCCGTCTGGGAAAGAGATATGAACGTTCTTATCTTCTCCTGTAACGGGATCAATTAACGGCGTTTGCTCGACTTCTAATACCCCTGCAATTGAAAAAGACGAATGATTAACATCGTCCACATTCATTTTAATTTCTTTTAAGATAGGTCCTTCGAATTCGCTAAAAGTACCTGCAATGGCTTCAACCGGCATTCCGCCAGCTTGACCAGACATAATGGTCGCTAGGGCAGTGACCTGCTCTTCGGTAGCAGCAGAATCAATAAACAAGACCCCCTTACCATTACCTTCATGAATGGCTTTAGGCCACATAGCACCGAAGACCATTTTTAAACCGCTTAAATCTAGCGTATCGAAATTTCCTTTGATAATTGAAAAACCTAATAAGGCTTGGCAACTGCCATCCTTACTATCAGGAAATCCTCCAAACTGACAGCCACAACCATGGCTACAGTTACAGCACTCGACTTGGTGCATCGATAATGCCCACTTTTTACTATCAGACATATTGCCACCACTTAATTATTAAAATGGAACAAATAGTATAAACCACGCTGATTGTTTTTTAACCAACTTTAGCTCTGGCGGTTAGAACCTCATTAGATATCGCATCTAAGTCTTATCTCGCTTGGTTATAAACCAAGCTCGCTCTCTGGTTCCCGGCGACGTAAATCATGAGGGGAGTTGTGCGGCCCACTTATCCGCGACGAGGCGCCCCAGTTTCAGCATGCCAAAATCATAGTTCGCTAATTCTTCTTTGCTGAGCAATTTGTACTCCAGCAATTCTTCATTCAATTGAATTTTACCTTCAGCTTTTACCCCAAAGGCGATGATTAGCTGGTTCATGGCAGGGAAAGGAAAATGACCAATAAAATGTGTTGATACGGCCTTCAAGCCGACCTCTTCCATGACTTCTCTCTCTATTGAAATTTCTGGGCTTTCACCCGCTTCGATAAAACCTGAAATTAATGAAAAGAACCCTTCTGGCCAAGCATGATTTCTAGCGAGTAAGTACTTGCCGTTAATTTCTATTAAGGCTGCGGCTACAGGTGTTGGGTTATTCCAATCGACAAAGCTGCATTCTTTAGTGTTGATTTGAGAGCATGCCCTACGCTCAACACCGTCGATTAGTTGCAATACCAAAGGGCTTGCACACTGCGGGCAATATTTCATGATTGTGATTCTCCCTTCTCAAACTTTTTATTGTCCCGTTTCTCAACCCACTCTTCGGCCCATTGATTTAGAGGGCTAAAAAGTAATACTAACTCTTTCCCTAATGCCGTCAACTGATAGCCATTAGGGCTATCTTTATCGACTAAATTTTCTGCAATAAGATCCTTCATCCGATTATTGATCATCGTGGGCGAGATACCACCACAACGATCCTGTAGTTCACGAAAAGTACACGGCCCTGAGTTCATCTCCCAGAGAATACGCATAATCCATTTGGTGCCCAGTAAATCGATTAATTGCATGATCGGCCGAGAAGATGCTGCTTTTGTCATAATAAAACCCTTGCGCTACATAATATGTAGCATTAGTATGAATTACACGCTACAGAATATGTAGCATACCTCAACTAAACGTCATTTCAATAACAATCAGGATATGAATAATGATTTCTAGAATCAAAGCAGTAAACACGCCTTATAGCGAAGACGTTCAAAAAGCCTTCGATACAATTATGCCGCCTGGAATGCCGCCATTGAATATCTTTACTTCCGTTGCTAACAACCCTCGCATCTTACAACGCATGGTGGCCGGTGGTTTGCTGGATAAAGGCAGCATCTCAGTTCAAGCCCGTGAAATCGTAATATTGCGAACCTGCAGTCTCTGTAAGGCGGAATATGAATGGGGAGTCCACGTTGCGGGCTTCGCAATGAAAGCCCAGTTAACTCAGGCACAAATTGATGATACGCTCAGCGCTAACATCAATAGATCGTTGTGGAATGACGAGCAAGCTAACCTGCTGGCTTTAGCGGATGAATTGCATAATACACAGGGCATCAGCGATGCGTTATGGCTTTCGTTAAGTGATCATTTTAGCCAAGAGCAGTCGATTGAGCTGATTATGCTCGCGGGCTTGTATCATGCTGTGAGTTTTATAGTGAATGGCCTTAAGGTCCCTAATGAAGCTTTTGCACCTTCTTTTCCAACGTCTAACCCTGAATAAATAAGGTAATTGGCTTGTCTGATTTAACGGCTCAAAAAATAGTCACGATTCAACGAACAGTACTGTTTGGAGACTGCGACCCTGAAGGCATCGTTTATACCCCGCGATTTTCCTATTTTTCGGTAGAAGCGATTCAAGATGCATTATCAATCTGGTTAGCCGACAAGCCAAAAGATCCAACCCAAAAGGCGCGCAAAAGTGGCGGTTTACGCAAACTAATGGACCATGGCATTTTGCCGCCAGCCCGTGCATTTTCTTTAGAATTTCACCACCCAGTAACTTGGGATGATGAGCTCTCTATTAAGGTATGGGTTTGCCAAATTACTGAGCGCTCATTCTCTTTTCAAGTAGAAGCTTGGTTAGAAACCAGCCGACTCAGCGATGCTGAGAATATTTTAGCGTTTACCGCTAAGCTTACGCAGGTTTGCGTCTCACGTGAAAATCATCAAAGCATGCCATTACCCGCTGATTTAAGAGAGAATTTATCAGCCTTATTACGTTAATCTTCAATAGGAAAGCTTATTAAAATTGTTGTTCCCACCCCTAGGGTAGACTCACACCGAATATCGCCACCCAGTTTTTGGGTTACTAGGTTGTAAACCACATTCATGCCTAAACCGACGGCACCTGAAGTTCTAGCCGTGGTAAAAAATGGATTAAATATATGATTCAAAGTTTCCTTATCCATACCTTTACCATCATCACTAATAGTTAACTCTAAATGACCTTGTTTATTCGAACAGGAAATTTTAATGAGCCCGTCATCATCAGCCGAAAAGGCATAGATTAAAGAATTCAAGACTATCTGGCTTACAATTTTCGAAATACTTCCAGGATAAGTACTTACGCTTAAATCGAGAGCAATGGCATTATCTATTTCAATAGGTCGATGACAATACTGCGAATACAAGGTGCCGATTACTTGATCTACATAATCATGCAACTCCACCATTCGTTTTTCATCCATTTCTTGATCAACGGCAACCTCCTTGAAACTGTCTATCAAGTGTACAACGCGATTAAGATTACTGAAAATCAACTCTGAACCTGTCCGAATATGGTCCATAAAATCAGTCAATTTCTGCTTAGTCATCTTTCCATGTTTAAGTATATTTTGACTTTCATCGAGTTCATAAATCTGGTGTGATGAAGCCGTTATACCCACCCCAATCGGCGTATTTATTTCATGAGCCACACCGGCGACCAGACCACCTAGCACCGACATTTTTTCAACCTCAATAAGTTTATCTTGAGCTTTTTTCAGATTAGAAATAAACAATTCTAATTCAATATTTTTTTCTCTTATTTGTTGCGTTTTTAACGCTACGGTACCATTCAATAATTCAACCTGAGCACGGTCAAAACGAGCACGTAAATAGAAACGATAAAAAAGAATTATTATCATCGAGGCAAGTAAAATAATTGAAAGTCCCGCAGAAACATATAATTTCTCTTCACGATCTTTTATCAAATTCTCGCTGCGTACTTCACGAAGTTTATAAAACTCATTAATGTTATTCATAATTAATACTTTCGCTACTAAATACTCTTGACTGTAAAGAATGGCTGTCGCTTGAGTATTCTTTTGTTGAGCGACTAATTCAAAAGCACGATCCTCAAGCTTCGTTAAACCATCACTATCTTGGCGAGCTTTAATCAACACATCTAGCTCGCGTCGATCTAAATGCAAACGTTCCAAGAGTCGATCTAACGAAATAGCAGTGCCCTCGGGAAAAGGTGCCTTACCGTCTATAGGCATTAAAAAATCCCAATACACTCTATGATAATTTTTCGGTCTTGTATGATCACCATTACGGATGGCTAGAATTTTATTAAAAAAGTTACGATACTTCACATTTCCTGTTGCCGCATAAGCACGAGCCATCTGCGTCAGCTGATCAGAACTAAGTCTTAGCTGCTCACTTAATAGATAGGAGTCATAATGGTGCTGGGTGGCTATTTTTAACTGATTTATGTAGACGAAAGAGGACGTCACAGCGATTATCGATAGAATAAATAATATATAAAATACATTATTTAGTCGTTTTAATAATAACAAAATGTACTGATTATCATATTCAGGCAGAGTGCCCTCTTGCTCTTGTTGTTCGATCACAAGTCCGCCTTCGCATCCATTATTGAATATTCAATAGTCTAATATATAGAGAATAGCCTAATTTCATCAATTTAAACGACTCGAAAATCAGTTGCCGGTGCTCAAATATAAACACCCTTGATAGAATAATTTTAGTCATAATTAGGCTTACATCGCACATGCAACCAGCTATGCTGATGCTCCACTGGCCTGCCATGATTTAATCAATAGGTTAATCTTGATTCCTACTCGCTCCATACTTCATTTTAATGTTACTGATTACCACGAAGCACAAATAATGATAGGCTGAGATACTCGTTAATAAACGGATTTAACTCCAAGTATGATCACCATCGAAGCCGTAGCGCCGCCCTCTAACGAAGATGCCATCACTCGTATCGCCAAGCAAAACGACGCTACCGACTATTGGGTAAGCAGCTCCAGCGATAAACAAATAGCGATTAAGATATTAGTTGAGAAGTCTAAATCTCAGAAGATTCTCGATCAGTTGCAAAATTTAATGGAAGGAAAAAGTAATTTCCGAGTTTTAGCCTATCCACTAGAAATCGCGCTGCCTTACGAGAAAAAGAAAGCCAGCAATAGCACCACCACCATTTCTCGTGAAGCGTTATTGAGCCAGTTAAAGACTCAAGGCAAACTGGATAGCCATTATTTGATGTTGGTTTTTCTTAGTACCATTGTGGCCGCCATCGGTTTAATCGAAAACAATGTCGCTGTTATTATTGGCGCCATGGTGATTGCGCCACTGTTAGGCCCCAACTTAGCGTTATCGCTATCCACAGTATTAGGTCAAGTTAATGGCGTTTTTAATGCCTTAAGAACCTTAACCGTCGGTATTTTGTTTGCACTCGGTTTATCAATTATTTTATCGCTATTTTATCCAAACCTTACCCTAACCCCTGAATTACTTTCCCGCACAACCGTAGGTTTAGATGGCTTAGCGTTAGCACTGGCTTCGGGCGCGGCGGCAGCGCTGTCTATTACCACGGGGGTTTCATCGGTACTGGTGGGCGTCATGGTGGCTGTTGCTTTACTGCCTCCTACGGTTACTTTAGGAATATGCTTGGGTTTAGAAGCCTTCCCTGAAGCTAAAGGGGCTGCATTATTGTTAATTGCCAATATTGCCTCGGTAAACCTAACCGCACAGCTAACGATGAAGTTAAAAGGCATTAAGCCCAGAGAAAAGGAAAAACAGCGCACCGCCCTGATCGTATTTCTAGTGGGTATGCTGTTCTGGTGTGCATTAATTGGTTATTTAATTTATCGTTTATATCTGTGACACGTAGCCTTTAAAAATTGAGAAGCGCCATTAAGAATTGATAAACGCCACGACTTTACGAATCACCCGTCGTGGCGATACCCGAACAGACTGCGCCATCACCCAGTTGACCCAACCTGAAACAACAACAGCCCTTCCTTTGTTCAATGCGGTATAGCCAATCTTTGCTACTTTCTCAGCGGGCATAATGAACGGGCTTTTAGCCAAATTCGTTCCGACCATATCTGCTGCATTAAAGAACTCTGTCTTGGTCGCGCCAGGACAAAGTGCGGTCACGGTCACGCCCTCTTTTTTCAATTCTTCATGCAGTGCTTCAGAAAATAACAACACATACGATTTAGAGGCGTAGTAATTGGCCATGTATGGCCCCGGCTGAAAAGCAGCTGTTGACGCTACATTCAATATCTTCCCTTGTTTACGATCTGTCATCGCTTTGCCGTATAAATGGCATAATGCAACCAGCGAGGTAACATTCAATTGAACCATATTCAACTCGGCCGCTAGATCTAAATCAGTAAACTTTCCGTTTGAACCAATACCGGCGTTATTCACCAGCACATCAACCTGTAAATTTTTAGCCAGAGTTTCATCAAATAATTCTTGCGCGGCGTCTGCCTTAGATAAATCTTTTACGATCACATGAGTAGTGATCTTATAATTTTCTTCCAACTCTTTAGCCAGCACCTCTAGCTTATTCTGACTGCGTGCCACTAAGATTAAATCATACCCATCTTGAGCAAATAATTTGCAAAACTCTGAGCCAATACCAATCGATGCGCCGGTAATTAATGCTGTTTTTTTCATATTATATGATCCTGTTATCCGCGACTGCGTTGTATTTTAATTATTATATTTTTACTTAAAAGGGAAACGAATATCCCAAGGCGTTCCTAATGACATGATGGATAATTTTTCAAACACACTTATCTCTCTTGTGCGCTTTGCTAATGGCAGCTGAGCCTCTTGATATAAACCCGATACTCGTTCATCCCCCTCTTTCACTTCCAAGCCTAAGTCACCAAATGGCTCAAAAAGTTCACTTACTTGCTGGCGACTGCCATCATCCAAAGCTGAATACAATTTTTCTAATACTTCTAAGCAATAGACACGATAGTGAATGACGGGAAGTTTTTTAAACATCACACCCTGCATTTCACAATCAAATTTCTTTTTACCGGCTTGCCAAGCGCTGGCATTTTCTCTTAAATATGGCAGGTAGCTGACTACTATTTCTTTTAAGATCGTATTCCAGCCTGGCTTTTTAAAGCTATCGACGGTGAATTTTTCGAGGCCCTTATTATCAAACCTGCTACCTTTTGCATTCCAGACCCGGGTCACCCAAGCCAGAACAGAAGGATATTGATCACGCATAATTTTAGCGGGTTCAGGATCACAAAAATAATGGCGATAAAATGGCCCCATCATCGCAATGTCTACCAAGCTTGGTTGATCGCCTAATAAATAATCCTGATTTTCTAATAATTGGTTAAAGCTGTCTAATAAATCATAATACTGCTGGCGAATCACGGGTTCGGTTTGTTTCGTTAGTCCGTCCCCGTATAAAAAAGTACGCGTTTGACGGATTCTAAAATACCCCCCGGTGATCGCCGTAGGCAAGGGCCAGCCAGACAGTACTTCCTTACCGATGCGCTGGCCTAAATACCATGCATTTGCGGGATCTGACCAACGGAAATACATAGCGGTTCGCCAGCAACCTTCATCAGCGAAGTCTTCAATTAATTTT
Source organism: Oleispira sp. (assembly GCA_036960605.1). Taxonomy (GTDB): domain Bacteria; phylum Pseudomonadota; class Gammaproteobacteria; order Pseudomonadales; family Oceanobacteraceae; genus Oleispira. Next base: position 33,942 of record JBALXI010000039.1, on the reverse strand, counting down.
GATACAAACTGCGTGGCCGGGTCTTGCGGAAATATAGAGTGTTCTTCATGCTGTTCTTCAAACCAATCGATCATCGGCGTGGTATCTTTCAGCCAAAGACCGCTTGCTGTTTGAACAGCGGGCACTTTCATCATACCCGTATTTTTATAGACTTCTTCAACACCTGTCTTGGCATTCATTTCTATGCGCTGATAAGGGATCTGCTTATAGCGCAAATACGTTTCTAACTTACCACTAAAATATGACACATCGGCCAAATAGACTTTGTAAGGAGAGTGAGATGTCATAACGGCCTTTTATATTTATATTTATATTTAAGTTTCAAAACTCAGTCTAGAAACCGCATCGATACTAGAATCAATTTGCGGCGTACATAACAATAAACGTGATGATTGTATGTTTTCTTCTTCAATCATATAGGCTTTGAAAATATTAATTCGCTGCATTGATATAGCATTTAATCGCTTCAAATCATCTACATTGGTTAGATCATCGCCTGGCTTTTTGCCAATATCTTGCGCTGTTGCAATCGCACACAGCTTAATCTGTGTACTATCATGCTCTTTTAATAACGCTGAGAATTGTTTCAAGAACTCTTGTTGTTCTGGCTGAAAATCTATTTCTTTAGGAGAATAAGGAAGATCATTAATTCTAACTTTGAGTGCATATTCTCCTGCTAATACAACGACATTCACCACTTGGGAAAACGGTACAAAAGTAGTTAATAAATAATCTCGCGCTCCTATAATTGTCGCTTGCTTTACCAGTAGAGTTAAAAATCCGGATAATCCAAAATCAGGACTACTGGTATCCCCCGTAATAGGCAAGCTCAGTTCAACATTACCATCACTGTCTTTGAGCATGCCTAAGGCCATATTAAACGGCACAGACGTTTGGTCATTCAAGCTCGATGTTTCAGAGTCATCCGCTGCGGTTAGCTCTATCCCTCTTAACATCATTTGAACCTCACCCTCAATTTCAGTACCTGCTAGCTGTACATCAATATTCAAATCAAGTTGACCACTTTCAATTTCATACTGTAAGGCTTGCTTAATATAAGAAGACAGTCCTGGCAAGCTTAACTCTTTAATATCACCCTCTATTTTATAGCTTGGTTTTTCTAAGAAAGGTTTGGCCTTTGCCACAAACGAAAATCCCGCATAACGATTACTTTTACCCGCCAGAGTGATCATGGATTCCTGCTCTGGAGTTTCACTATCGAATGGACCTGCCATCAACTTCTGAACAATCACGTTCCGTTGGTAGGCTGGACTGACACTTCCATCCCTAAAGGAAATAACAGCGTCGTCAATTAGGCTAAAGGACTTAAGTTTCAATATAAAATTAGGCTTAGCTTCTTCGACGTTATCAACACGCGTAATATTTTTGTCTTTTAGAGCAGGAAGATCTAATAGATTCTTTAGCGTCTTATTTTTATCAAGTTCTGCATTCGCGACTAAACCAGCCAAGCTAATATCCCCGATTTCAATGCCGTATTGGGATAATCCAACATCCTGTATTTTTAATGAAGCGAATTTCACTAAGGCTGGAACAGGATCAGCTTGACTATCTGAGAAGAAAGCATCGACTAGATCAACCTGACCTACATTAATTTGCTGAGTACCCTGCTCACCATCAGAAAATGCTACAGATGAAATTTTTATCTGCTTAACATCGGTCAATACTTCTGATCTTTCTTTATTATAAATTGTAAACTCATTGATCAAAATTGAACTATTACCTGTGATACGTGGTTTCTTGTTCTTTTCTAAAACCACCACTAAACCCTCAAGGTTAATATCCTGCTGGCCAATTTCTATATGCGCACCTTCTTTTCCAACATTGACACCCGTGCCCGTGAGTCGACCCGTTTGGACATTCAATATGATTGAATCATCTTGCATTTTAAGACGATGTTGGCCTTGATAACTCACCAAGCCATTTAAAGAATCAATATCCTGCGGTAATAAGTGGCTAAATCGATTCACATCGACATTTGAAATATTGACATCAAAATCGATATTTCTATGAGTTTCTAAAAAATCAACATTCACTGTAATTTCAACAGGCCTATTATCCAATTCACTGTTAAGGGAGATATTAACGACTTGCTTTTGTGACGTAGCCAACAAATCAACGATCTCTATTTGATGTATTGATAGCTGATGACTATTTTCACCAAACCCCAAATGAACATTCGAATCTTCTAATAACAACTTAGGCATAATAAAGCGCTTTAAGAAACTCAACTCCGATCCATTGCCTGTGCTCTCTGATGTGCTCTCTGATGTACTTTCAGCGGATCCCGCTAGATTAGCGTCTGCTGATAATAATAAAGAAATACCTGCAACAACCACATCGTCTTGTAACGTTTCAATCGTTAAATCTAACCCCTTAATCCTGACCTGAGGTATATACACATCTTCAAATATTAATTGGTGCAAGTGCATTTCAAAACTCAAAAAAGACAACGACAAGACCTGTTCAGTATTTGCGTTATTGACGTTTAAGGCATTGATTTCAAGTCGAGACCGAAAGGGGTTATATCGAATACTTGTTTCATCACTTAATGACAAGTTTTGAGTCTCTAGGTATTGGCTCAGATAATAATTGGCGACCCAAGGTGAAAAGAGCCAGACGAAGGTGTATATACCCATGGTGACAAAAAACACTATTTTTAGAGTACGACGCAGATTAGAAAACATTCTATTCATTCCTGAGGAAACCGCTTTAAAGAGAAGATATAGGAAATTATTAGCCAGTGCGCAGTATATATTGGAGTTTACTATGCAAAAAGTAAAATCCCGTATAAGCGCCAGATGACCGTGATATAACCTTAGTCGTCAATTAATTGCTATTTATGCATAATTATCGCGATCAAAGGGCGACAACAGGAAGATTTGTTCTAGGCTTTTAACATGACTAGAATTAAAGGTCCTTCGGATGAAACAAACCAGTTTATTAGTAAAAACAATCAGCCAAATAACATTAGGGTTAACCATCCTCTTGATTGTATTAGGCATGATTGGCTACACCAATACTAAAAGTGACCTAGAAAGTTCCGCTGCTACAGATGCTCAGAATGTCGTAGACCGGCTAGCCGCCAGTCTGCCTATCTCAATCTGGAATTTTGATAGTAGCATCGCAGGCAAAGCGCTTGATGCAGAAATCACGGCTGATTTTATTAATTCAATTTCAGTCATTAGCAATAATGAAGTCTTTGTATCTCGTGCTAAATCATTAGATGGCAGTATCACGGCCAATAAAAATTCTCCTCGCATCCTAGCCTTCACGTTAAAGAAAAACTTAGAGTTTGAAGAAGATGGTTCAATGAACCCTGTTGGGGAGCTCATTATCACCTATAACCAAGATCGTACTGAATCTGCTCTGAGTGATGCTTTAAATCTTGAGATTCTGCGGATTATATTACTCGATATTGCCGCCGCCTTTTTAATCATGTTTATCATTCGCAGTAGTGTAATAAGGCCAATCAGGAGCGTACGAGATGCCATTCAAGATATTGCTCAAGGCAATGGTGACCTGACTAAGCGTTTACCTGAAAAGGGAGTGAGAGAACTCTCAGAACTGAGCCGCTCATTTAATAGCTTCGTAGAACGTCTCGATGATCTGGTCAAAAATATCAATCAAACATCAATGCAGCTAGCGGATAAAGCAAAAGATGGGCAAATTCATGTTGAAGATATTCGTGGTGAATTGAGTCGACAGAAAGCTGAAATAGACCTTGTAGCTTCCGCCAGTACCGAACTGTCTAGTTCGACAGAAATGGTGGCAAATAATGCCAAGCAAGCAGCCGATACGGCCATGATCGCCAACACATCCGCTCAAAAGAGCCATGCTATTGTTAATGAGTCTGTTGCCAGCATTCGCAGCCTATCCACCGAAATCAATCAAATTTCAGACATTATTAAAACACTTGTGCAAGAAGGTGAAAATATCGGAACGGTCAGCAGTGTCATTCAAGGTATTGCTGAACAAACCAACCTGCTCGCCTTGAATGCCGCAATTGAAGCCGCTAGAGCAGGCGATCAAGGCAGAGGCTTTGCCGTAGTGGCCGATGAAGTGAGAACACTTGCTCAACGCACACAGCAATCCACAGAAGAGATCAATCAAATGATTGAGCGCCTGCAAAAATCAACTGAAGTCGCCGATCAAGCCGTTCGTAAAGGTAATGAGAATGCTGAGAACAGCGTCGAAAAAATTGAACAGGCGGGCCATTCTATTAATGACGTTGCTACGAATGTAAATACCATCAATGAAATGAATAGCCAGATTGCTCAAGCCGCCTCTGAACAAAGCGCTGTAATTAATGAGCTTAATAAAAACATCGTAAATATATCTCACAATGCAGACAGTACATCAGTACTTGCAGATCAAACCTCAAGTACCAGCTCTAGCTCGATGGAGATTGCGTTAGAATTAAAAGAAAAAATGAACAGTTTTAAAACATCATAGTCCAAGGAAGTTATAACAATGAATAAAACACTACTAGCCTTTACTCTAATTATATCGGCAAGTCTAAGTTTCGCAGAAGAAAAAATCATCCAATTAACGTCCCTTGATTGGCCACCTTATTCTAGTAAATCACTTGATCAACAAGGCGCTTCTGTTGCGGTAGCAAAAGAAGCTTTTAAAGCGATGGGTTATCAATTGAAAGTAGACTTCTTTCCTTGGAGTCGCGCTATTGCGTTAGCGAAAGATAGCAGCAGCAACTATGCGGGTTATTTTCCAGATTACTTCTCTGACGAGAATGCGAAAGATTTCATCTATTCTGATGCGATGGGTTCTAGCCCGCTAGGTTTTGCTGAACGAAAAGATAAAAGTATTAATTGGACAACACTACAAGATTTAAAACCCTACCGTATCGGCGTTGTGCAAGACTACATTAATGCGGCGGAGTTTGATGCCATGATTGCGAATAAAACGCTCAAATCTTCTGTTACGACGACTGACGAAAAAAATCTGAAAAAGTTAGTCGGCAAACGGGTTGATCTCGCCGTAGTGGATAAAAACGTCATGAACTACTTATTTAAAACCAATCCAAGCCTTGCAAATAAAGCCAGTGAAGCTCAATTTAACAGCACATTACTTGAAGATAAAAAACTGTTTATATGTTTCAAGAAAGGCCCTAAGGGTGAAGACCTTGCAAAGATTTATAATGAGGGATTAAAGAAAATAGACATCATTGCCATTATGAATAAGCATCTATAAATACATAATTTAGATCAATCAACATAAAAAAGCCTGTAGTTATTACAGGATTTTTTATGTTGAACTTTTAACAATGGCCGTTTTTAAGCACTCACCATTGTTTGTTTTAATATTGTTTAAACTGAGCTCGTAAATCCTCAAAACTACCAATATCAACACCTAAGTCATTGATAAGTCCGTTATGCAAACCGTAAACAAAACCGTGCAATTCTAACTCCTTACCATTTTGCCAAGCATCGCGCACAACGGTTGTTCTCGCTAGATTTCGAACCTGTTCCATAACATTCAATTCGCACAAGCGATTACGAGCATCATCATCACTCAACTTAGACAGTTCATCCATATGTTTATAGTGCACATCTTTTACATGGCTCAACCAATTATCAACCAAACCATGGCGTGAATTATCATAAGCGGCATGAACACCACCACAACCATAATGCCCAGTAACAATAATATGCTTTACGTTTAATACTTCTACCGCAAACTGCACGACAGACAAACAATTCAAATCAGAGTGGATAACTTGGTTGGCCACATTTCGGTGAACAAATACTTCACCCGGCATTAAACCAACAATCTGATTGGCGGGAACACGACTATCAGAGCAACCAATCCAAAGATATTCCGGATTTTGCTGCTTACTTAAATTAGCAAAGAAGTCAGGATTTTCTTTGTTTATTTTATCTGCCCATTCTTTGTTACTGGCAATCAAGCGATCGAGTTTAGCCACACTATATTCCTACTTCTAATGTAAAGGCGCAGAATCTGCGGCCAGTCTAGCGAATTTTTGAGAACGAATTGAATCAAGCTCACCTGAGCCAAATAAGGTACGCCACATCCAGCCACTCTCTAAAGTAGAGCGACACTGAACTAATTGTCGATTGTACATTTTGGCTCGCCTATCAACTTTACGGCTGACCTTCATAAGCCATGGCTTTTTCTTATACGTCCCTTTTAGGTAGCCACCTGCGCCATCGTGGTAAGCAAGGTACAGACGATTAGCATCGTGCTTTTTAATACCTGTACGCTTCATCGTCTTGGTATTATACCAACCGATAAAATCCACAGCGTCGACAAAGTCGTCTCGATCTGCACTCCACTGCCCCGTATCTTTTTGGTATTCCGCCCACGTTCCATTTAGCGCCTGAGTATAGCCATAAGCACTGGAAGGCCTAGAGCCTGGAAAGATCCACAGGAACCACTCTCGGGGTGGTCGTGCATCTTCAACAAACTTTGATTCTTGGTGAATAAAAGCCATAGTGACACCAATAGGCACACCGTACTTTTTTTCAACTTCTTTCGCCGCATTATACCAATCGTAATATTCATCAAAAATATCACAGACATCATCTAAGTTTTGTGGCGGAGCTGTGGTACAGCCTGCTACAAACAAAACCAGTGATAAGCTAATGACTTTTATTATCGAGCTAAACACCTTGCACTCCCAAATCTCGTAATAGCTTAATAAATTCAGCCTCGTCCAATGTCTCGACACCTAAACTTTGCGCCTTAGCCAGCTTTGATCCCGCTTTTTCACCGGCCACGAGGCAATCTGTTTTAGCCGACACACTGCCCGTCACTTTGCCGCCAAGGGCATGTAAATATTGCTTCGCATCATCGCGGCCCATTTCAGATAATGTGCCGGTAATAACGTATACCTTACCTGCTAATGGCAGCTCGGCATTTTCTGCAGCAGAAACCGGCTCACTCTCAGGCCAATTCATACCGGCTTTTTGCAACTGCTCAATGATGCTCTGATTATGAGTCTCAGCGAAGAATGCTAAAAGATGCTTCGCTACGATCTCGCCAACATCTGGAACCGCTAGCAGCGCGGCTTCATCAGCTTGTTGAATACGCTCTAAGAAACCAAAATAATCGGCTAAATTTTGTGCCGTCGTAACACCGACTTCTCGAATACCCAAGGCATAAAGGAAGCGGCCTAACGTCGTTGTTTTCGCAGCGTCTAATGCAGCCAGTAAATTCTTTGCTGACTTCTCAGCCATGCGCTCTAACTTCGCTACATCTTCTAGCTGCAAATGAAATAAATCATCAAAAGAACTAATCAAGTCTGCATCTACCAGCAGTTCAACTAGCTTGTCCCCTAAACCATCGACATCCAATGCTTTACGCGAAGAGAAGTGTTTAATCGCTTCTTTACGTTGCGCGCCACAATACAAACCACCACTGCAACGAGCCACGGCTTCGCCTGCAATTTTTTCAACGTTCGAGTCACACACAGGACACTGCGCGGGCATAATAATATCAGTAGCGCTATCAGGACGACGATCCATAACCACAGAGACGACTTGCGGAATAACATCACCCGCGCGTCGAATAATAACGGTATCGCCAACCATTACGCCTAAGCGAGCAATTTCGTCCATATTATGCAAGGTGGCATTACTCACCATAACACCTGCCACATGAACGGCTTTCAAGCGCGCAACGGGGGTTAATGCCCCTGTACGACCCACTTGAAAATCAACGCCTTCTAACAAGGTCATTTCTTCTTGCGCTGGAAATTTTGCCGCGATCGCCCAACGAGGAGCACGCGCAACAAAACCTAATTGCTGCTGGATTTCTAAATCATTAATCTTAAAAACGATACCATCAATATCGTAATCCAAACTATCACGCCTACGGCCCATCTCTGCAAAGTAATCAACGCACGCTTGAATACCTTGCACGACGGCCATATCACTGTTGATTTTAAGCCCCCAGTGTTTTATGCGCTGTAAAATTTCGTCATGTTTCGTCGGCAATGTAAAGTCTTCTGAAACAACCCCGATACTGTAAGCACAAAACTCTAAAGGGCGCTTAGCCGTGATACGTGAATCCAATTGGCGCAACGAACCGGCTGCTGCATTTCTTGGATTAGCAAAAACTTTACCGTCATTTTCACGGGCGTCTTTGTTTAGTTTTTCAAAACCCGCTTTCGGTATGTAGATTTCACCGCGCACTTCAAAGCGCGCAGGAAAGTCGCCGCCACGTAATGACAGAGGAACATTATTAATGGTGCGAACATTTAAGGTTATGTTTTCACCCGTTGAACCGTCGCCCCGAGTCGCAGCTTGAACCAGCTGACCATTTTCATAAAGAATACTAACCGCGAGGCCATCCAGTTTAGGCTCGCAGGCAAACTCCAGTTCATGTCCGTCTATTAAAGCTGTCAGTGCAGTCCCTTTTAAACGGTCCCTTACTTTACGATTAAAGTCGATTAACTCGTCTTCATTCATTGCATTATCAAGGGATAACATCGGACGTTCATGAGTAACTTGAGAAAAGCTTGCAAGTGGCGCAGCCCCAACCTTTTGTGTCGGTGAATCTGCGGTAATACTGTTTGGATACTCTCGCTCGATCGTTTCTAATTCACGATATAAACGGTCATACTCTGCATCAGGAACAGAGGGGTCATCCAACACATAATACTGGTGACTGTAAGCCGTCAGTTGATCTCTTAACTGTTGAATGCGTGTTGTCGTTTCAGCGGTAATCGTCATAAATCTAAATACTGTATTGAGTGCTGTTATTAATTCGGCTATTCGTTTGTTCTATTTTTTACCCGCAAGCTTCTGCCTACGCACAAAGTCTCTAACCTGCTGGCGGTTATGCTCAATGGTTTGTAAAGCCATAATGCTATGCGTTTCATCATGTACATCACCACCCAGATTACGGGCAATGACCGAGGCCATTTCTGTCATTGCTTCAAAAGCATTCATCGCTTTTTCTGGCCCTGGCAAACTCATAAATAAGCTGACCCCATGAATACGTTCGTGTAATAACGTTTCTGGATCGAAGGTTCCTGGATTAAAAGAGTTAGCCATTGAAAACTGAACGCAACCTTCACCCTCTTCTTGCTCAAAACGGTGAAATATTTCTTTTTCACCGTGGCGTAAATCACAGCTATTTACTAGATAAAGAATATCTTCACCGCAAAACCCGTCTTCATCATGAGGTATCACGTGCGTCACCAAAACCAAACTAGGTACTTGACGACTGCTTAATCTTTCAGCATTAATACCGGGTTTTTTAACCGGTGCATAAGCCGCTTGCGCCATCATATTTTCAGCATGTTGGCGACCATCTTCATCGTCATTGTCATCTGCAATAACGTCAGCAGTTGCCACGATGTCTACGGGCTGAACAGCGCTACATTCTTCTGTTTTATCAACCGACATTAAACCGCCAATATCAGCAACTGACGCTTGTATACCGCTAACATCATTCATTGTCAGTTCAATATGCTCAATGTTTTCATCAACTTCTGATGCAGTAACCGCAATCGTCTCTTTATTAATTGAATGTGCGGCAATATCATTGCCAAGCTCTTCAACATCGGTGAGTAAAGGAACATGTTCATCAAGGTTTAACGGTTTTGCTGTTGGCACCACGACTTCTTGAATATCGTCAGCCGGGGTATTATTTGGCTGCACGCGCTGTTGAGGTTCACCGTGCGAGTAGCTCTCATGTTGAAAATCAGGTTCTCCTGCATAAATACGTTCTTCATGCATGCTATCGCGAACATCAGCATCTAATCCTTGCTCCGCACTGACTTCCATCGCTTCTAGCGCGGACATCACAGGAAGGGAATCTAATTGATTGCGAAAGTTTTTAGCATCCTCCAATAACTCTTCAGCATCACGCTCGCCAATGATACGAGCACCACCGTTAGGCAGTTCAGAAGAGAAGCTTTCTTCCGGAAATTTAAAGTTACCTTGAACATCTAACTTTAATGCTTCTTGACGTGCTCTTCGCATGCGGAGAAAGCCATCAACTAAAATACCCAGCATAACAACTGCCCCGAGTATGACTAAGATTGTGCGTAGATTTAATTCCATTTTTTTACCTTTACACTTTTCTTTAATGCAGAGTCTCTGCATATTTTGACAATTATTATTTTAAATTTCATCATGCTTCGACCATTCTAGTGGCTTCTTCAATATCAACCGATACCAAACGAGAGACACCCGGTTCGTGCATGGTTACACCCATTAATTGATCAGCCTTTTCCATAGCAATCTTATTGTGGGTAATGTAGATGAACTGAACCTTTTCTGACATCGCTTTCACTAAGCGCGCATAACGTCCTACGTTCGCGTCATCTAACGGTGCATCAACTTCGTCCAACATACAAAACGGTGCTGGGTTTAATTGAAAGATCGAAAATACCAAGGCGATTGCCGTTAAGGCTTTTTCACCACCCGATAATAGGTGAATGGTACTGTTCTTCTTCCCTGGCGGTGATGCCATAATCGCCACACCGGCGTTTAATAAATCATCGCCCACAAGCTCTAAGCTCGCGTGGCCACCACCAAATACTTTCGGGAACAACTCGGCCAGTCCTGAGTTCACTTTATCAAACGTGTCTTTAAAACGACTTTTGGTTTCGCGATCAATTTTCTGTATGGCATTTTCCAGTGTGGCCAATGCTTTTTCTAAATCTTCATGCTGAGCATCAAGATAAATCTTACGTTCTGACTGAATTTTATATTCATCAATCGCGGCAAGGTTGATAGCCCCTAAGCGACGAATGCGTTCAGCAATGCGCTCAAGCTCTTCGCTCCATAATTGAATATCTGCCTCTTCAGGAAGGTGTTCAATTACTTCTTCTAGCGTTAATTCATCTTCAGCCAGCTTTTCTACCAAGCTAGTACGACGTATCTCTAGAGACTGAGTCTCCATTCGAACTTGCTCTAGCTGGGTACGTAAATCTAAACCGGCCTTCTCTGCCAGACTACGATCTTTTTCAAACTGTCTTAGCTCTGCATCCACCGCTTCTAATTCACGGCGGGCATCACTCATGATTTGTTCGGCATCAAGGCGCTTCTCGAGCAGTTCTTCTAACTGCATTTTTAATTCTTCAAGATCCGAATCATGATCACGATTTTGATTTTGTTGAATCTGAGATTTACGTTCATTGCCACGTTGCATTTGCTGATGTAAACGTTCCACCGCTTGCGACAAACTTTGCTGCTGATTGCTAAAGCCTTGATGACGTAACTGCAGCTGGTGCGCCTGATCTTTTTCTTGGCGGGCTCGCATACGTGCACTCTCAATCCGAGTCGTCGTATTTTCCCGCTCAGATTGCAAGCGACTGCGCTCATCCGCATCTTGATCCATATTTTCCATGGCTTCTTGCCACTGAATACGCGCCTCTGCTACTTGCTCACGTTCTAATGATTGAAGCTCATTCACTTCAGTCAATTCACCATTAATTTTATCGGTACGTAACGCTAATTGTTCTGCTCGGGCTTGCTTGCCTGATAATTGAGATTGAAATTCTGCAAGCTGGCGCGCATACGCAGCCATTTCTTTTTGCTGCACTTCACGTTGCTGTTCTAGATTACGCAGCTTCAGTTGCTCGGCGTCCAGATCAACTTCCCACTCTTCAACGTTTATATCCAAATCTTCAAAGCGTATTTCTAGCTCTTCTAGCTCTTGCTGGCGGGCAAGAATACCGCCATTGCCTTCACCGTCTTTGGCAACGCGTAACCAGTTTTTTCCTAACCACAAACCTTCTGGCGTAATAATCGATTGATCATTCGACAACTGACTACGACGAGACATCGCTTGTGATAAGTCATCGGCAACTTGTACCGAAGCAAACAGTGAACTGACATTAACATCGCCAGTTACTTTAGCAGCCAATAAGTTTTGCGTACTCGAATCTTGTTGCGAAGTATTGGTATTTGACCATAAAATAACTTCACCGTCTTTTAGCCCATCGACCCAATGCTGTACTGGATCGAGATCATCGATAATGACTGCTTGTAAATAATTACCCAATACCATTTCAACGGCTTTTTCCCAGCCGCTTTCAACGTGGATTTTTTCTGATAAGCGCGCCTTGCGAGATAACTGATGGCTTTCAAGCCAATGGCTAACAGCTTTATTTCCTTCGCCTTTCGCGGCTTGCTGCAAAGCTTCTAACGATGCTTTACGACCTTGTACTTGCTGTAATTCACTACGGCCTTCATCGAGCTTACGACGTAGGGTTTCAATACTTTCTCGCTGAACGCTAACATGTTCACCAAAGTTATCACCCGTCATCTGCTGCTCTTCAAGCTGCATTTCATGTTCTGAAATTTGCTCTTGTAAGAATATAATTTCTTCAGCTTCAGGGTTTGAAATAAGTTGACGTTTTTCTTCGTCTAAACGCTCAATACGTTGCTGCAATCGCGCTAGCTGCTGCTCTAAATTTTGAATGCGGCTTTGTGCGACTTCTGCTTGTCGGGCCGGAGCACTGGCTTTTTGGGTAAACTCATCCCAACTGCGCTGCCATGCCTGCATGGATTCTTCAGCAAGAATCAGTTCTTCGCCCGCTTCTTCTTCACTGGCAAGCAAAACTTCAACTTCAGGCTCTAACATCATCAACTCTTCATTGACGTCTTCAAGCTTGAGCTGATCTTCTTCTAAAGCGCGCTGAGTTTCTAAAATACCTTTTTCTGTTTCTGCTAAATCTTGCGACAGTTGCAAGCTCATCTGCGCTTGATGCTCTAGCTTTTGCTCATGACGAGCAATTTGTGAACCCACTTCATAAAACTTAGCTTGGGCACTGCTAAAGACTTCATTACGTTCGTGATGACTTTCGCGGCGCTCTTCAATGGCTGTATCCGCTGACGTTTGCTGTGCCATCTTGGCTTCAAACTGCATATCGAGCTCAGCAATTTCTAATTCACGCTTGCGGTAATCAACATCGAGCACTTGCCACTTCAGTGCTTGTAGCTGGCCTTTTTTAAGGCGTTCCTGGGCTTTGAATTCTTTGTATTTTTCTGCGGCTTGAGCTTGGCGATGAAGGTGTGCAAGCTGGCGTTCCATTTCATCACGAATATCTTGCAGACGTTCTAAGTTTTCATTAGTTCGACGCATACGATTTTCAGTTTCGCGGCGACGTTCTTTGTATTTTGAAATACCGGCGGCTTCTTCGATAAAAACCCGCAGCTCTTCAGGCTTAGATTCGATCAAGCGCGAGATCATGCCCTGTTCGATAATCGAATAAGAACGCGCCCCTAAACCGGTGCCTAAGAAAATATCGGTAATATCTTTACGACGACACTTGGTGCCGTTTAGATAATAGGTTGATTGACCTTCGCGAGTTACTTGGCGACGCAAAGCCACTTCAGCAAACGCGGCGTATTCACCTCGTAAGGTACCATCACTATTATCAAAAATAAGATCGACACTGGCCTTACTTACAGGTTTACGCTGAGCCGAACCGTTGAAAATAACGTCGGTCATCGATTCGCCACGCAGATTCTTGGCAGAGCTTTCACCCATAACCCAACGTACAGCATCAATTGTATTTGATTTTCCACAACCATTTGGCCCAAGGATACCCGTCATATTTGTTGGAAACGGGATATAAGTTGGATCTACAAATGATTTAAAACCTGCCAGTTTGATGGCCTTTAGGCGCATAACCTGTCTTTCCTAATTAATTATTTTTCGTTCATTTTCACATCACCAACGTTATTTAACATTGTAACGCTGATTTGTTGTCGACTTATTTTTCTAAACTTTCATTTACGTTCTTTCGAAACTTCAATCTACATTCAGCGCCGCGAGCACCAGTTCTAACTGGTGATCAAAATAGTGTTTCACTGCCCCTGGCAATAAATCCACCTCACGCTGGGTGACGCCCTTCATCAATGCGCCAAAAAATACCAAAGCCGCCTGCCCATCATTCGGCTTGTATCGTTGCGCTAAAGCGTAACAGCGGTGAACAGCCGGCTGCATATTTACCAACAATTCGTGCAAGTATTCATTACGCGCTAGCGGATAAGCCATGTTCAGCAACACAAAGACTTGCGCCATAAATTCTTCTCTATCGTCTTGCTCGGCAATACTTTGCAGCCAAACAAGATGCCGAATCAAATCATCCAACTCGCGCTCTTGCCAGCGCTGTGCCACTAAAATAGCAAGGCGGCTAACTAACACCCCAAATACATCAAATAAATTCTCAACCGAGTCCGCTGTTAATTCAGCAACCATGGCACCCCGTCTTGGCAGAATATCTACCAGGTGCCTGCGCTCCATCAGCAGCAGGGCTTCGCGTACAGAGCCACGACTGACATCCAACTCAGCAACAACTTTTAGCTCTTGAATACGCTCTTTAGCATCTCGTTGACCCGAAATTATTTGCTGTGCGAGGTGCTGTGCTATCTGCTCAGCCATGCTTTTGGGTGCATTAAAACTCATTTGATTAATTACTTATCCTACATCTATATGCAATTGGCTAAGTCTACCACAGCCGCTTAGCGCTTAAAGCCCTATCTCAGGCCCTTTTACACTATTTTTCGTAACGCCCTATACACTGTATATTTTCACCTTTTACGCTGACTAAAAGTATCATTTCTGATTATTTAACAATCAATATTTGCAAAATATAAGGATTCATACCATTATTGTCCTACAACCCTACAAAATAACAATACTTGGGATATACCCATGAGGAGAAACAATATGGATTCAGCCAGCTTAAACGCTCAACCGGGCAAGCTCGATCTCATAATCAAGGTTAAAAAGTACGCCTACCTCTTGGTTACACTGCCTTCGCTTATCCTTCTAGCTTCCGTTTGGATGGGTAATCAATATGGCTATAAAGACCTATTTGCTTTCACCACATTGATTTTTGTATTCGTACTGGTTCCTATTCTCGATCACATCATTGGCCAAGATCCGGTCAATCCTGATGAAGAGACACAAGTTCCTGAGCTTTCAAAAGAAGTGTTTTACCGCATACTCACGCTACTGTGTTTACCCATGCAAATTGCGACGATCATCTATGGCGGACACATTTTATCATCGACAGATATGAGTTGGCTTGGGCAGCTAGGCTGGGTACTTTCGGTAGGGACTGTGGGCGCTATTGTAGCGATTAACGTTGGCCACGAATTGATTCATAAAGATCCCCTCATTGAACAATGGGCAGGCGGATTATTGTTTGCATGCGTAACGTATGGCGGTTTTAAAATTGAACATGTCCGCGGCCATCACGTTCACGTTTCAACCCCAACAGACGCATCATCCTCTCGCTACGGTCAAAGCTTGTATGCATTTTTGCCCCACGCGTATATTCATAATTTCTTAAACGCATGGAAATTAGAAGCTAAAAAATTAAAGAATAAAGGCAAAAACTTCTTTAGTTTAAGCAATGAATTAATTTGGTGGTACAGCATCAGCTTCATCTTCGCAGGCATCTGCGGAGCACTTTGGGGCTGGACTGGAGTAGTCTATTTCTTTGCCCAAAGCTTTGTTGCTTTCTCTCTATTAGAAGTCATTAACTACATTGAACATTATGGCCTACATCGCAGAAAGCTGGAGAATGGCCGCTACGAAAGAACCACTGTCGAGCACTCTTGGAACAGTAACTACCTACTAACCAATTTATTCCTATTTCAATTACAACGTCATTCAGACCACCACGCCAATCCTAAACGTCGCTATCAAGTCTTGCGCCATCACGAAGTGAGCCCACAGCTTCCTAGTGGTTACGCAACGATGGTGGTATTAGCGTTATTTCCTCCCCTGTGGTTCAAGGTTATGAACCCTAAAGTTGAAGCGTATTATCAGGGCGAAGAGCATCAACTAAAGTAATCAGTCTTATCGAAGTTATTTCTACCTGGGCTAAAACGGAGTAAGCTAACATTCCGTTTTAGCCAAGCTGTAAACACTGCATGCTCACCCATCTATTAGATCTGATTGCACAGTTCATCACTGACAATGCAACTGAAATATTATTAACATTTTTCGCCACTGCAACGTCTGCCCTTGCCGGTATCTTGGGCTTTGGTGGTGGCATGCTATTAATCGCCATCATGCCTAGCTTCCTGCCCGCTGCGGTTATAATTCCCATTCATGGCATTGTACAACTGGCCAGTAACAGTTCTAGGGTCGCGTTATCGCTTAACCAGGTAGCTTGGCATTTACTGCCCCCGTTTCTTCTCGGCTCCGCAATCGGCCTAGCATTATTTACAACCTTACTGTTCAACCTGACCAGTGACTACATTCCATTAGCCATTGGTAGCTATATTCTGCTTAATCTTTGGTCAACGCCTTTTTCGAATACCATGAAGCGCTTCGAAAGTTTTTATATTATTGGTGCACTACAAACAGGCTTAAGTTTAATTGTCGGTGCCACTGGGCCATTAACTCAAAATATTTTGTTAAAAAAACTACAGAATAAGGATCAAATAATTGCTACCGGCGCTCTTTTCATGAGCATCAGTCACCTTGCGAAAATTGCAGTCTTCGGTTTAATTGGCTTTCAATTTGGAGACTACTTTTCGACCCTATTATTGATGAGTCTCGGTGCTATTTTTGGCTCTTACATCGGTTCTAAAGTACGTAAAAAAGTCGATAACCAAGTTTATCTTCAAATGATTAAATATTTACTTAGCCTGCTCGCGGCTAAAATGATCATCGCCGTTTTCATATAGACACTCTAGAATTTTACAAACATTTATTAGGAATTTTACACCATGGATAGCTCAGCCCAATTTCTACTAACCTTAGGGGGCATATTATTACTAGGCCTAATCACCGCAACCATGGCCGAAAGAACAGCCTTACCAAGAGTGACGTTATTACTTATTTTTGGCCTTGTAATTGGCAATGAAGGTTTCAATATTATTCCACTGGAGTTTTCGAGCTACTTCGATTTAATTGCTGAAATCACCTTACTAATGGTTGGTTTTTTATTAGGAAGCAAACTCACTATTGAATCATTAAAAGAATCTGCGGGTGATGTATTTTGGATATCAATTTGTGCCGCGCTTATCACTGCTGCACTTGTCAGCTTACTGCTCATTTCCATTGGTATCGCCAGCGACATTGCGATTATTTTAGGCTGCATTGCTTCGGCTACCGCTCCGACAGCCATACTCGATGTCGTCGCTGAAGCGAAGCAGAAATTAGGCTTTAAAGCGCAACAAGAAAAGTTCAGCAATACCCTACTTTCAATCGTCGCGATTGATGACGTTTGGGCGTTATTACTATTTGCTCTCGGCTTGTCCGTAGCGAAAACGATTAATGGCAATGGTGCAGACACACTTTTCTTTGCCTCTGCCGCTTGGGAAATTGCCGGTGCTTTAACTTTAGGCGCCATTATTGGCATCCCTGCAGCGTACTTAACAGGTCGCGCTAAGCCCGGCCAACCAATGATTATTGAAGCCTTAGGTATTGTATTTATCTGCGGTGGACTCGCCATTTGGTTAGAGGTTTCTTACCTTATTGCCGCAATGACTGTCGGCGCTGTCATTGCGAATCTTGCCAAGCATCACGACTACCCTTTCCATGCGATTGAAAATATCGAGTCGCCTTTTATGGTGGTATTTTTTATCCTTGCCGGAGCGTCACTCGACCTTGGCTCGATCGAAGAGCTAGGGTTAATGGGGGCTTTATACATACTCGGTCGTGCACTTGGGAAATTTTTAGGCGCCGTTATTGGCAGCCAGCTTAGCGGCTCGAATCCCGCTACCAAAAAGTGGATGGGACTGGCATTATTACCTCAAGCAGGCGTCCCAATCGGCATGGCACTCGTCGCGGCCAATCAATTCCCTGAATATCGCCAAGTACTGTTATCGGTAGTCATTAGCTCTACCGTTTTATTTGATATTATTGGCCCTATTCTCACCCGCTACGCAATCTCTCAAGCGGGAAAGCCTCATTCTCAACCTTAACTTAAACCTTATTTTAAACCTTGATACTAATATTCATTGAGCAGCATTATGATTGATCCTAAAATTGGCGAACACTACAACCAAGATTTTACCGACATTCAATTTTCGCAAGAAGAATTGGACGAAATTGAATTTGATAATTGCAGCTTTAAGAATTGTGATTTTAATGGCACTATTTTTAAGCATTGTAAATTCATCGATTGTCACTTTATTCAGTGTAATTTAAGCAATATAAACGTCGGCTATAGCCGTTTCACTGACGTTTTTTTTGAGCACTGTAAAATGTTAGGTATTGATTGGACTCGGGCCCACTGGCCAAATTTAGCCCTAAATTCTGCTATTAAGTTTTCCAATTGCATCTTAAATGATTCATCTTTTCATGGTTTAAAATTAACTGAATTACAACTCGAATCTTGCAAGCTACAAGACGTTGATTTTCGTGAAGGAAATTTTAGCCAGGGAAACTTCAGCGGCAGCGATTTCAGTTATAGCCTGTTCAACCGTACAGAGTTAATTGAAACAGATTTCACTAACGCCAGTAATTACAACATCAATATTTACCAGAACAATATTAAGCAAGGTAAATTTAGCCGCGACCAAGCACTTAATTTATTAGTAGGCTTGGATATTGAGTTAGAAGACTAAGAGTTGATGAAATAACAGCGATTGACCCGAATCAACAGTCACACCAATCTAAGTGACTCGAATTACCATTCCCACCTGACCATCCTGTTCTATAGGGTTAAAGGGCATCGACAGTTGATGCCCCAAAATAATTAACCTAATAAAAATAACTACAATAATGAACTGGAGTACGTCTGCTTATGGGCATAAAAAGTAATCTAATTATTCTATCGACCTGCACGCTATTAATTGCGTGTGGTGCTGACGATAAAGACAATAAAAAGTACCAAGCCAGCCCTGAACTTCCTAACCCTGAAGCCAATTGCTTTTGGGGAGGCCCCTATAGTATCGACAATCCAGATTCAAACTTTGCCTACCCTGATACCGGTGCAACATACTGGCATGCAAAATATACCTTACCCGCAGGCGCGACCTTAAAACTATCTGGAGACTTTCCACACGCTCGCTATATGTCTTTCAATAGCTATCGTGCAGATGCTTCTCCTGCATTTGCCTTACGAGACCAACAAATTTCCGCCAGCGAAGGCTCTATCAATCCTTTCCTTCAAGGCGCACAACGCAATAGTGAAAGCCGAGGTTACGAGATAAACCTAGCCGCAGGGGAAGCACCGGCATCACCCATAGACAATACTTTATATGACTATGCCCAAGCCGATGGTGGCACAACCTTACTGTATCGAGTCTACGTACCCAATAAAGGTAAGAGCGCAACCGGTGGCACAGGCCTGCCTACTGCAGAACTGACCTCTAGCAATGGCGAAGTACTGAGCGGACAAGCAGCGTGTGATAGTCTGCAGTCTGATCAGGGGCTCGTAAGTATTCCTTTTGTTCCCGCAGCAACTTATGCGCAATTACGTCAATTTAATCCTGCCAAAGAGAGCCCAATTTGGCGAGCGGCTTATAACGTTCAATTTAATCTTAAATGCGCATTCTTAGGCCAGTGTGCGGGTGAACCTGTCAGACAAGTTGGCTGGTTTGCTAATTTGGACAATCAGTATTTGGCCACGTATTTGGATAGGAACATTAAACCTATTGCAGTTATTCGTGGCAAGATACCCATGACGCCAAAGACACTCGGTGGCAATGAAGTCTTTGACGAAAGCCAAGCTCAATTACGCTATTGGTCGATGTGCCAGAACGAATATTATTCACAAAAAGTAACTGCGTGCTTATACGACGAGCAAGTAACGATAAACCCAGATGGTTATTTCACCATTGTTACTAGCTTAGATTCTGAACGTCCTAATAATGCAACCGACGAGTGCGGCATTGGATTCTTACCTTGGTCAGCGAAAGGTGATGGCTTTTCTATTGTGCCTGACATGCTAGATCACGAAACGGACGCATTATTAATTATGCGCAATATGCTGCCAGCTGCAGATTTTGAAAACACTATTCAAAATACGTCCGTACCTGGAGACGAAGACTCTGTTATGGGAGAGTTTATGCCTAGCGTTCAGTATTTTACCAAGGACAAATTCGAATCATTAGGCTGTGATGCTTATACTGCGATGCCGCAATAAAGAATAAACCTCAATAAAACTAACGATTCGCCCCGATGTTATTTTAATAACCCATCGGGGTTAGTCCAACCACTAATTCCAATAATTTCATCCTTCATAACGCTTCAATATACGAAGACATTACATTGGCCGAAGCATCATCTGAGAAAAGTTGTAATACCCGCTTTTTTGCCTCACCGGTGTATTGATTGGATTCAGCTTCGGACAGTGCCATTGCCCGAATAATTTTTTCAGCAATATCTTTGGAGTCCGACTCTCTAAAGACCAAAGACGATCTTTCATCAATAAACTCACCCTTGGCAATCAAATCACTGGTTAATACCAACAAGTCCAATACCATCGCTTCTTTAAGGACTAAAGGACCGGTATCGTAACAACCATCAGCTCCACGGCAAAAAGGCAAAACTATCGCTCTGTAGTTGTGACTTACTGATTTAAGCCAACTGCGATTAACCGGGCCAAGAAACTTAACCCAGGCTTGCAAAGAATATTTAACCACCGCTGATTTCAATTCATCTAACAATTCACCATCACCTGCAATATCCAGTTCGGGCCGCAGCGATTCAGGAATGAGTGTCATCGCATGAATCAACTCAAACAAACCTTTAATCTCAGAAAGTCGGCCTAAATAGAGAATTTTCTTATTATGTGTTTTTTTAGCCATCGACGTGTTTGAGACATCTACCCCGCAATACAGTAATTTAATATTTTTACCGACATTAAATTTTTCAAAATATTTCTTCATACGATTGCAAACTGCAAAGCTGATATCCGCATATTGCAATTTATACTGCAAATCTGCGGGCCCACTATAAACATCGTGACCATGTCCCGTAAAGGATACTCCCACACCTAGAATCTTTGCCGCTACGATTGCCGTAGCAGCCGTTCCTTGGGCAAAGTGAGCGTGAATATGACGACAGCCATTGGACTGCGCTAAGTAGGCTAATTTTAAGGCAGAATAAAACAAGGATTTGAACGACATACCCTGCTGTAAACAACTGAAGGTAATTGCCTCAATTATTCCCGGGCCAATATTTTTCAATAGTTTCAATAACTTAATAGGCTTAACTGCGGGTATAAGAGACATCTGCTGTAATATTGACTCGTCCCCTGGATGACAAGGAACATCCTCCAAGTAGAAACAGCAAGGTAGCACTTCATGCCCCCTACGAACCATCGCGTGGATTTCAGTAGTAATAAAAGTTTCACTCACTACGGGGAAAGAAGGTAATACATACGCTATTTTTTTCATTTTCAAAATCTCGGCATTTGAATTGCTTAATTACTTTTAGCAATTCAAATGCCAAGGATTAAAAAATGCACACAACCCCCTTAGTCTCGGTAATAATTCCAACCTATAATTGTTTTAAATATTTACCAAAAGCGATTTCCAGCATTTTTGAGCAGAATATTCACAATATAGAAATTATCATAATAGATGATGGTTCAACCGATGAAACTTGGGACTGGTTATGTAAAGAGTCAGCTAAACACCCTCAAATAAAACCCTATCAAACCCGCTCAATTGGTCCTTCTGCCGCAAGAAATTATGCCCTAAATGTCGCCACGGGCGAGTACACCGCTTTTCTGGATGCTGATGATTATTGGTTACCAGGGAAACTGCAGGCGCAAATTGACTTCCACAAAAGCCATCCAGACATTGTCTTGAGCTTTACCAACTATTTGCATGTTGATCTTAAACATAATGACTTAGGTGATTGCTTCGGTTTCTGGCCATCATTTTCAAAGATACATACTCAATCAACACATTATGAAATATTGAAAAACCCTACCGCCATTATTTATTCTGAAAATGTTATTGGAACGTCCTGCGTGATGGTTTCAACAAGAACAATTCAAGATTGTGGTAAATTTGATGTCACTTTATTATCCGCTGAAGACTGGGATATGTGGCTTCGTTTATCCCAACTAGGTCAAGTTGGCTTTACTAATGACATTGGTATGATTTATCTAATGAGACCTGACTCTGAAAGCAGAAATTATTATTTACGCATTCAATACATGAAAAAAATACTTGATAAATACAGAGGTGACATTTCGATTTATAACGTTAGACATATACTATCAGCTTATGGTCGCTTGGCCTGTGCCTATGCCGAATACTACCTGCATGAAGAAAAACCAATAAAAGCACTACTGCCACATATATTAGCCACTATATTAACGCCCTCTACTCGTATGTTTAAAGCCACGCTAGCAAATGGCATAAAAATATTCACAGATTCAGCTTTTGATAAGCCATAGGGGTCATGCCAAACCAGTTTTTAAACGCTTTAAAAAACTGACTTTCTGATTGGTAACCTAAAAAGAATGCGACATCTTTTGCCGATAATTTCTGTTGAATTAAATACTCGTTGGCAAGCTTTTTACGGGTAGATAAGAGAATGCCATGAAAACTACTACCTTCTTGCTTTAAACGACGTTGCAGCGTACTGACGCTCATATTTAAAACCAACGATACTTGCTCTCTTGTTGGCTCCATAATACTCATCGTCGTCGTTAAAATATGCTGACAACGTTCGACATAGCTGGATTGAGGAAATTCTTTATCCAAAATATTTTGTAAGGGACTAATACAGAACTGATTTATTTCAAACTGCCCTAGCTGGGGAACTGAAAATTCTAAATAATTTCGTGTTGATTTCACAGGTAATAGTTTAAAAAATTGTTTATAAACTTCAGTGCTTTCTGTAAACACATCACCCATTAATTCTGACCGTAACGACAAACCTAATCGTACCGGTAGCTGCGGATGAAAGGCCTGCATAATTCGCTGCACACCCAGCATAACGCCGTCCATTTGATGAATACTAATATGCTCAGGGACACTGCTTTCAAAGAGTATTCGCAACGTATCTTTAGACGGTTCAATTCGAACCTGAACAGCTTCCGTAGCCACCTTAAAATAGCGCACAATCAGCCGTGATATAACCTCAATAGGTATAACCGTATTATTACGTATAAAAGGATCTAAACATTGTTTTATGCCGCGATAAAGCGGGAGATAGGGTAAATCAATCAGCTCAATAATTTTCAGCCCCAGAAAATCATCTTGTAAAATTTCTGCTGCCAAATTGATATCGTCTGTAACAACGCTTAGCGGCACTCGATCTCCCCAATTCCCCGCTAACGATGCGGCATCGAGATCAATAAGTTGAGACATAATAGCGGGAACTTCAGCGCCACGATTTTGATTAATCAAATATAGGGCTAACGCTTTTCGATTAGAAATAATCGTACTTTTATGGACGCTAAACGGATTACTGGACACAATATTTACTCAAGGATTGGCTATAACTTTTATAGGCCAATCCTTGGCATATTTCATTTTATTAGATGAAAAGAGTAGCATAGATAACTGACTAGATCAGAGTGATCGCTAACTTAGCGATTCACTCTATTCTCAATCAAATCATCAACTACCGACGGATCCGCCAAGGTTGACGTATCACCCAAAGTATCAAATTCATTTTCAGCAATTTTACGTAAAATACGTCGCATAATTTTACCCGAGCGTGTCTTCGGTAAGCCCGGCGCCAATTGAATCAAATCTGGCGTAGCAATGGGACCAATATCCTGACGCACCCACTTCTTCAATTCTAAAACCAGCGCATCATTCACCGTAGTATCTGAACTTAATTCACCTTTGTTTAACGTCACATAAACATAAATACCTTGGCCTTTAATGTGATGCGGATAACCAACAACGGCTGCTTCAGCGACCTTAGGATGAGCAACCAAAGCACTTTCTATTTCAGCCGTTCCCATGCGGTGTCCTGAGACATTTAATACATCATCAACACGACCGGTAATCCAGTAGTCGCCGTCTTCATCACGACGTGCGCCATCACCACTAAAATACATTCCTGCATAAGTCGAAAAGTAGGTTTGCATGAAGCGTTCATGATCACCATAAATCGTGCGTGATTGTCCAGGCCAGCTATCAAGCATCACTAGATTACCCTCACCTGCACCCTCTACAACATTACCTTCAGCATCGACTAACGCCGGCTGCACACCAAAGAAAGGACGCGTCGCCGAACCCGGCTTTAATACGCTAGCCCCCGGCAAAGGCGTGATCATGATGCCACCGGTTTCTGTTTGCCACCAAGTATCAACAATCGGACATTTTTCTTCGCCTATGGTGCGGTAATACCACTCCCAAGCTTCTGGATTAATCGGCTCGCCTACTGTGCCTAGAATACGCAAAGAATGACGCTTGGTTTCAGTAACGGCGGCATTACCTTCGGCCATTAATGCTCGAATTGCCGTTGGGGCGGTATACAGAATATTTACTTCATGCTTATCAACGATTTGCGAAACACGATTAATGCCAGGATAATTAGGAACCCCTTCGCACATCAAGGTAATGGCACCGTTGGCTAACGGCCCATAAACCAAATAGGTATGACCCGTTATCCAACCGACATCGGCGGTACACCAAAACACGTCACCAGAGTGATAATCAAAAACGTATTCATGTGTTAGCGACGCATAAACCATATAGCCGCCCGTGGTATGAACAACGCCTTTGGGCTTGCCGGTTGAGCCTGAGGTATAAAGAATAAATAACGGATCTTCAGCGCGCATTTCAGCGGGCTGACATTGCTTAGATTCTGCTGAGATCGCATCGTGATACCAAACATCCCGAGTCTTGTGCCACTCAATAGCAGCGCCTGTGCGCTTAACCACAATTACTTTTTCTACGGTATTAACACTAGGATGCGTTAACGCTTCGTCGACGTTCTTTTTAAGCGGTACAGTTTTACCACCACGCACCCCTTCATCCGCGGTAATTACAACTTTCACATTGCTGTCTTCAATACGGCCCGCTAAGGCATCCGGAGAGAAACCACCAAAAACAACCGAATGAATAGCACCAATGCGAGCACACGCTAACATAGCCATGACCGCTTGCGGCACCATCGGCATATAGATACAGACGACATCGCCCTTACGCACACCTTGAGTTTTTAGCGCATTGGCAAACTGACAGACTTCGGCATGCAATTCTTTGTAAGTAATATGACGATCATCGGTCGGTTCATCCCCTTCCCAAATAATCGCCGTTTGATCTCCACGAGTTTCTAGGTGGCGATCTAGGCAGTTAGCCGATGCATTTAAGGTACCGTCTTTATACCAGTTGATATCGACATTATGTTCATCGAAAGAAACATCACGAACTTGAGTGAATGGCTGAATCCAGTCAATACGCTTCCCTTGCTCAGCCCAAAAGCCTTCTGAATCTTCTACTGAGCGTTTATACATCACTTCATACTGGTCATTATTCAACAAAGCGGTTGAACCAATATGTTCTTTAATCGGGTAGGTCTTTACATCACTCACAGCCAAACTCCAGTATTTTTATCTTTATATCCTCACCTTACCAAATGCTCACCACAGTGAAAACAAGAGAAAGAGCACTAATAGTGTTATTTAATTTGACGCTTGTTCTTTGACAATTACCAAAAGTACACACTGAAGTGTAGAAAATGAGACGCGCCGCACAGATTTAACAACATTTAACAATTTAATTACATAAAAACACAATGACAATATTTGTCACCAATCAGCAATTTTTTACCCTAATAAGGCCAAATAGTGGCTCTTATTGGGGTATTAATGAGAACGAATAACACCGTCAGTAAATTCAAAGCTGATATTGTGAAAAATCAACATTTTTAAGGCGTTACGGAGGGTAATTATTCAAGGGAGTTAACAGGCGTTAAATTGACGATAATGAATCTAATCAATAGAATTGTAGACAGATACCTTAGACAAATTGAGACAAGTGTGCCAATAACTCTTTCTAACTTCAGACCAAGGACCGTTTTATGCTTTTTTTGCATAAGAACGTTCTGTGGCCCGTTGTTTTTGAGTAAGCACTTGATTATTGCTTTTTTCGGACTGCTTCTTATTGGGTTACCCAGTTACGCTGAAGACGTCAAATTACGCCATAGCTTCGCGGGAAATTTTTCTTATGAAGTAACGGGTGGATCAATGAGGAGTGCTTACACGAGCACGGCGCAATGCCAAAATAGTCAAAAAAGTTCCTCCTCAGGAAAAATGAAAATACCCGAAGGGTCTAATATCGAAGCAGCATATTTATACTGGTCCGGTTCAGGCGACTTGGACAACAATATTTCTTTTAATGGCGCACCTGTATCGGCAGACCTCTCTAATAGCCATACATTAATGATTGATATCGATTTATCCCGTTGGACAAATAATCAACCCTATTACAGCGCCCGTGCCGACGTCACTGCACTTATCACTGCTGGTGAATCAGAACACATCGTTTCAGGGCTGAGTTTCGCGCGAAGAGTTGAGAGGAATATCAATTATTGCACTAGCTTGCTCGCTTACGGAGGCTGGGCTTTAGTGGTGATCTACGAAAAGTCAGATGAGCCTCTGCGTGTTATTAATGTTTTTGATGGCTACCAGCAATTTTGGGGTAGTGAATTAACTTTGCGCCCAAACAATTTTATTATCGCGAAGGATCCTAAGCTAATTAACAGTGGCAAGCATGCACATATAACGTGGGAAGGTGACGCCGAAAACTCCGATGCTAGTAGCAATGGTCGAACTGAAACATTACTTTTTGCAGGCAACGTTTTAAAAGAAGCTGATAATCCAGACAGGAATCAGTTTAATAGCTATTCCAGTGGCATTGAATCTGGCAAAGATACAAGCGGCGTTGATATTGATGTATATGATATAAGTCAATATTTAACAGAAGGCCAAACTGCTGTTGAGACTAAATACTCAACAGGTCAGGACATGGTTTTTCTTACTGCAGAAGTTCTTAGCGTCCCAAACAAACTCGTCAGTGACTTAGAGCTTACTCATACAGTCAATCAAAACCCTATTCGAGGACAAGACCTCTCCTTCACTCTAAACACGAGAAACTTTGGCCCAAGCGATGCAAATAATGAAGATACAATAAGCTCAGAAATTCGTATTGATATTGATAAAGTCGCTGGATTAAACTACACCTCCTTCGAAGGACAGAATTGGAGCTGCTCTAACACCCCAACAGCTGAAGCCACTTTCCACTGTACTTATTTACCCCAAGTCATCAAAAATGCTAGCGCCAGCAGCCTTATAATTAATTACACAACTGATAAAACTCTTGCCAACGACTTCATTTTCTCAGCAACCGCTGAAGGCACTGAGTTCGATCACCGCACTAATAACAACCGCACTAGCCAAACATTTACCAATACCCAAAGTCCTGACTTAACAACTTCTGAAAAGCTAGTGTTTGATTTAAATGGCGGGCTAGTCAATGAAGGAGATGTTTTACGCTATCAAATTAATATTAAAGAGAGCGCTGGCTATGACGTGAACAACATCACCGTAACCGATTATTTACCTGTAGCAATAAGCAGCGCTAAGGTTGTAAGCGCCCCTGATGGCACAACGGTTACTACGGCAGCAACTGGGAGCAATACCATAATTACCGTATCCGGTATTTCAGTAGTTTCTAATCAAACTGAAATCATACTCATCGACGCCACATTAAAATTAAGCGGGCTTTCTACGTCCGATCCTATAATTAATACTGCCGACATAACTTCAGCAGCAATAGACGATATCAGCATCAGCTCTCAAAGCATCTATGTCAGCACCCCTGCTAATGCTTCATCTGGTTACAAGCCACTTTATATACACAACCCATTCGACAGCAATACCATAATAGGCGCAGGCCCAGGCACCTTATCTCGACAAGCGCCTTCTACAGGTCGTTATGTGAACATATCGAGAATCGGCCATTCAAATGGCGATACCATGACATGGAAGTTAGGCCCTACCCTACAAGCTGAATTTAAATTTTCAGGAGATTCCGCTAACGCATTTTTATGTTTGCGAAGTTTTCAAGACTTCACCAGCACACGAACATTAAAGTTAGATTTATTAGCGGGAACAACCGTAATTGGAAGTACTACTCAGTCTAGAACTTTACCCGCTAGTAACAGACAAACAGACTTATTTAATTTCGAAATTCCTTTAACGAACACATCACCCATTCCTGCTAATACGGCTATATCGCTACGAATTCAAAACAGATCAACCGATGGTGGCATTAAGGTATTTTCTCTTGATGACTCAAGTAATTCCGCTCCAATAGCACCAGGGAAATGCTATATAGAATTACCCGCAAAAACTGTTATCAATGTTGATAGCATTGCTTTAACGGATACCACCGACACCGTCAAATCTGAATTTTCTCTTACTGATACATTAAAAATCAATGCCACCGTCAGCGACCCATTTGGCAGTGCAGACATAACCGATGTCCAACTCACACTCTACAATCCGAACGGACAAGTCCACGGTAATATAAACAAACAGAGTATGAACCTAGTATCAGACTCAGGTATAGCGATAAAGATCGTTAATAACAGTAGCGACATTTCTTTTCAAGAGTCTGACTTGTTAGGCCAGTGGCGAGTTCTTGTTACTGCAAAAGAAGGCTACGAGAATGATATTGAACATAGCGCCAGCGCCTTTTTCATACTCTCTGATCACATGCCTAATATCAAGATTGAAAAAAAGGTTAACGTTCTATCTGACCTGATCACCGGTGACTATGTAAAAAATACAAATCATCCGAAAGCTATTCCTGGGTCAATACTTGAATACGTTATCACCGCTACAAATACTGGCTTAGGAAAAGCTGAAGCTGATTCTGTTTTCGTTACCGATCTAATTCCAGAAAATACCATTTTTTCTGTTGAAAGCATTAACAACAAAGGACCTATTCAGTTCAGAGAGACGAACAAGCCTAGTGGTTTAACTTATACATTCATCAACCTAGCCAGTACAACTGATGATGTAGAATTTTCAAACAATAACGGCACTGATTTTAATTACATACCTAGTGATTCGAATAATGATGGCCTAGATGAAAACATCACACACTTTAGAGTAAATCCAAAAGGTATTTTCCAGGCGCCTGCCGCCGGTGAAGATGCCAGTCAATTTAAAATTAAATTTCGAGTTCAGCTTCAATAGCTAAGACTTTAATAAAGGAAATAAAAAATGAAAAACAATCAGTTTTCCAAGCTTCTAGCGTCCTCTGCCATTTTAGGCAGTGCGCTTTTCAGTGGTAATGTTTTTGCTGTCGGTACCGAAGCAGGCACAGCCATTAGCAATACAGCGACTGTCAACTTTAAGCGCAGTGATGGCACACAAGCAACTCCAGTGACTGCAGACGCTTCTTTTAATGTTGATGAAATCATTAACATTAACAGCACAGCGCCTTCAAGCGACATTACGACTAATGCTGGTGATACAGCCGCAGTCATTAATAGCTATACAGTTACTAACTTAGGGAATGCTAACGAATCAGTTACCCTTACGGCAGCTCATGCTGCGAGTTCTGATTTCACTCCAACAGGAAAAAATATTTATTTCCAGCGCTCTAACGCGGCTGATAATACCGACAAGCTAGATCCTTCTGATACTCTTTATGCAGCAGGAGACATAATTTCGTTAGCTAAAGACGAAATACTCACCGTTTATGTCACCTATGACATTCCTGAAACCGCATTAAATACTCAAACTGCCACTATTAACTTTACAGCTTCATCTACAACCCCTGGTGCAAGTAGCGCTTCTTTAGGTACTGTACTAGCTGGCCAAGGTACAGTTGGAAGTAATAACGAAGCCATTGATGCTGTTGTTATTCAAGGTGAAGACGATGCGATAGCAACGTACATAATTGACCTAGATAGTAATAGCTTACAGGTCACGATTAATAAAGTAATTGTTGGTAATGCAGCTAGCGGAACAGTGACTAATTCAGCAAACGTTTCAAGCGCCACAACCGCTTTTGTACCAGGTGCAGAGGTGACTTACCTAATTGTTGTTACAGTCGAAAACGGCACAGCAACTGACCTAACAATTTCTGATGTAATTCCACAAAATATGAACTACAAGGGCAGTTCGGTAAAAATGAAATCAGAAGTTGGCGGTGTAATCGCTAGCACTACGACTGACTTCTCTACTTTTACCCGCCCACTATCTGGAACCTTCAGTGAACCTACAGATAAACAAACCGGCACTATTTCAGTCGACTTTGGTAATAAAGCCGATGGTGATTATGCAATCGTATTAACTGCGATCATCGATAACTAAAATTAAATATCGGAGTATTACATGATTAAAAATATTCTAATCACTTTTGCTTTTTTTGTTACTAGCTTGGTTATTAGCTCAGCCGTTAATGCCGAAGTCACAATTACTAATTCAATCTTTGAAGTAGTAACTGTGACTGCAGAAAACGGAAGCAAATCTGAACAATGGCAAACACCGGATAAATTATTACCTGGTGAAAGAGTGGGCTACCAGATCGATTTTGAAAACAAAAGCGATGAGCCCGCAGCAGAAATCGTTATTGTTAACCCAATCCCAAAACATACCTTGTATGTTCCGGGGTCGGCTAAAGGCTTAAATACCTTAATAGAATTTTCCGCCGACGGTGGAAAAACATTCGCCCTGCCAACACAGCTTTTTATTGAAAAAGATGGCGAGCGAGTATTGGCAGAGACTACCGACTATACCCAAGTTCGATGGTCATTACAGAAACCACTGACCGCCAAAGCATCTGGTTCGGTTCAGTACGTTGTAAAAATAAAATAACGAACGCTATTTAGCACATAAAAAATTAAGAATAATCACAATATAGGAAATGATTATGAAATTTAAAACCTTAGCCATAATCGCCGCGAGCTCAGCAATGAGTTTGCCGGCTTTTGCAGTAGACGCTGCCGATGTAAACTTTACCGAATTCGATACGTTATTTGGAACTACAGTAACTAACACCGCCACACTGTCATATACAGTTGGAAGCGGTGATAACGAACAGAACTTCGATGACACCTCTGATCCTGTTGAATTTAACGTAGACCGTAAAGTCATCTTTTCTTTAACCAGCAATCATTCTGATACAGATCCAGATCCAGTGATTTCTGCTGGCGGCAGCGCAGATACAATTTACACTCTTAAAAACGACAGTAACGCCCCTATTAGTTTTAAGTTACCTATTCCTGCTTTAGGAACAACTTATACTTATGATATTGATGGTCCAAATACTGGTGCAGATCCGGTTACAGTTGATAGCGATACAGATGCTAATAGCGCCAACCTTACTATTGCGCTTGAAACTGGTACGACTACTGCAAATCAAGGCGATACTATTGCAATTACAGTAGAAACAGAAGTCAGTGCGAGTGCAGGAGATGGCTCACCTATTTCAATTTCTTTTAGCGTAACAGCTGTTGAACCTGTGGACGATGCCAGAATTGGTGCTGGGGAAAATGGAGACACTCCCGAAACAGTTACTAAAGGTGCTAATATAGTTCCAGTCGATAATACTGTAGCTTGGAATGAAAAAGTTATCCAAACGGTATCAGCTTCGGACCTAATTTCAGGAACCGGCTCTACCGCTATAATTATATTCAGTCATGAACAATCTTTTAAAGTTGCTAGCGCCGTAATTACCTTACTAAAAGAGGTATCAATCGTTAGTGATCCCATTAATGGAGAAACCAACGCTAAAGCCATCCCTGGCGCTATCGTCAAATATACTTTGACTGTCGTAAATAAAGGGACCGGATCAGCATCAAATATAACCGTTGCTGACGTAATCCCCTCCGAGCTTGAACTTGCAACTGGTGACGATGTTAAATACTTCGTCGGAGCAAGTGAAGTGACCGCTGGAACGTCGACTCCAGAAAACACCCCTCAATTGGACATTGCAGATAAAAATGATGCCAAGGGTAAAGCATCAAAGGAATTTTCTTTCAGTAAGATTTCCGTTAGTCCAATAGATACTTCTGGGCCTGATCCAGTAGACGGCACAACCGTCATTACCTTCACGGTAAAACTGCCTTAATGTTTTTCCTTAACCACCTTCGCTTGCAGTCACTCCAGAGCTTTTGCTATGGGGTAGCTGCCTGCGTGGCGGTTTTGCTTAGCAAATTTATTATTAAGATTTTTACTCAGTTTATTAGTGCTAAAAACCTTAGTAATGCATTTGTATATTTCACTAGCCTATCCGCCCTTTCTCTTTTCAGTATTCAAACCAGCGCTGTAGAAGTCGGTGACATCATCGATAGTAATGCCAGCGTAAGCTACTTCCATTTAGGTCAAGCCTATACTAAAAGCGATAATGCACCTTTTGTTGTCGACCCAACTAGCGACAAAGCACCCGATGCTCCGGGTACTACTGCAGCAATTGATGTTTGGGGTCCTGTCGCAAGTAATAACTCGCAGAAAGAGTTAACCATCACTCAATCTCAGTGCACCGGTTCAGCTCCCACGAGCATTACTGAATTGTCTTATGCTAATGGCGAAACACTGAACTTACCTGCGGCTATTCCTTCGCAGCAGAGTGATGTATTCAAAGCAGGCAACCCATTATTGATTCGCATTGTAGATTTAGATGAAAATATTGATGACAGCGTAATTGATACGGTGACCGTTACGCTAACATCGACTGATCCCAACGATAGCGAAGAGCTAGTATTACGTGAAACGTCTGTTAATAGCGGCGAATTTGTTGGCATCATCCAGACAACGGCAAGTGATGCAGCTTCTGGTAACGATTGCGCACTGGCATTAACACCGTCCAGCATCTTGGCGATTGGCTACCAAGACATACAAGATACTGAGGATTCTCTGAATAAAATATTGCGCTTTGATCCTTACAGCAAAGTCTTCAACGCCTATACCGGTGAATTGATTGACGGCATCACGCTTCGCTTAATCGATAACAGCACCGGTCTACTAGCGCAAGTTTTTGGCGATGACGGTATCAGCACCTTCCCTGCACAAATCATCTCAGGTGAAGAAGCACAAGATAGCAGCGGTAAAACGTATAACTTCCCAACGGGTAGCTATCGCTTCCCTTACGTGGCTAATGGCGACTACCGTGTTGAAGTAAATAACTCATTCGCGTTCCGTTTCCCTGCAGAAACCAGCGATCAAGTAATACAAGCATTACCAACAGCACCTTATATTTTGAATAACGCTTCTCGTGGTTTGGCTGTGTCCAGTTTGAATCTATTATTGAATGCCGACATTCCTTTAGACCCATTGTCCGATCGTATTCTATTAGATAAGAGCAGCACAAAAACCACCGCGGGTATTGGTGACTTTGTTCCATTTGAAATCAAGATGACGAATATTGAATCTGCTATAACAGACATTAAGCTGGTCGATACTCTACCTATTGGTTTGAGTTATCTTAAAGGCACTCTTAAAATTAATGATGAAACGTATACCAATGTTTCAATCAGTGATGATGGTCAAAGAATCACGATTAACTTTCCACTATTAACGTCTCTTGAAGTGGTTAATATCTCTTATGTAAGCCAGGTTTCTGCAACAGCAACAGGAAGAATCACCAACATCGCAGAAATTGCACACCCTATTTTAAAGTCTAACATTGCCACCGCTAGCCTCGATATTCGTGATGACCTTATGCGCGAGAAAGCCCAAGTATTTGGCCGTGTGATTCTAGATGACTGTAAAGGTAACTTAGATGCAGAAGGTCTAGCGGGTATTCGTTTATTGATGGAAGATGGCCGCTACGTCGTTTCTGACGAAGAAGGCCAATGGCACTTTGAAGGTATTTCAGCAGGCACTCACGTAATTCAATTAGATGTGGCGACCTTACCGCCTTATTTAGAACTAGCGACTTGTGACGAAGAGTTTTTCCATGCAGGCCAAAGCTATTCTCAGTTCATCGATGTGCAGCCTGGAACATTGTTACCGATGCAATACATTCGACTCTTACAGGATTAACGGATGCCAAAAATACATATTAC
>JBALXI010000038.1:0-45578 GCA_036960605.1 Oleispira sp. | reverse complement strand
ATGTCACGAGCGAAGTTCCTCCATGCGCTTGATAAAGGCTTTGGCTTTTGTGATGTGGTCTTAGGCTGGGATATGCGCAATAAGGAAAACGACTAAGCCAGCTTTTAAGTCTTGCGGCAGGGTCTTTAGGTCATTCGGGTGTTCGGCCACCTCAGGCAACTCCTTAATTTATAATAACTATTTATTAACAATGTACCCAATAGAGCCGAAAAACAGCAATTGGTTCATGTAAATAAAGGCAATTAATCTATTGAAAGTAGCAGAGGTATTCAAACCGCAATTTAAGGTGAACAACCCTTACTAACTTATTTAAATACTCAAGCGCAACCGTATAAATGAGTGACATGGTAATAAAAAAACATAAACTAGAAGATATGATTGTCAGCTGTGAATTCGATACAACGTAGATTCATTACTATCTACATAAAAAACATCCAACCCTAATGCCTAAATTAAAGAAAGTACTGTTTGAAAAGCATGAGCCGAGCAATATGAAAATGATACAGCAAGTTTTTTTGAAAAATCAGAATTAATTATTCATCTATGATGATTCAATCACTATTAAACCGAGTATCATTTAACATTGAATTTTTATATTCCTTAGGTGTCATTTGGAACCAGCGTTTAAAAGCTCGGCTAAAATTGCTATTACTACTGAAACCCAGCAAAAAAACTATTTCGCTCATAGTATAATTTTGATGCTCTAAATAATGCCCAGCCAAATCACGTCTTACCTGGTCAAGAATATCTTTATAACTATTACCCTCCCGTTCAAGCTGCCTCTGTAAAGTACGCTCACCCACATTAAGCTTCCTAGCTATATCCATCTTGTAAGGAACACCAGATGGTAAAGCAGTTACCAACATTCCATAAACGCGCGGGGTGAGTTTGTCCTGATGAAGCTCCTTTAGGTGTTCTGACAAAATCATATCGTTTTGCAGTGCCAATTGCTGATTAGCGAAGGGAAGT
Source organism: Oleispira sp. (assembly GCA_036960605.1). GTDB lineage: Bacteria > Pseudomonadota > Gammaproteobacteria > Pseudomonadales > Oceanobacteraceae > Oleispira. The sequence goes on along the minus strand of JBALXI010000038.1, from coordinate 44,609 downwards.
TTTATATCAAGTGCCTCGCCTTCAAAATAAAAAATATTCTGAGGAGCATTAAAACGTATAGGGCAATTAAAGAAGTCCTGCCAAGGTTCAGAATTTTTAGGTGTTGGTCTAATTAAATCTAACTTTATCGCATCTATATTTTTAGCTAATAACATACGATATTTTCGAGCAAAAAGTGCCATAAAGGCATCAATGGATTCATCAGCAGGGCGGACTTTTTGGCTTTCAATATCAACAATCAACTTACAAGGTGAACCTTCCTTGAATTCCAACAAAGCACCATTACTGATCAACGGACCAAAACGCAGCAATCGTTTAATAACATCGCGTAGACTGGAACTGGCAAGAATTGCAAACCCCAGAGCGCCAAGGGTAGAAGGCTGTACTATCTGGCTCACACTGAGGCCCAAACTCTCATCACCAGTTTTTTCAGTAACGTAATGCCAAAGCCGTTTCATCGCAACCAAGGGCACTCGTTCTTGAGGATGTTGTAATATATTCAAAGGTATACCAGCATAAAACAAGGCTTTTTCTACGCTATGACCTTGATTCTCAAGCACTCGGACAATGGCAATAAGCCAAGTACCTAACGTCGATGAATGCATATTTCTGCTTTTTTAAAGTAATAAACAATATCTCTATCCTAAATATAGAGATGCCAAATGTCTTGTATTTTCTTACTATTGGCAGGTAAGGACTAACAATAGTCCGATAAAGAATATAAATAAATGTAGGCACTACACTATAGTACTCAGTAAAATATCATGTCACCAAAGGCATAAATTATTACCTGCACCAAGAATCTTTCTACACTAAGAAATAAAGTGAATAAGTTAAGATATTTACGGCGATGTATTCGTGTATTAACCGAAAATTATTTTCACAAAAATTAATCGCCCCGACCACTCAGGCAAATTTCCTAATTATATATCAGCATTCCAAAAACTAGGGGTAGTTAAGCTTCACATAAATTATACAATTATAATCAACCCCCTATCACGCTCTATTCTTCACTATTGATATTGTGTATTAACCAGTAATTTTTTCTCGAAAAATTTCAGGCACGAATTATCCTGTTTAATAATCAATCATATATATATTATTTATCTCGCTGTCATAGCACTAATCAATAGAGGTTTTTAACATGAAGATTTTTACAACTAAACATATATGCACAAGCATATTGATCGCTTCAACAGCGCTCAGTGGTGTCGCGCTAGCCGGCAGCAGTAATGATGTTTTCGACGAAGGCGTACCGTATGAAATTGACAAGAAGGGGAACCTCTTACCAGCCAACATGGGTAAGTACCTAGCTTATGCCCGCGATGTCGATTACGGAACAGGTGAGTACTTTCAACGCTTCACCAGTGATAGCCGTAAAGCTGAGCTAGATTTAGAACTTCAAACTGGTGAGTGTAGCTCACAGTGGGGCCACGCCTTTAACGGCTACAAGCCATATATTGTCTTTGCCTACCCAAGCGCTGATACCACTTACTTCTCTTATACATTGACCGAAAACATTGATACACCCATCGTACAGTTTACCGGTGAGCTGCCCCACACCCGCTACTACAGCTATAACTTGTACGATGCCTCTGTTGGTAAAGCCAGCCAAGATGGCGGCATTCTTGATAGTGATATCCGCCCAGATGCCGGTAGTACAAACCCCTATGTTGATGGCGCTGATCGTACCACTGAAAACCGTTCTTACTCCGTATGGTTTGTTCCCGAAGGAAAGACAGCGGCTTATGACGCACTTGTGGCTGAGTACGGCATAGAAAATGTTAAGTACCTAGACAAGTCTCTTAAAGAACCTGTTTGGCTCATACGTACGTATCTGAAAGATAATGGCTATGACGTATCAGGTCTTGACGATAGCGCATCATCTAAGCTGCCTGCGATCCGCACTTTTGATCCCGATTCAACAAGCTTTGAGCAAATGATGGCATCACCGGTTCCCTGTGCTGGAGCACAAAACATGGATACCCAAAAGTTGATGAGCATTATCGAGACACTGCCTGATGTAGAACGCACCTTTCCTGAAACGGATACGTTTCAAGAAGTGAGCTTTTTACATGCACCCGGTGGCGCCATGTTCCCAACTGTTCACAACGAGTACGGCGCGGCTGTTATCAACTCTCACAAGTTTGGTGAAGTGGTTGACTTAACCTTTAGAGCCCCTGTTACACCAAAGACGGTTGACGGTGAAGAGGTGTTTGATGAATCTGGGGCTGACCTTCGCTTCTGGAGCTTGTGCACCGGTTCATTAAAACTGACCAGTACTGGCCGATGCATCTCTGATTCACAGCATGTCGTCGATGACGCAGGCATGATTCGCGTAATTGTTGGCCCGAACGACATGAAAGACTTTGTTTCCAAGAAATTCAAGAATGTTAATTTCTTGCCTTGGGACGGAATCCACAAAATCGCTCAAGAAACAGATGACCTAAAGGAAGGTTGGGCTCATGCAGACTACCCGGTACTGATTCACCGTCATCTGGTTGCCAATGAAGGCTTTGGTTATAAGGAGGTACCTAGTCGTCCCGTAGGTGTTCACGGAGACGCAGTAAAACAGTACGGAGCTGAGAACTATATTGGTGATTACGCACCAACGGGTAAGGTTTGTACCGTTGAAACATTCAAGAAAAAGAAAGGTTGTAAATAATACCCAGAGTTAATCTCGTGCTGCCGGTCACCATGATCGGCAGCACACCTTTCCTCCCTCCCCGAATGATAACGCTGATGGTCAAGTTACCGTCCAGCAGAAATTCACGAAACAATAGACTTTGTATCGGTGAATATCTTTTGAGGCTCGATTTTTTACCATAGTTTAATATATACAACTTTCCTTTTATAAATTTGTAGCGGCTTTATAAGAATAAAATTTGGCTTTTTAAGAACTGCTAAGTTTTACATATAACCTTAATATTGAAATGCAAAGTTTACTAAAACAATAAAAATTAAAAGGTCACCAAATGAAGCTGCGTTCTCTGAATCCAATTTTTTCTGCAATGTCCCTAATAACACTAGTGCTCAGTGCTCAGGCTGCAACGGCAGACAACTTTGAGCCACCAATTAATACCTACTTGGCAGACTCTCCATGGCCAATGAGTCATCGTAACCCCTACAATCAAGCGTCCAGCCCCTTGGCCGGTCCACAAGCAGAGGATCCGATCGCCCACGAACTCGTTTTGACGCTACCGACGGCTATCACTCTGAATTATTCCAATACTTATGATAGCAATGGTGAACGTACTATCTGGGGCTCAACTTTGGGGTCTGTTTTCAAACTGGATCCAAATACAGAAGATTTGAGCAAAATTGATTCCAAGTTTAAGACAATGGCAGAAGATCCCCTATCTGGCGCCTACACCGTGATGGATAAAGACAATAATCTTTATGTACCCAAAGATACCAGCATCAGCATCTATTACGAGCGCCGCGGTAAAAAGCAAGGAGCCATTAAAAAAGGCGAGGTCTTCGAATTACCTGAGGAAATTTTACAAGCAGAAGATGACTTCATTGTCGGTATCAATATGACGTATGACGGTTATCTGGCTTTTGCTACCTCATATGGCACTGTTGCAATTTTATCCCGTGATTTCAGCGAATTTCATTATGTACAACTTCCAGGAGAACGGGTTTCCAATTCCATTGCCGTGGATGAAACTGGCGGAATTTTTGTAGTGACCAATAAGGCAATGAATCGCCTACAGTGGAACGGCACCAGTCTAACTGCGGATACAGATCAAGGAGCCTGGAGTGCCGATTATGAAGCGGGTCCTGATGAACCTTGGGCAGGTCGTCTTGGCACAGGATCTGGATCCACGCCAAGCTTGATGGGCAGCGACGATCAGGATCAATTTGTTGTCTTTACCGATGGACAGGAATTAATGCACCTGGTGTTAATGTGGAGAGGGGATCTTCCTGAAGGTTGGCAGCCCATTGCACCAGGTAAGGATATTCGGATTGCCGCCGAAGTACCGATTCAGTTTGGTGACAACACTGCCATTCGAAGCATTTCTGAACAATCCGTATTGATCCGAGGCTACAGTGCCATGGTGGTCAATAATGATTATGCCCTGGATACCAGCGGCTGGCCGGGCGAACTCTCCAAAGCTACTGTTTTGATATCTAATATTCCTTTAAATGCCCCCAATGGTGTTGAGCGATTCAGCTGGGATTCGGCCACACAATCTATTTCTTCAGATTGGGCCAATCAGGAAGTAAGTTGCCCCAATGGAATTCCGACCATGAGTGCACTCAGTAATATGGCTTATTGTATTGGACAGCGTGATGGTAAATGGAGCCTTGAAGGGCTGGACTGGGACACTGGTGAGTCGCTACTCAATCATGAGATGGGCTTTCTACCCTTCTACAACAGCTTTTATGCCGCAACTCAAGTGGGCGAGAACAAAGATATAGTGACAGGAACTTTTGGTGGTGCTGTTCGCTTAAAGGTAAAAAACTAATTTAGCTACGTAATGATAAGTTTAAGACACTGCTACTCAGGTTAGCGGATACGACTATCGCTTCCTTTCGGGGAAGATTTTCTATCAAAAATAAATATTGGTTCGACATACAATTACCTGCTTAACAATAGGTGTTTGACTACTCGCAATTTAACCCAAAGCATTAGACAAAGAGGGTTGTAGAAGTCGACTGTAGTCGATATTTTAAATATCGTAGTATTTTTTTGTTAAAAATCACTACGTATATAATAAGACCAATAATAATTTTGTAGAAAGGTCGCTTAACCGTATTTGCTTGAAGCCACCCCCTATCAACTAAAAAATAAGAGAGGAATGGATATGTTATTAACAGGAATTTTTGGGGCCAATATTGCCAAACATGGTCTATTCAAAGGCACTTTAGGGGGATTTATTATGTACCCCTCTATTTTTTTGTTTGTGTTATTTCAGGTTTTATTCCTGCGATTACTCAATCGCACACTAGTGACATTTAACGCGATACCGATTGACCGAAATGATTATGTTGATTATGGCCGTGTTAATTTGGCCGATTATAATTGGTTTGATCGTTTGAACTGCCACTTTTGTGCCTATGCTAATGGTAATACTCATGCTGTTTCTGCAAGTTTAGATGCAATTGGTGAGTGTAACTTTGATGCTCTAGATGATAAGTCACGTAAGCAAGTAGAGAAACTCTTAAAGCGTTCTTTTTTCTGGGCGCGTATCGTCGGAGTTTCAGGTTTGGGTTTTGTATTATCTTTCGAAAAATTACTTGGCTATAAACGCGCGGACTTCATAGAAATTAAAGAGCAATTGAAAGAAAGAGAGTTTGGGGTCAGCCTGAAGTCTAAAAATAGACGTTCAATTTATCAAAATGCCTTTAAGTTACGTATTATATTCCAGTCTTTCCAAGTCTTTCTATCCACAATCGAAAGCAACTGGTGCCCACTTACTTATGCCAAAAAAGAGTATTTATTAGCACATCAAGAGCAGTTTATTGATACCAACCTTTCAAAGGTTACTGCACATATCAATAAAACAAAAGAGAATGAAATTACACCAAAGCGATTAATAAGTGTGGATTAATTCCCACTAGCGGTTAGCAGAGTTATATCAATGGCAGAAGTTTTCTTCTGCCATTTTTTCATTATTAAAGTATACTTTAAAACTAAAGGAGCTTGTCGATCGCCGCTATATAAACCCTAGTATCGATTAACCCAGCGACTTAAATCTAAAAAAATATTTTCATCAAATAGCACACTATTATTAATTATTTAATAGCATATTCGAAATAATTTGTGAGCTAATATTTTTAATATAAGAAACTGTTTATTATTCAATTAGGCTAAATTGCAAACGAATGCAATTACGAGTTTCACATCTCGATATAATAACTTTGTAGCAAGTCGATTTATAAAATTTCTGTTGTACAACAATTATATGATAGGACAGCTAAGAATTTTATAGCAACGTAGCTCGACGGTATTTGCTTGGAGTTACCCCAGCCCAACCTTTAAAAGCATGATAAAAAGATCTAGCTTCACTATACCCCAATAGAAATGCAATTTCTTCACAACTAAATGCAAGCTGTGTAAGGTAGTGATACGCTAGCTCGAGACGCACTTTATTTAATAATTTTTGATAACTGGTTCCGATATTGGATAAGCTTCGTTGAAAACTCCGAAGACTCATACCCCAAGCCTTGGCAACATCCTCCCTGCTCGGCTCACCAAAGCTTAACATCAGTTTGATTATGTTTTCTATCTGTGCAGAAAAGCTGATTTCAGGATTAAGCATTGCTCTATTTTTTTCACTTAAAACTAGGTCATCGATGCTTATGCGATCAACTCCCACCCTAGCCTTTAGCCAATTACTTGAAAATGACAACATTGAATAAGGCTGATCAAAAAAAACAGGGATATTAAATGCCTTAGAATAGATTTCCTCACACCCAGGAGGGCAGCTATGACGGAACGATACCGAGGTAAGTCCACCTCCTCTCAGTCCTTTTGCAATACGATGAAACCCAAATAACATGGCATCTACCTGATGATAATTAACCAAACTTTCATCATAAGGGGTGAAAGTTAAACTACCACTCTCTTGACCAGCCTGTAATTCAAAATCTCCCATCTCTGTTACCAAGTGCAGATAGCGCATAATAATTTGAAGCGCTGAATTAATATCAGGGGCATTAGATATGCAACGAACTATTGCTGGGTTAATGGGTAGATCCGTATGATTATGCCAGTTAAGTCCAAGGACAGGATCACCTGTTTTCTGACTGACTTGATGGATAATATCATTGGTAATTATTAAGGGAACACGATAATCATCATCCGTTAAATCCTCTTTACAAACGCCATATTTCAATTTTAATAAGTCATAATCATAGGATTTATATAATTTCTCATAAACAGTAATATTGACCTTCAGTAGCCTCACTGAAATGGTAGGCTCTCTACTCACACCTACCTGTCGTGAGTCTTTCGAATAGATCATAAATAGTGCCAATAGTTCGTTAATACATAATAATCATGAGTAGAGTAACCTTACGATGCCTAATTTATTATAGCAATCATTGCTTAAATCAGCTCCTGATGGTGCATATGTTAAATTTACTCATTAAGCCTAAAAATAAATATGACGTCAGTATTATTGGCGCATTTTATCCTGTTTCGCCATAGGCTTTCATTTTAAAATTTTGATCATTCAGAAATCACTAAAATATTTTTTCATTCGACAATAGAATAAAAATAATATTTTCAACCCCCAGATTTTAAAATCTGACTTTAATCAAGGGACTCAATCATGTTTAATAGTTTTTCTTTTAGATATCCCACCCCCGCTAAGCATACCGATAAAAACATGATTGTTATCATATCTCAGGTTCTATATTTTTCATGGTTACTTATTGGATTCATTATTCTTCGTGAGTTTTCATCACAGGAGCAATCGAAGTACCAGCTACAACCATTGATATTACTCTTGTTCCTTTTATTAGGTTGGCTATTTATTTGGAGTATATTAGCAGACAATTTAGCATTCATCATTTGCTGGACTGCACTCTCCTACAGCTGCCTTTCCCAATTTAACGGAGCATTTTCGTTAAATACTCTAACCATATTATCTGCTGTTAGCTTAATAGGTGTAATACTATTTAACAATAAAATAGTTGCAAATGGATTATTATTATTTGGCTTTTTTTACTTGTCTTTTTGGGGGGCAATAAATATTGATTTACTGACAAATATAACGCCTAAAATAACAACGAAAATTCTTCTTTGGCAAACAACACCCGTGCTATTAACCTCTGGTTTCATGTTAGTCGGCTACATTAATTTTTTGAAGAACCAATTAATACAGTTTAAAAGAATAAGCTTTTATGACGAACTCACAAGTCTTTTTAATCGCCGCTATTTTCAGAAAAAATTAGTTGATTTATCCAACGAAGAAAAGCGTCATCAAACCTATTATTGTTTATTATTATTGGATATTGATTTCTTCAAAAAAATTAATGATAAATTCGGACATATCACTGGTGATCAAGCGTTAATACATATCTCTGACTGTTTACGTAAAAGCGTTCGCGAAGGAGATATTGTCACCCGCTGGGGGGGAGAGGAGTTTGCAATAATTCTGCCACATACTAATACTGAAGGTGCTCTAAAGTTGGCCGAACGTTGTCGATATTCAATCGAATCACAACCATTACTGATTAATGAGAAGGAAACCATTGAGATCACCGCAAGTTTTGGTGTATCGAATAGTAAAGATCATTTAAATATTGAGCAATTATTAAAGGCGGCTGATGAAGCTCTTTTTAGTGCCAAAATATCAGGACGTAACAAAGTCGTTATGAATTATTAAAGTTTATAGCATATTTAACTCAATCGACAGGTCAGCCAACTTAGTTAAAATAAGAGTCCTACAACTTCTTAAATAGAAGGGTTAATTCCTATATTTTTCCACAGAGTGCCATTCTGTTTCCCCTAAAAACTATCACTTTAGTACGTTAGTACACCACCAAAATGATGCGATTTCACCTTGCACACTCATGCCTTTCCACTAATGTTAACTGTAGTGTTCGATAATACTCAAAAATCGCAAGGAAGCCGCATGAACCCTAGGGATGTAAGAACAGTTGATCAGGCCAAAGAGCTGATTCAAAGCTTAAAGCCCTCGCATATCAAGGTGGGTATTTTTGATATCGATGGCATCTTGCGCGGCAAATATATGTCACGAGCGAAGTTCCTCCATGCGCTTGATAAAGGCTTTGGCTTTTGTGATGTGGTCTTAGGCTGGGATATGCGTGATCAACTTTACGATAATACCCAATATACCGGCTGGCACTCGGGCTACCCCGATGCCCCCGTGCGCATACTGCCAAGCAGTTGTAGGACGATGCCGCTAGAAAATAACGATTTGTTTTTTCTCGCTGAATTTACCCACGAGGCTGAGAAAATCTGCCCTCGTGGACTGTTACGCCGCGTTTTAGCACGCGCCGAAAGTATGGGTTTAAAAGCCTTGGCAGGCTTCGAATATGAATTCTTTGTGTTCAATGAAAGCGCTGAGTCTGTCCGTGAAAAAGGCTATCAAAACCTCAATGCGATGGCCCCCGCCGAATTTGGTTATTCCATCATTCGCAATAGCGTACACGATTCGACCTATCACAATATTCTGAAGTTAACCGAGGCAATGGATTTTCCGTTAGAAGGTTTGCATGAAGAAACAGGACCCGGTGTTTTAGAAGCCGCTATTACTTACGATGAGGCTCTGGAAGCCGCTGATAAGGCTTCTTTATTTAAAACCTTTACCAAGATTGCTATGCAGAAAGAAAACAAGATGGCGACCTTTATGGCGCGCTGGAATGACGAACTAGCTGGGCAAAGCGGGCACATTCATTTGTCGTTAACCGATCTCGCTGGCAAGGCGTTATTTCACGATGCTCAACAGCCCCATGAAATGAGTGAGCTGATGCAGCACTTTGTTGCAGGCCAGCAAGCACTGATGCCTGAATTACTGGCTATGATTGCTCCCACTATTAATTCTTATCGCCGTTTGGTGCCCGGTTTTTGGGCACCGACGGATGCCAGTGTCGGGGTCGATAACCGGACCTGCGCCATTCGTATTATTCCCGGTGATGAAAACAGCCACCGTTTGGAATACCGCATTGGCGCTGCTGATGCCAATCCTTATATTATTCTTGCAGCCGTTATCGCTTCCGGTTTATGGGGCGTTGAAAATAAAGCCAAGCTTCGCCCCATGGTCGAGGGCAACGCTTACCAGCACACCTTTACTGATGATTTAAAACTCCCCGAAACTCTTGGAGAATCGGCACAGCGTTTAAAAACCTCGACGATGGCTCGAGACTTTTTTGGCGATGAATTTGTTGATCATTTTGTCGCAACTCGAGAATGGGAAGTACGTGAGCATCGCAAACATATTTCCCAGTGGGAACTTGATCGTTATTTTGAAATTATTTAGTATGAAAGGCTCAGTCCTATGACGGTATCAATCTATTCTCCCAGTGATGGCTCTCTCATTGCTGAACGCGAGCTCGCCTCTGATGAGTATGTTGCCGATGTATTAGCCAATGCCTATGACGCTCAAAAAAATTGGCAACAAATATCCATCGCAGAACGAGCGCAATATTGTCATAAAGCGATTGCATGGTTTGTACAACAGCAAGAGGTGATTGCGGAAGAAATCAGTCAGCTGATGGGCCGGCCGATCCAATATGCCAAAGGCGAAATTAGTGGATTGAAAGAACGCGCTGATTATATGATCGGCATTGCTCAATCCGCGCTCAGCGATATCATTATTAACCCTGATGATAAAAATTTCACTCGCCTCATTCGCCCCACACCACTGGGCACCGCATTTATTATTGCGCCGTGGAATTATCCTTATTTAACCGCGATTAATTCACTTATCCCGGCGTTAATGGCAGGCAACTGCGTGATACTAAAACACGCAAGCCAAACGTTATTATGTGCGGAACGTTTTCAACAAGCTTTTAAAGCAGCCGGCCTTCCTTCTGGGGTATTTCAATATTTACACCTGAGTCATGAACAAACATTAGCGGCCATTCAATCAGTGGATATTAACTATGTCAGCTTTACTGGATCGGTTAACGCAGGAAAAATAATTGAACAGCATTTAGCCGGTTATTTTAAACCGCTCGCGTTAGAACTGGGCGGTAAGGACGCGGCTTATGTCAGAGCCGATGCTGACCTAAGCACGGTGGTTCCTAATCTTGTTGATGGCAGTTTTTTTAATAGCGGCCAGAGCTGTTGCGGTATTGAACGAATTTATGTCGATACTTCAATTTTTGAAACCTTCGTCAGCCAATTTGTCAGCGAAACCAAAAAATTAGTCGTAGGACACGCTCTAAACCCAGCTACTAGCTTAGGCCCAATGATCAATGCTAAAGCCATCGTTCACGCTCAAAATCAAGTTGAGCAAGCGCTATTACTGGGGGCTAAAGCTCACATAGCTGAGCAAGATTTTTCTTTGAATGAGCATAAGGATCAGGATCTGAATCATGGTCAGTTTATGATACCGCAAGTGCTAACTCAGGTGAGTCACGACATGGCCCTGATGAGTGAAGAAAGCTTTGCCCCTATTATCGGTATCATGGCGGTTGATAATGACAAGCAGGCGCTAGAACGGATCAACGATTCGGTTTATGGCCTGAGCGCTTCGATCTGGAGTCAAGATGAAGAAACCAGCTTGGCATTGTGCAATGACATCAATACCGGCACTGTTTTTATAAATCGCTGTGATTATCTTGATCCTTCGTTGCCTTGGGTAGGTATTAAACATTCAGGTAGGGGCTGCTCTCTGTCCCATCTTGCTTATCAGCAACTGACTCGCCCTAAATCTATTCATATAAAAAGATCTTAAAGCAGGCTTACTATTATGCCAGATTGGAATTATCCCACCGCCATAAAATTTGGTAATGGTCGTATTAGCGAATTGCCCCAGCTATGCCAGCAGTTGAATATACTCTGCCCCTTAATTGTTACCGATCCGGGTTTAGCGCATTTTTCCTTTATTAAAAAAATTCAGCAGTCGTTACCCTCTGCTGATATTTTTTTTGATATAAAAGCGAATCCTAATGGTGAGAATATTAGCGCTGGAATTGCGGCGTTTAAGCACGGTAAACACGATGGCATTATTGCAGTGGGTGGAGGCAGTGCATTAGATGCTGGCAAAGCGATTGCACTAATGGTGGGTCAAACCTTACCGATTTGGGCGTTTGAAGATGCCGGAGATAATTGGCGTCAAGTCGATAGCGAAAAAATCGCCCCAGTTATTGCCGTACCGACAACCGCCGGTACCGGCTCTGAAGTCGGTCGCGCAGCGGTCATTGTTGATGAAAGCACGCAGAGTAAAAAAATAATATTCCACCCTGACATGCTGCCTAAGCAGGTCATTTTAGATCCTGAATTAACCCAAGCATTACCGGCGCCTCTCACGGCAGCAACCGGAATGGATGCCTTTGTGCATAACTTCGAAGCCTTTTGCGCGCCTGGCTTTCATCCCATGGCCGAGGGTATTGCCTTACAAGGAATGAAGTTAATTAAAGAATGGCTTCCTAAGGCTTACCATGAAGGGCGTAACCTCGAGGCCCGTGGCAATATGCTAACGGCATCTACCATGGGCGCGACCGCCTTTCAAAAAGGCTTAGGCGCATGTCATGCTTTAGCCCACCCGCTGGGGGCGCTCTACGATAAGCATCATGGTTTATTAAATGCCGTTATCTTACCCTATGTGGTAACTGCTAATGCGCAGTTTATTGAAGATAAGTTACACATTATTTGTAACTTTTTATCCATCGAACGTACGATGCCACAAGCCACTTATTATCAAACTTTCTTAGACTGGTTACTCGCCTTTAGGAAAGAACTCGATATTCCGACAAGCTTAGCTGACATAGGCATTCATACCGACGACCCCATCGCCCGTGAACATAATATTGCACAGCTCGCGTATGCCGACCCTTCTGCTGCGGGTAATCCGCTACCTCTCAGCGTGGAGCAATACCAACTACTCTTGCAACGTGCAATCGCCGGTGAAGTGACATCTGAGTAAATTTACGCTAGCTTAGGCCTCTCAATTTTTTAGCCAGTATTTTTTATTCTGTGCTTATTAACTGCTAAGAGTTTTATGCCATGAGCTACCAATCTATTTTTCGCGACAATGCCTTTAAGCAACACGTCATTATTATTACCGGTGGCGGATCTGGCATCGGCCGCTGCACAGCCCACGAACTTGCATCATTAGGCGCCACAGTAATTTTAGTCGGTCGTACTCAAGAAAAATTAACGACCGTCGCCGAAGAAATTAAGCAGGATGGTGGCACTGCTGATACCTTCGCCTTTGATATTCGTGATGAAGTTGCCGTGACTGAAAACATCGCCGCCATTGTTGCCAAGCATGGTTCGATTCAGGGCTTAGTTAATAATGCTGGCGGCCAATTCCCTGCGCCTTTAGAAGCGATCAGTCAAAATGGTTTCGAAACGGTGGTACGCACCAACCTCGTCGGCGGTTTTCTGGTAGCTCGAGAAGTTTTTAAACAGAGTATGAAAGCAACAGGCGGTGCTATCGTCAATATTACTGCAGACAACTTTGGCGGTATGCCAATGATGGGTCATTCAGGTGCTGCGCGCGCGGGCATGGCAAACTTTACTGAAACGGCGGCCATTGAATGGGGCGCTCACAACGTACGAATAAATGCTGTTGCACCGGGCTATATTGCGTCTAGTGGTATGGATACTTACGATCAGAATATTATTAAAGGCATTATGCAAAAAGCCAAAGATGGCACGCCATTACAACGCATAGGTAATGAATCTGAAATTAGCTCGGCGATTGTTTATTTGTTAAGTCCTGCGGCTTCTTTTATTACCGGAGTGAATTTACGAGTGGATGGCGGCGCGGCACAAACACTGTGTTTATGGCCGTTAAAAAAAGAAACACCGCAGCAAAAAGAAGCGGCGTTTAACGGTTTTCACCGTGCTACCGTTCCTGATGTGATAAAAGAATTAGCAGATTAAGACTCTGTTTTAATTTTAATCATCTGAATAGTTACCTAAATTCTCTGTATAAATAACGAAATTTTTCTAATTTAATTTCATTTTTATCGACGAATGCCTGCAATTTTTCAGGCATCGTTTCAGGCCATTCTAAACCATAGCCCTGCGGCATAATCAAAGGCGCCAATAACGCCGCTGCTGCGAGGTCGGCGCGACTGAATTGATCACCCACTAAAAAATCATGCTGCTGATATTCTGCATACAACTTATCAATCGCTTGCTGAATTCGAACTTCCGATTTATCTGCACCAGCCTCGTCAATAGACATCACTTTACGCATGATAGGTTCTATTTTAGAAAAGAATACTTTAAAGAATAAGGGGCCCCACCAAGGACCTCCTTGCGTAAAGAAAGGGATGACTGTTTTAGGTTCGGCTAATAAGTAGTGGTAACCAAAACGGCGCACGTGGACACCGATTTCAACATCACAATACTTCTCCCACTCTAAGGCTTTTTCCAATAACTCGGGGTCCTTAGGGGATAGTGGCTTATCAGGATATTGTTCATCTAGGTAATTTAAAATCACATGAGAGTTTTGAACCTGCTCACCCTGATCAATTAAGATGGGCAAGTAGGTTTTAACGGCTATTTTTTTAGTGGTGCGTAAATGCAACCCTGGAAATAGATTTTTAAGCTTATAATCAAGCCCTTTATAATCCATAGCCCAACGAATTTTTTCACAATAATGTGAAATTGGAAATTGATACAATACTCGACTCATCTCTGCTTCCTTATAGATATTGATGAGGCCACTATCCTTATGACTGAAGTCGCTGCTTATTCCAGTCTTCAAGTTGCTCATTCGTCAAAAAACTCCAAGCGATTAAACGACTCACTTTTTGCCCCTGACTCATACTAACAACTTTTACCTGTTTGGCACCTACTTGATTCAACAATTTTTTTAGTGGTTTTATATTATCGCTCTTAGAAACCAAGCTGGTAAACCACATGACTTGTTGAGAGAATTTTTGGCTTTCATTAATCATGCGCTTTAAAAAGGCCACTTCTCCGCCATCGCACCATAATTCGGCTTTTTGACCTCCAAAGTTTCGACCTTGGCTCTTGTCTAAACTGTTATCAGCACTGCCATCAGCAACGGACTGCTTGGTATTATATTTAACCTTATGTCGGCTTAAATTATGCTGCTTACGCTCAGTCACCGCATTTGCTTCGGCTAATGACGCATGAAACGGGGGGTTGCATAAGGTCAGGTCGAATAAGTCATTAGGGCCTATGATTCCAGAGAATATGGCCTTTGGGTTATTTTGCGACAGTACTTTGATCTTGTTTTTTAATAGCGGGTTTGAATCAACGATTAAGTTCGCAGCACTCACCGCTACTGGATCAATTTCACTGCCAACAAACTTCCAACCGTAGCTGCGACAGCCAATAATAGGGTAAATACAATTAGCACCGGTGCCAATATCCAATACCTTGGCATTGTTCTTTTTGCCGGTAAGTAAATCTGCCGCATAGTGAACATAATCGGCGCGTCCTGGAATCGGTGGGCATAAATAGCCCTCAGGGATGTTCCAGTGCTGTACTTGGTAATGCTGAGCTAACAAGGCCTGATTTAACAAACGAACGGCATCGTCATTGGAAAAATTCACGGTCTGCTCACCTTTTGGATTGAGCACAAGGTGAGACTTCAATTCAGGGCAAACGGCGGTTAAGGCTTGCAAGTCATAGCGACCCTGATGAGGATTTCTGGGGTGCAAAGAGGCACCGGAAGCATTCTTGCCATTCTTTGATTTTGACGAAGGTATATTCAAGCGAGTGTTATCCACAGCAGGTTACTTACGATATATTGATAATTAGCGCTATTTTACCCTGCGCCAGCATTATCTGCATCTTGATTATCGTCATTAAAAAAAATCACCTTATTTCTGCCAGATTCTTTAGCCAGATATAAAGCCCTATCACAACGATCCAATACATTAAGCCAAGATTCTTTGGCTAGATCACAGCTTGTCACACCGAAGCTGGCCGTAACTTCAACCGTTCTATTATCCTTAATTTGGTAATCGTGACTTGCGATTCTCTCCCTTAATTTCTCTGCAATCACTCTCGCGTTATCAACATCGGTATTCGGCAGCAGAATGATAAATTCCTCACCGCCAAAGCGCGCAACACTGTCATAGCCTCTTAGGTTATTGACCAGCAGACCTGCTATCGAAACCAATACTTGGTCGCCAACACTATGGCCATAACGATCATTGAGGCGTTTGAAATAATCAATATCAAGCATCACGATGGCTAAGGGGGACTCATTTCTCAATGATCGAGAATGCTCGATATTTATGATTTCTTCTAAAGCTCGCCGATTAAACACCTGAGTTAAAGGATCATGAGTGGCTTGGTCTCTTAATATATTATTAACTTTATGACTCACGATCCAAACAAGACCGAAGCTAGCAATGATAACGATGAATTGGTAAACGATGATGGAGAGTGAATGCATCAAACCGGCATCCATAAAATCGACTAAAGGTTTCTCAAAGCAGGTAATTACTGCACGAAATGCAAAAAAAGTAGCGAATAATAAGAAAGACACCGCAAGCATTAAGTTGGCTCTATGCTTATTGCCCTTATAAGCCACCAATAGCGTTTGCATAATAAAAATGCATTGAAGGCTCAGTATAAAACTAATAATGACTATTCTTAAATTCGTATGATTGTCAAAATAGGTGAAGAAAATAGCGCTAAAAAACATACCTACTAGCATGAAAAAGTGCAGCTTTTTGGCACGATTCATACTAAATTCATAAAATGAAATGAAGCCTAAATGGACTAGAGTCATACTGTATACAAGCAGTACATTAGGGATAATTATTGAAAAGAAATCAGATATATAGCTGCGAAAGCCAATTAATAAAAAACCGCTGCTACTGACAATAAACGCATTGCCTAATGTTTTAATACCCTTAAATTGAGGATAATGTTTACCATACATAATCAAGCATATCCCGAAAGATAGGCTCACAAGAATATTGTTAACGGATAGCGTTCGTAAATCTAGAAACTCCTGCACACTACGCTCTTATATTCATAAAATTAAAACCCATTAACTTTGTTAATACCTGCATTAACTATAGTGAATCATTTCAAGTTAAGATTCGTCGCAGTGTCGTAAAAGTCAGGTTAGTGCGCATTTTCAAATACCCATCTCAACTTAATACCCTCGCTCAAGTACACCACTACGAAAATAATGAGTAGCCTCCTGCCATTGCCGTTCCTACAGACACAAAAAAACCGCTGAGCATGTCCTTTAATAGGATACACAGAGCGGCTTTTTTCTAGCTAATTCTGACTAGCGTAGAATATTCTTTACAAGAACATCCTAGTGCTGGTGACCGCCTTCGCCGTGTACATGGCCATGAGCCATTTCTTCGTCAGTTGCATCACGTACCGCTTCAACAGTAACGTCGAACGTCAAAGCTTTACCCGCTAGCGGGTGGTTGCCATCAACAGTAACCATGTCGCCTTCAATAGCAGTAACGATCAGGTTCATTGGACCTTGCTCAGTTTCAGCGGTGAAAGCCATGCCTGTTTCGATATCTTCAACGCCTTCGAACGCGTCCATTGGGACTACTTGAACGCCTTCAGGGTTGTATTCGCCGTAAGCTTTAGCAGGCTCTACAGTTGCCTTAATTTGATCGCCAACACTCTTACCGATTAGTACTTCTTCAAGACCGTCGATAACGTTTTGTGCGCCTACCAAGAATACTAATGGCTCGCCGCCTTCAGAACTATCGATGATTTGGCCTTCTTCATCCATTACTGTGTATTGAATGCTTGCTACTTTGTTTGCTGCGATAGTCATATGACGAATCTCAATAAGTGTGAATAATTTAGCCCGCTATTGTATGAGAACTGGTCATGGATTAATAGAGTGAAATTTACCGTAATGAAATTGATCAATAACGATGGCTAGCAAATTTCCCCTTGCTCAACCACGCATTGAAGTTACGACTCGCCCCTTCAATGCCAGCGGGGTAGTTTCTGCTGAATAACTGCTCTGCACTGGCCTTGCGACAAGGGTTTTGACCATAGAAGGCGAAGCTGCGTTTAAGCCATTCACGGCCCGCTTGATGGTCGAGTAAAAAATAGATGCTCGCAACGGCCTGTAGATAATTCATGTCCTGATCAGCGCCATAGAAGTCTGTATGCTGGGTATTGGCTAGCTGTTTCATATCCGCGCCCTTTAGACGTCCATATTGGCTAACCCGAGGCTGAGCCACGGCGGCATTCATCTGCCAGCTGAAGCTTTCCATGTATTCTGCTAAGCCTTCATTGATCCACACGGGAACAGGGCCTAACATGCCCGCGAGCATGGCGTGGGTCATTTCATGGCGAGCAATCGCCATTGTTTGTTCTATATTAGGGTAACGCGGCAGATAGATGCTATTACTCGCAGAGCTGTAATAGGCACCCCATTGCGCATTCGCTTGCTGCTTATCTCGATGAGATTCGAATTCAGCCACATTTTTGAATAAAATAATTTTAAGATTAATCTGGCGCTGATACATTTTAGGAACATAGTGGCTTAATACCTTGTGTACCAGCTTGCCCTGCTTTTTGATCTCGCTTTCCATCACGCTGTCGCCTGCCCACTTGGGGTATTCAATGGACAACTTCACCGCTTGCTGAAGGGCTTCGTATTGCTTACTCAAGTCTTCTATTTGAGTATTGGACTCATCGGCTGCGCTGGGTTTTTCACCAAAATGTGTACGACCATTTTCGTCGACCCATTTATAGATTTTCTGTTTATTCACATTATCGAGGTTTTGAGTTTTTGGCTTGCGACAGAGCATTTTGGCGGCGTAGTGCTGGCCTGTGCTTTGCCAATCAAAAGCTTCACCCTCACCGTATTGTGAATTTTTGTCGCTCTCTGCGGTATGGGTATTACTTTCTGAGTTAGTTTTAAACTGCTCTCGTTTTAATCTTTGCTCGGCTTCATGCTCTTGCCGAATTTCTTCTAGGACACTCTCATGGTCTTCTAGCCGCAACTGATAGAGCTGAGAAAGAATGGGATAATAAGGATCTAATTGGACTTCACGGGCTAGATCATCGCGACCTAGTTTTTCTAAAAGTTGCTGACGCTGAAAAGGCTCACAGCTAAACCAAACGACTTCGGTCAATAAGAATAATGCTAATAGCATGAAGAGTATCCGGGTGAGGCTTTTCATTAATATTATTCCTTTTTCTATTCACTATGAGATTTCTGACATTTAAATTTCTGACAACCAAGGCCCAGCTATCGTTTTATCTAACTTGCGCTCTTTTTTATCAGCACTAAAATAAATCGTTACGTATTTTTTCTCATCACGTACAACACGGCCTTTACCAAGTTTCCCATGCACTAACCATTGACCTTTTTGATACTCAGCATCATCTTCTTCAAATTCAATCGAATTCGATGAGGCTATACCCGTAGCCTGATGACCACCAGTATGAACATCACGCTTAAGTTTCAATTTAATCGGTAATTCAAATTTAATATCTGCACTATAACGCTCAATTAAGCCTTGGCTTTTCTTTACTTGTATCGCTTCAAACTCTTGGGGCTCAGGTAATATTTCACCCCGTTCAATTATATCACCCACTTGCTGACATAATTCAAAGTCTGCTTCGCGCAAAAACTTACTCGGCCAGTCTTTAGTCTGTTGAGTTTCTGCCTGAGTCTTTTGAACCTTTTCTTGCTTGTTATTCCACGCAGGCGGTGCGATTAAATAGAGGTCTTCTTTTGCCCGAGTCATAGCGACATAAAATAATCGGCGCTCACTTTCCTCACTGCTTTTCGTGGTGAAAGTGCCTTCTGCTTCATAGGGATAATACCGTGCAGAAAGCGCAGGAATAATCACCACAGGCCACTCTAAGCCTTTGGCTTTATGAATTGAGGTTATGCGAACACCTGAGCTTTTCTTATCCTTGTGGCGTTGTTTTAGCTCTTGCAGATATCCGTATATTTGATTGGCGGGCTTATTGGTTACTCGTAAGAAGCTAACAAACGCCTTAATAGTTTCGCTTCTATCTTCTATTTGTTGTGCAGAGAACGCTGAGTCTTTAATACCTTCGTATAAGTCGGTGGCATTAATATATTGCTGGGCCAGCTGCCAAGCTTTGAGCTCTCGTTTTTTTGTATGGCTGGGTTTTGGTTTATTTTCCAATAGGGTTTCTGATTGCCCTGCTAATTTCTGTTCAGGCAGCTCAGTAGAAGCCATTTCAGCGGCTTCAATTACTTGGCCTCTATCTTCTAATTGCTGGCGCTGCCATTTAGAAATATCTTTGGGAATCGTATCCCACAAAGCTTGGCTTAAATCGCTATCGTGCTGACTGATATTTTCAGCCATATCTTCCAGCAATGCACGTTTCACTTTTGGAAACGGCTGAGTTAATAATGTTAGCCATGCGGCTTTGCGTTGACGACGATTACGCTGTTTGAAATTATCGCTGGCTATCTCAAAGAGTATCCAGAATATTTCTAATTCAAAACGATCGAGTACAGTTTGTGAATGATCGAGTTGATACGGCATATCGGCTTGCAATAGCGCCAGTTCAATTGGGGCACTAATACCCCAGAGTCGATTCAATATCGCGACATCTTCTAACGGTCGTTTTTCTGCTAGTTCATTGAGTAGGTTTAATACTTCTTGGCTGTAATCGCTATTATGTTTTAGGTGTATTTGAGTATTCGGTGTTGATGGATGTGATAAGCAGAGTACGTCTTCTCTATCTTGGTTTTCACCGATTACCTGATTCGCCAACAAGGACAGTTTATGGCCGTAGCGAAATGTATGAGGGAGCTGATAACTGGTATGCGTTATTTGATTGCCGCCTTCAAGTGAATTACCGGCATTAAAGGCTTTCTCAAATTCTTTGGTAATGTATTCAGGCTTAGATCCGCGGAATTCATAAATGGTTTGGTCCCCGTCGCCAATCACCATCACTTGGCCATTACCTTGATAGCCGCCGTTGCCGTATAGCACTTGTAAGAGAAACTGTTGAATGCCGTTTACGTCTTGGTATTCGTCCACCAAGATCCATTCCATATGACCAGAGAACTGCTCGGCAATTTCTGGACGCTGCTTAAACAGCACACAAGGGTCGTACAACATATCGGAAAAGGTAATCCGATTATGTTCTTTGCGCCATTGTTCAAAACGATCAAACGTTTCAATGAAAATTTTACACTGATGAGGCAATTCAGATTCTTCGAACATATCTGCAGGGCTAAGCAGATCCGATTTAACCAGGTCGATAAACGCTACTGCGGGCTCTACCCATTTTTTACGTTGCGATAAGATGTCTTGGCGAGTTTCTTCAAGCCCCTGACTGCTGGCAACTTGTTGCAACAATCGCCAAACCACTCCATCCATTTCACCTGCGCCAATGAGATCTTGCTGAATGCCCGGTAAATGGCCTTGGCTGATTAAGCGATGATAAATTTTAAAGCCTAGCGCGTGGAAAGTACGAACGTCGGGTAAGGCGCCAAAGTGTTGATGACCTGTTTGCTGGCTAGGTTGGCTAATGACTTGCTGTAGCTTAATTTGAAAATCAGTTTGCGCGGCTTTGTTATACATCAAAACCAGCATGCGCTTAGGATTACTTCCGGCGAGCAGGCGCTGTTGAATAAAGTGCACTAGAGTTGTCGTTTTGCCAGCACCTGCCACCGCAATAACGCGTGCATGACCTTGCTGATGATGAACGATGGATAGTTGCTCTGGGGTTAATGCACTCATGAAGCTTGCTTCTGCCTACGTCTGTTTGAAAAATGATTTTCGCCAAGAGTTTAGCTTATCACAGACGTAAAAAAGCCCGTATGCCTTACTCCTAGTTTTTAAATAAAACTGAGAGCAGTCATACGGGCTTTTTATCGCATGCTGATCTGTTTAAAGTTCAGCTCTAGCCATAACTTTTAATCTAAAGACTAAGAGTCACGACGTGGGCGACGGTCACCACCTTGTGGACGACGATCGCCATTACTTGGACGACGGTTGCCACCAGCAGGACGACCTGATGGAGCTTTACGATTTACTGGCTTAGCGCCATCTGCAACTTGTAGGTGCAGAGGTTGACCACAAATGCGAGTCGCTTTTAGCTTAGACATAACCGTTTCTGGCATGCCGTCAGGTAAATCAACCATAGAGAAATCGTCAAAGATTTCGATGTGGCCAATGAACTTGCTTTCAAGATCCGCTTCGTTAGCAATTGCGCCAACGATGTTGCCAGGCTTAACGCCATCTTGGTAACCCACTTCCATACGGAAGCGAACCATATCAACATCTGGGCTATCTTTAAGTGGCATCGCTTTAGTGCTTACATCGCCAGGGCTCTTACGAGGAGCACGTTCACGTTGTGGACGTTCGCTACGCTCACCACGTTCTTCACGTTCACGCTGAGGTGGACGAGCACGTTCGTTTTCGTTTAAGAATAATGGAATGCCGTTTTGTGCCAAGTGAGCCAATGCAGAAGCTACTTCAACAACGTCTAGTTCTTTATCAGTGATCAATTCGTTGATCATTTCTTTGAACATAACCGCTTGTGGGTTACCAATAGTCGCTTGCACTGTTTCTTGGAAACGTTCGCGACGCTTAGCGTTCACATCTTTAGCCGTTGGTAATGGCATTTCTTCGATACGCTGACGAGTAGTACGCTCAATAGTGCTAAGCATACGACGTTCGCGACCACGTACGAACATGATGGCTTTACCAGAACGTCCAGCACGACCAGTACGGCCAATACGGTGAACGTAAGATTCAGCATCAAACGGAATATCGTAGTTGATTACGTGAGAGATACGCTGAACGTCAAGACCACGGGCTGCAACATCTGTTGCAACGATCATGTCTAGCGAACCTTTCTTAAGCTTGTCGACAACACGCTCGCGCTGGGCTTGTGGAATGTCGCCGTTTAGAGCTGCACACTTCACACCATTTGCTTTCATGAAATCAGCAACTTCTTCTGTTGCTTGCTTAGTACGAACGAAAACCATCGTCGCATCGCAATCTTCAACTTCAGTAATACGTAGCAATGCATCATTTTTATGTGCACCACCCACGAACCAGTAACGCTGTTCAATAGTAGAAGCAGTCGCAGTTTTTGATTCGATTTTAATTTCGATTGGGTTGTTCAAGTGCGTAGAAGCAATGTGCTTAATTTGCTTAGGCATTGTTGCAGAGAACAAAGCAACCTGACGTTCTTTAGGTGCGTGACCCAAGATCCAATCTACGTCATCGATGAAGCCCATGCGTAGCATTTCGTCAGCTTCATCTAGGATAACCGCTTTAATATCGGTTAAAGACAAAGAGCCTTTCTTCAAGTGATCCATAATACGACCAGGCGTACCAACGATCCATTGAGCGCCACCACGGATTGCGCGAATCTGTGTGCCGTAGTCTTGACCACCGTATACTGCGGCAACTTTGATGCCTGGAGTATATTTAGCGTAGTCTTCACAAGCTTTAGCAACCTGCATAGCAAGTTCGCGCGTTGGCGCTAAAATCAAAACTTGTGGAGTACGGCTAGCAGCGTCAGTACGCGCTAAAATAGGCAAAGCGAACGCAGCTGTTTTACCAGTACCCGTTTGTGCTAGACCTAAAACATCCTTACCTTCTAATAAAGGTGGGATTGCTTGTGCTTGAATTGGAGAAGGTTTTGTATAACCCATCTCGTCCAATACGCGTAATAAAGTAGAAGGTAAACCTAGGTCGGTAAACAATGGACCTTGATCTTCAACTACTTCTTTTGCTACTTCGGTAGTTACTTCTGTTGTTTCTGGAGTGTCAGACATCACGTCATCCTGTAATAATACATAGGGCAGGAATTAGGGCTGAGCAATACGCTAACAACAGATCACACTACACGATCAGTTGGCTATTTTTTACAATAAATAGCCAACGGGATGTTGAATTTTGCCTAGCCCAAAAAAACCAGCTGTTTTGAGAAGGGCGGATTATACGTATTTTTCAGAATAAATCGCCCTATTTCTACAACTTGTTACCAATTAGTCAGTTTTATCGCTTTTTCTCTACTGACACGTTCTGTCAGTCCTGTTTTTTATACTAGTTTCTCACCTAAACAAGGACTTATCCCATGGCGATTTTAGAATTAGTGACTTTCAAGCTGGCTAAAGGCATTAGCGATGCAGAATTTTTAGTAGAAAATGAACATTTAAACAATTGGGTAAAAACTCAGCCCGGCTTTGAATACCGCGCTTTAGCTCAGGCAAAAGATGGCAGTTGGACCGACACTGTATTTTGGCAGAGCATGGAAACCGCCAGTGCTGCTCAGCAAAGCTTTGGTGAAGAGCCTAGCTTACAAGGTATGATGACAGTGATCGATATGGAAAGTGTTAAAGTCGACCACCAGCAAATACATACCATGCAAGCCCCTGCTTAAATAGCCGTTGACGGAGAAAACAGTTCCATGCGTAAGTCTGAACGCCTATTTCAATTGGTCAACTTGCTGCGTGGACGCCGAACCGCCATTACGGCGGAGCAACTTAGCGATGTAATGGAGGTTTCGGTAAGAACTATTTACCGAGACATTCAAGCCCTTAGCCTATCTGGTGTGCCGGTGGATGGCGAAGCAGGCATTGGTTACATTCTGAGGTCTGGCTATGAACTGCCACCACTGATGTTCAACTTTGATGAAATGCAGGCCCTGCTATTGGGTGCACGCATGGTTGAAGCTTGGACCGACCCCGATCTTGCCGCTGGCGCGAAACGCGCGGTGCAAAAGATCCGTGCAGTATTACCTGAGCCATTATTAATTCAGGCTGATCGCCAAGCATATCGCGTACCGACGCTTAGCCCTCAGCAAAAGTTGGGGGAAACCCACCGCACGATTAGACGCGCCTGTGAACAACAGCAAATTTTAAAACTTCATTACACCGATGCCGAAGACAATAAGAGTGAACGCCGAATCTGGCCTTTAGGGATGTTCTTTTGGGGTGATCGCTGGACATTAGTTGCTTGGTGCGAGATACGCCAAGATTATCGAAACTTCCGATTTGACCGTGCCACTACCGTGGAAATTACCGATGAATATTACCCAATTGATGCCGAGCGCAATTTAGAACACTATATTGAAATGATGAAGAAGCTCTATGGAGGGCCGTAAGACTCTCGCCTTTCTTAGCCGATACTTGCAGTGAATTAGAGTGTGATATACTGCGCGACCAAAATTTAACCCTTTTCTCATAATGTGCTTTTGATAGGCACATGAAAGAGAGTCATTCCACAACCATTAAGGAATACCTATGTTTGATGTTAATGAATATTTCGACGGCAACGTAAAATCTATCGCCTTTAAAGGCGAACAGCTTCCTTCAACAGTAGGCGTAATGGCTGCTGGTGAATATGAATTCGGTACTAACCAGAAAGAAGTAATGACAGTTATTGCTGGCGCTTTGATCGTCAAATTACCTGGAAGCGATGAGTGGAAGACTTTCTCTGCTGGTGAAAGCTTTAACGTTGAAGCGAACGTAAGCTTTGGTGTTCAGGTTAAGACGGATACCGCTTACCTTTGCACTTATGAGTAAAGGCATTTAGGAATAAAATTCATTTAAAATTTTATTCCATAAGCCTTAGAGATTACTCTCTAAGGCTTATGTTCCAATATTAGCTTTTCAAACGCCGCGGACATTATCGGTTTTGAAAAGTAAAACCCTTGGTATACTTCACAGCCCTTCTCTTTTAATAACGCTAACTGATCTTTATCTTCAATACCTTCCGCTAAAATTTGTAACCCTAAACTCTTTGCCATTGAAATAATTGCACTGGTGATCGCCGCACCTTGCGTATCGGTTAAAACATCCTTTACGAAACTACGATCAATTTTTAATTTATCCACATTGAATTTTTGCAAATAGGATAATGATGAATAACCTGTACCAAAATCATCGATCGCTAACGTGAACCCCATCTGTTTTAGCTCAGCGATCGTTTGAATAACTTGTGGACTTGGCTCAATTAAAGCCCCTTCTGTAATTTCTAGTTCAATGGTTTTAGGATCCACACCTGTAATACTAATAATTTTATTAACTTGTGACAAAAATTTGACATTCGTAAAGCTGTACTTGGTGATATTGATGGCCAATACAAAGCGAGGCAGGCCTTCTCTTTGCCATTGGGCTTGTTGTCGACACCCTGTTTCTAGCACCCAAAAATCTAACATGCACATCAGGCCACTTTTTTCAGCGACGGGTAGAAATACCATAGGCGCAATAATACCATCCTTAGGATGGTGCCAGCGCAGCAATGCTTCGGCACCAACAATTTCGCCACTATTCATACATACCTGTGGTTGATAATAAAGCTGCAGCTCAGTTTTATCGGCCAATGCTCTGCGCAACTCACTTTCCAACAACATTCTTTCTTGAGCTGCTTGTGTCAACTCTAGCGTATAAAAATGTACTCCATTACGCCCATTATCTTTAGCTTGTGATACCGCTGCATTGGCATGACTGATTAGATCGGTCGCTGATAGACCATCATTTGGGTAAAAACTCACCCCAACACTGGCACCTAAAAATACATTTTTTCCATCTTCAACTATAAATGGTTCAGACAGAATTTCTAAAATAGATTGTGCGACATAAGCCGCTTGCTCAACACCTTCTATTTGCTCTAATAATAGAACAAACTCATCACCGCCTAAACGCGCCAAAGTATCTGATTCTCGCACCCTATCCTGCAAACGCTCACTGATCATGACTAATATTTCATCACCCACACAGTGACCAAAGCTGTCATTAATATTTTTGAAGTTATCAATGTCGATATACATAACAGCCAGTTGATTATTGCTTCTTTTAGCAATACCTAAGGCATGAGACAAGCGAGATTGAAATAACAGACGATTAGGTAAGTTTGTTAAAGGGTCGTGATGAGACAACTGTTCAATCTGTTCTTCTGTTTTTTTAAGGTGGCTGATATCAGAGAATACTGAAATTCTATTGGTGATCTGGTCGTTGTCATCATAGACATTTTTAATCGATAACAACTCAGGATAGAAGTCACCATTCTTGCGTTTATTCCAAATTTCACCCTGCCAAGCACCTTTTTGCTCTAAAGATTCATTCATTCGATCATAGAGCTCATCATGGTTAGTCGACTGAAGTATGCTGGGCTTATTTCCCAGTGCCTCTTTTTCGCTATAGCCCGTAATATCTGTAAAGGCTTTATTCACCGCAATAATGTAAGAGTCTTTATCTGTAATTAGCGCGCCTTCTTGAGTCGACTCAAACATAATAGCCGATAGACGCAGTTTTTCTTCTGCTAGCTTATGCTCGGTCACATCCATGACAGACCCTACTCGACGTAGCAGCTTACCGGCGCTATCAATGATCGCCTGTCCTCGCCCATGCACATATTTTAACTTACCACTGGATGAAATTATGCGATAAACAAAATCATACGACAGACGCTCTTCAATTGACTGCCCGATTATTTCTGCGGCATGTTGCCGATCGTCAGGATGGACAAATTGAATGAATAATTCAAAATCAAGATCTTGATTGAAATCAATTTCAAAAATCCGATGAATTTCAGGCGTACATTTTAGTATTTCACTGTCGTTATCTAAAACCCAACTGCCTATTTTTGCAATAGATTGGTTTTCTAACAGTAATTCTTGCCTTGCTTCTAACTTAGCTTGCACCGCTTCGCGATCAAGAATAATAAAAAATAAGTCAGCAATACTACGTAATAAGCTAACATCTTCTTTTCTCCATGGCTCTGAAAGATCATCGAAGCCTAATAGCAAGCAGCCTTTACCTAAGCTTTCACTTTGCAAAGGCAGTGCAATAACCATAGAAGAATTCATACCTGAAAGTATCTCTTGCTGCAAAGAGATACTTAGCGATGAGTCGGGCAGAAACACGGCACTGGAAGAGGCAAGTAAAGTACAAGCTTCTTCTACTTCTACACCATTAAGGTTTGCCATAAATAGGCTCATAGAATCATAAACAGGCCCTCCCCATTCATAAACTTTAGGTGAAGCCTGAGATTGCTCTGGTGCACAATGAATTAAACAACTGCGGACACCCTCTATGCTCTCTGTGAGTAAGTTAAGCCCAGCTACCAGTGTCCGCTCAACATCCGCTTGGCGCACGGCTAAAAATTGCTGTGATAAATCCGCCATCAAACGTTCTAATTGCAAATAACGATTTAATTTTCGCTCAACTTTCTGACTACCTGATAAAAAGGTAAAAATACCCAGCATTCTGATCTTACTATTACGTGCGAATGTACCACGACACTGAACCGTTAAGCATTGATGATCACCATCATAAATACGAAAAACCACTTCTAATGGACGCTGAGGATGCTGTAAATACTCATCAACTTCTTTTATTAGCATGTCTTTATCTTGAGGGTGTACGCGTCCCTGTAGCCAATCAATCGTCACTGTATTATGGCTAACCACGCCCCCTGCGCGCTCAACAAAATTTTGATTAAAGCGCACAAAACCCGTTTCAAGGTTCCACTCCCAATCCGCTAGTTGATTATCATCTGAGGCAAGATTAAATCGCTGGTCATTATCAGCAATTGATTGCTTATGAAAAAAGGTAGTGAGACTACGACGTAAGAAATGCGGTATAGAAGATAATAACGCATGAATAGAAAAGAAGCGTTTGCTGAGTGAAGCAATTTTTATATTATTGTGCATGCTTTCCCTACTACTTATAAGGGCTTTTGGTGATGCTTCAACTCGGTATCATTGAAGCTGTTAACTACCCTAGTGAAGCAAAATTATCGCAAAATCGATCAACACTGGATATATTCTATTTGTTTATCGACTGTAACAACTGATTCTTTAATGTATCTATCAGTAAGTGATAAATGTTAACAATGCTTAAGTAAGTAGCTATTGAGCGCGATTCGGTTGCAGTCACTCATTTCTATGAATTGAGCACCTAAAGTGTAGCCTAATGAAGTTTCTGAGCGTGAACGTACCATCGCACTTAACTCAATATGTTGAGTAATTCCATAGACATTGACCTCAAACTTCATTGATATAGCATCGCCTACTTTCAGGTTATTGGCTTTCGTTATTACTCTGCAGCCACAGATGCTGGCATCGATGATTTCAGCCTGGGTTTTCTGATTTTGGTCATCAATAATTTCAGTAGCAACTTGAATTCTTGCTCGATTATTTCGACGGACTTCACCCATCACCATAGCGGTAGGCATATTTAGATGCAAATAAGGGGCTGGACTCGCGTATAAATCACCCACCGTCGTGCGAAATGCACAGGCGCTGTCTAGCTGCTCTATAAAGAGTCGAGCCTTCACGGGCGTACTTAATAATTCGTCAGATAATTTCAGCTGGGGCGCAGAGACCATGATTGACAGATTGGGACAGACTCCCCATAAATGATATCCACCATTTAACGCGGGTAAACCTTCAAATTCTAAATGTAGACTTTGCCCTAGACGTAATGAATCTTCCAGAGAGGGTATCGATGACTGGACTTGTGGCTGTAGCGCTTGATCCATACTGCTCCTAAATACTAATTCATTAGTCTCAGTATAGACAAGCCCTGTCATTTACCATCTTTCTCGATAAATGAATTAGTGCTGGTGACCGCCAATACCATGGGCATGGCCATGCTGAATTTCATCGGCCGTTGCTTCGCGAATATCTTCAACTTTAACTTCGAAGGTTAATTCTTTACCCGCAAATGGATGATTCGCATCGACATCGACCATGAATTTTCCAACTTTTAAAACAGTCACTTGACGCTCGCCTTGTTCAGTCTCTACATGAGCGACCATGCCTTTTTTCCATTTCTTTGCGCCTTGCAGGTGCTTCATTGGAACACGCTGCAATGCGGCTTCATCACGCTGGCCGTAAGCCTTTTCTGGTGAAACCGTCGCTATAAACTCAGCTCCGAGCTCTTTTCCCAACATGGCTTCTTCAAGACCAGGAATGATGTTGCCATGGCCATGCAAGTAAGCCATTGCTTCGCCATCGTAAGAATTTTCGATAACGGTGCCATCGGCATCTTTAAGGGTGTAATGAAATTGAACAACAGTATCTTTTGCAATGGCCATTCAGGGCTCCTAATTTTGCGTTAACCTTATTCCTAAAGTGGCTGTTTATGGTTAATTTTCAACCAACTTTAATAATGAGGCCATAAAAATGGGCTAGTATCGGTAAAGCACATACTTTTCGCAAGTGATACTATGTGAAAGTCAGTTAACAAAAGATGATTTACTCATGTTCGAAAAACAAGACCTACTTGCGCTAGCAAATGAATACATGCCTTTTGGTAAGTATCAGGGCCGGATACTAATTGATATTCCTGAAGAGTATTTATTGTGGTTTGCCAAGAAAGGAATGCCCGAAGGTCGTCTCGGCATGTTATTAGGGTTGGCCCTAGAGATTAAGATTAATGGTTTAGAAAGTATCATTGAGCCTTTGAAAAATAAGGATGCTAGCCAGTTCATTGTTAATGACTCTCTGACACGTCACTAACACAGGACTCTTTATTCTAGTTACGGATGTACTGGAAAAAGGGTTATTTGAATATATATAAAAAGAAGGAATTTTATAGTGCGTATTGGATTATTAGAAACCGATGTTTTGTACGATGACCTCATTAAAGAATATGGTTCGTACGGTTTAATGTTTGAAAAGTACTTCTCTCAATTGGATAGTACTCAGCTAGATGACTCAACGCTTGAGTTTGCTTATTATCAAGTTCAACAAGGCGAGCTGCCTCTGTTTTTAGATGAGTGCGACGCCTATGTTATTACCGGTTCAAAAGCAGGCGCGTATGAAGATCATGCTTGGATTAAAGTCTTGTCAGACTGGATTGTAGAAGCTGATCTAGCCAAAGCTAAAGTATTGGGGATTTGCTTCGGTCACCAGCTCATTGCTCATGCACTGGGCGGACTAGTCGAAATGAGCGATAAAGGCTGGGGAATAGGTGTACGTTCATTATCAACCATTCCAGACTCGCCCTTTTCTCAATCACTGCCTAAATATTTAGATTTAATTTACAGCCACAAAGATCAAGTCATTAAATTACCTAAACAAGCACGAAATTTTTTAAGTAACGACTTTTGCCCTCATGCAGGTTTTACCATTGGCCAACATTTTGTGACCTTTCAAGGGCATCCTGAGTTTAGTGCCGTATACAGCGAACGATTATTGAGTCGTCGCGCTGAACTGATAGGTGAACCGACGTATAGCCGAGGTATAGATTCTTTACGCCATAGCACGGATGCAAATTTTATTGGGCGCTTAATTCTGGATTTTTTACGGCCTGCAACGATTCAACTAGCCGATAAAGCTAGTGCTGATTCTTTGCAGGTAAATGATGAGTCCGTACCCGCAGCTGAAGAAGAATTAAACTAACATAACACTATTGTTAGTTTTTTATGATGGCATATTGCCCCAAAAACTTAACCGAAGGTTTTGTTTCTGGGTCAATTTTCATTACACACGTATCATTATACACCGCAGCTTCTAAAGAAATCCTAGCTTTACCCTTACGTTCGAAGTGATCAAAAAAAGCCACTAATTCGTCCTCACTAGGCGCATGACAAATTGCACGAATACGCCCATCAACAGGGGCTATATACTTCATACTGCCTTCGGTCACGACTTGATTACAAGCAATGTTTTTCTCTTGAGTTTTGAGAAATATCATCCCCCAGCATGCCATGACCGCTGTATTGTATAAGCTGCCACCAAAAGCCGTTTGCTTATCGTTAATGTTAGGCTCTAACGGTGCCGTAAGGATTAATGTATCACCATCATAAGACTCGACTTCTAACCCCATGAATTGGGTAATAGGAAGATGTTCAACAAAAAACTTTTTTAATTTTTTACTGATCTGTTCTGAAACTTCTTTTTTCAAAATGAGTTTTCCCGAACTAGGCTGAGTATATATTAGGGTCTATTTATCTTAAAATTCATTTATAGCAAATCAATTATCTGTTGAGCTGCATTATAAGGAGTGGTCTTATTATTTAAAACTTCATTTTGCAGTTGGGGTAATTTTTTCTTTACCGCAGAATTTTGTTTTAACTTAAGCTCTAACATTTCATGAATGAGTTTATTTAACCATTCGCTATTCTGGCGTGCCCGTTTTTCAGCGAATGAACTAATGCCGGCATTAATATTTTCATTGGCTGCCTTATGATAGTCGCTCACCATTTGCCAAACATCTTCAATACGTTCGTTATTAAGTGCAGAACACGTTTTTACCACGGGCGTCCAGAAGCTATTTTGCTTCATTAACTTGAACGAGTTCCTATAATGACCCAAGGTTTGATTGGCAAGATTTAAACTTTCACCATCTGCCTTATTAATCACCAAAGCATCGGCTAATTCCATTATGCCTCGCTTGATACCTTGCAGCTCATCACCGGCATTAGGCAGCATTAGCACTAAGAAGAAATCGACCATCCCTGCGACTTCGTATTCCGATTGGCCAACGCCGACGGTTTCAACCAAAATAACATCGTAGCCCGCCGCTTCGCATAACAGCATGGTTTCACGTGTTTTTTGGGCTACACCACCTAATGCCCCTTCACTGGGAGAGGGTCTAATAAAGGCATTTTCTTCGCGTGATAACATTTCCATGCGGGTTTTATCCCCAAGGATACTGCCGCCTCGCAAAGGAGAGCTGGGATCGACCGCTAAGACTGCAACTTTTTTTCCTTGCTGGATAAGGTGTTGGCCAAAGGCTTCTATGAAGGTCGATTTACCTACCCCAGGAATACCGCTAATACCGATTCGAATACTGTTGCCGGTATCCGATAACACTTGATTAAGAAGTTCTTGGGATTCAACTCTGTGCTGATCGAGCTTACTTTCGATCAGCGTAATCGCCTTTGCTAATGCACGGCGGTTACCGCATTTTAATGCTGCCAAATCTATCATAAAGCGAGTATCTATTTGAAAATATGTTGTTAAATCAAGAATACCATAGTTTGACAAGCCTCCCAAAAGCACAGCCTCAGATTTGACTTCATGTGATTTTTTCACACAACAGCTCTTCATGAGTTACACTAGGAAGATGATTGACGACAACAAGCAAAATCAGTTACTGAAAAGCGCTATCAAACATCTTTTGAAACCTTTGATTCGTTTTCTTATAAATAAGCAGATCACCTTACCTAGCTTGCTCGAGGTTATTAAATCTGCCTATGTGGAGGTTGCGGAAAAGGATTTTACCTTAGGTGAAAAGCCCCCTACCGATAGTCGAATTAATTTACTGACCGGCGTTCATCGCAAAGATGTCAAACGCTTACGGGGCCTAAATCAAGAGCATAAAGCGTCTGAACGACTTTCTATCAATAGTTTAATGCTGGCCAGCTGGATGGGTGAAGAACCTTATTGTATTAACGGTATTCCTCAGCCTTTAGCCGTCAATGGTAACAATAGCTTCGAAGCCCTAGCCAATGAGTACAGTCGCCAAAATATTCACGCGTCTAGCATTATGGAAAGCTGGCTGCAGATGGGCTGGATCAGCAATAGTAAAGAACAACTCTTAACGCTTAATATTGAGGTTCTACAAGATAACCAGTTAAGTGAAGATCAGCTTTATTTCTTTGCCCAAAACTTAGCGGATCATATGGCGACAAGCACGGCCAATCTAATCAATAAAGAGAAGAACTTCGAACGTGCCGTTTTTTATAACAAACTCAGTAAAGCATCTTTATTGGCATTAAAAAAATCAGCAAAATCACAATCACTTACAGTTTTAAAAGATTTAAACCAACAAGCTTTGGCACTGCAAAAAGAAGATAAAAAGGCTGTTGGCCCTCATTATCGCTTTCGCTTAGGCAGCTACCTCTATACGGATTTAGATGATGAATAAAACGATAATTACTGGCTTAGTATTTTTTTCCATCTGCCTTAATGCTGCTCCGCTTTGGGCTCAGCTCAATAGCGCCTCTGAGAACATAGTAAATCCAGAAGAAGATATTATTGGCGGTATCGGAGGGACGGGAGTTCGTTCAATGAGTCGTCCAGACATACTCGAACGGCCCGATCAGCTTGAGCGGCCTGAGCTATTGCAAAGCCGGGAAGCGCTGGAAGATCTATTAGAACTGGATTCAGCTAAAGACACCGCAACGGAGGGTGTTGAAATACCGGAGAGACCAGAGGCTAACTAATATTTACTCGACCAAGTAAGCCCTGCTATCCAGTCAGGGCTGATTTCCTCAAGGCCTTTCCCCAGATTAACTCCGATACGCGTACCCACACTCCATTTATATTGCAAAAAGCCGGTAACGATATGATCTGAGCGCCCTAGAGCCGTTATTCTGTGATCAAATACCAGCCCTGAATACAGTTTCTTTTGCAGTGGGTACAGACCGCCGAGTGAATAATAAAAACTATCATTGCGATCTTTATAATTTGAGGGCGCACTAGAGCGCCAAATGTGTCCTAATTCTGCAAAAACGATACCACCATAAAGATAGTGGCTTAATTCAAGACTGCCTCCCCGGTCACTAATAGGCAAGGTAAGTTCTTCATTCGCGGTCGCTAACTTCTGGCGAAAGTTAATATCAACAAACAGACTCTCCCATTGCGTTAGATAGGAAAGTTTTATAACAACATTCCCTACCCCAGACTGCCCCCTATAACCTTCGATATAAGGCAACATAACCCCCGCTTTATAACTATTAGTTGAGTATTTAAACCCGATAGGAGTAAGGCCATGGCTGTCTTCATCATCAATAATACGATATTGAGCTGCAGAAAGCTTAAACACTTCTTTAGCCTGTACCGGTAAAATTAAGCATCCACTGCTAATTAAAATACATAAAAATCGAGCCACGACTTTTCCTTTGGCATATACATTATGGTTATTGATGTTACCGACTGAGCCAGTGTAACTATTTAGCAAGTTAATACCTAATGTTTGACATGTGAAATTTTCCCATTAGAATAAATATCATACTCACTGATTATTCAAGGACCTAGAATGAACATGCCATCCCAACTTAAAATCCCCCCGCTGTCGCTAAACAAGGTAGCCTCCATAAGTCTACTCGTCGTCGGCCTTAGCGCCTGCTATGAACTTGGTTCCAATTCAAAAGGTGATATTGACAATAAAGCTGGAGTTCAACTAAAAGAAAGTGCGACAAAAGAAGAGTTTAAACAATATCTGACAGCCAATTTCACTCAACGAGTTGATCCTACTTCTAATTCAGAGCCCGTATTTCTAGAAAATGCAGTTGATGATGGCATGGCGCTTGATAGCAATGAGAAAGACAGTTCTAAGACAAACTTCAGTGGTACTAATAACCAAGTCGCAGGAGTAGATGAAGCCGATATTTGGAAGTACGATGGAGAGAACTTTTTTGTTCTTAAACAGGCTACTTGGGATTACCAGCAGAATCAGTTCACACACTGTAACTCTATAGAGCCTCTGCCTGGAAGCGTAGCCGATACCGGTTGCTATTCACAGCCTACCCAAGTTTCACCTGCGCAATTACGCATCGTAAAGAATACTAAAGAAGGTCTTTCAACATTAGAATTCGATAATATCAATCCTAATGAATTGTATTTAAACGACCAGTCCCTAGTGGTACTTGGCAACCGTACTAATCCTGAGAATAATTGGGGTGATTATCATAACTGGCAAGATGGCCAGAATACGATGACGATTATTGATGTTCAAGATAAGACAAAACCTAGCATTAAGTTCTCTCTTGCCCTAGATGGATACCTAGTACAAAGTCGCCGTATCGGTGACGAGATATTTTTAATCAGTCGCTATAGCCCAAATATTCCTGAGCTTATTTATTATCCACAAACCGATGCAGAAGTCGCAGCCAATAAACGCATTATTAACGAACTTAATTTGAGTGATTTAATGCCTAATATCACTATTAATGATCAGCAGCATGAACTTATTGCTGAAGATGCCTGTTTAATTCCAGATATTTCTAACCCTGTTATGGGGTCTCCTAGTTTAACGATGATTACCCGCATAGATATTAATAGCGCAGAATTTAGTAGCCGCTGCATGGCTGGAGAAGTTGCAGGTATTTATATGAGTGAAGATAACCTGTATACCTTCAATACCAGCTACTGGAACTTTTCTGATAACTCAAACGAATTATTACACTGGACTTCAGGTAATACTCATCTACATAAATTTGATTTAACCTCTTTTAATTATCTAGGCTCTGCACTTTTAGAGGGTCAGCTAGCAAGCGCTAATCCTAGATTACGTTTAGGTGAACTTAACGATGGCAGCATTGCGGCAGTAACAT
The DNA here is from genome assembly GCA_036960605.1 of Oleispira sp. GTDB lineage: Bacteria > Pseudomonadota > Gammaproteobacteria > Pseudomonadales > Oceanobacteraceae > Oleispira. The sequence continues at coordinate 8,777 of JBALXI010000038.1, read as the reverse complement.
CAAAAAGATCCGGAGATGGAGGCTGGCGCCTAACGGATCATAAGCTTACGGTATTAAATAACCAAGATGGCGAATTAAAACAACTAGCGAGCCTGCCCAATGAGAATCAGCCTGCTGCCATTGGTAAGGTTAATGAACAAATTTATAGTGTCCGTTTTATGCAAGACAGAGCTTACATAGTAACGTTTGAAAAAGTTGATCCACTTTATGTGATTGATCTGTCCGATCCTTTGCAGCCCAGTATCGCAGGAGAATTAGAAATCCCAGGCTATAGCGATTACCTACACCCGATAGGCAATGACTTATTATTAGGTATCGGAAAAGATGCAAAGCTTGGTCAAAGTGGAACAAGTTGGTATCAGGGGGTTAAGGTTTCATTATTTAATGTAAGGAATATTAACCAGCCAACTGAGCTGGGCAATATTATAATCGGTAAACGCGGATCATCTACCGCGCTGGAATATGATCTGCATAGCTTTACCAGTATTCAACAAGGTGATCAACAAGATGGTCAATATCGTTTTGCTTTCCCCATTAGCGTTAACAATGGTCCTGCTCAAGGAGATTATTGGCAGGACCCTGAAAGTCAGTCCTTTCAATGGTCGCAATCAGGCTTATATTTATTTGAAGTGAAAGATGACCAGTTAACTCAAGCAGGTGCTCTTATTACTGATCGCAGCTCTGATACCAATCTAGAAAATAATTATTGGTCGAATAACTATTCTCGACGTGGATTAATTCAAGCAGATGATGTTTATCACTTAAGTGGCGATGATTTATATAAGGCTAATTGGAATAGCCCTGAACAGATGAGCGAAAAGTTTTAAAGACAAAACAATGAAAGCCTAATCACTTAGGCTTTCATTGTTTCGTACTGAGCAATACATTAGCTTTTAGCTTGTTTAATCGCTTCAAGTACTGAACGTGCGCTGACAGGAATTTTAGTTCCAGGGCCAAAAATACCTTTCACCCCAGCATCCCATAAATGATCATAATCTTGCTTTGGAATTACACCACCCGCGACAACGATAATATCGTCAGCACCTTGTGCTTTTAAAGCTTCAATCAAAGCAGGAACTAATGTTTTATGACCTGCTGCTTGAGAAGAAACACCGACCACATGAACATCGTTTTCAACCGCTTGCTTCGCTACTTCTTCGGGTGTGGAAAACATTGGGGATAAATCAATATCAAAGCCAACATCGGCAAACGCCGTCGCAATTACCTTAGCACCACGGTCATGACCGTCTTGACCCATTTTACACACAAGCATACGCGGTCGACGACCTTGTTCCGTTTCGAACTTTTCGATATCAGTCTTAATCGCTTGCCAATCGGCATCGTCTTCATAAGATGCACCATACACACCAGAGATAGTACGTGCTTCGGCTTTATAGCGTCCGAATTCTTCTTCCATCGCGTCTGAAATCTCACCCACTGTCGCGCGCAAACGTGCGGCTTTCACACTTAAGTCTAGCAGGTTGCCCCCACCCGTTTTTGCCGAATGAGTTATCGCTGCTAATGCGGCTTTAACGGCTGCGCTATCACGAGTCGCTTTAATTTCTGTTAAGCGTTTAATTTGAGATTCACGTACTGCGACATTATCAACTTCAAGAATGTCTAAGTCGGCTTCTTCTTCTAGCTGATATTTATTCACACCGACAATGACATCTTCACCGCGGTCGATACGGGCTTGCTTTCTGGCGGCGGATTCTTCAATACGAAGTTTTGGCAGGCCTTCTTCAATGGCTTTCGCCATGCCGCCTTTTTCTTCAATTTCTTCGATTAATGCCCAAGCTTTATCAGCCATCTGCTGAGTCAGACTTTCCATCATGTAAGAGCCGCCCCAAGGATCAACAACCTGAGTAATCCCAGATTCTTCTTGCAGAATGATCTGAGTATTACGCGCGATACGTGCAGAGAACTCTGTAGGCAGTGCTACAGCTTCATCTAACGCATTGGTATGCAGAGATTGAGTTCCGCCAAAGATTGCCGCCATCGCTTCTATGGTGGTGCGCACAACGTTGTTATACGGGTCTTGTTCGGTTAACGACCAGCCAGACGTTTGCGAGTGAGTTCGTAACATGGAAGATTTAGGATTCTGTGGATTAAACTCCGACATAATGCGGTTCCACAATAATCGGCCGGCGCGTAACTTAGCAATCTCCATGTAGAAGTTCATGCTAATACCCCAGAAGAACGATAAACGCGGCGCAAATGCATCCACATCTAATCCTGCGGCTAATGCCGTACGTACGTATTCACGACCATCACTTAAAGTATAAGCCAACTCAAGTGCAGCATCCGCGCCCGCTTCTTGAATGTGGTAACCCGAAATGGAAATGCTATTGTACTTGGGCATATTGCCAGAGCTATAAGCGATGATATCGCCGATAATTCTCATCGAAGGTGCGGGTGGATAAATGTAGGTATTACGCACCATGAATTCTTTTAGAATATCATTTTGAATCGTACCCGATAATTTATCTTGGCTGACACCCTGCTCCTCAGCAGCAACGATATAGTTTGCAAGAATTGGTAATACAGCACCGTTCATTGTCATAGAAACTGATACTTTATCCAATGGAATTTCATTGAACAAAATTTTCATATCTTCGACAGAGTCGATGGCAACACCGGCTTTACCAACGTCTCCCGTTACCCGAGGATGATCAGAGTCATAACCACGGTGCGTTGCTAAATCAAATGCAACGGATACACCTTGCGCACCCGCCGCTAAATTTTTACGATAAAATGCATTAGATTCTTCAGCAGTAGAGAAACCCGCATACTGACGAATCGTCCATGGACGACCTGCATACATAGTCGCTTGTGGACCACGTACATACGGTGCGAGCCCCGGCATGGTATTCGCGAACTCAAGATCTTTCACATCTTCTTGAGTATAAAGCACCTTAATCGGCACACCTTCTGGGGTATGCCACTCCATTTCTTCTGGAGTTAAACCTTTCATTTGCTTTGTTGCTAAGGCTTGCCATTCGGCGAGGGTATACTTTTTCTCTTCAGAAGCGATTTTGTTTTCTTCAGTCACTTTCTTATCAGACATCAGTGCTCTCCCTCTTCATTTTTATCTTCAGTCGGAGGTTGGTTAAGTTCAATTAGAACTCCATCACACGATTTAGGATGAATAAAAATCACTCTACAGTTGTGAGCACCTAGCGTTGGTGCTTCTGATAAAAACTGATAACCCTTTTCTTTTAAACGCTCAACGTCCGCATCAATATCATCACTGCGGAAACATAAGTGATGTAAACCACCACCCTTTTTATCCAGATATCCCTGAATAGGCCCTTCACCATTTAACGGGTGAACGAGTTCAATACTGGTTTCCTGCAAAGGAAAAAAAGCGGTACTGGTCTTAGCTGCCAATACATCTTCTTTGCCTTCAAAAGAAAGACCGAAGTCTTCCATAAAGCGCTTAATTGATTTCTCTAAATCGGGAACCGCAATTGCGATGTGATCTAATGCAACTATCATAATGTCACTCCCTATTTAGAAGTTAAAAGAGTAATTGAACTTAAAAACTCAGACGTTTGAGTTTCGATACGCGCTTTAACTACTTCGGGTGATTCAATAACGGCTTTTTCATCAGGAGTGATCTTAAACAATACCTGACCCTTACTAATAATAGCGCCATCATCTTCAACCAATACTTTATCGATCGTTCCTGAGAACGGTGCAACCACCTTATTAAACATTTTCATCACTTCAATGATGTATAGCGGCTGTCCTGCTTCGAAGTGTGAACCTAACTCAACAAGCGCTGGCATGCCCGGCGCTTCACAGGAATAGAACATCCCTCCTGTCGGCGCTAATATCTCATCACTTTTAGCCACTAGAGGTGGCACAAGCACCTTAGCCATCTTCATTTGCAGCTCTTCGTCTAATAAAGACTCTGGTATATGCACACTTAAATCTTCATTCACTTTCAAATCGAAGAATTGTGTATTAATACCAATAAATGGCAACAAGGATAGTATTTCATTGCCCGCTTGATAGCCTAGGTGAGCAGACTGAATGGCTACCCATTGCTCGCTATCCATTGCATCTAAAGGAGACTTCTTATTTGCTAATACTTGGCAAAGCTCAGCATAATCAGAAATATTCAAAGCCTTCTCTAATTCAGAATAAAAATCTAATGCTTGGTTTAATACTTCATGATCGTGATCCCAAATCATACTGGATGCTGGATTCTCAGGATTGAAATCCATATTCAAGAAGTGATACGTCTCAGCTAATACCTTGATCGGGTTTTCTATCCAAGTAATTTCACCCTGAGCATTCAAGCCAAAGTTTTTCTGATTTAAGCTCAACCAGCCCGCCAAGACATGAGGCTCAGCCATCAAGCTTTCTAATGGACGGGTGAGTAACAGTTGCTTGCGCGCTAATACCGATTGCAATGCTGACTTAGCATCTTCATTTTTAACAGCAGCCATCGATTTTTTGCAGACTTGCGAGTAAGCAAAATTCAAATCAAGGTTATTGGCTTTCTGCTTTAACAACCCGACAGCGGTTAGATAAGGAACAATGAAACGCGTCGTTGGACGGGCATTAATGTTATTACCCAAGAACCAATTGACTAAACCATAATGAAATTCAAGATTCGTCGCGAGATCCTTACCGGTTAGCTCAGTGGTACGTAATATTTCCGACAAGCCCTGATAGCTGTCTAAACGATTTTTTCCTACTGTTAATAACAAGGCGATATTACTATCGTAAGCCCCTGCTAAGTGATACTTCATGAATACGTCAGTATCTGGATTATGCAGACTAATACCTTGGTCATCACGAATTTCGCCTTCACGAGCATCTGACCAATTTTCGATAATGCCACCGGCATGCGGTGCTAATGCTTGGTTGGTCGCATTTAAACGCGCTTCTACTGATGCATTATTACGTTTAATGCGCTCTGGCTTCGGTAAACTAGGGCCATGAGCTGCTAGTAATACCATCGCCTCAACCAAAGACTCTACGATAAAGAACTCAGTATTATTTTCAGGATTAATAAATTTCAATGCATAGCATAATTCTGTTACACGATGTTCTACCTGAATACGGGTATTCATTTCCATGAAGAAGTGCTTATCACGGTCAACAATACACTCGAATGTCGATACACTATCAAGGCCTACCGCTTCGCCGAAAGTTTCCGACTCCTGCTCCATCGCATGTAAGGTTTTCAGATCTTGAGTTAATACTTTTGCTTCGACATCACGACCGGCTTTTACGGCTTCGGTTAATGCCGTTTCAAGCTCTTCTGTGGTCACAGAAACTTCTAATAACTTTTGCTCGTGCATTTGTAATGAACAATCACGACCACCAAGCGCCAAGCTCCACTGACCATTACCAATCACTTGAATTTCTTGGTGACGAGTAGTTTCAATATTCAACTCGATTAGAATATTTTTATTATCACCAAGGCCCGTCGCTTTAACTTCGTTTAAAATTTCTAAAACTAACGAAGGTGCTTGTTCAGCTATCTGAGTGATTTGAGACTCTACATCACCTTCCAGAGTATTTGGATTAGGTAAAATTCGCTGGCCTTTACCACCACCACCACCGATGCATTTAAGTCGAATGCGATTTTCCGGATAATCACGACTCATCACAATAACTTGTTCACGAATCGTTTCTTGTAATTCTTCAGTGGTATAAAAATCTACACCTTTTTTATAACCTGCGGTTAATACTACCCCCGCTTTTTCAATCATTGTTCCAGCAGCATCAAAAGCTGCTTGATCAATTGCCAGGCTCTCTTTCTTAACTAAAGCTAATAATGATTTTTCATCTTTATACTTTTCCACAAGAATAATCGACGTCGCATTATCAATGCCTGGCGTAACACTCACACCTACTTTTAATGCAGTACGTTTAGCTTCGTCTTTAAGACCCGCATCGTGAACTGTTTTAGAACAAGGACCGATAAAGTTAAGACCTGCATCTTCCATCGCCGCAACCATGGTTTCATCTTCAGCCATAAATCCATAACCGGTGAAAATAGAGTTATAACCATTTTCTTTGGCGATGCTAATAATTTGCTGAATACGAACATTTCGCTCTTCTTTATCTGCACCTGTATAATCAGGCACACGATGAACGCGCTTAGGATCGGTTAGCTGACGTAATTCTGGTGCTAGTGCATTTTGATAGACGATAGAATCTTTTTCAGAGAGCAAAATACCGTAGTGCTCGATCCCCATTTCTTCAAAAACATCCATCGCTTCTTTACGAATAGGGCCACGACAGATGATTAAAGGGCGCATCTCGGTGCAATCAAATTTTTGAGCCCATTCGTTATTCGCATTCGATAAACGACGGTCTTTATGGATCAATGGATTGTTCAAATAATAATCGTTGCTCATTTTCTAATCCTGTCAGCAAATATTTTGCTTTAAATTCTTATTTCTAAAGTTATGTCTAAGCGATAACGGTAACACTAGCTCAGACCTAATCTAACTTATGCTATTAATGAAATTCGCGCTGAACTGCATTTAAGGGTTCAGGTGTGTAATGACGTAAATGGAAGTTCATATTTTCACATAACACCTTACGTAAATCACTTGGCATCACAATTTGAGAAATAGAACCTAAGCTTAATGCTTCGTTCGGATTCATTAACTCTTCTTCGTAGCGTTTAACTAATAGAGCTTCTTGCTCTTTCGCCCACTCAACACTCTCTTCTTTATTCTTTACTGCAGCACGTATTTGACGTAATTCGTTTTTATAAACAAATTCAATACCGGCTGGCCCCATCACTGCTGCACGAGTCGAAGGCAAGGCGATTACAAAATCGGCTCCAGTCGGATAGTTGTTATAAGACGCGTATGCACCACCAAAGGCATTACGAATGATCAATAAGAAGCGAGGGGTACGTAGGTCGATAATTGCATCCAGCATTGCGCGACCAGCCTGCACGATACCTTGTGCTTCTTGATCTTTACCCGGTAAGAAACCTGTCGTATCTTCCATGAAGATCACTGGAATGTTGTATAAATTACAGAAGCGGATAAAGCGTGCATTTTTATAGGCTGCTGCAATATCAATCTGACCCGAGGATACGGCCGAGTTATTAGCAACAAAACCGATTACATTACCGCCCATACGACCCAGAGCCGTAATCGTATTTCGTGCACGATCTGGTTGAATTTCCATGAAGTCACCATGATCACATAACTGCTGAATCATAATAGTGACATCTAACGGTGTATTAAATCCGCTTGGACTGTTAAAGGCTTTCTTTAATAAGATATCCACATCCCAAGTTCTACGATCAACAGGATCTGAAGTTTCTTGAAAAGGGGCAAATTCACTATTATTATTTGGAATGTAATTCAATAGGCGCTTAACTTTCTTCAATGCGCTTACTTCGTCTTTAACAACAAAATCCGTTACGCCACTCTGGCTATGCACGCTTGGGCCGCCTAATTCATCAGGAGTAACATCTTCACCCAAAACAGATTTAACAACCCCAGGGCCTGTTAGACCAAAGAAGGTATTGTTTGGCTGAATCATAAAGCTGCCCTGACGTGGCAAGTAAGAACCGCCGCCAGCGTTAAAACCGAACATACACATGATCGATGGCACCACACCGCTGATTTTACGCAAAGCCGTAAATGCTTCTGCATAACCATCAAGACCACCGACACCAGCAGGTACATAAGCACCTGCGCTATCATTCAGACCTACTAATGGAATCTTGCGTTTACCTGCTAGTTCGAACAAACGAGCTAGTTTCTTACCGTTAGTCGCATCCATGGACCCTGCACGCACAGTGAAGTCATGGCCATACAAAGCAACATCGCGGCCGTTAATCTTTACTATTGCGGTCACAAGAGATGCACCGTCTAGATTTTTACCCCAGTTTTGAAATAGCACCGTTGGGCTTTCATCTGTTAATACTGAGATGCGCTCCCAAATCGTCATACGCTTTTTAGCATGCTGGCGAGTAATTGCATTCACACCCGCTGCTTTTTGTGGGCGTTGAATCAGTTTATAGCCTTTTTTAAGGCTTTCTTCATAAAGACCTGGCTCATAAGACGCTTGACCAGGAATACTAAATTCTACTTCTTTCTGTTTATCGAAAGGATTCGTCAATGACGCTACTGGGCTGGATGCTTGCACTTTGTTTGCTTTTGTCATGCTTTAGAATTCCACCGAGATCTTCAAGATCGCTTTTATTATTGGCCTGCCGTACATAATCAGCATCTTACTGAAAATCGTACATGTTATATTTTCATATTACTTTGAGCAGGAATCATAATGAAGAATGTCTATCTTTGGAATAGCTTGATGATTTATAAATATTGAGAAGAAAAGGCCTGAGAAGCCTATTAATACTAGATTATCTTATTATTAACATGTGATTCACTCACATATTTTCTATTGGTACATGCACATATCCGCTCATACCAATCACTATATTTTGATTATAGAGACACATAAACGCTCACTAGGAAATCTGTTAATACCTCCAAAATAACAACTCGGCTGATCTATTACACTTCATTTGTTAAATATATGAGGCTATATACCAAAGCTAGGTTAAGCATGGCCAAAGGTTATGATTATTCTCGATCTCTTTTTTAGAATAACAGTTTGGCGATAGTCCACTAAAATCACATAGAGTAAAGCCTGTTTAACTTTTCTCCAGACGAAAAAAAACCCTAATAGGCAGGCCTATTAGGGTTTTTAGAATAAGAGCTTGACGATGACCTACTCTCACATGGGGAAACCCCACACTACCATCGGCGCTACTG
>JBALXI010000037.1:0-46889 GCA_036960605.1 Oleispira sp. | reverse complement strand
GGCACCCTCAGGTCAGCATTACTATTTATCTTGGTAACATCAGCATCTATTAAATTCAAACCTGAACTCTCTCCGCCTTCAAAGCCTGGATAGATCAAGTGGCCCGTACCAAGGTGACTTTTCGCTACGGCGCTAATGGCCCTGAAGGTTTACTAGAAAATAAAAAAGCCTATGTGATAATAAGTTCCGGCGGCACGCAGTTAGGCAGTGAGGTGGATTTTGTTTCTGACTACATTCATCACGTATTGGGTTTTATTGGTATAAAGGATGTAACCATCATTGATAGCAGCGGTATAGGGAAAAACGAAGATAAAGTTATCGCCGATGCCCATGCAAGAATCGAAGCTATTTAAGCCCGACACGTAATTTTGGTATGGATAGCCTGCTTCATTTAATTGGCTAAATTTTTTTTGAATACGAGAAGTGCAGGGCTATTTTTTTCTAAACTGCCCAGGCGTTAACGAGAAGAAACTTTTGAATGCCTTGCTGAAAGAAGCTTCTGAGGCGTAGCCTGCATTCTCAGCAACGGTTACCATCTTCGTATTACTATCTTGTAAATGTATCTTAGCGCGCTGCATCCGCCAATTCAGTAAATAGCTTTTAGCCGGTATGCCGACCATTTTAGAGAATTTTTCACTGAAGGCTGTACGCGATAACGCAACGGCGTCTGCTAAGCGCTCCACCGTTAATACTGCCTCTTGCTCACCATGTATAAGGTTTAACGCCTTACCTATTTGCGCATCCTTAAGCGCCGCCATGTAGCCCATATCCCTCATACTATGCTGCATGTAATGACGCATCAGTTGGATGAACAATATTTCGGTTAATCGATCGACAATGAGACTTGAACCGGGACTTGGATTTCTAGCTTCATTCGATAAGACTTTCACAAGGTCTCGCAGCCATTCCAGCTCAGGTGTCTGGCTGGCTTCAATATGAATGAAACAAGGAAGGTCATTTAAAAATGGATGCTTAATGGATTGGTCATAAGCAAATGATCCACATAATACGGTATTGGTTTTTACTGTACTGATAAAGGGATTATGGCCCGCTAGAATTTTTTCAACGACTTCTGCCCCCGGTAAGCGCGGACTCTTTTCATCATCACTTATCCAGTGTGCCCCACCGGTAGGAAAGGCGACGATATCACCTTGCTGCAAATGGATCACAGCATCACTATTGTTTAGCTGTATGTAACAACTGCCATTAACAATGACATGAAATAATCCCTGTGGGCCTGCGGCTATATCCATGCCCCAAGGTGAGGTAAAATCAGAACAAAAATAGGCACTGCCGCTTAAACGAATGGTTTTAAGCACATCTGCTAACGTATCAGTGATCTCTACAGCGTGTTCATTTTCCATTTAAGATTCCCAATACGTGAGCGGCTCTGGTTTTATCCAATATTGCTCCGTTAGCTTAGCAGAGCAGTCCGCCGACAAAATGACAAAAGCCCGCGACATTTCAACCTATTGTTTTCTGACCAGACTCGCATAATAAACAGCAGACACACTTGATCATTCATCAAGATAGAAAATCATTGCCTGGAGGCGATCATTATGACGAATAAATCAGCAGCAACAAGCCAGATTCAAACACTCTCATTGTACTACTACGATAGCTGCCCGTTCTGCCAAGTTACTTTAAAGGCGCTAAAGCAAACAGGGCTTGATGTAGAGCTGCGCAATGTTCAACGCCAGCCGCAATATCGTACCGAATTAATTAAACAAGGTGGCAGTGCTCAAGTGCCTTGTCTGCGTATTGATTTGGCAGAGGGTAAAACCACATGGTTGTATGAGTCGCGCGACATTATCCATTTCTTGCGCTCTTACGCCAGTGAACTTGAACAAGCCTAAGCGGCCCTCTAAACAAAGGATTTGAGCATGCAAAAGAGATTATCTGTGTACTTTTCAGCCCTAAAGGTCGCCTTAGTGGTCGGAACTGTATTATTGCTGATCAATCAGTACGATGCTTTATTTTCGACAGCAGAGCTACGTTGGTTTCCTGCACTATTAACTTACTGCGTGCCCTTTACTGTATTTCTGCTGGGCCAGAGAAATGCAAAGCAAAGCTGTGATGCACATCAGTCGCCTTCTAACGAGAAGGCATAGTTCGAAAAGGCATAGTTTGAGAATAAATTCATAAAAATGTGTCACACCTCATAGAGCTGGACCGTCTAAGTGTATGTACCTGAAATATTTCAGTGTGCATTACTTAACAATGAGAAACACATGACTACTGAATCCGCTAAAGTATTACAAACCGTTGAAACCATGACGGCCGCGTTCCATAAGAAGGATATTCAAACGGTACTCAGTACTTACGAACAAGGTGCAGCGGTCTTGTTTGAAGCCGGCACCGCCATCACTGACCCGAATATGCTTAAGCAAATGTTTGAGGGTGCTTTTCAGATCAACCCCAAATTTGAATACCCTAAAGGCCATGAAGTATATATGGCCAATGATATTGCCCTGCATATTGCACCTTGGATAATGAGCGGAACCGCGCCTGACGGTACTGTCATTTCTGACACAGGTTTATCGATCGCCGTATTAAGAAAACAAAGCAATGGACAATGGCTGATGGTATTAGATAATCCTAATGGCCAATCTTTGTTGGGTTAAGCTTTACATCGTTGCCTGCGACCGGCTATGCGCCTTTAACGGTGCATAGCTAGCGTACTTCTATAATTTGAAATCTAAATTCTAAAAAGCTGAGTCCTTATTATGGATATAAACGCATTAGTTAAAGCCGCTATCAATGGCAATAAAACCGCTTTGGAAGGGGTTACCGCGGTCATACAGGATAACGTTTATCACCTGTCGCTAAGAATGCTAGCAAACCCTGATGACGCTAAAGATGCGACACAAGATATATTAATTAAGATCATTACAAAGCTCTCCTCTTTTCGCTTTGATAGCCACTTCAATACTTGGGTTTATCGCATTGCGACCAACCACCTAATTTCAGAAAAGAAGATTTTACAAAGAGATCCTGGCTTGAACTTTGATATTTATAAGATGGATCTTGAGCAAGACTTACAAGACCCTGCAGGATTAGCCGATAATCCAGACTATCAAGCGATGCTCAATCAACTCCGCATATCCTGCACCATGGCTATGCTGCTGTGCTTAAACTCCTCGCACCGCATCGCCTATATCTTAGGTGATATTATGGAAATGGATCATGGCGAAGCTAGCCAGGTATTAGAAATTTCAAAAGACAATTTTCGCAAACAGTTATCACGAGCCAGAGCTAAGGTCGTGCAGTTTACCCACAGCAGTTGTGGACTGGTGAGTGGTTGTGCGAACTGCAGCTGTGAAAAGAAGCTCACCGGCGCAATTCAACGCCAACGAGTGAATCCCAATCAGCTTCATTTATCTGAAAATAGCGACAGCAATTACATTGAAATTAAAGATGTTTTACAAGAGACGCAGGAGCAACTAAAAACACTCACCTTGCAGCAATCTATAGGCCACTACAAATGCCCTACCGAGCTAGGCATGATCATCGAATCTTTGGTAAATGAAGGCACGACGTTACACATGAGAAGTTAAGCAATAAAGACAAAGTTTATTAATTCAGGGCTAACAAGTTAATTTCTTTTAATATCAATATGTTAGAAACTATAAGTAGAGCTTTAGCTTATATAATTGGTTTGAAAAGAGAGCGGGTATTTAAGAAGTATCAGAAAGGGGATATAAAAAAGAGATGAAAATAAAAGTTTAAACAAAGCAGTCGTCGGCAAAGCCGAACAACTGCTTCATATGCAAAAAAGATGAAGCTTAGATAGCTACAACTTTATTCGCGCAAGGGCCTTTCTGACCTTCGCCAATTTCGAATTCAACCGCTTGGCCGTCATTCAAAGTAGCGTAACCGCCACCAGCTTGGATTTCTGAATGGTGTACAAAAAGATCCTTGCTGCCATCTTCTGGAGTAATAAAACCGAAACCTTTATCGGCATTGAACCACTTAACGATACCTTTACTCATGCTATTTACTCTTAATTGTTGGTGAAATATATAATTTGTACTCAAATTCACCGATTCGAGTACAAAGATTTAATAAATACTAGTGCAAAAAGGCAACAAAATCCCGATTTTTAATAGCGGAATTCTTAGCTAAGTGGCAAAGCCGTATTTACAAAGTGAGACAATCCCATTTTTATAAGAAAATTACAACCTCTTGATGTATTAAGCGGATGACTTAGTTTCATTTATGTTAGGTTTAAGCTGAAATTTTAGCCGTAATAGGCGCTAATTCGGCTTCAGTATTAAGCTGAAACTGCTCGCAAGGGCAGTAAGTATGCGGGTTTCGTTGTTCACGGCGTTGGCGTTAGCGAGAAAGAACGCCTGATAACGACTGAAGGAAATCTTTGAAGCATTATCTGTAACGATTCCCCTCATTTATGCTTATTTCTTGTAACCTTATCTTAGCGCATAGCATGCACCTATTAAGGTGCTTAACTTTCATCGATATCTTCTTTCACACTTTCTTCTAAGTCTGCTTCTATCTCTACTTGCAGGCTCTGTAACGAATCCATAATCACCATGAACTTCTGTCCAAATTCTGTTACTTGATATTCTACTCGAGGAGGAATTTCAGGATATGCCGTTTTTTTAAGAATGCCAAAATCAACATTTTTACGCAGGCACTGATTCAACACTTTTGTACTTAAACCTTCCACCGATCTCATCATTTCACCGGGACGATTAATATCGTTGGCCAACAACTGATAAACCGTCAAAGACCATTTACAGCCTACAATGGTTTCAACCATGGCGGCACATTTACCTGGGCCACTCACTCGTGAAAATATTTTCACTTCTTTTTTTATCTCACTGCTTTCTTCACTACTCATAACAACCTACAGGATGATTCTTAACGGAGAATTCTTAGCACATTAATATTACAGCAAGATTACACTTTCAACGGCTGTTCGTCACAAACTATATGCCAAAATTAATATAATAATATTTTCTTATATTAATTTTGTTAAGTAATTCATAAAGATGTACCAATAAGTTCCTACCTAACCCGTTTGTACGTACTTTTTTCGGCATCGCTCCCCTCGTAATATAGCCTCACTGTTTAGTTAACGACAAGTTCAATCAAACTTCGTACACATAAATATACGAATAATCACACTAGGAAAAGATAATGAATTTTAATCATACGGGCACGGCATTAATTATTGGTGGCACCAGCGGCATGGGCTTCGAAACAGCCAAGCGCCTACTAGAGAATAATCTTGATGTTATCGTTGTCGGTAATAATGAAGATAAACTGAAGCGTGCTGTAACAGAATTAGAATCGATGACTACGAGTAATAAAGTAATTGGTTTTCAAACCAACCTTTATAACAACGAGAGTGTGAAAAAGTTGCTGGCTTTGATTAATAGCACCGAGACAGAGATCAGCTATTTGGTGAACGCAGCGGGCTACTTCAGCCCTAAACCTTTTATCGAACACAGCACTGATGACTACGATACTTATCTAGAATTGAACAAAGCTACTTTTGTTATTTCACAGGCCGTCGCGCAAAACATGATCAGCCATAAGCAAGGTGGCAATATTGTAAATATTGGTTCTATGTGGGGGCATCAGGCGATTAAAGCGACGCCTTCGTCGGCGTATTCAATGGCTAAGGCAGGTTTGCACGCTCTGACTCAGCATATGGCAATGGAGCTAGCTGAGTTTAATATCCGGGTGAACGCCGTTGCACCTGCAGTCGTGAAAACACCGATCTATGAAGCGTTTATTGATCCTAGCGAAATGGATGAAGCTTTAGCAGGCTTTAATGATTTTCATCCTATTGGTCGCATTGGCCAAGCACAGGAAATTGCCAGCACCATCACCTTTCTATTGAGTGATGATACCAGCTGGGTAACGGGCGCTATTTGGGATATCGATGGCGGCGTAATGGCGGGAAGAAACTAGAGCTCACTAAAGGCGCATTAATACTCTCTTAATAATAGTGCGACTTTAAGCCTTCTATTAAATCCTTTTGCTCTTCGATGACCCCCATCAAGAACTCTCGACAGACACGCACCCGCGCTGTCGAGCGCAAATCTACATGGCTCAATACCCATACTCCCCAAGTAGAGGGCGTTAGGCTGAGATCAAGACGACGTAAGCTCGGTTCTGAATCACCGATGTAACAAGGCAGCCTGCCGATACCTAAGTGATTCCGAATCGACTCCATCATACTTAATACTTCATTCGCTCTAATGCCGATGCGCGCTTGTGGAAAATGATCTGCGACCCAATCAGGTGTTTTATGCTCATGCTCCCACAATACCAGCGAATCAATATCACGTTTTTTCTTCAGGTATTTAGCACTGGCATAAATTCCATGCGCGAGTGGTAATACTTTGCGACCAATCAAATAATCAGGGGGATTAGGACTGAGTCGCACGGCAATATCAGCTTGGCGACCGGATAGATCAGCCAAACTGGTAGAACTAAGTAGCTCTAATACAATGCCAGGATATTGCTCGGTAAAGGGTTCTATTTTGGGCGTGATTAATCGGCTAAAGACATCGTAGCTGGCGGTCAGTTTTAAATTACCACTGAGCTGTGCATCCATACCAAAGACTGCTCGATCGGCTACTTGGATCAACTCCTCCATAGAAACGGCATGGGGGTATAGCTTTTCTGCCACCTGAGTCATTACGTAGCCATTGGGCAAACGATCGAATAGCCGGCTGCCTAACTGCTTTTCCAATGCACTAATACGCCGAGCGACAGTTGTATGTTCTACCGATAATGCACGCCCTGCTCCACTCATCGAGCCTTCACGGGCTAACGCCAAGACATAGCGTAGGTCGTTCCAGTTGATACTGTCTTGTAATGTCTTGTTTATTGGCTTCTGTTTCATCGGCAAAATGAGGCTACCCCAAGCTGTGCATACCTGCACACTATATGTGCTTTCAGGCGCGTTTACCACACAGAACCGCACCGCTATTATAAACGTAATTCCTGCTAAGCAAGATCAATCAGACTTGATCAACGGCTTAACCAAGAAGCGATTAATTAACCTAATAATTTTTATTGATTGAAATAAAAATCTGGAGAGTCACCATGAAAGCATTTGTTTATACCGAAATTCAAGCATCCGTTCCTTTTGCACAAGCACCTTGGAAAGAGATTAATAAAGCACTGAAACAACAACCTGGAATTTTAAATAAAACTTGGTTATCAGGTGTTGATGATTTGTCAGTCGGTGGGTTTTATACGTTTGATTCCATTGAGAATGCACAAAAATTTGTTACCGAATATTTCCCCAGCGAAGCGCGTAGCCTGGGTGTTGCACAACGCACATTAATCTTTGATGCAGTGGCCGTTAAAGAAGCCAGTAAAGCAATGGACTCAGTACATTTTGGAGCCAAGAATAAACAGCAGCCCGGTGCCTATGTTTATACCGAAGTTCAGGTAAGCGCACTGCCCTTTGATAACGCCCCGTGGCGCGAACTGAACCCTGTGCTTAAACAGCAAGAAGGGATTTTAGCTAAAACTTGGTTAAGCGGTTTGCACACAGGTACACCGGGTGGACTTTATGCTTTTGATACCATTGAGAACGCTAAGAAGTTTGCCATCGATTATTTCCCACAAGAAGCGAAGCAACTTAATGCGGCATTCACTACCCGCGTATTTGACGCCAGTATCGTCGAAGAAGCTAGCCGCGAAATGAACTCACCGTTTTATGTGTAATAACTCCTAAATTCTTCAACAAATAGTTTTAAGATGAGAGGTGTACTTGTAATGAGCTGTTCCTCTCACTTTTTAAGTGAAAATTTTAAAAGGCGTAATGACGATGAGGCAAGAACTAAACAAAGAAACTGGCAATGATATATTCAAAGAGAAGAAAACGATTCCGTCTAGAATATTACATACTATGTTGCGGGTTGTGGATTTAGATCGCTCTGTTAGTTTTTATGAAAATGCACTAGGTATGAAGGTATTTTCTCGTGAAACATATACCAAAGGACGTTTCACATTAGTCTTTATGGGATACGGTGATTCCGTTAATCACCCATCCATTGAACTAACCTATAACTGGGATACTGAGCCGTATCGACATGGTTCTCGCTATGGACATATCGCACTTGCAGTTGAAGACCTTTATGGCCTATGTGATCGTTTAGCCAAACAGGGAATTACAATTTCACGCGCTCCTGGGAAAATGAATTACGCTGCAGAAGAAACGGGCCACAGCGATACCATTGCCTTTATTGAAGATCCAGACGGATATAAAATAGAGTTAATACAGAACTGATAACTCTATTTAATTCTCGTTTTCAGCCTAAGCAAGCGCATCCGTTAAAAACTTCATCACCAATTTAATTCTTTCGACTTTGCGCAGATCGGGGTGAGTTAATATCCATAATTGATTTTCTTTCGCCGGTTCAAAAGTGAATAGTCGCACCAGCCCAGGTTGCTTCAAATCATCGGGCAGAATTGCTAACCCGTATGCATTATTGGCCAAGCAAGCCATCGCCACCAAATCATCTGTGCGTGGGCCAATAGTGCTCGCTAAGTTTTTTTCTTGCCAGATAAAGGTGGGATGATTCGCTAATGATCCTGCAGCGCCAATCAATTTATGCTGGCTTAGCTCTTTTAAACTGTCAGGTTTACCAAATTCATTAATATAATCAGCGTTCGCATAAACACCCCACTTGATACGACGAATTTCTCGGCCCACCAAATACTCCGGTGGCGTAGACGTAACCCGTAATGCGATATCGGCTTGTCGATTACTCATATTCAATTCGAGCGGAGTAACTAGGAGTTCTAATTTGATTTCTGGGTAACGCTGATTAAATGTTGCCAGATGCAGCGGTAATTCATTATAAGAAAAACTGCTCGGCGCGGTAATTCTCACAATGCCTTTTGGCTGAGTATCTTGGCCAGCAAGCTGACGATCAATATCATCGAACGAGTGACTGATGATGCGAGCGTGCATCAACATTTTCTCCCCAAGTTCGGTTAATTCATAGCGACCATTTAAGCGCTCAAACAAACGTCCGACCTGCTCTTCAAAATCATTCAAGCGTCGATAAATAGTTGAGTGACTCATGCTTAGTGATTCTGCAGCATCTACTAAATTTTGCTTTTCAGCGATGGCTAAAAAGACCTTCAGTGCATTCCAATCCAAGAGAACTTTCCATTTGCAATAATGACAATCTGATTGTCATATTTACAGATTGCCTTCATATATGCAAATACCTATTCTAGCTAAGTAATACAACACGACGACAAGCACTGCCTGTAGCAGTGTCGCCTTAAACACAAATAGGATTAATGATAATGATTGGATATACCACAGTTGGAACAGATAACATCGAACGCTCTGCGAATTTTTATGATCCACTATTTACTAGCCTTGGTGCCAATAGAGCGATGCAAGCCGACGATTTTATTGCCTGGGTTAATGCTGATAATGCTCCAATGTTTTCAATCCATACCCCGGAAAATGGTCAAGCTGCAACCGTTGGTAATGGTGTAATGATTGGATTACTGGCAAAGAACCAAGCCCAAGTAGATGCTATTTATAAGCAAGCAATCACCTTAGGAGCAATCGATGAAGGTAAGCCAGGGCCACGGGGGGATTCAGGTTTTTATGCCGCTTACTTCCGCGATCTCGATGGCAATAAACTTAATATTCATTGCATGCAAACCACCGACTAAAGAGAAGAAAGATGGCTATATTGGCCAGCTCTAATGTAACCACTTTAAGTCTCGACATAGCTTATCCCAATCTGATCCTGATACTAATTCTGATGTTGCAACAATAAGCTCATAATTGATGAGTCATTATCATTAAATTCTGAACGAGGTTGTATTTTGATACTTTGATCATAAGTTTACTAGAGAGAATTACAGCTATTGAGATGTTTTCGAACGCGATATTGTTCATCAAAAGAGTATTGATAAATGTCTTGAGAATGTATAGATATTGATTGGTGTGTACTAATAAGCTGCCTTGAGTAGGCTAAGAATTGCTGCGATGACGAAGAAGAGATTAAAACGGGAGAGGATTTAACGCATAAAGCAGTGGCGGCGAACCGACCAACTGCTTCACATGCGAAAGATGAAGCTTAGATAGCTACAACTTTATTTGCACAAGGGCCTTTCTGACCTTCGCCAATTTCGAACTCAACCGCTTGGCCGTCGTTCAAAGTAGCGTAACCGCCACCAGCTTGGATTTCTGAATGGTGTACAAAAAGATCCTTGCTGCCATCTTCAGGTGTAATAAAACCGAAACCTTTATCGGCATTAAACCACTTAACGATACCTTTACTCATGTTCTTTACTCTTTGATAGTTGGTGAAATATGAAGTTTGTACCCGAATTCACCAGTTCGAATACTAGGTTATATAATGTTAACTCCCCTCAAAGGCCCATAGAATGGGCCCTTCACATTACTGCGAAGGCTAAATGAGAGAAACTAGCTAAACCTACTGTGTATAGTATACAGTCAAAAATGAGAATATATAGTCTGAGAGCCCTTTGAAGCTTAAAAAGGTTCAATTTTTTTCTCGGACGATATATAAAAAATGAACGTTTATTGATCAATTCAGTGGCGTGTAGCCCTATTAGCGCAAATATTAATAATTTTTCGATTGGCGCTTTCGACAGTTTTATCACTTGTTATCTATATTGATCCATTCACCCACTTTCACATATCGGTACGCATCACCAAATACTTGGCTAAAATCATGTATTACTTGGTCACTGGTATCGTGACTGCCAAGAGCCACTAATGACGGCTGAAGTTCTTTCAGCATGGCCATTTCAGTATTGATTGCCTCTTGCTCTATCGGCTGAAACGGACCTGATCCTGAAGCAAAAATCCGTTGTAAGTTGAAACCTAATAATTCAAGCCTGCCTTCTGGAACGGGGTAATGTAAATCACCGACTAAACCATAAAGTGGTTGATCGAATACTTGTGCGGTCCGTTGCAGTATTTTAGCTAAGGTTTGGTGACCACAACCCACAATTAAGACTAAGCCTTTGCCTTCCACATTAATCGCTAAGGCTTGCTCAGCGATTCTTCCCATGAATAGCTGCCTTGAGATTGCGCCAATACTGGCAAGCCCTGGGCCGACAATGCTAGCATCAGGAATTACCTGTACATCGACATTAGGGTATTCAATGGCAACCGGTGAGAATATTTTCGTCCCCGTTAAATCGACTTGTTCATTGCCCAATGAAAACGTATTTTTGTTCACCCAGCTTTGACCGCCACTATGATCTAAATGATGATGGCTCAAAAATAGAGTGTCGATTTCGTTAAGCGCTATCCCTAGCTCAGCCATATTGTGCTGCAATGGCGAAGGTGACTCGCGCTGAACATTAAAACCGACATCAAATAATATCGTCTGCTGATCGGTTTTAATTAAATAGGAAACACCCGCCTCTCCTTTAAATCGTGAATCTAAAGTATTCCAATTAACTAAGGGTAATATCGACAACGTCTTAGTACTGCCAATATTCAATAACTTACTGGGCTGTTTAGATTGCCATTGACGCTCAACTTCGATCAGACCTGGTTGAAAAAAAAAGACTATATATCCAGCCAAAGAAAGCGCGATCAGCAACAGGACTGCTAGCAAACCCCAAATAAGGTTCTTAACCATCACATGAACCCCCTTATTTATTCGAAATATTGAACAAGATCAGCCGGGATAGGCATAGGTTTAATCGGACTGATCCGCGCTCGCCCCGTATTACCCAGAGGGACTAGATTGATGACAGAGAAGATACTCATAATCATGCGAGTTACCTGACCTAATGTTTCTCGAACATCACTTTCTTTAATACCCACTCTAAACATCCAGTAATGGCTTTTTACATGGGGTATATAATTTCTTTGCCCTAGGATATGAGCCCGTTCTAAATGGATATAACAGAGGCTGTAGCTTTCTTCTTCGAATAAAGTTTTAGCCAACTGCATTTCATAGTTAAACGCATCTCTTAATTTATTTTTCATCATTATCTCGCGCCCTATTAACAATCAAAGAATCAAAGTAGCGAAGCTCTGTATAGCTAGACTTCGTTTGATTTACAGGCTAACAAGGTCGCTAGACTATAACTTGAATAAACTGGCTATCCTTTCTATATAATAATTTAAACTTCTATCCTTGACCTGTGTGTCACACACACGATTAATATACGGATAACAAAAACAAATACTGATGATTAAAATCGTAATTATTAGTCAATAGTGGAGTCACTAACATGATGGCATTACTCGATAACTTTATACTGCTCTTCACTGAGTCTGCGCCTTACCTGCTACTAGGCTTATTGCTCGCAGGCATTATCCGCATGCTGGTTCCCGATAGCTGGATAACCAAATTTTTAGGCGAGCGCAGTTCCGTCGTGACTGCCGCTATCATTGGTACTCCCCTACCTTTATGCTCTTGCTCTGTTATCCCAACGGCCATTGGTATTCGTCGTGCTGGAGCGAGTAAAGCCAGTACCGCAAGTTTTATGGTTGCGACACCCGAAACCGGAGTCGATTCTATTGGTGTCACCTTGGCACTTATGGGCCCGGTGATGGCAATTGCTAGGCCTATCTCTGCCATTCTATCTGCCATTGCTGCGGGTTCTCTTGTGCGCTTGTGGGACACAGAAACTCCGCCGATAGAAGATGCTAAAGAAAAAGAAGCAGTGCACAGCTGCTGTGGCGGTAAAAAGAAAGAATTAAGTATTGCTCAGAAAATGAAAAGTGCTGTGATCTATGGCTACGGAAAATTACTATCCGACTTTATGGGCTGGCTCCTGGTCGGTATTAGTTTTGCTGCGTTGATACAAACCTTTGTACCTCCTTCTTTATTAACTGAATACGGTAATGGTATTTTTGCCATGCTGCTGACCGTTCTGATCTCTATTCCTATGTATATTTGTGCGACGGCCTCAACACCTGTCGCTGCAGGCTTGATGTTATCGGGGATTTCTCCCGGTGCTGCTTTGGTATTTATGCTAACCGGGCCTGCGACTAATATTGCCACGCTAATGGTAGTTAAAAATGAACTAGGGGTTCGCTCACTGATGGGATATTTGGTGGGTGTTATCGCCACCGCATTGGCATCGGGTTTAGCACTGGATTGGGCGGTGGAGTATTTCCAGCTAACCATAGAAGTGAGCCATGGCCAACACAGTGATATGACTTCAATGATCTATACCGCGGCGGCCATTATTTTAGCCGGCTTGATTGTCTGGCAATATGTGAAGAAAGGAATACAGAAAATAGGAACAACTGCTGCAGCGAATGCTCATTAAATCATAAGTATCGTATAAACTATTATATGAAGATATACATGAGGATCTGCATAAGGTGCTGCATAAGGTGCTGCATGATGAATTGCATAAGTTATTAATCAGTACTTATGCAATTCGCCCTGTATTCAATACTCCCAGCTTTTATAAGTAGGATTATTATCTTTCATATCTTCGTCTGCCTTATTATTCTTTAACCTCAACCGATAAATTTACAGCTAATGAATCGTCATCTTCATTACTGGCTTCAGTACTTGCGGTAATACCATTAACGCTCGAACTTTGAGTTAATATTAAGTGGCTGGCAAGAGCACAGTCTTCAGTATTTGCTGCGCAACTAGGAACACCTGCACTTTGAACATTGGCGAATGTTGACAAATAACTCTCGTGCCTTATTACCTCAGAACCCATATTACCAGTATCAAGCTGAAAGCTAACTTCATTACCCGCTGTATTTGAAATAAGCACATTTTCTTGATCAATTGAGATGTTTAACCCGAGTTGCAATCCCACATAGTTAGCAGAAGAAACCGCCAAACAAGAAACAGCAGGATCCAGATCCGTTAGAGTCAACTCAGCTAGATTATTAAAATTAATATTCAGAGCAACTGAAAGCTCCTCTGCCAATTCAAAGTTCAGGCTATCACTAACCTTAACTGCCGAAATACTCGCATAGCGCTCATCAGTTGATTCGAAATTAGGCGAAGTATCTTTCTTAACCACATCGATGGTACCGGTAAACTTCAGATTGTCTTCAAAGGATAATTTAAGGCGAGAGGTCTCTTCATTATTTTCTGAAAATGAACGAGTACTCGATACATCGATTTCTATGTTTTTAATATTTTCGGTATTGAGTGAAATATTTTGGCCATCGCTAAATAAGTCGAGAGCACACTCAGGCATAGAATAGCGGCCATCGACTTGCTCTTCGATCACGACAAACTGCTGGGCAGATTTTACCGACTCAATATGGGTATCAACTGCCGGCCTACTATAACGGCCTACTTGCTTCGATTGGATAAGCCAAATACCTTCTAAGGTTTGACTATTTAAAGCTGAATTAATACTTAGCGTAGGTGTTGGGTCTGAAGAAGTACCACCACAAGCCGTAACACAGGTAACCAATGCGGTGATGGCAATAGCTTTGACGTTCATAAAAGATTCCATTCATATAAATTGGACGATAAAGAATTTTACATCAAGCAACTACTGACATGGTAGCTATTAATTATTTATATCATTAACTATCTAATAGTCATCTTTCAAAGAAAATCTATCAGCCTGTAAGACAACGGTCACAAAACACAAAAAAAGAATCCTCATGAATATTCAGGTTGACAATAGTACACCTCCGGGCGTAACTTTACACCGTATAGTTTCTTAGTAACGGCTCTATAAACACAGTAAATAACCACAATAATAAAAAGCGGATCCTGGCCCATGAATCAAACAAACCTGATATCAACCGGACAATTCGTAAGACGGTTGCCAAACCTTTTATTGTCTTTGCCCAGTTTAATTAAGGGCATTCGCATGGCGACAAGCACAGATTTAACGAAATCTGTGGGCATTGCGTTATCGTTTGAAGAAGCGGTGAAGAAATATCCAAACAGGCCCGCCGTAATCAGTGAAGGCCGTTCCATTAGCTACCAGCAGATGGATAGCTGGGCCAACCGCATTGCCCAACTGCTATTAAGCAGAGGTGTTGAAAAAGGCGATAGTATTGCGATTCTATTAGATAACCGCCCAGAACTATTAGTCAGCGTGCTGGCTTGTGCAAAAATTGGTGCCGTAAGCGCCATGCTGAATACCGCACAAAAGGGCAAGATTTTAGCGCATAGCATTAATATAGTAGAGCCTAAGTGCATCATCGCGGGTGAAGAGTGCCATAGCGGTTTCGATAAAATCCGTGACCAATGTCAGCTGAAAAATCATTTTTATTTCAGTGACGGCGATACTCTTCAAGAAAGTGATACTCTCAAAGAAAGCACCGATTCCGCTACTCCAAGCACGGTACCTAAAGGCTGGGAAAACCTTGCCGAATTAATTCAAACTCAAGCCAGTGTCAATCCAGGCTTAAGCAATAACATAAAGCCAGAAGATCCCTGCTTTTACATATACACCTCTGGTACAACAGGATTACCCAAAGCCGTGATATTTAACCATGGCCGCTTTATGAAGCTTATAGCGAACTTTGGCTTAGTCGCCATGCGCTTGCAAAGCGATGACCGCCTATACGTTCCGCTGCCGTTTTATCACGCTACGGCGTTAGGCGTTTGTTGGGCATCCGCTATTCCGAATGGCGCCGCTATTATTATGGCGAGAAAATTCAGTGCCTCTAATTTTTGGGATGACATTCGAAAGTTCTCTGCCACCTCGTTTGGTTATGTCGGGGAAGTGTGTCGTTATCTATTAGATCAGCCAGAAAAAGCAAACGATACCGATCACAGCGTCCGCATTATTGTAGGCAATGGCATTCGCCCTGCGATTTGGAAAACATTTAAGCAGCGTTTTAATATTCCAACCATCATGGAATTTTATGCCTCAAGTGAAGGTAATATTGCTTTTACCAACCTATTCAATTTTGACGAAACGGTGGGGGTAAGCCCTCTGCCCTTTGCCATTGTTAAATACGACCGAGAAAGCGAACAGCCCGTTCTCGATAACAAAGGGCGCATGATTAAGGTAAAAAAAGGAGAGTCTGGATTATTGATTGGTGAGATCACGCCTAAAAGCCCTTTCCATGGTTATACCGACCCAAAGAAAACCAAAGCCGTTATTTTTGAAGGCGCCTTTAAAAAAGAAGATCGCTGGTTTAATACCGGAGACATCATGCTTAACATGGGATTTCGCCACGCCCAGTTTGTCGACCGCACCGGAGATACTTTCCGCTGGAAAGGCGAGAACGTTTCGACGACGGAGGTCGAATCACTGCTAGAAGATGTAAACAATGTAACTGAAGCCATTGTTTACGGTGTAGAAATCCCGAATACCAATGGTCGTGCAGGAATGGCTAGTCTGAAGTTAAACGGCACAGTGGATGACTTTTGCTTTACTAATTTTGTCTCGCAAATAAAAGAAACAACTCCAGAATATGCCATCCCCGTATTCTTGCGCATTAACCAAGACGTTACCGTTACCGGAACGTTTAAACATATGAAAACACCGTTGAAAAACATGGGATTCGACTTGGATAAAGCGGATAGCCCTATATTTGTGCGCTTACCTAAAGCAGATAAATATGTGCCGTTAAACGCAGAACTTCAGCAACAAATAGAGCAGGGAGAAGTACGCTACTGATTTTTAAAGCCTAGCGGTGAGAAATTTTCTCACCGCCCCTCACCAAATGTTGATAACTGATCGTCAATCACACACCCATTGGCTTTATGCAGTGGCA
This sequence comes from Oleispira sp., assembly GCA_036960605.1. Lineage (GTDB taxonomy): Bacteria > Pseudomonadota > Gammaproteobacteria > Pseudomonadales > Oceanobacteraceae > Oleispira. Next base: position 30,205 of record JBALXI010000037.1, on the reverse strand, counting down.
GCTTGCAGCCTTAGAATTAAATTTCGTGATTTCAAGTTGAACGCCACCACATAAATGACTGCCTTGATAATGATTACTCACGTGTACATTTTTCTTGTTAAATAGTGACGAATACAACTGAAATTCAATTGAATGCTATCTAATTAATGCTCTACTTCCTGAGAAACAAGCAAACCGCTAAAGAAAATCAACACCCCACCGCTAAATCGCTGTACCCACAACCCCAACCTATGATTACTGGCGATCGATTTAACCTTAGAGATAAAAACTGACAGTCCCAAAAACCAGAAGAAAATAATGGACGCATGAATAGATACAAGAACAAAGGCAGGAAGATAGCTACTACCGCCAAAATCGATAAATTGTGGAAAAGCGGCTAAATAAAACATAGAGACTTTTGGGTTTAATATCTGAGTAAAGAAACCTTCAATGAAATTTTTATGAAATCTATTATCTGTATTTTTTTCCTCAACATCTGAAGATTTAACCGTGCTCTCTTTAGATTTTAATGTTCCGTAAATAGTTTTAGCACCTAGATAGAACAAATAAGCAGCACCAGCAAGCTTAATCAACATAAACAGCTCAGCTGATTGAAGTATTAATGCAGACAATCCTAAGATAGAGAGCGCACCATGAACAAAGGTAGCTAATACCAGTCCAAAGATATTTTCTACTCCCGACTGACATCCTCGACCACTCACCGTTTTTAAAATAAGAACACTATTAGGCCCGGGTGATATCACCAGAAGTAGCGATATTAGTGTAAAGGCCAGTATTTCATTCATCTCTCATATTACTCCGTTATTTTCTTAATGCCGTGGCTAGGCACTTTTCTTTAAATGTATTTTACAGGTTTGTATTAACCGGTATAGGGAACTCGACAAACAGACGGCTAACAACAATATTGATAGCGGCATTAATTTTGTGAAGAATTAATGTCACCATAGTCACTAAATAGCACCTTTCCATTTATCAATGTCCCCTTAGCTTCTCAGCGTTTAAAACATTGCCGCAGCTTGGCTCTTATTAGGTTACCCCTCAATCTTCAGGTAGCGATACGCCTCACCAAATACCCGACTAACGTAATAACTTCCTATACGCAGCATTTAATAATGCCCGGCTATAAACCTCATGAAACTTATCCAACAAATGAAACAATACCCCGAATGAGCCTTGCCCATTCTTTGATACACTTTTAGGCACAACCACTGAGCCAAAATAAAGGCGTGTACCCATCTGATTCTCATTAGGCTTTTGTACCATCAGCCAAGAGCGTGTATTGCCGGTAAAGTCTCGCAGCATAATCTGATTGGATTCCCGCCCTTCAACCGTCCAAATAGAATACTGGTCAGATTTCCCCAACGACAGTTCAACAGCTTCAACATCCTTAGTACGCTTAAACGTCGCTAGTGATAAAAGGGAGCGTTCTAGTTTGAACAATGTCGTCGTATAAAAAGCCTGAATATATTGTTCCAAGCTAATATCTTTTGCGATATCCATATAATAACAATCAACAAAAGCGCCTTGTTCTTGATAGCTCGTGGATAAAGCATCACTCGGCAGTTCGGTTGCAATCACTTTAGGCATAATTAATTATCCGTGACTTAATTTTCTGAGAGAGTGCTGCTCAATCTATTCAATTCAGACAACGAACGTATCACATATAACGATTTATTCGCAGAGTATTGCTCTAGCTTCTGCCGGAAATCATCGTTCCAGAATTGTGGACAAAGTCTTAAGGTTTTATAACTTGCCAACGTACCCTTTAAAATGGAACTGCCCTCTGGCCAACCTTCGGGTGTAACAAACAAACCTTTTAACAATCGCTTGGTCACCAACCAATAACTAACCACATAAGGTAAGTCAATATAAACCAAGGTATCTGCCGCAGCTAAGCGTTGGTTAAATGGGCCCATTGGGCCGAAGCCTTCAATGATCCAACTATCGCTTGAGAGCATACGGTCATGCGCCTCATCGAACGTCTTTCGATCAACCAAGTCACCATTGTTCTGATACACAATTGAATCCAATGGGTGCAAAGGTATACCCGTCGTTAATGCCAATTGTTTACTCATAGTGGACTTGCCACTGCCGGGCTTACCAAATACTGCTATTTTTTTCATATTGCCTCCACTTACTAAAAGTAAACCCAAGAAGCAGATACAAAAAACCCGCCTCTAGGGCGGGTTTGATTAAATAATACGCATCAAAAATCCCACCATTCCTAAGGAATGATGATAATTCGAGATGTTGTTTGCGTAAGATCTATATTCATTTCTTCATCCTGACAATTAGATTAATTTATGTCAACGACTAATCTAATATGCATCATAACGACTTAAACTAAATTTAATTATATAAGGGCGATTCCGCCGCTTTTACAAAATCAGGAACACCCGATATTAAATTAGCTTCTTTAGCTAAAACCAATTCCTCCTTTGACGCATATTGAGCATCCCATGCTAGCACTTTAGGCACCATCAAGTGATTCCATAGTGGAGGAACAAGGGCGACAAGAATGGTGGTTAAATAGCCATTAATCATCATAGGTGCACCCTCATACGGACGTAGATCTTGATAAGGTACATTACCGTCAGCGTGATGATGCGAATGGCGAGTTAGATTAAACATAGCCCACGAACTGATGCGCTTATTAGTATTCCAAGAATGCCTAGGCTGTACGGGCACCTTAGGGTTACGCACCATGCCATAGTGCTCCATAAAATTTACAATTTCTAATAACGATTTACCAAACAGTGCACACGCGGTGAAAAATAAAGCGCCGACAAAACCACCGATAAAATAGGCTAATACGATTAATGCCACACTCATCATATGCCCCCGAATAACACCGTTAGAAAATGACAGCACCCCTTTACCAAATTTCGCTAAGCGATCACGTTCTAAATTCCAGGCACTGACATTACCTCTAATCGTTGACGCTAAAATATGAGAATACACATTACGTCCCCGTGGTGCTGTCGCAGGGTCATTAATTGTAGAAACATAACGGTGATGTCCATATACATGCTCGATAGAGAAAATTGTGTCAAAACTAAAGGCTAATAACCAACGACCAACCGACATAGAAATCGGATCCCAAGTGCGGTGGGTTAATTCATGAGCGGTAATTGTCCCCATCATACCAATCATCAAACCGGTAATAATTAAAGCAGATACATGATTAATAGAACTCGTTGCCTCACGCTGAGCGAGCAAATCATAACCCGTGACCGTCGATAGGTATTGACCGAAGCCCAGCACATCTCCTGAACTCACACTCCAGATGGACGTAAATACCACGAGAGACAATAATGGCAACGCCAACCATAACTGAAACGTAAGAATGCCAGGCTTTTTAAATTCAGGAGTCGCTACATCGTCTCCTGCCAATGCATCTCCAAGAACATACGTCACTAAAATGGCAATTAAACCAAACGAGATATAACTTCCTCCGGCCATAATGGCGATCAAGGCTAACGCGCCAATAGCATGAAATAAAAAATATTTTGCATAATTAAATAACATAATAGGTTCCTTATTATTTTTAGTTTGTAACAAAGCGATCAGCGAACATCTCTGCAGGAGAAACGCCCATCTGCGTTAATTTTTTCATACAATCATCGATCATCAACGGTGGGCCACACAAATACACTTGCGAGTTATATCTTGCAAAGGTGGTAAGGTGATCACCTATATAACCCTTCAAGCCTTGCCACGAAGAGTCGTTGGACTCCTCCGATAGTATTTGTTCGAATTCAAATAATGCTGGCCAGTCTTGAGCGATCTTCTCAATTTCTTTTAACCCGTATACATCCACTTGCGAGCGAGCACCCAATAAAACAGTGACAGGGCGCTGACAGCCCTTTTCTTTAGCGTGCTCTAAAATAGAAACAATCGGCGCCAAACCACTGCCTCCGGCAATCATCAACATTGGTTTATAAGAATCACGTAAATAAAATTCTCCGAAGGGCCCTTGCAACTCTACACTCGTATTTACTAGATTTTCTTGTTGCACAACACTAGAAAAAGCGCCATTGGGAACATGGCGAATGAAAAAACTGACTCGTGTATTATCGGCACTGGGTTTTGAAGCAAAGGAATAAGCCCGTGTAATATTCGGCAAACATTCAAGGCTTAGCTTGGCATATTGCCCCGCTTTAAAAATAGGTGCTTCATCCAGTTCAAGTTCAAGCAGGGTAATGTCGTGGGTTAACTTCTCCTGCCTAATCACCTTGCCACGATTAAGGCGTTGCTTGGCGCGGCTTAAATCAACTTCAATCTCAACGTCCGCTGTTTTTGGCACGCTTTGGCACGCAAGGATATAACCCGATTGAACTTCTTCAGCAGATAACAGATAACTGGCATCGGTAAACTCTTTCACTTTACCCTTGGTTAACTTGCACTTACATTCAGCGCAGCCTCCCACCTTACAGCTATAAGGAAAGTTAATGCCGTTGCGCAGCGCAGCGCCTAGTACCGTCTCTTTTTTCTCTAGAGAGATAGCGAGCTGATTTACCTGCATCGTTTCTGGGCTGTTCTTTGAAATCAAAGAATTAATAAATGAAAGCATGAGGTTGACCCCTTTTTATTATGTGAACCCAGTGTAAAGTCAGATAAGAAAACAGTAGGGGTCATTATTTGACAAGGAAGGGGCATTTATTGACAACAGAGGGTCATATATTGACAGCCCTTTAATACTCAAGGATGCTGATAACCATCAATAACATAAGTACAAATAATTGATGGGCAGCCGAAATGATTCATACCAAAGCAAAAATCCCAGGAGTTTACTTACACGCAATATCCGAATGCATGACGGATTTTGGTATCAATCAAAAACGTTGGTTACAAGGCAGCCCATACCAAAGCATCGACAATACTATGCTGGACGCAATGATCAGTTACGACACACTGCACAGCTTAGTAGTCAAAGCGATTGAACTATCGAATAACCCAGCGCTGGGCGTATTGGTGGGCCACCGATTGACCTTACAATCCCATGGTATTCTGGGCTACGCCCTAATGAACTGCGAAAACCTAGAGTCGGCAGCGCAACTGTTAGAGCAATATATTTCATTACGCTTTCCTCTCATTAACATCAACAATCAATACAAAGGCGAGCAGTTCTTTATTGAGCTGAATGAAAACCTTCCCTTAAACGAAATACGCAATCTTATTCTAGAAGCGATATTAGTCGCCATTAAATCGGCACTCGATCAGCTGATGCCGCAATTGAAAAAACACATCACCATCAGTTTTCCCTATGCCAATAATAAAGAAAAAACTTATGACAGCTTAAAAGACTACAAACTGATGTTTAATTCATCCTGTGCCAGCATCAGTATTCCAAAAGAATTAATGCTAGAAACCATTCCTCTAGCAAACCTAGCAGCGTATAAAGAAGCAGAAATTTTATGCGCCCAAGAATTAAAAAGTTTAAACCAAGAAAGTGCCTATAAAAGCAGAGTTAAACAAAAAATATTAGCCAATAGTGAGAACTTCCCAACTCAAGTAATTATGGCCTCGTGGTTCAATATGACGCCAAGAACCTTACACCGAAGGCTGATCAGCGAAGGAACTTCTTATCGTGAAATATTAGAAGATGTTAAACAGACATTGGCTATTTCATATCTTACTAATACCGATATGACCATTAAAGAAATCAGTTATTTTTTAGGTTATGAAGATGACCGAAATTTCAGCCGAGCTTTCAGGCGTTGGCAAGGCATATCACCCTCTCAATACCGATGGCAACGGGTATAACAGAATGACAGAGGCATCACGAGCAAACCAAGGCCGCCCGAGATACAGATCGTAAATACCAGTGAATAGTTACGTAAAATTAATATCCAATCAAGATCTTTTATGAAGGTTCTGCCAGTTTATTAGCAGAAGTACCCAGCATTTTATAGATATTGCTAATGCCCAAGTCTTTCTGTTTTAGATTCACCAAAAACTTCGCGGTGAATATACCAAACGGCATTTGTGCTACGCCGGTATCGGTACCCGTTGGCGTAATAATCGCAAACGGAGGGGTTTTATAAGGTTTCACTTTTTTGCCTTTGGCTGATTTCAAAATGGCATCCGCCAACATCCCGCCCTGCACAGTCGCAATATAACCGTGCTTATGATCATCCAGAGCAGCACAATCTCCTAACGCATATAAATTGTCATAGCCTTTAACTTTCATAAAATCATCGACTTTTATCAAGCCCTTGTCATTGAGCGTAGCGGCAAGTTCAGCCTGTAAAAATTCGGTATTAGGCAACATGCCTACGCAGCTATAAACGAGCTCGGCCTTTTTATCACCTTCTCTGTAGCGGCTATTAAATTTCACGATCACGCCTTTGGCAGTTAATTGCTCCAGTGCTTTTCGCTGCGCCTTCGGTTTCATATTATTTAGCAACGCATCTCCAGAATGAGACAAGGTAATCTCTTTATCGGGAAACGCACTGGCAATCTCACCCGCAAATTCGACACCTACCGCACCACCACCAATAACCAAAACCGATTTCGCAGCCGCAAGCAAAGCATGCTCGTCCAACATTTCTTGATTGCGCTCGGCATAATCAAAGCGGGAATTTGATTTTGCTAACGGCAACGAAGGATAACGACTGCCCGAAGCGATAACCGCCTGCTTAAAACGAATGACATCACCATTGGCGAGCTTAGCTTCTTTATCATTCATCGATTCAATACTGCCCTGAATGAAAGCCCCAGCAATAAAATCACGATAGAGTTTACGCGAGGTATTACCCAATGCTTTAGGAGCAGTAACGTTACGCAATATGGCAAAGGTCACTTCAAAATAATCCTTTCTATCCACCAAGGTGACACTAACACCCTTTTTGGCCAACTTCTGAGCCGTAGCAACACCGCCAAAACCACCACCGATAATCAGTACATCTGTCTGCTTTTGCATATTCATCTGCCCGCTGCCCTATTCACAATAATAGAAGTCCAATAATAGAATTCACTTAAGATGAAACAAACGATATCATTAGCTAATACCTAATTAAATTTGATATTAATTAAGAAGATGTAAGGTTTTATCTAACTAATTAACACGGAGCAGCCATGACACTGGAACAACTGAGATCGTTACAAGCAATTGTTGAAGGTGGCTCCTTAAGAGCGGCGGCTGAAAACCTGCATCGCACTCAGCCGACAATCAGTGTCGCCATCAAAAACCTTGAAGAAGAGCTGGGCCTGCAGATATTTGATCGCGGCCAATATCGCAATACGCTGACGCCACAAGGGAAGACCCTGTACGAAAAAGCCAAGTTGGTATTAGAGCAGGCCCAATCGTTTAAAAACCTAGCAACGCAACTCGCAGCAGGCGAAGAGACCCGAGTCGGTATTGCGTTTACTTCAGCCATTCCCGTTGCGCCTATCATCAGTACCATCCGCCAATGTAAGGAAGAGTTTCCCGCCACTCGACTGGAAGTGTATTCAGAAAATGGCATGGGGCCGTTGGACTTATTGGAAAACGGCCAAGCTTCGATCCTGATCATTCCTTGGATTAAAAATAATGAGAAACTCGAATCCATACACTTTATGAATCTGCGTTTTATTTCAGTTATCGCAGCAGACTCTCCTTTATTGCAGGAATATGAAGCAGTGCCTAAAGCCGTGATGAAAAACTATTCCCAAGTCATTATCAGTGGACGTACATCTTCCACGACTACCTACGGCGTACTTGAAGGCGGTGATCAGTGGCGAGTGAATGATTTTCAAACTAAAAAAGAAATCATCATGCAAGGCATGGGCTGGGGCAGCTTACCCGAGCACCTGATAAAGGATGAACTTGCACAGGGATTGCTGGCGCCTATAAAAGTGGAAGGAGACATCGCCCCCCCCAATATTGAACTGCGGGTTGTTAGGCTGGAAGGTGAGCCTGTAGGGCCAGTTGCACAAAGGCTTTGGGAATTGTTTCAGCAGGAGAAGAGTAGATCAAAAAATCAATTGGGATGACCAATCACAACTCGATTACGCCCCTCTGCTTTAGCTTTATATAACGCCTCATCGGTGATCTTCAATACACTGGCCCAATTGATTACATTATTTCCAACACAACTAATCCCAATACTGATACTGATTACTCCAAGAGGGCTATCTTTATGCGCTATCTTAATCGATGACACCGCGTCTAAAATTCTTTCAGCCGCTAACTTAACGTCTTCAATAGAAGCCCCGGGAAGAATGATCACAAACTCTTCTCCGCCATAACGATAAATATAATCACTGGTTCGCATCGTTTCTTTGAAGCACTGCGAGACTTGCTTCAACACAGTATCCCCCTCTAAGTGCCCATAACAGTCATTGTAATTTTTGAAAAAATCGATATCGATTAGCATAACGCCATAGGCATTCTTATCCCGTAAGAATTGAGCATGAATCGCCTCAAAACTGCCCTCCATCGCACGTCGATTTCCTAAACTCGTCAGTTCATCAAGTAAAGACAGTTCTTCAAATTTCTTGGTGGCCTCGGACAATTCATGAGTACGCTGCTCAACCCGTTCTTCGAGTTCCTTATTGATCGTAAGAATTTCTTGCTCTCTCACTAAGACCGCATTTGCCATATTATTCAAGGTATTCGCAATATCTTCCAACTCATCTTTTGTTTCCAATACGAGGTCTTCCTTATATCTTCCTCGGCTTAGATTGTGTAAGTGCAACGATAAATGGTTCAAGGGTGCTACCAGGTTTTTAACACTCCACAGTATCACCAAAACGATCACAGCAATCACACTGGTGACCATGAGAGACAACACATCAAATAGACGAAGATCTGATACAAACAATTCATCCTCAGATACTAATAAACCGATACTGTACTTCGCTTTCTTAACCGGTGAATAAAAGAAATACTGATGCTCTCCATCCTCAGCTAAAAAATCAACATAACCACTTTTACCCTTTTCCATATTGGCATAAGCGCTATCTAAGGCTTCGATTTTTTCATCCAAAATACCAAAGGACTGCGAAATAGTTTGCCCATCGTCATTAAGAAACAAACTACCATCTTTATTTCTACGCAATTTAACCGACTTCTCTTCATCCCAATGGTACCAATAAGCGCCATCGCCAGAGATCAACGTTAATTTAGGCTGCCAGTCATAAGAAGAAAAATACCAATCCTTAGTCTCTTCCATTAACTTGGTGACGTTATTCCAATCAATAGACACACCAATCATGCCTTGCAAATTATTCTGTAAATCCAAGATAGAAGACGCAATGACAACTTGCCTAGCTCCCGTGGTATACGAAACCATTGGGTTTGAAACGTACGACACATTCTGTTTTTTATCATTTTCGCCAACAGTATTCTGCCAATAGTCCCGTTGACGGATGTGCTTAGGCTTCGCCAATGGCGAAGAATCATCAAAGGTTCTGCGAAAATTCTGATCAGGGTTACCACCACTGGTATTATAAAAATTTCCTTCTAGGTCACCAATGATGAATTTTTCATAGCGGCCCTTATGACGATCAATTTCATTTTTCAAAAAGTTCAACACAGGCAACATATTCATGTTTTTCACCTGTGGAATTTGCGCATACAGCTCTACCTCACGCCGTGTGGCACTGTATCGATCAGAAAGATGAGCAGAGGCTAATTCAGTACGGATTACAAGGTTATCAAGAATAGATTGCTGCCTTTCCTGCTCAAGCGTCCACAGAGAAAAACTGAGCACTAAAGCCACAGGGGCAAGAGATGCGATGCTAATAAGGGTTGATATCTTATTGACTAATTTCAACGATGGCACCAACAGCAAGTAAGGAGGGGGCCAACAATAGAATATATTAAGTTATGCCCTACTTTAATATTAGGAGCACATTCACTGAATAACAATTTATTAAAGCGCTACCAACACAGGCTTATGCAAATTGGTTATCAAAGAACATTTACTTAGATCAGATGTAGAATCCAGATACGACTACGGACGACTTTTCACAAGAATTCACCTTAATTCCGTCCAGCCTATCCAGTTTTGTTGCTCTAACCAGCCTTCTTGTTTTAGTAATGGAAATTACTTTTTGCCATTACTAAAACAAGCACGATGTATGACTTCGAGTTTTCGCCCGATTAAATATTCGGGTGGTTCTTTCACAATATGAATTCTAGCTATTGGGTAAAAGTATTAGGAAGGCTGTCCCCTCTCCCGGCATACTCTCAACCGATACAGATCCGCCCATATTCTGAGTTACCATGTTATAAATCACATGCAAGCCTAGGCCCACGCCCCCTTGATTTCGTTTAGTTGTAAAAAATGGATCGAAAATCTTATTTTTATTTTCCTCTGATATTCCCTTTCCATTATCATGATATTTAATCAAGACCTCCTTACTTCCCTGCTCTTCAATGTCTATCGTAATACAGCCAGCTTCACCATCATCAAATCCATGTAAGAGTGAATTAGATACCAAGTTGGTAAATACCTGCATTAAAGAAGCGGCAAAACATGTTACCTGAAGTTCCTTACTACAATTTATAATTACACTATGATGAGCTTGTTTTAATTTAGGGCTTAAACTGGTTAATATATTTTCTAAACTCTGCTTAATTAATACCTTCTGTTTTTCCTCTCGGTTTTGATCTACAGCAATTTGCTTAAAGCTGGTAATCAAGGTTGACGCCCTCAATAAACTTTTCAATACCATCTCTGAACTGTCTTTAATAACTAAAAGAAAATCATCAAAATTACGCTTACTTAATTGACTCGTTTCATTCATTTTAATTAGTTCATCGGTTTGATCTTTAATATACGATGTTGCTGTCACACCAATGCCTAAAGGCGTATTAATTTCATGGGCAACACCTGCGACCAACCCACCTAGAGAGGCCATCTTCTCTTGGATAATTAACTGTTCCTGCATCTTTTTTAGATTATCTAGCGATTCATTTAATGCGTCATTAACCGTCTGTAATTCTGCATTTTTATCCACGATCTCAGCTTCTACTCGCACACGCTCCGCCATCTGGAGGGTTAGCTCATCATTCGCCGTTTGTAGCATAGAAGGACTGGGCAGTGCTAATGCCTTGGGCAATAGGGGAAACAACACAATGGCAGTTAGAACTGAAGCCACCGCCGTTATAACTTTCACCACTGCGGTTAACCAATAAATCGGCTGCCAAACCGTCACTACTGCTAATAAATGGGTAAAACCACAGGCAATAATAAACAGACTAAACAATACAAAGACCCAACTAAAAGGAAGATCTGTTCGTTTACGGGCAAACCACGCTAATGCAAAAGGAATAGCGGCATAAGCGAGGAAAGTTACAAAATCTGACCCCACATGCATTATCAATAATTCCGGTTTCCATAGATAACAATGCCCATGAGGCATAAAACCGTCAGACGAAAATAATATTTGCAGCCATTCAAACATGAGGGACCTTCCTACACATGATTTAGTAACCTGTCATACCTACAAATAAAATCGAAGTAGATTACTAATGTATCTAAATGCTATTAACAACTGCTCTGGCTACGCTAAGTAGCTATATCAATTGCAATACTCCTTTAATAATAGGCTATAGAAGTAATATGACACGGCAACCTCACCCCGTGAGAAAGGCCATCATTGGAAGTTGTTCCAGAACATGTGCTAATTTCAGCCCAAGCTATCTGTGGACAGAAAAGTGCAATTGTACATAGAGGTTTCATATTCATGAGGTGTTAACTAAGCCACTCAAAATTCCGTTTAATTTTCTCTGCTTTATTCTACTTTATGGGGAGTCTTTTTAGCCGGAAAACGTGTCAAAATTTTGTTATGGCATTATTTATTAACTGACCAATGCATTAAATAAGTTGCAAAAACATTCACTACTAAAAAAGCTAAACTTAAAAACACTACAGACCAAACTAACTTAGTCCAATACGAGTTACGCTTAATCATCCAGATTAAAGACGATAATACAACCGCGCCTAAGATGGGATGCAACATAGAGAATAAGATACTTAATACATTGTATTTTTCGGTATATTTTGCGTAATATTCTATTGCATAGTATTCAAAAAACAGTACTGAAAAACAATAAATAATAAAGCTAATTACTGCGTATATCTTACTTTTGTTAGGCGCGATTATCAAAGCGTACCCGCTTCAGGCCAATTTTCCCAATGTGTGTTTTGTTTTTCAGTAGGTGTGTAGACTTGCGTATTACCAGTTTCTAGCATTTCAGCGATTAGCTTGAACGCTTCTGATGAGCTTGGCAATTCGTCTCCTGAAACGTCTGGATGCCTCCAATCATCGAGTTGAAGAACTAACTCTAGTTCTGGGGAAACACTAACTCGACGCTCAGCTTCTGTGCATAGAACTTGATCTTTATATTTCGCCGCTATGAGCCTACAAAATTCAAATATAAGGGGGTTTTCTTCTTCTAGCTCAATGCCGGCATATTGAAATGCAGCATGTTCAGGAATGATAATCTCGCTTTCTCGAAGTATGCATTTGGCACCGAGCTTTACATACTCCATTTCCTCTTCATCTTGCCATTCATTATTCGAAATTGGATAAATAAATCGCGATTCATTATAAGCGTTGGAATTCAGGTAGTTTTTGTACGCTTCTTCCGTTACATAATTTGAAGAAGGATCTCTGTCGTGCAGCTTGCTAGAAAAAGTATAAATTTGAACATCGGGATCACCAGACCTTGGTGAAAACCCGAATACCTCAATTACAATTGCCCAGTCTTCATCAGACCTGTAAACAGACATTTTTGTTGCAGCAAGATAGACATATCCATTATCTAAAACTGGAAACGTGAACTCTTCTGCGCACGCATCCAAAGCTTCCAATATTCTTTCTGATTTCCAATTCATACTCGATTTCTCTATACGCTACTGACGCCTTTGGCACAAGCGCGTTAGCGTCCAGCCCGAAGGGCGATTGTGCCCAAACTTGTTAAGTGCGATTATTAGCATCATTAATGTTTTTTATACCGCTCCGACTCAACAATATAAAACCTATAGAAAAAGTTATAAACATAGCAAGGGCAATATAAGGTTGTTTGCATCTAAACTCTGGATGAAGCAATGAAAACTCAGAGCCACAATAACCACTTGCCAAACTTGCAGACGAAAAAATCCACGCCAGCCCATAAAGTGAAATACATAGGCATAAAATAGCCATTATGACTTGAGAGATTCCTTTTATTTTCATAATTAGATGCCACTTAACGCCAAGTTGTAGGGCGCGAAAGCGTCCTAACGAACGTTTTGTTATTTTCAGGCTTTATTGGCAAGCCTGTCTCAAGGTTATATTCGATAAACTTCAATTCATTAGAGTTATGATTTATAAGTGCAGATTGCAAGTTATCTTTTGTGACTAGTACTGCATCAAGCACTTTTTCATATTCCGAATGATCTTTGTAACTTTCTAACTCTTGAAGCAATGAGAGACATATTCTTAAATTGTTCGCAGAGTAAGTTCCACCACAGCTCATTGCGCTTTCCTTAGTCTCGGATATTTCTCTTATCTGATCGATTATCTTATTCATATATTTTCGAAGTTCAATTTTTCACTATCGATACTGCATAACGCTTACAGCTGCGTCCTTTTTCCTGTTCTTGTTAGATTTTTGCCAATATATGCTTACAACCAAGCCGGCTATCAAAGCATTAAAAACCGATAACAATTCATACCATACTGGGTAAGGTAGATAGCTGGCTATAAGATTCCACTCTTTATCCTGCAGTACAGATAATCCAGATATAAAACCGATAATAATTGGTAGCAGGTAAAAAGGAGCCCCTGAATGTCTAATAGAAATATAATTGAAAATGGCAAAGCCAAAAAACGTTAAGGTTGAATCTGATATTAGTATAGAAAGCTGTCTCTCTAGAGGTATAAAACTAGCTACAACCCTATTGAGCATAGGGATAATGTTCCAGTTCACCCAAATAAATGTAGGTAACGCAATTAGTAATATTATAAGTGACCTAAATATTATCATTCGTGTGCAAGTAAGAGAGCTTTGATTCTCATGGTCGGCTTTTGATTTGCGGTATATATTCATAGTAAATCTAACGCTTTTGTTGTGGGGCGGTGATACGTAGCGAGGAACGAGTGAAGTTTAACCGTCCCAGCACCGAAGGTGCGGACACCAACTAATTGTTATACTTATTCGCTACACCGATAACTGACAAAGTCACCATGCTCTGCATATCGAGTTAAAGTATTACCATTATCTTTCAATTCAAATCGCTCAATCATATTGAAAGTATCACCTTCAACACTTTCAATAAAGATAACTGTCAATATAGATTTTTCATACTTGCTCGTTACAACCTTACTATTACGTTCCCAATAAATAATAGAATCAGTCTTGATTTTAAAAACATCTACTGGAAATTCAGCATCGCACTGACCTAAGTTAGATGTCCATTTCCCAAGAAATACTTCAGGAATAGTATTGTCTGAAGCTGCTAAAACTTCCAAAGAAAGAATAGCCATAATTAAGGCTAGGTATTTCATAATCCAAACCTATTTAGGTATAACAATACGTTTATGGGACAAATGTCGTATAACATTCTATCTAGGACAACGGGGGATAATCGGTTTTTCCTTTAACCTTCAAGACGTTAGCAGGTCCCTGCTTAATTTGAGAAGATACTACAAGCTATTACTAACAAAATCAAAAATAGCTAATGGGACACTGTCCCATATCTAAAAAACCTTCCAATAACTAAGGTTTAATAAACTCCCTGCCTTCCAACAATTCCTTTTTCCCCTGAACAAACTCCGTCATAAAGCGCACAAACGTTTGTATTTTGGCATTCTTGCGCAGATCGGGATGACTCAATACCCATAAGTCATACTTCCCTTCGCTGGTATAAGGCGGTATACGAACAAGCTCAGGGTCGATATCGCCGACGAAGCAAGGCAGTATTCCAATTCCCATTCCATAGCGGGTCGCTTTCGCTTGTAACATGCCATTGGCGATTTTATGTTTGGAAGAAAAGCGAGGATATTCTTGAGCAATTTGTCCAACGGGCTTGCGTTGTTTGTCGGTCCAGCCTATCCAGTTTTGTTGTTCTAACCAGCCTTCTTGTTTTAGTAATGGCAGATTACTTTTTGCCATATAACAAGCGCGATGCATAACTACGAGCTTTCGACCGATTAAATATTCGGGTGGCTCTTTGACAATACGAAACGCGACATCGGCTTCTCGGTTCGCTAAATTCAATGGCTTTATAGAATCCAATATATCCAATTCGACTTGTGGGTAAAGTTTACAAAATGCCGCACAACCTTCGAGTAACAATTCTTGGGCGACTAAATCTGGCATGGTCACGCGCACTTCACCACTAAGTTCTTCGTCATTCCCCATGATGCGTCGTTCGACATTGCTGAGTCGTTCTTCAAGGTAGGCGGCTTCGTTGAATATCTCGTCACCTAAACGGGTGCGCACATACCCTTGTGGGGTTCGTTCGAATAATCGCTCTCCGAGTGAACCTTCGAAGCTATTGATGCGTCTCGATACTGTCGCATGATTAACTTTCAGCTCTTCAGCGGCGGCTCTTACCGAGCCTGCTCGACTGACCGCTAAGAAGAATTTCAAATCGTCCCAATTCAACATTGTATTAACCCTCGTCCAAGACCCATGCGGGGCGTTATTGAAACACCCTTTTATCAAAGTACCTCTTTATCAAAGCACCTCCTTATTAAAGCATAATTGAGTGGTGCATATTTGCAACACAGCCTTGCAGACTTCGCTAATATCTATCGTGAACTAAGCCTTCTAGACTGAGTCATATTCATCATCAAGCAAGCGATGATGTTTCCATTCTGAGTTATTGCGGGCTAAAGCCTGAGTTTAGGAGATTTATCATGAGTAGTCATAAAACGAGTTTGAAGCAGAATAAGCAACATGGCTTTAATGCGGTTATTACGATAAACGCACCAAAAGATCAGGTTTGGGCTGTTTTAGAAGATTTCAATAATGTGTATACCTGGGCTCCTGGTGTTTCCGAATCTCATGGTTTAGGTAACAAGAATCAAGAAGTGGGGGCTGCCCGTTTCTGTAAACTTGCGGACTTTGGCAATATTGATGAGGTGATTACTGAGTGGAAACAAGACGAAGGTTTCACTTATACCGTATCGGCTTTAGGCCCATTGGATAATGCGGTTAGTCGCTGGACGTTAACCGAAGTCGACTCAAAGACGACCCACTTAGAAGTAGAGTTTGCCTACGATATTCGTTTTGGTGTGTTCGGTAAAATGATGCACAGCCTGGTGATGCAAAAGAAGCTGCATACGTCGCTACCAGAAACCTTGGTATCTTTTAAACAACGAATTGAAACCAAAAAGCTCGTACGTCCGTATAAAAAAGAACAA
Source organism: Oleispira sp. (assembly GCA_036960605.1). GTDB lineage: Bacteria > Pseudomonadota > Gammaproteobacteria > Pseudomonadales > Oceanobacteraceae > Oleispira. Next base: position 13,855 of record JBALXI010000037.1, on the reverse strand, counting down.
CCAAACACGGCTGTTAACTGAAGATTAAAACAGATCAATAGAAAGCAAATTAGAAGTAACACTGTATGACGTTAAATATTGAAACACTACTCGCGGGCGAGAAGGCGTTAGACAATGCACCGAAGGCGGAGCTGACCGATGGTCGGTTCTGTATTCCACAGCATTATTTAAGCTACCAACACAGCTTACAGTCTGTTGAGCAGCTGTTATTGGATATTGATTTTGACCCTCGATATCCAATTTTTGCTAGCCAAGCTGGCACTGATACTGAATCCGGTATTTATGTGCAAGTCGGTATTATTGGTGTGGATAATTATAAGTCTGGCGATAACGGGCAAGAGAAAGTGGTGTATGGACGTAAGTGGCGTGTTGAGCCACAACTGCCATCGTCTGAAATTATACAAACTGTTTTCTTAGCGTTAAAAAAAGCACGTGAACATGAGATACGCGAGCTATTTCGATTTGATTATCAGAATAAAAAAACGACGCCTTTTAATAACCATCATGATTTGCCATTGCTTACTAATAGCAAAGATCGTTTACAGCCAGCCAACAACCCCGCGCCCTTACAAGCTCAAGCTTTATTCAGTTTTGAAATAGAGAGTGTATTAAAAAATATTCGCTATGATGGACTTCAATTTGAATTACTAAGTTTTATGCTTCGCCCTACTGGCGAGTATCTTATTGAGTTGTGCCTTACATCTGATGCGAGTAAGCAATCATCAGAACTATTAGCTGAATTAAAAAAAACAAAATATGTGAGTTTATTAGTACCTGAACTCGATATTAATTATTTTCTCCACCAGCTAATGCAGCAGTTAATTCAATTAAGTGATCGCTATATTGATGAGAACTTTTATTATCGAGGCTTTAATCGGTTTAGCTGGAAAAATGATGTAAAAGCCATTGCACAGCTATCGACTGAAGTTAGGCAATTGCATAAATCAGAAGATACCGAGGGATTTAATCAGCATTGGCAGCAGAGTAATTATGACACTGATAGAAGCCGAATTCCTACCCAAGCCCCAGGAGACTTAAGGGATAAGATTCACCGGCAGTTAAAGCAGTTTTCGCCGCAGGCGCATACTTTGCCTGCGGGCCTATTTTTATAATTTAGTATAAAGAGACCGGTTTTAGATTATCGCCCATTTCTGGCCCTGGTGAACCATCACCTAGGGTATCGCTATAAAAATCTGGATCGCCAACTTCGCCGTATTCGTTATAACCTCGGCACTTCACATCGTGGTTATCAAGCAGTGTACAGTTCTGATATCCGCGACCTGCCATTTGCACTAGCGTGCGCTGGCTACCTAAGTTGGCAGAGCTGTCTAATGCCGCTGGGGTTTCGCCAGGATCATCACCCCAGTTGGTATCTAATTCTAAGCCAATGCCAGCGTATCGATCGTCACCCCAGCATTTGAAACTATCATCTACAAACTGCACACAAGTATTGTAATAACTTTGGTTGATATCTTTAATGACAAGACTCGTTCCAAGGTCGATGGCTGGTAAGGCATCGCCCATTTCGTTACCTGGAAGATTATCACCGCCGTGGTCTGCGCCTGTGTGGAGTATGATTCCACCAAATTCACATTCAGCTGAACCCGCAATAACTGTTTGCAGAAAGGCCATAGTTTGCAGGGCAGGTGCAGGATTATTGCAATACTCTCGCTGGTTATCGACTTCTAAATCATCGAGTATGCTACTGCCATTATCATCGTTACCGACTTCAATATAAAAGCCACCTTCAGCACAATTACCACTGGGCCCAAACTCTACGCGGCGTGATTTTTTATCTTCACCCTCGGCATTACAGTAGTTATAAGAATTTTCAATACCGCCATCACCCAGATATCTATCATTATGGCCTTGGCCTGCTTGTCCATCGCCGTTATAGCCCCAACACTTTAATGATTGGTCATCTAATACCGCACAGCTGCTGTGATAACCCGTTGCAATTTTAGTAGCACTGCGGCCCGTACCTAGGTCAACGACAGGTAAATTTTCACCCATATCAATGGCATCACTACCACGAGATTTATCATCATCGTAGCCTAGTTCGCCATAGTTATTAGAGCCCCAGCATTTAACATTACCGTCGTGCACAATAACGCAGGTATGGTCATAACCTGCCGCGACTTGTAATACAGTATAGGTTTGGCCTTCGGTATCTTTACCTAGATCGACTGCGAGTAAATTATCACCAATGGTTGCTGCGCTTCCGCCTCGAGACTCTGTATCGCCATAACCCAGTTTGCCATTACTGTTGTTACCCCAACACTTCAGAGTGTCGTTATCTAAAATGGCACAGTTATAGCTATCGCTCACGGTTAGCGCCTTAGCACTTCGCCCCGCACCAAAGTTTACCGCTTGTAGTGCGTCGCCTAGTTCTGCGCTGTCATCGCCTATATAGGTATTAACATCGGTGTTCAAAACCCCCAGGCCTAGCTTGCCACTTGAATTACTTCCCCAGCATTTTACTTGCTGATCATTAAACAAAGCACAGCTGTGGGATTCACCTAACCCTAAGGTAGTAATATTGCGACTATCACCGATATTGGATGCAACTAGGTCTTCACCCATTTCACTTGTTTGAGCTATTTCATCGCCATTTTCATCTCTGCCATAACGAAAAACGATTCCGCCATTTTCACACTGGGCGGTAGTGGCTTCATATTGTTGGTACAGCTGTTTCTGCGTTGAGTTATGGCACGATGCGCGCTGAGATTCTTTTTCGTCTTCATCCAGAATGTTATTACCATTGGTATCGATACCGTGGTCGGCTAAAAAACCACCATAGCTATCGCAATTACCGCCACTACCAATGGCATAGTCGGTAACGACTACCATTGCGGTTTCAGTTTCAGTATTACATTCTGTTATTTTGCTCGTTAGCTCGCCATAACTATCACCGAGATCATCACTATGACCATTGGCAAAGTTGTAACCACCGTTATAACCAAAGCATTTTGTTAGGCCGTCTTGGGTCATTACGCAGTTGCCATAATAGCCACCCACAATTCTATCGCTAACAGGAAGTATGCTAAGGCTATGAGTTTGATCGTTGGCAGTTATTTCATCCGATGATGATAGGCTTAATGTGATACGTTCACGTTCTTCTGTTACTTCGTCATCAATAATATTCAGATTAAAACTGGCTTGGGTTGCGCCCGCTGGAATAAAAAAATCACTGAGCTCTTGGTAATCATCACCTCTGGTAGCATCCCCGCCATATATGATGTCTATGGTTGCGTCTTGGCAGCTGGCTTGTGCTAATTGCACATTGATTGTAGTAGAGCCTGCATTTTCTAAAACGTCGGAACTGCTGGTAGAAAAGTTTAATGCAGGCGGTGTATCACCATCATCGCTTAAGCGCGCAAAAGCAGAATAGTTGCCGCCAATGCTGTTTAGCTGTAGAAGAAAGTATTGATCGCATTCGTACGCGGTATCATTTAATAATTCTACTGTGACTGATTTTTCTGTTTCCCCTACTGCGAATTCCAACGTGCCCGCGGTGGCTGTATAGTCTTGGCCGCTTTCTGCAGTAACATCAATAGTGCCGTAGGTAATATTGATAATTTCGCTTTGTGATTCGGTGAGCTGAATTGAGAAGGTTACCGAGCTGGTATTTTCGTTGGCGCTAACGTCAGCAACGACAATAGAGAGAGGTATTTCTGCATCGGCACCATCAGCTCCGTCTGTTCCATTTACACCGTCTGTTCCATTTACACCGTCTGTTCCATCTATACCGCTGATGCCACTGCTACCATCGGCTCCACCTGTACCATTGTCACCGTTGCTTCCGCTTCCGCCACCACAGGCAGATAAGATAATAGCCATCATGGCCAGTATGGATTTCTGGTACATTTTACTTCCCAAATACGTTTTATTAATACCGCTATCATTCCTGTAGCAGCTAGATGGATGCTTATTTGGGCATTTATACGTTGATATACAAAATACTACAATAGGACTACATAAGTCTTACCTGAACAGTTAAGACATTAGTCCTATAGTGCGACTAAGTGCGCCAAAAGTGGGGCTTACTGATGATTTTTAACGCCCATATCCTTTAACAAAATAGGGGTTTTATTTGAAGTAATGCGTCTATTTAATTTATTTATGCAATGTGTGACCACTAATCATGACTTAACCGGGATTTGATCAACTTCATCAATGGCACTCATTAGCTGCGATACCAGAGCATCCACTAGCTGTCCTTCCGTTATTACAGGTGAAGGTTCAACCATCCATTTTAAGTACATAAAAATGAGTGAGTTAATCGCGACATACATGCCTGCATAGCCTTGCGCAAGGCGGTAGCGATCACTGTGGTGCAGTAGGTAGTTACGAAGCAAGTCGCTTAATAACCGTTCCATCGTCACCGCGGCGCTATTGTGTGCCAGTAACGGGGCTTCGCGGAGTATTGGCCGTAATACAGTTAAGTAGGGATCGTAATGGCGCAATAAAATCATCAGCCCTGAGCGTAAAAGCTGGTCGACTGGCATTTCAATTTTTTGGGTATGGAAGGATTGTAATAACTGCTCGATACCGATAAGCGAGCGCTCAATGATTCCTGCAAGAATACTCTCTCTATTGGCAAAGTATTGATAAAGCGAGCCGATACTGACCCCCGCCCGATCCGCTACTTTGTTGGTACTCATACTGTGCAGCCCTGTTTCTCTTATCACCTCCATTCCCGCATCAAGAATACAGTGCACCATTTCAATAGACCTTGGCTGGCGAGGTATTTTGATCAATGCATTGTACGGCACGGGGTCTTTCTGAGTATGGGTAAAAGATTTCATATTGGGGCCTGAAGGCGATTTATTGAAATGCGAGTAGTATGCGAGTAATTTTATATATTACGATGAAATGATTCGCAACCCTCATCGGCTTTTTAATTATTAGCGGTGCAATCAAGGATCGGCAATGAAAAGAGCATTTCGACAGGGGGCCATCTCTCGATGACCTTATTACTACTGTTCATCACGCAGCATACATTCGCATCTGTTGGCGGATGGTTATTTGAAGCCAATCGCAGCATGGAGGCGATGATTGCCGGTTTGGAAGAAAAACGCATATCCGTCGATGGCGATCATTGGCAGTATTATGTGAAAAGTTCTGCTACCCAAAATACTAACAATGAGCATTGTACGGTGCTCGTTCATGGCTTTACTGCTGAAGCATCTCATTGGTTTCGCTTTGCTAGAAATCTAGAGCATGATGCTTGTATCATTATTCCAGACCTCCCAGGCTTTGGCCGCAGTAGTTATAGCCCAGATTCAGACTATTCCATTACTAGCCAAGTGCAGCGCTTGCATCAATTTTTAACCCAATTGCAGCTCAGCGAACGCTATCATTTTTCTGGTTCTTCAATGGGAGGCCATATCGCGGGAATGTATGCGCTAAAATATCCAAACGAAGTGGCTTCTTTAACCTTAATTGATTCTGGCGGAGTATCTTCACCGGCTAAAAGTGAAATGGACAGTCAGGTAGAAGAAACGGGGAAATCAGTTTTTGAAGTTGAAAGCTTAGATGATTTTAAGAAGCTGTTTGCAATGACCTTGAGTGATCCACCTTGGATGCCTGGGGTGGTTTTAGATCATGTGAGTCAAGGCGCAATAGCAAGAACAGATAGGCATCGTTCGATTTTTTCTCAGATCTATCAAAAAGATTTATTAGACGACGCATTAAGCAGCATAGAAATTCCTACATTGATTTTATGGGGGCAAGAAGACCGACTTCTGCATCTTAGTATGGCTGAGACCTTTCATCAGGGTATCGCAGAATCTACGTTAGTGATTATCCCAAATGCAGGTCACCTTCCATTCCTTGAGATACCTGCAGATACCGCCGATCTATTTAACCAGTTTATTTCAAATCAAATAAATGCTGAGTAATGTCATCAAACTATCTTGCTGTACTGACTCCTAACGATAAGGGCATAACTTGAATAATAATAAAAACTTAATCTATAAACTCTTTAATAGTGAAATCCCCGATATATCAGACTCGTGGGTTTGGATGGAGCGGTTATTTCTTGCCGGTTTTATTTTGGTATTTACGCTGATTTTTGTGAGAACGTATCCGACTATTTTCCTTGGCTTTGGCTTGGGCGATGAGTATGACTGGGGGCTTATTTTTTCATTCTTTGAAGATATAAAGGCGCAGTCTCCTGCTTTATTTTATGCGTCAATATTCATGCTCTCGGCCAATCTGTTATTTCGTTTTCAACTCTTTATCCGTGGACAATTTTCTTATCGCAGCAACCATCCCGATTTACCCATAAAAACAGTTGCCTTGTATATTATCGCCAATGCCTTAAATATTGTTTTTGTTGCGGTTACTGTTTTACTGTTAGGTTTGCTGAGTTATGGCCTTGATTATGATTTTAATAGCGGCTTTAACGCGGTAGAAAATCTTTTTAACTTAGCACTGACTTTTGCGAAACAGGTCCCGACCCTTGTCGAGCTGCCCTTAGTGGCTGCTTTTATTCTAACGTATATTATTCAAGGTTTTTTTCACTATTGGATTCATCGTTTATGCCATCTTAATCGTTTTCTTTGGTTAGTACTTCATCGCTTTCACCATATGCCCACCGTGTTAACGCCTTCTACCACCAATGTGGTTATTACCTCTGTTCCATTCTTTATAGGGATCGTTTTTGTTAAAACGTTTATTTTTTCGGTTATTGCGAAGTTATTCTATGAGCAAGATCTCTTCATGGAAATGTTTTTCTTTCATCTAATTATCACCTTTGCCGATCCATATGGGCATCAAACTGCTTTATTTAAAGAAGGGATAAAATCTCGCTGGATATCGGCGCTTTGTTTTTTTAGCGGTAATGGTGTTTATCATTATCTTCATCATTCTCGCGATGCAGAAATTGTCACCTCCAATACCACCAATCAGGTAAATATTGGTGGTGGAATTGCGTATATCTGGGATCATATATTTGGTACTTTTAAAGGTCTTCCGTCTGTAGCTGATCCCACCCCTGCCGTTGGCTTATGGGGTAATCCAACACTCCACCACAACCCCATTCGTTTATTATTATCGGGGTTAATACAGGTTGTTTATGAAATTTATGCCAATAAGGGGATAAAATCAAAACTACTCTGTGTATTTGGCTCGGTGAATTATACCCCGCCTATTTCTCGAAGATTTCATATCAGTGAAAAATCTAGTAAAAATGATGCTAGCTTGCAAGACCTGACATAAAACCGATTGACGATCGGTTTTTAATTTGACAATATTAGTGCTCTTCAAATAATTAGAGCACTCGTTTATGCGCCAGCTGTTGTTCGCTTTACCCTTATTACTATTAGGCATGACTGCATGGGGACATGGTATGTCGGAAGAAGACAAAATCAGAATCCTTAACGCAGGTCCATTGGAATACATTGATCTTGGCGCGGTGCACATGGTTTCCGGCTATGACCATTTGTTATTTATCTTTGGTGTGATCTTTTTCTTAAGCCGTTTCACTGATATCGTAAAATTCATTACCGCTTTTACCATTGGCCATTCGATCACCCTCTTGTTCGCGACCTTGTGGGGCATTAAAGCCAATGTATATCTAATTGATGCCGTGATTGCGCTGACTGTTTGTTATAAAGCTTTTGACAACCTTGATGGCTTTAAGAAACATCTGGATATGAAGCCTCCAAGCTTAATTTGGATGGTTTTCATCTTCGGTTTAATCCACGGCTTTGGATTATCAACACGCTTACAAGAGCTGCCTTTAGGTGCTGAAGGCCTAGTAGTGAAAATTCTATCCTTCAACCTTGGCGTTGAACTAGGGCAAATTATTGCATTGTCTCTTATGCTAGTTGTATTAGCAGGCTGGCGTAAAACTCAATCGTTTGCCAAGTTCTCTAAACTAGCGAACTGGGTACTTATGGCATTAGGTGTCTTGCTGTTATTAATGCAATTACATGGCTATCAGCATTCAGTTTATGCCGACGACTTCCCCCTTAACCAAGATGACCACAGCCATATACATGATGATATGCGCAAGGCAGAATCAGGTTTATCGGGTTATAAAAAATCACTTAACTTCAATCAGGAATAATATAAATGAAACAGTTCTTCTCTTTAAAGCAAATCGCCGCATTCATTATTAGCTGCGTACTTTTCTCTGCTACTGCATTTGGCCACGGTGGCAGCCACAATCCTATTTCAGCGGAGAAAGCGCAAGTTATTGCGACTAAGGTGGCGAATCAATTTACCGCTTCCGATCCTGGCTTAGGTTTTGGTAAATTGCCACAAAGCTGGTTGAATCTCCCTGCAGCACAAATTTCACTGCACAAAAAAGGCAAAGGTTATTACATCATTAAGCTAGATAATAGCGAAGAGAAGAAAAGCCTTTTTGTGCTAATGGCGATTAGTGGTGAAGTCTACGACGCTAATTTCAGCGGCGAGTTCAAAGGTCTAAAGAAATAGGGCTGAATATGAATCTTGGTGAGTTAGAAAAATCTATTTTGCAGTACCTTTGGCAATACCAGCCAGCGGATGCAAAAACAGTTCATAGACATTTTTCAGATCTGCGCAGTAGCAGCCTGAATACTATTCAGAGTGCCCTTGATCGCTTATACAAAAAGGGTTTGTTAACGCGTAACAAACAAGGGCATGCGTTTCAATATCAGACCCTGCAGTCGAAAGAAGAGTTTGTTGGCCAACTAATGAATGATGTTGCCGCTGATTTTATCAGCGCTGAACCTGATCGCTTGCAAGCGGCGTTCATTTCGATGACCCAAGACGCCGATGAGGATGCCTTAGCGAATTTAGAGAAGCTGATTCAACAGCGTCGTTCACAGCAAAAATGAGTGTATCTTTATCTCTGTGGTTAAATTCGTTTTCTCAATGCATTGTTATTTTTTTACTAAGCCAAATGAGCCTAATCTTCATTTGGCTTTTTTCTAAAGCAGTAATAAACACCCTACCTAGCCAATGGCGATATTGTTCGCTATGGCTTATGGTTATCTTGCCTTGGTTACTTAGCTTAAGTTGTTTTGCTTTGGTATTGCAGGATGATTTATTGGTGGCAGAAAACAGCCCAATTCAACAGTTCTTTCATTGGCATCACCGCTTCTCATTTAGCTGGAAGAGTTGGCATGGCCTTAGCCTTATCGCAAGTATATTGGTAAGTATCTATCTGTGTCACAAAGCGTTTATAGTCGCTCTAAAATATAAAAAACAAGATGCTAAACGCCGCACTTTGTCTCTGCTAACGTGTAATCAGCAAGGTCATTTCGAACATACTCAAGCATTGGCTTTTACTTCTGGTTTATTAACACCAAAGGCATATATCAGTACAGGATTAGCAAAGGAGTTATCTTCAGAAGAATTGGTGATTGTTGAATTGCATGAGCAAGCCCACGCGAACAGTTACGACCCGTTGCAAAAATGGCTGTTTTTATTAGCGGCCTCATTCTTCCCCAACATAATCGCACGCCAGCTAGTCGCAGCAATGGATTTGACGTTGGAGTTACGCGCGGATAATAAGGTAACAAAGCAGTTTTCTGTATTGGATGTAGCAGAGGCTCTGATTAAAGTGGCGCGAGTAATGGGTTCGTCTTCTCAACAACTTCAGCAGCGACTGCATTATTTGATTGCTCCGCAGAAAGGGTTTTTATTAGAGGAACTATGGAAGCCTATTGCTTTACTGATGCTGCAATTAATACTGCCTGTATTAACGATTATCTTTGCCATGGATTTCTTTCACCATTTACTCGATCAATGGCTGTGGCATTTTTCTGAGTAAAAATCCATGACGCTAACAATGTTCATTACTGTATTATTGAATATTTCCGAGCTAACTAATTTCTTTTAATAACTCTCGCGCAATAATCACCCGCTGAATTTCGCTGGTACCTTCGTAGATGGTCGTAATACGAACATCGCGGCTATAGCGCTCTAGTGGGAATTCTTTTATATAGCCATAACCGCCCATTAGCTGCAGTGCGGTATAGCAAGCACTATTGGCCTTTTCAGAAGCAAACAATTTTGCCATCGATGCTTGTTTTGAAAACGGTAAGCCTTTCGCTTTGGTATCTGCTGCATTCATCAGTAATAAACGTGCGGCTTCTAAGTCGGTATAAGCATCGGCCATCATCCATTGTAAGCCTTGGAAATTTGCGATTGGCTGCCCAAACTGTTCACGTTCGGTGATATACACTCGGGCATAGTCCATTGCGGCTAATCCTATGCCTAATGCCATTGAACCAACCCCAATACGTCCACCTGCCAGTTCACCCACAGCGACTTTAAAGCCTTGGTTGAGCTCGCCCATTAATGCGTCTTTAGGTATGCGACAATTTTCGAAGACAACTTCGTTGGTAGCCGAGGCATTTTGCCCCATTTTTTCTTCGGCTTTTGAGACCGTCATTCCTGGTGCATCTTTTTCGACGATGAAGCAGGAAATACCCTTCCCACGGGATAAACTTTTATCCGTCACCGCCCAGACAATAAAGAGTCCTGCGTATTCTGCACTGGTAATAAATTGCTTGCTGCCGTTCAGTACCCATTCTTCGCCGTCTAATGTTGCACTGGTTTTCATGCTAGAAGGGTCAGAGCCTGCGGTGGTTTCGGTGAGACAAAAACACCCAGCAGGATACTCGCCACTGCATAGTTTAGGTAGATACTTTTCTTTTTGCTCTTGTGAGGCAACTGCTTGAATCACTTCAGCCACCATATTATTCACTGACATTGTCACGGCTGTAGAAGCACACGCTTTTGCAATTTCGGTAATGGCTAAACTAAAAACCACAGTGCCTGTTTCTGCGCCGCCGTATTGGCTATCAATATTCAGCCCCATGAAACCGAGTTCAGCGAGTTGCTTTAAATTGGCTAGAAATATCTCACGACCGTTTTCAGCGCTTAATTTGTCGGCAACGGGCAGCAGCTCTGTTTGTGCAAACTTTTTGGCCAGCTGCTGAATCATCTGCTGGTCGTCATTCAGTGTCATATCCATGGTGTCGCTCTCTTATAATTATTGGTTGCTTAACTTTATAATTCTTCAGTTTTTAACTTTTTAATGACTGCCTTCATCGCGATAATCTTTTGGTGTTTGCCCAGTCCATTGCTTAAAGGCTCGGGTAAACGCAGCAGGTTCATTGAATCCTATTTCTCTGGCTACTTGGTTAATTGCGAGGTCTTTATTGTTAAGCAGTTTCATCGCCTGATCCTGTCGTAAGGAATCTTTTATACTTTGGTAGCTGCTATTTTCTTCTTTTAATCGTCGCCGTAAATTACGTGAACTCATATGGAAATAGCCCGCTACTTGCTCGATCAGCGGCATAGCTTCGACTGTATTTTTTATCATGCTCTCACCCATATAGTTCATCACTTGAGTTGTGAACGTGCTGTGGAACATGGGTTTACTGAGTAAGTCGGCCGGAGAGTTTTTGAGGAACTGTTTTAATTCACGCTCTTGTTGTTTTATCGGCAGCGATAACGCACTGCGATCAAATACGATGCTATTTTCGCTTTGATTGAATCGACAATGACAAGGGAAAAACAAACTGTATTCTTTAACATGGTCAGGCACGGAATATTTAAAATTGGCGTATTTTAGTGGCACCCTCTGCCCCACCAGCCAGATAGAAAACCGATGCCAGATTAATAGAAAAAATTCGACAATAAAATGGTCTGGGTCTAGCGACTCATCTTTTAAATAAAAACTTAATACCGCTTCTTCACCCTGTTCTTGAAAGCTAGTACTCACATCATTACGAATAAGATCATAAAAATGCGTCCCTTGGATCAACGCTTCGCGCAATGTCTGACAATGAATAGCTTGGCGCGCCATAATCGCAAAAACGCCTTGCCTGCATCGCTGCTCGGTAAAGCCCATGAATTCGTCATCCATCGCCTGCCATACCGAACGTATCAGCTGGGTGACTTTTTCGGGCGACAATCTTTCAGTGGCGAACTGATCTAAACCAGCGGCTTGTAATAAAGCATCGGAATCATAGTTTAGCCGCTGAGCACCCCGTATGACCGCCGCTTGGTAATAGGGGGAGATGGTATGAGTCTTCTTATTCATTAATAGTTATTCATCGCCAGGTATTCCTCTCCGTTACTGAAAGAGTCTGAAATGTCCGTTTAAGATATTTATATTAGGATAACTAGATTCTAATTCATACCCCTTGTCCGTTTATGGTAATAAGTCAGCCTTTTATGACATTGCTTGCGCCCGCTATTTTCGCCACTATCTATGCAATCGTTCTAATTCTACAAATATAAAAATGAGGTCGTTCAAATGGATATTAAAGGTGTTCCTGCGGTTGTTACTGGCGGTGCTTCTGGCTTAGGCGAAGCGACTGCAAGATTTCTTGCCAGCCAAGGCGCGAAGGTTGCTTTGTTTGATGTGCAAATGGATAAAGCGGAAGCCGTTGCTAAAGAGATTGGCGGCATCGCAGTATTTTGTGACGTGACCAGTGCTGAGAGTGCTGAACAAGCTATGCAAACCGCGAAAGAAGCTCATGGCGATTGTGGTATTGCGGTGAACTGTGCGGGTATTGGTAACCCTGGCCGCATCATTGGTCGTGAAGGCCCGATGACGTTAGATTTTTTCAGTAAGGTGATTCAAGTAAACCTGATTGGCTCTTTCAATATTTTGCGTTTAGCCGCGGATCAAATGAAAGATCGTGAACCGAATGCCGATGGCGAACGTGGTGTGATTATTTCTACCGCATCGGTAGCGGCGTTTGAAGGTCAGATTGGTCAAGCAGCTTATGCAGCTTCTAAGGGTGGCATTGTCGCCATGACCTTACCGGCGGCCCGTGAACTGGCTAAATTTGGGGTGCGTGTTTTGGCCATTGCACCGGGCCTGTTTATGACGCCGATGATGGAGTCTTTCTCACAAGAAATTCAAGATAGCCTCGCGTCTACATTACCGTTCCCATCTCGCCTAGGTAAACCAGCTGAGTTTGGTCGTTTAGTCAGAGACATTGTTGAAAACCCAATCCTTAATGGCGAAGTTATTCGAATCGACTCGGCTTTACGCATGGCGCCTAAATAGCAAATCCTGAATAACAGCGTTTGAATAAATCGAAGGAAATTTTCATGACAACTGAAGCTTATATTTTTGATGCCATTCGCACCCCACGCGGCCGCGGTAAAGCGAGTGGTGCCTTACACGAAGTTAAACCGATTACACTGCTCAGTGATTTGTTGGTGAGTCTGCAAGAGCGTAATCAGTTTGATACCGCAGCCGTCGATGACATTGTGATAGGTTGCGTGACCGCCGTTGGCGACCAAGGCGCAGTGATTGCCAAAACGGCCGCTTTGGCTGCGGGCTGGAATGATGACGTAGCAGGTGTTGTGCTGAATCGTTTTTGCGCATCAGGATTAGAAGCAGTGAATACTGCGGCGATGAAAGTACGTTCTGGCTGGGAGCATTTGGTTGTCGCTGGCGGTGTTGAGTCAATGTCACGAGTGCCAATGGGCAGTGATGGTGGCGCTTGGGCGATGGATCCAGAAACCAATGTGGCTACCGGTTTTATGCCTCAAGGGATTGGCGCTGATTTGATTGGCACCTTAGGGGGCTATTCTCGTGAAGACGTGGATGCCTTTGCTATGCGTTCGCATCATAAAGCCGCAGCCGCTTGGAAAAAGGATGCCTTTAAAAAGTCGATTATTCCGGTTAAAGATCGCAACGGCCTTATCTTACTTGAGCATGATGAATTAATTCGTGCTGAAAGCTCAGTGGAGACATTGGGCAAACTTAAGCCTTCTTTTAAAATGATGGGCGATATGGGTTTTGATAACGTCGCGAAAGAACGTTATCCACAGGTTGAGTTTATTAATCATATTCATAGCCCAGGCAATTCATCGGGCATTGTTG
>JBALXI010000036.1:17082-50745 GCA_036960605.1 Oleispira sp. | reverse complement strand
AAATGCGTCAGGCGATGGGAGTTGCTGTATTCTCTGGCATGATTGGCGTGACGGTCTTTGGTTTGATTTTAACGCCGAATTGTTAAATAAATATCCCGAATTACGTTTTGATTTTGAAGGCCAAGCGAAAGACGCGGCGAAAACCGGTAAGTCGGGATATTTATTTAACAATTCGGGCATCAGTTTCAATTTAAAATCATTAATAATTTCAAACGAAGATATTTTTCGGTTATCAATATCGCCATAAATACTTAAACTGCGTAGACCGTCAATGCGGTTAATACGTACATAGCTGCGGCTAAACTCAAATTTGGCTAAACTGGCTAATGGAATTTGGCTACCCTCGGCGGTAATAATAGGGAAATTCGCTAACTGGCCTAGATCCCCGGCTTGGGCTTTATTCAAGCGCACTTCGACATTAATATTTTCCACACCCACCTGAATTTGATCGGCGCGCTGACCAAAGAAAGCCGCACGTAATTGGCTGGCAATCATCTGCGCGTTAATGCCATGACTCTCTGCACCGGGGCGTACAGAGACTAAGATCTCTTCTTTGCCCATGCGCATGTCATCCATCACGCCCGATACACCCTCAAATTGCTTAAGGTATTGCTGAATGTCTACCGATACTGCTTTTAACGAGGCGAGATCAGGATGCTTCACTCTTAGCTCAATATCACGTCCACCTGGGCCGATAGTCGGTTCTTTGAATACCAGCGAAATAGGCTCAGCTAATATGCCGACTTCTTTTTTCCAAGCAGTAATTAACTCACCAATTAATGACTGGCGTATTTCAGCGCCTAATAGATCCAACCTGACGGTTGCTAAATGTGGCCCTGCCTCATTAGCATCGGCGTTACTGCCATACTGGCGAGTGATGTGCTGAATTAACGGGGTTCCATCTTCAAACTCTTTAGTGAACCGTGCACCGACTTTCTCCGCCGCGCTGACTAAAACATTCATCACCTTTTCGGTCTGTTTCAGCGTAGTGCCCGGTGCTAAAATAATTCGGACTTCGGCAATATCACCATCCAATTCTGGGAACGGTGCGAATCTAACCAGTGATGATGCCATTAATGAAATCGAGATCAACATTAATGCGAGTAACGATCCCATAAAGCCATAGCGATAGTGCACACAAAATTTAACCGCTTTGGGTAAGCTGTTATTTCGAAAGTTTTCAAATTTATCGATGAAGGCCTGCTTAAACGGATGCTCCGCCTTTGCCTTGCCTGTCTTCTTTTTTTCTTCCTCTGCGTGTAAAGCGTGCTTTAAGTGATTGGGTAAAATCAAAAAGGCTTCAATCAAACTGATGGTCAATACCAATAACAAAACTTGCGGTACCGCTTTTAATACGGCTCCCATTTCACCGCTCAAAAATAGCAAAGCACCAAAAATACACACGGTGGTTAAAAATGATGAGACGACACCCGGCATGACTTTGTTCACGCCATTAATCACCGCATCGTTAATCTTTTGCCCACGATCAATATGCGAGGCAATCGATTCCGCAATTACTATCGCGTCATCCATGATAATACCAATAGCCATTAACAAGCCGACTAAAGACATCATATTAATCGACAAACCGATTGTTGCCATCAGAAACAGCCCGCCCATAAAGGCAACGGGCAACCCAGCAGCAACCCAAAATGAATAGCGAATATTAAAAAATAGCCACAAGGTTAAGAAGACCAATGTAATCCCCTGCCAGCCATTACTCACCATCATTTTAATGCGATCTAATAATACCGATGACATATCATTGGTCAGTGAAATTACCACACCCTGTGGTGCAATTTTCCGCTCGGCATCGACAAACTGCTGTACTTTATCTTTGACTCTTAAGGCATCTTCTTGCTTATTTTTACTGACTTTAATAATCGCCGATGTTTGCTCGTCGAACAGTATCTTTTGCTCATCCAGTTTAAAGCGGTCGGTAATCATCGCTACGTCTGATAGCCGAATTGTCGCACCATTTTGACTCGCTCCGACGACAATATTAGCCAATGTTTCAATACTGCTATTACGCCCCTCAAAGCGAATTAAAAATTCTTTCTCATCGGTTGCGATCGTGCCGCTTGGCAGCTTAACATTTTGCTTACTCACCTGAGTGGCAATATCACTCACACTTAATCCCATTTGGCGAATAGCCTGTAAATCTAATTCAATACGAAATTCATGGGCAGAAAACCCACTCACCTCTACTAAATCAACATCATAATCACGTTGCAGCTTTCGCTTCAGTGCTTCGCTATAGGCTTTCAATTCAGGCAAGGGTAATGGCGCGCTAATCGCGATATCGACTACCTGATCGTTACGGTTTAGCTCTTGTACGATAGGTGATTCAATTTCATCGGGAAAATCATTAATGGCATTAATTTGAGTTTGCACATCAAACGTCATTCGTCCTAAGTCTGCGCCTTCATCCAACTTAAGCGTCAGTTTGGCCGAGCCTTCTAACGCCTCACAACGTTTCTCTAAAATATTAGCAAGGCCATCAACCGCGTCTTCCATTCGTACACACAAGCTTTCTTCGACTTCTTGTGGCGAGGCACCGGGGTAAACAATGGAAGCTACAACATACAGAGGCGTAAATTCTGGAAAGGTTTCACGTTTAATGTCGGGTAGAGATTTGAACCCTAACATGATCAGCGAAATCATTAATAAATTGGCCGCCGTTGGATGGCGTGTAAAAAAGGCAATCATAGCGGGCTACCATTTACATTCAACTCATCTTCAATTTTTAATGCACTCGCCGATAAGCTCATACCTTCGATGGCAGGGAGTAAGTCATTCAATACCAATAAATCCCCTTCCTCTATCACTACTGGGGCTGTCGCCTGAATCACGGTATCCAATTGATTACGATACAGCACAGTCACAGGAACAATTTTTAACTTATTATCAGCATCCATTAAATAGAGTCGATTGGTATGCAATGCTTTCTCAGGTACCGAGAACTGTGGTGATGCCTGACCTTTCAAACTGGCTTGAATAAACATGCCATTTAATAACGGCGGACTACCCGGGCGAATTTTATTCGGGTCTTGGGTGATTTCTAAAATAACCCCCACTGTTGCTTGGTTAAGATCAATGGTTTCACTAATTCGACTCACGCGTGCAGGCCAGGTTTTATTCATGTTGCCACTACTTAACTCAATAGACGCTTCAATCATAAGCAACAGCTCTGGCGTTACCGAACAATCAAGGCAACGATGCAGGCTTGATACTAGAGTATGCATATCGTGAATTGCAATTTGCGCTTCGACTTCCATCACCTCTAAGGCGTGCCCTACTAGCATCACTTGATTCAAATTCACTACTTGGTTTTGCTCAACATCAACATTAGCGACTTTTATATCTCGTGGGGCTTTAATAACAGTTTTAGCGACTGCTCGGTTCGCCTCTGCGACACTCGCTTTGGATAAATTAATTTTCGCAATCGCAACCGATTTTTGATTTTCAAATAACGCCAACTGCTGATTAACTTCCTGCACCACCTTTTCTTGTGTTAATAACTGCACACGTTGAGTATCTAAATCGGACTGAGGCAACATACCCTGCTTGGTTAACTTGGTTAAACGCTTATTTTCTTTTTGCTGTAAGACCAAGCGGCTTTGCTCAATCTCTAAATTTTTGCCGAGGTTTTGTTGCTCTTGCTTAAGCTTGGCTAAATTTAACAAGTTACTATTAAGATCGGCCTGCGCTTGAGCCAACGCTAATTCATACTTCAGCGGATCAATACGCAGTAACTCAGTCCCCGCAAGAATAAACTCTCCCTTCGCTAACTGCGGCGCTTTATAAATAATCTCGCCCGTCACTTCAGCAATGGCACTCCATTGTTGCTTCGGCCTTACTTGGCCAAAACCTGTTATCAGAGGTGCAATATCTACTCGCTGTAACGGCATGACATCAACAATTCTGACGGAATCATTTGCCGCGATTATCGGCAACTTGGGTTTCAGTGCAATACTCAAAACAAGAATAACAACCCCAACCAATAAGGCAGGAATAAACAATAATTTTGGGTTAGCTTTAAACAGGTTCATCAGTTAATTATCCCTTGGCTCAAGAGTCGAATATTGTGGTCTAACAAATCAGTAAGAAAATCTTCGTCGATATTAATACCGTGTAACGTGAGAATTTCAGGCGGTGCAATAAAAGGGAATATCGTTAAATTTAACCAGCTAAAATACCCCTGCTGCGCAGTAACACCCTCTTGTAATACATCAGGTGAATTTAACGCGCTAAACACCTTTCCCTGCATGATCGATAAATGCTCGTGCATTAACCGTTCGACAATTTGGCGTTGAGGCATTTCTTTTGATAATTGCATGGTACGACTGATTAAACGTGGGAATTTTTTATGCTGAGACATCACCCGATAAAAGTGAGTCATCAGAAGAATGAGAAAGTTTTCATCAGGTGCAGGGCTCGCCTCCTCTATCGCTTGCAGCATCGGGTTCAAGGTATCGCGTAGCATGGTCTCAAATAGCCCCGCTTTATTATTAAAATAATAGCGAATCATCCCCATATTCACACCAGCCGCATTGGCTACCATACGTAGAGAGACTTTTTCATAGGAGTGGGCAATGAAAAGCAGCCGCGCGTGATAAATAAGGTCATCTCTAACTTGAATAGACTGCTGAGGTCGACCTGGGGGCCGTAGTGCTTCATTTGCGACTGTCATAATCGTCCTAATACGCTCAGAGTGAATCTGAGATTAATTATTCAATATTTCAATACTACAACAGAAGTCTTATTCTAAAGGTGTTATTTAATTATTCAAAATAACGAAAACGAATAGTTCGATGAACTATTCATTACCTGTTAACGATAGAGACATACTTGATTACGCCCCTTTTCCTTAGCCTGATATAACGCCTGATCGGCATTTTTAAGAACGTCATCAAAGTTATCTTGTAACAACTCAGGAGGAAGTAAGCCAAAGCTTGCCGTGATTGAAATGGTCTGGCCGGAAAATTCTATCAGCAACTTAGCAATCTCAGCACGAATGCGTTCGGCCAAAATGACGGCATCCGCCTCATTGATCCCCACCAAGATTACGCAAAATTCTTCTCCCCCCAAGCGCCCAATAATATCCTCGAGCCGAGTATGCTGGCGTAAAGCAGCAGCGACCGAGATCAAAACCTGATCCCCAGCCGGATGACCATAAGTATCATTCACCTGCTTAAATTTATCCAAATCAATCATCAGTACAGCATAGGGGCGTTTATGGCGTATCCACTCAGCATGCCTTTTTTCAGATTGTTCCATGAAACTACGACGGTTAGGAATATTGGTCAGTACATCTGTTGTGGCTAAATGCTCTGCCTGAGCCAACGCCACTTTTAATTCTTGGGTACGCTGCTGCACGCGGTCTTCTAGCTCTTGATTCAGTATTTTCAATTCGCTGCGGGTTTTTTGTAGTTCCATAAAATAGCTTCGTGCCTGTACAAAACGCTGAAAAATAGAATTACCAAGCGCGGTTAATTCATCACGCTGTTGGCGTTTTGGCGGGGCATGCTTCCAACCCTCTGGTTCATCAGGATCTATTAGCGCAACCCACTTCGCATAATCACGAATGGGCACCGCTAACGTTATATAGAATAAGCCCAGCAAAGCAGCGGCAAGAATCAAGGTTTTGATTAGCTCACTCAACATGATAATAAAAGTACGATATAAAAAATTCTGCCGGGCCAGTAAAGGATCAATTTTCAAACTTAATAGACCCACCCTTTCGGCTTCATGAAAAAGCGGAATGACCTCTACCCTTGTGGCACCAAATATAAATGATAATTTCTCTAACCAAGAACCTGGAGTATTAAACTGGCGGTGATGACTCAGCACCGTGCCGGTAATCGTTTCAATAGAAGCCTCAACAATCAGCGGCTGACTGACCAAGCCCTCAGAAACCCCATTAGCCAAATCAGTGCTTAAAATCCACAAAGACTCTGCGGCTGCGGCCGATGTTGAATCAATTGTCGTCTTCAACTGATGATCCATGCGACGCATCTCACTTTGATATTCGAAAAACAATAACAACAGAGACATAATAAAACCCACCAGCAAGGCGATAGCAACCGTCAAATATGCCTGCCGTAACGCTAAGCCTTGGCCATAATGAAGTGTTATTTTAGTACGTTTTTTAACGCGCCTTTTATTATCTATTTCTGTATTCATGGACGTAGCGGCTGTCGTACAGAATGAATGAGTTTTTCAAGCGTAAACTGATAGCCTGCAGATGATTTTGAATGGGTTAATGAGAAGTG
This sequence comes from Oleispira sp., assembly GCA_036960605.1. Classification (GTDB taxonomy): domain Bacteria; phylum Pseudomonadota; class Gammaproteobacteria; order Pseudomonadales; family Oceanobacteraceae; genus Oleispira. The sequence continues at coordinate 44,470 of JBALXI010000036.1, read as the reverse complement.
TTTGAAAGGAATACGCGACCACTGCCGACTGCCAAAATAGTTAAGGTATTCTGCCGCATTGGCCGAGTTAATCGCCGTCATGGGAAATTGAACCTCTGCGCTTCCTTCTTTAAAATCATGTCCCTGCACAACATCGTAAAGCATCACCATCGCCCAGGCACCCGCAAGAAAGTGGCCACCATGAGTTAAGGTCATATCACCGCTTATCACATGCTGAATCCCCTCTGGCGACCAATTGACTCCCGCAATTTTCACATCAACCCCAGGTTTCAACCCTGCTTCACGCAAAGCCTTAATCGCGCCTAAAGCAATGGCATCATTAGCAGCCCAAACAGCCCCAAATAACTCCCCACTTTCGAGCCATAAACGTGTGCGTTTATAAGCGTTTTCATCAGACCAATGAACCGAGATACGTCGTTGTTCTTTTAACTGAGGGAATTCATTTAAGGCACGATCTAAGCCCTTAAGTCGCATTTTAGAAGCAGGGGTATTATTGTCACCCGCAAGCGCCAGTAAGGGGATAGGCAGAAGGCCATCCTCCTGTGGGTCATCAGACTCAGTAACAAAGACCAATGATCGAGCCATTTCGTATCCGGCAATCTCGTTATCCGGAATTAAGCTCCCGATCCAGTTTTTCAGCTGCTCACCTGGTGCGCCATAAGTAGCGTGCTGCTCAGGTGTTAAGCTGTTCAGTAACATTAAGGTCGGTATACCCGCCTTATCTGCCATCGCCAGCAAACGTGCGCCTTCTTGATATTCATTAACCAAGATCAAAAAGTCGGGTTTATCAGGGCCGTTAATAACACCCTCAGCTTTTCGCACCATTTTAAGCCATTGCCGATCACAGTAATAAACGTCCAACTCAAATCCCAACTGATCAGCAGCGGCGCTCATGGTAGCGGAAACATCATGCCAAAAACCCTTGCCCGCTAAACCAGGGTTAATAAAAACAACTCGGTGGATTTTTTTGCTTTGCAGTTCGCTATCCACTCGCGGTGCATTAACGAGCTGAGCATTCACATTGGGGGCGAGTATAAACAGCAGAAGAATAAGCTGGAGCCTACATAGGCCCTGCCATGATTGTACAATTAGAGATATCAGCTAAGCCTCCCGTAACCCAGTATGTTATGCACTAGAAATGGATATAGTCATCCAAAAGGTTAGCAGTTCTCAAGAGTTTGACATACTTCAGCAGTGAAATATGACCACTCAGCCTTAGCGGTCAAACGATTTGGCAAGGGCTAGATTACTCGCTCGCCATATCGTTGTTAATAGAAAGTCCACCACGCCAATGCTTAAGCTGGGTTAAGATAGCTTTCGGGCTATGGATTTTAGGATTTGAAGGTTCGAAGCCTTCTTCTTTCTCTCTGGCAGCAACAATCTTAATGGCCTTATCAAACGCCTCGACAAAGGTCTCACTCGTCGCTAATGAGTCTTTAATGAAAGCTTCACCAAAATAGGTAAAGTCGACATTATCACTGCAACCAAAGGACGTGCGATCAGCAGCTGCTGCGGTTATTACTAAAGTATTATCATTTTTAACCTCAGGAATAAAGCCACCCGAGTAGCAAGCCGAAATCACAATCACCTTCCACTTAACCGGAATATCGTTCAACATACTCGCCAGTTCTGCTGCGGGTAAATTATTAAGCGGCATCGCCGAATTATTCAAATAAAACTGATGATCCTTCGAGCCATGACTGGTGAGATAGACGAATAAAATATCCTGTTCTGCATCCATGCGCTCAGCCATCTTTGTCAACGACTGCCCGATGCTGGTTTTAGTACTCTGTGGAATATCGTTTGCAGTCACACGGCTATTGACCAACTGCATTGATTTCCCCGCGGTGCCTAATTCGCTATCAAAATGCTGTTTAATAGAATGTGCCTCACGACGGAATACACCTTGATTACCATCACCGGCAATGGTTAATAAATACAAATCGATCTTATCGGGATCATTAGCGTCTAATTGTTGCCAAGATTGCTCTAACAATTCATTTTGATTGTATAAAACCAACTCATGAAAGCTCTTTTCAGTTAAAAAATCAGGGCGCGCTTCATCACTGATCAACTTACCTCTCTGCCAAGACCCATTAATCGCTTTAATACCATCGATAGGTTTTTTATACGTCAGTAGGCCTTCACCATGATATTGCCCACGCTCAAAGCTGCCCTCATATACATCGCCATCTTCAGAACGATAAATACCCTCACCCTGATAACTCCAAGACTCAATATTGCCACGGTAAAATGAACCATCAGCGCCTAGAACTTCTCCCGACCCAACCATTGAGCCCTGTTCAAACACACCAATCCATTGATTGCCTGCGTCATCACTGTAAGTGCCTTCACCTTGATAAGCCCAATTATCAAAACCGCCTAAGTACTCACCGTTGTTAAATTTATGATGCCCTTGGCCGGTAAACTGACCCGCGACAAAATCACCTCGAAACTGTTCTCCATCGGCGTAAGTATAAACTCCATGCCCCTGCATTAAACCAAACTGAAACTGGCCGACATAGACATCAGAATTATCTACAAACGTTCCCGTACCATGCAGACTTCCATTTAACAGCTCACCGGAATAGTGACTGCTTTCACTATAAATATAACGGCCAAAGCCGGTGATTTCACCGTGGGTAAACTCTCCATTATAGCTCTCGCCACCGACATATTTCATCGTACCTTCACCATGAAATTCACCGCCTTCAAACTGGCCGGTATAAGACGCACCATTGAGCCATAACACCTCACCCTGCCCTTGCATAACGCCATCGGACAATTCGCCATAATAATGACCGCCATCGGGTAGAGTGGCCATTGGAATGGTGACAAGCTTATGTATTTTTTCCTGATTCATCACCAGGCCCAACAAACAGCCTAAGATGAATACTATGAATATTTTCATGCTTTAACCGTCGACTTAACTATCAATGTAATCGTCGCCTCAACCATCGCTTTAATTTTTACAGCTTTCTCAAAATGATCCAGTTTATGAGTCATAATCCACCACTCGGCGGCTTCCATTAATAACTCAGGGTCATCATTTTTATTAGCAAAGAACGCATAAAACGAAAGGCCGACATTATCGCCTTTCGTGGCAATTTTTTTATCACAGACTTCGATTATTTTTTTCTTCAAACTGTCTTTCATAAAAGATCTCTAACGCTTTAAATTCATTAAGTTATTTTTAAATATACAACACTAAATACGAGGACTAATGAAGGTCCATACCGTACTTCGCTAAAATTTCTCTATATTCATCCGTCTCTTTAAACTTAATTAATTCAGCACTAAATTTTTCCGCAAGCACTTTACTACCAGGTTTCTTTGCAAAGGCTAAAAAATTACCTACCGAGCAATAACTAGAATCATTAACCATCGATATTTCATTCAACAGCCCCATTTCTTTGATTTTGTACATTCCAACAGCGTCAGACTCAACCACTAAATCAATACGATCACTCATTAACATATTAAAACTTTGCTCTAAGCTGGCAACGCGGGAAGCACCCAGCAACACCCGTGATTTATCAAGCTCATCGCAGTACTTATAACCCAGCATAGCCCCTACTCTAAGTCCGTTAAGGTCATCTAAGCTATCGGCAATTATCTTACGCGGCTTTCGCTGAAAGAAAACAGTTGCCCCCTTAGAAACCGGCTCTGATGGAAAGTCTAAAAATTGTTTACGATCATCCGTGATAGCAGCTGAGAGAATAGCATCTGTTCCTAAGCTTTTGACTGAGGTTAAACTGCGCTTCCAAGGCAATAGGTTAATATTGCCTTTTATCCCTATTCTTTTTAGCACCGCAAGAGCAATGTCCACGTCAATCCCGACTATTTCATCATTTTCAAGATAAACGTAGGGAGGCCATTGATCGGTAACGATTCTGAATGAGTTTTTCGCCCAAGCGGTATTTATAGCCACTGACATCATCACGCATAATGCGAAGATAACTTTAAATAATTTCATCTACAAACATTCCACTAACAACTCTAATTTGGTAATGAACATTTTAACTGAAGATAAAGACCAAATATACTCAATCGATCTTAATTCTAGCAACACGTGCACCTGACTTAGTGCCCGAAAACAACTCATGATAGTCATCTCTGTGTACACGCCCAACCGATGCATTCTTGTCATAGCCTTCAGCAGGTGCCGGCTCTACTCGACTTCTCAGTTTTAAACTGTCACCCGAGTTATTCACAATATAATACTTCTTATCGTTTTCTATGATCTGAGAGATCGCTATATTATGTAGATTAAGCACTACATAGCCTTTATCGCTATCGATGTCTGAGATAAACAAAGTGACTTTCAACTCTTTACTGGCAAGTGCTTGAATGACTTGATTCAGTTCTTTAATTTCTTGATTGGCTTCAGATAAATTTCTTGTCGATTTCTCTAATTCATTTTGAAGATTCTCTTCAAGCTTCACGACTTTATCGGTAATTGCAGTTAGATTCGCTGATGTTGCCAGCAACCCTCCATTCAACTCTTGAATGACATTGCCTTTAATGACGTTATTGCTGGCGAAAGAGATCTGGTCGGTAACCACAAAGCGACCTTCTTTTATATCCTCTCTTAGGTATTGCTGAGTTTTTAAAACTTCAATAATTCGAGGCGTTATGAACTGATCGATGATACTGGTTGAGAAAAATAGAGGCAAACTGACGATGAACATACCGAAGAGTATTTGAAAGGATTTTTCCTTGAGCTTACTTATCCACATTTTTATCTTCCTTGACTGCTTATTATCTACGATAGCGTATGACTAATCGGCTAAATACAATTAGCAACGTTAACACAGAATAAAACGATCGATAAGAGCTTATGAAATCATATCGTCTCCAGAATAGGCAGAATAATAAGTACCTTCAAGCCTCCCAAAGAGCTCCTATCAGCCACAATAGATCCTTTATGATTGCTAATAACATTCCAAGCAATTGCCAACCCTATTCCATGGCCTCCGGTCTTGCGATTTCTACTTGAATCAATACGATAGAAAGGCATAAATAGCTTCTCTCTTTCTTGCTCTGGTATACCGTCACCATCATCTTCTATTGCGATATAGCAATAACCACCTTCAACCTTCAGGGTTACCGATATTCTTGAACGTGCATATTTAAAAGCATTACCAAGGACATTACTAATCACCCGAGACATATACAACCGGCTGGCAATACCACTGGCATCACCGAAGATGTTGAGCGTAATGTTTTTTTGATACTTAAGAATCCGACTGGCCTCTTCTTCAATTAATACTCGATAATCTACTTTTTCATACTGCCATTGCTTCGAATCTCCCGCGGTTTTAGCCAGAGTCAGTAGCTCTGTGGTTAAGTTATCCAAATCGGATAAATCAAGATCCATCTCACCTAATAATTCAGTAGTATCTTGTGCATGACCACTGGCAATAGCCATATCCAAAGCCAGCCTCAATCGTGTGATCGGCGACTTCAATTCATGAGACATCGCGCTGGTCATTAATAGCTGCTCTTCCATTCTTCTTTTGAGTTCGTGAGTCATTTTATTAAACTGTTGATTAAGCTCGGCCAAAGGTCTGGGCCCTGTCACAGGCACCGTCATATTCAGCTGACCTTGTTTGAATTTTTCCAATGCTTGGCTCAAGCCATTAATAGTCTTCACCAGCGGCCAAAGGAATAGAATTAATGCGAGGCTGAATGCGAATAACAGCGATAACTGGTTAAGAATAAATACTTTATTATCATGTGGTGTTCTAGATGATATTTCACGATACACCACCCACCTACCTTTCTCCGGCAAGGGAGCGATTACAATGACTCGATCTTCAAAAAAGTCGGTATCGCTTCCAATCCAAAATTCATCAGCCGGTAATAACTCTACATCAGTAATAATAGATTGAACTTGAACCGAGTTTCTCAACAATACGGTATGAATAATGGGGCCAAGTTCTACCGTGCTCAATACAGAAATTTGGTAACCTGAAATATCTTCCCACTTATCTAATACTTCTGGCACTCCACCAGCGGTGGCTACTATCAGCTCTTCATTTAAATGGAGATAAATACGATCAACTGAATTATAATTTTCGACGAACAGATCGTCTTGATAATTTGTATAATTAACAAAGTATTCTGAAAAAAACACGCCAAAAAATAGTGCCACTATAATGTATAAATACAGCCTAAGAAAAAGAGCTTTCATAAAAAGCGCTCTTTCATAAATACGTAGCCTCTATTTCTAATTGTTTTTATATAACGGTACGGCATCTTAGTATCACCTAACTTCTTTCTTAATTTGGAAACACGCATATCAATGGATCGATCGCTGCCATTAAAATCGATGTCCAGTACTTGGCTGAATATTTGATCGCGATTAATCACGATGCCAACATGACTGACGAATACCTTCAGCAGCTCAAAATCAGAATCGGTTAACTCAATCAAATTTCCATCGCGACTAACCGAACGCTTGGCATTATCAATCTGTAAGTCCTGAACTGTTAACCTCTCGCTCATCACTGCTGCTGTTCTTCGTAGCAAAGCATTAATCCTAGCCAGTAGAATCTCGGGTTTAATCGGCTTAGTCAGATAATCATCAATCCCAGAGTTAAGTGCTAACACATGATTCAAATCATCATCATGGGCTGTCAGCATAAGAATGGGATTATTAAAGCGAGACCTAACCGCTTGGCATACTTCTATACCGTCTTTACCGGGTAGCATCATATCGAGAATCACAAGGTCAGGGTTACGATGAATAATCTCATCGACCGCTTTATTCCCTTCTTCCACATGCACTACGTTAAAACCTTCCGAGACTAAATACCGCATGACCAACTTAGCGATTCTTAAGTCATCCTCTACCAGTAAAATATCTTTCATAAGCCTCACTGTAGTAAATAAACAGATAGAAATAGCAGATTAAAATAAGTATCAATCAGTCCTCAGATGAAATCATAATATCCAGAAGAATTTTATAAATATTATCCGTTAACTCTTCTCCGCTCTCAGAGTTAGCCAGTAATACCAGCCCCGTATCCCGCACTGGAATTAAAACCAATACACTAACAAAGCCATCAAAGCTGCCGGTATGCATCAATACCTCAGTCTCTTTGTAGTTAATAGATTCCCAGCCCATCGCGTAGTCATCAAGAATAGGCTGTTTTGTTTTGCGTAAATTCTCAGCGGACACCACCTGGTTGTCGTTAGGAGCTACTCCGTCGTTAAGTTGAGTATTCAAATACAAAGCCATATCTTGAATATTCGATTTTAAAGAACCGGACGGGGCTAATACATCACCATCAACATCCCTTGAGTCAATCAATACTGACTCACCTGAAGCGGATATCTGATATGCCTTCGACAAATTACCACTTTGCTGTGCATCACTGGCGTAAAGGGTTGAGTGAGTCATCCCAATAGGATCGAGCACCCGTGACTTCAACGTATTCGCGTATTCATCAAATAGCGTCTCATTACTGCCGTTCTTAGCAATCACCCCCACATAACCTGCAATGCTAGTAGATATATTGCTATAACTAAATTCCTCTAACGGAGCACCCAGTAAGGTCGATTCTTTGGCCACTCGGAACACATCATTAATCGCCGGAGTCTCTGGTAGAAGATCTTCAGCACTGGCCGAAATACCACTGCTCATACTCAGCAAATGGGTTAGCGTGACACTGTCAGTTGAAGCCGCGGAAGCAAGCTGAAAGTCAGAATAATACTCAACTACAGGAGTATCCCAAGCCACGACATTGTCATCGACCAGCGTTGCGATCAGCATTGAAGTTAAAGATTTATGAGTGGATGCAATGTGAAATAAAGTATTTTCATCAACCTCAATATTATTCTCAACATCGCGCAAGCCGTAAGTTTGAGAGAAGACAGTCTTGTTACCATCAACCAGAGCAACCGCCATTCCAGGAATGTTATTACTCTCTAACTCGACCTGCATTCTGTCATCAAAGTCAGCGATCCAATTTTCAGAAACTGTCGATTCAGCAGCACAAGCTGATAAACCAAAAGGCACTGCTAAGGTAAGTGCCATAGGGAATATTTTAAACATAGCCAGTAACTCTTCAGGGATTAGTGTGTAAGGCCATTATCAATCCATTCAGAATCACTGTCTGTCACTCGCAGTCATAGTTTGTCACCCCGAGTAAATCTGCCCGATTTTTTGTAACCCCAGATTAAATTTTCCCACAATCCAACTTATTCTGCCCAGGCACCACCCCCGCCATTACCGTATTCTGATAATCCGTGCCGTTATAAGCCTGCTCGAAGATCGCCGCTTGATAACTGCACAAGCCATCATCGCGCTTCATGGTAATCACACCCTGTATGCGTCGGCCTGTTTGAATGCCGGTAAGCTTATTCCGTAGAATGCTCCAATCGCGACTGGTGATATACACGTACTGCAGCTGCTCTGCCCAGTTATAGCTGTTCGCCCAATCTTGCGCGGCGGTTAACGCGCTCTCGTCTAAATCGCTATTGTCCAAGCCCTTCGCCGGTAAATCATTGTCCGCAGTTCGCTCCAGATCTTCCCTCGCATAGCGTGCATCCACCGCCGCTTTTGCTTTGACCGCATAAGCCTGCAATCGGCTATCGACCTTATTTTGAGCCTCACTGTCTTGGCTGAGTTGGCGCATGGCCGTTTTATCCTGCCCAAGCACATTGTAGCTACTATGGTCTTGCCAAAGTTGCTTACCCAATGGCCCACTCGCTACCCAGATCACCCCCTTGTCTTGCACAATCAAAAACCGCCCCATATGCCCCATTTCATACACTGGTTTGCCAATCGCCTCACTGAGCTCAGCCTCATACAGATAAGTACTCGACGTGCAGCTACGGCAATTGAGGCCCGCAAGAATGATTTTGTCTTTTTCCTCCAGTTTCACGCCAAGCTGATCATACTTTTTACTGCCCACCGTCTGGCGGACGGCCGCGTAATAAGTGCCACTGCCACCCGTCACCTCAAATTCGGCAATACCCTCCCCCGTCATCAAGCGTTTAGATTCCGCCAGTACAAACGCCTTACCAGCATCCAGACTGATCGTTGGCGTACCCTGCTTGCTGTAGACGTTGGCGTAAGCAATCGTACTCCACTCCTTCTTGCCCAACGGACCATCGGCCATCACTGAGACAAAGGTATTGGCATCGTAGGCAATAATGTAAATGCCCATAGAATTAAAAAACACAGGGCGACCTAACTCTTTCGTCGCCTCATCCTGCATCTTAAAGCCTGCCGCAGGACAGCGAGGACAAGCCTGCGTTGCGATGTATTGTTGACCACTCATCTCGCCTAATTCAACTTGAAGTTTCTTCGTTTGGCCCGCAGCACTGCGCTCTGGAATCGCCAATAAATAGACACCATTGACCGCCTCGGGCGTAAGCTCAAAAGCGTGAGCAACTAAGGTGATCAATAGAGAACAGATGAACAATGAAGATTTAATGACTGCTTTCAACATGAAAGCCTCCTGGCCAAAGGATGATTGATTAGAAGAATGAGTTTTACACCCTTCTAATGATAGCCACAGAGTCAGAATTACAACAGAAACCCACAGGGGTAATACGATAGAAACCAAACTTATAACTTTAGAGTCTAAAACGAGAGCCCACTAAAACTAAAGCAGCAAAAACGAATAGTGAATTATGAACCTTTATCATTAGCGCTAGTCACACAACCAATAACAAAAAATATTGGAACACGATTATGCAGCGCTCCCAGATCAAATATTTCAGCATCCTAAATCCCCACTCAAAAATTTTTATTGGTGCGGCTTATGTTGCCGTAACCTTACTGAGTAATCAGAGTATTGCCGATGACGATACTGAGCATCAGTTTTTTCCTGCAGCAATACACTTAGAAGGCGTGGGGAATATTTATGCAGCAGGTATTAGAAGTAAATATGTCGGCGACTCAGATTTAACCGTCACCGCAGGGATCGGTATAGGAGACGTAAAAGCCGCGGCTCTAAATATTTCAGACTTAGAGCTATCGTTTTTGGACGGTGTAATTAGTTCTACCAGCGCTATTATCACAGAAGCAACGTTGGATACTCAGTATATTCGTGGTGCTAAAGCCATCACAAAAAATAACGAAACCATATTCGAACAATCTTTAACAGGCTTTGCACAAAACCTTCGCTATGAAGAAGCAACGTCTGAAGATACTTTATGGTATTTAAATGCCTCTCTAAGCCAAGTAAAGGTAGAGGGTTACGCAACCGAAAGTGGCGACGATATAGATATCAACATGGACATTTTTCATGCGATTACCTCTTTCATTCCGAGTATTGGTTATCAATTTGATGAGCGCCCGAATAATGAACAAACAGGACTTAATGCAAAAATAGAATTGAACGGTACTTTTTTCCGCGCAGGTGACAGTACCCAAGGGCAAGTAAATTACGCCGCGGGTTATACCTTCGGTCTTGATCAGCACACACTCATTACTTATCTTCGAGGCAGCCACGCTTACATTATTAATCGTGAAAAAGATTACGATACCCATGCAGAAGTAAAAGAAATACTGGAACTCGAGTGCGAAGCTATATCCAACAATATCGAACAGAACAGCTGCCTCACTTTAGAACGCGACATCACCAACTCTATTGTTCAAAATGCAATACACGGCTCTGCTAATTCACTCGGCGGTGCATATGGTTTACGCAGCTATAGCGAACAATATGTTAAAGCGTCTAATACCCTTTTAGAAGGTGCTGAGTTAACCCTTAACACTCCCTGGCAGTTAACTGAAGATGCTCCATTATCATTCGTTGTTTTTGCAGAAGCCGGACAAGCAGATGACCAAATAGAAAACCTGGTCGACAACTCACTTTATAGTTATGGCGCTGGTATTCGGACTCATTACAAGGGACTTCCCATTCGTTTAGAAACAGCAAACGGCAGCAATAATGAACAGTCTTGGTTTTTAACCGCCGGCACAGCCTGGTAAACACAGTTTCGTTATCAAAATAAAATGAACTAAAAATAGGTGAATGTCACTAAGACCTGATATTTACCTTTATTCAGATAGGGCAAAACAATGCAGCTTTCAAGTCGCTTGAAAATCATCGGGCTAACGCTCTTCACGTCTTTTTATTCTTTTTTCAGTTTAGCAGAAGACGTTCCAATATATTCTCATGCAACCAAAGGCGCCATCGCAGGTATCGATGTCGTGGCCTATTTTAGCTTACAGCCTGGCGAGGATGCAGTAAAAGGCAGCGATCAATATACCCATCAATGGAAAGGCACGACTTGGAAATTCAGTAGCAAATTCAATAAACAAAAATTTGCGTTAAATCCTGAACAATATGCACCTCAATATGGCGGCTATTGCGCCTTTGCCGTAGGCAGTGGCAGAAAGGGGTTCACCACAGATATTCGTCCAAACAGCTGGGTTATTATAGATAATAAATTGTATTTAAATCACAACCGATCGTCTTTCAAACTATTCATGAAGAAACCTGAAAAGCGCATTGCTAAAGCTGATGCTCACTGGCCAGAAGTATTAACTGTCTGCGAAAAACGCGGAAACTGCCGTAAGTGATTTAAGCATAATATTGTAGAAGGGCTGGCTCTTACCTCAGAGCCAGCAAAGCAATTATTTCACTACTGAGTGCATCTATAGCGACTCGCTTCAAAATATTTAATCGGCAGAGAGTACCCGCTAGTCAAACCATTCCTGGTATATCTCGTCAACTCGTCCCTCTTTTTTCATATCTGAAAGAGCTATACCCAACTTATAAACAATAGAGTCTGGGTGCATCGATACTGGAACATTTTCAGGTGATAGTGGGCTTGCATCATCATAATCGGTATTCTTAATTTCGCCATAATGAGGGGATTTCTTTGAAAAACCTAAATACATAGCTTTAATACCCTCACAGCATTTTTTATGGACCTTCAACCCTAATTCATCAAGTGACTTACCCACACGCCGTGGAAAGTAATCAACAATTTCCTTATCCGCCACATAAAAATAGTTATGATCTTTAGCTCGCGTAATATATTTACTAACAAAAACTAAGTTAAGATAATTCCTCTTGCCGATCATCAATTGATATTTTTTCGCCTTTTCAATTTTTGAGCTTTCATTCTCCATTAACCAAGTAATTGAATGTTTTTTTAAGTCTTCATAACTTTTCAACTCTGGTATGGCTTTATTGGTGATGCCGTACTCGGCCGTCAGTAACCCATTGGGGACGTAATGGAGATAGGCTGCACGCTTGTTAGAAAATGAAGATCCTGGATAAAAATCTGACTCACCCGATTTCAGCATCAGCATTAAGCGGACTTTTGGGAGCCTAGAGATCTCTAGCTTACAACCAATTCGAGCGGCGGCTTCAGAGAATAAATCGTTGTAAACGCCTTCATTATTCGGCATTTCTTTAATCAAAGGCTCTTTACCACCTTCTTTATAGACCATTTTCAACGTACAAGTAGATGCCTTATTAGAGATAAGGGCTGAGGTATGAGCGGATGGTACTAAGCAGAAAGCCAATATAGTAATACCGATAAACCAATAAAAGCGATGCTGTAATTGAGCCGATGAATGCGTCATAGCGTTCCAGTGTTTGCAGCAAATAAATCATGTCCATCTCAGTCTAGATAGACATTACACTCGCAGCAAGCCAAGGGAGTACTTTGGTAGACCTAAAGATTACTCAGATAAATAATTCTCTACTAAATCAAGCAGTTGAATACACGCATCTCGTCTTACTTCCACCCAACTCACTTCCGCATCTGTAACCGCCGCATCAAATGATTCAATGCCGCTGTTCTTAATTAGGTCATATTCACGACCAAAGATAGGCATAACCCAATGTACTAACGATGTAGTCTGATACATAAAAAATGTATAGGCTTACCGAACCCAGCTGATCATCCGTTACGTCTTAGTTAATCGAGCTCTAAAGCACCAACTAAATATTTATATTCATGCAGTGGCAACAAATAACCCGACTCATAATATTGACTATACTCATATTTATATTGAGTCTGAGAATCATTAAAATATAACTTTGCCGAATCGAAGCTTGAGGCAAAAAAGACGGTTAAGTTCGTCATCTGCCCCTCTTTACCCCCCACACTAATAAAAACACTTCCGCTATCATGAGTTTTATAAGATTTAACTTCACCTGAGTACGTATTATCTAGATAGGTAAAATTAATCTCATCGCCTACAGATGAAAAATAGATGTTATCAATATGTTGTTTAAATACCAAAAAATCGTTGTCACTAAAATAATATCTAGACCAGCCTACAATTTCTTCAAAGTCATCAGTTTCACCATAATAAAAATAGGGTGTTAATACATGTTCTTCTAGCTGTATAGCACCTGCATCGTCTTTAGATAGTGATAAAATAACAGATTTAGTACTGGGAAGTTGAGCGTTAATCACAGCAGTTGAATATTCGCGCTGTACTCGCTCTATCTCCTCTTCAACATTGCTGCTTTCCGAAAATCTCAAAAAGTATCGATCCAACGGCTCTTCTTCTACTATAGGGTCTGGGATTAATGCATCGTCATTGTCACTTTGATCCACACAACCCAAAGAAAACATAACGAATATAAATAAACAAAAATATCCAATCATAAAGAATTCTCAATAAATATAACGAACTAGTAATTTCTAGCTCACTCAGAAGTTAATTGGGCACAACTAATAATACTCGTTAGTTGATTACGTCCCATTCTTCTTGATCAGTAGTCACTTTAAACTCTCGCACAAGGGCAAAAATACTAGTCACTAAAGCCAGACAATTTGAGATAAGTCCAGGATAAGATGACACTAGAATATTATGCCCTACCCAGCCGAATATGCACATCAACAGTAATATCCGCAGCCGCTTAATATTCACCTGTAGGTTACCAATACAAAAGAATATCAAAGCCAGCGACGAGAAAAGCGAGGCACTACCTTGCCACGTAGCCCAGCAGACCAAGGGGGTTAATACGATAGAAGCTAAATACACAGACTTGAATCTTGGATGCGACTCTAGTGGAATCGCTAACGATGCCTGAAAGGCCGCTAACAACATAATCGCCGCACCCGTAAATGCATTAAGCAGCGTGAAGTGTATACACATAAAGATCGCTGCAATTATCTGCCCTAACAGTAGGTACTTCCGAGTTGTTAGCAAAGGCCAAACGGTGTTTGAGACAACACCTAACATTCCAAATAACGTCGCTAATTCCATGCGGATACAGTCCTAAATATACATTGCTCTTCATATAACGCTCTAATATACAAACTTAGGCACTTTCAACTGAAGAATTTCGATTAACTTTTCATCCATATATTCGTAATCATCTGGAATATCTAAACAGATTATTTTTTGGTCTTTAATCGCCTGACCAAATTTACTGCTTAACTTCTTTTTATGAGCCCGTTCCATAACAAAAATAAAGTCAGCCCACTCGACATCTTCGATGCTTACATACACCACCGCATCGTTACTTACGCCTGCAGAGTAAACTTGCCAGCCATCAATATTACTAAAGACAGCCTCAGCAGTTGGACTTCTAAGTTTATTTTTACTGCATAGAAATAGTATTTTTTTCATTTACTACCTAAATTTAACAATGACTTAATTCGAGGATGAGAAATAATTCCTTAAGAAGTAACTTTCAGAAGATAGCGCGATACAGTCTTAGCTTTAATAATTAAAAATAAGGAAGCTATTAATTCTAGTAGCGTAATAAACATATTAGCTTTATCACCTGCCCTCAATACTATGTTTTCATCATCGAAAGAACTGTTAATGCTCATATGCCAAAAATAGAGCCACGCTATAGCATCACCAACGGCATAATATAATGTGCCCAAGCCTAAACTAATGATCATTATCACCAACCAACTCCCTTGAGTTAATGGCACGACATTTTGATCCATCTCTGGCCTTATAATCAATGCCGAAACAGACACAGGGAAAAACCATAGAACGAACGAAAACAAAATAGGTATTAGCGCCATAGGAATAGCAAAAATAAGTGACACACCCATTCCGTTAACACTTCCTGATGTTATTAGCTCAATAAGAGGCAGCAACTGCCTCAAGCCAGTAATAAACAGCATGATCGAAAATAAACGTACGGCAATTGCTAAATACTGACTAGTTTTCATACAGACCTTCTTCGAATAATATATTGTTAGGCATCTTTGACATGGCTAGTGACCCCTTTGCACTGTGGAAATTGAGTACAGCCCCAGAACTTATTACCAGCATTCACGCCTTTTCTAGCTGTGCGTATAACCATATTACTTCCACATTTAGGACAGGACTGCTCAGAAATTTTCTTCTGTTTAATTTCTTTCACATGCTCAACATGAGCTCTGTGAACCTTAATACTAGGGCTTAATCTACCTGACTCAATTTTAAGAAGGATATTTTTTATTTCTAATTGCGATAGAATCAGCTCTTTTTTAGATGTTATGTAGCGCACAAGGCCGCCTGCATTTGTAACATTGTCAGGCATTGGTGTTTTGAATGTACTATCGCCAACAAAAGCGATGACTGAAAACAATGTGTTTTCATTAATGTCTAGGCATGATGATAATACTTTTACGTGCTTGTAATTTTGATGTAACGGATTCTGAAATTTACTAGAATGTTTAAAAATCTTTTGCGTCCATTGTTTCTGACTCTCAGAACCAAAGATCCAACCTTTCATATTCTTGGTTTCAATAACGAAAATACCAAATTCAGAAACAATAATATGATCAATTTGCGTACTACCGTCGGCGGTCGGTAATGTGACATTTTTGATTAGGTGATATTTACGTTTATCCAATAAGAGCTTTATAAAAATATTAACTAAAAACTCACCCAGTACGCCTTTGAACCAAGCTGTCTTCATCACAGCGATGATTACTATCAATGGTACGATATAGGCATATACAGACATAACACTATTAACTAGCGGTGAAAAATCCAATTTATTAACTCCAATCCTTTTGAACGAAAATACTAACCAACGTTTTTCACCACGATATAGCGTATTGCACAATCAATATTTAAACACACTCATCACGCCTGATTTCCACCAAACTGGTTTCCGCATCTGCAACAGCCGCATCAAACGATTCGATGCCACTAGCCTTGATCAACTCATACTCGCTTGCAAAAATAGGCACAGCCCAACTCAGCGTTACATGCTGCATGCCGATATAAAAGTGATTCAATTCATTAGGCTCACCACGCGGGTCATCAAACAACAAGGCTTTAGGCCAGTCAGCTGGGGCGCTCTCTGCTTCTTTTCTCAAGTCTTCCGATTTAACATTACGACCCAAGGTATTAACGATGTAATTTGATATTTCAAAGATGTATTGGCTTACAGATTCCCATTGCTCGTCAGCGACATCAAAAGGTAAAACCATCAGTAGTTCATTGTTACAACTTTTATCATCGTAAAACTTACAAGAAGACAAGCCAATCGTGGCTAGCCTTGTTACTTGATCCATATCCTCACCGGGAAAAAGATAAAGCTCAATCGGCATACTCTTCTCGTCAGCTGCTTTGCTTTGAGGCATAAGGTTTCTAGCCTCAGGCATGCCCCAGCATTTAATGTACTCGGCTAGAATGATTGATCTTTTTATATCGAAGCTAAACTGCTCATCCGAATTTAAATCAGTACTCATACACTATTTACCATCATTTCTATGCTAGTCATATCAGATCTTTTCAATTCAAAAATTATGCAGATACTGCTTTCTTATTTGTGCTTTTCTTAGATCCACTCGACTGCTTAGATTTTTGAGGAACTTGACTAGCCTTCTTCCTATCTCTTACCCAGAGCATCGTACGATCAGTTTTCTTTATTTCAAAAAGATCAATCGCCATAAACAAATCACTGAGCTTTTTGAAACCGTAATTCCTTTGATCAAAAGAGGCATGATTGGAAATATGTGTTCCAACCGGGCCTAGCATTGCCCAACCATCATCTTCTTCTACAGCCTCTATAGCCTGACGAAGCAAACTAATTAGTTTTGTATCACTCTTTATATTTTTACTGAGTTTCTGAACAGGAACTTCTTGCTCAACATTAATGCTAGCACTAGCAGCAGTATCAACGCTTGCATCCCCATCAAGATACAGAAAACGAGAACAACTATTCACAAACGGTAAGGGGGCTTTTCGTTCACCAAAGCCAATGACAAATTTTCCATCGGCAAGTGTCCGTGTGACTAATGGAGTAAAATCACAATCAGAAGAAACCAAGCAGATGACATCGATGTCTTTGGTATAAAGTACATCCATAACATCGATCACGAGAGCCATATCCGTAGCATTCTTTCCTTTGGTCAGATCAAACTGTTGGATTGGCTGTATTGCATACTCATGCAAAACATCCTCCCACGGCTTTAGATTCTGATTCTTCCAGTTTCCATAGGCTTTTCGGATATTAACAACGCCATATCTCGCCAATTCAGATAAAACCTGATCTATCTTTTTAGCAGGTGCATTATCAGCATCAATGAAGACGGCAATTTTTTCTTTATCTTTCACTATGGCTTCCTTGCGATTAACGACTCAAAAATCACTGATATTACAATCAATTAGCAACAAAATCACCTATGTCTCGACATCTAACAACCCCACTACCCACTTCTGCAATGCATCGTCATTATAACGTGGATGCCAAGCGGCAATCACATCAAAGCTATCCGGTGACTCATCCAACTCAATCTCAACCAAATCCAATTCCTTAATCGCTCTAGACGGTAAAAACGCAATCGAATCAGTAGTCTTAAGATACATAGGCACAATAGAGAAACACGGCGCCGATACCACTACGTTGCGAGTTAAGCCAAACTGCTTAAACCAGTCATCAATCGAGCCTTTAAAATTGGGCCTAGAAGGCGACGCAATAATACTGGGATAACTCGCTACATCGGCAAGGGTTGGATTGGTATTGGCAACGAGAGTCGCAATGGAAGAATTAGGCGCAGTAACACACACATGGTGCTCTTCAAATAACTTCATTATCGGATAGCTATCAGGTATGTAATCGGGAAACGCGATCGCCAAGTTCACTTTGCCGCTTTCCATCAACTCATGCAGCTTGTCGATTTCAAAATCACGCACAATTAATCGTAAATTAGGCGCCTGAACTCTTATTATCGAAATCAAATCGGGCAATACAACTTGCTGGGCATAATCGGTGGCGGCAATTACAAACGTGCCTTCGATGGTTTTTGGATCAAACTTCGCAGGGGATAAAAGTACCTTGAAATCATTTAACAACTTATCAACACGCAGCGACAACTCCTCGGCAAATGGCGTCGGCACAAAGCCATTGGCCTTCCTAAGGAACAGCCTGTCGTCAAACACATCGCGCAGCTTCTTTAAATGCTCGCTCACCGCTTGCTGGGTCAAACCCAATTGACCAGCAGCTTTGGATGCATTCTGTTCACGAAACAGCGCTTGAAAAACCCTCAGCTGTTTCATATCCAACCTATCTAACTTACTCACAGCCGACTCCTCTACTCATTAGCGACTTAGGTCTTCATTTTAGGTATTCATTAACTCCACGTTAGCACATAACAAGATTTTCTTGTATCACTCACAAAAAAGGTTTGTTTCAAATTGTTTCGCTACATCCCTACTATTAACTCATGCAATCCAGCACGCAGAAACAAACAGCAATAAACCACACAATAAGTGAGACAAACATGAAAACAATTATCTTAATCGGCGCACTCGGAAAAATGGGACAAGCGGCATTAATGGGCTTAGGCAACCACAAGGTCATTACCGCGGGCCGCTCTGGCGATGTTGATCACCAAGTGGACATTACTAACGAACAATCCATAAGAGCCTTGTATGAAAAAGTCGGACACTTCGATGCCGTAGTGAATACCGTCGGCGTGTGTGAATACGCCAACTTTACCGAGATGACAGAAGCACAATGGATGACCACGATCATGAGCAAAATGATGGGGCAAATTAACCTTGTACGTATCGGCCAAGAGTACATCGCCGATAACGGCTCGTTTACCTTGATCAGCGGCATCTTAAATACCAAACCAATTCCTTTTGCCATTGCCGATGCCACAACAAGCGGCGCGATTGATACCTTCGTAAAATGTGTTGCGCTTGAGATGCCAAGAAATACCCGCATCAACGTGATTAACCCAACGGTATTAACAGAAGCTTGGGACGTGTATGGCGAAATGATGCCTGGCTTTGAACCTGTACCTAGTAGATTGGTGGGTAAAGCCTTTGAGCGTTCGGTGGATGGTTTTATTACCGGTGAAGTCATCTTCGTAGATGCTTAACTTTTAAACTCAGAGGTGCATTGTCATGTGCCTCTCATTACATTTAAGACTATTGGAAGTACTTATTATGAAAAGAGTAATCGCTGTATTTATTTTATTCAGTATTTCGCTAACCGCTAGTGCTGATATTAAAACCCATTCACATGAAGAAGAACTGCAAGCCATTAATGAGCTTGAGACTCAACAAGTAAGGTTTCGACCTCATGGTAAATATCATATGAGACATCAAAAGTTTAATAAAAAAGTGACAAGTAAGTATTCTGATTGTGAGCATAAAAATATAAAGCATGCATTCTCAAACAGCTCTAGACCTAGGTAATGTTATTTCTCATCGACTATATTTTTCACCAGGGATGGTGAACATAAATACTATGCACACCCATTAATGTAAAAACATGTTGGCCAATCAACTTATAAAGATGACTAGCTCTTTTGTTGTTTAGAGTGATTTCATTTGTCGAATACATGCTCCATTAGAAATTTAGTCGTTCTCAGCCTTCTCTCTCAGATAAGTCATCCACCACTAGATCAAGCAGCTGCATCAACTGCTCTATTTTCCCGCTATCGATGCTAGTAAAGTTACACTTTATTTGCTTCGGAATATTAGCCGCTTTTTTCTTTAAGGCTTGCCCTTCTGCCGTTAGCTGCACTAGGCGCTTACGCTTATCTTGTTCGTCTTTGATAATCTCGAGCAGGCCTTTGTCAGCCATTTTCTTCAAAATTTGGGTCATTGCTCCGCCATCAATCGCGGTTTTCGCTAGCAGCTCTGCAATGGTAATTTCGTCTTGCTCCCACAATGCCATCATCACGACATATTGTGGATAAGTGATATTGAGCTCAGCCAGCGGTTCACGGTAAGCACGGGCAATGCTGTTTGATGCCATGTATAGGCGGTGGCACAGCTGGTTTTCTAGTTTTAATTGGTCGTACGGCATACATCACTCCTCAAGAGGCATTATTTTAATTTGCACACAAAGTATTTGCAATCGGTATTTAACCTCTATATATTGTTTTGCATGCAAACTAAATAATGAAATCTTTGGAGCTTTACATGAATGTATTACAGAACGTAGCCTACACCGCAAAAGCAACGGCAACCGGTGGCCGTGAAGGTATCGCAAAATCAGACGATGCTCGCTTAGACGTTACTTTGTCTACTCCTAAGGGTTTAGGCGGCGATGATGGTCAAGGTACTAACCCTGAGCAGTTATTTGCAGCGGGTTATGCGGCTTGTTTTATTGGTGCCCTTAAGTTTGTTGCGGGCGCTGAAAAGCGTAGCTTGCCTGCCGATACTCACATTAATTCAGAAGTCTCTATTGGTGCCATTGAAGGTGGTTTTGGTATTGCGGTTAAGCTTGCGGTATCACTGGGTGATATGGATAAGGCGGAAGCACAGATCATGGTCGATAAAGCACATAAGGTATGTCCTTATTCCAATGCGACTCGTGGCAATATTGAAGTGGAAATTTCGGTCATTTAATAGCGCGTAGTCGATTAAAAAATAAGCACGCTTTCCTAATTGGGAACGCGTGTTTTTTTTTGCTTATTTATAAACTTAGCGAAATGCTTAATTTGGTAACTAATGATTTATCGCTAAGCTATACATTGTGATTATATTAGTGCACTTTATACGCCAGTCTTTTTTAAATAGGGATGTATTAATGAAGGTTTTTCTCCAATCAATGCAATCAAGGCTTGTCGCTTTGGTCATACTGGCGGTATTGCCAGGTTTGGGGATTTTGATTTTATATTCTATCTATGATCGTAATATTGCGATTGAGAACGCACTGCAAAAAGCAGTAAGTACAGTAGAAGGGATTTCTTCCAACCAAACAGAGATGATTAAAGAAACTGAACTTTTTTTAACTCACTTATCCAGCATCCCTGCCGTTTTAACCCCAGAAAAACCCGGCTGCAGCGCATTTTTAGCCAAGGCCCTGAAGTTAAGTAATCGCTATATAAATTTAGGCGTTCCGCTCCCCAATGGTGACTTACTCTGTAATGCAATACCGTTAATTAATGTCGTTAACGTTATTGATCGCCCCTACATTCAACGGGCCATTAATACTAAAGCATTCTCGATGGGGAAGTATCAAATAGATCGTGTTACCGGCGCATCCAGTATCAACTTTGCTTACCCCGTAGTTCATCCTGAAAGTAATGAATTAAAGGGGATTGCTGTCGCAGTGGTGTCGTTAGATTGGTTAAATAAACACCTGTCTAAAACTCACGTACCAGAAAATACAGTGGCTTATATTACTGACAGCAATAATAATATTATTGCGAACTACCCTGTCGATCTTAAAGAATTTAATAAGTTTACTGGGGGGGATTTAGGCTCGGTAATAGAAGGTTATTTTACGGTACCCGAAGGCACTCAGATTATTAAAAGCCCTGATCATCATACCCGAATCTTTGTTAGTCGGTTAATGGCCGTTGGCGATTCTAGCTCATCGATTACCTTGCGTGTTGGCATTCCATTTGATGCAGAATTAGCGTTAATAAATCAACGTATTCTTACCATACTTTTATTCGTACTCTCTTTTGCCCTGTTAATGATCGCCATTGCTATGTATGTGGTACGCCGTAGTGTATTAACGCCCCTTGCAGCTTTAATTCAATCGACTAAAAATCTTGAATTAGGAAAATCTGATACGCACTACCCTCGCCATGGCACCTCTGAATTAGTGATATTACAAGAACAGTTTTCTGCCATGGCTAAAACACGCTTAGATGCAGAGCGACAGCTTAAAGATAGCCAGGCTTCACTACTAGAAAGCCAAAGTAAACTAACACGCCATATTGAAAATACGTCTCTGGGTTGTGTTTCTTGGGATATCAACTTTTGCTGTACCGAATGGAATATGTCGGCACAAAAAATATTTGGTTACACCGCAGAAGAGGCCATTGGCCGGCATGCTTCCGAGCTGATTGTATCGCCCACTTTTCATAAAGAGCTGAATAAAGTATTTGTCTCGTTGCTAAACAAAACAGGCGGTACTCACTCAACCAATGCAAACCATACCAAGAGTGGTGAAAGCATTATTTGCGAATGGCATAATACGCCTATCGAAGCTTTAAATGGCACGGTAACGGGTGTGGCATCGCTGGTGCAAGATGTCACTAGCAGAAAAGAAATGGAAGAAAAATTAACAACCGCAGCCAGTGTTTTTGGCCATGCTCGCGAAGGTATTGTTATTACGGATGCTGCAGGGGTCATCATCGATATTAATAATACCTTTGAGGTTATCACCGGCTATAGTCGCGATGAAGTATTGGGTAAAAAGCCCGATATATTAGCCTCGGAGAATACCGAGACAGAGGTTTATAGACAAATAATAAGCGCGTTAAAAGATAAAGGTCATTGGTATGGCGAGAACTGGAGTAAACGAAAAAATCAAGAAAGTTACCCGCAATTATTAGCCATAAGCACGGTCTATGATGAAAACGGCGAGGTAAAAAACTACGTGGCTTTATTCTCTGACATTACGTTATTAAAAGAGCATCAAGCGCAGCTAGAACATATCGCACATTACGATGTATTAACTAAACTCCCCAATCGCACACTATTAGCAGACAGGCTGAAGCAAGCCATTATTCAGAGCAAACGCCATGATCTATCCGTGGCCGTGATGTTTATTGATTTAGATGGCTTTAAAGAAGTTAATGATGCCCATGGGCATTCTACGGGCGATGAACTCTTAGTGACATTATCACACCGTATGCAAGAAACGCTGCGTGACGGTGATACGTTATCGCGCTTTGGTGGTGATGAATTCGTTGTGGTATTGGTCGATTTAGAACAAGAGTCAGAATGCGAACCGATATTAGATCGCTTGTTACAAGCCGCGTCTGAAGCGGTGACCATAGGCGATACGGTGCTAAAAGTATCAGCCAGTATTGGGGTCACCCTGTACCCACAAGACGGAGCAGATGATGGCCAACTTATTCGCCATGCCGATCAAGCGATGTATATTGCGAAGCAAAGTGGAAAAAATTGTTATCACGTATTTGATACGGTTTCTGACGACGCGATAAAAACAAAACGAGAAAGTATTCAGAAGATTAGTACTGCGTTTGCAGAGCGTGAATTTTTGCTTCATTACCAGCCTAAAGTCAATATGAGAACCGGCAAAGTTATTGGTGTTGAAGCGCTTATCCGTTGGCAGCATCCTGAACGTGGATTGCTACCTCCGTTAGCATTTTTACCCGTATTAGAAGACCAGACTATTAGTATTGAGTTGGGTGAATGGGTTATCAATGAAGCATTAACGCAAATCACCCGCTGGCAGCAGCAGGGCTTTAGTGTTCCTGTTAGCGTGAATATCGACGCGCTGCAATTGCAACAGCAAGATTTCACAACGCGTTTAGCCTCTATTCTAGCGCAGCATCCCAGCATTCATCCTAGCGACTTACAGCTAGAGGTTCTTGAAACCAGTGCTTTTGGTGACATCATGGGTGTATCTAATATTATGAGCTGCTGCGTTGAACTGGGCGTAAAGTTTGCGATTGATGACTTTGGAACTGGCTATTCATCGCTAACCTACCTAAGACGACTACCGGCCGATTTGATCAAGATTGACCAGTCTTTTGTCCGCGATATGTTAGAGGATAGTGATGACTTAGCCATTGTTATTGGCGTCGTCGGTTTGGCGGCTTCGTTTAATCGACAGGTGATTGCGGAAGGCGTCGAAACCATTGACCACGGCACGGCATTATTACAATTAGGCTGTGAACTGGCGCAAGGCTATGGCATTGCCAGACCGATGCCTGCTGATAAAATTCCTGCATGGAGTACCAACTGGAAACCTGCTCCAGAATGGTTATTAATAAGTAACTAAATAATAAAACGAAGGATCGCATGCAATGAAACATGTCATGAAAAAAACAACGGCCAGCCTTGTAATTGCATTAGCAGGCTACCTCGCATTTTGGCCTGTCGCGGTTGACCCCGTTGCATGGCATGCGCCGACCAACCCAGGTTATAGCGGTGACTTTTCTACGAACCAGCAACTTAGCCAGATCAATCGCATTGAATTAAAGGGGGATATTGGTCCTGAAGATTTGGCCCTGAGTAAAGACGGCCATGTTTATTTCGCATTATTAAGCGGTGATATTAAATTTTTGGATTCAGCAGGCCAGATTCAGCCATGGGTTAATACCGGTGGTCGTCCACTGGGTATTGAATTTGATCAACACGGTAACTTGTTAGTCGCCGATGCGTTCAAAGGTTTATTAAGTATTTCTCCCGCAGGCGACATTACAACGCTGGTTGATAGCGTGGAAGGGGTTGCTGTTCATTACGCTGATGATGTTGATATTGCGAGTAATGGTAATATTTATTTCTCGGATGCGTCTTCGAAATTTCATGCAAAAGAATACGGAACTTACGGTGCTAGCCTGCTCGATATTAATGAACATGGTGGCCATGGCCGTATCATCGAATACAACCCAACGACTAAAAACGCAACCGTATTAGTACATAATGTTAACTTTGCTAATGGCGTAACGCTGAGCCATGACGAGCAATACGTGTTGTTTGTTGAGACCGGAAATTATCGCATAATACGGGTAGCGCTGACTGGCGAACAGCGTGGGATTTTAGACGTTGTGATTCATAATCTACCCAGCTTTCCTGATAACATCGCCAGAGGCAGTAATGGAGTGTATTGGCTTGGCTTAGTCAGCCCGCGTAGCAAGCCGCTGGATATGCTGTCGGACTCTCCGCGTTTACGTAAAGTCATTCAGCGTTTACCTGAATTTTTACGCCCTAAAGCACAGCATTATGGTCATGTCATCGCGATCAATGATGCCGGTGAGGTTGTCTTTAACTTACAAGATCCGCTCGCTATTTATGGCCATACCACGGGGGCATTAGAAGTAGGCGATAAACTGTATGTCAGCAGTCTGCATGAGACTGCTTTAGGTGTAATAACGAATGTGAATCAGTGATGATCATTCTGGCCATGTTTATTATTCAGTATGACGCTAGGATTGAAATAACAACAGCACCCTGCAGATGAAAACTACGTTTCTAAACACGAGTATCGTCGCCAATATATGCGCGACGATACTCCGTAAAAGCTAGAGAGGCGGAGCTCATTAATAATTAGTTTCTAACTCATTACCTATTTGTAAAATTCAGGCGCCATACGCATCACTTTAGCTTCCTCTGGATCATGCTGTATCCACAGTTTGGCAGACGTTTTATCAATAATATGATCTATTTTGGCAAAAGAATGGATGGTTAATTTTTTATCATTCCAGATAGGTATACCGTAATCTCTGCGGTTTTTCTCAAAGTGATAAAGGTCGCCACTCAATATAATCGGGCCAGTTTCTTTCAGCTTAAGATATAAGGATTGATGACCTGGGGAGTGTCCTGGCGTACTTAATATAACCGCCGAGCCGTCACCAAATACATCGTAGTCGCCTTGCAGCCCAATGTATTTTGATGCTTTTAATGCCGAATAATTATTGATATCGAAATCATATTTTTTCGCATCGTCTGAAAAGGCAATGTCGTATTCAACCTTCTGCATCAGTAGCGTGCTATTAGCAAAGTAGTTGGCATTACCACTATGATCTAAATGCAGATGCGATGGTGCAAAGTACGTTACCTTGTCGGCATCAATACCGATTTCTTGCAATTGTGACTGCATCGTTTTATTAACGATTAAATTAAAAGCTCCCTGATAAATTTCTACACCATTCTCCTCGCTTGAAAACTTGTCATTCAGCCCAGCATCCCAAACCAGTGTTCCTTCAGTTGGGTGCTCAATGACATAGCAAGGTACCGCCATATCCATTGCTATACCTTTATCCACTTTTGGATTAAATACAGACAAGTCTCTGGCCTGAACCGTTCCGCAATCAAGTACATAAAGCTTAATTTCGGCAACACTGTTTGCCTGCAATAAGGCCAGTGATTCAGGCTTGGCGGTAGCACAAGCCGTCAGCACTATGAGACCTGATACGGCCACGATTGCTTTAGCTGAAGTTTTTAATAGATTATTCATACGCTCATTCATACCTTCTTCTTCCTGTAATTTCAGCAAAGTATAGGCCGCTATAAAGATGAGGAAAAGTGAACTATAATCAATTTGAAAGTGAAATTATGGAATGTTTAATGGACAAATTAACCTACTTCAAAAGCTATATTGAAATCGTCGACAAAGGCAGCCTGAAGAATGCAGCCGATTTTCTAAATTTGACGCCGTCAGCGGTGAGCAAACATTTATCCACACTCGAGCAATACTACGGGGTTGATCTAGCCATCCGTGATGCTAAGAGTCTGCGTATAACCGGTGAAGGTAGAATTTTCTATAATAAATGTAAGCAAGTATTGGAAAGTTTAGCTCAGGCCGAAGCGCCCTTTTTAATCGCTAGCCAGAAAATCAATAGCATATTACGTATCACCTTGTCGCAAGTATTAAGCCAAGGGAAGTTCATGAAAATGTTGAGCGCCTTCAGTACTGCCAACCCACAAATTAAGCTTGATATCATCACTACCAATCAAAACCTAGATTTAGTACAGCACGATATCGACTTTGCCTTTAGGGGTGGGAAATTAACCGATTCAAAAATGCGCAGTGTAAAACTGTTCCAAGCGAGCACTGTGTTGTGTGCTCCAAAGAATATAGCCCGCGAATTGGATAGCGAAAAAATGTTAGCCGTTATCGCAGATCAGTTGATCATTCCCTCATATATCAATTTATCCACCTTGCGCATGTATCTGAATAAGATTGGTATCGATAAACCCCTATCGCAATTCACTGCAATCAATGATGCCTTCGGTTATAAAAACGCGGTACTGGCAGGGATGGGGGTAGGTATTTTTTTAGACTTTTTCATCGAAGACGAATTAGAGCAAGGAAGAGCTTGGCAGATTTTAGAGCCTCATCCGTTTAGCTATAAGTCGATGGACTTCTATATGATCTATCACAAGAATATTAAGTTGGCGAAATCCCATGAGGTATTTAAGAATTTCGTGAGTAATTTTTATAAGAACTAGCGCCTTCTAGTGCTTCTAGTGCTTCTAGTGCTTCTAGTGCTTCTAGTGCTTCTAGTGCTTCTAGTGCTTCTAGTGCTTCTAGTGCTTCTA
>JBALXI010000036.1:0-16984 GCA_036960605.1 Oleispira sp. | reverse complement strand
TATATTTTTCTCATATTCTCCGGCTGTCCCCATACTTCGTAGCTAGGGGTAGGCTTTAGGTAATCCCTGCTCGCTAAATTTTAAAAATCGTTACTTCACTCAAAAATCTGGCACGTCCATCGTCTCGATAGTATAGCTGATTTTAATTTGTCGTCTCTTGCGCTGCACCGGTAATATTTTAATCAACTCGTTATCAAAATAATCTTTCAGCATCGCTGGGCGAGGTGCTTCAATAAATTCAGCTGGATTTTGTAAAAACTCAGCCATCGCCACAATATCTAATTCATCTTTACTCGTAACGGATTGAACAATACAAGGGGCATGTGTTATTCCCATTGAACGTAAAGCATAAGCACGGTGGCTGCCATTATTTAAAACCATACGGCCATTTACAAACATGGTATTTAAGCAATTTGATCCTGTGCCCACTGCCATTCCCAGCACCGCTGCCATTGGTCCACTGGTATTATAATCTTGAATTTGACCAGGCCTTAATAACGTAGAATCTAAGACTCTTAAATCAGCTGATTGTGATACGAAGACAAAAGAGTTAGCGCTCACTCGCGATGCCGATATTTCTGGCATCGGATGTTCTACTGGAATACAGGTTTTAAAAATCTCTTCTGCCGTTGGCATATCCCCCAGCTGCTTTTTTAATTGCTCAACATAATTTAAATTTATATGTTTTTGCGATACGACTAAGGTATCTAGCTCAATCATGCGCACCACGGGTTTTACCACGTTAAAAGAGCGCTGAAATATTTCATCGGCTAGGGCTTGCTCGGCTAGTGCTTTAAGTGCGTCAGGCACATCTTGATAAGCCGGATTATCTGCGGCATTGGCTTGGGTTTGCTGCATGTCTAATATTCGTTTATTTGCCGAACGCCAATCATCCGCTAGTTGAGAGATATGTGAGGAGTCGTAATTTACCTGTGAGCTAACTACCCCCAAAAATTCGGACATCGGTGGGCGCCCCATCAAAAATACATGGTTATCAATTTTCTTTGATTCTGCAGGGTTGTCACGGCTCATACTAACTCTCATTGGTCTTTGATAGATGGATCTTGGTTAGGTCGTTGCTACAGGTAGATCGACAGCCATAATAGGGGCATTTCAGCCAAAGCGATACTCATTGCCTAAAGTTCACTCACTTGTCGCCTACCATCATGATCAGGCACGTCTATATTATAAACATGGCGGTCTGGTCATTATTTAATCTATGTTCTCTGTTATAGTGCTTTTGCCTTATTTTTGATCTATTCCCGCTGGAGCAGCCATGCAGTCTAATAAGAAACATTTGATATTGAGTACCCCAAAATCTCCTATGGCCTTGGCTATCGTCGCGGCTATTGCCGGGCTTGGCGCTCAGCCTGTCTTCGCTTTTGGCGATGGTGCTATGTGTACTCCAGCAAGTACATTTACGGTTACCAGTAACTTGGGCGATAGCAGTGTAGGCACATTAACCGCTGCCATTATACTGGCCAATGCTGATGCCGACTGTTCACAAATAGAATTCGCTAGCGATGTAACAAGTATCAATCTTGATGCAACTACTACCATCTCAGAAGACTTAAACATTGTGGGTCATGGTAGAGATAGCCTGAATTTAACCAGCGCAACAGGAGATACGCTTCACGCACATAGTGGAAATCTGCATGTATCTCATTTAACCGTTTCTGGCTCTAGCAGTGCAGGTATATACCAAAAATATGCACACTTAACGGTCGATGATGTACTACTCGATAAAAATGGCTATGGCATAAAAGCTGATAATGCCCTTGATACCGTGGTGCGTAATAGCACCATTACCAATTCAGTTTATGACAGTGGTATCAATCTGTTCAATGATGCTACAGGCTCTACTCTCTTGATTGATAAGTCAGATATTAGCAATAACCAATCATCGGGAGGTGGTGGCGGTTTATATGCGTCTGTAGGATCTAGTACAGAAATAAAAATATCTGAGTCAACGTTTTCGGGTAATACAACCTTCGGTAACGGTGGTGCTATCAATATTCGCGCTTTCGGCGACACTTCAGTCACTATTGAAGAAACCAGCATAATCGGCAATAGCAGTGGTAATCATGGTGGTGGTATTAGTATTACCAATAACTATACGGGAACCGAAGTCAGCATTGATAGAAGTACAATTGCAGGCAATACAGGTGACAATGATGGCGGTGGTCTTTATGTTACTAATAGCGGCAGTGCCAGCGGTAATTTCTCGATTAGCCAAAGCACTCTATCAGGTAATACTGCTGCATCATCTCGCGGTGGTGCGATCTATTTTGATGATAGCTCAACGTCACCAGGAACCCTGCTGAACTTGCTCGTTGATTCTTCCACTATTGTGAAGAACATTGCTAGTTATAACGGCGGTGGTATTTATCACTTTGGTTCTAACGATGTCATTCATATTCAAAATACAGTCATCGCACAAAATACTGCTAACTCAGGTTATATGAATTTGTCAGGTGTTTTTAACAGCTTAGAGCACAGTTGGGTGGGAGATAATAATGGTGATCTTAATGCTACAACCGATCCTACCTATACAAATTCTCCAGTTCAATCAGTGATTGACGGAGATGAGTCTAGTCTTAAAATTTCAGATTTAGCCGATAACGGAGGCCCTACTCATACTCATGTTCCTCAAGTGGGTAGTCCGTTATTAGAGATGGGCAATCCAGCCACTGTTGATTTATCTGCTACCGACCAGCGCGGTTTAGCTCGTGAAGTAGGGTTATTGGATATAGGTTCTGTTGAAAGAATGACTGAGGTTGCTATGAATATTGCTCTAGCGACAGGCGCCCTGACAGTAGACTTTGGTCAAGCATTTAGCATTGACCTTAGTACGATCACTAGTAGTAATGGTGCAACCATATCTGTTAGCGGATTACCTAATGGACTCTCTTTTAATACCGATACCAATATTATTTCTGGTACTGCTACTGAAACGGGTGCTAATAAAATAACGGTAAGCATTACGAACTTCGACTCTTCTACTAATGATACGATAGATCTTTATGTGACAATGAATGCGCCGAGTTTGGATACCAGTAGCATCAACACAGCACTAAATATTATGGCAGGACAAAGTATTAGCATCGACATCAGTAATATCACAAGTGATGAAAATGTAATACTTACAGTCACTGGTTTACCAGAAGGTTTAAGCTTTGACCCTACAACTAATTTAATTACGGGTGAAGCAAGCCAAAGCGGAACCTTTGAACTTACTATTACGGCCCAAAATACTGATAAAGAAGCATCGGTTATTGTTGAACTAGTCGCGCAAGGGAATAGCTCTTCTAGTGGCGGTGCTGGGTCATTTGGCTATGGTTTGCTATTAATTCTTGCAGGATTATTTAGAAGAAAACGTTAAGACCAGTAAAAAGTTCTAAAGAAAACATTTAACTGAAAATGACTATCTTTCGAATCCTAAGATTTCATTTTCAGTTAAATAACGCCACTGCCCTTCTTCTACATCTAGCTGCACTTCACCAATTTTTTCACGATGTAAAGTCAGCACACGATTCCCTACGGCTGCAAACATGCGCTTAACCTGATGGTATTTACCTTCGGTGATCGTGAGTAATACTTCTTTAGGAGAAAGAACCTCTAATATCGCAGGTAAGGTAAGCTGTTCTTCACCCTGTAGTTTAATTCCCTGTTTAAATCGAGCCACCAGCTCTTCTATTTGGTCATCAGTAATGCCATACGATAACCCTATGCGATAAACTTTACGGCAGTCCTTATCTGGGCGAGTAATGTTATAAGTCCAGCGCCCATCATCGGTTATTAAAACTAAACCTGTGGTATCAACATCTAATCGACCCGCTATGTGCAGTTCATCGATTTTATCAATTCCTGATTGAATAGAAGGTTGATTGAACAGAGAAGGATAATCACCATCGACGTTTGAGCAAATAGTATCTGCTGGCTTGTGCATGAGAATATAGCGGAATGGCCGGGGCTTTAACGTTTCGCCATTGAGTGTGATGTTATTGTTTTCGTGAACCTGAGTAGATTCCGATGTTATGGCTTCGCCATTAACGTTCACGTCACCAGCCTGTATACGTTGGATGGCTTCGGGTTTTGTTAAGACCGTGCTTTTACAGATGAATTTATCTAAACGCATTATTGCCATTACCAGTGTAATCTAAATGAAAATCCGAAGGTGTAAATTAAGTAATGTAGTCAGTCTCTGGCCATTCAAATCCACATTCCATACCATCATCACTTTTACTCTATTTCACTAAGCCATTTAGAAGTCGCTCTATACTACGCCAATACATCGTTGTTATTTCTTTTGGACTGCGGGGTAATAGGCCAGAAGTATAAAGAGAAAAGAATCCGATATAAGCCGACAATAAAAGCGCTGAGAGCTCACCGGCGTTGTCTTCTTTTAAATAACCTGATTCCATGCACTCAGTAATTCGAGCGGTGTAAAGGTTAAATGAAATTTTAGAGTCTGCCCTTAAATCACTAAATTGAGCAAGCTCATCCTTAGTTTCGGACTTAATGAAAATCAACTCAAAGTACCGAGGGTGATCTAATACAAATTCTAAAGCATTCCCCATAGTTTTCTTCAAGCGCAACTCGGGGGTGGCCTCATTTTCAGCAGGAATTAGATACTCGGTATACGTTGAAAACCCTTTTTTCACCACATGATGAAAAAGCTCTTCTTTGTTGCTGAAGTGACGATAAATAGCCGTGGCACTAATGTTCGCTTTTTGAGCTATTTTACGCATCGAAAGCCCTTTATAGCCTTCGTTGAGGTACTGATCCCGAGCGCACTCTAATATACTGTCTTTAGTTGATTTCATGTTTACTTTTAGCTAAATGTAATACGATAGGATAATTGAATTATATCTTATTTTATTCAATCTACGTATCCCAAATAGTTAAAAAGAGCCCCTACCCTTTATGAATAAGTTATTGAAGACCATTTTGTTACGTGTAAAGCCAAAATAATCGATAACACATTTTCATTACCTCCGTATTTATTAAACCCTCCTACTGACATTTTCTAGATTAATAACCTCTCTACTTTTAATTATTTCTCATGCTTAAGTTCCCTCTATTTTATAGGCCCACATGAGAAATAGTAAATTACTTCAAAGCTAAAAAATAAATATTGCCGCTAAAGCTAAGTTAAGCATCATCATTATAAAATCATTTACAAAGATGAACAGCATAGTGCCTTTTAAAACCTGCCAAATACCCTCGTCACGTCTATTTTGAATAGCCACCGGCACATTAAAAACAAACTGTGAGCCGTGAGCTACAGCACACACTAACAATAATATGGCGCGCTGATCATCATTTGGGAATACATCTAGATTGGCCAGTAACAATACATTTAAAAGCGCAAATGCAAAGTTAAACCCTCCCAAAAAACGCCCAGATTCTGCCAAAATATTAAAGACGGGTGTGTCTCTTTGCTCTTTTGGCACAACAACCTTGGCAAATATTTTGGGGCGTAAAGAAAATACGTTAAACGCCATAGCGAACCAGATAATATTTAAAATGAGGACTGCTTCTAACATAGTAATTTCCTTTAAAATTTATTCTTTACTCGGCGTAACTAATTAGCACTTTAACTAGCTCATTAATTTTTTTAATCCCGCAGCAGTCACTTGATGACCACCAATGGCAAAGTTACCTTCAGGAGACTCATTGATAATGACCCAAGCACTTTTCTGAATTTTCTCTCCCACGACCTCTCCTACTGCTTTTGTAAGGGCTTGTGTCAGTGCTTCTTTTTGCTCGGAAGACAATGCACCTTCGACGGTATTATAAGTAATAACAGGCATATTCTGATCCTAATAATAGTTTATTTAACTCAATGAAGTTAACAGCCGTTAACCTTGGTGTTAACGCATGTTAACTTACGGAGATTTGTATTGTCAATATATCTGTAAAAGTAAATAAATATGCCCTGTTTAACGTCGTGCCATAGGCAGTTGGTTAGCCAGTGATAATGCCTCTGGTTGTAGTGGTGCTACCCGCATAATTAAAATATTTAATGCTCAATTCAAACATAATAACAACAGCAATGACGTCACTGGTTTGCTAGCTTTTAAAGAACAACGTCGGGGATCAACTAAGGTTTATTGGAAATTTCTATCAATATTATTTTGAAATTTGGCCTGTGCACTTCTAATTTTTATATAAAAATGGCCACTAGATCGTGGCCATTTTTTAATGGTTCAGTTTTTTATTACGGTTTCAATATTAGCGACACGTTATCGGCATAACCATCATTACGCTGCCAGCTAGCATCAAAGAATATCGAGACTTCAATTGATTGAGTGCCGACAGGAACAGTGCCATTAAGTGTTCTATGCAGTAGTGTGGTCTGACTATTACGATCTGTTTCTGTTACTGGGCCAATCTCTACACTGCGCTTGCCAAAATACCAATCGCCCATACCGTTCCAGGTTGAGTTATCAATTTTCTTGGGATAACCATCAATCACTTTGTCGAGCACTGGATTAAAGCGAACATACTGCCCTTCTTTAAACATGTAGGCCTGAGAAGAACCGACATATAATGCAGCATCAATATTAGCGGGCCAAATTTGCAGTCCATCCCAGCTATCAATCGAGATAAAACGGGGATAGCTCCATTGGGTTTTATCCGCCGACTTATCATACTTAATGTACTGATTACCTTTAAAGAAATACACTACGCCATTGGACCATTCAACCGCCGCATCGATATTTTGTGCACCGCCTTCAAATTTTTCTAGGCCAGGCCAGTCTGCTGCAATGTTCATTGGGTAACCTTCATCCGCTTTATCTGCAGCGATGTCATAACGAATATATTGCTCACCTTTAAAGAAAAATGCCTTACCGTTACCCCAGTTGATTGCCGCATCTATATTCGCTGCGCTATCGGTGAATTTTTCAAGACCCGGCCAGCTGCTAGCAGACAAGTCTTTAGGATACCCATCATCAACCTTATCGGCTGATAGGTCATAACGATAATACTGATTGCCTTTAAAGAAATACGCTTTGTTGTTTCCCCAATAAACAGCTGCACCGCCACTGCCATCATCAAAGCGGGCAATGACTGACGCGCTATCATCATTATCAGAATAACCACCCAGGTCGGCTGATAATTCAAAGCTTGTTGCGGCCGTCAACGCTAAGTTGGAAACATCGACCGTTTGCAACATAGCAGAATCTCGATACGTAGTACCGGCAAAGAAGTTGTTTCCACCGTTAGCGACTGAACCTTTTGCGGGGACTTCAGAGGCCCCATATTTCATACTGGTTCCACCATCGATATCGAGCCAGCCTGATACGTTGCCTTCGAATTTCATCTCAGAATATGCTCGATCGTATTCTGCATCGCCATTAAAGATGAGGTTATTATTAAAAGCGGAGGTAGCTTGCGCCGCTTGGTTTAATAATGAGTGGCCATCTAGATTGGCATCCTGAGGCAGCTCAAAGAAATTCATTACCGTAGCGACTAGATCAACTTGCGAAGGTTCTGGAAATAACTCGCCACGAGGAATTCGACTGTCTTGACCACTGACTAACATCCACGAAGAACGATGCTCTGGATTATTATTACCATGCTGTCCTGTACTATCGCCACCATGATCGGTAGTGGCAATAATCATCCAATTTTCATTAGCATAATTTGCCCGATTTTCGATGGTTCTCATCATCTGGCCTAGCTGCACATCAACAGCTTCCATAGCGCTGACGTATTCAGCAACATCTCTATGGAAGCCGTGATCGTGGCCTGCCACATCGACCAACGCAAAATAATGATAAAGCGCATCTGTATTTTTAGTGGCTAATAACTCAAGTGTTTTGGCAGTCGTTTGTGTATCACCCGTGCTGGAGTAGTTATAAAAGAAATCCTGATCTGCCGAGGTTGGAATGTGCTTATAAATACCATCCCAAGATGAAACTCGCGCCGTCTCTATTTCTTTTGCACTGCTTTCTAGCAGCTTAAACACATCGGAAATATTCGCTAGATTAGAACCAGAGAAAGTATTTTCAGTGACCCCATGCTTGTCTCGATACACCCCGGTTAATACAGAAGACCAACCTGAAGCACTCCAAGAAGTATCTTCAGACTGCATCTTTTCGCTGTAAGCACCTTCCGCAACTAGGCGATCAAAATTAGGCGTATTAGCCTGCTGAATCACATCTGGGCGGGTGCCATCGATACCGATAATGAATACTTTTTTAAGGGCGTCAATCTCTATCGTGCCTGAAGTATCTGGAGTAGTTGTATCTGGTGTATCACTCATGGCCCAAGCTAAGGGGCTCATTAATGAAACAGATAACGGCACTATAATTTTTATTAATTGTTTTTTTATTTTCATTTTATTATTAATCTTCGATTTATAATTTATGGACGGTCAATATTTTATTATTAGTAAAATTTGTTTGTTCCCATATAACCTATGGGAACACGATGACAGTTTAATTAATTGATATCACCCACGACGCTCCATTGTTGGTTATCACCGTTATGGCGACTCCAGACATGAACCTTATTGGAATCATCAGCAGACTTATCCACTACGTAGTTATGATTTTTACCAATACGTAAAACAGCACCATCCCAATCGAAATATTGATTAGTGCTCCATTTACAGTCCCAAATTACAATATCACCCCCGTTCCAATCGTTACCACTATGATCCATGCACTTCATGGGATTGGCTTTATTATGAAAACGGTTACGATAATCTTGCGCCCAAAATTGTTTAGCATCAGCTGAGCATGCTACCGATACAATCTGCGCATCGTTATTCGTAGAGGTCGCAGTTAAGCAACTGCCATCGCCATTTTTAAGTTGCACAAAATTTTCTGGCAACATAGTCCAACGCTGATTAGTACCCCCATGGTAAGACCAGATAGACGCTTGGGCATTATCAGTTGAGCCATTCGCATCCACGGCAACATTATGATTTGCGCGGGGTAATAAAGAGCGGTTTGAATTTAGATCCCAACGTTGGCTAGTACCAAAGTGACAGGGATTCACCACCAGCCAGCCATTGTTGTAATTCATACCGTTGTTATCCAAGCACACATCTTTATCGGCTTTGTTATGCAAACGACCTATTTCGTCTTGATACCACAGTTGATCAACATACGATTCACAGCCATGCATATTTACGTTGGCATCTTTACCTGTACCACGAGTAACCAAACACGCACCGTTATCGCTGCGCAGTTGTTGGTATTCTAGCTCGCGGCCTTCTAGAGAATTAACATACTCAACCAGATCATTTCTGCCCGCAGGGGTTAACTGATCTGAATTTCCGTGTTGGGAATTATTTAATACTTCCTCTAGCGTTTCTGCGGATCCATCGTGTAAATACGGTGCGGTTGTCCAAAGGCCTAATAAGCTTGGCGTATCAAAGCCAATACCTTCTAGGGGTTGCCCTAGACCCAAACCTGATGTTGCTTTAATCGTGCCGACGTCGTGTTTTTGTCCGTCACGGAAATCATCTCCGCTATGGCAACTAGCACAACCTTGCTGAGCAAATATCAGTTTTCCGCGTTCTGCGGCAGCCGATAAATCACCATTAGCTAAACGATAAGGGCTCTTTGGCATATCAGTTAACGAGTGAACGTATTCGGCCATCGCATCAAGGTCGGTGCTTAATCCAGATTTAGGATTGCCCAAAGGATTACGGGTATCGGCAAACTGCGCATCGGTTAAGAAACCGGCACCACTAAAGCCATTTCGAATGTCGTTTTCAAAATCTTGAATTTCATCGAAATTGGCCGTCCAGTGCGCTCGACCATGACCTAAGCCGCGACGCCCAATTAAGGTAATGGTATTGCGGAAACCTTCATTACGTTCGGTAAAATCCCAAACACGTCCATCTTGTCCACCATCAACGTGGCAGCTGGCACAACTTAAATAACCATCTTGGCTCATGCGAATATCGCGGGCGTTATAAAAAATCTGTTTGCCTTTTAAGACACTAGGCGCCAGTAATTCATTATTAACTGTATTAATACGGCCGAGTAATACTGGGCTGTAATCACGATTTTCGATAATGCCACTCACGTCATAAACCGCGATACTACGATTGGTAAAGTTATACACAAACAAACGCTTACCATCATCGCTGAGCGTTAAGCCTTGTGGCGCTAAACCAGTATTATCAATCGCCCCCAATTGCAGGTTGCTATAGGCGTCTATAATTTGCACGGTATTGCTGCCTTGCAACGCCACCAGCGCATAATCACCCAGAGGGCTGAATACAACGGCGTTCGCCATGTCGCGGTTATTGAAATCTATTTGACGAGAAAAATTTTCAGTATCGGTTGCGAGATCAATCTGGTTCACCACGGTACGTACTGAGTTTTCAAAATTCAGTTTCTCACCATCACGCGCTAAGCCTCGAAGTACGTTATCTTTTTTCGATGGAATCCATACACGGCTACCATCGGGTGAAATAGCCAAGCCACTTAAGTAGTTAGCAATACCTCGTCCACGATCTTCACCATCTTGAGTAGTATCGTCTATTCCGATTGCGACAGAATCAAGCAACGTCATACTCGCCGTATCCACCTTATACACATCCGCTTGCTGCTGACCCGAAATAAAGCGTGGGATATAAGCCGTATGTCCATCGGCCGTAATTGCAATGTGTCTTAGGCTGCCGGTTAATTTCACTCGACCGAGTTCGCTACCACTAGCATCCAGTTTTAATAACTCACCGCTCGCCGATAATGTGACTAATAAATTACCGTTGTCTTTTACCACCACTGCAAATGGCTGGCTGCCATAAGGAAGGGAAACTGTTTGTAATACTCCACCGCTTGAATTTAATCGCGTTAGAGAATCTGAGTTTTGATTCGCGATCCAAATTTCGTTGTTCGTATTGATCGCGAGAGTACGAGGCTTTTCACCCACCGATACTTCCCAACGTTTAGCTAAGCTAGTGGCGTCAATCGCGGTAACCGTATTGTTATCGGGATTAACGTTATACACCGAACCCGCAGAATGCTTAATCAGTGTGGAAGCAACAGGGCTATTTTCAGTCAGCGGAGCATAGACAGTTTTGACAAAGTTATAAGTGCTAACTTCATCACCATTTTTAACGCGTAAAATCACCTGATAATGACCAGGCTGGGCATAGCTATGATAAGACAAAGCCTCAGTGCTGAAGGCCGATTCATCACCATCGCCAAAGTTCCAGCTGTATA
Organism: Oleispira sp.; assembly: GCA_036960605.1. GTDB lineage: Bacteria > Pseudomonadota > Gammaproteobacteria > Pseudomonadales > Oceanobacteraceae > Oleispira. The sequence goes on along the minus strand of JBALXI010000036.1, from coordinate 5,786 downwards.
GCAAGTTACCACCGCGACTGCTGGCGACATCAAAAGCAATTGTGCCATCAACTAGCTCTGCTTGCTGAGTAAGTTCTGGAGCTAGGCTGATTTTCACTTGATTGAAAATATTATTCACATCGGCATCACTGAGCACACGGTTATAAACTTTCAGATCATCCAACCCTGCACGCAGGTATTTATTGCTGCCATGAATATGGCCAATGCTATTAAAGTAAGTACCGAAGTGACCTGTTACGCCGCTACCCGTCGATTGATGAGCGCCATCGACATACACTTTTAACTGGCCGGAATCTTTGTTACGCGTTAATACCACATGGTGCCATTGATTATCGTTAATCGGCTGGCTGGCTGCGCCCCACTCATTCGCGGTCGAGACGTGAATACGTCCGGCATTATCCAGCCATCCCCAAAAGACATCATTCCACCAAACGCTTTGATCAGCACCAGAGATGCCTGGGCTGTTCCAGCCTTTGTCGCCACCGGTTTGATGGGTCTTGATATAAAAACTCATCGAGGCTGTGCCACCCAGCGAGTTATTTAATGCTTGCTCAGAAGTTAAGCGCTGTGAACCGTTGAGATACACACCACCTTCGACAAAGGAGACTCCGTTTTGCGCTAGGTCGTTGCTGCCCGCATGGTCTTTAGTATTATCATCCAAAGGCCAATAAGCGGTATTGCCCGTCACATTAAGTTGATTAGCCGTCGTAAAACTAGAACGCCACTCCGCATCGACCGCATTACCGGCGTAGTCTTTAATACCACCCGCAGTCACGATGACGTCATACTGAGTATTAGGTTGTAAGTCTTGCGCCGGAGAAAAATTCACCATGCCGAGCTGCGCACTGAAAGTACCTGATACTTCAATACCGTCGGTGGTTTGTATACGCAGAGCTTGCGAGTTTAGTGATTCCACATCGATTAAATCACTGAAGGCAATTCCGATACGGCTGGTCAGTGCCTGATTAGTTGCACCGTCTCTCGGGGAAACGTTATTAATCCCCGGCGGGTTATTATCAGCGGCCGTACTGTGCGGCATAAAAGCACTGCCGGTACCGTGGTCATTTCCGATATAGACTAGGTTAGCAAAAGGGGTAACTTGACCGTGATCGGCATGGGATACATGCAAAGATCCTTTACCTACTTCACGATAAGCCGTTGGGTTACTGACATCAATTTTATGCAGCCATTCTTGTGCACCTTGGAAAACAAAGTTATCTTGGGTATTACAATACAGCTGCTCGTCGGCAACCAAGCTGTTATTTTCAAGTACAAAACGGTTGGGATCGGTTAAATCAAAACTGTACATTCTAGCACCTGCACCCCGCACAGACGTATGCACCTTGTTGCCATCAAAACAGGTAGCGTAATACTTTGGCATCTCTGGGCCTTTGGCCACTAATAAAGGATTTAGTGGATCAGAAATATCGAGACTGGCAAAACCTGCCGTCACATCCATGGAGGTTAAAACCATCTGGTTACCCATTACAAAAATAGGTCCGGTTCTAAAGCCGCCTAATTCTGACGTCGGTACTGGATTCGGTTGACCATTGCCACGGTTGGCAATTTTTGGATTTTCAGGGTCCGTGGTATCAACAATATAAATTCCTTGGTTCGATACCGATATATAAGCATAAGGTGCCTGCCAAGATAGCTGCCAAGAAACAGAACTGTAATCGCCAAAGTTAACACCCGGCAAACTTAACTTAGACGCCTGACGAATATTATTGATGTCGGTAAAATCCCACAGCTCGATGCCCACCCCCGTTTGCATCATCAAATAGCGTTTATCATTTATATTGGCCATGCCAATTGAATGAGACTCACGAAAATCTTTAGTGCGACCTTCAGGCTCATAAATACGTTTAACCAATTGAATATTACGAGGGTCTGATACATCGTAAATTAAAAAACCACCGGGCCCCCAGCCACTGTCTGGGGCGAAGGGAATAACCACATAGCCGTTACTTAATACAGCGACATTGGTGCCGTAATCTTTTCGAAAAGGATAGGTTGATGGCACGCCATTATTTTTATTCACCCAACTTATTGGGTTAAATACTTCTGAATCGCTGTAATTTAAATTGCCAATACCTGGCCCTTGCACCGGGGGTATTGCTGCTTGTGTATTTAAAGTCACTGCCACTAAGGCCGTGCCTATCCATCGAACCATTCGCATGAGGTTATCCTTACTTATTTATTATTAGAATTATTTTTAAAGTTATTAGTATTTTTTTATTAGAGAAGTAGCTATGACGATGATTTGAACATGAGTACAGGGCATAACCTATGGCGGCCCAGTACAGATTTATTATCTTTTCAGCCCAATTAGACTGGCCCTACTCTTGTAGCATAAAAGTCTCATGCTAAAATGACTCATGCTATTGGCCTACAGCAGTAAGATAATCAGCCAGAAGCAGTGAATAGACGACTATTAATAACTATAAAAATAATAATATTTGAGACCGTCATGATTGCACTAGCATACTTGCACCCACATATTGATTGGCTAGAAGGCCAAGGCATTGATTGCAGCGAATGGCTTTCGACCTACGACATTGCGCGCCAAGATTTAATTAATCAGAAAAAGCTTATTCCTGCCCTCACTATGCTGGAGTACCTGCACGAATTTAAAATAATGGCGAAAGATCCAGCCATGAGTTTTAAAGTAGGCAGTAACGCTAACCCTAGAAATTGGGGATTAATTACACCGTTACTAATGAACAGCCCAACGATTGGCCAAGCCATTATGTATGCCGTTGATTATGAACATTTGTTTAATAGTGCAGTAACAACACATTTTGAAATGGATACTCAGTGGGTCACCTGCGACCTTCAAGGTGGAGATTTACCGATTGACTTGTTATCCAGCATGGTCGAGCAAGACATTGCTTCTACTGTTAATATGCTGCGTTTTTTAATGGACAAAAAACATCAACAACATCCTTGGGTTAAAGAAGTTAATTTCCAACATGGCCCACCAGGAGACATTGAAGATTACGAAGATTTCTTTATGGCGCCGGTAATATTCAACTGTCCGCATAACCGCATCATTTTTGATATTAAAGCGCTGGACTTACCGATTCGTTTTGCTGATTCTGAGGTTTTACAGAGCAGCCTAGAGCAAGTTGATCAACTGGCGGCATTAGCCGAAAATGATAATTTAAAAAAATGCCTCTCTCGTTATATTATTGTGGCTTTACCTGAAGGCTTGCCGAATATTTCTCAGGCAGCCGCACATATTGGCATTAGCACCAGTACATTAAAACGACGTTTACAAGATGAGAATACCAATTATAAAAATCTTTGTACTCACATACGAAGACGTCAGGCTCAGAACTTACTGCAAGATTTGAATAATAGTTTATTAGATGTGGCATTAAAACTGGGCTATACCGATCAGCCTGCTTTTTATCGTGCTTTTAAAAGTTGGCATCAGTGCACGCCAAAGGCTTTTAGAGAGAAATTGTTTAATTAATACTAAAAAATGAAGAAAAAAACTACAAACGACTGCTCGGCCGCTTGTAGCTTTCTTAAGTATTTCTATAAGCTTTAGTCTTAAAGCGTAGGCACTACCTTCTTCGCCATAAAGTTATTGATGTGATCAGCAATCACATCACCATCTTCTTCCAGTGCAAAGTGGCCGGTATCTAGAATATGAAAATCTAGGTTATTCAAATCACGTTTGTAAGGGTGTGCACCTTCTTCTGGGAAGATGTAGTCGCCTTTGCCCCATACTAATAACGTTGGTGGCTGGTGCGTTCTGAAATACTTCTGCCATTCTGGGTAAAGCGCTGGGTTAGTTCCGTATGAGTAGAACAGTTCTAGTTGAATCGCTTGGTTACCAGGGCGATCTAGTTTCGCTTGGTCTACTGTCCAGTTGTCTGGGCTAATCGTTTCGGCATTACGTGCGCCGTTGGTATATTGCCACTCGGTTGCAGCTATGGTTAATAGGTTGTCGGCAAGGACTTTACCGTTAGCTGCCGTTTTATCTTTCCAGTACGCTTTAATCGGCTTCCAAAAATCACGCAAACCTTCGTCGTAAGCATTACCGTTTTGAATGATTAGGCCTTGTATACGTTCAGGGTGTTTTGCCGCAATTCGAAAACCAACCGGTGCGCCATAATCCATCACGTACAATGAATATTCTTCAACACCCACTTTGTTTAAAAAAGTTTCGGTGATCTTCGCTAAGTTATCAAAGCTGTATTCAAACTCATCCACCGCTGGCATAGAGCTGTTACCAAAGCCTGGGTAATCAGGCGCGATCACGTGGTATTTTTCAGCCAACTTAGGGATCAAGTTGCGATACATGTGCGACGACGTTGGGAAGCCGTGTAATAACACGATGGTCGGTGCATCTTTAGCGCCTGCTTCGCGATAGAAGATGTCTTGGCCGCTGACCTTGATCGTCTTGAAATGTGTTTGGTTGATACTAACCGATGCCGAGATCGCTGCCGATGCAACAACGGCTGGGTTTGCGGCGGCGGTATCGATCATGGCGCCTGATAAAGCCACGATGCTGGCAACAGCTGCCGTTAGGGTTTTCAGTTTTGTTTTCAGTTCGTTTTTAAGTGCTGGATGGTTCTTCATGGTTACTCTCCGCTTGTTTAGCATTAATGGTTCGTTCGTTTGCTTCTGTTTGCTCGGTTGATGGAATGAGTATCCGGATAAACGCTATGTTGAAAAACCCCTCTAGCATTGAATGATTGTCAACACTGCATTGATAATCGTCATTGATAAAGCTGTGATGAAAATGCTAGGCTTAGCAGTATGGATACATTAGATGGCATCAAAACAGTGGTAGCAGTGGTTGAGACGGGTTCCTTTACGGCGGCGAGCGAGCGCCTGGGCATGTCGAAAGCACTGGTGAGTAAATACATTGGTGAAGTGGAAGACTCGCTGGGAGTGCGTTTGCTGAATCGCTCTACCCGCCGCCTAGCGCTGACCGAAGCAGGCCAACGCTATTACGATCAGGCGCTGCCGTTACTGGAAGAGTTTGAAGAAATGGTCGATAGCGTTACCGGCGAGCAGTCTAGCCCGCGCGGTTTGCTGCGTATTAGTGTGCCGGTAACCTTTGGTGAGATGTCTCTGGCACCGCTGATCCCCAAGTTCCTACAACAGTACCCCGATATTGGGGTCGATCTGCAGTTAAGCGATAAGATGATTGATATGCTCGAAGAGGGTATTGATGTCGTGATTCGCATTGGTGGTGTCGACGATTCCAGTTTGATCGCTAAGCACATTCAGACGTTACCCTTGGTTTTGTGCGCATCACCTGACTATATAAAAAGACACGGTCTGCCCGACCGCCCAGAAGATCTGTCTAAAGAGAATGCTCAACACCAATGCATTATCGACAGTAACTTTCGCATCGGTAAGCACTGGCCAATTATTTGTCCCAACAATATAACGACCTCCGTTGAAGTCAGTTCACGCATTATGGCCAACAGCCCTAGAGCGGTTAAAGAAATTGCGCTCGCCGGTGGAGGCATTGGTATGATTCCGCACTTCATCGTAGAAGATGCGTTGGCCGAGGGTCGCCTAGAAAAAATACTGCCCACCTACCGTACGTTGGAATTTGGTCTGTTTGCTATTTATCCACACCGCCGCTACTTGTCACGTAAGGTGCGGTGCTTTATTGATTTTTTAGTGGCCGAGTTTGCTGAGCATACTCAGAGATAAAGTCATCTAGTTCTCTAAACCATCCCCTAAACTATCCGCCAGACTGCGACAAGTAACCTTGCCCTTATAAACATTCAGACCATTCAATAAATGTGGATCCT
>JBALXI010000035.1:0-51516 GCA_036960605.1 Oleispira sp. | reverse complement strand
GCCGGAACACCTGTGGTATAAGAAATCGCTTGAGATTTAACTTCACCATAACAATCTTGGTGATCTTTAATATTGTAGATATAAACCGTTTTCTCTTTGCCATCTTTGATGCCACGAACCACACAACCAATGCAGGTTTTGCCGACGGTGCGCGGGCCTAAAGTAGACGGATCAGGTAGCAAGGCTGCCAATAACTGAATCGGTACAATTTGCTGGCCATTAAATTCTATAGGCTCAATGCCCGTCATGCCGACATTTTGTAATACTTCTAAATGCTTCAGATAACTATCGCCAAAACTCATCCAAAACTGAGCGCGCTTAAGCGTCGGGTAATGCTTGGTTAGCGACTCTAATTCTTCATGGTACATGCGGTAAATGTTGAAACTACCCACACCTTCAGGACAGGTAAATTCCTGCGTCGCTGACATGGCTGGAGTTTCAACAAACTCACCCGCTTCCCAGTGACGACACTCTGCCGTGACTTCACGAATGTTAATCTCAGGATTAAAGTTGGTCGCAAACGGATAACCATGGTCGCCGCCGTTCACATCGATGATATCTAGATAATGAATCTCATCGAAATAATGCTTCGCCACATACGCAGTGAACATGTTGGTCGCGCCCGGATCAAAGCCCGATCCTAATAGCGCCATTAGGCCCGCTTTCTCAAATTTCTCTTGATACGCCCACTGCCAATGGTATTCAAACTTAGCGGTATCGATTGGCTCATAATTAGCCGTATCCAAATAATGAACGCCGGCTTCTAAGCATGCATCCATTATTGTTAAGTCTTGATAAGGCAGCGCAACGTTGATCACCATAAAAGGCTTCTCAACATTCAATAAAGCAACCAATTCAGGTACGTTATCCGCATCAACTTGCGCCGTTCTAATATCACGACCTTGTACTTCTTTAACCTGCTTAGCAATCGCAATGCACTTAGATTCTGTGCGACTGGCTAATACAATTTCTGAGAAAACTTCAGGTAGTTGAGCGCATTTGTGAACGACTACGCCGCCTACTCCGCCCGCACCAATAATCATTAATTTTTTCATGCTAAACCAACCTTATCAAAGCTTCTATTTTGGTACTTTCTAGGTACTTTTGTCCACCTATTCAGCTTAGTTGAAGCGATCAAATAGAGGAGCATTTATAGCCCGCATGATACTCGGATTCTGCATTTTCAGAAATAGAGAAAAACCAGAAAGTTGAATATTTTCTTACTTATGGCACAGCAAACCCGCGATTACCTCCACATGGATAATCGAACAGATATTAAACAAGAGTTAACCCAACTTATCAGCCGAGAGTCTGAATTGTCACCTTTTCTCAATTTTTTGTTTACACACGCCTTGCATGCGAATGATTCTCATTGTATTTTAAATTGGAAAACAGATTCGTATTTGAAATATTAGAGAACACTGCAACTTTGTAGGGTTATTAATACTTAAACCGTTCGTCTTGGTAATACTCCGGTACTGGATTAGTACCTTCATCATGAGCAAGGTAATTAGGGATAGATATGTTAGAAAATACAAAAATATTTTTGGCACTGAAGCGACCAAAAAGAAGCACTGCACCAAAGCGCTCAGGGCAATATTTATTCAATCAACACAACCTTGGCCGCTATGAAAGTGATGTAAAGAAAGGCTTAGAATTAATTAAGCGTACCATCGCAGAAAACGAGAAGCCCTTTTCTGGGATATTGCCGCAGGAATTAGCACCGATTTTTAAAGACATTAATCTGGATCAGCCGCTAAAGAAAACTCATAAGGCGCTGGATGAGTTATCTGAAGTTTATCTGAAAGACGCTGTCTATTTTCATAATCCCAAATACGTCGCTCACCTCAACTGCCCTATCGTCTATCCGACCGTAATGGCCGAGCTGATATTATCTTCGATCAATACTTCTGTCGATACTTGGGATCAAAGTGCAGGTGCCACTTTAATCGAACAAAAACTGGTTGATTGGACACTTGGCAGAATTGGTTATGGCGAAAATTCTGACGGTGTATTCACCAGCGGTGGTACACAATCGAATTTAATGGCGATGCTTTTAGCCAGAGATCATTATTGTGAAACTCACTTAGATGGCTATTCGGTAAAAGAAAAAGGCCTGCCTGAGTGCGCCAATAAGTTTCGCATATTCACCTCTGACCTTAGCCACTTCAGCATTCAAAAATCAGCGGCTTTGCTCGGCTTAGGCTATGACTCGGTTATTGCGATTGCTCACGATGAACTGTTTCAAATGGATATCACAGTACTGGAAGCTGAGATTGAAAAAGCAAAATCGTCTGGCCTAATTCCGATTGCCGTAATGGCAACGACAGGCACAACTGACTTTGGCAGTATCGATCCGATTAACGAAATATCTGTATTGTGCAAACAGCACGGTTTATGGATGCATGCCGATGCGGCGTATGGCTGTGGCATTCTTGCGTCGAACAAACATAGAGATAAGTTAGCCGGTATTGAAAAAGCAGACTCGGTGACGGTTGATTATCACAAATCATTTTTCCAACCGGTTAGCTGTGGTGCTTTTTTCACGAAGCACAAAGAAAAGCTCGGTTACGTTACCCACCACGCAGACTATTTGAATCCGCTGAGTGCGACTCAAGAAGGCACACCCAACTTAGTTAATAAGAGTATGCAAACAACCCGTCGCTTCGATGCCCTGAAACTTTGGTTAACGCTGCGCATTATGGGTGCTAATCGCATCGGCGCAATTTTTGATGAGGTGATACTCCGCGCCGAGCAAACCTATAACTTGTTTATCAGCGATGGCAATATTGATGTGCTGCATAAACCTCAATTAAGCACCCTTGTTTTTCGCTTTCATCCCGCGCATAGCAGTTTAAAACCTTTAGTGGTGGATGATGCACTCATCAACCAGTGTAACGAGAGCATTCGAAAAACTATTTTCCGCAGCGGTAAAGCCGTTGTCGCTGGCACTAAAGTAAAGGGCATTAGTTATTTGAAATTTACGCTATTAAACCCTGAAACGTCCATGCTCGATATTGAAGAAATTTTACAGATGATTAAGCAGGCAGGACAGGAATTTGTTGAAGAGAGGGTTAAGCCTCTTAGAGTTTCTGCAAATGATGTGCAACCGTCTCCATCTGACATAAATGTGCCAAATATTAGTATTTAGAATATTTAGATTTATACATTTATTAGCTTACTTACGGAAATCCACATGTCGCAGAATAATGAACCGCTTTATGATGTTATCGCTATTGGCTTAGGCCCATTCAATTTAAGCCTAGCGTGTCTTACCGATAATATTACTGACATCAAAAGTTTATTTTTAGAACAACGCAGCCATTTCGATTGGCACCCAGGAATGATGTTAGAAAGCGCGCATTTACAAACGCCTTTTATGTCTGACTTGGTGACATTAGCGGACCCAACCCACCCGTTAAGTTTTTTGAATTATATTAAGCAGCAGGGGCGATTGTATTCGTTCTACATCAGGGAGAGTTTCTACCTGATGCGCAAAGAGTATAACCAATACTGCCAATGGGCTACCCGGCAAGTCAGTAACATTCGTTTTAATACTCACGTTAATAACGTCAAATACGATAGCGTCAATGAATGCTACCAAGTTGAATGCATCGACTCTCGTAATAATGACGATAAATCCGTTTATTACACCAAAAAGCTGGTGCTGGGTACTGGGCCTTCTCCCTATATACCTAAATCTTGCTTGGCGCTAGATAATAAGGTTACCCATTCATCGAATTACTTGAAAGATAAAGCAGACCTGCAAAAGAAAAAAAGCATCACCATTGTGGGCAGTGGCCAAAGCGCGGCTGAGATTTATTACGACCTGCTGCAAGAAATTGATGTTCACGGTTACGAGCTAAACTGGATCACCCGCTCTGCTCGCTTTTTCCCTTTGGAATATAGCAAGCTGACACTTGAGATGACGTCTCCAGAATATGTTGATTACTTTTATCAACTACCTGCTGATAAAAAAGAAAGCCTCATTAGTCAGCAGAAGAATTTATACAAGGGGATTAATTCAAGCTTGATAAACGACATTCATGAATTGCTGTATATCAAGCGTCTAAGTCATAGCTTTAAAACGAACTTAATTACTAACTCAACCCTAGTTAATGCAACGGACCATATCGGACCAGAGCAAGAAAAGCAGATTAAATTAGACTTTCATCATGATGAGCAAGATAAATCCTTTTCTATCCCATCTGAAGGTGTGGTTTTAGCAACGGGTTATAACTATCAGCTACCAGAATTTTTAGCACTGATTACCGATAGAATTCAATGGGATAATTTAGGCCGCTTTGATGTGAATAGAAATTACAGCATTGATCATAATGAGAACGAGATTTTCATTCAGAATGCTGAACTTCATACTCACGGTTTTGTATCACCTGATTTAGGTATGGCTTGCTATCGCAATAGCATCATTATTAAAGAGGTATTGGGTAAGGCTTTTTATCCAATTGAAGAACGCATCGCTTTTCAGCAATTCTCTGTCGAAGATTTTTCCAGTAATCAATTAAGCCAAGTCGTTTGTTGCGATCATGAAGTTGAGAGCAATACCTAATGACACTTAAAACTTGTTTAATTCTGCTCACCATCGTATCGGTAATCGCCGATACGATGTTATTGCCCTTTTATCCGCAATTCTTCGAGCAGGCATTCAATCAATCTAGCCCTGAACATGTCGGTTATTACATTGCAGCTTGTTGTTTTACCGTTATGTGTTCTTTTCCCCTTTGGGCAAAAGTGGCTAAGCATATTCATGAACTCCACCTCTGGGTCTATACACAAATAATTGCGGGGGCATTAGGCATTGCCTGTTTTTTCAGCACTAGTCTGGTTGAGTTCTGGCTACTGTCGCAAACGATGCTGGTATTTAAAGCCAGTTATTTATTGATTTACCCTTTTGTTATGCGCCTGGAAGATAAGGATAAACATTTGGGTATGGTGGGTTTGTTTTCTGTCTTGATGCACTTCGGTGGCATAACAGGTGCGTTACTGGGTGGAGTCGTCTTACAGTACTTTGACCCTAGAGATATCTACCTGATTATGGCGGCTAGTGACGGCTTACAAGTAATGGTCTGCTTATACTTAATTATACGTTTCAAGATTGCCTTCAAACCTAAGACCGAACTTCACAACGTGCACGGCGCTGAAGAAACAGTTGAAGATGACAATTATGAATTAGAGGATTCTAACCTTGAAGCTTCTAACCTTGAGGACATTAAGCGCTTTATTTTCAAACTGGGCCTGGTGACGGCACTCTTTTATTTTAGTGCTTTCTTAATTCGTCCTTTCTTTACTCTTTACTGGCAATCGATTGCCCATATTGAAATATTAGGCAGTGATCTGATTACAGGTTTGGTTTATTCATTACCTGGCTGGGTTGCCGTCATTGGTTTATGGCTGAACTCTCGACATCAAAAGAACCGATCCGGAAAGAATGAATTTCAATCGAACGAGTCTGAAGAAAGTAACTCTGACTCACAACTCAGTAGTTTTCAATTCCTGATCAATGCCATGTTACTCGGCACGCTAGGGTTACTGATTCAGGGCTCAGAACAAGCTTGGATGGTTATTCTTGGTCGCTGCGTTTTCGGCTGGGCTATGTTCCAAGCCACGGTCAGATTAGAAGTATTATTATTCGAGATCAGTACGCCTAGCCGCTATGCCACTGACTTCAGCAAAATGCATTTCATGCAAAATCTAGGTGTTATTGCTGCGTCATTCTCCGTTGGCAGCATCGTGACTCATGGCAGCTACAGCTGGACATTTTATTTCGCTAGCATCGGTTTCATTCTTACCCTCGCCCTATTCTACTTTTCGTTTAAACCTAAGAACGAGTTAAAGGATCAATATGTCTCTTTCAGATAATCAATCAATATTTTCTCAAGATAAAAGCACTGGGCAACTATCCTTACGCCCTTTTGATCTTAATAATGATAGCGAGCTATTACATTCATGGGTGTCGTTACCGTACGCTGAATTCTGGGGGCTTAATGGCGCCTCCCCCGAAGAAGTTAGAGAAAGCTATCGGAATATTTTATCCGATGGCCATAGCCAGGTATTTTTAGGCTTTGTTGATCGTAAGGCTTCCTTTTTATTAGAGCTTTATAATCCTAAGTATGAGCCCGTGGGCAAGCATTACGATCACAAAATTGGCGATCAGGGCATGCACATACTGATTGCACCCGCTGAAAACAAAGTCGCGAACTTCACCTTCGATATCTTCTCCTACATTATGGATTACATGTTCAGTAACCCTGCGACACAACGCATCGTGGTTGAGCCGGATAGTAATAACCATAAAATTCATTTAATGAATAAGCGGGCGGGTTTCCAGCATGTTAAAGAAATTGATCTTGGCCATAAGAAAGCGTACTTAGGTTTTTGCAGCAGAGATCAATTTTCTGCATCAAAATTAATCGCGGAGCAGGAATCTTTTGCACATAACCGTATTCATGATAATCCTAGCTTAGCAGTATCCCATATCAATGAAGTAAACTGGCAACAGGCGAATAGGCAGCACATAGCTAAAGCCATTAGTGAGTTTTCTCATGAACGTATTCTCTCTCCTACATTGAGGGAATACTCAGGTAATGCTGAACAGTATTCTTTAATAGCAGATGAGGATACTGAGTATCGTTTTAATGCCAAAATACTGCAGCTAAACCACTGGTCTATCAAGAGTGAAAGTATAGAGAAATATGTCGATAATAAACTAGTAGCTCTAGACTCGATTCAATTCATCATTGAGTTTCAGCAAGCATTAGCCATAAACGCTGACATGCTGCCGACTTATCTAGAGGAAATAAGCAGCACACTCTGCTCGAGTGCCTATAAGCTAGCAACAGAACGCTTTAATGCTAAGCAGCTGACAGAGGCAAGCTTCCAACAAGTTGAAACCAGCATGACTGAAGGTCACCCTAGCTTCGTCGCTAATAATGGCCGCATTGGCTTTGATAGTGCTGATTTCCAAAGCTATGCGCCTGAAGCGGCTAATCCTATTCGTTTGTTATGGTTAGCCACCCATAAACGTCGTACTTGTTTTTCTGCAGCTGTAGATTACAACTACCAAGATCTTATTGAGCAAGAGTTCGACCTGACTACTCGTAATCATTTTGATGCTATTCTTTCTCAGAAAGGTCTGATAGTAGATGATTATCTACTGATGCCTGTCCACCCTTGGCAGTGGTTTAATAAACTCGCCCATGTCTACGCTGCAGACGTAGCTTCTAAAGATATCGTTTGCCTTGGCTATGGTGATGACCATTATTTAGCTCAGCAATCGATACGCACTTTTTTCAATATCAGTAACCCTGAAAAGCATTATATTAAAACAGCACTGTCGATTTTAAATATGGGCTTTATGCGAGGTTTATCATCGTATTATATGCGCACCACCCCTGCGATTAATGATTGGCTTAATCAGCTAATTCTAAATGATGAATATCTACAGCAGCAAGGTTTTAGCATTTTGCGAGAAGTGGCGGCTATCGGTTATAGCAATCCTTATTTTGAGAATTCAAAAGTAAAAGATAGTCCGTATAAAAAAATGCTGGCCGGTTTGTGGCGTGAGAGTCCTGTTTCTCGATTAAAAGAGAATCAGCGCTTAATGACCATGGCTGCGTTGATTCATAAAGACATATCAGGCCGCGCTCTGGTTGCCGATATGATTGATTCATCGGGCCTAACCGTTGAGTTATGGATGACAAAATATTTAGAAGTTTACCTAGCTCCTCTGCTGCATTGTTATTATCAACATAGCCTTGTCTTTATGCCGCATGGAGAGAACTTAATACTTATCTTTGATAACAATATTCCTCATAAAGCACTGATGAAAGATATTGGCGAAGAGATCTGTTTATTGAATACAGATATTGAACTGCCAGAAGATGTACAGCGTATCTCTATAAAAATGCCTGAGGATATTGAAACCTTATCGATCTTTACCGATATCTTCGATGGATTTTTTCGTTATCTCAGCGAGATATTATTACAACAGTGCGACTTTTCAGAAGATGACTTTTGGCAATTAGTGGCGAATTGCATTCACGCCTACCAAAAACAACATAGCAACAATTCTGAACTGGTTAAGAAATTTCAACAGAGAGACATCTTCCAATCAGAGTTCGCTCACTCTTGCTTGAATCGATTGCAATTAAATAACAATCAACAAATGGTCGATTTATCTGATCCAGGTAATAGCCTTAAGTTCTCCGGCACGCTAGTGAATCCTGTTGCTAAGTTCAGAAGCAATAACGAAATTGATTTTGTCTGTCGTAGCATTCGTCAAACAGAGAAAGAATCCGTTTAATGTTAGCAACTCTGGATGATTTATTAGAGAGCACTGAAGACAGTACAGAAAAGTGTGCGGACAAGAGCGCTGACAAATTCTTAGAAGAAAACCGCAAGCAGCGGTTTTTCTTACAGGAGCTTGCTCTCTTCCACCCCTCACTTAAGTTATCATCGCCACCACAGGGTGGCATTGATTCGGTGGTTGATACCTTACTTTCACAGCTTAAGTCTGATCATCCAGAAGCGGGGCCTGTGTACTGGTCGAATCGATGCTGGGCATTACTCTATTGGCAACCGATCTACTTAGCAGTCTATAGCGTTCATCGATATCAGCACTGGGTTTCGTTTTCAGATTTCCAGCTGGGCTTTGATGGTAAGCAGATATCGGGGTTTTATTTCTCCAATACTCACTGGCTGAGTGAAGACAGTGCTATTCAAGGAAATAACTCTCTAATTGAACAACAGGCTTTAGAGCTTAAAGTATTATTAGAGAGATTTTTTCATCAACTCACGGCAACCATAAAGATCAATGCGATTAATGCATGGCGTCTTATCGCCGATTGCATACTGATGGCGCTATTAGACATCGAACAGATCAAGGATGATCAGAAAGTTGATATCTCTTACCAATGGTTAAAAGCCTTGGGTCTATTTGACCGAAAAGGTAATCCTCACAGTCAGCTAAAACCTATCTATAACCCAAAAAGTATCTATCCGAAAGAGTGTTGTTCGCTTGGATTAGATCGTAAGTCTTGCTGTATGCATTATTTAATTGATTCCAACAACCCTTGCGATACCTGTAACAAATATCCATGACTAAGTTCAATGGCTTCGACCAATGAACAATAAGCAGTGAGAAAAAATGAGAAACCTAGTATGAGCAATACCATGACAGATAAACCATCACGAATTCTAGAAGTTGATTTTGGCCGTGGCCTGGCCGTATTCCTAATGATGATCGTCCACACCCTTTGGATGTATGGTGATGCTGCCACTCAAAGTAATTCTTGGCTCGGCATCACTATCCATATTATGGGTAAAGGTACTGCAGCGTTCTTGGTCGCTATGGGAATATCGGTAATCATCAGCAAACCACAAACGCTCTTGGTATCCCTTAAGCGGTCAGTCATTTTATTATTCCTCGCCTATTGGATGAACTTTCTTAAGTTTATTGTTCCCATAGAAATATTTGGCACTATGCCTGAAGATTTTGTCGCGGCTTATGGTTTATCCAGCCCGCTCACTTTTTCTCAATTACGTTATATATTTTTAACAGGGGATATTTTGCAAATGGCCGCTATATCATTATTTATTATTTCAATACTAAAATTACTTATTAATAATAAATATATTTACTTAGCCATGGCACTACTCATTACCCTAAGTGCTAAATATGTGAGTGGTTATCAGCCGGGAATTGCGGGTTTAGATTATGTCGCCAAGCTATTTTTTAGTAACCACTATCAAGTGTATTTCCCCGTATTCCCATGGATGTCTTTCATTTTATTCGGTATGTTTTTGGGTCAAGTCATTAAAGAACATAAAGAAGATAGAACCTACATGTTCACTAAACTGCCAATAATTTCTGCAATCAGCTTAGGGATTGGTGGTAGTTTGTGCGCGTGGGACTTCGAGTATCATTTTGGTAACTTTTTTCACTTAGGGCCTGGTGGCGTTCTCTACTTATTAGGCATTAACTCTGCCTTACTCTGGATCGTACATAAAATAGTGCAGTCGGGATATACCAGCCTATTCACTCAGTTCTTATACTTCTGCAGCGAACGTGTTACCTCGATTTACATAATACAATGGGCATTGATATGCTGGGGGATGGGTATACTAGGTTATCAGCAGCTGAATACTTGGCAAGTTATCGCGATGATACCTGTTGTGATGATATGTACTCTCTTAGTACAAATGCTTAAAGATCAGCTATCAGAAAAATATAGCAGTCACCTTGTACTAAACCGCTAAAATCTGGGTTAGGTGCAGATACTAGCCTGCACCTAACCCAAAATAATTTTAGCGTTTACTCGTCTCGCTCATAGTAGGTATAACCCTGCATACTGGCATAAAAAGTATTTAAAATTTCTTGCCTTTCACGGGCGGTTATTCGCCCTTCTTTCACGGCGCGTTCCGCTGTATTACGGTACGCTACGTACATCGATTTTGGATCGTATTCGACGTAGCTTAAAACATCAGAAATAGTATCGCCGTGGATTTCTTTTACAAAATCAAAACTATCATCGTCATTTAAGCGTACGCTGACCACGTTGGTATCGCCGAATAGGTTATGCAGATCCCCTAAGGTTTCTTGATAAGCGCCGACGAGGAAAACACCTAAATAGTATTCTTCATTATCTTTCACTTCATGCAGCGGTAAAGTATTCGAAACTTCGTGCTGACCAATAAAGCGATCGATCTTGCCATCGCAGTCACAAGTAATATCGGCGATTATCGCATTACGTTTTGGCTCTTCATCCAAGCGATGAATCGGCATAATAGGAAACAGCTGATCAATTGCCCAAATATCCGGTAACGACTGAAACAAACTGAAGTTTCCGTAATAAATATCCGCTAACGATTCTTTCAAGCCTTCTAGGTCAACGGGAATTCGTTCCATCGACTCGAGTGTTGTATTGATCTGTTGCAAGATTTCTAAGAATAAGTTTTCTGCAGCCGAACGGGTTCTTAAATCGACTTGCCCACGCTTAAATAACTCGCGAATTTCGTCACGATAAAAGTGTGCGTCGTTATAACATTCTTGAACTTTTTCAGTGCTGATATAGGTTAAAACTTCGCGCATATCTTGCACTAGCTGATGCTCGTCATTACCAACGGTGGGTAATTCAAGCGGTTCAAACTTGGTGACATCGAGAACATTAAAAATCAGTATCGACGAATATGCTACCGTGGCACGGCCTGACTCGGTCACAATTGTTGGATGTGCTAAGTCATATTCATCTAATGTGCTTTTTAACGTATCAACAATATCTTCACAATATTCTTCGAGCGTATAGTTTCGGCTTTGCGAATCGTTAGAACAAGCACCGGTATAATCTACCGCTAAACCCCCGCCAAAATCGATGTGGGTTAACGCTGCACCTTCGCCACATAAATCGGCGTAGTAACGACAGGCTTCAACGACGCCGCCACGAATTTCTCGAATGTTCGGTATCTGTGAACCCAAGTGACAATGCAATAATTGCAGACAATGCAGCATGTCGGCTTCTTTTAAGCGATCGACCAGTTGAATTAACTGACTGGTTGAAAGGCCAAAGACGCTGCGATCACCGGAGGTTGAGTTCCAATGACCACTCACCTTCGAGGTCATTTTTACGCGCACGCCGATAAGCGGCTCTATATTCAGCTGCTTGCTGCGTTCAATAATGATCGGTAATTCAGAAGGGGTTTCGATCACAAAGAAACAACGAAAGCCGAGTTTAACGGCTTGCAGACCTAACTCAACAAACTCTTGGTCTTTGTAGCCATTACAAATAATTAGGCTGCCAGGCTCTGTGAGTGTCGCCAGTGCGGCAATCATCTCTGGCTTACTACCCACTTCAAAGCCGTGCTTAAACCGTGCACCAAAGTCGGCTATTTCTTCGACGACTTGCGCTTGTTGATTCACCTTGATCGGGTAAACGCCACGATACGGTGCTTGATAATCTAGCTTCTTAATCGCTTCACGAAAGGCTGTATTCAAGCGATAAATCTGTGCATCTAAAATATTTTCGATACGTAGAAGCACAGGCATCTGCAAATCACGCTCTGTCATTCCCTGCACGATGTCCATTAAAGGAACTTGGGTATTCAGAGTTTTAGCCGTGACGAGGCCTTGATCATTAAGACCAAAGTAATCATTACCCCAGCGATCGATGCCGTATAAATCAGCAGATTGCTCGGCAGACCATGAGGTGTCTTTATTGGGTTTGCTATTAATGGGTTTGCTATTCAAGCCTGACTCCAACTTAAATTTATTTTCAGAAATATTATCGTGCGAATACTATTTTAGTGCAGAAACAAAAAAGCAGCATCAGCCAGAGACTGATACTGCTTAATTGACATCAATTAATTTATTAATTAAAGATGCTCTACCTTATCAATTTCATACTCAACGTCGCCAGCAGGTACTTTAACAACAACCACATCGCCTTCTTCTTTACCGATTAACGCACGCGCGATCGGTGAAGAGACAGAGATAAGTCCGCTCTTAATGTCTGCTTGATCGTCACCAACAATACGGTAAGTAACCGTCGCGTCAGTATCAAGATTGATAATAGTAACCGTGGTGCCGAAGAAAACCTTTCCAGAGAAAGGAATCGTATGCACATCAATCACTTGGCTAGTTGATAGCTTGCCTTCGATGTCTTGAATACGACCTTCGATGAAACCTTGCTGCTCACGAGCGGCATGGTATTCAGCATTTTCTTTCAAATCTCCGTGTTCACGTGCCACTGCGATGTCTTTAATCACAGCCGGACGTTGAACAGTTTTTAATTCTTTCAATTCTACTTGAAGGGAGTTTTCGCCTTCAACTGTCATTGGATACTTTTGCATAATCTATTTCCTTATACGCAACTAGATAGCTGCGTGCATATCCTGTAAACGACGAACAATATCCAAGCCTTCAGCATTTAAGCCTTCAACAACCGCTTCGGCACCGGCCAAAGTCGTTGTGTAATACACTTTATGCTGTAATGCGTTACGACGAATATCAGCAGAGTCAGCGATTGCAACAGGACCTTCCGTCGTATTTACAATCATCGCAATTTCGTCGTTCTTAATACCGTCAACGATATTAGGACGCGCTTCGTTTACCTTGTTAACGCGCTCAACAGTAAGGCCTGCTTCGGTTAGCTTGTTGTATGTGCCGCCAGTCGCGACCAATTCAAAGCCTAACTTAATAAAACCTTGTGCTACTGCAACAACGCCGTCTTTATCTGCATCACGAACAGAGATAAATACTTTACCTTCTGTTGGCAGTTTTTCACCAGCACCCAGTTGAGCTTTATAGAAAGCTTCACCGAATGTTGTGCCTGCGCCCATCACTTCGCCAGTCGACTTCATTTCAGGGCCTAAGATTGGATCTACGCCTTGGAACTTGTTGAACGGGAATACGGCTTCTTTTACGAAGAAGTTTTCAGGAATGATTTCTTCAGTGAAACCAAGCTCTGCAAGCGTCTTACCCATCATCACTTTTGCAGCGATGGAGGCTAATGAAGTACCGATACACTTAGAAACGAATGGCACAGTACGTGATGCACGAGGGTTAACCTCGATCACATAAATTTCGCCATCTTGATACGCTAGCTGAGTATTCATCAGACCAACAACACCAAGTTCTAATGCCATCGCTTTAACTTGATCACGCATCTTGTCTTGAACATCAGCGGCCAAATTGTAAGGAGGCAATGAGCAAGCTGAGTCACCTGAGTGAATACCTGCTTGTTCAATGTGCTGCATGATCGCGCCGATAACAACCTGTTCGCCATCGCAAACCGCATCGATATCAACTTCAATTGCGCGGTTCAAGAAGTAATCAAGAAGTACTGGAGAATCGTTAGAAACTTGTACCGCTTCGCGCATATAACGGCGAAGAGATGTTTCGTTATTAACGATTTCCATTGCACGGCCACCTAGTACATAGGAAGGACGAACAACTAACGGATAACCAATTTCAGCGGCTTTCAGTACAGCTTCTTCAGTTGAACGCACTGTTGCGTTTACTGGCTGCTTTAAACCTAAGCGTTGAATCATTTGCTGGAAACGCTCACGGTCTTCAGCACGGTCAATCGCTTCTGGAGAAGTACCAATAATTGGTACACCAGCGGCTTCTAATTCTTCAGCTAGCTTAAGTGGCGTTTGGCCACCGTACTGAACGATTACGCCTTTTGGCTTCTCTTTATCAACAATTTCTAATACATCTTCCAGTGTTACTGGCTCGAAGTATAAACGATCAGACGTATCATAATCGGTAGAAACAGTTTCAGGGTTACAGTTAACCATAATGGCTTCGTAACCTAATTCTTTCGCTGCAAACGCCGCGTGAACACAGCAGTAATCGAATTCGATACCCTGGCCAATACGGTTAGGACCACCACCAAGAACGATGATCTTATCGTTTTCAGTTGGCTTAGCTTCGCACTCTTCTTCATAAGTCGAGTACATGTAAGCTGTATCCGTTGCGAATTCAGCCGCACAGGTA
This sequence comes from Oleispira sp., assembly GCA_036960605.1. Classification (GTDB taxonomy): domain Bacteria; phylum Pseudomonadota; class Gammaproteobacteria; order Pseudomonadales; family Oceanobacteraceae; genus Oleispira. Next base: position 37,004 of record JBALXI010000035.1, on the reverse strand, counting down.
TCAACACGCTTATACACTGGGCGAATGTTCAACTTCTGACGCTGCTTACGGAATGCTTTTTCAGACACACCTAATAGATCAGATAAGCGCGCATCGGCAAAACCTTTACGCTTTAGACGGTAGATGCGATCGGCATCCATCGACGTTAGGCTGCTTTTAGCTACGTCTGCTTCGTCTTTAATAAGATCTTCGATCTGAACCAAGAACCAAGGATCAACGTGCGAATACTGATAAATTTCGTCAACACTTAAACCGGCGCGGAAGGCATCACCGATGTACCAGATGCGATCGGCGCCTGGTGTTTTAAGCTCAGAAATAATCTTATCCATCGCGCCTTCAGAGGCTAAATCGATGATTGGATCAAAACCGTTTACGCCTACTTCAAGACCACGAAGGGCTTTCTGTAGAGATTCTTGCTGAGTACGACCCATCGCCATCACTTCGCCCACAGACTTCATCTGTGTGGTTAAGCGACCATCTGCGTTAGGGAATTTCTCGAAAGTGAAACGAGGAATCTTAGTAACAACATAATCGATTGAAGGCTCGAACGAAGCCGGAGTTGCGCCACCGGTAATTTCGTTTTGTAGCTCATCAAGGGTATAACCAATTGCTAGCTTAGCGGCGATACGAGCAATCGGGAAACCGGTTGCTTTAGACGCTAATGCAGATGAACGAGAAACACGTGGGTTCATCTCGATCACAACCATACGGCCATCGACAGGATTAATACCAAACTGAACGTTAGAACCACCGGTTTCTACGCCGATCTCACGCAGAACAGCCAAAGAGGCGTCACGCATGATTTGTAATTCTTTATCCGACAATGTCTGAGCAGGTGCAACCGTGATCGAGTCACCGGTATGAACACCCATCGCATCAAAGTTTTCGATAGAACAGATGATGATGCAGTTGTCTTTCTTGTCGCGTACAACTTCCATCTCATATTCTTTCCAACCGATTAATGACTCATCGATAAGAATTTCACTGGTAGGCGATAAATCGATACCACGTGTACAAATTTCTTCGAACTCTTCTTTGTTATACGCGATACCACCACCGGTACCACCCATAGTGAAAGAAGGACGAATAATACAAGGAAAGCCCAAATCTTTTTGAACTTCGATTGCTTCAGCCATAGTGTGAGCGAAACCTGCACGCGGACACTCAAGACCAATATCTTTCATCGCTTTATCAAAGCGACCACGGTCTTCGGCTTTGTCGATTACATCGGCGTTAGCACCGATCATTTCAACGTTGAATTTTTCTAAGATGCCAGCAGCTTCTAAGCCTAGTGCGCAGTTAAGAGCAGTCTGGCCGCCCATAGTTGGCAATAGTGCGTCTGGACGTTCTTTTTCAATGATGCGAGCAACCGTATCAACCGTAATCGGTTCAATATACGTGGCGTCGGCCATTGCTGGGTCGGTCATAATTGTGGCTGGGTTAGAGTTCACAAGAATAACGCGGAAACCTTCTTCACGCAGGGCCTTACAAGCCTGTGCGCCAGAATAATCGAATTCACAAGCCTGGCCGATAATGATCGGGCCAGCGCCAATGATTAGGATACTTTTTATGTCGGTACGTTTTGGCATGGCTGTATCCTACTTCTTAGCGGCTTTAATAAGATCGATAAAACGATCGAACAATGGGGCAACGTCACGTGGACCAGGAGCTGCTTCAGGGTGACCCTGGAAGCTGAATGCTGGTTTATCAGTCAATTCAATGCCCTGCAAAGTACCATCAAAAAGAGACTTGTGAGTCGCTTTAATGTTCGCTGGAAGCGTAGCTTCATCTACTGCGAAACCGTGGTTCTGAGCCGTGATCATTACAACACCTGTTTTAAGGTCTTGTACTGGGTGGTTACCACCGTGATGGCCATGAGGCATTTTCACAGTTTGTGCGCCAGACGCTAAAGCCAATAACTGGTGACCTAAACAGATACCAAAGACTGGAATTTCTGTTTCAAGGATTTCTTTAATCGCTGCAATGGCATAAGTACATGGCTCTGGGTCACCAGGTCCATTCGATAAGAAGATGCCATCTGGGTTCATTGCCAGCACTTCACTTGCAGGCGTCTGAGCAGGAACAACCGTTAGGTCACAACCGCGTTCAGCTAATAAACGTAAGATATTGCGCTTAATACCAAAGTCATAAGCAACAACCTTGAATTTAGCATCAGCTTTAGCAAGCTGACCGTAGCCTTTGCCAAGAACCCAATCGGTCTCAGTCCAGCTGTAGTTTTCTGCAGTTGTTACTTCTTTCGCTAGATCCATGCCTTTAAGGCCAGGGAACGCTTTAGCGGTTTCGATCGCTTTCTGAAGATTCTCTTCGCTTGCGATGTCACTATCAGCCGCTTCAACAGCAACGATACAACCGTTTAGCGAGCCTTTTTCACGTAAAATACGTGTTAGGCGACGGGTATCGATATCCGCAATGCCGAGGATGTTGTTATCTTTAAGATAAACATCCAATGCTTTGGTGCTGCGGAAGTTAGAAGCAATCAAAGGAAGGTCGCGTATCACTAAGCCTTTAACGAAGATCCCACGAGACTCTTCATCTTCAGGTGTGGTGCCGTAGCTGCCCACATGAGGATACGTTAGTGTAACGATTTGATTTGCATAAGATGGGTCAGTCAGGATTTCCTGATAACCCGTCATTGAAGTGTTAAAAACAACTTCACCGACGGCTTGACCTGCTGCACCAATGGCAGAACCTTTAAAGACGCTACCGTCTTCTAGAGCAAGAATGGCTGTTATAGACAAGGCTATGATCCCCGAAATAATCAATAAATACGGTCAATGTAGAATACTCAATATGAGTATCTGTCGGTAATACCGGCACATTCTTTGACTTATAAATCAAAGACTTAGCTCGATATTACCTAGCGTCTAGTCGCAAAAAAGCGGGAGGAGCTTGAGCTCCACCCGCCTTCTATAATCTGCACTGAAAATCTAAGAGCTTTAATAAGATTAGACGCTGGCGCCCGTCTCTCAAGTTATTAATTAACTGAGCTGGACGTACGCCTATAAACTGGTCGCGGATTCTATCAAAAAAGAGCCTGTCAGTCCATGAATTTCTACTCACTATCCCATAACAACACCTGCATGGCATCAGCCTATTTAATGAGTCTTACTTACCTCTACGCTGTCATTATTTCACAAGCATGGCACTGCATTAATCCCCTCAATACAGCTTCTCAAATATAACTGAGATTTATTTAAAATTATCTTTGAACTTTTTCTCAAATACATGAACTAAAAAAACGATAAACATATAATTAATGACAACAATATCAAATTAATTATCTAACCAATCAATAAGGATTAAGACTATAAATATAGATGTTTTTGGCACGCCCATTCCAATAAGCGCAATATTTATACAGCTGTCATAGCCTCATGAAAACTTAATGTGTATTTTGTGAACTGCTACTTGCCGTATTCTTTTTAACAGTATCTAATGTTTTAAAAAGCATACATATTAATAACTACACTCCCACTATAAAAGGAACAACCTTATGCCTATTGCTGTTGATGGACGCCGTCGCCTAGCACCTGAAGAGCGCAAACGTCTATTACTCAATGACGCCGTCGAAGTTTTTGCTGCCAGAGGAATTGGCCGTGGAGGGCATACGGAAATTGCCGAAATGGGCGGAGTATCAGTCGCTACCGTTTTTAACTACTTCAATACCCGTGAAGACTTAGTCGATGCTGTTTTAGTTGAAGTTGAGTCACAACTTTTAGCGTTGGCTGAAGAAATTTACAACCAAGGCGACGCGCCTCTTGATGCTGTGCAGAATCACATTAAAGCATTCTTAGAAATGTGTGAAACCAACCCAGCTTACGTTAAAGTATGGCTAGAATGGAGCTGCTCTATTCGTGAAGATATTTGGCCGCAATACATTTCGTTCCAAAACAAGCTATTAGAAATGATTGCTAAGCAAATCGACAAAGCGATTAAAAATGGTGATCTAGCACCGGGGCTCGCAGCACCAGAACGTGCTCGCTGGTTGTTAGGGAATTCGCAAATGCTTGTATCTATGGCGTTTGATCCAAGCGGTAAGCCTCGTGGTATGAACCAGATGGTTGATCGTGGGATTGCTCACTTGTTGGGTGCTGTTTAGAGAGCGCTGCTTAAGTAGCCGCTTTATAAGCTAAGTGTTAATCAAGCGTTGATACTTAGTTAGCAGACACAAAAAAGCCGAAGCCGCTCTTATTTCTAAGAAGCGCCTTCGGCTTTTTTTGTTTTACTTATAAATCTAGTGTTTATATTTTCTGTTCGAATAGACCAATACCCAACTCATTAAAATCAGTAACCAGAATATTGCACCACCACCACCACCACCACCACCACCACCTGACGAACCTCCCGAAGAAGTATCTGGTGCATCAGGACCTGGATCTACGACAGGCTCTGTTACCGGAGGATCAATGACAACAGGTGCAACTAACTGAATGTTAATTGCAGCACCTGTAGACAGTGGATTAACTATATGATCATCCGTCACAGTAACCGAAAGCATATAGACACCTTCAGGCAAGTTTGCAGGACTGAAAGTGAGCTCTCGCCCTAACGGTGCATTCAACCCTAAGGAGTTCAGATCCCAGATTACACTATGTTCATCAGCGCCATTTCCATCAGTAATAATCGCGGTGATCGTTACGTTGCCACTATCCTGCTGAACATTACCTACTTCAAGCCCAGCCTGCTTCATTAACAACTGCACTTGCGGTGCTAGATTTTGATAAGTAACTGTCAGCTCATGCGCCTTGCGACTATCATCAATTAAGAACGCATCATAGTCGTCACCCTTCAGCAGCACAGAGTTAAGTTCGACAACGACCAGCTCATCATTTTCGCTTTGATCATCTTCAATAATCGGCACCAATAAACTCACTTGTCGATTTAATAACTCTGCATCATCACCTTGCTCAATTTTTAGCGTGTGCACAGAGCTGATATCAAACGTTGCATTAACATCAGCTTGATTGAGCGAACTTGCTTCAGCATTTATTTGAACTTCTACTATCACTGGATACTCAGGAGAATCCCCCGAAAGCTCAACAATGATTTCTGCATTACTGGCCTCACCTATAGTAGAGGCTGCAGTTTTAAAGCGGACTTTAGGATAAACGAATAACTGCTGTTCTAGCGGTTCACTTTCATTCCCTGCTTGATCCACAGCAACCCAGTTAATGATTTGTAAGCCAGAAGGCAAGGTCACCTGACCTTCAACATCACGCACTAGCTCAACATTATTTAGGTAGGCTTTAAACGTTAGTGAAGAATCATCATCAACTAAATCTGTTGCCGACAGTGCCGCAAACATTTGATTAACTTGTTCAACGCTAGCAATAAAAGCAGAGTCATCTTCAGTATTCACTGGTGTATGCATAGCTGGAGCCGTGGTTAATAACGTTGGCTTACCATTGTCACGTTCGAAGTCGGTATCAACATCATCGCTAACACCATCATTATCGTAATCATTTAATAATTGATCTTGAGTTAAACCAGATACTGTTTGGCATTCTAACGTTAAACAATTTTCATTCCATTCATCTGGAAGGCCATCGCCATCAGCATCAAGCGATGCTGCCGCATTAAACTCAAATGCATCCACATTGTTTTCAATGCCATCATTATCGCTATCAGTATCAACTACCATGCCTAGTGCAATACAAGCCTGGTCACACACATCAGGGCGACCGTCGTTATCGAAATCGCTCAAACCTCCTAACGATATAAACTGATAAGCATCATCTAAGTCTAATATGCCATCGCCGTCATCATCGGAGTCAGGTGTCATTCCTAAATCAATACAAACTTGTAAACACTCATTAGGTTTTCCATCACGATCAATATCATCAACGACTGAAACAAAAATTAGTGGGTGCGCATCTTCACCATCGACCACTCCATCATTATCATGATCAAAAGGAAGTATATCATTCGCATCTAAAAACCCATCACCATCGCCATCACGTATAACCTGCCCATTAAACTTCAAGCCAGGTAATTGCTCACTAGTGCCAAAGTCCCATACAACAGGATCCCAATTTTTATAGAGAGTTATACCTGTATTTAAATTTTCATCACTACCGTCCGCCGATACACAGCCGGTACTTGAGTCGGTATTTTCTGAGGATGCACACTGCAACTTAGTTAGATTTAGACCGACATAACTATTTGCTTCATGGGCTCCTGAACTTCCAGACTGCGTGCTAGCATCTTTAGCCCAATAACTATTAGTCACGCTCGAGTTATAACCACTCCCTATTATTCCACCAGCATTCCCATCTCCACTCCCCTGAACCAAAGCCGTAGACAATACGCTATCGACGGTATGAATCGCTGTGGTGACTGAAGAATGCATGCGGCCAGCTAAAGCACCAACATAATTTTTTCCCTCAACAGAACCAGAAATAAAGCTATTATTGACTTGGGTACTGAAAGTTCCATTCCATACATAGGCTTGCCCAACAATGCCTCCAACATTTTGATCGCCACTCACATTCGCAGTCACGTGGATATTACGAACCAGATTTCTTTCCGTGGCATAACCAATGAGAGCACCAACATAGTCATCTCCAGTAATTGAACTATGAACTCCAGCAATTCTGACATTCTCAATTGTCGCATTTTGAATATGCCCGAATAGACCAATATAATTTGTCATAGGGCGATTTATAGTTAAGTTATTGATCACATAACCATTACCATTAAAGACAGCGCTAAAAGGGTTATAGCTATCACCAAATGGGAGCCAACCTTCACTTACACCATCAATATTCTCATTCCAATAACCGTCACCTGAGTCTATTAGACCATTTTTATTAGTATCAAAATCAAGATCCTGAATTAGCTCATAACCCGAGCAGCGCTGCTGGTAAACTCCTCGCGTTATCGCAAAAGGACACCCAGAAATATTAACGGCCGAGTCATCCGTTAGCTGCAGCCCAACCCCTCTCACCTGAAAGCGCATAGCATTGAGTTTTTCTAAACTATCAATATCGATCAGACCATCATGATCAGCATCAATATCTAAAACTCCATCATTGCCTGAATAACCATCTTCTATATCTAAGATGCCATCGTTATCAAAATCGGCTAGCGAGTCATCTTTCTTTAATCCATCAAATTCACAATCACTGGTACAATTTTCCGCACCATCCACCAACCCATCATGGTCGGCATCTAAATAAGCCCAATCATGGTTAGGAAACTGATCAAGGGTAAAGCCACTCTCATCAATACATAAATCATCACAATTCAAAGACCAAGCATCAGGATAGCCATCACCATCAGAATCTAGCGAAACTGCCCGATTATTTGGCCACAAATCATCACCATCAAACACCCCATCGCCATCACTATCTCGTAAAACTTTACCTCCGAATTTAAATCCAGGTAATTGCTGGCTAGTCCCAAAATCCCAAATACTAGCATCCCAATCTTTATACAATACGACCGTTCCAGTTAATCCTTCACCACGCCCATCCGCTGAAACACAACCAGTGCTAGCATCTGTATTTTCAACAACTGCACACTGTAAAGTATCAAAACTTAGGCCCATATAACTTTTGCTGATAGATTCTCTAGAGCTGTAATTCTGAGTACTAATACCCTTCGCCCAATAACTATTAAGTATCTCGTCACTACCATAAGTTGAGTACCCAACTACGCCACCTTGGTGCCTATTACCGGAGACTAATGAAAGACTTAAAACCTGCTTAATTGAATTACTACCACTACCTGCGTGACCCACAACACCAGCAATAGTACTTATTCCATCTACGACGCCAGTGGTAAAGATATTTTCAACTCGGTTAGTTGATCCTATGGAGCCGACTAACCCGCCCACAGAATTGCCGCCTTGAACATAAGCAGATATAAAAATTTTACGAATATGACTATCTGACCTAGCTTGACCAACCAATGTACCGACTGAATTACGGCCAATAACTGAGCTACTAAAACCTGCAATACCAAGATTCTCAATACGGGCACCTTGAATAACACCAAATAAACCAATTGAACTTGTGCTAGGACGATTAATGGTTAAGTTTTTAATCACATGACCATTGCCATTAAAAGTTGAAGTAAAGTATCCTGAATTATCACTAGCCCCTACTGGTAGCCATCCCTCACCAATACCTTGCTCATTTTCATTCCAATATTCATCGAGTGAATTAATAAGACCATCTGCATTAGTATCAAAATCAAGGTCTTGGGTTAATTCATAACCATGACAACGTCGTTGATAAACGCCCTCTAAATAAACAAAAGGGCAGCCGGAAGAATTCAATTCAGTATCCACTAATAATTGAAGAGCAAATCCTTGTAATTGAAAGCGCATCGCATTGAGCTTTTCTAAACTATTTATATCAATTAAACCATCATGATCAGCATCAATATCATCAATATCATCATTATCTTCATCAGTATCAACGGCATCTAAAATAGTGTCGTTATCGAAATCATCCAAGGAAAAATCTATAAGTTCAGCCGGAATAGCACAGTTGACCGCACACGATAGATTGATCTCATCAACCAAACCATCGTGGTCAGCATCCAGCCATGCCCCTGCTAGCTGGGGAAATTTATCTAAAGTCAAACCACTATATTGAATACACGCGTCGTCGCAATTTAGCGACCAGGCATCAGGGTAGCCATCATTATCAGAATCCTTTGAAGCCGCGCGATTATCTGGCCAAATATCATCTCTATCTAATGCTCCATCACCATCGCCATCACGATATATCTGGCCATTAATTTTCAAACCAGGTAATTGCTCATTAGTACCGAAATCCCATACCGCAGGATCCCAATCCTTATAAAGCACCATAGTCGCATTAAGACCCTCACCACTGCCATCTGCCGAGACACAGCCCGAGGTATGATCCGTATTTTCGGCAATAGCACACTGTAGGATTGCAAGGTTCAATCCTACATAACTATTGGCCTCCGAACGATTAGAGCTAGATCGCTGGGTGCTCGCATCCTTCGCCCAATAACTGTTATGTACCACACCAGCTCTATCAGAGTGACCCACTAGGCCACCAACAAGAGTATTCCCTCTAACAACAGAAGTACTTAACGTTTTATTAATAGAAATTGAAGCCGTATTATTACGGCCAACTAAACCAGCAACACTAAAATCACCGCTTACAGAGCCAGAAACAAAACTATTCTCGATTTGAGTACCTGAACTTACAAACCCGACAAGCCCTGCTACACTGGAACCGCCACTAACATCAGCCACCACAACAGTATTTCGAATTTGAGTATTGGGAAGACTATAACCCACTAGCGCTGCGGTATCATCTCCACCGGAAATTGAGGTATTAGGCCCAGCAATCACTAGGTTCTCAATACGAGCATCTCTAACCATACCAAAAAGACCAATGTGATTAGTAGATGTACGGTTAATGGTTAAGTTTTTAATCGCATGGCCATTACCGTTGAAATCAGCACGGAAGTAATTATTATAGCTGCTCCCCACAGGTAACCAACCCTCACCCAGCCCTTGAGCATTTTCGTTCCAATAGGCATCAAGGCTATCAACAGTACCATCAGCATTGCTATCAAAATCGAGATCTTGAATTAGCTCATAACCCGAGCAACGTTTCTGATAGACACCTTGATAAATAACAAAAGGACAACCAGAAGTTTCAACACTGGCAACATCCGTTAGCTGTAAACCCAGCCCTTGTAACTGGAAGCGCATGGCATTGAGTTTATCTAAGCTATCGATATCGACTAAGCCATCGTGGTCCGCATCAATATCAGGGATACCGTCATTATTTTCGTCATTGTCCACCGCATCTAGAATGCCATCATTATCATAATCTCCGAGCGAGCCATCCTTGGTTAATCCATCTAACTGGCAGTGAGCGGTACAGTTTTCAACACCGTCAGGCTGACCATCAAAGTCGGCATCCCGCACTGCGCGGGCATGATGAGGGAATTGATCTAGGGTTAAACCACTGATTTGTATACAGGTATCATCACAACCGAATGACCACGAATCCGGATAGCCATCACCATCTAAATCCTGGGATGCAGCGGGATTATTTGGCCATACATCATCGGCATCTAGAGAACCATCACCATCACTATCGCGATAAACCTGACCATTAAATTTCAGACCAGGTAATTGCTGGTTCGCATTTGGCGCAATACCAAAATCCCAAACCGCAGGATCCCAATCTTTATATAACACCATGGTCGCATTAAGGCCTTCCCCGCTGCCATCTGCCGAGACACAGCCCGAAGTGTGATCGCTATTTTCCGCATTTGCACACCTCAATGTTGATAAGCTTAAGCCAACATAACTATTAGCTTCCGAGCTGCCAGCGCTATAAGACTGACCACTAGTATCCTCCGCCCAATAACTTTTATGTACTGAACCTCTATATTCAGAGTAACCGACTAGGCCACCAACATAGCGATTCCCTCTAATATTAGAGGTACTTAACGACTTTTTAATAGGAAATAAAGATGAGTCATACCGCGTTGCTATATGCCCCACTAAACCGCCAATATAGAGATCACCGCTTACCGAACCAGAGACGGAACTATTTTCAACCTGAGTGCTGGAGTTTATTTTTCCTACTAGGCCAGCAACATAATCATCCCCGCTAACATCAGCCACCACGACTATATTAAGAATTTGAGTATTGGCATAGGCAAGCCCCACTAGCACTGCGGTAAAGCTTCGACCGGCTACCCAAGTATTTGGCCCTGCAATGACGAGGTTTTCAATACGGGAATCTCTAACAGCGCCAAACAAACCAACATAATTTGTAGGACGATTGATGGTTAAATCATTAATCACATGCCCATTGCCATTGAATTGGGCACTAAAATAATTTCCATAACTACCAATAGGCAACCAACCCTCTCCACCCCCTTCAACATTAGGATTCCAATAATCATCATTAGCATCAACTAGGCCATCACCACTGGTATCAAAATCAAGATCTGTGGTTAACTCAAAACCAATGCATCCTCCATTAAGCGTACCGTCTTCAGCATTTGGGCAGCCAACATTAGAGCTATAAAGAGTTTTACCATCGAGGTTATTACGAATTTCATCCAGATCAGCAAGATCATTGATTTCAATCAGACCGTCATCATCAAGGTCATAATCAACACGACCAAGATTATCTACACCATTGGCAGCCAGCGTATTGATACTCAAAAAGAGAGAGAATATTGTAAATAGAGGTATGAGGATTTTTTGTGAGAAGCGTGCAAGATTGCACAGCAAAGGTCCGTTTGCTGAAGACATAGTCTTATTTCATCCATAAAATTTAGTGCGGCGGCGATTGTAGCAAACTTATGACTGAACAACAATTGACCTATTTATCGCTACGAGCATAAAAAAACCGAAGTACCGTCATTTAAAAAAGTGTCTTTTAAAAGAGATTACTTCGGTTTTATTTTAGCGACTGCCGCTAAAAGGCTCTAAATATTAGAAGCCTTTCAACTTTAAAAGCCCAATACATCCTGCATGTCATACAAACCATTATCTTGCTGACCAATCCACTTAGCAGCACGTACTGCACCCTTAGCGAATGTCATACGGCTTTGCGCTTTATGAGTCACTTCAACACGCTCGCCATCGGTAGCAAACATAACAGTATGATCACCAACGACGTCGCCACCACGAATGGTCTCGAAACCAATTTGCTTATGTGGGCGTGCGCCGGTTTGACCTTCACGACCATAACAAGCAACTTCTTTAAGATCCCAGCCCATGGTTTCTGCAACCACTTCACCCATACGTAATGCCGTACCGGAAGGTGCATCAACTTTATGCTTATGGTGCATCTCGATGATTTCGATATCACTATCTTCACCCATCACAGATGCGGCCATACGCAAAAGATTCAAACAAAGATTCACACCGACTGAATAGTTAGGTGCGAATACAATGCCCATATCTTTGGCTGCGGCTGCAAGGCCGGCTTTCTGTTCGTCATTTAAACCGGTGGTTCCAATAACGATTTTCTTGCCAGCTTGACGACAAATTTCAACATTCGCCATGGTGGCTTCTGGCATAGTGAAGTCGATTAAAACATCAAAGCTATCAATTGCTGCGGCAACATCGGTTACAGCAACAATTTCTAAGTTTTTACCAAGGCCAGCAATAGCGCCTGCATCAACGCCAACCATTGCATCATTAGGTAGAACGATCGCTGCGCCTACCTGAGCGTCTTCGGCCGCATCAACCGCTTCGATTAAAATGCGGCCCATGCGTCCGGCTGCACCTGTAATTGCTATACGAGTCATTTCTATTCCTAATTACATTTCTTCGAAGAATTTTTTAACGCCGGCAAACCAAGTCGTTTTTTGCGGTGAATGCTTTTCACCTTTCAAAGACTCATTGAATTCTTTTAGCAATTTCTTCTGGTGTTCCGTTAACTTAACCGGTGTTTCAACTTGCACACGGCACATTAAGTCACCTGGGCTAGAAGCACGAATCGGTGTTACGCCTTTTCCGCGTAAACGGAACATACGACCGCTTTGCGTTTCTGCTGGAATCTTCAGTTTTACACGACCGTCTAAAGTCGGCACTTCTAATTCGCCACCTAATGCCGCATCAACAATACTGATTGGCACGTCGCAATAAAGGTTGTGACCGTCACGTTCAAAAATAGCGTGATCTTTCACACTCATCTGTACGTATAAGTCGCCCGCTGGACCACCCATTCCGCCCGCTTCGCCTTCACCGCTTAAGCGAATACGATCGCCGGTATCAACACCCGCCGGAACTTTAACGTTCAGTGTTTTAGTTTCTTCTTTAACACCACGACCATGACAGCTACCACATGGGCTATCGATCTTGGTACCTTGTCCACGACACGATGGGCAAGTCTGCTGCACAGCAAAGAAACCTTGCTGCATGCGTACTTGGCCTTGGCCCGCACAAGTAGAACAAACTTTTGGCTTAGTGCCTGGCTTAGCGCCAGAACCATCACATGGATCACACGCAACCAACGTTGGGATGGTGATTTTCTTCTCGCTGCCTTTAACCGCTTCTTCAAGGGTTAACGTCATGGAGTAGCGTAAATCACTGCCACGCTGAGGACCGCCTCTACGACCACCGCCACCGCCTCCGCCGCCACCAAAGATGTCGCCAAATACGTCACCAAAGATGTCACCAAAACCGCCTTGAGCACCGCCGCCATGACCATGACCGCCGCCTTGGCTTGGATCTACACCCGCGTGCCCATAACGATCGTAAGCGCCACGCTTTTGCTCGTCACTTAAAACTTCATAGGCTTCAGAAGCTTCTTTAAACTTTTCTTCTGACGCCTTATCACCTTCATTACGATCTGGGTGATGCTTCATCGCTACCTTACGGTAGGCTTTTTTCAATTCTTTTTTATCAACGTCTTTGGCGACGCCAAGAATTTCGTAAAAGTCTCTTTTAGACATTTTCAGACCCTAGCATATAGCTTTAAAGCTTTGACTATTTCTTTATAACGCAAAAACGCGGCATCCCGATTAACAGGAGGCCGCGTTCAATTAATCACTCAAAAACGCGGTGATTACTTATCTTTAACTTCTTCGAACTCGGCATCAACAACATCGTCGTCTTTACCAGCGTCTTGAGCTTGCTCGCCGCCTTCAGCGCCAGCTTGCTCAGCGGCTTGTTCTTCGTAAAGCTTTTGAGCTAGACCAGAAGAAGCTTCAGTCAAAGCAGCGGTTGCTGTTTCGATTGCTTCTTTGTCGTCGCCTTTCATTGCTAGTTCAACAGCAGCAATGGCTTTTTCGATTGTTTCTTTTTCTTCAGTAGAGGCTTTGTCGCCCGCTTCTTCTAAAGTTTTCTTAGTTGCGTGAACAAGGCCATCAGCTGTGTTACGAACCTGAATCATTTCTTCAAAGATCTTATCCGCTTCAGCATTGGCTTCTGCGTCTTGAACCATTTGCTCGATCTCTTCATCGCTCAAACCAGAAGAAGACTTAATCACGATAGACTGTTCTTTGCCTGACGCTTTATCTTTAGCAGAAACGTTTAGGATACCGTTCGCATCGATGTCAAAAGTAACTTCGATCTGAGGCATGCCACGTGGAGCCGGTGGAATCTCAGCAAGATCGAAACGACCTAGTGATTTATTCTGTGCCGCTTGCTTACGCTCGCCCTGAACGATGTGAATCGTAACAGCTGCTTGGTTGTCGTCTGCAGTCGAGAAAACCTGAGATTTCTTAGAAGGAATCGTTGTGTTTTTCTCGATAACGCCAGTAGCAACGCCACCCATTGTTTCGATGCCGAGAGTCAAAGGTGTAACGTCTAACAATAGAACGTCTGTAACGTCACCGGCTAGAACACCACCTTGAACCGCTGCGCCCATAGCAACTGCTTCATCTGGGTTAACATCTTTACGTGGCTCTTTACCAAAGAACTCAGCAACCTTAGCTTGTACTAAAGGCATACGAGTCTGACCACCAACAATGATGATTTCGTCGATTTCAGAAGCTGACAAGTCAGCATCTTTAAGTGCGATACGGCAAGGTTCGATTGACTTAGCAACTAAGTCTTCTACCAAGCTTTCTAATTTTGCACGAGTCACTTTAACATTTAAGTGCTTAGGACCGGTTGCATCAGCAGTGATGTAAGGAAGGTTAACGTCAGTCTGTTGTGCAGAAGACAATTCAACTTTCGCTTTCTCGCCAGCTTCTTTCAAACGCTGCATTGCTAGTGGGTCACCCTTAAGGTCCATCCCACTTTCTTTCTTAAATTCTTCCGCAAGATAGTTGATCATGCGTAAATCGAAATCTTCACCACCCAGGAACGTATCGCCGTTTGTAGCCAATACTTCGAACTGAGTTTCGCCATCAACGTCAGCAATTTCGATGATAGAGATATCGAACGTACCACCACCAAGGTCGTATACTGCAATTGTCTTCTCGCCACCAGAGTGATCAAGACCGTATGCAAGAGCAGCAGCTGTTGGCTCGTTGATAATACGCTTAACTTCAAGGCCGGCAATTTTACCTGCATCTTTAGTTGCTTGACGCTGCTGGTCATTGAAGTAAGCAGGTACTGTAATTACAGCTTCTGTTACTGCTTCACCAAGATAATCTTCAGCAGTCTTCTTCATCTTCTTCAAGATTTCAGCAGATACTTGTGGTGGAGCCATTTTCTGGCTGTTCGCTTCAACCCATGCATCGCCATTATCAGCAGCAACGATTTTATAAGGAACCATAGCGATGTCTTTTTGAACAACATCATCTTTAAATTTACGACCAATCAAACGCTTAACAGCGAAGATTGTATTCGTTGGGTTAGTAACCGCTTGACGCTTAGCAGGCTGGCCTACTAAAACTTCTTCACCGGTATAAGCGATAACAGAAGGCGTTGTACGATCGCCTTCAGCATTTTCGATTACTTTTGGCTTGCCGTTGTCTAGTATAGAAATACAAGAGTTAGTTGTACCTAAATCGATACCAATAATTCTACCCATGATGTGCTCTCCAATATGCCTGGCTGCGCCAGTTCTAAATTTCAATAAACGATTAAGTAATCGTTAAAAATGTTTTTACTTCGATGAGACTTATATAAGTCTCAGCTTTCAAATTTCAAGGTAGAAGCAGCATTTTCTGCTGATTTTTTAACCTTTATCAACTATAAAACGGGTTTAAGCATTTTCATCGATGCTTGGAGCACCTTTCGATACCATCACCATCGCAGGGCGTAATAAACGACCATGCAAGCTATAACCTTTTTGCATGACAGCCATCACCGTATTCGGTGGAAAGTCAGCATTTTCTTGCATTGCCATCGCTTGATGATGCTCAGGATTAAACGTTTCGCCCTGTGGATCAATCGCTTCAACGTTGAACTTAGTCAAGGTTGAGGTAAATCCTTGTAAAGTCATCTCAACGCCATCACGTAATGCTTTAGTCGCTTCATCTTCTGGTGATGCCGCAAGCGCACGTTCTAGGTTATCGAGTACTGATAACAGTTCGCGAGAGAATTTTTCTTGGCCAAACTTATGCGCCTTCTCTACGTCTGCTTCTGCACGACGACGGATGTTCTGTGCGTCGGCCTGAATGCGTAGCATTTGGTCTTTCAGCTCAGCGGCTTCTGTTTTTGCAGCGGCTAGCTCTGCAATAAGAGAGGCTTGCAATGCTTCTTCAACAGACACTTCTTCAACAGCTTGCTCTGCTGCTGTCTCTATCTGTTCTTCCACATCAACAGTAGTGGCTTCTAAGTTTTCGTCATTCTGCTGTGACATGAATATTTCCTTTGAAATTGTGCTTAACCCGACTCTAATTCGACTCATAGTTCGAGAAGGTGCTACGGGTTTCTCATTGTGATGTTCTATATGGGGTTAAGCCCCCTCCTTTCCAAGGGTAATATAGCAACAAGATAGCCTAAATTGATTAATACTTGCTCAGTCAGTATTTTTACTGTACAAATAAACACTGTATGAATATACAACCAAACATATTTAAAAGACCGACCACTTAGCTGCATTGCAGGAGCCTAATATGCTTGTTCACTTATCGATTTCACAATTTACTCTGGTTGAGCATCTTGAGCTTGAGTTAAAAGCTGGAATGACCACCATTACCGGTGAGACCGGTGCCGGTAAGTCCATTCTTTTAGGCGCTCTCGGTCTAGCGCTAGGCAATCGAATTGGTGACAATGTCGTACGTAAAGGCGCAGAGAAAGCCGACATCAGTGCGACCTTTATCATCAGCGAAAAGGTCATTAAATGGCTCGATAGCCACGACTACCCCATTGAAGACGATACCTGCATATTACGCCGCGTGGTTACTCAAGAAGGCCGCAGCCGAGGCTATATCAATGGTCGTAACGCTTCTGCAACCGAATTAAAAGCACTCGCCAACCAATTGATCGATATTCATGGCCAGCATGCCCACCAATCTTTAATGCAAAAAGACGCACCGCGTAAGTTACTGGATAACTACGCCGGTACACGCAGCTTAAGCCTCAAAACCAAGCAAGCCTTCCAAGCTTGGCAAGAGAAGTTAAAACAAAAAAATAATCTACAAGAAGATAGCGCTGAGCAACAAGCCCAACGCCAACTGCTGACGTATCAGGTACAAGAGCTAGATAAGCTACAACTGTCTGAAAAAGAAGTCGCCGAACTCGAAGTCGAATTAAAACGTTTAAGTAATGCTGACGCCATTATGTTCTCGGGTCAGCAAGCACTTACTCTTTGCGCCGATGGTAATAATGACGACTCCTCCAGTTCACGCTCAAGCTCTCAAGACAGTGCCCTACAACAAGTTCAGCAAGCGATTCAGCAGCTCGATCAAATTGACGATGATAATGAAACGCTAAAAGAGAGTCGTGAATTTCTTAATCAAGCACAGATTCAACTGCAAGAAGCCAACGATGCCCTGCACGACTATATTAATAAAGTCGAGATCAACCCACAGCGCTTACAGCAAGTCGATCTGCGCTTAGGGTCTATTTACGACCTAGCCAGAAAACACCAGGTTCGGGCAGAAGCGCTGTATAACAAGTGGCAAGAATTAAGCGACAAGCTCAACGCCTTGAATTTCAGCGACGACGACATGGAAGCCCTGATTCAACAAGTCAGTGAGCTAGAACAGGCTTACCTGAAACAAGCACTGCAACTGAGTAAAAAGCGTCATAAAGCGGCGGGGAAATTAGATAAAGAAGTGAATACTCACTTTGAAGCGTTAGCCTTGGGCAATGCTCGCCTGCAAACCGAAATAAAAAGCGACGAAAAATACGCTCATAGCCACGGTATTGATAATATCGACTTACTGGTCCAGACCAACCCAGGAATGCCCATGGGGCAACTATGCAAGGTGGCATCAGGTGGCGAGCTTTCGCGTATCAGCTTGGCGATTCAGGTGATTACTGCCCAAACCAGTAATATTCCTAGCCTTATCTTTGATGAAGTCGATGTCGGCATTGGCGGCGGCACTGCTGAACGGGTGGGTCGTTTATTGAATGAACTGGGTAAACATAGCCAAGTATTGTGTGTAACCCACCAACCTCAGGTAGCCGCACAAGCTCAAAACCATTTACAGGTCAGTAAAATATCTGGCGATGAGCAGACATTTACCAATATTCGGCCTCTTGATAATAAGCAACGCACCGAAGAAATTGCCCGTATGTTAGGCGGTGTCGAAATAACGCAACATACCCTTGATCACGCACAAGAGATGCTAGCGATGGGGAATGGCTAGTCTTCTTAGAAGCCAGATAGCAAAAAGCCTCTGTTTAAATACATAAACAGAGGCTTTTTTTTAAGCTACTTTTGGTACTCGAGCAAATAGAAAGTCTACTTTTTCGGGCGTACGTAAAGCACTAAGCTATGATCGATTAAATCATAACCATGAGCTTCAGCGATTTCGTGCTGTAAACGCTCAATTTGATCATTAGTGAATTCAATCACCTCACCGTTTTCCATATTTACCATATGGTCATGGTGGTCACCACTAGCCAATTCAAAGACGGAGTGGCCACTATCGAAGTTATGACGCGTCACTAATTCAGCTGTTTCAAACTGAGTCAGTACACGGTATACCGTCGCAAGACCTACATCTTCGCCCGCTTCAATCAAGGCTTTATAAACGTCTTCCGCACTCATATGACGAGCAGTAGTGTTTTCTAATATTTGTAAAATTTTCACGCGGGGTAGCGTTACTTTCAAACCTACTTTACGCAGTTCGGCGTTTTGATCTGACATCACTTCCTCGAATATTTCACAGCGGCTTACAGCAATTTACTTTATCAGGTATTATCAAGGCTTCTAACGACAAAGCCAATAGCAAATACCATGCAATTTAGAATTCTTACTGTTTTACTTAGCTTTTTATTTATTTCTGCCTGTAGTATCCCGAAAGTGTACAAGCTTACGGTACAACAAGGAAATATTGTTACTCAAGATATGATCGATGAGCTAAAAACCGGCATGACTAAGCGCCAAGTAGCTTACGTAATGGGAACCCCTCTTATTCGCTCGCCTTATCAACAAAACCGCTGGGACTATCTATATACCCTTGAGCGTCGTGACAAGGTCGTTAAAGATTACCAAGTAACCGTTTTCTTCAACGATGAGCTATACACGCATTTTGAGGGCGAAGTACCACAAGAAGAAAAGCCTGAAAAGCAGCAAGAAGTACTAGAAGAGAAGAAAGAAAATAACCTACTGAAAATCCCTGGCGAATAACCCTTAACAGTCAATCGTTAATAGCCCCAGAGAAAAGCCCAGTAGGCTCGCTAAATAAATCTATTTAGCCGCTTTAGCAGCGCGATTGGCTCGTGCTGCTTTAGGATCAATCAATAATGGGCGATAAATTTCAATACGATCGCCCGCTTTTAACAGCTCTGTTTCAGGGCTTCTCACCGTTTTACCAAAGATCCCTAATTTTGACTCGGCGATATTAAGCTCGGAAAACTCTTTATCCAGCCCTGATAACTCAGCGCCCTGACGTACAGTAGTGCCCTGATCGACCATGATACTGACCAGTTTTTGCCTATGAGCTAAGCCATAAACTACTTCAATTTCTATTTGCTCACTCATTATAAATAACTACCCATATACTTGCTTTGCACGGCTAACGAACGAATCAACCATTGTTGTCGCCATTTGCTTAAAGACCACGCCTAAGGCGATGCCCGCTAGCTTGTTATTCACTTCAAAATCCATATCGAATGTCACCTTACAGGCCTCATCTGATAGTCGCTGAAAATGCCAGACACCGACAAAACGGCTAAAAGGACCATCGACTAGCGATAGCTCCATCCGCTTTGGGTATTGTAATTTATTGAGTGTGGTAAAGGTTTGATTCACCCCTACCTTACTGATAGTCAAACTCGCCACCAACTCGTCATCCGTTTTGGATATTAATTCAGTAGAAGCACAGCCGGGTAAAAACTGCGGATAACTTTCCACATCATTCACCAAACCGTACATCTGCTCTGCGCTGTGCATAACCAGCGCACTTCGAGTTATCGAAGTCATACTGCCTCCAAAATTGCTTAAATCAAGCCTAAGCCGTTGATAAAAATAAGCGCAATAGCAACTGGTGAGATGAAGCGAAGAACAAAGCGCCAAATGCTAAATAACGTTTCATTTTTCATTTTCATTTCATTTTTAATGGCATCACTCGACATAAACCAACCGACAAAAATGGCAATTAAAAGACCGCCTAATGGCAGCATGACATTGGACGTAAGGAAATCTAATGTATCAAAGAAGGTCTTGCCGAAGATTTTATATTCCGCCCACTCGTTGAAAGAAAGTACCGTTCCTAAACCAAGTACCCAAGCAAATGTACAAATACCCGCGGTTGCTTTAACACGAGAAATACCTTTTTCAACAGCCCATGCAACTGCAGGTTCCGCAATAGAGATAGCTGAACTCCAAGCCGCTATAGAGACCAATATAAAGAATACCGTACCGAAGAAAATACCACCGGGCATCGAACCAAAAGCAATCGGCAAGCTGACAAACATCAAACCAGGTCCAGAAGATGGCTCTAGACCGTTAGAAAATACAATGGCGAAAATAATCATTCCCGCAACCAAGGCGATCATAGTATCCAAGAATCCGACCCAAAGAATGGTTCTACCAAGAGACTGATCTCCCGGCATATAGGCACCATAAGCCATAATAGCGCCCATACCTAAACTCAGTGTGAAGAAGGAATGGCCTAAAGCAACGACAACACTCTCGGTGGATAATTTAGAAAAATCGAAATCAAATAAGAAGTGAAAACCTTGCATAAAACCTGGAGTGGTTAAACTGTAACCAAACAAAATCAACATTAAAACGAACAATAACGGCATTAAAACTTTCAACGTCGCTTCTAAACCTTTATTCACACCGCGAGCAATGACGGCTCCGGTTAAAAACATAAAGACGGTATGCCAAATTGTAAGCCCTACTGGGTCGGCCAACATGGCGCCAAAAGCCGCACCAGAACCATCAGCATCAATACCAACAAATGCGCCGGTCGCTATTTTACCGACATAAAGCAATGCCCAACCGGCAATCACACTGTAAAAAGAGAGTATAAAGAAGCCTGATAGTGCTCCCATCCAACCAATTCCGCGAAATAACTTAGGCGCTCCGGTCTTATCCGTCATGGCCGCCATCGTATTAATAGGGCTCATTCGTTCTTTACGACCCAATAATACTTCAGCCAACATCACTGGGATGCCCGCCAACAAAATACAGGCAAGATAGACTAAAACAAACGCCCCACCGCCGTTTTCACCCGTAATGTAGGGGAATTTCCACAAGTTACCCAGGCCAACAGCAGACCCCGTTGCCGCTAAAATAAAGGTCCAACGACCCGACCAAATACCATGCATTCCGCGTTTTTGCTCTGACATTTTTTTATTCTCATACCGATTGTAAAGTCACTTCAGGGGCCTATTGTCTAAAATTTCGGACAAAGCCACAAGGGCCGTGCTTTTTATTGTTTCATTCCGCTATAATGCGGGCATGGCTAAAAAGAAAAAATCTGGAAACAGTGGCAATACAATTGCTCAAAACAAAAAATCACGTCACGACTTTCACCTCAGTAATAATGTCGAGTGTGGAGTTGTCCTTACCGGTTGGGAAGTAAAAGCCCTGCGCGCGGGAAGATGTCAGCTGGTTGACTCCTACGTATTCATACGCAATGGTGAAGCGTGGCTATTTGGTTGTTTAATAACAGCCCTACCGACCGCTGCCGCTTATATCATCACGGAACCGAGACGCGAGCGTAAATTACTCCTACACAAGCGTGAAATTGAAAAGCTAGAGCAGCAGATCAATTCCAAGGGTTATACCTGTGTATGTACTGCACTTTATTGGAAAGGTCATATCGTAAAAGTGGACATTGCTTTAGCAAAAGGTAAGCAAGACCACGACAAGCGTAATGCCGACAAAGATAAAGACTGGGCTAAACAAAAAGAACGCACAATGAAGCACGCAGTCAGATAAAGAAGACTAAATAAGCTGAGCATTATTCGCTCAGCTTATAAGATTGGCACTATTTATTATTAAAACTCAGGTTGAAATAGCAAATATGTGCCGCATCTAGTAGACTAAGGAAACACTAGTTAGTGATCGTTCTGTATAAACGCCTAAAAGCTTTTATAAAGACTATCAGTAGCAACAGAATTTGGGGGCGCTCTGGATTCGACGTTGGTTACAAAACTAAAGGTGCATGCCGAGAGTGTATGATAATCTCGTAAATAAATATCATACAAAATTATAGTCGCAAACGACGAAAACTACGCACTAGCAGCTTAGGCTGCTTACCTTTGAAGATGGTTGCCTATTACCATCGGATAAGGGCACGCAAAATAGGATCGACTGGCGGCTTCGCTCGTAGCTTAAGGTCTAGAACTAATCGAGCTCGCCCCGAACTCCCTGCCTCTTGGGCCGTGACGGGTTAACTTAATAAAGTGGCCAAGCATGTGAAGATCAGTTAGTGGCGGATTGACGGACGTGGGTTCAATTCCCACCGCCTCCACCATACAATAGAACGGCCCGATACAGTTTTACTGCATCGGGCTTTTTTATGCCTGAAATAAAATCGCGGTTTAACCAGAGCAGAATATAAAAGTCGACTGCACATATAAATTCAAGACACAAAAAAGGACGTCCGAAGACGTCCTAATTTGTGCAGCTGAACTTACATCCACTACAAGCAAAGCGTTTGACTAATCTACTAGCCCACTAGCGCTTCATCAAGAATCTCATAAGCACCTTCGGCGTTATGAACTTCTTTGCCCGTCACCGGTGGATTAAACACACAAGCCATCTTCATCTCTTCAAAAGCACGCAGAACATGCTTATCGTTCTTATCAAGAATATAAACGGTACCCGGTTTTATTGGGTACTTTTTACCATCGGCTAATGTTTCTACTTCACCTTCGCCACTCATGCAATACACAGATTCTAAGTGGTTTTGATAATGCATTTGGAAATCCGCATCTTTATATATCGTGGTGATATGAAAAGAGAAACCCATCTTATCTTCGCTAAGAAGTAGACGAGTGCTTTCCCAATTACCATCAGGGGAAACGACTCTACGATCACTTTTATTGCAGTCTGATAAGGTACGTACGATCACGGTCTTGCCTTTTTATTAGTCATTCTTTTATTGATAGAGCTGGCCCCATAACATGAGGCCAAAAAATAGAAGATTAAAACCTATTTATCAAAAGCCTTAGTTGGCTTCGAAATAAACGTCTTCTTCAGGAATATCTTCCTTGGCACAAACTTCTTTAATAGCCTGCTCCATAATATCGATACCGGCTTTCAGATTCTCATCACTGATAATCAATGGGCATAGAATTTTTACAACATGGTCATCAGCGCCACTGGTTTCGATCATAAGGCCTTCTTTAAACGCCTTACGCGTGATCATGCCCGCGATTTCACCATTAACACAGTTGATTCCCTGGAACATACCACGGCCTTTGGCAGTGAAGTTGCCTTCTCCAAACTGGCTTACGATGCTTTCAAAACGCTCTGTAACATAGCGGCCTTTGCGCTTAATTTCTTCAGAGAATTTGTTATCAGACCAGTAATGATCAAGTGCCGACTTAGCCGTTACGAAGGCCAAGTTATTACCACGGAATGTACCGTTATGCTCACCCGGCTTCCACTGATCCAATTCTGGCTTCATCAAACAAAGTGCAAACGGTAAGCCGTAGCCACCTAAAGATTTAGACAAGGTAATGATATCAGGCTCGATGCCTGCTTCTTCAAAGCTGAAGTAATCACCGGTACGACCACAACCCGCTTGAATGTCGTCGATAATCAATAAAATTTTATGTTTACGGCAAACGGCTTGCAGATTCTGCAACCATTCGATGCTCGCAACGTTGATACCACCTTCGCCCTGAACTGTTTCTACGATGACTGCAGCAGGTGAATTAATACCACTACTAGAATCAGATAAAACCTTATCTAAATACTCAGTCGTATCAATATTATCGCCAAGGTAACCGTCATAAGGCATACGGTGTGTGCCCGTTAAACTTACACCCGCCGCATTACGATGATGAGAGTTGCCGGTCGCAGCCAAAGCACCCAAGCTCACGCCATGAAAACCATTGGTGAAGGTAACGATGTTTTGCTGGCCAGTCACATTACGCGCAACTTTCATTGCGGCCTCTACTGCGTTAGTACCGGTTGGCCCAGTAAACTGCACCATGTATTCCATGTTGCGCGGCTTTAGAATTTTTTCATTAAAGGCTTCTAAGAATTCGCCCTTAGCTTTGGTATGCATGTCCAGACCATGGGTAATACCGTCGTTCTGGATGTATTCAAGCAGTGTTTCTTTAAAAATCGGATTATTGTGTCCGTAGTTTAATGTTCCGGCTCCCGCCAGGAAATCTAAATACTTATTGCCTTCCTGATCCCACATGAACTCGCCTTTCGCACGGTTAAAAACGCGAGGGAAGGCACGGGCATAGCTTTGTACTTCAGATTCAATTTCGTCAAATATTTTCATTGTGTTGTTACTCTTATTTCGTCGTGCTAATGAAAGGACCGATACGCACAAGCGTTTCAGAGTCATGCAAATCAGAGAAGTGGACTGTTTTATCCATCCAATCTGAGCGCTGAAGGTTTACCGAGAGCTTTTTTGCTAACCCCTCAAACAAGGCCCAAGATGCCTTGTTATCTTGCGTAATCGTAGTTTCTAAATATTCAACAGCACTGCATCCTGAGCGGGATAAAATCTCAGACAACATACGTGATGCCAAGCCCACGCCACGTGCATTTTCGCTAACGGCTACCTGCCAAACAAACAGGGTATTCGCACGATCAGGAACAATATAACCGGAGATAAATCCTACGAGGTTCCCTTCCATTTCTGCAGCAACCGATGTCGCTGAAAAATGACTGCTTTGTAGCAGATTGCAATAGCTGGAATTGGTATCAAGCGGTGGACAACTTTCGACCAATCGATATACACCCATGCCGTCTTCAAGCGTGGGACGTCTAAGCACAATGTTTTCTAAACTAGACAAAATTTCTCCTTGATCAGAATATTTTATTCGTACACTAAATAATTGAACGACCATTCAATGTCGACAATCCTTTAAGTTCCCTTTAACAATCATCATTTAACGCCAATAGTAGGTAATATTCATTACTATTTATTTAGTGGACGAAACATTGTACTCTAAATAAAAATGTCTAAAAAGCTTATATTTTAATCAAGTTTGTGCATACAGGCCGACATAAACCTTGATAATCAATGATAAAGAGAGATTAAATCCACAATATATAAAAAATTTTGCGACTATAATGAATAAAGCCTCGATGAGAGTTAGAATTCTTTTAGCCCTCTAAACACTTCTATATACTGGCTTTAATTATTCATTAATCCTTAATTAGAGAAACGCTTTGAACAATATCGAAGAAGTATTAGTCGCACTACGACGCGTGATCAGAGCCACCGATCTACACTCGAAGCATTTAGCTAAGACAACGGGGTTAACTGCACCGCAAATTCTTCTGCTTCAGACTATTCGAGATAAAGGCGATGCGACTATTGGCGAACTTGCGAGCCAAATAAGCCTTAGCCAAGCAACGGTTACTAGCATTTTGGATCGATTAGAAAAGAAAGAATTGGTTTTTCGAGAGCGATCGAAAGAAGATAAGAGAAAAGTGCATGCCTTTCTTACAGAGCTAGGGACTGAAACCCTGAAAGAAGCGCCTCTTCCTTTGCAGGATCAGTTCACTAGACAGTTTGGTGACTTGCAGAAATGGGAGCAAACGATGATTATTTCATCCTTACAGCGTATCGCTCAGATGATGGACGCTCAACATATTGATGCTTCGCCGGTATTAGATGTGGGTGTTTTAGATCGTCAAAGTGCGACATTTGAAAAGTCGGATGCTTTTCCAGAAATGCCTAAGTTAAAATAGTGGTCGCAGTCAAAGTGCTCAATTATGATGAGCACTTTGATATCATCCTGAAATTACCGGTATGTCGAATACCTAAGGCTGCTGGCGAGTTGCTGCTAAAACGATCTCACGCACGCATACATTCTGCGGCTGCTGCCAAGCAAACATCGCAGCTTCTGCTATAACCCCAGGTTCAATGACTCCGTCCATCGACTGCTTCCAATCTTCATAGCCCGCTTTAATGTCTTCATCCGTTGTATGACTGAGTAATTCGGTTTCTACCGCACCAGGCGCTATCGTAATCAAACGCACATCATCCATAGCCACTTCTTCACGAATATTCTCAGTTAACGCATGCACTGCAAATTTTGTTGCACAATAAGCAGCGTGATTAGGGAATGTCTTACGCCCCGCAACAGAGCTGATATTGATTATGGTGCCTGTTTTACGCTGCTTCATATCTTCTAGCACCGCATGAATTCCATTCAATACACCCATAACATTCACGTTCAACATGGCAGCCCACTCACCTGGATTCTGCTTATCCGCCTGCCCTAATAACATGATACCTGCGTTATTGACTAAGCAACCTACTGGGCCGTATTGCGCGACACCCTGTTTGATTGCTTGCTGTAGCTTTGCGCCATCGGTGACATCAACACTGACACAGAGAGTATTCGGTAGTTCTAATGACTGCATGGGTTCGATACGACGGGCAACTAATAATAGTGGATGCCCTGCTGCGCTAAAGGCCTTTGCCATCGCCGCGCCAATTCCTGAAGATGCACCGGTAATTACGATAAGTTGTTTCATGATCTGACCCTTTGATTCGTTTAGAAGGGCATATCATAGGCCTGACACCATTGTTGATATATAACGCCAAAGATACATAATTGTTTACATATAACTCCTAATCCTTTAATTTGATGCTCTCTATATTTGATGCTCTCTATATTTGATGCTCTCTATAAAGCCTTTCCAATTACAGGGCAATACCAATATGGCACAGCTCGATGATCTCAATGCCTTTGCCATAATTGCCAAGCAAGGTAGCTTCACCAAAGCCGCTGAAGTACTCAATTGCTCACGATCTCATCTATCAAAACAGCTAAACCAACTCGAAGCTCAACTCGGCGTGAGTTTAATTACCCGCACTACTCGCGCACAACGTTTAACCGAGCAAGGGCAATTGCTATTCAACCAGTGCCAGATCGCATTTAATACCCTTGATACCGCGGTTCAGATGACGATGGAACAAGCTCATCAGCTGAAGGGCAACATTAATATCAATTGCGTTGGTGGCTACCTCGGCGAAGATGTTATTGCTAAATTAATCGCCGAGTTTATTCAACAGTATCCCGACATTAGAGTTAATTTGGATTTTAGTAGCGAACGGGTTGATTTGCTTTCGGGTCAGTTTGATATGGTCTTTCGCATGGGGAAGCTACCCGATTCAGGTTTGATCGCCCGCAAATTAATGACTATTACTAACGGCCTATTCGCCTCGCCCAGCTATTTAAAACACTATGGAAAACCCAGTGCACCCAATGAACTCACTCAGCATCAATGCATTACGGGTTCAATTAATCACTGGTTGTTTCAACATGCTAATAAATCTGACGTGAGCCAAGAGGTTATGGTTTCTGGGGGGATTCGCTGTAAAAATGGCCGGGTTATAAAAAATATGGCGTTAGCTAATAATGGGATTGCGCGTTTACCTTATTACTACTGCCAAGATGAAATAAAAACTCAACAGTTGGTATCGGTTTTTGAAAACTGGAAATTGGCGGATACGCCCTTGTATTTGATTTACCATAAAGACAACTTCCAAGCTCAGCGTTTGAAAGTTTTTGTCGACTTTATAGTTTCGGCGTTTACTCGTGGAGTGATTGAGCAATAAAAATCATCTAGATTGCTCAATTTACTAGCTTAGCCAGATACTGGCTATTGTACCAAATTGCGAATTTCAAGCGGAAATTTAGCACACTGATTAAGCTCGTCACAAAGGGTTAGCTGAGGTTCTTCAGGCAACTTTTTAATGCCAAAAATCATCAGATGTAAACCGCCTGGCTCAAGCACGACGGCCGTGCCCGCTTTAATCGTTAATTCATGCAACTGGCGCATGCGCATCACGCCGTCTTTATGAGTGTGAGTATGAAGCTCAACGCTTTTAGCACCGTCTATTGCCGCTGTTTTTAATATAACATCGGCGGTTCCGGTATTATTAATAGTCATAAACGCAGCGCTCATACTGCGCCCAGGGATAGGTTTACGTAGGTAGCCCTCTTCAACCACCAGCTCTGCAAGGACAGAAGTGGACAATAAAAAGGCGGCAACGGTCGTTAGCAAACGCATCGTTAATAAATGTATGGATCGATGATTGTATTTCAAAATTTTAAACTCTGTTTAAATAATACCGATATTTTACCCTGCCCACGGTTCAATACCAGCGACACATTGTCGCAGGCATTAAACATCTTGATCATCTTTTATATCGACCACCCAGTTGAGTGCAGACGTTAAATCACTAATCGGATGGGTAAAGTAATACCCCCCCATACCATCGACACCCGTTTGTCGTAACGCTTCAATGTCGTTTTTATTTTCCACCCCTTCCCCTAAAACTTGTAAGTCTAGGTTGTGAGCTATCTGCACCATGGATTGAATGAAAAACTTATGATCTAACGCCAAGTGCAAACCCCGATTAAAGCTACCCGCAATGCGTAAATAACTGAGAGGTAAACGCTGTAAGTAAGCAAAGGCTAAAGCACCTGTGCCAACCTGATCAATGCCCAAATCAACACCTTTTGATTTTAAACGGTGTGCCAGGCGCGCTAACGGAGACTCAATGTGCGATATTGAAAATTCAGCCACTTCTATGCATAAGTATTCTCGCCACTGCGGATACTCATCAAGCAATACTTCAAGCTGATCATGAAACGACTCTCGCAAAATCGATGCCGCTGATAAATTAATGCAAAACTTTTTCTGCACCTTAGAAGAATCTAATGCCGAAGCCTGTAATTGCTCTAATAAGGTTTTAATAACCAACAAATCAAAATTTGGGGTTAATTGGTGGCGCTCAATCATCGGCCAAAAACGCGCGGCGGAAATCATTCCTTGCTGATCGTAAATGCGGCTTAGCACTTCAAAGTGGATAACATTCTCGCCTCGTGTATCCAAAATAGGCTGGTAGTGCAACTGAATACTCTCTTCCTGCAGTACTTTTTCTAGCACCCCTTTCCATTCACTTGCGGTACGCTCTAGTTCGCCATTCGCTTTCGCATAAAATCCATAGCGACTAATAGGCTGTGTCTGAGCTTGTCTCAAGGCAACATCCGCTTTACTTAATACGTCGACAAGAGATACTGGGGTCTCGGCATGCGTGCCTTCAATCACTAGCGAGCGCTGTAGAAATAATGCTCCCATATGAAAATTAATATCACCGCGTTGCGACAATACCGTGGTGGATAGCACGTTAAAACACTGCTGAACCAACTCTTCACTGTGCGCCAAATCGGTCGCTGAAATATACAGAGAAAAGTCGGCGCCAGTACGACGACTAACAAGTGCATCGGTATGATCGCTATGCCATTGATTTAAAATCTCACCAATGCGAAATAATAATTCATCGCCCGCTTCTCGACCCTGCTCTTGATTAAACTGAGCAAACCCTTGCACCTGCATTAAAACCAATACGCCGCTATAGCCATCGGGTTGCTGTAAAATATGCTGCAAGCGTTGATCAAAACCGCGACGATTTAATAAATGCGAGACATCATCAAGATAGCTTTCTTCTCGTAGCTTTTCGGTAATCGCAGACTGCTCGGCAAAAATAGCTTTAAGCTTGCGCACCATCTGATTCATAGCCAATACGACGCGTCTTAATTCTCGCGCTCGCGGTAATTTTTCCTGCTCGTAAAGATTGCGTTCACTAATATCCAGGGCTTGCTGCTCTACTAGCTCAAGGGGCTTAAACATCCAGCGTAAAATAATTTGCAGGCTAACTAAGCTAATAAGCGCCATCCATAAAAACCAGATAACTTCCCCTTTAACGATGCTCCATAAATCTCGATAAGCAAAATCGGTATGACTTTGAACCGTCAAACTCCCTAATCGCTGCCAGCCTTGTGTGACATCGGTATTCGCAGGAATAACAGATAAATCAACATAATGAATAAACCAACCGGGAGCTGCTCGATTTTCTGTTCCCTGTTGAGCCAATCGCTGTAGCTTACTACCATCAACCAGTTGCAATGATATTTCAGCAAAGAATCCACGATCGAATAACACATCAATCATGCGCTCCAGCTTTACCTTGTCACCATCGGCAACGGCATTCGACATAGAAAGCGCCAATGACGTAGCAGCATCATAAGCCCGCGCATTCAGCTGCTGTTCAAAATAATTACTGGAATTCGTCAACGTGACAAATAAATTCCCGGTTAATAAAAAGAGGATAAGCGCACTCGCCATCAGGCTGAGTTGACGTCTTAATGTCATGTACATTTCCTTGTCATGCCTTAATAGGCGGTAGTTGGCTTTAAATTTCCATGCCTTGCGCAGACATTCTTAATCGCAGGCCCGTCCATAAATCGAGTTTGTTGGGGTTTCCCATACGAATCCCTTGTCCTTTCATTCTTTCTAGCCACATACCCGAGGCATTAAAACTATACACAGGTTCAAGATCTTTACGTCTATTCGCGGGATATATCTTACCGATTAGGTTATCTAATACCAAGGGGATCGCGTCGGGTGTCGGGAAGTAGGTCAATACCATGTGGGCTTGATTGATGCGTAGCGCCTTAACATAAGTGATGCGAAGTTTTTCGACCTCTACACCCAGCTCTTTTAAGGTGTAATATTTGGCAATCACAAAGTCTTCGCAATCGGCCCCGTGAGTCGTCAGTGATTCATAAGGCGTAGCCCAATAATCCTTCTGCCCCCAGTGCTTCTGATCACTGACATAGTTAACTCGGTTATTAAAGAAGTAGTTCACTGCGCGCAGCTGTTCGTCTTCGTCTTCATTGCGCAAATCTTCGTAGAGGTCCTGCCAATCTCGTAGCCGCTGTTCAGCATCCGAGCCAAACTCCTGCCTAGCTTCCTTAAACAATTCTTTCTTAATCCATTGTTGATCATCAGCGCGTAATAGTACGACCAAACTGATCAGAAAGGTCGCGATCAGCCCTCTTAATAGCGGGGCTAATAACCTTCCAGCTCGCTGCAGTAGTCCTTCAAGCAAACGCAATCTCTCTCGTGAAATGAGTAAATATCTACTTACTATAGGACACAACAGCATTTTTGCTTTTTTCGCGACGTAATCAGCAAAAGTTATTAATACTGCTAAGCTTATATCAACATTTGCGGTATAGATGACCATGGATATTTCAAAAGCCGATAAGCTAAAGCAACACTTCTCCACTCGAATCACCCATCAAGCTCGGCATTTACTCGACTTGTGGCGCTGCTTGAATGACGATCAATGGCAGCACGATCGTATTCGGGACTTACTGCAGGCCAATGAGAAGTTATTGCGCTTTGCTCAGCGCTTCGACTCCCCAAAATATACGGATATTGCGACCCAATTCCACAATACTCTCACTAAATTAGAGAATGAGACGCACCCCAGCAGCGCGCAACTTAAAACACTCAATGATTTAATGCTGGATCTTAGCCAAGGGCTGTTGCGAAGAAGCGATCACAATAATAAAGCTGAAAAAATGATCGTCGTGAAGAAGCCGGTTTACATGGCTTTAAATGATTCTAACAATGCTATTCAACTGGCTCAGCAGATGGAGTACTTTGGCTTAAGAGCCGAGCTATTTAATACTTCAGACGAGCTTAATCACGCAATTCATAAACGCCACCCTTTAGCCGTGATTATCGACATTGATTTCCAGCAGATCGATAATGGCTTAAGCATCATTGCTCAACATCAAGGCAGCGCTGAACAGAGCGATATGAACATTGTTATGGGGCCAATGATTCCGATTGTTTTTTACAGCTCTCATGGCATGACGCTAAAACAAAGACTGCAGTGCTTACGGTTAGGAGGTATTAGCACTGTCGAAACGCTTGCCCCTCAGGCCATCATTACCCAGCTTGAAAGTTTAGTGAATTTAGTGCCTGAGCAACCCTTTCGTATTCTCATCGTAGACGATTCAAAATCACAGGCCCTATTCACCGAAAAAGCATTAAACGCAGCGGGCATGATTACTGAAAAAGTCATCGACCCGATGGAAGTCTGGGACGTATTGGAATCCTTCCACCCCGAAATGATTCTAATGGACATGTACATGCCTGGGTGTAATGGCGTCGAACTGGCAAAAGTTATTCGCCAAGACAAGCACTACATTAATATCCCCATTATTTATCTATCCGGTGAAGAAGATAAAGAGCGACAGCTGGCCGCGATGGCCGAAGGCGGGGAAGATTTTTTAACCAAGCCTGTCGACTTGCGCCATCTATTATCGACCATTCGTACACGAGGCAGTCGCGCCCGTGAATTAAGCCAGCTTATTGCGCGCGATAGCCTCACCGGTTTATTCAACCATACTCACATTTTGAAGGCATTGGATGAACAGCTAAGGTTGGCGCAAAGAAACGAGACCTCTCTTTGCTTTGTGATGGTGGACATCGATAATTTCAAACTGGTGAATGACAACCACGGCCATCCTGTTGGCGATGATGTGATTAAAAACCTAGCTCTCTTTTTAACTCAACGTTTACGCAAAACTGATTTTATTGGGCGCTATGGCGGCGAAGAATTTGCCGTCGTCTTGCCGAATGTCGGCATCGAGGATGCTGAGACAATCATGGATGAGATTCGTAATAACTTCTCTCACTTGCTCCATGGTGGTCTGGCCGCAATTAGCTCAACCTTTTCTTGCGGCATTGCTTTGTATCAAGGGCAAAGCAGTAATGAGTTAATCGATCTTGCAGACCAAGCGATGTATTTAGCCAAAAGAGATGGCCGAAACTGTGTAAAAGTGTGTCCTTCTAAGGATTAGCGGCATTAGGGACTAGACCCCTCGCCGCTTTTTGTGCAAACTCCCGCCAATAGTAAAAATTATGATCTGTAATCATTTCGTAATATCCCGTGCGACTCATATGCGGAGCTCATTATGCCTTCAATCTTAGTATTAAACGGCCCCAACCTAAATCTTCTTGGTACACGTGAACCTGGGGTTTATGGCAATACCACCTTGGCGGATATTGAAAAGTCATTGGTTCAGCAAGCATTGTCTGCTGATGCGGAGTTGGCTTGCTTTCAATCCAATGCAGAATTTGAATTAATTGAGCGCATCCATAAAGCCGGCAGCGATGGTATTGATTTTATCATTATCAATCCAGCGGCGTTTACCCATACCAGTGTTGCCATTCGCGATGCCATTTTAGGGGTTAACATCCCTTTTATTGAAGTCCACATTTCCAATGTTCATGCCCGTGAAGCGTTTCGCGCCCACTCCTATTTTTCAGATAAAGCCGTCGGCGTCATTTGTGGCTTAGGTCCAAAGGGTTATGAATTTGCACTTTCCAGTGCGTTAGAACAATTAGAAGGATCAGCCTAATGGCTTGGATACAACTTAAAGTTGAAGTATTACCCGATCAGATAGAAGTGATTGAAGACTCCATGTTATTGGAAGGTGCTCAAGCAGTAACCTTACAAGACGGTGCTGATCAGCCTATTTTAGAACCAGAACTCGGCACGATGCCGGTTTGGGATAAAACCATTGTTATCGGTTTATTCGATGCTGAAATCAATGGCGCGACCTTGATCGCCAATATGCAAAAATTGTTTGCTTACGATCCTAAGATGACAGGACAGGTTTTCCCTGAGCACAAGCTAGAGCTAGTAGAGGATAAAGATTGGGAACGCTGCTGGATGGATAACTTCCACCCGATGCAGTTTGGTGATCGCTTATGGGTTTGCCCAAGCTGGAAAGATCCTGAAGATAAAAACGCCGTCAACCTGATGCTTGATCCAGGCTTAGCCTTTGGTACGGGTACTCACCCAACCACCGCTCATTGCCTGCGCTTTTTAGATAAAACCGTAGTCGGTGGCGAACTCGTTGTCGATTATGGTTGTGGCAGTGGTATTTTAGGTATTGCTGCATTGCTATTGGGTAGTGATCGAATGCTCGGGGTTGATAATGACCCACAAGCATTACTGGCGACCCGCCAAAATGCTGAACGCAATGGTATTGCAGCGGATAGCTATGATGTTGTATTCCCTGAGAATACCCATAAGGTGAAAGCCGACATTATGGTGGCCAATATTCTAGCCGGTCCATTAATGTTTCTAGCTGAAAATATTGCCAGCCTGACCAAGTCTGGCGGTAAGCTCGCTTTATCTGGGCTTTTAAGCCATCAAGCGGATGAAGTGCGCCAAGCCTATGAGCCATGGTTTAATATGGATGGTATGGAACAAATGGAAGATTGGATCATCCTAACAGGCACTAAGAAATAATAAGTCGCCCGACAACAGAACAAAGGATTTAGTCGCTATGGCTGAGACACACATTACTCGCTGCCCACATTGTCAGACCACGTTTCGTATCCGTTTAGAACAGTTAGCGGCGGCGAAAGGTGCAGTGCGCTGCGGTTCTTGTTTACAGGTATTTAAAGCGGCTGACCATCTGGTGAGCGACAAGCCTAAAGTATCTGCTCCAGCGACGATTCCTAAACCCAAAGCGGCTGTTAAACCTGCCGCTGCGGTTAAAGCGGCTGCGGTTAAAGCGGCTGCGGTCAAATCTCAGCCCGCTACTAAACCTACGATCAAGCCAAAAGTAGCAACTCCAGTTCCCACTAGCAGCCAACCGAAGGCGGCAAGTGCTCCGAAAGATGAAATCGATTTTGACGATATTCCCGATCAGATTGACGATAACCCATTAGAAGATTTTGGTATTCGCCAACCCGACCGCGATGGCAGTGAGACATTTGATAATAGCCTGCAACTAGATGACTCTATTTTCAGCATGCAAGAAAAGGCTAAGCCTTCTCGCTATTCCCTGCTCGATAAAGATCAAGACCTCGAATTCGATGTCAGTGATAATTTTGGCGACGACAATTTTTCCAATAATAATGATAATACCGATGAATCTTGGGCAGCAGGCCTAATTAACGATGAGCACAAGCCCGTCCTTAAGTCAGATGGCGATGATGAATCATGGGCTGATGCGTTATTGGATGTTGATGAGGACTTAATCGAAGACATCGATATGAGCTTCACCAAATCCAACATGCCTAAAGAAGAAGATGACTTTATTCCTTCATTGGAAGATGAGCCAGAAAGTGATCAATATCACTTGGGCGGCAATAATGAATTTGAACAAGAAACAGTAGAAATTGAACTGTCTATTGCCGATTCGGTTAACGACTTACTCGATGAGCCGCTTAACCTTGATAATAAAGGCAAGAAAAAAGCACCCGCTATAAAACAATCTAGCTTTCTCTGGTTATGGCTCACTGGCGCTATCGTTATGATTTTGTCTCTGGTTGCGCAAGTCGGTTATTTCAAATTTGATGCTTGGTCGCGCCATCCACAATATCGCCCTGCCTATGCCCTGACCTGCCAGGTACTCAATTGCCAGCTACCCGCGGTTCAAGATGTATCGCAGATGAATACCCAGCATTTTATGGTGCGTTTACACCCCAAGGTCGAACAAGCGCTTTATATTGATACCTTATTAGTGAATACCGCTGAATATCAACAACCGTTTCCAGATTTGAATCTCATATTCACCGGTCTTGATAACCAGACGATTGCTTCTCGTCACTTTAAACCGCAAGAATATCTAGCGGGTGAATTGGCCGGATCTAATAGCATGCCACTTAATGTTCCCATTCACATCGCGATTGAGATCATTAATCCCGGAGCGGAAGCCGTCGGCTATCGTATTGAACTCGTGAGTAATCATTAAGTCTGCTTTTACAAAACACGGTTTTTGTCAATCAAATGAGTCCTATTTTTCGATAACCATCGATAAAAGGCTCAATTTGTCACGTCAAGCTTTTTAGTTGCAATAATCTCACTAAAAACTGAGCAATAGGCCTTTATTCATACCCTTGATATGAGTATTATACGCCGACTTTCCCATCGCGCATTTTTTAACCAGAAGTCACACATTCTTTATGTTAATGATTGGTCCTTACCAACTACCAAACCCTGTGGTGCTTGCACCTATGGCAGGGGTGACCGACCTTCCGTTTAGGCAGTTATGTCGACGTTTAGGTGCTGGACTAGTGGTGGGAGAAATGGTTTCAAGCAACCCTAAGTTGCGAAATACACGAAAGTCACAACTTCGATTGAACCATGATGGAGAGCCTGAGCCGATCGCTGTGCAAATTGCCGGTGGTGACCCAGAATCAATGGCCGCAGCCGCCATCTTTAATGTCGGTAACGGTGCTCAGATTATCGATATCAACATGGGCTGCCCGGCAAAGAAAGTCTGTAATAAAGCCGCTGGCTCTGCGCTGATGAAAGACGAAGTCTTGGTTAGCGAGATATTGCATGCGGTTGTTGAAGCAGTTGATGTACCGGTAAGTTTAAAAATGCGCACGGGCTGGGCCCCTGAGCATAAGAATGCCCCTAAAATTGCAGAAATCGCTGAGCAGGCCGGTATTGTCTCTTTAGCGGTCCACGGCCGAACCCGTGACTGCGCTTATAGTGGTGAAGTTGAATACCATACCATTCGTGAAATTAAGCAACAGGCGGGTATTCCGATATTTGCTAACGGCGATATCACCAGCGCGATAAAAGCCGCTGAAGTGATGGATTTTACCGGCGCTGATGGTGTTTTGATTGGTCGCGCGGCACAAGGCCAGCCGTGGATTTTTAAACAAGTGGCCCATTATTTAGCCACCGGCGAGCTTATCTCAGCCCCAGACTGGTCTGAAATAGAAACCATTTTATTAGAGCATATCGCAGGGCTCTACACCTTTTATGGTGATTATTTAGGCGTGCGTATCGCGCGTAAACACGTGAGCTGGTATTTACAGACTCATAGCGAAGGCTTGGCCTTTCGCAAAAATTTTAATCGTTTGGAAAGCTCAGCCGAGCAAGTCCAGGCGATTCGATTATTCTTCAAGGATAAAATACTTAATAAAGGAATTTCG
>JBALXI010000034.1:0-52096 GCA_036960605.1 Oleispira sp. | reverse complement strand
GCTAAACTGCAATACGCTATCACATTGCTCGACGACTTTATTCAAAGCCAATCCGCACCTTATTATCATGCAAGTGCTTTGGTTTTTCTGGGGTGGGCACATTCGGATCTGGGTAATTATGAGCAAGCTCTTATCGTATTAAACGAAGCTAAAGCATTAAATAAAGAATTAAACATGGAGACCAGCTTTGGCTACAGCAGCTATTCCATCATGCGCATACATTTAGAACGCCAGGACTATGCCGCAGTCATCGCTATGAGTGGCGATAAAATAACCACCCGTTTGCAGGCTAACTTCTTAGCGCGAGCTTACTTTGAAAATAAACAAACAGACCGCGCGATCGATACGTTAAAAGCCTTTAAACAACAGCACTCAGTATTATGGCAAAACAAAGACGAAAAGCGCTTGCTCGATTATCAAAACTCGCAGCAAGGCATATTTTCACTACTGCAAACCGAACCTAAAGCGCACTTGGTATATTGTGAATCCGATTGGATTCAATAAGTCTTGCTATAAAATATCTGCCAACGCACTTTCCAAGTGCTCATATTTAAACTGATAGCCCGCTTGCTGGGCTTTCATCGGCAGTACTTTTTTTCCCGCGAGTAATAATTCCTCACCCATTTCTCCCATCAGTAATTTCACCACACAGGCAGGCATAGGTAATAGTGCCGGGCGCTTAACAGCACGGCCCAAGGCGATTGTAAATTCAGCATTAGTAACCGGATTCGGGGCGGTGCCGTTAATAGGGCCTGTGATCGTCTCTTGGTGAATGCAATAATCAATAATTCCGATTAAATCATCTAAATGTATCCACGGCATCCACTGCTTTCCTGAACCAATTTTTCCTCCTAAGCCCAATTTAAACGGCAGGGTCATTTTAGCCAGAGCACCGCCTCCGCTACCCAATACAATCCCAGTACGTAACAAGCAGGTGCGTATGCCTAACGATTCGGCCTGCAGCGCACTCGCCTCCCACTGCTTGCATAATCGGCTCGAGAAACTGTCATCGCCTAGGTTTTTCCCTCCTAAGGTGACGTCTTCCGCTATCGCATCATTTTCCGAACCGGTAGATGAATCAACGCCATAAAAGCCAATCGCTGAACCACTAATAAATAGCCTCGGTTTCTGCTTCGCATTTTTTAAAAAGTCGATGATTTTTTGTGTCGTATTTAACCGACTTTCTAAGATTTTTTTCTTTTGACTGACAGACCAACGTTTATTCGCAATAGGTTCTCCGGTTAGATTAATGACCACATCAAAGGCTTCGTTCGCACTAAGTTCCTCTAAGCGCTTAACAGACTCAAATTCCCCTTTAACCAGCTCAGGGTGGCGAGTCTGAATCATAATCGAATGATTGCCCTTCAACAGGTACTCGCACAAAGCAGAGCCTATAAAGCCTGTACCACCAGTAATAAGAAATCGCATAATTCAGCCCTTCAATACATTCAATATCGAACAAGATAGCTTATTGGAAGCCACTTTCTTTATACGTGTAAATGTAGCATATGGATCAGGTATTGAGTTTTTCAACAACATTTAGGAACTTTTAACCGATAAATACGGACGTGTAGCCATTCATTAATTACAACGCCTTACTAACAGAAAGAGAGCGATAGGCTCTCTTTCTCATTTTTTGCACAATACATCCATATTTCCACCACTTTTTCTCGTTATCTTATCTTTATCAAAGCTACACTCAATAAAGGTACTCTCAATGATCAATATAAATATAAATAAAAGTGAGATGAGTAAAAAAATGACGATGCGACTAACGCTACTCGGTT
Source organism: Oleispira sp. (assembly GCA_036960605.1). Taxonomy (GTDB): domain Bacteria; phylum Pseudomonadota; class Gammaproteobacteria; order Pseudomonadales; family Oceanobacteraceae; genus Oleispira. Next base: position 50,309 of record JBALXI010000034.1, on the reverse strand, counting down.
CAGCAGCAATGCTAGCCGCTCTCATATTCACCAGCCAAGCAAGCTTGGCCGAAGAAAATGAACAACAAACATCTCAACGCCGTGGTCCACCCCCCGCTGCATTTACTGCTTGCGAAGGTAAAAGTGCAGGTGAAAAAGCGCAATTCGAAACTCGTCGCGGAACAATATTAGCGGGTACTTGCGAAGAGATTGGCGGGAAAAATGCTGGCAAGCTTGTATTACGACCAGATGATCGCTCTAATAAAAAAAGCAAGAATCGTACGCCACCTGCCGAAGCTTTCTCTGCTTGTGAAGGAAAAAAACAAGGCGATTTATCTCAGTTTGAGAACCATCGAGGTAAAATATTGAAAGGAAGTTGTGAAGATATGAATGGTAAGTTAGTACTCAGGCCTGAGCGCTTCAAATAAACTATACATATTGTCCTAGCGTTGCCAAATTTTAACTGGCAACGCTGAATGAGAATTGACTAACCCGCAAATTTGTAAAGAAAATAACTGACACCAGCAAGTACAATTAAAAAAAACACCTTCGAGCTAGAGCCTGAACCTGTCACAGATTGGTTTTTTATATTGTTCTGCGTAGCGTACAGATCTATCATCTCTTTCGCTTCTTTAAGCCCAATGCCTCTTAATCTACGCAACGTTTTTATCGCGCTAATTTTCTTACCGCTCTGAATTTCTGCAATAACTTCTGGTTCTAATTCAACTGTTGAGTTCATATTTCATCCTTAATTTTATGTAAACACTAACTGTAACTTTCTCATCTATCATCGGCTATCGCAAGAGTCTTTGTGATCTTCAATTAAGCGTAAAACAATAAAATCCTACCCTCTATTTTCCAATAGAAATTCAATCAGTGCCCTAAGTGCAGGGTTCATCGGCTAATGCCACTGAAAACCACAACATCATTACCGCCTGATTACGCTTAATAATTACGCCCCTAACAAAGGCAGGCGTTTAATATGCTGATAGCGAAGCGCCATAGAAAGACAAACCTTTAGCTCTAACATAGGAAGCTCATCAGAGATTTGAAAGACTATTTCACGATTACCCACGAAGGTGAAAGTATCTCGGTAGATTTCTTGAAAGGTATCAATCAAAACCGTTTTGCAATTAAAGTAAACAGAGATCGTTGTTGGCGATCTCTGTTTCCAATCCAAGCGGATCGCACTGCCCATCTTTGATTGATAGCTTGGCTCGTTCCACTTCAAGTTCTCGCTGATATCACCCAAAGACTCTTCAACAGCCACTTCGAAAATCGCAGCGCGTATTGCTAATAGTTTAAGCCTAGCGGCATCAGGATAATGTTCAAATTTGTTTTCTACTCTGCTATCCATCCCGAAACCGTCTCTATTAGTCGTTTTTACATTCAAGCCTTATATTCAACCGGGGTTGCCTTCAAATAACTTAGCTCCTTCGTGAATCAACTGCCAGCTAGGCTTTGTGGCTGTATGTTCATGAAACCATACCTTTAGACCAGGGTCTGAATCAAGAGCATTGGCGGCGATAGGAAATTCTTTGTCTGTCGACAGAATCTCACCGAGACTAGAACCGCATTTATTACAAAAACAGCGTTTATATTTAAATGAAGCTTCAGGCAGATACTCTGTTACCGACTCTTTACCTGACACCCATTCGAAGCTAGCCGCTTCAATCATCACGAATTCCGACGTGCCTAATTTACGGCATCGGCTGCAGTGACAAATACCTAAGAACTTGGGTGCAGCAGAAAGAGTGAATTTTACGGTCTCGCAACAACAACTTCCATGAATCATAGTCTTCTCCATTTATTTTCGATGGCATAATAATGATTCTGGAGTATGTCGTACCTTACTGACAGAGAGTGTCAGTAGAAGCCCTACCCAGATAAGAATAGAGATTATTATTCACCCTACACTTTTCTCAATCTTATGCAGTAGCTCTGGATCAGCATGTATTCTAAACGTATTCGACGAGGCCTCTACCGTAATCGCAACGAGTATTCCGGTAAGCATAATACCGATCGTCCCCAGAAGAACCGATATCATCCTAGAGCTTTTCTGTATTGGCTTCATATCGCCATAGCCAATCGTCAACGCGGTAATAAACGCCCAATACAGTGAATCAAATTTAGTCCATGACTCTATTCGACCCACAATTAGCCCCATCACAATGACAAAAAAAGACATCATCATTAAAAGAGGAAACATGAAATAGATTCCCCATAGAAATATTTGAATAAATGTAAATGTAAATTCCATTACCACGACCTAGAGTTCTAATATTTGTCGAATGATATCATAATCAATTATTTTATCCGCTTGCACAGACCCTGATCGCTAATCGGACGTGCATAGTTAGACTGTACTATGCCAATATACAGAGCTATCGCCCTTGGAGATTCACATGCCACTGACAACAGAACTCAACATCGAAACCCATATCCCCTACTTAGAAGAACTACTGACACCCTGGAAAGACACCATTGGCCAAGATTACTCAGGCTATAAGAATCATGTATACCGTATGGTGCAGTTTTGCTGGGCGTTGAAACTGAGCCGAGGTGAGTCATTAACCGAAGACGAAAAAAAGAAAATAATGATCGCCGCCACGTTTCACGACATTGGCATTTGGGTAGGCAATACTCTTGATTACCTAGACCCTTCCATTCCACCCGCGATGGCGTATTTAGAAAGCCAAGGCTTGAGTGACTGGAAGCAAGAAATTGAATTAATGATTACCGAACATCACAAGCTATCTCCTTTTACAGAGTCGCAGCTCGATCAAAAGAAAGTCGCTATGATCGAGTTATTTCGCCAAGGAGATGTCATCGATTTTTCTTTAGGAATGGTTAAGTTTGGCTTACCCAAAACCTACATCAAAGCGATGAAATCCGCGATCCCTAACATAGGGTTCCACCTAGGTTTATTAAAAAAGGGAATGAGCTGGTTTATTCGTCATCCGTTTAACCCAGCCCCTATGATGAAAAAATAATCTATTACCTTTAAACAGGACGAGGTAACTTAACTAGATATTCCAGCCCGCTCAACAATCTCTGACTCGAAGCCATCAATACTCTTTTGGTTCTTTTTAACCCAATACTTCTCAATGCCTTCTTTGCCTTGCTTTTCAGACCAGTTTACCAAATTATCGCGATCTTCATCATGGCTGAAATACGGCACGGCCATTCCGCATGATGATTGCACCATGTTGATATCCAATACAAAAATTTGCCTAGCAGCCACACTGGCGGGGAATAGAGAGCTGTACTTCTCCCAGTCGGCATCTTGCTTATGCAGTACTTTAGCCTTGCCATAAGCTCGAAGAATAAGCGGCTTGCCATCAAAGGCACAGAACATCAACGTCATACGCGGGTTCTGTAGAACATGCGCAGCCGACTCATTACCACTGCCCGTAAGATTCAACCAAGCGATTTCTTTTGAATTAATAATACGAAGAGAATCTCCGCCCTTAGGCGATAAATTCACACTCCCTGTATCAGCAGCCGTACCCACAAAGTAAATTTTTTGTTCAGGAATGAACGCCATATGCTGTTCATTCAATTCTGAATATTGCTGTCCCATTTCATCATCCTTAATTTTCTATTGCTTAGATAATTGGCAAATATACATCTGTCATCATATCCGACTCTTGAATATGAGGCCTAACATTAACGTAATGGAATAATACAGGAGAATCAGCATTTCTGAACCGACTCATGCTCTTTCTCAGATGCGCCGCAATGTTCGCAAAGCCAGACAAGCCTTAATTGCTTTGTTTTAGCGCCTGACTTTAGCATGCGACCTTAGCTAAAATGAAGCTATTACCTATACTTAGCCTATAAGCCAACCAAGTATATACGGGTAACATGGTTAATACTGAAATAGAGCAGTACAAGCACGACCTTCACTTATATTTCAATACGTTAGGCTGCGTTTCGGCTTTTGGTTTTTCGGTCTTGCAGGCATTGCGGGCGGAGTACGTAACGAGCCTAATATCCTTTATTGGGGGTATTTATTTTATAACGATCACTTATATTCTAATCAAGAAAAATTACTACTTGTGGAAAGGCCGCGGGTTCGTCTTTTTTATCCCTATTACTATTCTCAATATTATAAATTTGCATCCGGAATACGGTATTTACTGGGCCTATGTTGGCATTATTAGCTTCTTCCTCTTATTAGAGTTTAAAGATGCCTGTATAAGCGTTGTTATATTTAATGTACTTGTTTTTTACTTAGTGAGCTTACATTACTCTTTACCCATTCAATTTCGAATCTACGCGACTCTTGTACTCGTTACTTTATTTACGTTCATACTGTCATTTTTCATCAACCGCTTACTTAATACGTTAAACGTACTGGTTACCCGTGATTCGCTAACGAATGCTTTTAATCGCCATAGTTTCCATACCGCTATTGAAAGTATTCTGTATTCGTTTTTACGCTATAAAACCCCTGCATCGCTGTTTATATTCGATCTAGATAATTTCAAGAATATTAATGATACTTATGGGCACCTGGTAGGCGATAGCGTATTGGTTAAAGTGTCTGAGACTATACAAAACCGATTACGCGATAGCGATAAGTTGTTTCGTTATGGTGGCGAAGAATTTGCAGTATTATTAACCCAGACGAATCAGGAGGATGCTATTAAATTAGCCGATGAATTACGCAAACTAGTAGAGCAGCAAGAATATAAAATTGATAGCCCGGTAACGATTAGCGGCGGCGTTTCTAATGCCCGTGATGCTGATCATGCTAATTCTTGGATAGAACGCTGTGATAAGGCGCTCTATGAAGCAAAACATTCTGGCCGAAACAAGGTACTGGTTAGTAAAGACTAGCGCTGACTGTTGATTCGATCTTGATACACTCTATTTTAACTGAGGTGATTTTTTAAAACGGTAGGCGGATGGCAGTATGATCGAAGAAAGTATAGAGACTGCCAACCACAAGTTTGTCTGCAGCTGGCATTTTTGGAAGTCTGTTTTAAGGCTCTAGTCGCTCAACCGACCATTCGCCATCATCACCTTTGGTATACATAAAGCGATCATGCAGGCGGTTCTCGCGGCCCTGCCAAAATTCGATTTGAACCGGTTTTATGCGCACACCGCCCCAAAAGGATGGCAAGCTGATATCGCCACTTTTGAACTTATTTTTTAGCTGCAAGAACTTCTCTTCTAACATGGCGCGAGAATTAACCGGACGACTTTGATGTGACGCTAATGCGGCGATCTGGCTATCTTTTGGACGGCTTAGAAAGTACTTCATCGATTCAGCGGTTGAAACAAACTCGACTTCGCCAGTCACGATGACTTGGCGCTCTAGATTCGTCCAAGGAAAAAGCAGAGCAATTTTATTATTCTGCTTTAACTCACGCGCTTTGCGACTATCGAGATTGGTATAGAAGACAAAACCTTTTTCGTTATAGTCTTTTAATAATACCGTACGTAATGATGGCATGCCGCTTTCACCCACGGTAGCGACACTCATTGCGGTAGGGTCTGACATCGGCGTTTTGGTTGCCATAGCCAACCACTGGTCGAATTGCTTCATCGGATCGGCGTTAAGCTCACTGCGCTTTAAGCCATCACGCATGTATTCGCGGCGTATATTTTCAATATCCATAATATTCTCTAAATAGTGTCTCTAAATAGTGTCTCTAAATTGGATTCACTGAATCAGTGCTAGCCACATTTTGAATCCCCACAGTTTAGGCAGGTTAAGCAGCCATCCATAAGTATACTCGCTTTTGTCTGGCATTTTTTACAGATTTTAGCTTCTGCGGGAAAGCTACTGGCTGTTTCCCTTTTACTGATAGGTCTTAGGAACTTGAATTTTAATGCCGAATCCCACCTCAGGAGATAACAATTCGATTTTCCCCTGTAATATTTTTACTATCTGATTATGTAATATAAACATTCCCAAGCCAGAGTTGCCCTTTTGGCGGCTGTTGCCAGTATAAAATGGAACAAATATATTTTCTCGATCTGCGTCATTTAAGCCTCGACCGGTATCGCTGTATTCGATGCAAACATACTGTTCATTTTCTGATAGTTTAATCGTTATTAGTTGCTCTGAAGCGTCTTTCTCATAGGCATGATAATAAGTATTTCCAAACAAACGCAATAGCGCGTCGGAGAGTATTTCATAATCACTGAACAGCGTCTGAATGCCATTAGTTTCTACCTGAATTTTGAGCAAAAATGGTTCTTTATCGTCTTTTCTATGAGCTTTAAAATAGCCAAACAAGTCTTTAAAAAGGGGTTCTGTATTGATGTTAGATAGATTCAACCTATCCCGTGTATTAATGCTGTGGCGTAGATCTTTTAACATGGCTGACATTGTTTTAGTATTCTCAGAAACAAGTGCCATCGCTTCATTGATCACGCCCAAGGTGTCTTTCAACTCTTGTTTTTTAAGCTTTCCATGCTCTATTTCGTCCAAGGTTATCGTCAGATAATCCTTTATTAATCCTTCCGTCGTGATCATGACACCCAGAGGCGTATTAAACTGGTGTGATATTCCGAATACCAGCTGTGTCAGGGAGCTAAGCTTTTCCTGTTCACCAGCCAGTCTTAAATTTTCAGCTTCTCGTTGCTCACTCACGTCTACCAATGAACCCTCTATCTCTACGACCTTTCCACTATCATTTCTTTTTGCTAACAAAGAGAGACTGTAATACTTTCCGCCGTCATCACCATAGATTATCGACTTATCTTTCATCACATTTTTAGTTAATAAAGCCTTGTAGTCGGATAACGTTAATTCATCTTGTAAAAACTTGCGAATGTCTCGGTGTTTATTGATTAAAGCGTTGGATTTTTCATTGCTATAAAATCTATCACTGCTTCTTTCATAACGAAATAGACCTACAGGTGATTGTTGAAATAAGTCTCGATATTTTTCTAGATTTTTAATCGCATCTAGTTGAGCATATCTCAACTCTCGCGACAGTCCGGTTTGAATTTTCTTCATCGTTTCAAAACGATAAGCCAAGCCCATTGAAAGCATTAACATCTCTATCGCATTACCATATAAATTGGCATATATCGTAAATACATTAGAGGGGATGAACCCTAAAACACGCGCGGCATTAATTGAATTACCCGCAATAAAAAACGTCCAAGCAAGCGTAAAGTACTTTGCCTCTAGTACGCCTTTCTTCCATAAATATGAAGAAGATCCCAAATATAGAACGGTTAAGAGCAGTTGTATTAGGGTCAATATCTGAATACTTTTTGAGTAATTTAGAAATACAGAACCGGCTACCGAAAATATTGAAATACCGACACAGAGAGCAAACACTCTTCGGCCCCACAGCCCCCGGCTCGTTAATTGCAAAAAGCTACCGAAGAATACGGTTGCGGCTAAAAATCCCGCCGCGGACGTTACCGGCGTCATGTAACTATTCAATGATTCATATTCAGGCCATAGTCGATAAAACCCTTGACCAGTGTACGCCAGAGCAGATAAGAATATGATGAAAACAAAGATGCAATAATATAAATAACTCCGGTCTTTTAAGTATACGAACAGCATGAAATTGTATAAAAACATCGCGATACTAATGCCAAAATAGATGCCATGGGTCAGGCTTTCAAAAGAGGTCTGCTCTGCATACCCTTCAATACTTACTGAAGATAAAGGCAATACCATCGAGCCCTGTGTTTTAGCTTTAATGAGTAAGGTTAATACTTGGCTGGTATCTTGATGGTGAGAAATAACGAAATTTTTATCTTTCAGTTCCCGAGAATTGAAAGGTCTAGAATCTCCTGTTTCTATATGTTTTATGAGGCGGTCTTGTTGCAGTAAAAAGAAGTCTACGTAATCCAATAAGGGATAACGAATTTGAAAAATTCGGTTTTGCTCACCTATGTACTTAACATTTACTCTAAACCAATAGGCACTAGCAGTAACGCCTAAGTTTAAATTAGGAGTTTCCACATTGACCCAAGCATCAGAGTCCATGGCTTGCTGCCACGTTAATTCATCACCGGCATCCTCTAATACTTGCGAGTACTCCAGCAGTAGAACATTTTTCCCTTCATGTAACTCAGCCACTTCTTTAGGGGCACTACTGTCTTCAGCATGAGTGTATTGGAACGGGTTCCCCAGTCCAATACACGCGAGCATTAGTGTGATGAGACAATGATTCTTCCACTCTCGCGACATTAAATATCCCATGAAACGGCAACACTTTTTATAAGATTAGTCAGTTTTAGAGATTAGCTCGTTAATTATGGCGTTTAACACTCAGCGATTAACTGACTTTCCTTTACTCCACTAAGATTTATATTTTCCGTGTCTATACTTTTTTTAGCACTAAATGCTATGACGAAGAATTAATAGATGAGGAGACACATGAGGGCACTATTGAGATCATATTTGAGGAAGTTGGCATTCTCCATTCTATTTCTCATATCGTCGTTCAGTGGGGCTGAGCCCATTGTATTAGCGGCTGCTGGTGATCCCTGGCCTGTATTGCTGAATCCTGATACAAAGCAGCAAGGCTTACTCGTTGAACTGGCAAGAAAAGCGTACAGAACCCAAGGCTATGAGCTTGAAATCATATTTGTTCCTTGGTCAAGAGCTATGGTTATGATTCAACAAAAACGTGCAGATTTGTTGATTGGTGCTTGGTACAGCGATGAGCGTAATAACTATTTAATGTATAGCGAAGCCATTTTTTCAAGTGCTATCAGGCTGCTTAAGCCCAAGCACTCTTCTTTTGAATATACTGATTTATCGAGTCTGCAAGGGTTGCGGGTCGGCACTATTTTAAGCTACCAATATGATGAGGAATTTTTAACGGATGCCAGTATTGTCCGAATCACATCGGATTCGCTGCTTAATAATATTCACAACTTGATTGCAGGAAGAATTGATTTAACACTGGACGATCATTATGTCGTTAATCACATGCTTGATAAGCATATAGAGGATTGGGAAAACAAACTCAGCTTGGTCGACAACCCACTAATAGCAAAAAAATTATATCTCGCCGCTAATCGCTCTAACCCTAAGCATAAAACCATTATTGAGGCTTTTAACTTAGGATTAGCACAGCTAAAGAAAGACGGCCGCTATGAAAAAATCGTGCAGAGCTATAATTTAGAAGATTGATTCGCTGCGTCTAACTCTTGAATACCATCCATCATAGCCAAGTGTGTATCAAGCATAAGCTGATCGACATCGTCTAGAGTTAAATGCTTAGTTGCAATCGGCTCCAACACTTTAATATGCGCGGTGCCGTTATTTAAACGATCAAGACTAAAGCCTTCTAGGTAGCTGCTAGTACATACAGGAATAATCGGTACGCCAGCATTAACAGCAGTAACAAAAGCCCCTTTTTTAAACGGCAACATGTTTTTACCATGATTGCGCGTACCTTCAGCAAAAAACCAAATTGACGTATCTTTAGTGGTTAGAGCTTTTTTAGTGATTTCCATCGCTTCCATGGCTTTTTTACGGTTACCACGATCGACTAAGATATTACCTGCCAACCAATACACTTGGCCGAAGAAAGGCATCCACTTCAAACTTTTCTTACCTAAGCTCACGACACGCTTAGGAACGATTGAGCCTACGATAAACAAATCCCAGTTGCTTTGGTGGTTGGATACAACAACACAAGGCTCATGATTGGTCATTATTTCTTCATTATGATGTATGATTTTTACACCGATAATACGACGACCAATTTGAGAATAAACTTGAGCTAGAATTCGGCTATTACTGTGATGAAAGGGACGAAAAATAATGATACAAAAGCAGAGTAAAGAGCTAATGACAAAGTGACAGGCAAGTAACAAATAACGCAGGATTAATAACATAGTATGGGCGGGGCCTATTAAATTTCAGCTCAGCATACAGGCGTATGCTCAGTCTTCATAGATATATATCAATAGATGGTTAAGTGTTGCACTATAAATTAGCAATACTTTAGTACTGCCTCATTATTGAATGGCTTGATGGACCTTTTTGAAGGTTTCCCAGCCTAAGTCTTCATCAGCTACGATCTCTATTGGATAGCCACTGTCTGGAGCTGTGAGTTCACTCAAGCCACTTTTGATTTGTTCAATATCATCACTGTATATCACCCATTGATTGACACCATCGTGAGTGATTACCATCGCAATAACGGCATGACCCTGTTGTTCGAATTTGGCTTGTATTTGATGATGAAATACTTCAATTTTTTGCATTTCATGCTCGGAAGGATGACCATTGCTTTCATTTCGCTCTGGCGAATGCCAAGCAATTTGAATACAAATAGGATAACGGCCACTGTCAGCAGTCTCTTGCCAATCTTCACGACTGTGGATTGTGATGGGCAGATCATTAAGAGTACCGTCTGCAATAACCCAGCGATTATCTAACTTCATACACGTTCCCGACTTCCATGGTTATTATTCGAGATTAGCTGATTTATGCAAAAAAGCCAAAAAAACTCATATTTTAATTCGAAATCAGTCTAATAAACCTTCATTTATCAACTATGTAATGGATTAGGTCAATTAAATAGGGGCCGTCATTTGCTAAAGTAACTTTACAAGCCATAGTTAAGTTAATTGGTTAAAGGTGCTTAGACAAAGGTAAACCATGAAGCAGCGCGCCCTCAACGACATTCTTGCCAGCACCCACGAACCCAGTATCGATGGCATTATTGTAATTAATGGCATTGGCCAAATCCAAGCATTTGATAGCGCAGCTCAACAACTTTTTGGCTATCAACAAGATGAAGTTATCGGCCAACCCATCACCCTGCTGATGTCGAAAACTCAAGCCAAAGAGCACCCCAGCTACCTTGCCCAAGCCAGAAAGAAACAATCCAACAATGCGCAAAAATTAAATATCGAGCGCACGATTATAGGCAAGCACAAACAAGGGCAATCTATTCCTCTGGCCATAACGGTTTCTGCTGATACTTCCAATCCCGAAATCCGTTTCACCGGTGTTTTGCAAGACTTACGAAAACACGAAGACCATCTCACTCAAATATTTCAAGACTTAGAGGCAACGACCAAAGCATTGAAGGAACGAATTGAATTTGATGTACTACTTAATGAGCTTGGCAACCGTTTATTAAGCTGTCGTGCAGGGGAATTTGTCTCCGTTATGGAGGATGCTCTGCAAAGCCTGGGTCTGTTTTTATCTTTTGATCATTGCTTTATATTGAAGTTTTATAGCGCGACTAAGGAAGGAAGTCTATGGGCCGAATGGCGACGCTCTGTCGGCTTAATGAAAGCGTTTTCAAATCAGTTTAATTTCCCCATCAGTGACGATTTTATAGACGAATTTTCAAATACGGATACCATTTTGTTGGACAAAGATGATGACAAAAAACCCATTCATCTCACCCTTTGCAATTTTGCTCAAGAAATCTCACCCAACGGATTCATTACCTCTAGAATAACCCCCATTCTAAATGAAAAAGAAGCACTAACGGGCTGTATTGGCTTTTCAGTTCTGGATTCAAACAATCAACCTTCTGAATCTCAAATTGCCTTACTCAAGATTGCGACTCAGCTATTGATCAATGCTTGGGGGCGCCATCAATTAATCATCAAGTCACTTGAAACGGAGCAGGACTTACTCAAGGCGAACCGCATTCTTGCTCAACAAGCGTTACACGATGCGTTAACGGGCTTACCGAATAGACGCGCCTTTGATCATGGTTTACTGCATGAATTTGATCGCGCGCAACGCCACAAAAGCAGTGTCTGTTTGCTGATGTGCGACATTGATTTATTCAAACATTACAATGACCACTTTGGCCATCCTCAGGGGGATAACTGTTTACAGCAAGTTGCTAGAATTCTGCAGCGCACGTTCAGTCGCGCAGGTGAGCTATGCACGCGCTTTGGTGGTGAAGAGTTTGCAATCATCTTGCCTTCTATTAGCCATGAAGAAGCTAATGATCAAGCCAATCGACTTTTACAAACCTTACTCAGTGCCAAAATCCCTCACTCACCCTCAACCAATCAAGCTTATTTGACCATCAGCATTGGTATTGCCGAATATAACCAATCGCATCAATATAGCGATATCCATAGCTTAATCAGCGCCGCCGACAAAGCGCTCTATCACGCCAAAGAAAACGGCCGAAATCAGCTAGCGTGGGCCCAAGAAGCAGAGTAATATAGCCCTCCTCATTATTACTGCTTACACTTTCATTATGTTATCCAGCAAAATTGTTCTATTCATTATCGCCAGTATCATCGTTATTTGTTTGGCCGCTTATGCCTTTCACCTTCAGCACAAGGTAAAAACACTGGCGCAAGAGCAGTACGATAAAGACGAAGCAGAACGTGCCGTAGCCCAGCAAAACCTAGATAAACGAAATAACAGTATTATCACGGACATTCGATTTATTGCCCAGTCACTCATCGCTGAACAATGTGAGATGACCGAAGCGGTATTGCGCATTCATCATTTAGCCGATGCCTTAGACAGTGACCTGATGCTGCAAGAGCAATTCTCTACGATCCACCAGCATTTTATCGCCTGCAAAGCGATGGCGATTAAAGAAGCCTATAAAGAGTTGCCGAAAAAATTACGTTTTCAGCAAGACCAGCAACGCTTTCGTTTAGAAGAATCAAACAAAAATCCGGTATTAGCTGAAGCAAGATTGATCATCGAATATTCATTTGATAACTTAAAGAACCTGCACTGAAATAAAACAAGAAGGAATACATTATTATGAAATTCTCTAGCAAAGCTTTTACGTTTGTTTTATCGCTTACGCTAAGCAGCCTAAGTATTGCTGATTGGACTCTACAACAGCCTTCCAGCATTAACTTCTTGACCAGCAAAAATACCCACATCACCGAAATACACAGTTTTAAAAAGTTTGATGCGACGGTCAACGACTCTGGCTTCGCTAAGATCACCATTGATTTGGCCAGCGCTGATACTCGAATTGGTATTCGTGATGAGCGTATGCAAGAACACTTATTTGAAACGTCTCGTTTCAGCCAAGCCAGTTTTGAAGCTGAAATTCCTGCGACGGTTCTCGCTCAAGTCAGTGGCGGCAAGCAAACAGTATTTGAATTAGTGGGTAAAATATCCCTTCATGGTGAACAGGCTCAAGCTAACTGCCGGGTAATGATTAGCCCTAACAAAGACAAGACGATCACGATCACCAGCATCACGCCGATGCTCATTGATGCCGAAAGCTTCAGTCTGATTGCCGGTATTAATAAGTTAAAAGAGATCGCCGGTCTAAAGTCCATTGCTTATACCGTACCGCTAACGTTTAGCCTTTCGTTTAAAGCTGACTAATCTCGATATTATGCCCATAAAAGCACTCGTATTTGACTCAGGCGTCGGTGGATTTAGCATTTTCCAGCAAATCCACCAGGCAGTACCTGGGTTAGAGAGCTGTTATCTGATGGATAACCAGCTATTTCCTTACGGTATCCAGCCTGATGATGTCCTGATTGAGCGTATCGTTTCTTTATGCCAGCGGGCCTGCGCAGTCGAAGACATCGATATCATCGTTATCGCCTGCAATACCGCCAGTACCTTAGCATTACCCGCATTACGTGAAGTATTCGACATCCCTATTGTCGGTGTTGTGCCGGCGATTAAAACCGCGGCTCAACACAGTAAAAATCGACACATCGCTCTACTGGCTACTCCGGCGACCATCGATAGACCCTATATTGATCGGTTAATTGAAGACCATGCTGATGACTGTAAAGTAGAACGTATTGGCAGCAGTAAACTGGTAGAACTGGCCGAAAATTACTGGTTCAGCCAGCAGCTTGATATTCAGGCTTTGAAGGATATATTACTGCCATGGATAGAAGATGAGAGTTTGGACCAAATTGTTCTCGGCTGTACTCACTTCCCGCTACTAAGTGAAGAAATTTTAAAGCTCTATCCTACAGTCGGACTGGTTGACTCTGGCCAGGCAATTGCCCGTCGTATTTGCTTTATTTTACAGCAGCTTGGTCACGACCCTGAAACGTTGCAAGTGCCCAGTAATCAACATTCTTTGCTCACAACGGCGAATATTGCCAATAAAACGGCTTTTTTATCCGCCTGCCAACGTATTGCACCCTACCAGTCCTTTAACATTATTTGATAATTGCGTAAAATGCGCGGGCATTATGCAATGCCATAACCTTATATTCTGGAGAAGCGATGAAAGCGCTGTCTGATCTTTACTCTCAAGTCATTACTGAACTTGGGGAAGATGTTAACCGTGAAGGGCTATTAGACACCCCTAAACGTGCCGCTAAAGCTATGAAGTTTTTAACCGGCGGTTATGAGCAGTCTTTAGAAGATATCGTCAATAATGCAGTTTTCGCCAGTGATAATGACGAAATGGTCGTTATTAGTAATATCGAAATGTACTCCATGTGCGAACACCACATGTTGCCTTTCATCGGCAAAGTGCATATTGGCTACTTACCCAACGGCAATGTATTAGGGCTTTCTAAATTTGCTCGCATTACCGATATGTTTGCTCGTCGCTTACAGATTCAAGAAAATTTGACCAAGCAAATCGCTGATGCCGTGCAAGAAGTGACCGGTGCCCGTGGTGTAGCTGTCGTCATTGAAGCTCGCCATATGTGCATGATGATGCGCGGCGTAGAAAAACAGAACTCCTCCATGTCCACATCGGTCATGTTAGGTGCTTTCCGTGAGCAACCAGCAACTCGTAGTGAGTTCTTTCGCTTAATCGGAAAATAGTAAAAAACGCTATTGTCCTCTGCAATAGCGCTTGGCTCCTCACTGTGCACTCATCTATACTAAAATCCTGATGAATGATCTCGATGCAAAGTGAGGGAGCTAAAATTTGCAATGGATTGATGCTTGGTTCAACAATAGCGCTTTAATAGAGAGTATCGATTGGAGCTGGACTCTGGTCATTTACCTTTTGGGTATCACCGCCGCTATTGATGCCATCTGGAATGGCCGCACGTCTCAAGGCACCCTAGCTTGGGTAGTTGCCCTCACCCTCCTTCCTTTTATAACCCTGCCACTGTATCTATTTTTTGGTAGCCGCAAATTTCATGGCTATAAAAAAGCGCGTAAATCGAGTCTAAAAGTACTAGAACGCTTAAACCAGCAGTACTTCATCCCACAAGTTTATCGCAGCCAGTCTCAATCGACTGCCATTACCGCATTAGAAAAACTCGCACGCCTACCGCAAACCAATCAAAACCGAGTACAACTACTGATTAACGGCGAGCAAACGTTCAACCGTATTTTTGAAGAAATTGAAGCCGCTCAGCATTCCGTTCTGGTGCAATTTTACATCATCAATGACGATCAACTGGGCAGACGCCTACAGCAAGCATTAATTAAAAAAGCGCAGCAAGGTTTACAAGTCTATTTTCTCTATGATGAGATTGGCAGCCCGAGCCTGAGCAATCCCTTCTTGAAAGCAATGACACAGGCTGGTATTCACTGCAGTCGCTTCAATCCTTTTAAGCTGCACCAACGCTGGCAATTAAACTTTCGCAATCACCGCAAATTAATCGTCATCGATAATAAAATCAGCTTTATCGGCGGCCACAATATCGGCGACGAATACTTAAGCCGTAATGCTAAGTTAGGGCAATGGCGAGATACACACTTACAAATCGATGGCCCCGCAACCCTAGCCGCACAGCTATCTTTTGTTGAAGACTGGCATTGGGCGCAAAAGGAAATTCTTACTCTCAACTGGCAACCTCAGGCGGGCAGCGCCGATAGCAAAGTACTTATAATCCCCGGTGGCCCCGCCGATACGTTAGAAACAACGAGCTTAAGCTTTGTTCAACTGATACAACAAGCAGAGCAGCGCCTTTGGATCGCAACGCCGTATTTCATTCCTGATTTAAAGGTCATGGGGGCACTACAGTTGGCAGCGCTAAAAGGTATTGATGTACGAATACTACTGCCAAAAAAAACAGACAACCCTATTCTAAATCTAGCGATGAAAAGCTATGTGGCAGAACTAAGACAACTTGGCATTGGATTTCACCAGTACAAAACGGGCTTCATGCACCAAAAAGTCATGCTCATCGATCAAGATTTATGCTGCCTTGGCAGTGCTAATTTAGATAATCGCTCGCTCAGAATTAACTTTGAACTAAACGCCGTCATTGAATGTAAACAGCTGGCACGTGAAGTCGACGAGATGCTCTGTAACGATCTTGAGAGTTGTGAACCTTATCCTGAGCAAACCCATTTCTGGCAAATTCTATTAGCAAAAGCGGCACGTCTTTTATCGCCTATCTTATAATCCGAACATTTAATCAGGTTATTCTGGGCCATTCATTCCTCAGATCCGCCGCTCGATTTGTCAGCCCTTAACCTGTTGCTATTGATTTAAAACTTTATAATAGAATCCATAATAACGTTAATAAGAATTAGATTAGTTATGGTTAACCCTCACTCAAAGCGTATCAGCGCCGCCATTAATATTCCGGGTCGAAAGATGGATTTTGACTTTGATCTGAATGCTCTCCCTAAATACTGGTACAGCAACGACGCCTTTCGATCGACGTATATGGGAGCACTGTCTTGCCAATTCCCTGAGGGTGAGCGCATGTTTATGGATGCGGTGCGTGATCACCAACATATGATCAAAGATCCCCGCTTATTAGAACAAATTAAAGGCTTCATTCAACAAGAAGCTATGCATGGCCATGAGCACTCTCAATTTAATAAACATTTAGATAGCGTGGGCTACCCCGCCTCCAAATACGAAGCCTTTCAGAAAAAAGAACGCATCTGGATGCGTAAATACATTCCTGCCAAACACATGCTCGCAGTGACCTGTGCGTTAGAACATTTTACCGCCATCATGGCGCATCAAGTTCTGACTAACCCTGAAGCGACTGAAGGCATGAATGAACAGTTTAAAGAGCTATGGAAATGGCATGCCATTGAAGAGACCGAGCATAAAGCCGTCGCCTTCGATGTGTACCAAGAAGCCGTGGGCAGCTATTGGATTCGCATCTTTGCCATGATCAACATTACCTTCATGTTCACCTTACGCACCTCCATGCTGCAGATGGTTTTCCTATGGAAAGATGGACAATTGTTTAAGCCTAAAACCTGGATAAGTGGTTTTAAATTTTACTTCAAAAAACCAGGCATGGTGCCTAGCCTATGGCGTGATTACATTGATTATTTTCGTCGAGATTTTCACCCCTGGGATCAAGATAACCGTGAGTTAGTGGTGCAGTGGAATGAAGAGCATAGCAACTTCAAAACCCTCTAATACCGTGCTTCACATCTAATCTCAATACCATCCCGATTAAGATCGTTTTGTTCTGACAGAGGGGTGGGCAGTATCTTTTGCAGTTTCTCTCATGCTAGAGTTAATGATAGAGACAGGCAGGAGTGAATTATGAAAGATGACAATATCTTAATATTTCCGCAGTCCCGTTGCCGCTCGAGCCAAACCAACCCTGAAAATGACGGCTCAATCGGTGTCGATAGCGCACAATATGGCTTACGAGAAAGTGAGGTATTTTTAGCGCGCCTACTGCACAATATTGCCGAGCAATTCCACCTAGACCCCTATTACGCATCCCAGTCCATATCCCCTTACATCCCTGGCTTGCATAGCCTAGTGGAAACCGTATTAAATTATTCTGATTCTCCTTATTGCAGCGCAGAGCAACTGGATATTATTAATCAACTACTCGCAGAAACCTTAGTTAATAGCTTCCATCATGCTCAAAACCTATAAAATATTGCGGATCAGCAACGCTTAGAGTTTGCGCGCAACATTTACGCTATAATGCGCGCCTAATTCGCTTCATTGAGCACAACCACCATGCTTTCAGTCAGTCGTTTATTCCCTATTTTGGCTATTATCATTGCCTTTCTCGCCTACAACGACCCAGCTCCGTTAATCAGTTGGAAAGCGTCAATCATTCCCTTGTTAGCGATGGTTATGTTTGCCATGGGCCTAACCCTACGGGTCAGTGATTTCAAACGCGTATGGAACAATCCTCAGCCCATTGCACTGGCCATTATCATTCAGTTTTCCGTCATGCCTATCGCCGCGATCTTACTCTCAAAGGCTTTTGGCTTATCTGACGATTTGACCATTGGCATGGTCATCGTCGGCGCATGTGCAGGAGGAACGGCCTCCAACGTGATGACGTATCTGGCGCGCGGCGATGTCGCTCTTTCCGTTAGCATGACGCTCGCCTCAACACTATGGGGGGTATTTGCCACACCTTGGATTATTAATTTATCCGCCGGTGAAATCATTGAAGTCGACAGCCTGGGAATTTTATTAAGTCTGATAAAAATGGTCTTAATCCCTATTATTGCCGGTATATTAATCACTCACTATCAACCGAATTTCGCCAATAAAATTAATAAATATCTAGCCGATATAGCCAGCAGCTTAATCCTAATCATCATCGCGATTGTCGTTGCACTGAATGCCGATGAAATCGCAACCCTAGGCTATGGTGTCTTTGCCGCGGTGGCTTTACACAACATCATTGGCTTAATCAGTGGTTATACCGCCGGTAAGCTGACTCGACAAACAGAAGTGACTTGCCGTACTTTGGCAATAGAAATAGGCATGCAAAACTCGGGTTTAGGGGTAGCACTGGCGCTCAAATATTTTGGGCCTTTAGCCGCGTTGCCGGGGGCTGTATTTAGTATCTGGCATAATATCAGCGGTTCGATTCTGGCGGGGCTATGGCGCTTACAAACTGACATGAAGATTCGCGCGATCGAGCAGCAACGTAATGCAGTCGTTAAACCTTTTGATCCATCGAAGGATTAGTGAGCAAGAGCTCCTAATATGAGTATCGATATATAGCTTCTTAGTGATATATCGATACCAGATACCACCAATACATATCCACCACTACCCTCATCATTCTCAAAGACCTAGCCACGACTCCCTACCCGACTATCAAGCCTTAAAACTTCCTAAGCTGGTCTAATACTTGCTCTTAGATAAGATCGATCATTGGAGCAGCACTTTGAACATACAACATCTAACGCGTAAACAACCCAGAGACTTTGTCTGGCGCGATGAATTTCAAGCCTCAAGTTCAGATTGGCCTAAATGCTACCCAGGTAATAAAGTTTGGATGAATGTCCATGAATATAGAGCCGCCCTTGCGGGTGATGCTTCTTATTTAAGAATACTGATCAGTGGTGACCCTGATTGTAATCTCGTTTGGGAGACGACTCCGGATGGCGCTCATGAATTACAGCGAATGCTCAGACAACTACCACAGCCATTAGAATTTACTAAACTGCAGCAGCTAGGGTTTAGCTACTTTACCGATGACCAGTATTAGCGATTCGACTAATACTGGCTGAAAGAAATGATAGAAATAAAAGGGGCTTAAAGGGGCTTTAATGGCTTTAACAATGTTTCTTGCTCAGCGAGCTTCAAATCGAACACATAACGCAAACTGAAAGACCAATCATCTCCTTTCAGCTCTTTTGGAAGCGCAATAAAATCAACCGAAAACTGCAACCGCTTTTCAACTTCTTGCTGCAGTATGGGTGAAATATCTCCATCCATATATTCTAGATTTGATAATATTCCAGAACGGCTCACATCAAAATCAACTTCTACAATACCCTGCTGGTTAAACTGCTTTGCCCAAGGTGGGTAAGCTACCGTCTCGTTAACCCGTGTACGTAACTGCCATTGATATAACTGATGAAAATACTTTTGCTGATTCAAGGCTTTGAGCTTCTTAAATTCAGCCGCTTTTAACGCGAGACGTTGCTTTTCTTTCTTCGACTCTTCACTTGCCTGAGCTTTAGCCTTTAATTTGCCTTGCGCTTCTTGATCACGCGCTACTTTAGCTAAACGAGCTTTCTTTTCAGCGGCCAAAAGACGAACTTTTTTATCTTGCTCACGCTTCTTTTTATCAGCAATTTCTTGCTGCTTAGCTTTCGCGGCTTTAATTTCTTGCTGGCGAAGCGCTTCTGCCGCTCTCTCTTGCTTTATTCTAGCCAGATTTTTTTCTTCTACGCTTAAAAACCATTTTCCAACCACTTTTATACGCTGCTCATCTACTAGCACCGATGATATATCGACTAACTCAGCTTCTGGACGCTGTATACCCGATATTTTTTCACGAAAGATTCTATTAGGTGAGAACTTACCCAACCAAGTATTCAAAATATAGTTATAAAATTGCTTATTCGGAGTTTTAAAAACCGAGTGCCCGTTAAACGTTAACTCACTGCCTGATTCTGGCTGAAAAGAAATTAAGATTTCATCTCCTGCCACTAAGCTTCCCTGAGGGAATTCTGTAAATAGCGCTAACGCTGAATTTAAATCTTGATTGTTTGAAGGCTCATTATTGATGGCAATATTATTTTGCCATTGAGCTTTCCACTTACGAGACGACCAACGACGAGTGGTCACTTTAATTTTTATTTCCTGCGATCCGACATAATCAATAATTACCGCACTATCTACATTCGTATCGTCGACATATAAACTGGCAATATAGTATTCAATACCCAGCGCTTTATAGGTAGCAGCACCTTTAGCGTCTAAAGTAGAATTTGATGCATGAGCGACCTGTAAAGAGGCAAATAAACACAGCAGAAGAAAATTGAAAGAAATAAGCGCGCGCTTGACCATAGTGATCACAATATAATTATCCATTTACTTTAGGCCAAAAAAAATTTAAGCGACCTGATTAGAGGTCGCTTAAATTATCAAGGTACATCCTAATACTGATGTACAACCTTGATTGTACCATCAACGTCAGATGAATCGATATATCCAATTAAGCTAGGATCATTTGCCACCAACGTTTTTAGCTCAGCTGCGCTTCCGATCTCATCTGGCGCTTCGCCTTTACCTGAAAAGCGTAGTCTAGACCAGTATCCACCCAATTGGCTTTCGGATTTAGATAAGAAGTCACGGTTAAATGCTTCCCTAGCGTAATCACCCTGCTTCAAATAGAGAGGGGTAACGGCGGTACCATCAGGAAAATCAGATACCTTACCTAAAAAGATTCGATTGATTAAATCTTTATCGATACTGGTATAACTGTTGTTATTCTTAAGGCTAACAATCACCGCAGTCTCTGCGTGGGACAAGGAAGCTAGAACAGGGGTTAGAAGCAAAGCACTAACCATTAAACGGTTAAAATATTTCATAGTTCTGTCCTTAAAAGATCACGTCAATGGCAAAGCTGTACAACATAGCGTGATCGCCCTTTACACCCTGGTGTATAAGTTCATCATGATACTGAGCTTCTACTTTCAGTGCGGTATTTACATCATAATCATAACGTAAGCCCAAAGTGACACTCTTATCTTCACCCTGTAGATTCAAAGCTTTTTGCAACTTACCAGAATCACCAGAATTCAAAACATCACGAGAATTCGAATAGGTTAAGTGCGTTGTAGTGCTGCCAATTCGTTTAGCAACAGAAGCCAACCAAGCACGGTTATCAACCAACAAACCGCTTTCATATTCAATGGCTATTACTTCAGTAATAAAACTGTAGTCGCCGTTATCATAAGTTACTGCCGCGTTATAGAAATCTGCAGTATGGCCATCGAAGGCAAATTCTTCAGCAGCATCAACATCTAAACCCATCTGTTGAGATAGAAGCAACGCGCCCGTTTGACCTTGATCAATTCGACGAGTCTTATCAAAGTTAGCCTGAGCTTCGCCCAATGCAGTACCAGCTGTTTGAAGTGCGGCACCAGTTGCTTGAGTCGGGTCGCCATTAAAAGCACCCTGCGCAATCGTCGCAGCCTGAACCGCTGCAATATAAGCAGTATCAACTTCAGTATCTAACGTCATCTCTGTACGCTGACCACCCAAACGGAAACCCCAATCGCCATACGTAGAGTTAAGCGAGATACCCGCCATATTTCTAAGATCGGCTTTATAGTCTTCATCAAAAATATTCAGATCATCAGTCAAACGACCGTAGTTAACTTGAATACTGTTATCTAAGCTTCCGATTGAAAAGCGCTGAGTGAAATCGACACCATCAAAAGAAGAAAACGGAATATTATAGATATCAGAAGGTAGACGAACCCAGTTATAGGCATAGCCCACTTCTAAGAATTCTGAATAATAAAAGAATGGAATACGTAGACGGCCCATACGAGCAGTAAAGTCTTCTGTGGCTTGATAAGAAACAAATGCCCATGCAGCTTCTGTCTTAAAATCATCTGTTCCACGAGAAACAAGCTGACCTGTTGCTGTCGTTTTATCGTTAACCTGTTTTGAAACCTGTAAAGCAAGAATAGTATCTTGTTTAAAGTTACCTTCCCCTTCAAAGCCTTCAATGGTCACTTTATCATTATCTAAAATACCCATACCTACGCTCATGAAGCCATAGATATTTAGGTCGCTACTTTTTGCTTGAACTGAAGAAGCTGCTACTAGAGCAACCACAACAGAACCGACTAATGATCCTATACGCATTATTCACCTCCTAAATTTTTGCGAATTCTAAGATCTTTGCATGAGTTTGTCTCTGTCTTTTTGCGAAAGTTACATAAAATAACATTAAAATTTGAACTTAATACGAGTTAGCAACATAAAGCCTCTGGTCACCCCTGTTAATAGTGAGGTAATGATTCACGACCTAGACCTCATCTAATTGACCCAGGCCAATCTGCATTAGTAGAAAACAGTTACTTTTACCAAGTTCACCCCCCTATTGTGAATAACCCTAAGCAAGGCCACACTATAAATACCCACTAAACCAATCTGGCAGTGTGTTCTGATAACCTGACGTCAAAACACTCCTTTTAATAAATTTAATACAGGTCACATTTATGAATTACATCAGAGAATCCATCGAATTTGCCCCTGAATTAAAGGATCAACTCGATCTGCTCCATAACGTCTTAAAAGTAGAAAATCACCTTACCTCAGAGAATCGAAAAGTGGTTGCTTGGGCCACGGCCATCGCTAGTCAGGAGAAAACATTGGTCAATCTCATACAATCAGAAACCAATGAACTATCCTCCGATGAAAAACGCATCGTTACGCTTGCAAGCAGCAGAATGGCTGTAACAAATCCATACTTCATGAGCCGAAACGTCTTTCCCCTTCAAAGCGGAGGTACATTGAAATCGATCAACCTGAGGCCTTTTCAAGAATTAAACATAGAAAATGAAACAAGCTACCATTACGCCTGCATTGCCATTTCTTCAGTCAATAATGGCTTCGTATGCTTTAACAGTCATATGAGCAGCCTTCAATCTCGATCAGAAACGGATGACGCTTTAGATCAAGCATTACGAATAATTGCATCGGTTTTATCTCTCAAGCAATTAATGTTTAACGTAGATATAGAGTACTTAAAATAGGATATAGGCCATGACCATAGAATTTAGACATGCCAAAACGGATGACATTGTAGAAGTACTCAACAACAAAGATAACGAAATCCAGTGGTGAATAAATGATTACTTGCGACCAGCACGACTACATTGAAATAGCATGCACATTTCGATACCCCATTAAGATAACCATGAAGCAAGGGGCTATTATTGAGTGCATCGCTCTAGATACAAAGCTAAATGAAAATAGATCAGAGTGCATAAAGGTCGATATAAAGGGAGATGAGTGTTTGCTTGCTCTTAACGAAATTTCTTCGCTAGAGGTTTGTATTGAGAATCCACACTTTCAGACTGTTTCTTTTAACTAGCAGACAACCTAATTAACCACTTCACATTGATATATCCTTATATGCCCAGCCCGGTATTGAAGTGGAATTCACCCTCTGCACCTGTAAAAGTAAAAATAAAGACCCCAAGACGAGCATTTACCTCAGCGCCAAATATTTTTTTGTTATTTGATTTTTCAATCATAACACCACCGCCATCAATGGAACCCATTCCGGCAAACAATGAATATCCCAGAAAATATTTTTCAATATTATTCGATCGTCCGTAACGCATAGTTGGGCCATACCCACCACCACCGCATCCATAGTTACAGCCAGCGGAATATAACATCACCCCCAGCTCCCATGCATCGCCTAGATATTCTTCGTTATACTGATAGATAAATCTAGGTAAGGGCGTAACTTTGGAAAAGTATGCGACTACATCAGCTAATTCATATCCCACTGGATCTGGGTCGATTTGTTTCATTATAGATACTGGCGAATGCTTACTTTCAAATCCCTTTATCTGTAAAGTATTTTTACTGGGAGAAAAACTGAAATTGAAAATTTGGATTATTTTAGAGTCATCGATAATTGCTAAATATGAATATTTATCCAGAGGTCCGCTAAAATCAAGTCTATACCGTGATCTAAACTCTATAAATAAATCATATGACTCCTCACCTACCTTCTTAACCGTCATTCCATCAATTTGGTCATCACTTATATAAGATTTTTTGGCAGAGTATAAGACCAAGTCCTTATGCATATATTTAACAACCTGACCTTCTACACTCTCATCCAAGTCCATTTCTGTTAAGAAATGAATAGCAACATCCCCATGACTGTTAACCGCAAACAAAAACAAAGGTACAAATAAATAATTGATAACGATCTTTCTAATAGCTGTATTAATAAATGTAATCATTTAAGCCCTTAATATTGTGCGTGACATAACCATCATAACCCAAAGACCACACCAAAAATAATAGAGCCCTAGACTACAGCATTTTACCCAAAATTCAGTTCCTGCAAGAGAGTAGCGGCTCGACTCCGCCCATTGGACGATTTATTCTAAATTCCTCGTATGTTTAACTAAACAAAGGGGAGGCTATTGAATATGATTCTATTTCTATTTAGCACTACAATGTATTTTCTTCAGATAAAGTTAGACCACTGAAAAATAAATAGACTCCTCCCTATCCCCAACAACATTAACCAACCCACTATACCTCGACACCCTTCAGGATCATCTATTTTGTAATATTTTCTTATTGCACTTAAAGCTCCATAAATATTATTAACAATGTATTTCTCATATTAGTCCTGCGCTGAAACGCCCCCATCTCAACTGCCTTACTCACATTAGGCACAGCACTCGTGGCTATTTTTCCAGGTTTGAAAATGGCGACTGTCATTGCCGCATTAAAAGCAGGAACCGTCGAAATTACCGTTGCATTTAGACTGATAGATTTAGCCATAGCTGGCATTATTACTGCTATCGTCTGTTATAAATCTGGTCTCTTAAGAATATAAGCTCTGGAAATATAGAGATAATTAAATTATCGGTGAACGGCCTAGGTATTAATGAATATGATCGCAAATAGTTGACCAGTGCGTAATAGAACTAGACAACAACGACGACAGTTTAATAATGCCAGAGCCCGATGCCGACCTGCAGCTTTGGTTACCGTACCAGGGCACGTTTGTTGATATGGGATTCTTCAAAGTAGACACCTGCGAACTGTCGGGCCCACCGGCAGTAATCTCGATTCAAGCCCGCAGCGCCGACATTAGCGATAGCCTAAAACAAAAACGTGATGTCAGTTATTCCGAAACCACCCTCAAGGCCATATTAAATACAGTGGCCGGACGTAATAAATTAACCGCTCGCATAGCCACTAAAATTGGCGCGACTTTGATTGATCACCTAGACCAAACAGATGAGTCGGATTTATCGTTTATTGCTCGCATGGGTGAACTGTACGACGCGGTAAGCAGTATTAAATCAAACTACTTAATTTTTATGCCTAGCGGTCAGGCGAAAACCACATCAGGGGCAAGTATAGAGGCAATCAATATCGATCTAAATCAATGTGAGGACTACCGCTACCAAAAAAGAAAGATCACCTACACAGGGGTAAAAGCATTTTGGAATGATTCTGCCTATGGAAAACGCACCCCAGAAATTGTAGGCAGTGAAAGCAACCCGTTTATTATTCGTGGCAGCTTCCGATCGCTAGACCAGGCAAAGAATGCCGCCACCGCAAAATGGGCAGCGCTGCAGCGCGAAGATATTCATGTGGAATTATCACTAGACCACGGCAACCCGTTAATCATTACCGAATCGCCCCTGGTACTGCAGGAAGGCTTTGCTGCTGAGATGAAAGCACTGGATTTAATCACCTATCGCATTGTTCACAATATTGATGAATCTAGCGGCTATAAAACCAGCCTAGAAGCCGAGAAAAGAAGCTAGCCCGTGCGATTAATTATCGAGGCATACCACTGCCTCGATATGGGATAACACAACCCTCCTTTTAAAATACAACTGTTCAATTTGCTATTTTTTGATTTTGTTATTAACATTCTGTAGTATCCCCACACAATTAGCAGGGATAGCCGTATGATTCCAAAGAACATTTCACCTCATTCGTCTTTCCCTAGATATAAGAAATTATGCGAATAGGGTTCGCAATTCACTGTTAGACATATCAACTTTCTTGGGGATCTAATGAATCAAAAGATATCTATTCCATATTCTTTGAAAATGTTTCACAAAGTGGCAAGCCATCCATTACGGACAGTTTTTGGGCTGATTGCTTTTAACATAGCATCAATAGTAATGTCTTTTACTATGCGAGATTTTAATTGGTTCGCCGCGTCTGGTGGAGTCACTACAATTTTTGGAGTCTTACTAACTGTCAGTCACTCTGTTCCGAAAACTGATGACGATATTCAAAACTATGTAGCTTCTATGTTTCCTAAATCACGCGATGGTATTATGCCTGAGATAAGGGCCAAGGGAAAAGATCAGAAAGCGACTATGATCACGGCAGCAAACAAAGTATTGAAAGCCGAATCTCTAGGATTAATTATAACAATCACAGGAACTCTAATCTGGGCATATTCTGGATTTTTAACGGGGTTATTGCTCCCCGTGTCAAATGCCTAACAAACAGAGGCAGTATTGCCCTTCGGCCGTTAACACTCCTTTATAAAGTTTGAAGTATATGTCTAGAACATTAGAGAAAGTAAAGCTGTTAAAAGACCTTATTAACTCAGGAACCAGTGCGGCCAATGCAAGAAAAACAATTTGCACTGACAAACAAGATTGGTTTCGAGTGAGTTCCAAAGCTTATGAGCTACATATGCAGGAAGCTAAACGAGATCGCGAAATACTCCAAAACAAACCAAGTTTTATATGCGCATCGAATGAAGATGTAGAAAAAACCATAAATCTCAACCATAAGCTTTCTCAATATGCATTAAGCATGTCTCCTTTTAATACAATGACTGACTTTAAACACCTCTATAAATTATCAACTAGCTCACCGATAGATGAACATGCTTTAATTACTATAATTGCTAGTGCTACTATGTGTCCCAGGATGAGGGCTCTGCAAAAGAAAGGTAGATTTGAACACTTCTATATATTCAAAGATTTAAGCATATTAATAGAATCCGCTACATTATCCTATTATCGTGAAAATTATATTTCATCATTTTTGACTTTAGTTCCTGCCGTGGAAGGTGTATTACTAAGATGGTCAGGCCATAAAAACTCAGAGAAGAAACCTCAATTCGATGATCTTAGAAAATTCTTCAAAAACTCGCATAGAAGAAATCCATTTCCAGGAAACCCATCATTTCACGAAGTTCACACTATCGCTTGTGATAAAATCATTAATGAACACTTATTTAAACCATCTATGAGCGGCGAATCGCATTCGGATTTCAATAGACATATAGCAGCGCATTTACTAAAAGAACCTACTTTTGCAACTAAAGACAATTGCATTCGACTTTTCCTCCTGATGGATCTCATGGCCGAAATATTCGTCTATGAAAACAATTGCTATGATCCCAGATTTGAGCTAAGTCATCAGGATACAAAGCAAGAAATATGCTTATATAAAAGCATCATAGCCTCAAGTCTGTATGAGGAAACAGCTGAAAAAATGCTATTATTAAGATCCATACAATCGGAATACTAATAGGGTAGCCGGAGGTATCTAACCTCCAGCCCCCACAACACCCTGCATGTGCATCCGCATAACGAATAATTGCCTCAAATTTTTACACCCTCACTTAGTCGTGCTTAAAAACCCAACAGCATAGACCGCTACAATTGAGTCAGCTTAGACTTAGCGTGGTCTATTTCTTCGCTCAAGGGATTTTTATCAAACGAAGAATAGATCAGCTGCTTTGCAATATCGCCGAGTTTAGCGGCTATAAAACCAGCCTAGAAGCCGAGAATAGAAGCTAGCCAGTGCGTTTCATCATCGAGGCAAACATTACCTCGCTATAGGTAACATAGCCCACAGCTTAAAATACATTCGTTCAACCTGTTATTTTTGATTTTATTATTAACATTCTGTACTATCACCACAATGTTAGTAGGGATCTACTAGCGCTTTGAAGTTAAGGAAAAAACGAATACCCTCCTTTACCTCTGATAGTTAGCTCTCGCTATTTGTCCCATAAATGGATTATTAGATAAATAATGATTACCGTAAAAATAGTGAATAAAGACCAATCGGTAAAAGATACTATTGATGGCGAAACTTACACCCTCAACAAAGGCGTCACTGAGATTCCTATTTCTTTTTGGATTGGCTATAAAAATAGTCAAAAAAAAATAGGACGTAGCTATATTTTTCCGGAGGATGAGTGTAGCGAACTGTCTGCAATAAAAGAATTTAAAGAATCGTGTTTCTCTGAATTTGATTCGCTTGGTACTCCAGCGGTTAAAGCCTCAACTGAAAAAGGTGCATTATCAAAAGGAGTCAAACACTCATTCGCATTAGAGTGGCTAGAATCAATAACAGAATCACGAGAGTTAAGCCGTGAAAGTAGAGAAAAAGAGAGCTTGCATATTTCTCGTGAGGCTTCTTTAAATGCTGTCGAAGCCAATAAATTAGCTCGCAGAGCTGTAATCTGGGCGGCTTTTGCGGTACTTATATCGACTATTGCGCTTGTAGTTAAATGATTCAAGCTACCTCCAAGTACATTATAATCACCTAACAATAAACTGAAGCCTGACTGCCTAGGCTGCCCGGTTTTTGATCCCAAATCATGCCAGTTTGCTACGCAGTTGAGCTTGGCATTATGCTTAAAAGGAAATTCTAAGTGAAAAGAAAGCTACAGGTATTTGTTTCTTCTACATATGAAGATTTAAAAAATGATAGACAGGCAGCCGTAAGTGCAATTCTTAAAGCTGGTCACATTCCTGCTGGAATGGAACTGTTTACTTCTGGAGACAAGTCTCAAATGGACACAATTCGAAGATGGATTGATGAGTCTGATATATACATGTTAATCCTTGGAGGTCGCTACGGGAGTGTAGAACCTGTAACAGGTGTAAGTTATACGGAGTTGGAATATGATTACGCCGTAGAACTTGAAAAACCATTATTTGCAATAGTAATAGATGAAAATACTCTTGAAGCGAGAGTTAAAGAATTCGGAACAAAACGAATAGAACTAGAAAATCCCAAACTGCTATCCGCATTTAGAAGCAAGGTACTTTCAAATATATCATCTTTTTTTAACGACGAAAAAGATATTAAATTATGCGTTTATGAAAGCTTATCTGATTTCACATCAAACAGAGATCTGAAAGGTTGGGTTTCTGCTGACGAGATTGTAAATTCACAATCATTACTGGACGAAATAACACGACTAAGTCATGAAAATGAAAGATTAGTTTTACAAGTAAATAACACTAAAGCAAGACTTTCTCCTAATTCTAAAAATGAAGTTGTTTCAAATGATTTTGAACAATTAGTTACAGTCCTAAAGGCTACAGATGTAAAAATTCCGGACAGCGTAAGTAGTGAAGAAAATGTAGTCATGAATCTTTTTGATGTCTTTACTATTTACAAAGAAAAATTTATTACCGGTGTTGCAAATAAGTCGGGAATTGACGACCACATAAGATTTTTATATTTTAATGTTGGCCCAAAACTACAAATTCACAACTTAGTTGTTAGTGAAAAAGTAGAAAATGCAAGGTGGCGTAGGTTTTCCGTAACGCAAAAAGGAATTGAGTATCTAGCCTTTCTAGAACACAAAAAGCTATCAACTGATTAAAACTTAACCGAGAACTCTCCAGCCTCCCATTAAATAACCACGTGCTAGAAATGATATTAAATTCAAAAAAAATGAATTCTCAAAATAGTATTGAGCCAATAATTAACAGGGGTAGCGCAATCAATGCCTACTATAACAGTGTGTTGACCTGCGTAATTACACAACAATTTTAATGGTGTATAAACAAAATCTAAGCTCCAGTAAAGCACAGCTAAGCTGGTAAATTTCTTAATAAAGAATTATTAGAACTGTGTTCGTATAAATCACTGCTAGATAATATTAAAGACTGGATAATTATGGAACCTAAAGATTACATTTATGCCTTGGGGATTTTTTTAACATTCGCACTAGGGATATGGAATTTTATTCAAGGATATCATGCAACTCGTAAAGCCAGTTTTATCAACACCGTAACCAGCCAAAGGATTCTGTGGATAGAGCAAATGAGGCAGGATGTATCAAAATTTGTAGGACTAACTCTCACACTAGATACTACAACTATAGAGGAAAGTGCACCAAAGCTAGAAATCTGCAAGGAAATTGATTACCTGTGCTATGTAATTCGCCTACGCCTTAATCCTGACGACACACCAGATAGAAAAATAGCAGCGCTGATAAAGAAAATTCAAAATTTAACAGAAAGCTCTAACAGAAATGAATTATTATCGTCTCTAGAACTATTAACAAAAGAAACGCAGGATATGCTGAAAAACGAATGGGATAAGGTAAAGGCCGAGTCAAAAGATGGAGATCTTAGTGAAAAATAGTTTAACAAATCAAGTAAGATCACGCCTAAATTTCACACTCACTTAAACGTCCTCAAAAACTGCGTAAAAGACACCTTTTGCGCAGTGCTCATTTTCAACTTAACCCGCGCAAATTCTTTATCCAGCTGATCATCTTCTTTTAACGCATACAATTGTTGCTTGGTTAATTTGTCAGTTGCTTTATTGGGTAAATCTGATGTGTAGCGAATAATCTTCCCTCCCTGGTCGCCAAAGAATAGCCAATGCGCTGTAACTCCAAACAACTCTAAAGCCAATGGGTAAACCGTAGGATGCGGATAGCTTTTTCCCTTTATTATTTCACGCACAGTACCGAATCGCTCCCAACTGTAATACGTGGAAACGTTAATCGTTTTTAAGTCTTTCGAACTAAAGTAAGTATTAAAGTGATCGACAACATCAGGCACTGATAGTTTTGCTTCCTTGCGAGCAGCCCGCAATCGATCGCCGAAGCCGTTGATCATATTGTTTGTTTACTCGTTTTTCTGTTACAGACAATTTTTTAGTATTTTTCCATTATAGACAAAAATTAGAAATGCTTAGCTCTAATGAGAATACAATCCATTATCATTAGATTCTGCTCTAAAGCTTAGTTAATAAGGAAATTTATAAATGCAAAGTAATGTCGTACAGCTACCCAACACACTTTTAAAAATGAAATTTGTTCCCCCATTTATTCGAAAGCTGGACAGAACGCTACGAACCTAAAAACGAAGCAGAGAAAGTTAAAAACCCTACCGCCGTGGCCGACGGTTATTTACGCGACGGCCGTGGCTTTGATCTTATTCGTGTAAGGGGCTGGTATACCCAAGAGTATTTTCATAAGAGTGATATTAACCAGGGCAGCACGACCGTTCGTTTCCTTATGCCGAATGGTTTTTGGGGTGTTTTGACTTTTCTAAGTCGCTACCTTTTTATAGCTGGAAGTAGGATCAAGTGCAAAAACTCTAGTGTCAGCTATTCAGAAACTAAGTTGCTAAAAAGAGCCTAATCCAGCCGACGAGTTAACGGTCGGTTCAATTGAATTGCTACCCTCTGGGTTTATTAAGTTTGAAACCATTTGATCGTAGCGATGCTGCTTCATATGCATTGCCAACATAGCCACACAAATGATAAAAAAGAATAATCCAGTGGCCGCTGTCGCGCCTTTACCAAAAACTAGCATTAATAAAGAGGCTAGCGATAAAATAACAAAAAATGTTATTCCAAACGCAGTAAACCATCGATCAATAAACCTGACTATTGCACTCTTCCCTATTCCCGTATAAGTAAACTTCCTGTTTTCATAACGCACCATTCCTGGCGTCTTTTTTATTGCATATATTATTTTTATGCATTCATCGTGCTTAACGAGCTCAGCAATATCTGAATAACTCATTCGAACGCCGTGAATTAATCGAAAAAGCTCTGCAACTGAATGCTTTTGAGACTTTTCCAATGCAGCCTCAAACTTTTCTAACAGTTCAGCTTTGACCTTTGTAGCCTGCCTCGAATTTAGAAAAACTAACGCGACAGTCCCTATTGCTGAAACGATACCGAAAATTAGTTTTGTTATTGCGTCAAATTCCATTTAAACCTCATAAGGGCATAGCACTTCTATAAAAGGTGCACTAATCGCTGCTTGGAGAGAGCGAAGTAAATCACACCAGCACCAAAGAGTCGATCATCAGCTGATTGTTGTATTTATTAATTGTGAGGGCAATGCCTATTGCCATAACTAACATTAACTAAAGGTAAAAACTCAGCTGCCCCAAGCTCTCTCGTAGACATATCTAATTTACATCCAGTCGAATCCCAATAATATTTACTTAGATACTCATTAGTTTTCAATGGTGTAAATGTTGCCGTTTGGACACATTCAGTTCTATGATCCATAAGTGAGGACCACTCCATATAGAGCATTATTGGCTTATCTGAGGCCACATATACTGTTTTTTGAAGCTGGGTATTATGTTTAAATCCGGTATTTCCAACTATACCGAGCCAAGTTCCCCGGGGTAATTCACTACACTGCGAGTTCTCATAAAGATTCCCTGTTACAAACTCCCCATCATTTTGTACTGTTAGTGCCACTCCCTCTGCTGGGGATAAGCTTTGATATCTCGTTGCACAGCCCAGACAAACCAAGCTAGATAGTATTAATAAATATCTGTATTTCATAGACTACTCAATATAACAATTCAGTTATGGGACTAGGCCGTATAACAAACTACCTAAGAAGAAAGATGACCTCACCTTTCCCTTTAGCACTCAGTAGTTAACGGATCCCTGTTTTAATTCGAACAATGATACATTTGTTACTTATTAATTCAATATTCGAATTGATTCACTTCATTCATCAAAATATTGAGATTAATAAAGAGACTGCTTCTATTTAAAGTAACTTCAGAAATGTTCGGTGTTTGGGATCTACGATATGGAAAGGGCAATATACAGAAAATAAACGAGGTAGTTTGTAACGTGTTTAATGGACTACGTGCCAGAAAGGCAATGATTTAAAAAATGAAGTTGAAAGTACTAAAAGGATGATGATTTAACGCTTAGAAACACTCCGTGTTTTCCCCGATCTTTCCCTGAAGGGTCTTTTTTACCTTCCACCTACTCTACAACCCCCATGGATACTGGGATGTAAGTGGCGGTGAGGGAGAGATTCGAACTCTCGAACGGTTACCCGTTACACGCTTTCCAGGCGTGCGCCTTCGGCCACTCGGCCACCTCACCTTTATACCTACCTAGACGTCCTGTCTAGCTGCAACCTGTGCAGAGGCGCGTACTATACTCAGCCACCCGCTCAGCGTCAAGCCCCTAAATGCAGCTTTTTATTTCTAATGCTTTGTTTTTAAACGATTTGTTATTAAAGCGCTGGCCAATCTTGGACAAAATCTGCAATTGCCAACTCTGGCGGCTGCTTCAATTTACAATTCACGTGCCCTAAATAGATAAAGCCTAGGATTTCTTCATTATCCTGTAAGCCCAAAGACTTCTTAACATGTGAGTTGTAAGCCATTTCTCCCGTGCGCCAAATAGCACCCAAGCCCATTGCGTAGGCGGCCGTTACTATATTTTGAATACCCGCGCCCACCGCTAAGCGCTGCTCTACTTCTGGCACCTTGGTATCTTGTTGAATATTGGCAATGGCAACAATCATTAAAGGGGCTCGCTGAGGCATCTTCTTCAACTTGGCAACTTTCACCTCATCTAAATCCGGAGCCTTCTTTAAACCTGCAGCGGCAAACACTTCTCCCAATGCCACCAAACCTTGCCCACGTACCGTCAAGTAGCGCCAAGGCCTCATCCAAGCATGGTCTGGGGCTCTAAAAGCGGCTTTATACAACAATTCAACCTGCTCTTGAGTCGGCCCAGGCCCTGTTAGCTGGGCAACTGATACCCTTTCTGTTATCGCTGTAAGTGCATCCATTTATGTATATTCTGTCATGGTAAATAAGAGAGATTATCATTTTATGCTGAAGCTATGGCAATAACCATGACAAATAACCAACTCTGCTTGCCTAATCCTATAGAATGAGGGTAAATACCCTTACATATGTACCGATATAGAGATTATGAGCAAAGAGAAAACGACCGATTTTAGTGAAACTAGCATGCCGATGCAGGACTATATAGCCCGTGTCCTAGGGTATGCTGCTGCCGGTATCACACTGATTATCGGCACATTCATTGGATATTTTGAAAGCAACATCATGTGGGTTGGCTTAATTGCCTTGCTCTACCCTCATTTATTACAGTATTTAACTCGTTCTTTTCGATCTCGCCACCCTTATGGCACTCGTCAGATCTTAATTCATGGTGATGCCGTTTTGTGCGGAGTGATGTTAGCGCTGATTGGCTTTCCACTTGAGCTCACGATCCTATTCCTCATCATGATCAATACTAGCTTCATTGTGGTCGGCAGCATTACCGCTTGGACTTTCTGTGTTATTTCTTTATTTATTGGTGCAGCTCTGGGCGTATTAGGTTTTGGCTTTACACCCGCAAAAGATATTCCAACAGAAGTTTTTGTCGCGGCTTCTTTAGGCGTCGGCATGCACTTAGCGATCACCGCATTTAATTCACACCGCCAAGCGCGTGATTTAATGCGCCTAAAACGTAAGTTTCAAGGACAGGTTGAGCGCTTCCAACAGCTTTCTCATAAGGTCTCTAAATACATTTCGCCGCAAATTTGGGAATCAATATTCTCAGGTCGCAAAGAAGTTCGCTTAGAGACTCAGCGTAAAAAACTGGTTGTTTTCTTTTCTGACATTGTTGGCTTCACTGCTCTGTCTGAGCAAATGGAAGCTGAAAGCCTTACCGATGTACTGAATACTTATTTAACTGAGATGTCGAAAGTTGCCCTTAAACACGGTGGCACCATCGATAAGTTTATCGGTGATAGCGTGATGGTTTTCTTCGGTGATCCTAAATCAAATGGCACCAAGCGTGATGCCTTAGCCTGCCTAGCCATGGCCATCGACATGCGACGCCACATGCAAATCTTGCGTAAAAAATGGATGGAACAAGGTATTAAAACGCCACTGCAAATTCGCATGGGCATCAATACCGGTTACTGTACTGTCGGCAACTTTGGCACTGAAAGCCGCATGGATTACACCATTATTGGTAAGGAAGTAAACCTTGCTAGCCGACTTGAAAGTAATGCAGAAGCAGGCGAGATTCTAATCTCTGAAGAGACCTACAACCTCGTCAAAGATAAGATCATGTGCCGCCTCAAAGGCAAGGTAGAGATGAAAGGATTTTCTCAGCCGGTCGCAACGTATCAGGTTATCGATTTCCGCCGCGACCTAGGCTCAAACCCGAGTTTTATTGAACACGATTCTGAAGGTTTCTCGCTGTATCTAGATACTCAGAAAGTTAAAAGCTATGACAAAGATCGTATCGCAGATGCCTTAGAAAGTGCGGCAAAGAAAATTCGCGATAAAATCATCCCTTAGCCTGACCAGCAAGCTTAAGAATTAAGTCGCTATTTAAGTAGCACATACTAAAAAGGCCCGATGCATTGCAAAGGGCCTTTTTATTTATCTAAACTTTTTACCCGACCACTATCAGACTACTGACGAATCGTTCTAAAGTTAATCGCTTGCTTTTCTTTGTTCGAACTTCTCATCGGATTAATATCCAAACCACCACGGCGCACATAACGTGCATAGACCGTTAGAGACTCAGGTTTACAACGAGTCCAGATATCCCAAAAAGTACGTTCAACGCACTGCTCATGGAAATCTTGATGGGTACGCAACGAAACTAAATAGGTTAATAACGACGCTTCATCAATGTGTGCGCCTTTATACTCAATATAAATTGAACCCCAGTCCGGTTGCCCCGTCACAGGACAGTTAGATTTCAATAAATGGCTAACCAGCATACCTTCGAAGATAACACCCGTTGGTTCGCCATCTTTTTTCACAGCCAATTTCAGTACAGTAGGATCCAACTCATATCGATCCATCGTAATGTCTAAATCATCGATACATACCGATTTAGGCTCAGCGGGAAAATTATGCTGCAGCGATAAAATTGTGACCTTAACCGCACCACCCGCCGCCGCTGATAAATCCTTAACCATGCGCTGCTCAACACTGGCTTTGTTGGCAAATTTAGTTTGATTATAAGAGTTTAAATACAACTTAAACGACTTCGATTCGATTAAAAAAGGACTGGTCGCAGGTAGGCGAAACTCTGCCATAGCAACCTGTGGAATCCCTTTATCATTCAACCAAGAAATCTCATAACCATTCCAAACGTCTTCACCGAAAAAAGGTAAAGAATCACGTTCAATTCCTGCAGCTTTCCAGCTTTCCGCACGTGATATAGGGAACAATAACGTCGGATCATAACTGTCGATATAAGCCGAACTTTTGCCTAGTGGATTACTTTCACTGTGTACCGATGCCATTTCAAAATACCTTAAATTCTATAAATCGCTAGCTACGCATGCCTGTGCCGCGCTTCAATAACCAAACACTAATACTCGAGAGCACAACAATAAAGCCCACCAGCATTGTAATGGCAACCCACACATTGACGTCAGATATGCCCAAGATGCCATAACGAAAACTATTTACCATATATAAAATAGGATTCAGCATCGAAACGTCCTGCCAAAACTTAGGCAATAATGAGATCGAATAAAACACCCCACCCAAGTAGGTTAGCGGCGTAATAATAAACGTCGGGATAATCGTAATATCATCAAACTTAGTCGCGAAAATCGCATTAATAAAACCACCCAAGGCAAACAACATCGCCGACAAAATCGTAACGATAATAATCACCGGCAGGTTATGCACTTGTAGGTCAGTAAAATAAAGCGATAACAGCGTCACTATAATGCCGACCATCACTCCACGCACAACGCCTCCGACAACATATCCGGCTAAGATAACAGAAGGATAGACAGGAGAAACCATAAGCTCTTCGATACAGCGCTGAAACTTATTGCCGAAGAAAGACGAAGCAACATTGCCATAGGCATTGGTGATAACGCTCATCATAATCAAACCAGGAACAATGAAAGACATGTAATCCACGCCGCCCATTTCACCAATTCGCGAACCAATTAAATTACCGAAAATAATAAAATACAAGGTCATCGTAATCGCTGGCGGCAATAACGTCTGCTGCCAAATACGCATAAAACGACGAACTTCTTTAATCACAATGGTACTGAAAGCAACCCACTGAATCGCTAATATACTTTTATTGCCGATCATTTAGATGCCTCCTGATCTTTCGCTTCATTGTTAGCATCATTACTATCTGCATCACTCTGGCCTTTATGTTCCTGCACCAAACCGACAAATAACTCTTCTAAACGATTCGCCTTAGTCCGCATACTGCGTACTTGTAGGCCAGCGTCCATAAGAAGGACAAACACCTCATTAAGGTTCTGTCCTTTCTCCATCGTAATTTCAATGCAATCGTCACCCACAAAGGCAACTTGATACTGCGGTAGCTCGGGCAAGCGAGCCAGATCTCCCTCAACATCAAAAACAAATGTTTCCGTTGTTAACTGACTCAATAAATCACGCACACTGGTATTAATGACGATTTCGCCGGTATTAATAATGGCAATGTTCTTACACAGTTGCTCAGCTTCTTCTAGATAATGCGTGGTCAGAATAATCGTAGTGCCTTCTTCGTTGAGTTTTTGCATAAACTCCCACATAGAACGGCGCAATTCGATATCAACCCCTGCTGTCGGCTCATCTAGGATCAAAACTTGTGGTTTATGAATCAATGCGCGCGCAATCATTAAACGGCGCTTCATACCGCCTGATAACATGCGTGAAAGCTCACTGCGCTTATCCCACAGATCCAGCGCTTTTAGCAAAACCTCTGCATATCCCGCTACTTGCTTAGCGGTTAGGCCGTAATAACCGGCCTGAGTGATAATAATGTCATACACTTTTTCGAACTGATTGAAGTTAAATTCTTGCGGAACCACACCCAGGCACTGCTTAGCGGCAAAACTATCCGTTACTAAGTCATGCCCCATAATAGAGACACTGCCCCCGGTTTTTTGCACCAAAGAGGATACGATGCCCAAGGTTGTCGACTTACCTGCGCCATTCGGCCCTAGCAAAGCGAAAAAATCTCCTTGCTGAACGGTTAAATCGATGCCTTTTAATGCTTTAAAGCCATTTCCATAGACTTTCTCTAGCCCTTGGATGGATAATGCAGCCGTCATATGAAACCTTTATCAAAAATATTTAAGATAGAACCATTTAGATAGAATCAAAAAGAGTAGAAAGAATGAACCAACGACTCGCCTACCATGTAGAACTATTAAATCTATTATCAACCCAGCTAAGTAAGATGGAGCAACTAGATCAAGAGTACAATCAAGAAAATACTATTCTACAACAACTTAGCCAGTTGATTGAGTCTTTAAAAGACCCTTCAGAGCAACAGTCTGGTTCAGCCGTCTTCGAAGGTCAGCAGTGGTTACATCGCTTTTTGACTCACAACCCTGAACTGGCCCCAGCCATTCACCGCGATCTGTTGTGGTTCTTTGGCGGTGATTGCCTGCACTTTATGCCTGACGACGAAATTGAGAAGTATCAATTACTTGATGATGCGATGGCCGAAGCCATGCTGCGTAATGCGCCGTTTAACTACACCTTGTCACGTGAAGCCATTTTCAAATAGGCAGCGCGCACCAAGTTAGCCTCGTCCGCGGGGCTTTTTTATGCCCATAAGTTATGACGAGCGTAAACGACAGACATAAAAAAAGCCGTTTCAGTTACCTGAAACGACTTTTAGAATTTGGAGCGGAAAAGGAGACTCGAACTCCCGACCCCAACCTTGGCAAGGTTATGCTCTACCAACTGAGCTATTTCCGCACGAATGATTCAACTGATTCCTCAGCAGAACAACAACTTCACTTGTTATTCTAGGTCTTGTCAATACGTTCTTTCCGAAGAAAGAATGGTATCCCCAAGGGGATTCGAACCCCTGTTACCGCCGTGAAAGGGCGGTGTCCTAGGCCTCTAGACGATGGGGACACACCGTTTGAGTGATGTGCATTCTACACATCAAATTTCGATTTGCAACAAATTTCTTTGCAAATCAACAACTTATCTTTAGCCTAGTGAAGATAAGTTATTTGGAGCGGAAAAGGAGACTCGAACTCCCGACCCCAACCTTGGCAAGGTTATGCTCTACCAACTGAGCTATTTCCGCACACACATTGAGTAAACTACGTACTGATACCAGTCTTCCGAAGAAGGATGGTATCCCCAAGGGGATTCGAACCCCTGTTACCGCCGTGAAAGGGCGGTGTCCTAGGCCTCTAGACGATGGGGACGTCTTGTCTGTCTCAATGGCGCGCATTCTAGGGAGGATCTGCATTTGAGTCAACCCCTTTTTTACGTCTAAGCTATATTTATACAAATAAACCCGTAAACCAACCAAATACAGGGTAAATAAGAGATATGTCGACTTCTACCTTAGTTATCATCGCCGTTTTGATCTGCGTCATATGCGTCATTTGCCTCTGGGCAGTACAGCTCAAACGCCAAAGAGCCATTGAGAGAGCGCGTAAAACCATCATCTATAACGCTCAGATCAATCAACTCCAGCAAATTGCTGAAACGACAGCGCCGTACCTTGACGACTCTCTGATTAAATTTATAGCCAGCCGCATCATCTACAACGGTCAGCTATTAATAAATAATAAAATAATTCCAGACAAACGTTGCCATCACACCATTGATCTTGCCCAAGGCTGGTTAACTGAACCTAAAAGTTTGCGCAAGCAAGCTCGCAAAGGCAAAAAAGAGAGCCAGCAAAAAATACTCACTTTACTCAAATCCATTATCCAGCATATTCGCCAAGGCGTCATGGAGCACCAGGTTAATCGCAGCGAGGCCAAGCAACTCGCTCACGCCGCCAAATTCAGCAAGATAAAGCTAAGCTGCCAATACAACCAACTATCTGCTGAAGAAGCTTTAAAAGCAGGCGAGTTACAACAAGGCATCGCCCTATTAAAGAAAATTAAAATATTACTTAAAAGAGTATCCCCCCTGCCCAACGACTTACAACAGCAATTAATAGAGTGCGAAGGCTTAATTGATAAAACTCAACAAAGCCTGAATGAGCAAAATGAGAATTCAAGCAGTAAACGTCTGGAAGAAGAATTTGATAAACAAGAAGAGCAAGATCAGGATTGGCAGAAGAAACAACTGTATGACCAATAGATTTGTAACAAGGGTTATCTTCCACACACCCCAATAAACTATCATGCTAGTATTAATGACCCCCTTTCAATCGCTATGTCTTCGACAGTAGTAAAGCAGGATGCTGTGTTATGTGGTCAAAGTTTCAAAATCATTTAGCGATTATAGTGGCCCTCTACACTGTAATAACCGCAGCATTATTAGGTGTTTTAATTGGCAGCTTTCAAGTTTGGTCCAATTTCCAAGAACGAAACCAGCATTTCCAAGATTCCCTACAAACCGTTATTTCAACAACGCTGCCCTCTTTCGGTTTAGCAACTTACAATTTCAACACTCATCTAAATCAGCAACTAGTCGATAGCCTTGCCGCCCACCCTGACATTATTTACGCATCTGTAATTGATACCAAAGGCAGTGAACTGGCGATTGCCAGCATTGAGCAAACTTGCTCAACTTCAGATTTGGGTACCTTGCTTTATGGCAGCAACAATCAATACGAATATCCTATGCGCCATCAAGCAACGTTATTAGGAAAGCTCATTATTGAAGTCAATCATTGCAAGCAAACTGAGCTGTTCTTTATCGAAGTAAAAAGCACACTCATTTCCAACCTCATACTCAGCATCAGCATCGCCTTATTCATTTACATTATTTTTTATAACCTGGTAAGCCAGCCCATCAGTAATCTGGTGCGTCGCTTACAAAATATTGATCCCGCAGCGATTGAATACTCCAGTATTCAACGGTTAAACAGTAATAGACAGGATGAAATTGGCTCACTGATCAATCACTTCGCCAATTTATTGCGCACAACCCATGATCACATCAGCCGACTAAAATCCGCTGAGCATACCATTAACAATTATTCGACCAATCTTGAAGACCTAGTGGCTAAAAGAACCAAGGCGCTAACCGGGATTAACCGCCAACTAAAAGAAGTAAACCAAGAGCTAGAGCAATCGCAAAACCTATCTCAACGCCTTAACCAAAGCCAATTTAAATTATTAAGCAATCTCAGCCATGAATTCCGCTTCCCGATAACCACAGCAATACAGACCTTAAGCTCGCTACAAGATAACTGTAAAACCGCAGCGGATCACTCAATACTGCAAAGTTCAATCAAGCAAAACGAAGCTATTTTATCGTTACTTGCAGAACTTGATGGTATTGCTAGTTTGAGGAATGACTTTAACAAACTGAATATCAGCCCTTTCAGCTTCAAACGCATATTTTCAAACATCGAAAGCGTGCTTAATCAAAAAGAATGCCCTTGTACTCTTGCCATACGCTACGACACCACCGTTTCGAGTAGCCATATCGGTGACATCCAGAAGATTGAGCCGCTACTATTCAATCTCATAGCCAATATTTATTATTGTTCACCCGAACAACGTATCAACATTGATATCTCCGAAGCCAACCAAAGCATATTGATTAAACTGTCTGCGCCGCGACTAATGATTAATGAACATCTATTTGAACAAATGATTTTACCCTTTACCAATTCATTCCAGACGTCGAGACTTACCGCTCTTGGACTCGCGTTTGCAAAGGACTTGGTTGAAATACTAGAAGGTGAAATTCGTCAAAGCAGTAATTCACAAAACGAGCATGAACTCTTTTTACAGCTGCCGTTACTATCCAGTGATGAACAACTGCATAGGATACGTCAACGACTGCCCAGTGGCGGTATTCGAATCAATGTATCGCAGCAACTGCACGCTGATCGAATCATAGATTCACTTGAACTGTGGCAACTTCCGTTTCAAATTTCTGCAAGCTGCAGCCGCGAGCCGGTAATCTTAATTACCGACAATGAAAACAATTGCCAAGATGCCGCCTTCATTATTGGCTTGGGTCAGCAATATGAACAGGTTGAGATGCTAAATGATGTCAAAGTTATTGCATTAAAGACAATTAACGAAGGGATTCTGTTTAACATAATGGCTCGAGCCTGCGATCAACTACAGCAAGACCAAACCTCGACCCAACTCCCGCGCATCTTATTGGTTGAAGACAATGCAATTAACCGCATGCTTAGCCAACGCTTTCTTAAAAATCTTAATACCGAAATAGAGATAGCGGAAGATGGCCGAGAAGCTTTGAATATCTGTAATAACAAGAAGTTTGATCTGATCTTTATGGATTGCCAAATGCCGGTTTTGGATGGATTTCAGGCAACACGACAAATTCGCCGCTCTCCCCTCAACCAAACAACCCCCATTATTGCATTAACCGGGCTGGATTCTGAGAACGAGCGCCAAGCTTGTCTGCAGGTAGGCATGAATGACTTCATCACTAAGCCTTTCACTCAAGAGCAATTGCAGAACGCCATCATTCAATGGCTTCCTAGCGAAAACAAAGACAAGCAGTCATCACTCTAAGCGAGTGATTTCAGCATTGCCTTTAACGTTTCTCTTAATGTAATCAATTGCTCAGCTTGGACACCCTCTTCAGCACTTTCATCGTCGCCTAAGCCAGCCTTCGCTTGGCATAACAAAGCCTGAGGAATATGCTTCGCTGCGTCTCTTAGAGCCCGCCCTTCTGCCGTCAAACTCACAATGACTATGCGTTCGTCTTGCTCGCTACGCTGGCGACTCAACAAGCCTTTGGCTTCCATACGCTTAAGTAACGGTGTCACAGTGCCCGTATCAAGTTTCAGCTTCTCAGTGAGCTGACTGACAGCCAACCCCAACTGCTCAACTTCCAGCCCCTGCCACATCACCAACATCACCAAATACTGCGGATAGGTAAGACCCAGCGGCTTTAGCAGCGGCGTATAGTTTTGAATCACCTTACGCGACAAGCTGTACAAGCTAAAACACAGCTGATTATCAAGATGAAGCTCTGGGTACTGCGTTATCCCATGATCATTGATATCTTTCGCCATAATATTTATCAACTAGCCAATGCGGCCTCAATGTCGCCTTTTAAAGCTTCTGGCTTAGTCGTTGGCGCATAGCGAGTGACCTGGCCCTGTTTATTGACTAGGAACTTGGTGAAGTTCCACTTAATCTTTTTCGTTCCCATGATGCCCGGAGCCTGTACTTTCAGCTCTTGGTACAAGGGCGTCGTATTGTCCCCATTCACTTCTACTTTTGAAAACATAGGAAAGCTCACGCCATAGTTTTTCTGGCAAAAACTTGCGATTTCACTATCCGCCCCCTTTTCTTGTTCACCAAACTGGTTACAAGGAAAGCCTAAGACAACCAAACCCTGCTCTTTATATTCGGAATACAAAGCTTCAAGCCCTTCATATTGACCGGTGAAACCGCATTTACTGGCGGTATTCACAATGAGTACAGCCTGACCTTCATATTGTGAAAGATCCTGCATTTCGCCGGATAACAAAGGCATTTCTTTATTGAGTAGTGACATGTGAATATCTCTCTATTAATTAGTTTGGTTTAGCTCAAGAATATTAAGCGGTACAAAATCATATTGTGCAAAATACTTATAGCTAAAGATATTATCAAAGAAATACGAAAGTACAAGATAATATACCCTGCACTCCCTCTTCTAGTTTACGACTCTTTATCAGCCTTTCCCTCATCCAAATGGATAGAAGCTGAGTTAATGCAATAACGTAGGCCAGTCGGCGCTGGCCCATCTGGGAAAACATGCCCTAAGTGAGCATCACAGCGCTTACAGACCACTTCAGTACGAATCATAAAGTGGCTGACATCTTTATGCTCTTCAATAGCATCCTCAGAGACCGCCTGGTTAAAGCTCGGCCAGCCGCAGCCCGCATCAAACTTACTCTCAGCCTCAAACAAAACCTCACCACAGCAAATACACTGATACTGCCCTGCTTTTTCGCAATCATGATACTTACCCGAAAAAGGCTGCTCTGTACCTTTCTCTCGGGTGACGAAGTAACTTTCATCATTTAATTGCTCAGCCCACTCATCTGGGGTTTTTATAATTTTGTCTTTGCTTGATGTCATTATCTATTACTCACTTTCAATCTCTGTAAATTTCCATCATTCAAGGGTATCATTAGCCGTTTCTATATTATGTGACTTTTATTAAGGCGGAATGCGTTCCATGCAGGATATTCTCAAATCCAACAAACTGGCTAATGTTTTTTACGATATCCGTGGGCCCGTTGCGCATGCCGCCAAAAAAATGGAAGAAGACGGACATCGAATTCTAAAATTGAATATCGGCAACCCGAAACCTTTTGGTCTCGATGCTCCCGAAGAAATCATTCAAGATGTTATTCTAAACCTACCCGATTCTGAAGGCTATTGCGATTCTAAAGGCCTCTTTTCTGCGCGTAAAGCGGTCATGCAATATTGCCAGCAAAAAGGCATTAAAGACGTCGGCATTGAAGACATTATTTTAGGCAATGGCGTCAGTGAACTCATCGTCATGTCGATGCAAGGCTTACTTAACAGTGGTGACGAGGTATTAATTCCTTCCCCTGACTATCCACTATGGACAGGCGCCGTCAGTTTAGCCGGTGGCACACCCGTTCACTATCATTGCGAT
Organism: Oleispira sp.; assembly: GCA_036960605.1. Lineage (GTDB taxonomy): Bacteria > Pseudomonadota > Gammaproteobacteria > Pseudomonadales > Oceanobacteraceae > Oleispira. The sequence continues at coordinate 5,434 of JBALXI010000034.1, read as the reverse complement.
GAAAGCTCCAACTGGTTTCCAGATATGGATGATATTCGCAAAAAAGTGAACAAGAATACCAAGGCCTTGGTACTCATAAATCCGAACAACCCTACCGGTGCCGTTTATCCTGACGAAGTTCTATTGGAGCTGATTCAGATCGCACGGGAAAATAATCTGATTGTTTTTTCGGATGAAATTTACGATAAAATCTTATTCGATGGTGCGACCCATACCTCAACCGCCTCTTTAGCCGATGACCTTCTTTTTATTACCTTCAATGGTCTCTCAAAGAATTATCGTCTTGCTGGTTTCCGTGCAGGCTGGATGATCATCAGCGGTGCTAAACACAGAGCTAAAGACTATATTGAAGGACTAGAAATGCTGGCATCGATGCGCCTTTGCGCTAACGTGCCTTCACAACACGCCATTCAAACCTCATTAGGCGGCTATCAAAGCATTGATGATCTAGTAGCACCGGGTGGTCGTATTTATGAGCAGCGTAATATTGCTTACGAAGCGTTAAACAGCATTCCAGGCATTAGCTGTACCAAACCAATGGGCGCCCTCTATTGCTTCCCTAAAATCGATATCAAAAAATTCAACATTCATAATGATGAACGTATGGTATTGGATTTATTAGAGCAACAGAAAATACTCGTCGTTCACGGCACTGCATTTAACTGGGCACAGCCGGATCACTTCCGCGTGGTATTTTTACCTCGTCCTGAAGACCTGACGCTTGCTCTAGATAAGATGGGGCAGTTCTTCTCTTCTTATAAGCAGCTATAAATAGCATGCTCGACGTCCATATCGACGATTTCTTTAAAGACTGTGCAGTCATCTTACTGCACGGCTTTAGATACTTCCCCGCCAAGCAAATATTGTACGTCGAAGATATTTGCGGTCCCGACGACGCCGATGAATTTGGCCTACACAGCCCACGCCACCTATCAGCCTTCGGAGCCATAATTTGGTTGCAAGAAGAAGGCTATATTCGTTTTAGTGAAATCGATCGCCAAGAATCTGTCGATGAGTTTGTATTAGCCAGCAAGGCGTTTACTCGTTTGGTTAATACCGACAGTGCAAACCCGACGACAAGCCTGGCCCAAGAAATTGAGTTTGCTCGCTTACAAGGCGACTCTTATTTATTAGCGCGCTTAATGCGAGAGCATTTCTTAAGCCCGCTGTCTCAATAATTGAGCTGCCGCAATAATTACGTAACTTTACCCCTATATCAGCAAAGTCTTACACAAGTAACTGGTCTTCAGTCAGCTTCCTGTTAAGATAGGAATAGTTATCATTTACCATCTTGAGGAATTTTCATGCGCGCTCTTCTTTTAACCCTAGCCTTGGCAGCGACCAGCTTGACCGCAAGCCTTGCTCAAGCGGAACAAGTCAACATTTACTCTTTTCGCCAGCCATTTTTAATCGAACCCATTTTAGCCGAGTTTACTAAAGAGACCGGCATAGAAACCAAGGTTGTTTTTGCCAAGAAAGGTCTTATCCAGCGCCTGAAACGTGAGGGCGAGCTATCTCCTGCAGATCTTGTTTTAACCTCTGACTTCAATAAATTATTACAGCTGAAAGAAGATGGTTTAAGCCAAGCATTTGAGCTATCAGCCACACTAAAAAGCATTCCAACCCAATTTCGTGACTCCGACAATGAATGGTTAGCCCTGACTAAGCGCGTGCGTAATGTTTACTCCTCTAAAGAACGCGCCGGTGACTTAAGCAACATTCGCTATGAAGATCTGGCTGATGCAAAATTTAAAGGCCGCATTTGCACGCGTTCAGGTAAGCATCCTTACAACCTAGGACTGGTTGCCTCCATGATTGCCCATCACGGTGAAGCTGAAACGGAGACTTGGTTAGAAGGTGTTAAAACCAACCTAGCGCGCAAACCACAAGGTAATGATCGTGGCCAAGTAAAAGCTATTAAAGAAGGTTTATGCGACATTTCACTCGGCAATAGCTACTATTTAGGAAAAATGCTGCAAGATCCTAAGCAAGTGATCTGGGCTAATGCCGTTAACCTGAACTTCCCGAATCAAGAAGATCGTGGCTCACACATCAATGTTTCGGGTGCTGTTATTGCTAAATACGCCCCACACAAGCAATCTGCCCAAGCTCTATTGGAATTTTTATCGTCTAAATCTGCACAAAATTTGTACGCCGAATTAAATATGGAATATCCAGTATCGATTAAGGCGCAGCCATCAACACTGGTTAAAAGCTGGGGCGAGTTTAAAGAAGATAATTTACCACTAGAAAAAGTGGCGCAATACCGTAAGCAGGCATTAAAACTCATCGACAAGGTTCATTTTGATTTATAATAATCAGCTTGATTATTATTGCATTAAAAGTAACCTAGCTAAATGAATGTAAAACCCAATACAGGCCCGCGAATTGCGGGCTTGATCTTATCTGCTAGCAGCGCAATTATTTGCGCTGTTATGCTTATGCCGATTATTGCTCTGATCTTCGAGTCCCTATCGAGCTTTTTTGTACCCGCGGCTGAAATTGACGATACCTTCAGCGACTTGGCCGACAGCGTTTTGTCGCAATACATTCTAAATAGCTTAGCCATCGTAGCCGGAACATTACTCTTTGCCTGCCTGTTCGCCATTGCCCCTGCTTGGTGGTGCGCTCACTATGAATTTGTAGGTCGTCGCTATTTGCAGTGGATGATGGTTTTTCCGCTGGCAATTCCCGCCTACATTTCAGCTTATATTTATACCGACGCACTCGATTACGCTGGCCCAATACAATCTAGCCTGAGACAAATATTTTCTTGGCAATCGCCGCATGATTACTGGTTTATCGATATCCGTAGCCGCTGGGGTGCCAGCTTAATGCTTGGTCTAGCGCTATTCCCTTATATATTTTTATTGCTACGCAATACTTTTGAACAAGGCTCACAAAGCCTGAGCCAAGCGGCGCAACTTATGGGGGCAAGTCCACGTAAAATATTTTGGACTATTCACCTCCCGCTAGCACGCCCTGCACTTGCCATTGGCTGCACACTCGTCGCAATGGAATCGTTAGCCGACTACGGTACCGTTCAGCTATTCGCCATCAGCACGCTAACCACCGCTATTTATGACAGCTGGCTGGTTTATGGCAGCCTTGCCAGCGCTGCTAAGATTTCTTGCTTAACCTTATTATTTGTAATATCACTGGTCGCACTAGAAAAAAACAGCCGTAAAAAGCAGCAACATTTTGATAGTCGTGGCGGTAAACCGAATGACAAGATCAAAGCCAGCAATGCCAAGACCAGCTTCATTTGGTTATTCTGCGGCTTAGTCTTTTGCCTCGGCTTTCTAATTCCTTTAATAACCCTCATCGGCTACTGTGCTGATTATTGGCTAGAAAATATCAATGGCGATATTCTGCGTCATAGCCAAAGCACCTTTATGCTAGCAACCACTGCCGCTTTCATCGCCACTCTACTGGCTATATTATTCAATAGTCAGCAGCGCTTTATGCCCGGCCCAATAAATCAAACAAAGTTAAGCTTGTCCTCTTTAGGTTACGCCATCCCAGGAACTGTTCTGGCCATTGGTATTCTCATACCTTTGGGCCAGCTGGACATTTGGATCAATCATTTTATTCAATGGCTAGGCTTTGAAAAAGTCGGACTGATCTTTTCCGGCACCAGTTTTGCCCTGATATTAGCCTTTGTTATTCGTTTCTCCGCCGTCAGCAATGGCAGCATTCAAGCGGCGTACAAACAAATGCCGACCAATCTTGATGCGGCTTCAACCACGCTAAAAGCATCCAAATTTAAAACATTCAGTAAAATTCACTTACCCATTATGCGTCCCGCGCTCATTACCGCTTTTTTATTGGTTTTTATTGAATGTGTCAAAGAGCTACCGGCTTCCCTATTATTACGCCCTTTCGATTTTGAAACCTTGGCGACCTACGTCTATCAGTTTGCCTCCGACGAACAGCTGGAGCATGCCGCTTCCGGTGCGCTATTAATCATCATAGTAAGCCTACTCCCTATTTTGCTGCTTAGCCGTACCCAGAGAATGCGCTAGCATGAAATCAAGCATGAGAAATGAAAGATATAAATATGAGCATTGAAAATTACAGCCAGACAAAAGCAGTCGCACTTGAATTATTCAATGTCCAACTGGCCATAGACGATCAAACAATATTACAAGCACTGAGCTTTGATCTAGAAGAAGGTGAAATTCTTTGTTTATTAGGCCCCAGCGGATGCGGTAAAACGACGGCATTAAAAACAATCGCTGGCTTAGCCATGCCTCAACAAGGTCAGATTAATTTATTTGGCGATAGCGTTTTCTCCGATAATAAAATTAACCTGCCTGCAGAGCAGCGCGCTATTGGTTTTATTTTCCAAGATTATGCACTTTTCCCACACATGACAGTGGGTCAAAACATAGCCTATGGTCTTTCAGGCTTGGCCAAGCAAGAAAAACAACAGCGTATTAAAGAAAGCCTTAATCTGGTTGAACTGCCCGATCTTGAACATCGCTACCCACACGAACTCTCCGGTGGTCAGCAACAACGTATTGCCGTCGCCCGCGCGCTAGCGCCAAAGCCTAAGCTGTTATTGATGGACGAACCCTTCTCTAATATTGACGGCCAAGTAAAACGCCGCATGATGGCTGATTTACGCCGTTTATTAAAAGAACATAACATCAGCTGTATCTTCGTCACGCACGCCAAAGAAGAAGCGTTTGCTTTTGCCGATAAAACGGCTGTCATGATTAATGGCCACATTGAACAACTCGATATTCCCGCCAAGGTATTTAACCAACCGAATACTGTGGCCGTGGCCGAATTTATGGAATCAGGCAACCTAGCGACCCTAAGACATAGCCAACAGGTTTTAGATAGAATCCCTCATCAGTGGCCACGCGATAGTGATAATTCCGGCTACTGGTTATTTAAACCTCAGTATTTAACCCTCAGTCACAGCTTACAAAATACCGGCATCGAGCTTATTGATACCACTTATATTGGCCGCGGTTATCAGCATGATATTGCCATCCGTTTGAATAATAGCCATAACGCCCCTACTATCATTTGGAAAGCAGAGACTGAAAGCCCACTAGACTTTGCTAATGGTGATAACATCGCTGTTGAATATATTCAGCAGCCTCACTGGCTACAAGAATAGTAATTAGTCGGCCCAACATCCTGACTCTAGGTTATAATGAATATTCTTAATACGGACTCTGGTTGAAATGATAAGTACCCCCACTTATTCAATAGTACAGCGACTCGTTATTCTCTTAAGCTGCTGCCTTGCAGCGATAAGCGTACAAGCAGGGTGGGGAACACCTGTGGCTGCGTCTGACAGCCACATCAACCTCGGCCCTGAGATCGAATGGATTGAAGACAGCACCAACCACTCAGGGTTAATTCACAGGGAGGCTTGACACGCCTCCTTTTACTGGCTATCTTATTAGAAATAGTT
>JBALXI010000033.1:0-55227 GCA_036960605.1 Oleispira sp. | reverse complement strand
CTTGAATACCTTGAGGACCGTCAGGACCCGTAGCACCATCATTGCCATCGACACCATTAGTACCATCAGCACCGTCAGGACCAGTAGCACCATCATTGCCATCGACGCCATTAGTACCATCAGCACCATCTAACCCCGTTTCGCCTTGAGGCCCCATCGCTCCAATGGTTAAGTCATATAGATCAGTTTGAATACTCGTACCATTTTCATAACCACCAAAATCAACCAAAACTAGGTTGCCGTAAGTATCACCAATATTTAGAGGCACTGAGCAAGAAGTGTGAATAGATATTGTTTGGGTATTTACGCCATCGCTAATTTCAAATTCGAGGCTGTTGTTCCACTTATTTATGTTAGAAGAAAAGAGTATTTGATCCCCGGTGAAAATATTACTATTAGGATCTACATTCCAACGATCACCATACTTACCTGTTGCTGTTATCGTTGCTGCTTCCCCGACGGATCCTGAAGCGCTACAGGTGGCATCTTCTTGGGGAAGGGGGAATGTGCATTCATTGGGGGCATATTCAAAGGTAAGTGAATCAGGTTTGCCGTTGTCGCAGTTTGCGAAAGGCATGGTGGCAATTATTTTTAATAAATAATCACCGGCAGGAACTTTACCTGCGCCGGTATAGTTTGCTGCATCTGGTAAATCAACGACTAAGCAGTCGAATGAATCGGTTATATCAAGGGGAGGCGCGGGTATCTCTCCACATAAACTTTGATCTAATGAAACAACCAGAGAATTGGGTTCTGTACCAAAAAAGATAGCAGGATCAATAGGATCATCACCCACCCAAAAATCAGTTCCCCAAATAATCAACTGCTGCGGTGATTCCGGCGGGAATACTTGGACTTCATGAATCTTCGTCTCTGCCATTAGGGTTGTGGCAAAAAGAATAAGGGGGAGTAATAACGTAACTCGTAGGTGATTCATGTTTCAAATCCTTTAAAAAATACGTATTGAAAAGGGATTGGTCGGTTTGTAATTTTTTAATTCAGTATGTATTAAATTAATAGTGTTCTGAAAACTTACTCCTCAAATGACTGTTCATCAACGGCACATCGACAGATGGATATACTGAAAAAGAATATAAAGTTATTTTAAGAAATGTATTGTTTTATAGGCTTATTTTGCAACTTAGGAGGTGTCACGAATGTAAGAATGTAACTTTAAATCGAATTAATGGATTTACATTAAGTAACAGACTTACATGACTGCAGGCTTTTAACTTTTGGAATGAAATTTACTTACCTTCTAAAACTCGCTCTTTTTTCAGCTCGGATAAAATTAAGTTTCTAAACCACACTTGTTCAGCGGCTAAGTTCTGTCGTTGGTGCCAGATGAACTTTAGGTTAAAGGGAGGTATAAGAAATTCTTTAGGCGGAGTGATGGTTGTTAGTCCTAGTTTACCGTACAGATCATCTAGTGGGCTTTTAGCACCAAACATTACGTAGTCAGTTTTAACGAGGCTTTGTAGTGCGCAGTTTGAGTTGTTGGTTTCAAAAACGGTGTGTCGTTTTTTATTGATTGCCGCCAACATTTTTTGGTCTTGATCATGATGCTCATTAAGCTCTGGAATAATTACTTTAATGAAGGAATAAGCCAAAAAGTCATCAAGAGAAATAGTCTCTTTTAACGTCAGGGGGTGATTTTGTCGAACCACGGCGCAAATTTCAATGTTGCTTAATATTTGCTGGTAAAAATTAGCGCGGTCGATATCGACGATATTCATAACGAGATCGAGTTGTCCAGACGCCAGATCGTCAAGAGAGTGTCGGCTCCAAGGCTTTAATTGGATTTTTACTTTCGGCGCAAGCTTGCTGAGTTGCTGTAGAACCTTAGGTAAAACACGTGTCGCAGCATTATCTAACATAGAGATTCGAAACGTACGTTCACATTCGCTGGCTTTAAATACTTTAGGCGTTAGCAGTGTATTGAGCGAGGCGAGGGCATCGGCTAAGGGAAGCTTAAGAGCGAGTGCTTTTTCATTGGCTTGTATGCCATGGCTGGTGCGAATGAAAAGCTCTTCACCAAACGTTTCTTTTAAGCGGGCGAGCATTTTACTCATTGCTGACTGCGTGACGCTTAAGCGATCAGCAGCACGAGAGACATTTTCTTCTTCTAATAAAACCTGTAAAGCGACTAATAATTTAATGTCATAGCGGGCAAGTTGCTCTAGCTTCATCGTATATCCTGAATGTTTAGCTTTGGGTCGATTTTATAAGGCCTTTCATCGTGAGTTTAACGTGTATTGGAGTGGTTGGCAGCTTCTTCTTAGCGATTGTTTATTTAAAATCCTGCTAAGTGTCTGGCTGACATGTGATTGAAGTGAAATTGGAGGAAGCTGCATAAATGTTAGGGCTTCCGTTTGCCAGGGCAGGCATTACTTAAGTAATGAAGCTTTTGACTAACTGGTATTCCTAAATAGACTAAAGATTGTTGTATGAATGTCTATGTGGGAATGTGTAGGGATGTATTTAGGTTATAAGAAATGGGGTTGGTCGACTATGGATATTTTGAAAATTGTATTGCTCATAATGGCATGTGCGAGCTTGGTAGCCTGTAAGGTGGAGCTAACGAGTGAGGATGAAGATGAAGGTAACATTATAGAGTATGTTTTCGATAAGTCTGGTCGGGTTGATGTTATCGATATAAATGAAGAATATGATTTAACGATCACGGGTAGTAATAATAAGTTAGATATTAAAGGAAATTTAAGAAATTTGTCGATTACCGACAGTGAAAATCAGGTATATCTACTTGAGTATGATGATCTAGACTCAATAACGATAACAGCCTCAAATTCTGTGATAAACGCTCCTGATATCGACGTCGATAAAATAGTGATCTCAGGGGATAAAAATCAAATCTTGGTCAATATGTGTGATGATTTATCGATCGCCGGTAGCGAAAATATCGTAATTGCTATGGATGAGGGTGAATGCGGTGTAATAACCATGCTCACTGAGGACGATAATTAACTGCCTTGTTAATATAAATACGGGTATTATGCGGCCAATAATATTAAATTTAGAATGTTTAAAGCAATATACTAATGGAGTGGCGCATGATCACCAAAGCACATAAAACGTATTTTATTTTCTTATCGCTGAGTTGTTGTTCAGGGCTGCTGAATGCTCTTGAATTGCCTAAAGTCGATAGCTTAGATATGACTAAACAGCTGGGTGATTTATCCGAAATAGCTCATGCGGATACGTCTGTAAACGGGGATGTATCATCCACGGCAGCGAGTTATGAGGTGCCCAAAGATTTGGCGATGGGTATTAAGCATCAATCTTATGATTTTTCTTCGATCGAGGAGTCAGATGCTGAATTGGCGATGGACTATACACAAATTAAAATTCCCCTAGGTAAATATGATATAGGTAATAGCTTTGTTGTACCGACTATTGCACTGGGGAAAACAGCCTTTCGTTTTGATAATGCTGACGTTGATAATCAAGAAGTTTATACGCTTAAAACACAGTTGATGGTGGTTACTCCTGGTGATGAATGGACGCGCATTATTCAAGTCACTCCGAGTTTACACTCGGATTTGGATGCTCTTGACGAAGACGCCTTCTCGTTAATGGGACTGGCTGTTTGGCGTTATCAATCAACCGCTGTCAGCGCCTGGACCATGGGCGTAGGCTTTAACCGCTTGTTTGGTGAATATAAACCCATTCCTTTAGTTTCTTATCAATATAAAGTTGCGAATAACATTCAGTTAGATTTGGGGTTCCCTATTACCAAAGCTGAGTATCGTTGGCAGAGTGATTGGTCTACGTATGCCTCGATTGCCCCGGTCGGTGGTAATTGGCGTTATGAGACCAAAGATCATAAAAAATTGAATATTTCTTATACCACTTGGATTGCCGCTACGGGTATTCGTTACCAGTTTAAGCCAAAAATGTGGGGCACTTTTGAAATCGGAAGAAGTTTGTCAGGACAATTAAATCTAGATACCGATAGCAATATTAATGAAGATTTAGATGTTGCTGATGCGCCAGTTATTATGTTGTCCTTTGGCTTTCACCCATGATCAGTACAAATTAACATCAACAAATTAAAAATATCGATTAAATATTATAAAGTATTCATAAATGGAAAAAATAATGAAGCTTGCGAATCACTTAGCATCAGTAATGAACAAATCAGTAATTATTAAGACATCTTTAGCGACGTTGTTGTTATCAAGTCTTTTGGCTTGCGGCGAAAAAGACGTTGCTCTAACCGAAGAGGTCGTTGTTTTAAAGCCCGTGCGTACCATGACGGTTAGTTTAGGCAGTACAACCACTAAATCATTTACCGGCGTAGTAGAAGCAAATAAAACGGCTGAATTAGGTTTTCGTGTGAGTGGCGAATTAGAGGTGGTTAATACTAAGGAAGGTGACTTAGTTCAAAAGGGGCAAGTATTGGCCGTTTTGGATCAAACCGATTTTAATATTACGTTAAATGCTAGTCAGGCAGACTTTGATCGTGCGGCATCGGAATTTAAGCGCGCCAAGAGTTTGATTAAACAGGGCGCAATCAGTACAGCCGATTATGAGAAACTGAAAGCTCAGCAAAGTAATGCTAAAGCGCAGCTAGAAAGCGCACAGCAGAATTTAAAATATACCGAGCTTAAAGCACCTTTTTCTGGGGTAGTGGCGAAACAGTTTTTATCCAACTTTGAGAAAATATCCTCTTCGGTCACCTTTGCTGTTATTCAAGATTTGTCCGCCTTTGAAGTACGTATTAACTTACCTGAAAGTGTGATGATTAAAATGAAACGTGATGAAAAAGCACGTCCAGTGTATGCCGTATTTGATGGTAATCAAGACAGCCATTATCCTCTGACCTTTAAAGAAGTTTCAACGCGAGCCGACGAAAAAACTCAAACGTACGCGGTTAAATTTGTAATGAGTGCGCCACAAGATATTAACTTGTTACCGGGTATGAGTGCTCGTGTTTTTGCGGAACATCAATCGGATGGCAAAGAACTAAAAGAAGTGTATGTACCTGCACACGCGGTATTAGAAGATGGCCAAGGTCGGTTTGTGTACTTGGCGATTGAAACTTCGGCAGATAAAGCAGAAGTTATGCGTCGCGCAGTAGTTGTTGGAGAACTGAATGAAAATGGACTGCAAGTGCTACAAGGCTTAGATGTCGGTGACAAGGTGATTACTGCAGGAATGAGTAAAATAACTCAAGGTTTAGCCGTTCGTATTATGGTTGAGGGTTAAGCATGAATATTACGCGTTTAGCCATTCAAAATAACCGGACGACCCTGGTTTTTTTGGCGGTGATGATTCTATTAGGTCTTAATGCCTATAATAGTATTCCTCGTGCTTACGACCCGGGTTTTATTATCCGTGCCGCTCAGGTGATTACCTACTTTCCAGGTGGAAGCCCTGCGCGCGTAGAAGAGTTGATTTCTGATAAAATTGAAAAAGTCGTACAAGAGATTCCAGAACTGGATTTTGTTAAAAGTGAATCCCGTACCGGAATTTCAATTGTTACTGTTAATATCAAAGAAAGTTATACCGAGATGCGCCCTATCTGGGATAACTTGCGCCGTAAGGTCGACAAAGTAGCCGGAGATTTACCCGAAGGGGCTATCGGTCCGAATGTGAATGATGAGTTCGGCGATGTGTTTGGCGTAGTCATGGCATTAACGGGAGAAGGTTATAGTTACACGGAACTGAAAGACGTTGCCGATGCGGCGCGTGATGAGCTGTTACGTATATCCGAAGTCGCTAAAGTTGAAATTCATGGCGAACAAAGTGAACGTATTTATGTTGAATATAACGATGCCCGCTTATCTGAATTGAACTTAACGCCACTGCAGTTAAGTCAAATATTAGCCAATCAAAATGTGGTGATGCCAGGCGGTTCAGTACGCGTCGGTAAAGAGCGTATTGAGTTGGAGCCATCGGGCAATTTTGAATCCCTTGATGATATTCGTCGTACTACCATATTATTGCCAGGCAGTGATGATGTTATTTATTTGGAAGATATTGTCACCATTAAACGTGGCTATAAAGACCCTGTATCGAGTCTAGTCAGAAGCTCGGGTATTCCTGCTTTAGCCATTGCGGTATCGATGCGAGAAGGCGGTAATAATATTGCACTTGGCCGTGAAGTTTTAGCGACGGTTGCCGCGTTTGAAGCGCAATTACCGATTGGTGTTGAGTTTGAAATGTTGAACTTCTCGCCAAAAGAAGTTGAAGATAAAGTAAATGACTTTATGAATAATCTTGTGCAAGCCATTGCGGTGGTTGCCGCTGTGATGCTATTCAGCTTAGGGCTGCGCACAGGTTTAGTCGTTTCTGCTTTGATTCCTGCCAGTATGATTGTGACGATATTTGTAATGAATTATTTCAATATCGGATTAGATCAAATTTCGTTAGCCGCCCTTATTATTGCACTAGGAATGTTGGTGGATAATGGCATTGTGATGTCGGAAAGCATTATGGTGGAAATGAATAATGGTAAGTCGCCTGCTGAGGCGGCAATCTCTTCTGCCAATGAGTTGAAGATACCGCTATTAACGTCATCGCTGACGACCTCGGCCGCGTTTTTACCGATTTTCTTAGCAGAATCAGCGATGGGGGAATATACCGCTGCATTATTCCAAGTGGTAACCATTACTCTGCTTTGTTCATGGCTGTTAAGTCTTACCATGATTCCTTTAATGTGTATGTTTATCTTAAAAGTTAAAAAAGGCACCGTGGCAGATGAGAGTGTCTTTGATAAAGGTTTTTATCCTAAGTATCGAAGATTTTTAGTCTTTTTATTAAAAAACCGAGTAGCGACAGTTTCGCTCGTTGTTCTGTTATTCTTCATTAGTATAAAAGCGCTAGTATTGGTGCCTAATATTTTCTTTCCGCCTTCTGATCGTCCATTTTTCACCTTGGACATCGAATTACCTGTGGGTACTGCGATTGAGCAGACGGACTATGTGGTAAAGGATGTTGAGCAATATTTAGAGACCTTAAAGGTCGATGCAGAGAATCCTAAAGGTATTCGTAACTGGATTACTTATATCGGCTCAGGTGGCGTCCGTTACTTGTTAACTCATAGCCCAAAACCTGCCAGTCCTGGCTATGGTTTGATGATTATTAATACCACGGGGCCTGACGCTAATTTAGAGCTGATGCCTAAAGTGGAAGCGTATATCAATCAGCATCACCCCGATGCGCAAGCGACAGCACGCTTGATTGAAAATGGTAAGGCGATTAATAATCCGGTAGAAGTGCGTGTTTATGGTAATGATGTGGATAAATTATTCACCATTGTCGATAGCATTAAACAGGAATTGGCAGGCATTTCGGGTCTGAAAAATATTAGCGATGATTGGGGCCAGCGAATCAAAAAGCTGACGGTCGATATTAATCAAGAAAAAGCCAAGCGTGCAGGGATTACCAGCCAAGATATTGCGATTTCATTGCAAACGGGTTTAAGCGGTTATGAAATGACAGAGTATCGTGAAGGTACAACCTCTATTCCTGTTATTTTGAGAACGGAAGCTGCTGATCGCCAAGATCTGGGTAAGATTGAATCGTTAACCGTATTCTCTCAGGCAACCGGTAATGCGGTGCCTTTGGTGCAAGTCGCGGATATTAATGTGACTTGGGAGCCGGCTAAAATCTTACGCCGTGATCGCTTAAAAACGGTCGCAGTAGGAGCTCAACTTAGTGGTGCATTTACCGCGAGCCAGGGTTTCGCTGAACTAACGCCTTGGTTGGAAGAAAACAGCAAAAATTGGCCTCTAGGCTTCTATTTTGAATACGGTGGTGAATTAGAATCTTCAGGGGCATCTAGTCAATCTATTGCTGAAAAATTACCGATTGCTGTATTTATTATCGTTATTTTATTGGTGATGCAGTTTAATTCTTTGCGTAAGCCTTTTATTATTCTGATGACAATTCCACTGGGTGTTATTGGCGTTATTTGGGGGCTTATCATCGCGGATAGCTTCTTCGGTTTTATGACGTTGTTAGGCATTATTTCTCTAGCGGGTATTGTGATTAATAATGCGATTGTATTATTAGAGCGTATTAAACTCGAGATTGAGGTAAATGGATTGGCGCCACAGCACGCTATTATCGAAGCCGCTCAACGTCGTATGCGCCCCATTTTACTGACGACAGCAACCACTGTATTTGGCTTGATTCCGCTTTATCTAGGAGGTGGTGAAATGTGGGAGCCTATGGCAGTCGGTATTATGGCGGGTCTTATGTTCTCTACACTCTTAACCTTAGGCTTTATTCCAGTACTCTATGCTTTGTTATACGGAGTAAGCTATAAGAGCTACACCGTAAAGTAATAAGCTGAAATCGAGTCAAAAAAGGGAGCGTTGCTCCCTTTTTTGATTTTCCAATCTAAACGGTTATTAATTAATGCTATGCTAGGCTTAAATAATTAGATATTACTGGTTTAAGCGGAGAAAATTAATCGATGAATCGTCTTTTCCTCGGCATGTTAATCCTTTTAGCATCCGTTATGACATCTGCAAATACAGTGTTTCAGGTAGATGACGATCAACGTTATAGCCTAAGTCGACAGGTAGATTATCTATTAGATGATTCGCTAGAACTGACTTTAAAATCTGTTCGTACTTCTACAGAATGGCAGTCCATTGAGCGTGATACCGTTAACTTTGGTTTTAATTCAGCCGCTCTTTGGCTACGATTTGAATTGCAGCCCAAACAGGATAATGAATATATCCTGCATATTCCTTACCCTATCTTAGATTACCTTGATTATTATTCCTTTGTTGATAACCAAGCATTAGAGCCCATTCACACCGGGGATGCGCGCGTTTTTGATAGTCGTGCTGTTGACCACATCAATTTTGTTTTTCCTCACTCGTTGAAAAAAAATCAGGTGTTGACCGTCTACTTACGCGTAGATAGCCAAGGAACATTAGATGTACCCTTACGGTTTTTGAGTCGGGATGATTTTTTAAAATATAATGAGGGTGAGATCTATTTTCGTGGCTTTGTCATGGGTATTTTATGGCTCATGTTATTATATAATCTCTTCATCTTTCTATCGATTAAAGACCGTGCCTATGGGTTTTATGTACTGAATATTTTTGCTTACCTTGTTATGTCTAATGCCTACGATGGCGGAGCATTTCAGTTACTTTGGCCCAATACCCCCAGCTTAAATGATTATATATTTCCAATTTTTAATGGTTTGAGTCAGTTGACAAGCTTACTCTTCATGATGGCCTTATTACAGGTGATGGATAGCCAACGTTGGTATAAATATTATTTCTTAGTATTAATTTCTATCGTCAGTACTTTTCCGATTTTAGGCGCACTACTGCCTTATTCTACGATAGTCCCTATACAGGTTGTATTTTCATTGTTGGTGTATAGCTCCGCCATATTTTTAGGACTTCATTTATCAATTAAAGGTAATCGAACGGCTTTATATTTTACCGTCGCGATGGGCTTGTTTATGGTGGGAATGGTAAGCAGTAATCTAAAAGGGCTGGGCTTGTTACCCACCAATTTTTTTACTCAACATGCTTTTCAGCTTGGTTTCTTTATCGATATGGTGGTTTTGTCACTGGCCTTGGCACAAAAAATTGATATTGCTCGGAAAGAACGATTATCAGCCCAGAAAGAAAGTATTATGAATTTGAAACGATATGAGGATCTGTACAGTGAATCGTTATCGGGGAATTTTCATGTGTCATTGAGAGGTGACTTAATATCTATTAATGAGGCGGTTCTCAATATCTTGGGATATGAAACGCAGCAGGATTTATTGACCGATGGCGAGACTCATAATGTAAATAGATTCTCTGTTGATGATAGCTCTACTGAAAAACTGTTATCAGCATTAAAGACCGTTGGCCATATTGTCGATTTTGAACAAGTAGCGAAAAGAAAAGATGGTAAATTAATTTGGGTTTCAATTTCTGTACGCTCGGTAAAGAACGATGACGGTATTACTGAGTTTTATGAAGGTTCCATGCTGGATATTAATGAGCGTAAAGAAAATGAAACCTTACGCGAACAAGCCATGAAGGAAAGGATGGCGACATTAGAGCAACTGGTTATTGGTATTAGTCATGAATTAAATACGCCACTGGGTACTTCAATTACGGGTATTAGTCATTTAAACCAATTAGTTATTGATATGCGCGAAAGTAACGACGAGGCGACATTAGATCCTGCGTTATTTGAAACTATGATTAGTCAAGAACTTGAGGCGATAGAGCTGACTAGTGAGAGTTTATCCAGAGTTAATGAGCTGATTAAACAATTTAAACATATATCGGTTAGTCAGCAGGGCTATGTTAATGAACATGTAAATTTGTTTGTTGTTATTTCATCAGGGTTAGCAAAATTCAATCGTGCGTTTGCAGAGAAAAATATTGATGTTCAGGTGCGCTGTGATGAGGGAATTAATATCTGTACTTATGGCGAGGCTATTAGTGAAATTATTGTACAGCTAGTCAGTAACAGCCTGGATCATGCATTTTTGGGTGTCGATGATAAACGAATAGAAATTACTGCTAAATTGAATAACGATAGGATTGAAATACAATATAAAGATAATGGATTAGGCTTAACTGATAAGGGAAAAAGTGAACTTTTCAACCCATTTTATACCACTATGCGGGGTTATCAGGGAAAAATTGGCTTAGGTATGTATTTAACCTTTAATCTACTAACACAACTCTTAGGGGGAAGTGTTGAAGTAGAAAACCCTGAGAAAGGGGTGTCCATATTTATAACCTTCCCTAGTCAAATATCCTGAAATTTACTGTGAGTTAGCAAAAGTATCTGACTTTCTTTACTTGCGAGTCTTGTGTCCTCACACCACTCATTCAGTTGTTATTGTCTGTACCATCTCTACTATGCTCAATAAAGGTGTTTTGAAAATTTTAAATAGGTGAATGATTATGGGCAATTGCTACAACTCGACAACAATTAATGCTTCTATTGATCAGGTATGGGAAATGATTAAAAATTTTCATCGGCTCGATTGGGCAGCGCCTGTGGTGGTTAAAGTGGACCTCGTCGGTGATTTACCAGGTTCTCAGGTAGGTGCTAAGCGAATATTAAATGATGCTTTTCATGAAACCCTATTATCCGTAGATAGCGTGAATTATCGCATGTCTTATAGTATTGACGATGGACCAGGGCCAACCGCGAAAGGCGAAGTCACGAATTATATTGGCCGTGTGGAATTATTCCCTGTTACCGATACCGGTGATACATTCGTTAAATGGACGTCTGAATTCGATTCGGCTGATGAAGCTCAGGTCGCAGATTTCTGTAATCCAATTTATTCTGGTTTATTAGCCGCACTCAAAACACGATTTTAACGTTGTTAACGATCTTGTTTGATTAAGTTTCCCCCTTTATTTACGGACAAGGACTGTCTGATGCATTATCTCCTACTGTCATTATTTCTACTATTAGGTTCGCTTGAATCGTTAGCCACGAATAAGCCGCAGCTTATGCTGGCGAATGTGCATCAACAAGATTCAGACATTAATCTCAGTCATTATTGGGTGAGTGAAAAATACGATGGTGTGCGCGCCTTTTGGGATGGTAAAAAGCTGATCTCACGACAAGGCAATGAATATCATGCGCCGCCATGGTTTGTTGCCAACTTTCCTAATGCACCATTAGACGGAGAACTCTGGTTGGGGCGGGGGCAGTTCGATCGCCTTAGTGGCATTGTCCGCAAGCATAAACCCATCGATAGTGAGTGGCAGAACGTACGCTACATGGTGTTTGATATGCCGCAGCATCCAGGCCGTTTTGATCAACGCTTACTAGCGCTGAAATCCCTCATTCCTCTACCTTCTCAGCTGTCGGAAAATTTAATGATTGTGCCGCAGTGGCGAGTAGAAACTGAGGAAGAATTACTCAAGCAATTATCCACTTTTGTTAAAGGCAAAGCCGAAGGTTTGATGCTGCACGACGGTCGCTCATTGTATTCGGCCAAACGCAGTGATGACTTGTTAAAGCTAAAGCCAAGCTTCGATATGGAAGCAATTGTAACGGGCTATGAACCGGGTAAAGGAAAGTATAAGGGAATGATGGGAGCGATTTGGGTCGAGGCTTTGCTCAGCGATGGGAAGGGGGTATTGAATAAGCATTCTTTTAAAATCGGTTCGGGTTTTACGGATGTTGAGCGAGAGCATCCGCCCGCGATCGGCAGTGAAATTACTTTTCAATATTCGGGACTTACTTCTAAGGGTACTCCCCGCTTTGCTCGCTTTTGGCGAATGCGCTAGTTTTAGATATTAGACCGCGAATGTTAATTGAGGCAGTTAATAGCCTAAGCTAACGTTCAATACTATTTCATTTTCGCTATTTTCGGTTATGGCATTAATATCTACTTTACTTGCAGCCAGTTCGAGGGTTAATCGCTGTTGTATGCGCCATTGATAGCGTAACTCTGTGCGGTTGGTATTCGGACTGAAATCGTCTGAATAATTCCAATAAGAATCTGTATGGCTAAATAAAAGACCCACCTTATGATTAGGGATAGGGCCCAGCCAAGAGAAACTCGTTTGCCAAGCTTGCTGATTATCGACCGCGTTATTTAATTCAGTCGCGTATTGAAAAGCCCACTGCCAATCACCTGTTATATAACCTAATGGAAACTGCACCGCGGAGCCTAACATCACTCTGTTGGTTATTTTGTGGGTAGCGTTATTTTCTCGACTGAGCAATAACTTAAGTGGCCCAATCTTGTAGCCAGGGATGCCTACTTTAAGCTGATAATGAAAACTCGGTATGCTTGCGTTATTCTCATCCTTTTGATTGAGCAGTACTGATTGTTCAATGACACCTAGGCGTAAAGTGGTTAATAATCCTTGGCTAAACGTTAACTTATCTAAAGGGGCAGGGCGTAGATCATTTTTATTTAAACTGGTACTGAACAAATCTTGCTGAGCATACGCAATTTTTTGGCGGCCCAGCGTGAATGCCAAAATCGGACTGATAGCGGTGATTAAATGCAGTTCATTGATGATGGCCTGAGTAGTCGTATTAGTCTGATTGTTGATATTAGTCTGATTGTTGATATTAGTCTGTAGATTGAATTTGCTGCCTAGGGTGATTTTTCTGGCTAATGATGATGTGGGAATGCTTTGCACTAAAGAGAATTCTGGCAATAAACGTAAGTTTGTTGAGCTGTCCTTTACGGAGCCATTATTCATCGTGCTATTATTTATTGCGCTTAACTGCAGATAGTTTTGGTTATTGAAATACAGATTATCGTTTAACCAAATTTCTGCCTGAGCAGGGCGAACGAATACAAAAGCGTATATAAGGAAGAGAATAATGCAATGTGGAATGGGATACAAAAGGAACGATTTGGACGGAGATTTTAAAAATAGAGTAAATAACATGAACAGCAATCTTAGTCAGTGTTTGATATTGAACTGACTAAGATTGTGTCTGCTTTGCTGGCAATATACCAGCAATTATCGCTTTGACTGTTTGTGTTTAAGTATCGGCTTTAACCAACTCTTTTACCTTACCTGAAATCAGTAAGTAAAAAGCAGGAACAATGATAATGGTTAATGCTGTTCCCAGTGTCATACCCCCCACAATAGTCCAACCAATTTGTTCACGACTCTCAGCGCCTGCGCCACTGGCAAGGGCTAAAGGAATTGCACCCAGAACCATAGCAGCCGTCGTCATAAGTATCGGACGTAAACGCAGCTTAGCGGATTCAATCACGGCTTCCAGTTTAGAAGAACCAGACTCTTGTAATTGATTAGCAAATTCAACAATTAATATGCCGTGTTTGGTAATCAAACCGACTAGGGTAATCAAACCAATTTGGCTATACACATTAATCGATCCGCCGGTGATCCATAACGCGAGCAAAGCGCCTAGCATTGCCGTTGGCACCGAAAACATAATGATTAATGGGCTACGGAAACTTTCAAACTGAGCGGCTAATACTAAGTAGATAAAGATTAACGCTAAACTGAAAGCGAAGGTTAAGCTGCTGCCTGTTTTGATGAACTCACGTAACTGACCGCCGTAATCGACTTGAATGCCGGTTTGACCAGCGCTGAGTTCAGCCACGGTTGCATCCAAAAAGATACGGGCTTGCTGTTGGCTGAAACCTGGGTTTAGCGCCGCTTGAATCGTCGCCGACTTTAACTTATTAAAGTGGTTCAGTTCTTTCGGGGCAATGGTTTCACTCACTTTAACGAGGTTGGCAAGTTGCACCATTTCACCGCTGCTAGATTTAACATAAACGTTGGTTAAATCTTTCGGGTTAGAACGATCGACATCAGCCACTTGCACGATGACGTTATATTGCTCGCCTTCACGCTTGAAGCGGGTGATTTCACGGCCAGCAATCATAGTCTCAAGTGTTCGACCAATGGTCTCAACGCTAACGCCCATAGAAGCCGCTTTTTCACGATCAACATCAATCGCAAGCTCAGGCTTGTTCAACTTCAAGTCGATATCAGGTTGAGCAAACATCGGGTTGCCCCATACTTTCATCATCACCTGGGATGTTAAAGCTTGCAGGTCTTCATAGGAACCCGTGGTTTGAATCACAAACTCAACCGGACGCGAAACAATGCTTTGTCCTAGCGAGGGGGGGTTCATTGGGAATGACATAACGCCAGTAATGCCGCCGAACATCGGTCCCATTAAACTACCGGCAATCTCTTGTTGAGAGCGTTCGCGTTCCTCCCAAGGTGCAAGCTGGACGAACTGCATACTGTTAGTGCTTGTCGGAAAGCCGACGATTGAGAAGTAGCTGTTCGCTTCGGGCACAGTATCCAATACGCCTTCGATTTGACGCGTATATTTATCAACAAATTCTGTTGAAGAGCCTTCAGGCGCAATGGCAAAACCAATCACGAAACCTCTATCTTCAGAAGGTGATAGTTCTTGCGGTAGTTGGTTATAAACCAACGCACTCAATAAAATGGTCGTTAAGCCGGCTGCAGCGATGGCTAGTGGAAAGGCTAATACTTTACGTAAAAATCTTTCATAGCCATCGGCCATGGCATTAAGAACTTTCTCCCCCCAAAGATAAAACTTACCTGGGTTAGTATTATGTTTCAGCATACGGGATGCCATCATAGGAGAAAGCGTCAAGGCGACAAAGCCCGATACAATCACGGCACCTGCAAGGGTCAGTGCGAATTCGGTAATTAACTTACCGGTTCGACCTTCAGTAAAGGCAATCGGGGCAAATACAGCGGCTAGTGTGAGGGTCATCGCAACGACGGCAAAACCAATTTCTTTCATGCCTTTAAACGCGGCTTGAACAGGTTCCATACCATCTTCTATATGGCGATAGATATTCTCTAATACGACAATAGCATCATCGACCACTAAGCCAATGGCGAGTACTAAGGCCAATAACGTCAGCGTATTAATACTAAAGCCAAATAAGCTCATGATGGCAAAAGCGCCAATTAAAGAAACCGGTATGGTGATTAGAGGTATTAACGTGGCGCGAGCATTTCGTAAGAATACGAAGATAACTAAAATCACCAACATGACTGCTTCAAAGATTGTTGTTTTTACTGACTGAATTGATTTATCAATAAATACAGAAGAATCATAAGCAATGTTGACCGCAACACCTTCTGGCAATTTTTCACTGATTTCTGCTAACAGAACTTGTATGCCGCTGGACACATCTAATGGATTCGCGGTTGATTGCTTAACCACACCCAGAGCAACAGCGCTGCGTCCGCTAAAGCGAGAGATAACACGCTCCGCTTCAGGGCCGACTTCAACGGTAGCGACATCGGATAAACGCACTAAGTATCCGTTTTCATTACGCAGAATTATTTCTTCAAACTGTTTTGGCTCATTCAAATCGGTTTGCGTTAATACAGTGAATTCACGTTCAATACTTTCAATTCGACCTGCAGGTACTTCTAAGTTTTGGCTGCGTAATGCGGCCTCAACATCTTGGCTGGTGATGCTGTAAGCAGCCATACGAGTACGGTCTAACCAAATACGCATGGCGTAACGACGTTCGCCTACAATTTCAACACTGGCCACACCAGCGACGGTTTGTAGTGGGTCACGTACTTGGCGCTCGGCAATATCGGTTACTTGTAGCGCACTATGACGGTCACTGGAAAATGCTATCCATATAATAGGCTGAGCATCCGCTTCTACTTTGGCTACAATAGGCTCTTCAATATCTTCTGGCAGCTGTCCACGAACTCGACCTACGCGGTCACGTACATCACTGGCGGCAGAGTCTGGATCACGATCAAGCTTAAACGTTAGAGTAATTTGCGACTGCTCTGAACGGCTTTTCGATGACATGAAATCGATGCCTTCGATACCTGATAACGAATCTTCCAGAATCTGAGTAATCTGGCTTTCCATGATCTTAGCGTTAGCACCAGGATAGGCCGTTTCAACGGTAACGACAGGGACATCGATATTAGGATATTCACGTACCGGTAAGCTTTGATAAGCAATGATGCCGATCAAAACAACCAAAATGTTCATCACCGTCGCCAATACAGGCCGTGAGATACTTAATTCAGAAATTTTCATTAATGATTACTCCTGCTCTGCTGTATTAGCAGTATTGTCGGCTGGCGGCTGGCTGCCATCAACAAAAATAGGAGTAATCGGTGCGCCCGGCTGTAATTTCAATTGGCCTGCTGTGATTACCACATCCCCCGCATTAATACCGGTCAAAGCAATCGTACCTTTTTGGCGCTGACCTAGCTGAACGGGAACCGGTGTTACTTTGTCATCTTTGTATAAATACACTAAAAACCCGGTGCCCTGAGGAATCAGTGCTTGTTCTGGAACAACAATCAGATCTTGTTCATCGACTAATAATTGAACTTTAGCGAATAGACCAGGGCGTAGTTTTTTATCTGCGTTCGGTAGCAGGGCACGGACTAAAATATTACGACCTTGTTCACTAATTTGAGGACTGATAGCAGTCACTTCACCGCTGAATACTTCACCAGGAAATGCCGAAAGGCTAATCGACAGTGGTTGGCCTACTTCAACTTGAGGCAGATAAACTTCAGGAATACGGAAGTCGAGTTTCATGCTGTTGATATCAACAATTTCTAACATATCAGAACCGGCAACGATGTAATCACCTGGGCTGAATTGGCGTAAGCCGACAATGCCGGTAAAAGGCGCGCTCAGTGTCATTTTTTTCAAGGTTATTTTTGCTTGATCCAGTTGCGCTTCGTTAATACGCATTTGGGCTAAAGCAGAATCACGAGTGGTTTCTGAGATGGCGCCATTTTTAAATAATTTATTAACTCGGCGGTACTCAGCTTCACTTAATGATACACGCGCTTTTGCTTCGTCAACTTGAGCGGCAAAGAGAGCATCATCAAAATGAATCAACGCGGTATCTTTTTCAACAAGACTGCCTTCGGCAAAAGAGATGCGATCTATTCGGCCTGTGACTTCAGGGCGTAGGATCAATGACTCGTTTGCTTTTAGCGTGCCAACCGCTTCAATGTAAGTCGGTATGTTTTGTACTGTTGCATGCACGACTTCTGCAGGCAGGCCACCTTGGGCCTGAACTTGAAGTGGCAAGTAGCTGGCAATAAACAGTGTTGAAATCGCGAGTTTTTTATTAACGCCATTCTGTAAGGTCAAAAACATGATGAGGGCCCAGTGAATTAGAGAGTTATTAGATGTGAGTATTAGTATGCTGCTATTAGAACGTTTTTTGTCACTAACGACTAGTCCCCAAATCTGGGAAGGGTTGTTGATGGATATGGAACAATAATAGTTTATTTGGCTGAGTTGGGAGTCGAGAGTAAATAAATGTCAGTAATTCAGGCACTTTATGCCTTAATGACAGTCAGAAACCTCACTTTTCATCGTGTGACTAAATATTAGAGTAGGTTGATTATGCCGTTGTTCTTTTTTACTAGTATTGCACTATTAGCGTTCGCGGCTAATTCGTTGCTATGTCGTATGGCATTAGTCGAAGGCGCCATTGCGCCATTGCCTTTTACCTTGATCCGAATTATTTCTGGTGCTTTGTTATTAATGTTGTTGATAAGGCCAAATGTTAATGAAATGAAGACGATGGCAGATAGTCGTCATAATAAAACCCGCTGGCTATCCGCTATTAGTTTATCCGTTTATGCCTTTGCTTTTTCCTGGGCCTATGTCGGTATGGATACTGGAATGGGAGCGCTTATTTTATTTGCGACGATTCAAATAGTGTTGAATATCACCGCACAGTTATTAGGCGCGAAAACCAATGCGCTAACCTTGTTAGGTATATCGATCGCCTTCATAGGTTTAGTCATACTTCTATTACCGGGACAATCAGCCCCTGATTACAGCAGCGCAGCTATTATGATGGTCGCGGGCCTCGGTTGGGCAGGGTTTGTATTTGCTGGCCGTAATAGTCAGCGGCCGCTAAAAGATGTTGCCATTGCCTTTCGCTGGTCGCTGGTATGGTGTCTGCCGTTGGTATTGTTTGTCGATTGGCAGGGCAGTAGCCTAGAAGGCATTGCATTAGCCGTTGTGTCGGGGACTCTGGCGTCAGGTTTGGGGTATGCACTTTGGTATAAGGTCTTGCCGCAACTCGGTTTACAAAATGCCGCACAATCTCAGTTGGTGGTGCCGGTTTTTGCCATGATCATGGGTATTGTGTTTTTGTCTGAGCAGTTATCGTTAACGATGTTATTAGCGAGTATTCTTATTTTAATCGGTATTACTCTGGCTATTCGCAGTAAGAAGGTTTGAATGTGAGTGAATTACTTTCTTTATTGCGCTGCAGTTACTAAGATAGCGCTAACTCAATGCTCCACCTTTGATAAGGAACTTCTATGATTGCTATGTTAGCCAAGCTGCTAAAGGCATTAAATTCAGATTCAGCCCCTGGGCAAATTGCTTTAGCTTTTGCTCTGGCACTAATCACCGGCCTTACGCCATTATTCAGTTTACATAATGCAGTGATTGTATTTTTAGCCTGTATTTTACGCATTAACTTCGGCGCATTTTTGCTAGGCACATTATTTTTCAGTGGGCTTGCTTATCTGATTGATCCTGCTGCGATCGCATTAGGAGAAGCTGTATTGACCGATGTCGCTTATCAAGGCTTTTTAACTGATTTATATCAAAGCGATTTTTGGCGCGCAACGCGATTTAATAATACCTTAGTTCTTGGCAGCTTAATGATTGCTTTTATGGGCTTTATCCCTGTCTTGCTGATGAGCCGTTGGTTAATCTCGGTCTATCGTCATAAATTAATGGCTTGGGTTGATAAGTTAAAAATCACTAAAGTTTTAAAAGCCAGTAAGTTCTATAAAGTTTACCAAGCACTAGCGGATTAAGGATAAGTAACATGAAACAATGGATTCGCTGGTCAGGGTTAGTCGGCTTTATTACCATCAGTGCTTTGTTGGTACTGGGTTGGCTTTTCGCCGCAGGCCCTATTATTAAATACAGCATTGAAACGTTTGGCAGCCAAGCGGCTAATGCAAAAGTTGAAGTTGAGAATATTAGCCTAACATTCGACCCTTTTGGCATCGAAATAGAAGGTTTGCAAGTCGCTAATACTGACAAACCAATGGAGAACTTGCTGCAGTTTGAGCGCGCAGTGGCCGACATTGAGCTGCTGCCGTTGTTATTAGGCAAGGGCATTGTTAATGAAGTTGCTTTAACAGGTTTAGCTTTCTCTACACCTCGCCAAACTTCTGGAGCGCTTGTAAAGGTGATTGAAGAAGAGGCTGAGTCTTCGACTGATGAGGAAACTGAGACAACGGCAGATAAAAGTGAGGCTTCTTTAAGTCAGCAAGCTTTGCCGACAGCAGACGAACTGTTGAGTAGAGAACCTTTATTAACGGAGCAAAGAGGTAAGGCCTTTAAAAATAGCGTTGAGACGATTAAAAGCGATTCTGATAAAGCGCTTGCGGCGTTACCGGATAGTAAGGCGTTTGCTTCTTATGAAGATGATTTCAAACGTATAACTTCTGGACGTTTTGATTCAATTAAAGACTTCCAGCAACGTAAGAAAGAATTTGACGGTCTGAAAAAGCGAATTAAGCACGACCAGCAAGCGATTAGCCAAGCGAGTAAGGTTTTTGCCAACGGCAAAAAAGAACTGCAAGGCCAGTGGTCTGGATTACAAAAAGCCCCGGCTGAAGATTTCAATAATCTAAAAAGTAAGTATAAGTTGGATGGCGCCGGCGTGGCTAATCTGAGCCGATTATTATTTGGTGATAAAGTTGGAGAATGGTCACAAGAAGGGCTGTATTGGTATGAGAAAGCCCGTCCGTTTTTAGTGTCTGATGATGCAGAAACGGTAGCCGCTCAGGATGAGTCGGAGACGGCTAGAAGTGAAGGTCGTTTTGTCCATTATGCAACGGATCGCCCGTTACCCGATCTATTAATTCGCCAAGTACAGCTAGCGCTGCAGTTGGATGCTGGGCAAGTGGCGGTTTCAATTTATGACATTACTCATCAGCAAGACATTATCGATCGCCCAACTCGGATTGTAGCAACCGGCAAGGGATTAAAAGATATTCAGTCGTTAGATCTAACAGGCTCTCTCGATCATCGAGTAGCTCCGGGTAAGGATGTGTTTGATTTAAATATTAAAGGCATGGCATTGAATAATTATGATGTCGGTGCGATGGGATTAAAACTCGATCGCAGTCAGCTTGATATTATTGGTCAGGCTGAGCTGATTTCTGGCGCAGTGGATGCGAATACCATTGCTCAATTTACGCGGGCTAAATTTAGTTCAAAAGATAAAACTCAAGTCGCTGTTGAGATGGCTAAAGCGTTGGCGAAAATTGATCATTTTGATATTCAGGGCAAGGCAAAAGGGGCTTTGACCGCACCTGATATTAGCATTGAATCGGATCTTGATACGCAGCTAAGCCAAGCTTTTAACCAACGATTAAAAGAAAAGCAGCAAGAACTCGAAGCTCAATTAAAGTCAGCGCTTAACGATAAATTGTTAGCGTATGGCGGCGATTATAAAGAACAGTTAAAAGCAATGGACTTGGCTAATGGTTCTCTGGGTGAGAAGCAGGCTAAGTTAAAGCAATTAGCGGGTTCTGAATTATCCTCTTTTCAAGACCAACAGAAGGCGGATGCCAAGAGTAAGCTAGAGCAAGAGAAAAAGGCTCAGCAAGCGAAGTTAGCTGAAGAGAAGCGCAAAGCACGCGCTAAGGCAAAGGCCGCGGCCGATAAAAAGAAGAAGCAGTTAGAAAAAGAGGCCAAGGAGAAGTTTAAGAAATTATTTTAATCTAATGATTCATCAAAATGACATATTCGTAGCCTAGTCTCGACAGCGTATAAGATATAAGTAGTAGCTTGAACTGGGTCTAGTTAACAAAATTTGGAATATTAGCAATTTTAGTTTTTATTCTCGTTTTTCTGAACTAGGCTGTAGATTCAAGTTAAGTTTTATTTAATCGGCTGGAGTCGCTATGAATAAGGTATTTTTGATGTTAACTCTGTTTTCTTGTGTGTCACCTAGTATGGCTGATGACATGAAAGTAACGACGCTGTTAGCCAGTAATACGAATACCCTTATCGGCATCGAACAAAAAAACAGAGCAATTATGTCGGATTATAAAACCTACTTTATTGCTAGCCGCAAACAGGGACAATTAAAACAGTCGCTAGTTGAGCAGCAGTACTCACGATTTGTAAAGAATAAGAGAGCTTTGTAGGCTTCACATCGCTCTAATTTAAGGGAATGCCCTAGAACCTAGTTAGCAAGCCTAGTAGACTGCTGATATTACGATTCTAGGCGCCTATTATGTCTGTTAAAATCGAGCGTCATGCTCTCGATCCTGCTACAACTCCACTCGATAATGTCCACTCTATCTTATCCTCGATCTACCAAGCTCGAGGCATACAATCTAATGACGATCTTCAATATGGGCTCAAGGGATTGTTACCTTTTCATCGCCTATACGATATTGATAAAGCTGCGAACATTATTGCTGATGCGATTATGCAGCAAGAGCGTATTTTAATTGTCGGTGATTTTGACGCGGATGGCGCAACGAGTACGGCCTTGGCTATTCGGGCATTACGTCAATTTGGTGCTCATGAGGCCTGCTACCTGGTTCCTAATCGATTTGAATACGGTTATGGCCTAACCCCCGAAATTGTTGAAGTGGCTCTTCATATGCAGCCGCAATTATTAATTACAGTTGATAATGGAATATCCTCTATAGCAGGGGTGAAAGCGGCTAAAGAGGCTGGGATTAAAGTGGTTGTGACCGATCACCACTTGGCCGCCGATGAATTGCCTAGTGCCGATGCGATCGTGAACCCGAATCAACCGGCCTGTGAATTTGAATCTAAGGCTGCTTGTGGTTGTGCTGTTATTTTTTATGTGATGACGGCAGTACGAACAGTGCTAAGAACGCGGGGCTGGTTTGTTAATAGAGCAGAGCCAAATATGGCTCAGTTTCTGGATCTTTTGGCGCTCGCCTCGGTCGCCGATGTGGTGCCGCTGGATAAGAATAATCGTATTCTAATCGACCAAGGCTTAAAGAGAATTCGCGCTGGTAAGGGTATCTCCGGTGTTAATGCGTTATTAAAAATTGCAGGAAAATCAGCGCACAATTTAGTCGCCAGTGATCTGGGCTTTGCGATTGGCCCAAGATTAAACGCTGCTGGACGCTTAGACGATATGGCAACGGGCATTGAGTGTTTATTAACCGACAATGATGCCTTAGCCCTGCAATATGCTGAAGAATTAGACAGCCTTAATGAAGAGCGCAAAAATATCGAGCGCGACATGCAGGAGCAAGCAATGACTTGGCTGCAGTCACAACGGCTTGCTCAGTATGATGACGGCGCTGACAATAAGCACTTACCTTGGGGCTTGTGTTTACATGACGGTGATTGGCATCAAGGGGTGATTGGTATTTTAGCCTCGCGCATTAAAGATAAGGTGCATCGCCCTATTATTGCCTTTGCTAATGCCGACTTAGCCGAGGGAGAACCGTTAGAGCAGCAAGAAATAAAAGGCTCGGCGCGCTCAATTCCTGGCTTACATATTCGTGATGCGTTGGATTTAATCGCTAAACGTCGCCCTGATATTTTGACCAAGTTTGGGGGCCACGCGATGGCTGCTGGGTTAAGTATTAAGTTAAAGCATTATGAAGAATTTCAGCACGAATTCGATCAAGTCTGTCATGAATTGATGACAGCCGATCAGCTAGATCAAGTCATTTTAAGTGATGGTGAGTTAAGCGTGACGGACTTTAATTTAAATCTAGCGGGGATGCTTAAATATGCCGGGCCTTGGGGGCAACAATTTCCTGAACCTATTTTCGACGGAAAATTTACGATCATTAATCAAAAAATTGTCGGTACTAATCATCTTAAGTTAACCCTCGGTATTATCGGCTCGCAGCAATGTGTCGATGGCATAGCGTTTAATATTAGCCTTGATGACTGGATAGATGAATCTTGTCAGGAAATTGAATGTGCTTATCAGCTGGATATCAATGAGTTTCGGGGTGTGCAAAGTGTGCAGTTGTTAATTCGTCATATCAATAAAATATGAAAACTTTATAGATACAACTTGAGAAAAAGAATATGAAATTTTTACGTTTAAAATGTCCTCCCCCAATTATTATGTTTCTTTCAGGCCTGTTGGCTTGGTTTGTCGCGCAAAGAGATTTGGATTTTTTACAGCAGCAGACGGCAGAAGTAGAAAGTTTAATCTGGTCTTTGATTTTTGTTCTTGCGGGTATCCTACTGGCTTTGTCAGGGGTGAAAGAGTTTAAGCAACATCAAACAACCATTAACCCGTTAGACCCTAGGAAATCGTCTAGCTTGGTCGCTAGTGGAGTTTATCAGTTTACGCGTAATCCAATGTATTTAGGTATGTTATTAGTCTTATTAGGTTGGGCTGATTTTCTTGATACTATCTTGGCTTATAGTGGTGCCGTCAGCTTCTTTATTTATATTTCACTCTTTCAAATCAAACCGGAAGAAGAGGTGATGGCGGAATTATTTGGTCAAGACTTTATCCAATACTGCTCGAAGGTAAGGCGTTGGCTCTAAGCTTTTTATTACAGTGCCTGACTTACATGACAGGTGATTATTGAGAAAATTAGAGCGGCGTTTTTAAAAGGGTTAAAAGGCTGTTTTATAGGGATAAAGTGTATTTATATATTTTAGTTATTTCATTGAGGGTGTTTATGTCTGAATGCTCTTTTCCATCCACCATTCATGCCGCCTATGCTATTAATGCTGATTAATAATCATTATTAACATAAGGATGCTACCGTGATCGAATTAACTCCCTATCTTAATGCACTCGCTCGTCATGATGGCTCCGATCTTTATCTCACTACAGGCGCTTCTCCTTGCGCAAAGTTTAATGGAAAAATGAAAGTTTTAAGAGATGAACCTTTGCAGCCAGGGGAGGTGGGCGCGATGGCAAAGCACCTAATGGATGAGGAGCAACAGAAAGTTTTCGAACATGATCTTGAGTTGAACATTGCTTTGTCGCTAGCGGGAATCGGGCGCTTTCGAGTGAATATTTTTCATCAGCGCAATCAGGTTTCTATGGTAATACGCAATGTTAAAATGGATATTCCTAGCTTTGAAAGTTTGAGTTTACCGAGCATATTACAAGAAACTATAATGGCCAAACGTGGTTTGATACTTTTTGTAGGACCGACCGGTTCTGGTAAAACAACGTCGTTAGCGGCATTGATTGATCATAGAAATTCGCTGTCGATGGGGCATATTATTACCATCGAAGATCCGGTTGAATTTGTTCATAAACATAAAAAATCAGTTATTAGCCAGCGTGAAGTGGGGGTGGATACGCGCAACTTTCATGACGCCTTAAGAAATACCTTACGCCAAGCACCTGACGTTATTTTAGTAGGAGAAATTCGCGATCAGGTAACCATGGAGTATATATTGAATTATGCCGAAACCGGCCACTTGGTGATTTCATGTTTGAATGCTAATAATGCCAATCAAGCGATTGATCGTATTGTTAATTTCTTCCCAGATTCCCGTCGTAATCAAGTCTTACAAGATCTTTCAAATAATTTAGTTTGTATCGCATCACAACGTTTAGTACCGACGACGAAAGGCGGGCGAATACCTGTCGTGGAAGTTTTATTAGGCACTCCAAAATCAAAAGAACTGATCGCCAACGGAAAAATCATACAGTTGAAAGAAGCGATGGAGAAATCACATACGACGGGAATGCAAACGTTCGACCAGGCATTGTTTGATCTGGTACGAGAAGGTAAGGTCGATATGGAAGTGGCTATTCATCATGCAGAATCAGAGGAAAATCTGAGGTCAAAACTGAAATTAAATCAGAGTGCCGTGGTGAAAGTAGAGCGCTTAGGAGCGCGCACTCATTGAGATAATGAGCGCGCATTAAATTAAGAGACGGATGCTCTTTCCGTTTCTTGGGATTCAGGCTTTTGTTTATTTTTAGAGCCGTCTTCAGTACTTTCTTTTTCTTGAATGTTAGTTTTTTCTTGATAGTTCTTCAAAAGCTTCACCACGTCTCCAGCTTTACGTCCCTGCATCGCACAAGTCGTCATCATACCAGCCATCATCGCACCACCCACACCGGCGGTCATGATGTCTGAACCTGTCATGTACAGGTTTTTAACCGGAGTGATTGGATGTAGGAAAGGTTGTTTAAAGCGATCTACGTAATGATCAAGGGCCAGCATTTCTCCGGCGTTGGTCTTCTGATACCAGTTCGTTGAAAGTGGTGTTGATAGCTCAAAATAATCTAATTTGTCGCGTAATTGAGGGTGGCGCTGATACAGTTTTTCCATCAAACGCTCGGCAAATTGCGCTTTAAATGACTCGTAATCTTCACCACGTTTCTGCCACTGGCTGCCTTCCCACTGTTTGAACCAATCCATGTTGGCCGGCGTCACAACTTCAACAGTCGATTTTCCTGGGTAGCGATTATTCCAATCAGGATCTTTAGCGGATGGGAAAGAAATATAGACCAAAGGAAAGTCTTCGTTATAGTCCGCTTGATATTTTTTCAAGTTGTTATCGTGGTCACCGTCAGGGTAAATCCACAAGTTCGTTGTTGTTAAACCCAGTTCTTCCGATGTGCCTTTGAAGCCAGCATAGATACAGAAGTGAGCGGAAGAGGGCGAGACTTTCTTTAACCACGAATCTACACCTAGACGATTTTGAACGCCCACCGGTAATAACTTTTTAACCGTATTATAAAAGCCAGCGTTACTGACGATGTTATCGGCGGTGATTTCAGTATCATCGGCCATTCTAACGCCATAAGCCTTGTTATCTTTTACTAATACTTCTTTAACATCAGCGTAGGTGAATACTTCGCCACCACTTTTTTGAATCGTGGGAATAATGGTACGGGCAATTTGAGACGCGCCGCCAACAGGATAAGCACCGCCTGCTAGATAGTGCTTGGCAATCAATGCATGCATTAGAAAGGCCGCATCGACAGGGGCTTGACCATAATTACCCCATTGGCCAGTTAATACAGAAATTAACTTTTGGTTTGAGGTTAGTGCTTCTAAGGCTTCGCGGGTGGTTTGAAAAAATTGCTTGGGGACGAGTAAAGGACGAATTTTGTTATACAGGCTCGCCATCCAGCGAGGCATACCTTGGCCGGCAAAAAATTTGGGTGTATAGCGGCTGATATCTCGTATCAATTGAATGTAGGCATCAATAACTTTTTCTTCCCCAGGGAAGCGCTCTTTAAGCATGTTGCTGAAATTTTCTCGCCCGGCAACAAAACCATATTCGTCTTCACCGATGATTACTTTATCGTACTCATCTTCCATGGCCGCCCATTCAAGGCGACCTTCGCTAATCACATCAAAGACACGGCGTAAGGTAGATGGCTTATGCACTTCGCCAACATAATGCACGCCGACATCCCACTCATAACCTTCGCGATCATAGGCATGGGTATAGCCGCCAGCAGTATAGTGTTGTTCTAATACGCAGACTTTTTTCCCCAGTAACGATAGGAATGCCGCATTGGCGAGGCCACCGATGCCGGAACCAATAATGATAGTATCGTAGTGCTTTTCTGCACGAGAAGCGCGAAAACGTTTACCGGTCTTAACCTTTACTTTAGCCATGTGGATTCCTTAATCTTATTTATTATGCAATTAATTGCATATGGTCTGAGGTTAGGTTAACCAAGAAAAGTTAAATATGCAAATACTTGCATAGTATCGTGATATTCTTGCGCGATTACAGTAGGCAAGTGAGGTGATTCGTGTCGTTGAAGCATGCAATAATGGTTCTGCTTGAGACAGAAGCCGGCAGTGGTTATGACTTATTAAAGCGCTTTAAGCAGCGTTTAGGTTTTTTCTGGCAGGCCAGTCATCAGCAGATTTACCAGCAGTTGAAGGTAATGTATCAAGAGGAGCTGATTGATTGCACCCTAGAAACCCAGCAAGGTAAGCCTGACCGAAAAATTTATACAATGACGAAGGCAGGACATAAAGACCTGTTAGCTTGGTTAAATAAGGCGTGTAAGCCGCAAAAGATCAATGACAGTTTATTGGTCAAGTTATATGGTGGCCACCTATTAGATAATACTGTTCTGCTAAATGAAATGAGACAGCACCGAGAACAGCATAATAAAGCCTTAGCGATAATGTTGGATATTGAACAGCAATATCAAACCCTCGACAATCGTGAACGAAAAGGTTTAGTACTGCCTTTCTTGACCCTTAGGCGAGGTATTTTGGGGGAGCAAGCTTGGCTGGCTTGGGCGGATGAAGTCGAAGTGTTTTTATCAAAGTAGAGCCCCTCTAGGATAGTATGGCCGCGTCTTTTAAAAGGAATTAATAGGTGATTAAGATAATGGATGAGCAATATGAAATTTATTAGCGATGATCAGAGTCGACCTGATCATCGAAATTTTGATGAAGGTGTTGTGGTCTTGCCTAATAGGTCTCATCGGCGCAGTGTCTTGCAACTGTTATTGTCTGTGACGATTGTCTTTGGGCTCTTCTTTAGTGTCTTAAATTGGCAGGAAAATACTTCATTAGCGATGGCTGAAATAATATTAGCGCTATATTCTGTCGTTTTATTTCCCTTTGCGCGTAACGATCAGCAGCAATTCAAGGTATCCATGTTCTTTTTGATACCTCTTTACTCCATGTTACTTTATCCCTTAACAAGCCCAGCTTCCTCTGAAACCGCGTATGTTTGGATTCTGGTTATTCCGGTATTATCGCATTTGTTATTAGGGCGTTGGTATGGATTATTCATGTCGATTATATTCATGTCGATAGGCTATTTATTATTCATTGGGCGGTTTCATGAGAATGACGCCATTTTTAATCTTATCGCGACCAGTAATGTTATTTTGGCCGGAATCGCGCTATTAGTATTTTCCCATGTGTACGAAGTTAGCCGTACGCGGGCTCACCGAAAGTTATTGCATTTAGCCACGACCGATAACCTTACGTCGCTGGCGAATAGAACCCGCTTTTTAGATGTGTTTGAACGTGAGCGAAATCATGCGATACGCAATGGCACCGACCTATCATTATTACTGTTAGACCTTGATCATTTTAAACATGTGAATGATAACCATGGTCATGATGTTGGGGATGAAGTGCTTAAATACGTCTCCGCTACGATCAAGCATCGCTTACGTAAAACGGATCTTGCCTGTCGTTTAGGGGGAGAAGAGTTTGGTGTGTTGCTGCCTGGGGCCAGTTTAGAGAGGGCCATTAGTATTGCTGAAACCATTCGTAAAAATATTGCCGATGTTCCTTATGCCCGAGCTGATAAACTTATTCCGCTAAGTGTCAGTATTGGTGCTGCAGAATATGGAGATGATGGTCGAGATTTAGAAAGCTTATATGCAATTGCCGATGGCCACTTGTATAAAGCGAAAGCGGCGGGCCGTAATCGAATACGAAGCCGTGAAATGATGCGCAATGGTGAACTTGATCTAGCCCTTGTTGATTAACAGAAGGGCTGAATAGAAAGGGGTTATAGCCACTGCTCTGGGGTGATGTGTAAACTGGTTTGATCATCACTCAGCCAAAGTTCAGCATCCTGAATGCTGGCGTTTAGTACCAGATGGCGTTTCATCAACTGGTCGAGGGTGCTGTATTGCTCGGTGCTGATATGATAAACGGATAAGTTCTTAAAGCCTTTTGCTTTCCCCTCTACGCCTTTCCACCACATTTTCGCAGCATTATCCACGTAACAGAAAATAACCACCTGCTTGGCTTTATGGCAAGCCTTACGGATGCGTTTCTCATCAGGCTGGCCAAGGTCAATCCACAATTCGATATCATCAATTAAACTCTTCTGCCATAAATCAGGCTGACTGTCATCACTGAGCCCTTTCGTGAACTGCAAGCCCTCGCGTGCAAATAACGTGAAGGCAATCGTCCGCAGAATTAAACGCTGCTCGGTTTCTGATGGATGCTGAGCCATTGTCAGGGTGTGCTGCTGATAATAGTCTCTGTCCATATCACTGATGGTCAGGTCGAGCTTAATTACAGTTGATTTAATCGCCATGCGGGCTATTGAGTCTCTTTTGTAGATGGGAGGCAAAAAAAAACCGGGCAGTGCCCGGTTTTTTAAATTCTTTTTCTTAACCCCAAATTGCTTTGAAGATAAAGAAGAAGAAGATAGAAAGTGCAGCACCTGCGGGCAGGGTGACCAACCAAGACATGAAGATAGCGCCGATTTGGCGATAATTCAGTGATTCACGACCCACCGCCAAACCCACACCTAAAATCGCGCCGACTAAGGTATGTGTCGTCGAAATCGGTAAGCCCGTTCCTGAAGCCACAACAACCGTTGTCGCAGCGGCTAACGTTGCAGCGAAGCCACGGCTAGGCGTTAACTGCGTGATGCCGGTGCCGACTGTGGCGATTACTTTGTGGCCATAAGTCACTAGGCCAACAACGATACCGATACCACCAATCAACAAGATCCAAGCGGGAACCGCTGCTTTAGCGGCGATCTCACCTGAGCTGCTTACAACACTATAAATAGCGGCTACTGGCCCAATGGCATTAGCAACATCGTTAGAACCGTGGGCAAAAGCCATGGCACAAGCGGTGAAGACCATTAATACAGCAAATACTTTTTCAACGTTGGCAAGATGTACTTCTTCACTCGTTTCAGGATCCGCGTGTACGCGATTAACAAAGAAGATGCCGATAAAGGTAATGATAATTCCTGCTGCGATAGACAAGAAGATAGATTGCTGGAAACCGATATCAAGACCAATGTGTTTTAGGCCTTTCACTAGGGTAACCATGGAAATAATGAAACCCACGAGGAAGATGTAAAAAGGAACCACCTTCTTAGATTGTTCAAATGGATTTTCAGTATCGTGAATCCAATGCTGAACTGTCTTATACAAGACAAAGGCAATACTACCTGCAAGCATAGGTGAGATAACCCAGCTGGCAGCAATGGTGCCTACTTTGCCCCAAGCAACCGCTTCTACGCCGATGCCGACGGCTGCAAAGCCGACAATTGCGCCGACGATTGAATGAGTGGTTGAAACAGGCCAACCTTTAATAGAGGCGACCAATAACCAGATGCCTGCCGCTAATAAAGAAGCGAGCATTCCGAAAACGAGTAGTTCAGGAGAGTCATTAAGTGCAGAAGGATCAATAATGCCTTTTCGAATCGTGGCAGTTACTTCTCCACCGGCGAGAAACGCACCGGCAAATTCAAACACAATGGCAATTAAAATTGCTTGTTTGATGGTGATTGCTTTAGAACCCACTGAGGTTCCCATCGCATTCGCAACATCGTTGGCACCAATACCCCATGCCATGAAAAGACCAAAAATACACGCTAGGGCGATAAAAATATGCCCTTGTTCGGCTAGAAGTTCCATAACTCCTCCGTCGG
Source organism: Oleispira sp. (assembly GCA_036960605.1). GTDB lineage: Bacteria > Pseudomonadota > Gammaproteobacteria > Pseudomonadales > Oceanobacteraceae > Oleispira. The sequence goes on along the minus strand of JBALXI010000033.1, from coordinate 24,375 downwards.
ATTAAAAACGCGCGAATTCTACCCTAGAGAACACTCAGATAATAGACTGAGGAGGCAAAAAAAGCAGAAATAAGACTTTAGCTCAGGACAGTCAAAAACAACACTTAAATAGTGGTAAAAATCATAATAATATGGGTTTAGGACAATCTGCTTTCATTAGGCCTGTTTCAGCGTATAATTTTCCGAAATATCGACCATTAACATTAAAAATATCTATTATTAGGGGATTGGCGTGAGCGGAATTCAGCAAGAACTCGATAAAGAAATAGAATTACATAAGAAAAAAATTGCAGAGTTAGAACAATTAAAACTCGATCAAGAGAAAAAAATCGAAGGATTTACTGAGTTTGATCAAACCATTCAGCGTTTATGCAACCAAATGGCGTTAACGGAAGCTGAACTTTACGTTTCTCGTGGCGATCAAATCGCCAATTGGATCCAAGATCTGGGTAAAACAGAAAGACCTGGTCGTATATATGAGACGTTAAAGAAGCATTTTGAAAAGGCGCTTAAGAAAGACAGCCGTAAAGAAGGTACTAAAGAGAAAGTCTCCACCTTACCTAAGCCAAAATTAGCCGTTGGTCGTTATAAGAATCCGGCAACTCATGAAACTATTGAAAAAATCAAACGTAATCCTCGTCAATTAGAAGATTGGATTAACGACTATGGTTTTGAGACGGTACGTACTTGGAAGGTATAAGTCGGAATTCTGGTTCTTACCAGAACTTCTCGAATCTATAAAAAAGCCGCAATTTGAATTGCGGCTTTTTTTTGCTTTGACAGCCAATGCTTCACTTCAAGGTATTACTTACGCTTAGGTGCCCAAGCCCATACCATCGTCGCTTTCACGGTCTCAATGCCTTTCTCATCGGTAATAACAACCGGAACATTGATATCACCTTTGTCATTATTCTTAATGAACGCTACTTGCTCATCACTATAAGTAGCAATCGCTGTCATATCGCCCGTTGCTTGCTTTAAATATTCAAGATTCATCGATTTAATCACAATGATACGATTATCCGGTACGGTCAGTCCGGTCATAAAGCCCGTTGCCGTTTCTGCTAATAGTCCCATGGCCGCTGCGTGTACGCTGCCAATATGGTTTTGAACTTTTTTACGGTTAGGAATAACAATAATACACTCAGTTGGGGTGAGCTTTTCAAAACGTAAGCCTGACGTTCCAGCGTACTTAATCACGTGGCCCATTGCTTTTGAAAGCGCGAAGGTACGAATAGATTGAGGAAAACTATTAAATGTTTTAACTGCTTTGGTTAGACGATTATCGGTAGCCATGAAATAAGCCTCATTATTGCTCTTCTAAGAGAGCTGCTAGTGTAAATGATAGGGTGAAATAGACAGTCGAGCATATTACCTGACTCATTTGTTAATCACCATGACTGTAGAGGCCGGTGATGATTGTCTAAATCGTCGGCAGCTGACGACCAATTCTGTCGGAATATTCTCCTCCTCAACGGCCTTAAAGCCCAGTCGTTGGTATAAGCCAATCGCAGCGGGTGTAGGGAGAGTATAGATCGCTTGTGAGTACTCACTAAGGGTGTGACTTAATAGTTTACTCGCCACTCCTTGGCCACGAATAGCGGGGGCGGTGAAGACACTGCGAAGAAAAAAATAGTCACCATAGCTCAGCAGTCTTAATCCCGCATGGATAACATCCCCTTCAATCGCGACATGGATGGTATCTGTCGGTTTTGCTCGAGCCTTATCTTTATGTTGTTTATAAAATTGATTGAGTTTTAAACAGTCGCTTTTTTTAAACTGCATGTCGTTAAATTGCATGATTATGAACGGTACCTTTTTAAGCGATATAAGTTGGCTCAAATAGTCTGAATAATTGGTTCGATCTTCTATTGCGCATAAAGGCTTGAGAGGCTTAAATAAGATCTAGTATGTTCGTACCAGTTTGTATTGTTGATCGGACGGCATACAGAAATATAATAATAACAAAGTTGTAATATGTTGCCATTAAGCTGTGGCTCATATTATAAAAAACCGGAGCATGATGATGCAACTCACCACACCCAAATATCAGGGAAAGAAGACCTTTCCCGCGCTGATATCGCTACTAACAATAACACTCTCGAGCCAAGTTCTGGCTATGTCGAATACGCCTAAAGTCGATGTTGAAGGTATTGAGGCTGCTGGTAAAGTGGTTCGCTTTATTGCGGTGGGCGATACTGGCACAGGTAAAGAAGGGCAGTATCAAGTGGCTAATGCCATCGAAAAGGTGTGTGCCAGCCGCGGTTGCGATTTTGCACTGGGCCTTGGCGACAATATCTACGAATCCGGTGTTGATTCTGTAGACGATGAGCAATGGCTCGATAAGTTTGAAAAACCGTACGAGAACCTCAACTTTCCGTTTTATATGACCTTGGGTAACCATGATAATTCGTATTTTGCGGGTGGCGGCTTAAGCAATAAAAAAGGTGAGTTCCAAGTTGATTATCATTATAAAGAAGAGCGTCACAGTAATAAGTGGAATATGCCTGCACGTTATTACCATTTCAGTGCACCTTTAACGGACGAACAACCTCTGGTTGATTTCTTTTCCCTAGACTCCAATCCTCTTGCGACCTTGTCTGATCTCAATAAAGACTACTGGCAGCTGCCGTATAAGAAAAAACAAGCTGCATGGTTTGATGACACGATTAAGCAGACGTTAGGCAAATGGAAAATCGCCTTTGCTCATCACCCTTATATGTCAAATGGTTCTCATGGTAATGCCGGACTGTACGATTATGTCGCTGGACTCGGGGGCAATTACAAAGATTTCTTAGAGCAAGAAGTCTGTAATCGCGTTGATGTCATTATCGCTGGCCATGACCATGACATGCAGTGGTTACGACCTGTGCAAAGCTGTGGCAAAACATTCCACATGGTTTCAGGTGCCGGTGCCAAGAGTCGAAGCTTCAGTAATCCAGATCGTAATCAATCCTATTGGCAGGCCGATGAAACGCTGGGCTTCTTTTATATAGAAATAGAAGGCGATGAATTTCGGGGTACCGCCTATCAGTTAAATGCTGAAGGTGACTATATTGTTGCTCATCAGCAAACCATTATTCGTAATGCTAACTAATTTTTATAAGTTAAATGAAATTTAGGCTAAAAGGATTTTAGGGAATAATTATGTCTGTATCACGTAGAAATTTATTAAAAAATGCCGGTATTTTCAGTGCGTCAGCGGCGGTCTCTGGTCAAACACTAGGGATGAGTAGTAAACCTGCTGTCGATCCTCTAGCAGAGAGAGTGATTGTCGATTTTGGTCATGGTGTTGCATCCGGTGATCCATTAAATGATCGAGTCATATTATGGACGAGAATATCCCCACAAATTAATGCTGAGACTGAAGTTAGCTGGCGCATTTGTGATGATATTGAAATGCAGCAAGAAGTTAATAGTGGAGTAGTGACGACTGATTCATCGAAAGACTTCACCGTAAAAGTTGATGCCGATGGTCTATTACCAAATACTTGGTATTACTACCAGTTTTCAGCGGGCAATAAACAGTCAATTGTTGGTCGTACTAAAACTGCAGCAGAAACAGGATTAGATCACCTGCGTTTAGCGGTGGTATCGTGTTCGAGCTTCCCTCATGGCTATTTTAATGTGTACCGTATTTTAGCTGAACGTAATGACTTGGATGCGATTGTGCACCTTGGCGATTATATTTATGAGTATGAGCAGGGTGGCTATGGTGAAAAGTCATTAGAGTTGCAGCGTGCTTTATTGCCGAAACATGAAATTGTATCACTGACGGATTATCGTCAACGCCATAACCTTTATAAGCGCGACGAAGATTTACAAGCGGTACACCAGCAGTATCCTTTTATCGTGACTTGGGATGATCATGAGTTTGCCAACGATACCTGGAAAGAAGGTGCGGGCAATCATAATGATGGCGAAGGCGACTTCTTAGTGCGTAAAGCGAAAGCCAAGCAAGCGTATTTTGAGTGGATGCCGATTCGTCATCAGCCTGAGGATTTAGGCTCTTGTTATCGTAAATTGCCGTTTGGTAATCTAGTTGATCTGTTAATGTTGGATACTCGAGTAGAAGGGCGTGATGAGCAACCGAGTGGCTTGTATGCTCAGCAGATTCGTCATGACGAAAACCGTACGTTAATGGGTTTTGAGCAAGAAGCGTGGCTGCATAACCAATTGAAGTCTTCTACCGCTAAATGGAAGGTTTTAGGTCAGCAAGTGCAAATTCAGCAATTGGGACCCGTTGCGTTACCGGATCGTTTGGGCGGCGGTATCTCTTTCTTCCTTGATACTTGGGACGGCTATACGGCAACTCGTGAGCGTTTGTTTAATTTTATCGACGATAATAATATCGATAATATGGTGGTATTAACCGGCGATATTCACTCGACGTGGGTGGCTGATTTATCCCATGACCCATTTGATAAGCGTTATTACAATGGGGATACCGGTGAAGGTTCGCTGGCGGTTGAATTCGTAACGCCATCAGTCTCGTCACCGGCGTTACCGCCAGTGATTGGTGATATTGCTGCAGCGGCGCTTAAATCCAGTAGCCCGCATTTGAAATATTGTGACATGGTGCATAACGGTTTCTTTATTTTGGATGTCACCGAAGAGCGTGCTCAGGCAGATTGGTTTTTTGTTAAGACGGTGAAAGAAAAATCGACAGAACATAATCATGGTGTTTCGTATAAAACCGATGATAAAGCAAACCGCCTGACTAAGGTTAGCTCTCCGGCAATTCAGCGTGCTAATACAGCGTCTTTAGTGCCTGCAGAAATCGCAGTGGTTGCTGTTTAGTACTCTATGCTTCCGATCTATTGTTGAGTTTTAAATAAATAGTGAGTGAATAAACTGTGAGTACATAAGTCGCTGTGCAAAAAAAGAGAGGGGCTATCATACGGATGATAGCCCCTTTTTTATGCGTATTTTTCTTTTATATTTTAGCTAGGGCTAAGCAATAAAGCTGGCCGTATTAGACAGTAATAAGCGCTGACTTTCTTTTGCATGGGGATAGCGATTTTTTTCTAACGCATAGTAGGTTTGAATAAGATCGACTTCCAGACCAATGTCTTTGCGAATTTCTTTTAGTGGCGTATCAAGATAGTGATCAAAGTTTATCGTATCAAAGGCTTGGCAATGACTAACCTGAGCGAGGTGAATGGCATCTTTGAAAATGGCTAAGTCTTCTTCGCTAAAACGATAAATGTCAGGGTAAAAATGATGGCTTATCCATGAGAATAATCTTTCTTCCCATGTGGAAAGGCGCTTAGTACTGCCCATGGTAAAGCCAATAATAAACGCTTCATCTTTGGGTAATAGACCACGACCTAATATTAAGTGAATGCAATCGTGTTGATGAAGGCTAACGCTACCCGGTAATAAGCCTAAGCCTTCTGGATTTTCCAATAAACGTACGATAAGCGGAATCTCTTCCGCAGGCGCACCTAGCTGATCTAAGCTGGCTAAACCTTGGCGTAAACTGATTTGGTCACACTCAAACGGAACAAACCAATCTCGGTAGCTGTTTTTACTTGAGGTATCCACGATCATAATTATCCCCATAAATTAAGAAGAGACTCTTTATTTATAGAGGGATTCAAGGCGGGAAGCAAGGGAAGGATTAGTGTGTTATTAAAACAAAAACACTAATCCTATTAAGTTATATCGTAAGCGATTAAACCGAACGCTTAGGCCTAGAATGATTAAGTTTTTAACTGACCCAACTGTGCATCTAACGAATCGACTTGAGTGATGAGGTGCTGGTTACTTTTTTGGGATTGATCCGATAGCTGAGCGAGTGTATCGGCCGCATCGCCAATAATGGTCAAGTTTTTATTTATTTCTTCTGCTACCTGGCTTTGCTCTTCTGCAGCCGTAGCAACCTGATCGACATTGTCGGTGATGCTGTTGGTCGCGCTGACCACTTCTTCTAATGAGCTAAAGGCTAGGTTCGTTTGCTCAACACTTTCTTCTGCTTTAGCGCTACTGTTATCAATAATCGTAACGGCTTTCGAAACTTCTGCTTGCAGGCTTTGAATCATAGAATTAATTTCGTCAGTCGAGTTCTGTGTTTTCGATGCGAGGCTACGTACTTCATCGGCAACCACTGCAAAGCCGCGTCCTTGTTCACCGGCTCTAGCGGCTTCAATGGCGGCATTAAGTGCAAGTAAGTTAGTTTGTTCTGCAATGGCTTTAATCACATCAATAATGCGGGTGATGTCTTCGCTACGCGATGCCACCTGAGAAATGGATTCACTCGCATTGCTCATATCTAAAGATAAATTTCTTACCCCATCAACGGCGGTTGATAACGCTGATTGAGACTTGTGGATAATTTCTTGTGCTAGCTTTGCACCATCAGCAGAAGACTGCGCTAAACGAGCAACCTCATTAGACGTTGCTGACATTTCATTGGTAGCCGTTACCACGCTGGATATTTCTTGTTGTTGTTGGTTAGTTTGTTTGTTTGTTTCTACCGTGATTTTCTCACTGTTAATAGAAGAGCTTCGTACTTCGTGGCTGACACTTTTAAGTTCATTAATCATGCTTCTTAATTTTTGCAAAAATAGATTAAATCCCCCACTTAATGCAATGAGTTCAGCATGAGTTTCTAGTTTTATGTGTTGACTGAGATCACCATCAGCACTGGCTAAGTTATCGATACGTTTGCGTAATTCATACAATGGCTGCACGATCGACTTTATTAGCCAAGTCATAATAAATGCGGCAATGGCTGAAACGATAACCGCTAAAATAATTTGCTGGTTGTTGATGCTACTAAAGCTTGTTTCTAGTTCATTAATAAGCTCTTTTGCTCTTGCTAATGCAACGTCCTTAGGCAGCTCAATGATGAATTGCCACTGATTACCCGAAGCGATTATGTTGATGTTTTTGCTAATGACAAAGTCAGTATCTGTTTCAATAAAGTTATTTTTATCGTCTAGTTGCAAAAAAGACTCTGCAAGTTCAGGTAGTGCTTCTTTTAACGGGCGAGCGATTTTATTTTGATAATGGCTGCTGCCTGCGATTAAGCCTATCTCGCTTAATAAGGTTACTTTGGCGGCACCGTTAAATAACGACTGACTCAACTCTTCGGTTAGCTTTTGGAATTTTGGTAGATTGACATCAACGCCGACGACGCCTTGAAACTGATTGTTGACTAAAATGGGAACGATTAGGCTGGTCATGAGTTCTTCATAGCCTGCTTCAATTTCATACATATAAGGCTCCATCGCACAGGGCGCCTTTTTATCTTTTGTACATAGGTACCATTCAGATTCGCGGATACCAAACTCGTTTAATTTAGTGGTGTATTTATCAGCAGAATCTTCAACTCGATATTGAATAAGTTGTTGTTGCCTATCACGTACCCAATAAATTTCTAATGCACCGGAGCCGACAGTATTATAGTCCGCGTCACTTTCCTTATAGGCCTCATCATTACCGTCGTATCCATTAGACTCAAACTGGGCATACATCGAGCTAATATAGGTATTAGCCCCGAGCTGAGTTTGAATGAGCTGGTTAACTTGTGTGCGTGTAAAGGGTTGATCGGATATGATGCTATTTTCAAGTATTTTTGCGGTCGCGATAGGCCCTTGATAGGCTGAATTTATATAATTGGCGACATTACCCGCATAGCCTAATGATTCAGCCTTTAGCTCGTCGTAAACGGCATCTCTAAGGACTGTTTCTGTTTTAATACTGAGCATTTGGCCAGTATTGCTCAGAGCTCGGTTAACATTGATGCTGAGTACAAAAGCCATACCGATGAGCATGAGAAGGCTAGCAAGCATGAGCTTGAGGCGTAAAGAAGAGGATTTCATATAATACTCATTGAAATAATTAGATTAATATCAATGAGTATAGTCGTATTCTAGTTATCTGATATTTGCACACAGGTCACTATTGAATGAACTGTCGAATCACCCTCGCAAGGTCTTCGCTACTGGTATTGGCAATGTCTTCCAAGCGATTTATTTGCTGAGATGATAATTCGTTTTTATCTAAATTAGAAATAATGGCATAGCGCACGAGGTCGGAAGGCTCACTTTGCAGGTGGCTCAGTAATGTATCGGTATGTTCTGGATTACGAGCGAGTACGGTTCCCGCTGCGTAGCGTTCTTTGCTATTAACGGAGGACAGTTTCGCTACAATGGCATCATCTAAATCAGTCAGATTAGCGTTGCCAGCGGCTAAAATAGCTGAGGAAGCCTGCTCTCCAGAGAGTGCTTGGGATAGCGTCGTCGTTAACTGTTCGGTTAAGCCTGCGGGACTCTGTCCCTGGTTTTCCATTTGCTGCAAGCTTGATCCAAGATTAATCAGCGCATTATTACGTACGTTACTGCTTTCATCCGTATTGTTCGCTAGGGATGTTAATGCTTGATAGCCTTGCTCACTGACTTGGCCGTTACCAGACAGTGCGACCATTAAACGCACTTTTTGCAGGTCGGTATTTATGTCGCCATTAATCGCATTGCTGGTTAATTGATTCAAAGATTCAATCAGGTAATTCTCTGCATCATCATGGCCCGATAAACTTAAGGCAAAGGCGAGGTCGCGTTTTTCACTATCGCTCAGATCATCGGTTATTAGCTTTTGGCTAAGGCTATCGGGAGAAATATTCTCTATTAAATATTCTGCCGCTTTAATCAGCTTGGCACTGTTTTTATCGTTGGAGAAGTTGGCAATGATCGACCATAGTTCTTCTTCGCTTTCTACCGGCTTCTCAAAGTTAGCATTGGCGACCGCTCTGACTTGCCAAAGATTATTGATATTACTGAGATTATTCAGTTCCAATTTAGACAGATCTGTAAAAGGAGATATTTTCTTGGCATCAATGGTGAATTTTATATACCCATTATGCCCTGCGGCAGTAATTCCTTGGCGTTCTTCAGAGTGGAGCAATATCGGCATGCAGTCGTCGCCTAGAACAACATTCCAGTTATTATTACCACCAGACATTTGCAAGCTTGAGGCCAGTTTATTTAAGTTAGTGGTTGTTACACTGGCGTTGCGGCTCACTTCTTTTTGCTGGTGATGATAGCTGTAGGTGCGTTGCATAGAATCGTAAGCAAAATGATATTTCTTACCTTCCTCTCCTATTGATAGCGCTTTAAACAATTGAGCTAAAATTTTCATCGGATGCTTTTCGCTTAAACCCAGGTCGTTAAAAGCAGTAAAAACTGCATAAGGTTGCGGTGCTACGCGGCTGAGATAAAAAACGTCTTTAATATCAATAGGGCCCTGGCCTTCATTAATATTTATATCACGGGCAATACCTTGAATAATCGCGTCGCTGGCTTGGCTGAGTTGAGTTTTGAATTGGAGTTCTGAATGGTAAATCTGTTGATCATTTAATACTGATTCAATGTCGACATGAACTTGATAGGCGTAATTAAAGGATGTGTTATTTGAACAACTAAAAGGCGTCGGGTTATTCAAGCTGTTGAGTTCATCACTGTCGACAAAATCCGGTGGCGCAGTCGGTAGTGTTTGCAAGTAGAGATAGAATGCGCCGACAAATATGGCAAGGGTGACGGCGAGAAATAAGAGTATTTTTTTTAGAGTATTCATGACTAGTCAATTAGCTATCGATGAGGAATTGTATACGAAAAAAAAGCTCTTGGTGTAACCCAAGAGCTTTAATTATTTAGTTTATGAAATTGCTTCTTTTATAGAAGGAATTGTTAATTATACGAGTTATAAAGCGACAGGCGTCGCTTCTTCAGTAGCAAAATTAACCGTATGGTAAGTTACGCCATCCCAATGAACATCGGCATCATCACCAAAAGCATTGATGTCGAAACCTAACACTCTTAAGAACGTATTGACAAAGCCACGACCTGATTCAATATCCGTTTCTAAAGACTCTGTTTTATATACTTCATTGATGCCCGCGACGTTACGTACGCCTTCTTCTAATGAATAAGGCATGGCGAGTTCCATGACCCAAAGTTTGAATTCAGCGCCAACTTGTAGAAGGTCAGGAATGAAACTTAAGAAACTAGTGATGCGAATATACGCGGTAGAAGACAACCATAAATCCATTGAAGGAATCACATCTAGGCGAGTAGCGTTAGCGTGCTGACGACCGTCGATAATGACAGGAGGCTGTGAGCGATCAACGGTTGATGCGATGGTGGTATCCGCGCCCAGGGTTGTACCGACAGTGCCATAAATACGGAAAGGAATCAGTTCGTATAAAGAAATCTGCATGATGCCTAGATCAACACCGGTTAAGCTATGCAGTGCTGTATCAAACATACGAGTACTTGCTTGAACGGTCACGCTAGGCTTGAAGTTCAAAGCAGCGGTTGCCACGACACCATCATCTTCGCAGCTTGCTTCAGCGGAAAAATCCAATAATACAGTTTGAGATAATGTAGGAACAAACCAAGCACTGCTAGAATCTTTAGCGATGGAATCAGAAATAGCGCCAACAATGCCGTCACCTGCAGCGTTCACTATGCTGCCACCCATATTAACCGGATCTGGAATCGGTAAGCCAAACGCGTCTTGAATAGCATCAAGGCCACAAACGATAGGCGTAAAAGACATATCAGTTTTTAACTTAGGGATTTGGTCTTCGCCTAAAACGATACCGCCTTGGCTTGATGCGGCAAGTGCAGCAGTTTGCTGAGCACCGGCTTGATCCAGAATACGTTGTTGATCGACTAGGCCGCCAAATTGACCAAAGCAAAGTGGGCCGACACCAGTAAAGGTTTCAGAGCATGGCTCATAGCATAAGCCCGCTTCTTTTTGAGACCCTGCTGCGCAGCTCATTAAAGTGCGTGGCTGAACCCAAGATTTTTTAGTAATTGTTTTTGGCCACCATTTCCACAATGTGCAGAAAGCGCCTGTATCAGAATAACCTTGTGGGCACTGCTGCCAACAAACCCCGGCAACTGAATCATAGCCGGTAGGGCAGTTTTGAGCACATAAACCAGCATTCGAGCTGTAACCAGCTTGGCAAGCGTCTGGAATGGTTCCAATTCCTCGGCTGTAACTCCACTCTTCAAAAGGGGCGGTTACATCGGTAACTGTTCCTGTAATTTTGTCTTCAATGGTATCGAAGATATTGGCCGTAAAAGATAAGAATTTATTACCTTCAGCTTCACCGCTAATGGCCTGAACAGTAATGGGATTGACCGCTCCTGTACCGGGCTCTGCTGCAACATCAATATTGGCAGTATTCGCCCAAGTTTGCGAAGCCGCGAGTATGAGTAATGCGCAGAGTCCTTTGATAGCATGTTTTAGCATAATGAATATCCTATGTGATCATGGTGAGCCGGAATGCAGTATTCCTATCAATACAGTAGTTCTATGACACTTATATTGATGACGGTGGTTGCTCATTATTTGCCAGTGATGCAAACAGCCTGGATTATTGTTATTGGCGGTAGTGCTCATGTTGGCAAAGTATAATAATTGAAACGGTTAAACCATTGTGGAACAAGCGTATCAATAACATATCTACACTCTATGATATTAGGCTGAAATTACTATGACACTCTAGGCCAAGTTACTAAATTAATAGGCCTGTTTTGTCGGGATCGGTGATTTGTTCTCAAATGAGTCAAGGTTGGCCGCTACTGATGTGTTTTTAGTATGAGATTGATTCATGTCAATTGAATAAAGCTTGAAAATTAATAATTCATCACCATCTTTTATACAGAACCTAGAGTGTATTTACTTTATTTATCATTGTTATTATCGGAGTTATCTTAATGAGAATGGAACGTTTGACGACCAGTTTACAAAATGCCTTGGCTGAAGCGCAAAGCTTAGCGCTGGGTAATGATCATAATCAAATTGACAGCGTACATTTATTATTAGCCTTATTGCAGCAAACAAACAGTTCGGTGCGTACCTTGTTGCGTAAAGCGGGCATGCAAGTACCTGGTCTTGAGCAAGAACTTAATACCATCTTGTCCGACCAGCCTAAAGTCGCATCTCCAGATGGCAATATACAAATAGCGCCTGAATTAGGGCGCTTATTAAACCTAATCGATAAAGAAGCGCAGAAACGGGGAGATCAGTTTGTCTCCAGTGAGCTGTTTGTTGTAGTGGCGTTAGATGAGCGTGGTGCTGTCGGTAAACTGCTGAAACAGCAGGGCTTAAATACAGAAATATTAAATAAAGCGATTGATGACATCCGTGGGGGAGAGCAAGTGAACGATGCTAATGCAGAAGATAATCGCCAGTCATTGGATAAGTATTGCATCGACCTTACGGAGCGAGCTGAGCAGAATAAGCTTGATCCGGTGATTGGTCGTGATGATGAAATTCGTCGTACAATTCAAGTCTTGCAGCGTCGAACTAAAAATAATCCAGTATTAATTGGTGCACCAGGTGTGGGTAAAACGGCGGTGGTTGAAGGTTTAGCCCAGCGTATTATTAATGGTGAAGTACCTGAAGGACTAAAAAGTAAGCGTGTTCTGTCACTGGATATGGGGGCTTTGATCGCGGGAGCAAAATTTCGCGGTGAATTTGAAGAACGATTAAAATCTGTATTGAAAGATGTTACTAAAGCAGAAGGACAGATCATTCTGTTCGTTGATGAATTACATACCATGGTCGGCGCTGGTAAGGGTGATGGCGCAATGGATGCGGGTAATATGTTAAAGCCGGCATTAGCCCGAGGCGAGTTGCATTGTGTCGGTGCTACAACGTTGGATGAATACCGTGAGTTTATTGAAAAAGATGCTGCTCTGGAGCGCCGTTTTCAAAAGATCTTGGTTGATGAACCCAACGAAGAGGATACTGTTGCTATTTTACGTGGCTTGAAAGAACGTTATGAAGTGCACCATGGGGTACAGATTACCGACAGTGCAATTATTGCTGCGGCAAAATTGTCTAGCCGATACATTCCTGACCGTCAGCTACCGGATAAAGCGATCGATCTCATTGATGAAGCGGCTTCTATGATTCGTATGGAAATCGATTCTAAGCCTCACGAAATGGATAAATTAGAACGCCGTTTAATTCAATTGAAAATTGAACGTGAAGCGTTGCGTAAAGAAACCGATGAAGCGGCGCAACAGCGACTCAGTGATTTAAATGAAGAAATTAATAAAGCAGGCCGTGCGTATTTAGAGCTAGAAGAAATTTGGAAGCATGAAAAAGCTTTGTTAGAAGGTACTTCTAAAATAAAAGAAGCGTTAGAAGCGGCAAAGGCAAATTTAGAAGCGGCCCGTCGTGCCGGTGATTTGCAAAAAATGTCAGAGCTTCAATATGGCATTATTCCTGAGTTAGAGAAAAAATTAACGACGGCCGATGAAGCAGAAGCGCAGGGCATACAAGAATTTCAATTATTGCGTAATAAAGTCACCGAAGAAGAAATTGCCGATGTAGTTTCACGCTGGACGGGGGTGCCTGTCAGTAAGATGCTTGAAGGCGAGCGTGATAAATTATTACGCATGGAAGATGAATTGCACCAGCAAGTCGTCGGGCAAGAGCAAGCGATTACAGCTGTGTCTAATGCCGTGCGCCGCTCACGAGCAGGATTGAGTGATCCTAGTCGTCCTAATGGTTCGTTCCTATTCTTAGGCCCAACAGGGGTCGGTAAGACGGAATTATGCAAAGCGCTCGCGACATTTTTATTCGACAGTGATGATTCTATGATCCGCATCGATATGTCGGAATATATGGAGAAACATTCGGTTGCTCGATTAATCGGTGCGCCTCCAGGATATGTAGGGTACGAAGAAGGCGGACATTTAACCGAAGCGGTTCGTCGTAAACCTTATTCTGTAATCTTATTAGATGAAGTTGAAAAAGCGCATCCTGATGTATTCAATATTCTGCTTCAGGTTTTAGACGATGGGCAATTGACCGATGGCCAAGGTCGACGAGTTGACTTCAAAAATACAGTATTAGTGATGACATCGAATTTAGGTTCTGATGTGATACAAACGATGGCATTAGGCTCTGAGAGTGAAGATTTAGAAAAAAATTATGAAAGCATGCGCGATGCGGTAATGGAAATTGTTGGCTCGCACTTTAGGCCTGAATTTATTAATCGTATTGATGAATCGGTAGTTTTCCACCCATTACTAAAAGATCAAATTCGCGGCATTGCTGATATTCAATTGCAATCGCTATCTAAGCGCTTGGAGGATCGGGATTTGACGCTTTCATTAAGTGCAGCTGCGAAAACTAAGCTGGTAGATCTAGGTTATGATCCTGTATTTGGAGCGAGGCCTTTAAAGCGAGCTATTCAGCAGTGGATAGAAAACCCACTTGCCCAAGCGATTTTGTCAGGAGAGTTTATGCCAGGGGATGAAATTAAAGCGGATGTCTGTGAAGACAAACTTATTTTTAATTCAGCCCCTAGGAAAAATTAAATAACAGGATTGTCTGTGGCCGTAATGACTTTATTACGGCCTTTTTCTTTGGCTTTGTAGAGTGCAATATCCGCACGGTCTAAAATTGAATCCCCATTATCATTATTATTTATTAAGGCTAAACCACCGCTAAAAGTAAAAGGTGTAGGCAAGTCTTTCTCGCTCGCAATGATGTACTTTTTTAATCGCTTACAGGCCATTTGAGCGGACTCTGAATCTGTGTCAGGAAAAATAACTAAGAACTCCTCTCCGCCGTGACGGCCGATGATATCGCATTCGCGAAAAATCAATTGCATACTGCGGGCGAAGTATTTGATTACCCAATCACCCACTGCATGACCCAAATTATCATTAATCTTTTTAAAGTGATCAAGATCGAGCATTGCAACGGTAAGAGGCGTTTTGTTACGGCGACTGCGGGAAATTTCTTCATCTAAGCGACGAATACTTTCACGGCGATTCAATAAACCAGATAACGGATCTTTTGTAACTAAGTCATGAACTGCACGACCTCGTTTTATTCGCGATTGAACAGTAAGTAATAAATCGTCAGGAGATACTGGCTTTGTTAAGAATGCATCCGCGCCTGTGGACATAGCACGAAGCTGTAAGTCTGAACTCGCTTCGGCTGAAAGGAAAATTAAAGGCACGCTGATGAGGTTATCTATTTGACGAATAATGCCTGCTAAATCTTGGCCGTTGCAATAAGGCATATAGAGATCTAACAAAATTAAGTCGGGTACAAAGTCGGTGAGGGCAGGCATTAATTCATGTTCAGGATTATTAACGGCGAGTACTTCAAAATCCGATGCTCTTAGAATACTTGAGTAGTAGTCAGATAAAGACTTTTGATCATCAACAATGAGTACTCGATACTTTTGCTGTAAATGCCGCTCTGTTAAAGAATCAATCGTCTTTAACAGCTGAGTATAATCCAAAGGTTTTGTTATGAAGGCTTGTCCACCGGCTTGAACGGCTTTTAATCGGGCATTAATGCTGTTGTCTTTGGATAAAAAGATCAGAGGGATAGATGATCGTATTTCCTCTATTTTCCCAATATGTTTGATTTGAGTATCATTTAAGTTATCGAGGTTGGCAATGATGCAGTTGGTATTGTCTTTTAAATAGGGTTTTACCTGGGCGATATTAGGAATGACAGAAATATCAAAACTGGTGCTAGAGAGTTTATGTTTAATATCGAGGGCCAGCGTTGGATCGTCTTCTAAAACGATGATGTGCATTAATTCGGCATCGGATACCTTAGCTTTGAAAAGGACTTCACGAATATTGGTATTTTGATCCCCTGTGGGCTGTTGCATCATGCTGATTAGTTGATGATTAATGCCGATGATGCGTTTGGTTTCACTGGAACTTGGTTGCTCATGGGTTCTAAAAAATGTGGACATTTCAGCTTGCAGTGATTTTGCAACGTTACCAATAGCGACATGACCAAACATTTCTGCACTGCCACTAATATCTAATACTTTGGCGAAGAAGTGATCAAAGCTCTCCCGCTGTGGATTCGCTGACCATTGTTGAGCAGCCACTTCGAGCTCGGCCAATAATGCTGGGATTTGCTGGCGATATTTTTCTTGCAATTCTTTATCTTGCACTTGCGTGCTCCCAATCAAAACGAGGCCTAAATCGAGATCTATCCATACTGTTTGCTGTATCCAATATCATGTAAGGCCTTATCATTATTTAATTCTAGACCAAGGGATAAAAGTAGGCGGATTAGAATTAAATAAATTGACGAAGTTATTTAAATACTTGAAGTTATGAAGAATTGATGCTTGAATGATAATTATTCTCATTTGTGTTGGGCGGATCTATGTTTCGATTTCTATTATTTTTAAAGGGTAAGATCAAACCTCAAAAGCAGCTGCAACAAGCACTAAGGGATTGGGAGCAGTTCACCTGCCTAGGCAGCGAGTTTTATCATCAAAAAGATTTTAGATCGGCCATTTTACAGTTTGAGAAAGCGCTTGAGTCCGCGCGTACTGGGCTATCTAGTCAAAGCGAGCGAGCGACGTTTATGCAGTATTATACTTTGGCCAGTATGAATCTTGCTCAAGCCTTGAATTGCTATCAGCAGCAACCCCAATCAGAGCAGGTCTTGTCTGATGCACACTTTAATATGCTAGCGGTGATGGTTGATATTTCAGAGCCGGTAAGATTTCGTGATGAAGCGCGAGCTCAAGCTGAAGTATTGTTACAAAATTTAAGCGATTTTCTCGTCAGTATGGGACGGAATAAAGTGGCTGATAGCTTAGCGGAAGAATTTTCTCGGCTGAAAATAACTCATTGCACTTAGCGAGTCATTTTTTTAACGAAGACGACGACAAATAAGGCAAGGGTGAAGCTGCCAATGAACGCTTCGATTGCCGCGAGTAAACGGGATAATCCTAGTGGTGTCAGGTCGCCATAGCCTAACGTCGTGAAAGTGACGACACTGAAGTAGCAGCAGGTTAGAAATTGGCGAATGTTTTCAAATATTGAATGCTGGCTGTCCCAGGCTAATATTTGACCACCGTCGTTAATCCCTAAGATAAAATAAAGAGTGCCAAAAAGTAAGATCGCCAGCATGGAGAACATCACTACCCGCATAGGGCGCTCACCGTAACCGCAAAAAACATCGACAATTTTAGAAAAAAATCGTGGCCCGGAAAGAAGTGGCATTTGGAAGCGACGCATCACCATTTCGCGTTCAAAAAAATGACCAGAAATTTCAAATAGACCGGCTTGTTCGGTGGCTTTTCGCAGATTGCGGTAGATTTCTTCTGCTTGTTGCCAGTAGTCAAATCGACTGGCTTTACTCGTCGCATCCTTGGCTTGTTGTTCCTGGATGATATGTTCTCCCCATTGTACATTATCTAAGCGACAGCCATCTAAGCGAGTACCTAGTAAATTGCATCCGGTTAAATTGGCGCAGTGTAAATTTGAATATCTCAAATCTGCTTTCATTAGGGAAGAGTTAGAAAAATCACAGCCAAATAAATGGGACTCCCGTAAATCGGCACGGTAAAAATCACAATTATGAAAATGGAAGCCTTCTTTGTGACCCAGATGAACGAGGTTGATGCTATTGAGATTGGCTTTGCGCAGCTGTAAACCCTGCATGGGTTCGCCCGTATGGGCAAGAATCTCTAAATCAGTTTTGAGGCTTTCTTCCGTTTTCAGTGAGTTTGAATGCCAGTAGCATAAAAGCTCATCACTTTGAGGATCCGTGAGGAGGTGGCAGGGGCCAGTTTTAGGATGGGAGAATTCACATGTCTTCATTATTTTTAGTGTAGAAGGAAGGTGAAATCTATGCGTAAGAATCAGTTATGAAGTCTATTTTGTTCTTAAAAATTACTTCGTTGGATGGAATGGCTATTAAACAGTCAGCAGCAGAGTCAATCATAATTAGGAAGCTTTGGAAAACAGAGCTAAACTGAGTGCTTAATTATTCTCCATTGTTAGGTTGTTATGAGACAGTTGTTTAAATTATTACTTACTACATCCCTTCTATTATTAACGGCCTGTAGTGGCTCCAATAACCCACTTAATAATCAGACAAATAATATCCGTATTGCTTATGAAGTGAGAGAGGCTCTCGCGCCTGCGCGTTGGGTCTTTACGGTTGCAGGAGGAGAAAGTCTTACGTCTTATCAATGGCAGTTTAGCGACGATGCTTTCAGTAACTCGAGTGCCGTGCAAGCCGCGAGTATTGAGCATGTTTTTGCTGAACCAGGTGTTTATAGAATACGCTTAATCTACCAATCCGCTGACGGTGAAGAAGGCATGGTAGAAACGGAAGTTTCTATCGGCAGTGGCAGTATTTCTGGCACGATCACAGCGGCCCTTGATACCTTAGTGGATGTGGATACCCGCGATCCTGATGAACCCAATGGTAATAATGATAGTTTTGCTAACGCTCAGACGCTTTCAGCCAGTACGCGCTTATCGGGTATCGTTGATGTTAATGATAATGAAGATTTTTATCAGGTGCAGCTACAGCAGTTTCAGCGCCTGAATTTACAGGTTGCTGATAAAAAAAGTATAGGGGGCTATGAGCAAGTACAGCTGCAACTTTTTATGGCTAATGATCAAGTTACCCCACAATTTTCTGTCGCGACAGAAGTATCAACTGGACGTCTTCCTTCAGCCATTATTGTGCCAACGAAAGATAATTATTTTATTAAGCTGGCCGCAATTAATCCAAGTAGCTTACCGCAAAGTTTAAAACCCGATATTCACAGTCATGGAAATTATTCTTTAACCATTGAAGCGCCAATTAATAATGCAATAAAAAATTATGCGTTAGGAGAGGTGAATATTATGTTGAAGCCTGGGCGCCTGTACCAGGCTCAGGGGCTCAGTAGTCGAATGGATTTAGGCCGAATTAAAACCTTAAGCATTGATAATGCTCAGACTTTTTTAGCCAGCCAAAATATGAATATTTTACCGACTATTTTTAATAGTTCAGTTAATACTAAATTAAAGGCTGAAGAACATAGCCATTGGCAGACCTTACAAACTATTGAAGCGCTTGCGAGTCATCCCGATATTCTTTATGCGGAGCCCAACTGGAAACGCTATCCCAGTGCGTTGCCGGTAATAAACGATCCGTTTTATACAGCGCAGTGGCATTACAATACGATTAATGTAGAGCAGGCATGGGAAGCGCTAACTAATCGCGGAAGTACTAATGTAATCGTTGCTGTTTTAGATACTGGGGTACTAACGGCGCACCCTGATTTATCCAGTAACCTTATCGCGGGATATGATTTTGTTGATAATGATTCGAATGCGAATGATCCTGGAGACAAAAGCATTAATGGTCAGCGCAGTAGCTTTCATGGCACGCACGTGGCTGGCACCATTGCGGCGTCAGCGGCGAACGCAACGGGCGGTGTTGGGATTGCGCCCAATGTGAAAATTATGCCGTTACGTGTATTGGGCCAAGGCGGTGGTTTTGGTAGTGACATTATGCAAGGTGTTTGTTTTGCTGCACAATTATCGAGTAGTAATAATGCGCTCTGCGAAAATTCCAATACGGCTTCTTCTGCGGCCGATGTGATCAATCTTAGTTTAGGCGGACCCGGTTTCTCTAATATTGAAAATGAACTTTATAATGCGGTCATTGCTAAGGGTATTATTGTTATAGCCGCTGCCGGTAATGAATCGACTTCCGCTTCATTTTATCCTGCGGCCTATGACAATACGATTTCTGTTTCAGCGATTAACCGAAATCTAGAGCAAGCCAGTTATTCCAACTTCGGTCCTACTATTGATGTTGCGGCTCCTGGCGGTGACTTCTCGGTGGACAGTGGTATTTTGAGTACTTGGGGTGATGATCGAAATGGCAGCGCCATTTTGACTTATGGTGCATTGCAGGGGACGTCAATGGCGGCGCCCCATGTCGCAGGCGTTGCAGCGTTGATGAAGTCAGCACAGGCCAATCTTACTCATAATGACTTTTTAGGGCATTTGAATGCGGGTAACTTGACTCAAGATCTTGGTGCCTCTGGACGAGATGATATTTTTGGCATGGGATTAATCGATGCTCAGAAATCGGTGTTACTGCTATTGGATGCTCAGCAAAATTTGACACCGCAAATACTCAGTTCCAATAACCATCTGTTTTTCGACGTCAGTCAGCTCACGGTTGATTTTTTATTAAGTTCAGCGGGGGTGGAAAACGATTCTGCTTTGGGTGATATCAGCGTGCAAATAAATGGCGCGAGTAATAATAATGGTGGCAGTTGGTTGCTACTCACTAAGCTAACAGATGAGCTAACAGGTTTAGGCACTTATCAGGCGAGTGTTAATCGCAGCGGATTATTAGAAGGCAACTATCAGGCAGAGCTGGTGGTGAGTTCCACTTTGAACGAGGTAGACGATATCCTGCTTTCGGTTCAGCTACAGGTGGGTAATCCTTTATTGTCCGCCAATGCTGGGGTGCAGTACGTTGTTATTATCGATGATGATGCAGAACCCAATGCTGATGGGGTTCTTGCCAGTGCGGGTGGCAGCGCGGCGCTCATTGCTATTGATGGCAAGTATAGCTATCAGGTAGTGGGTTTGAAAAAAGGAAACTATACTGTCTCGACCGGGTCGGATATAGATCTTGATTTTGTTATTTGTGACGCCGGTGAGTCTTGTGGCCAATACCCTACGCTCGAGCAACCAAAAACAATTACCATTAGTGAGGAGCAGCCTCACTTTGATATTAATATGAGTGTGAATTATGTCGGTACTGGGGTGGGAAGCTTATCGGTAGGCTCTGCGACGGTATTGCCTAACGTAATTTATCGATTACAAGAACAGCCATTGAATCTAAAAACGCTGCAAAAGAAGATCGATTGAGCGCTAAATGGGTAACAAGGAAATACGTAAACAGTAGGTCAGTTAATAATCTTAAAAATATAATTGGATATCAATGAAAACCGCAAAAAAAATGATAAATGCTTGTCGAACGTTAATAAGTAAAAAAAGAGAGGTTGCTAAAGTACTATTACTACTCACAACCTCGATGACATTATTTGCTTGTGGCTCTCAACCCGCTCAAATAATACACAAGGTTCCTGTGAGCTCTCTCAGTCAGCAATGCTATGTTTCTCAATCAGAAACCTATATCTGGCTAGAGCAAGAGGATGAATGGCTGGGTTTACCAGAGCAAACACGTCAGCAGTTCGAGCAGGCTGAGGTGAACTGGTTAGAAGAAAACATCTTAATCGTCAGTCAGGGGCTAAAGCCCAGTGCAGGTTATGGTATTGAATTAACTAATTGGTTATTAGAGCAAGATCATTGGCAGGTAACGCGCATTGCTCAGCAACCGGCGGCTGATAGTATGCAAGCTCAGATGATGACGTCGCCTTGTCTGTTGGTGAAAATCCCCAAAAGCATTAAGTCATTTACGTTAAATAGTGAACAAGGCCAAGCGCTAGGGCGCTGGCCTTACTAGTAGAGTAGGGCACGTTATTAGCAGTCGCTTAACCTGCTAAATACTTTTTGAGTTGAGAGCTTAAGGTAGCGTGTTCATCTGATTGGGTATCTTGTTCAGCACGCAATAGCGCATCAGCGCTATTGAACGTTTGCCAAAAAAGCTGAGGCTTATCGCTTTTATCCAGCTGTTCGATAAAAGCGGCTGCTGCCTTGGCCGAATATGTATTTTCTAATTTAATTCCCAGCGCTTTAAAGCGGGCTATCGACTTTTCGCTGTGCTCACTGGCAATGCCATAACCTTCACCATAAAAATCATCACTGAAAGTACAGTCTGGTATTGAGCCTAGATCACTGATTCCCCAAGATTGCATTTGCTTTGCTGCTTGCTTGATGACTTTATTTACTTCCCCCGCAGTGCAAGCAGGGAAGGGTCCTAAATAAGCGGGGGCGACGCGAATTCCCACAATTTTACTATTTAGGCCGCATAACTTAGCCCCTAGCGTTAATCCCGCAAGCGTTGAACAACTGCCAACGGGCACGAAAATATGCTCTGGCTCAGGCAGTTCTTTGGCATCAATTTGCTGTTTCAGCTCAAACGCCGCATTAATATAGGCAAAAGTAGCGACTGAATTAGAGCAGCCTGCCCATAAAAAATAGCTGTCACGTTTTAATCGATAGCGAGAGCAATAAAAACTCAATACTGTTTTCAATAACGAGCCACAGTAAATAAGCTCAGCACCATAAGCCTGCATAAGCGCTAAGTTGTCTTTAACGGTTTGGCTCAGAGGTTGTTCAAATAAATAGACAGTGCACTTTAGTTGATTGCGATAACACATCATGGCGGTGGCTACTCCCGCATTGGTGCCGGTCGCGCCAAAGGTAATCACATGCTTCTTTTGTTGGCGTTTAATATCGGCCAAAATGAAATCAAGCTTGCGTATTTTATTGCCGCCATAACTTGAGTGGGTTAGGTCATCTTGTTTGATCCAAGCATTGTTGGCTAGCGCACGTAAAGCTTTAACCGGTGTCGGCAGGCAGGCAAATTGTTGTGGCTGCAGCTGTTCTTTGATAATAGGGTAGCGAGTAAAGAGTGGCAGTTGGTTTTCTGACGTCATAACCGAATTGTCTTTATTATTTAATGAGAATAGATGTTTTTTATTGTTCATTCATCATACGTCAAGTTAGTTAAAAGCTTAATAAATAATATGCCCTATCTGAAAAGGAACGGACGGTTTAGAATGGGGTCAATATAACAATGGCTGCGCAGCTGAGACAAAAAATATGGCCATCATTTTAGGTATTGATCCTGGTTCTCGTATTACCGGTTACGGAGTGATTAATGCCGTTGGACAAAGAATAGAATACATCGCCAGTGGCTGTATTCGTATTACTGAAAAAGAACTGCCGCAACGCTTAGGGCAGGTTTTTGCAGGGGTCAATGAAATCATTGAAACCTATTGCCCGCAGCAGTTTGCCATTGAAATGGTCTTCATGGGTAAGAATGCGGATTCTGCTTTGAAGCTAGGTCAGGCGCGAGGAGTAGCCATCGTTGCAGCCGTTCAGCATAAATTGCCGGTCTCAGAATATGCCGCGCGTAGTGTTAAACAGGCGGTGGTAGGCAAAGGCAGTGCCGATAAGGCGCAAGTGCAGCACATGGTGCAGCTGTTATTAAAGCTACCGGGTAAGCCACAAGAAGATGCCGCTGATGCTTTAGCAATTGCCATAACGCACGCCCATACTTCGGCCAGTTTAGTGGCGAATATCGGCGTGAGGAAATTCAGCCGAGGTCGCATGCGCTAGGCGAAGCTGTTAGGCTAGCGCTTTAAAAATAGTGTGAGAAAAAGAGACAATGATCGGACGTTTAAGTGGTGTATTGATTGAAAAGCAAGCCCCAGATTTACTGATCGATGTAAACGGTGTGGGTTATGAAGTTCAGGCACCCTTATCGAGCTTTTTGGATATTGGTAAGTTGGGCAGTAAAATTACCTTATTTACTCACTTAGCCGTACGAGAAGACGCGCAACTATTGTATGGTTTTAGCGATAAAATGCAGCGCACCATGTTTCGTACCTTAATTAAGGTCAGCGGCGTAGGGCCTAAGTTAGCCTTAGGTATCTTATCCAGTATGGATGCTGATACCTTTGCTCGCTGCATTCAAAATCATGAAGTGACGTCACTGACTAAATTACCTGGAGTGGGTAAAAAGACAGCAGAGCGTTTGATTGTTGAAATGCAAGATCGCTTAAAAGAATGGCAGACCCAGGCGCCGTTATGGGCTGCGGTCGATCAATCGGATACCGACAGTCGCAATCACTTATTAGCTGACGCGGAAGCCGCTTTGATTTCTTTGGGGTATAAACCTCAAGAAGCGAGCAAGATGTTGAACAAGATGCCGGCAGAAATTACCAGTTCAGAAGAAATGATTCGTCGTGCCTTAAAGGGCATGATGTAAGCAGGACTAGATAATAGGAACAACAGTTTATATGATCGAAAGTGATCGTTTTGTAAGCGCGACACCGATGGATCACGATCTATCGCCTAAGCGTGAAGACAGACAAGATAGAGCGATTCGCCCTGATACGCTGGCGGATTATCGCGGGCAGCCTGCTGTTCGTGAGCAGATGGAGATTTTCATCGGTGCTGCGCGTGCGCGTGAAGAAGCTTTGGACCATACCTTAGTATTCGGCCCACCAGGTTTGGGTAAAACCACACTGGCGAATATTATTGCTCATGAAATGGGCGCCAATATTAAAAGTACATCAGGCCCGGTATTAGAAAAAGCAGGTGATTTGGCGGCAATGCTCACCAATCTTGAAGATGGAGATGTTCTTTTCATTGATGAGATACATCGCTTAAGCCCTGCGATTGAAGAAATTCTGTATCCTGCGATGGAAGATTATCAGCTTGATATTATGGTCGGAGAAGGTCCAGCGGCACGTTCATTAAAATTGGATTTACCCGCCTTTACCTTAGTGGGTGCGACGACGCGAGCTGGGTTATTAACATCAAATTGCTTCGTGCGGTACTGCCAATAAGGCAACATCAATCCTAATGTGAGAGGAACAATGAGGGGCAATAACATAAAGATAAAAGC
>JBALXI010000032.1:0-55721 GCA_036960605.1 Oleispira sp. | reverse complement strand
ATAATAGGGGAATAAAAAGCGTCGCAACAATCGCAATGATTGCGTTCAGCGGTTTATCCATGGTCCATTTAGCTAGGAGTCCAAAGATCATCATGAGCATCGGTATAACCTTTATCGAAATAAGGGTTCAAAGAGATATCATGCAAACCTAGCGGATCAGCGAATACATGGCCAATCGAGTTGAGATCGCCACCTAAGATTTTAGAGTAAGGCTTACCTGCAGCGTGCTGAACCATTTCGGCGTTCTGCTTTTTACGAATAGAGTCGCCGCCTGCGCCAAAACTATGATGAGTATGGGTAGAATACACATGCACCACATCACCACCGACATTCACGTCAGCATAAACCGCTGAACGACCTGCTTGTGGATCATTACTCCAGCGATCTTCCTGGGAATTAAAGCGCAACATACCGACGTTACCCATTGGGTAGCGAGAGACTATTGAGTTACCGGTTTGGCAGCTAGAGCTTGGGCCATCTTCATTAACGTTCACGTAATACGCATTAAACGCTTTCGCATATTCGCGAGCGGTATCACGACCTGCGCCAAGTACGGGTCTGTAAAAACGACGGCTTCCTCGCCACCCCGTATTGCGCCAGCAAAGTCATCGACCTGCCGCTCGCATCCAGTTACAGCAAAATATCGCCGTACCACCAACGCATCCACACCGATGCCAAAGACCAGCACCGCGTATCATCGGCCTGCGAACCGGTACACAAACTCAGCTCGCACAACTGGTTTACCTTGCCGCCGCACATCGCCTTTTATTATCAAAAATACAACAGCGAATATCGGCCCATGCCCAAATGGCGACAAGACTGCCTAAACTTTATGTCGGCGCAAAGCCCACTCTCATTCATCTACCCGCACAAAGGCACCCAAGTCTATTTGCCTGTCACTATGAGTGGTGCGCGCACAAGAATGGTCAGCGAACTCGCCCACCAATATGCCGCCTCACACGTATACTGGTATCTCGACCAACAATACCTAGGCAAAACCCAACAGATACACCAAATGGAAATGGCCCCAGGCTTAGGTAAGCATGAACTCTTAGTCGTAGACGAAGCGGGTAATCAGCAGATATTAGGGTTTGAGGTTTTGAGTCAATAATAGGCGATTAATTTATCGCGCCTAGACGCCAAAATCGGCAGATTATTGAGACATAACGAATATGAAGTTACGTCTCTAATTTCGTTATTTCTTATCAAATAGCCAAATACGCATCATCGAAATTAAATTATCAAAATCTACGGGTTTAGTTAAATACTCGGAAGCCCCCGCCTGTAAACATTTGTCTTTGTCGTCAGGCATGGTTTTAGCGGTGAGAGCAATAATAGGGATGTTTTTATACTGATCCATTGCCCGAATGATCTCGGTGGCTTTATTACCGTCCATAATCGGCATCATAGTATCCATTAGAATGAGCTCAAAATCATCGACGGCTTCTAATAGAGTTATGGCTTCTTGACCATTCTCAGCAAGTTCTACAACAATCCCCAATTCAATTAACATTTTAGAAAGGGCGTAGCAATTACGCATGTCATCATCAACCAGTAAAATCTTCCTATCTTTTAATAATGCAGCTTCATCGTGAATTAAGTCTATTTCTGCGTTATTAATACAATCAGTTTGATGCAAAAATAGAGCAAGGTCATCTTGTAGACGCTCTGCTGAGCTAACACCTTTTATTATGATCGAGGCTGAGTATTGATCGAGTTCTTTTTGCTCATCAGGACTGATCTCTCGGCCGGTATAAATGATGATGG
The DNA here is from genome assembly GCA_036960605.1 of Oleispira sp. Classification (GTDB taxonomy): domain Bacteria; phylum Pseudomonadota; class Gammaproteobacteria; order Pseudomonadales; family Oceanobacteraceae; genus Oleispira. Next base: position 53,954 of record JBALXI010000032.1, on the reverse strand, counting down.
CTGGGATATTATCGAACTCTGCATCTTGTAACGCCGCCAATAAATCAAACCCAGACATATCAGGTAAACCTAAATCAAGGATGGCGGCATCATAGATACCGCTTATGATTTCTTTAAAACCTTCTTTGCCAGTGCCTACGCTGGTTATTTTAATATCGTTATTTTCAAGTAGCTGAGACGTCGCTTTTTGATTACCCGTATCATCTTCAATAAGCAATATGTGACGAGCACTGGATAGCGAAAGTTTTTTGAACTTACTAATAATTTGTTGTAATTTATTTTCTTTAACCGGTTTGTTTAAGAAGCCTGTGACGCCTAAAGATAGCAGTTTTTTCTTATCTTGTTCATGGGCAGAAATAACCTGTACCGGAATATGTCGAGTATTAGGGCTGTTATTAAACGTTTCTATTATTTGATAGGCATCGATGTTAGGTAATTTAATATCAAGAAAAATACCATCAGGTCGGTATTTGTTCGCAAGCTGGATAGAACTTTTTTCATCTTTAGCAAGTAAGTACTTATAAGAATTTTGATGAGCTAAGTCACGTACGATTTCAATGAATATTGGATCATTATCAATAATTAACAGTGTATTATCACCCGCTTGAATATCTTTGCGATCATCTTCAGCTATTTTAGAGGATAAACCAGTATCAGCCGGATCTTTATCAGAAGAATAATCGATGTCTTCTATTATCGGTAAATCGGTTTGATTTAATTCATTACTCAAGTACAGGGTAAACGTACTGCCCGTGCCGAGAGTGCTGGTAAGGTGAATTTCTCCACCCAATAGACGGCTCAGTTCTCTTGCAATCGTAAGGCCTAACCCTGTGCCGCCATATTTTCTGCTTGTCGTGCCATCTTCTTGTTGGAATGCTTCAAAAATGGCTTTTTGTTTATCATCTGGAATACCAATGCCAGTATCCACAACAGAAAACTCTAGAGTACTATCCGCTTTTAACTGGCTATGTGTGAAAATTATATCAGGATCTGCTTTCTTAATTATTAATGTTACTTCACCCTGGGGCGTGAACTTCATAGAATTTGATAGCAAGTTACGCAAGATCTGTTCGACGCGTAAACTATCACTGCTAAAATTATTATCCAGCTCGTCGGCAATGCTAATAGTGAATGTTAAATTTCGATCTTCTGCGAGAGGAGTGAACATCTTATTTATATTTCTTGACAGTATATCCAAGGCGACCGGTTCATCGTGAATGGTTAACTTACCAGCTTCGACTTTCGACAAGTCCATAATGTCATTGATTAACGTTAATAGACTATTGCCACCATCATAAATAACTTTTGCATCCTCTACTTGTACAGTATTTAGATTGCCGTGTTTGTTACTAGCAAGGCCTTTAGCAAGCAATAACAAACTATTCAATGGAGTACGCAACTCATGTGACATATTGGCTAAAAATTCAGATTTATACTTGCTGGCAATGCTGAGTTCTTTCGCTTTTTCTTCTATTTGCTGGTTCTTTGTTTCAATATCATGCTGCTTGATTTCTAACGCTTCGGTTTTATTCTCTAAATCTTGGTTAGCGTCTAGCAGGGCATTAGACTGTAAATTCAGTTTGTTAGCTTTTTGTTCTAATTCATCGTTCGTTGCCCGCAGTTCTTCAGACTGGCTTTGCAATTCTTCTGTTTGGCTTTGCGATTGCTGCAATAGCTCGACAATACGCTTGCGGCTAATAAGGCTGTTTATTGTAATTCCTAGATTGGCCGTTGCTTGATTCAGAAAATCAATTTGGTTGGCATCAAATCGTTGGAAACTGGCAATCTCAATGACGGCCAAGCAAGTATTTTCGAACAAGATCGGAAGCAAAATGATATTAAAGGGCTTTTGCTCACCGAGGCCAGATGTTACCTGTATGTAGTCATTCGGTACATTGCTCAATACAATATTATGTTTCTCTAATGCACATTGTCCAACCAGTCCTTCACCCAGCTTAAAACGGTTGGAAATATTCTTTCTTTCGATATAAGCATAACTTCCTTGTAGTTGAAAAAATCCCTTATCGGTTTCAATCTCTGATTCTAAAAGATAAAAAGCACCATGGCCTGCTTGTAAAACTTCAGTAAGCTCTGTTATTAACTGCTGAGATAAATCTTGGATATCATTAATACCTTGTGATAGCTTGCCAATTTTTACCACCTGAGTTTTTAACCAGTTTTGAGATTCAACTAAGCGATTACGATCAGTGACTTGCTGCATCATATGAGACAACGCGATACCAAACTCATCTTGCTCGGAACGAGGGGTTATTTGGCTATCGTAGTCACCGGTGGCAAAGGCATTAGCCTGTTTAACCATGTTCTTGAAGTTCAGCTGCATTTTTTTCAATGCAATCCCTAAAGCATCTTTATCAGACGCGAGTTCAATGTCTGATGTTAAATCCCCTTTAGCTATTTTCTCAGTCATCGCCACTTTTATTTTCAGTGCTTTAATCATGTCTTGTAAGGCGCTATAGATCCCTGTTTCTTTTACATCACTATTATACAAGGCCATATTGATATTACCTTGTGCGACTTCGTTGGCCATTGCTTCAATGACCGCAGGTTCACCGCCGACTGCGCGTAAAATGGTATTACTAATCCAATAGCTAATCACTATGCCAATTAACAACGATAAAAATGTCAGTACTAGGGTGATCGAATTGACGGTACCAAGAGTCGTCGTTAGTTGAGTTAAAGCGTGGTTAGCATCGGCTTGCTCTTCAAGTGATGAGCTATCGAGTATTTTTTCTAATTCATTAATAATATTGTGTTCTAAGGTATCAATCGTATACAAAGCGTTGACACGGCTTTCGGGATTAAAGCGACGAAAAACAGCATCAGCTGTTAATACAATGTCATTGAATAAGCGATTAATGGTTATTAGATCACGTATCTCAGTTGGCTTTTGTTCAAGCGGTTCAAGCAAGCTGTAATATCTTGCAAAGTCTTCTGCATTACCTCTAAATTCTTCTTCCTCGTCAGATTCACCGGCGACGTAATCACTTAAAGATGCCAGCATATCGCCGGCTTCATCAACCAGCTCTAAATAATAACGAACCCCTGGTAAATCATCGTTTACGGCTTCTTCAATGCTCGTGGTAGTAAGTGCCTCTGCAAACTCTTGTTCCTTAAGTGAATCTAAAAGTGCTTCTAGTTCTTTGCCTTGTTTATGCTCTAACTCATCAACTATTTTTTGCGCCCATACCTCGTCTTCAGGGTTGTATTTATCGAATACCTGAGTCGTGATTTGTTTCACATAGCTGCTAATCAGTTGCTCGATCTTATCCATTTTAGCCAGATCGCTAGCAGAAGATGACTCCAAGGGTTTAAGTTCAGAAAAATAACCTAAGAACTCTTTATGATTGGCGTAAAATTCGTCAACTTCATCCAGTTCACCCGTGCTGTATTCCACAACGTTACTGTGCATATCGCCAATTTCATCTAAAATTTGCAGGTATAAAATCACCCCAGGCACATCGTCATAATGAATATCTTCAGAAGCGGTGCGAATACTAGAATTCAAAAAGAGTACCGTGATGCCCATCGTAATGATCAGTGATAAAATGGCAGTAAAAGCGGCAGCGATTTTTTTACCGATGGTAAACGTCATAGTGATAATTCCTAGTGGATTTATACGTCTGTGTTTAAACTACAGGGGCTGTGCAGCTGACGTACCGTTAAGTACTTGTGAATTGGCGGGTATATAAATATCAAACTCAGTGCCGTTATTGATTTCACTTCTACACGTTATGTCGCCATGTAGGTTCTGCGTTATCAAATTATAGACAATCGATAAGCCTAATCCGCTACCACCCGAAGAGCGATTAGTGGTGAAGAAAGGTTCAAAAATAAGAGCCTGTGTCTCCTCGTCCATACCCAAACCATCATCAATGTAAGACATTTTAATACGATCACTCTCTAACGAAAGATCTATAGAAATGTTACCTGTTAAAGTGTCATTAAAAGCATGCAATAAAGAATTCATCACTAAGTTAGTAATGACCTGCGAGATGGTCGCTGGGCAGGCTTTAATGCTGATGTTTTTTTCTCCCGTAACCAATAACTGTATTTGTGTATGACTGAAGGCCGAATGCAAACTATCTAAGATTGTTTTAATACAATCAAAGAGATTAAATTCTCGAATCATTTCGTTATCAATATCAGCAGTAATTAGTTTGAAATTCTTAATTAATGCGGCGGCACGATCAAGGTTGTCTAATAATAGCGACGACGCTTGGCTAGTCGATTTTAAAAATGCAACTAGGTGGTTCTTCTGTATGTTATTATCATTAAATGCCGCTTGGAATTCTTGTGTATCGGTAGCTAAGTACGATGCTGCGGTAACACAAATACCAATGGGCGTATTTAATTCATGAGCAATGCCTGAAACGAGGCGGCCAAGTGATGCCATCTTCTCTGTTTCGACCAGTTTCTTTTGTGTATCAATTAATTCGGTTAACGAATTTTGTAGCTCTTCCGTTCGTTCTTTAACGATGATCTCTAAGTTGTTTTTATGTGCTCGTAACTCGTTCTCTGCTTTTCTACGAATCTCGAAAGCTTTTTCCAATTTCTTTTTGTCTAAGAATAATTCTAAAAAAACATTAACCTTACTTTTAAGAATATCATCATTGATTGGTTTCACGAGATAGTCGACAGCGCCACTGGCATAGCCCTTAAATTCAAAGCTTTCATCACGGTCAAAAGCGGTAATAAAAATAATAGGGATGTGGGATGTTTTAGGATGATCTAAAAGTAATGATGCTGTTTCAAAGCCATCCATTTCAGGCATCTGAACATCCATCAGAATAAGGAAAAAATCATGCTTGTGAGCAATGGCTAAGGCTTGTTGGCCCGAAAGTACCTTAATAAATTCTAGGTTTAAGCTTTCTAAGGTGCGTTCGTAGACTCGGTGGTTATTGGGCTCATCATCAACGATGAGGATCTTACTGAGTGCTTTAGAGGTCATCTTATTTACTCATAACCAGTGTTATTAGAAAACTCGCAATTTCAGACAGGGGAATGATGTAATCTATCTGTGATGCCTCTATTGCGGCTAAAGGCATCGCAGGGAATTCAGCAGTCTCTGGCTGCTGTACTAATGATAGACCATGAGAAAGATTTATACTTTGTAACCCTAGGCTGCCATCGCTATTAGCACCGGTCAAAATCAGGCCAATTAGATGCTCTTGATAGCAAATAGCGGCCGACTCAAACAGCACATCGATAGAAGGGATAGAAAAGTTCACTTTGGCATCAATACTTAAGCTCAGTGTTTCAGAGCGTTCAACCAATAAATGGTAGCCAGAAGGCGCAATATAGACATAGCCGGGCAGGATAGGAGCATGCAGTGCGGCTGAAATAACAGATAATTTAGAAAGCTCGTCTAAATAAGGCGCTAGATAGTCATAAGGAAGCATCTTTCTATGCTGAACAATGATGATGGGCAACGGGAAGTCGGCCGGTAACAAAGGAATAATACTGGCAAGTGCTTGCAACCCACCGGCAGACACGCCGATGACCAAGGCTTTATAGCGGTGTGATGTATGGCTAGGTGATTTATAGCTGGGCAATGAGGCGGTAGATGTGTTCATTTTCAGCGAACTGCTCAAAGGTATTTCTTTCATCGGTAAACTCCAAGCTTTCTTTGTCACCCAGGATTAAAAAACCACGATGTACCAGACTTTTTCTCAACAATGTCAGAACCTTGTTTTGTAAGGTCGGATTAAAATAAATCATAACGTTGCGGCACAAGATTAAATGCATTTGGGCAAAGACCTGATCCTTCATTAAATTATGGTTTGCAAAGGTAATATGTTCCTTTAAAGAAGGGTCGAAAGTCACAATATCCTGATTAACGTGGTAATAATCGCTTAGCTCATGCTTGCCTTCAGCCAGCGTATAGTTATCACCATAGTGAGCCATTTTACTCAGCGGGTAGCTTCCTTTTTTAGCGATATCCAAAGAATAGTTATTATAATCAGTCGCATAGATACGCGTGCGCTTTAGCAGACCTTCTTCTTTAAGGAATACCGCCATCGAATAGGCTTCTTCGCCAGTAGCGCAGCCAACATGCCAAATATTCACTCTAGAGTAGGTTTTTAAATGCTGGAAGATACTGTGTTTGATGTGTTTAAAAACATAAGGATCTCGGAACATTTCAGTCACGGTCACCGACATATCTTTTAGGAATAAAGTGAAAAGTTCAGGTTCGTATAAAATCTTAGCCGTTAGTTCTGAGATACTGGCCATTTTTGAAGACTTAACACGGTTAAGTATCTTTCTTTCTAAAGACGCTCTTGCATAGTCTCGAAAGTCATACCCGTATCGAATAAATATGGCCTCTAAGAGATGATCTATCTCGAAGTTCTGCAAATCAAGGGGCTTAATCAAGGTCATCTTCCTACAGTGTCTATTAGCAGTATAGAAGCAAAACGAGCAGCGCCAGCTAATTCGAAGCAGGCAGTAATCCCCGGAATCCTTAATTCAAATGCATCTTTATCATTACCCACACAGCAAACCAGCTATTCCAGCTGTTATTGCTCGGTATAACCGAGGCATCGGTTTACACAACGCATGTTTTGCTTATAATGCCCCCCATAATACTTAATCATAATATGGATGTTACTGATGATTTTCTTACGCTACCTATGCGTCTGCTGTTTATTAATGCTCTCCGCTTTATCTCACGCCACAACCGCCAGCACCTTAAACAACAGCAGTTGGGATCTAATAGGCCCATACAGCGATCGCTCACTCGGCTACTTGGTATTGAAAGATGACGGGCGTTTCTTCAGCTTCAAAAAATCCCTGCTTGGGTCACAGCTAGTCAACGGCAGCTGGAGCCAAGAAAACAACAAGCTCACATTACAACAAACGCTTGGCCGCTACTTAGTCGGCGATGCACTGATCGCTCGCGACAATCTTTTCAAACCCGCCACCAAACAGCTCACAATAAACGGCGCACACTATAAAAGTGAAGCATTAATACTTAAGCCCAGAGCGCAAAAAGAACGCTTCGTCGATATTCAAAATCGTTATCAAAGTAAGCGCTTAATGCAAAATTATTATGCAGAAGAGTGCAATAACTACATCAATATCAACCTCTACGAACCAGCACTGTTATCGTGCTATAACGCCTATAAACTCGGCAAAAAAGAAATGGCCGCAGTTTTATACGGCTTAGGAAAGTACGGGTTCTTTGATCAAGTCACCTCCAACAACCTACTGCAAGAATATAAAAACTATAAAAAAACAACACAAGCACAGCGCCGACTCACGCAGCTGAAATTTGCATCGCAAGCCGAAGAAGTCTCCACCGGCAGCATCTACGGCAACTGGTGCCTCGATAAAGACATGTATCACGGCACCGAATACAGTTCCTTAGACGGCTATGAACGTTTAATACTCAAACCAGGCGGTGACTTCCTGCAAGTAACGGGCGGCATCCTGAAAGGAAAATACAGCTACCAAGATAATACCCTAAGCCTAGGGGATACTTCCTACTCAAAGTATGAAGTTCAGAGCTTAGAAAAAAACCAGCTAAAACTAAGAAACAGCTCATGGAAAGACGGGCAAGTATATTCACGACAAGCCTGTACCAAGCTAGGTTTGCAACGCTTTATGCAAGCCATCGTTAAAAACATGAGCACCAGTCATTGTGATGGTTTAAACAATTATTTAGGCGATCATCTATTACCGATTCAATACTTCCCTAAAACGGTTTTAAATAAATTAAAAGAAGACCCAAAGCGCTATGAATGCCCTCGCTTAATCGCCACGGTAAGCGCCGCCTACAAAGCACATAAACCGACCAGCTTCCCAGAAAACCAGACCTTTACCGCCGCCATAGAAAGTCAAAACTACCAACGCGTACAAGAGCTTATCTCAGTAACAGGCAATACCCTCATCGACGATGAAACAATCAACGACGTTAACGTCATTAGTTACGCCATCGCAGAACAAGACGATGAATTACTGTCGGTATTGCTAACGGCATATACCTTACCCGAGAAAGAATTATATTCAGTCTTTAGCGAAGCCAAAGGCATGCCCAAATCACAAACCCTAGTAGCTAAACAAGGATTAACACCGTTAGTGCAAGAGTGGGGCTATTCAATATTAGTCATGCTAGAAGAAGACATCGCCGGCATCGATATTATTATGTCCGTGCAAAAAGACGTCGAGCAATATAGCGAAATCATTAAAAACTCAGTATTTAAATTAGCCGCCAGCAAAAGCAAAAACATAGACGCCTATGTAAAAGTGATGCAGAAATACGGCTTTGACATACAAGCCCGCAATACGAAAGGGCAGACCCTCGCCATGGTCACCGCGCTAGCAGGCGGCTTCACCTACCTTGATAGTCTATTAAACCAAGGGTTCTCGTTAGACGACAAAGATAACCAAGGCTTAACCACAAAGTCCTATATTTTAATGTGCGACTACGGCAATCGCTATGTGGAACGATATTTCAACGTCAGCTCGTTAACAGAAAGCGAAGCACAAGCCTCATTAGAGAAAGCCTTTAACGATAACAACCTACAAACCTTCTATGGCGTATTAAAAGCATTCCCAAATCTGAAACTAAAAGACAGCATCTGGCATAGAGTGGTGGTAAAGAGGGGCGAGTCGAAAGAAAACGCGATGGCAAACCTACTGATCGCTCATAACTCAACATCACTCAATGCCAAGCCAGACTTAAGCGCTGCTATATTAGCCATCGCACCCAGCCATTGTGGCGCTAACAGCACTAAACGCAGCTATGTAGGCAGTTGGGGGAATTCAGACGCAGGCATTCACTACGACTTCTCGCAAGACGGAACCTTCTTCAAACAACAGTTCGGCAGAGAAGTAAACGGCACCTGGCAAGCCGGACTGTGTGGCTTAGAGCTAAGCTTTCAAGGAATCGACGGCTACGTTTACGAACCCGTAAAAAGCCATACCGATAAAGAAATCGTCGGTAACGTCGTACTCGGCAGAACAGAGCCAGTGCGTATAGCCACCACCGAAGACTAAGCTAGCTGATCAGCGTCTATAACGGAGGTCTCTCGGTTTGTGACTCAGTCAACCGTGAGTATCTAACTGATAATCGAAAGAAATTTGTGTCATGGATGCGGCCTGGGTCGGGACATGAACACCTAATTGAACAAGGTAAAGAGTATATTTTTTCTTATACTGATTTTCAGACAAACCAGAGCGAGAAAGTAGAGCGCAGGCATCTTCGTATGGATTTGCTACAAGATGAATCTAAAATTATTAAGCTGCTTATGGGAGCCTAATGTCTGTATGAATGTGGCCACATTAAAGGTTTTAGAGCAGTCGGACTGTGTGGCTTAGAGCTACGCTTTCAAAGCATCGACGGTTACGAACCTATAAATAGCCATACCGATAAAAAATCGTCGTTAAAGTCGTCTACTAACCCCGCAGGCCATCACCGAGCCTGCGGGGATAAGTCATCAGGCTTTAGCAATACCACAGCATCGCCCACCTTAATCTCTCCCGACTGCACCACCTTCAAGCACAAACCGCCATGACCCATAATCGCCGCAATAGCGCCTATACCCAAAGCCCGCTCCATACGCACGCACGGGTGGCACAATGCCCCCGCTTCAAAGATCGCATCACCAATAGAAAAACGCTGATACCGTAACGCAGTAAGATTAATCCCCTTAATCACAAGATTACGCCGTAGCGCCTTAGGAAGATCCGCAGCCTCACTACCTGATGATTCACCAATACCCGCAAGCGATAGAAAATGTCGGATTTGGCCCAGATACTCTTCACTAATCAGCGTCACCTGTCGACCAGAACCCGGCGTTTTATCCATGCGGTGATCACCCACCAACCCTAACTCAGCAGCGGCGTGAGTAGACGCAACATCAACCATGTCTTCTTTACGCGCTGGGCGCAGCCCAATCCAAGTCAGCTCGCCCGCAGGCAAACCCTTGATATAACGAGAGAACAAACGGTGCTGAGAAGTCGACATAACAAAGGCCTCGCTAAGAGAGAAGAGTAAAAAGAAGAGTAAAATAGAAGAATGCGTATATGCATTAACAATACGTTAGAAGCGCCCTGTAAGCAGTTTGTTCACTAACAAACTCAGGTTGGCTGAGTAGACGCTAAATGAAGCCTAACGAGTCATTCACAAATTACTCATTAATCTTGATAATTGTTCTCAACTAGGGCATTGTTCGTACAAAGGTATAGTGACCAGACAAAGTGTATGGATAAGACACTAAGTACAGCGCTCGTTAGAGAATAGGTATCAAGGAATGATGATCTCACAACATAAACACCCCCAAACAAGCAGCCGCCACCATGCAAGATCTTAATCAATTGCAGGCCTACCTGCGCCAATTCGCCAAAGACCGCGACTGGGACCAGTTTCATTCCCCAAAGAACCTCTCCATGGCCCTCAGCGTAGAAGTCAGCGAACTGCTCGAGAACTTCCAATGGCTAACCGAAGAGCAGTCTTACACCCTAGACCAGCAACAACGCGCCGCCGTAGCCGATGAAATAGCCGACGTGCAAATGTACCTAGCGCGGCTAGCCGACAAACTCGACATTAATATTGGCGAAGCGATAGAACAAAAGATCAACAAGAACGAAGCCAAATACCCAGCCGAATTAGTAAAAGGCAGCTCAAAGAAATACACCGAGTATGTGAAAGAAGAGCAGCAAGAAGAGCAGCAAGAAAGCCAGAAGGATGAAACCCCTGCAGGTAAAAAAGGGTGATCGTCTACTCAGCCACCAAGCAGCAATTCGTTGACGACGTACGCTCAAATGCCATTGCTGACATTATAGAAAACGAAGTATCGCGAAAGCTGAATCGTAACTCCCCAAAAAACGAATTCATCTCTTGGAAAAACTCCCTGCAATACATGTTTAATGTATTACACGATGACGACATACCCGCATCAGCGGGCGTATCCATAGAATACAATATCCCCCTCACCAATCGACGGGTCGACTTTATCCTTACCGGTAAAGACGCCAACCGACGTGATACCGCCGTAATCGTAGAATTAAAGCAGTGGCAAGAAGTAGAAGTCACCCGCAAAGACGCCATCGTAAAAACACGCTTCCAGCACGGCGAAAAAGAAACCAACCACCCATCGTATCAAGCATGGTCTTATGCCGCCCTGATAGAAGACTACAACGAAACCGTGCGTAACGAGTCCATAGCACTCTTACCCTGTGCCTACCTGCACAACATGAAAGCGCGCGACGCCATAAACGATGACTTCTACGCCGAGCACATTAAAAAAGCCCCCGTCTTTATATCCCCCGATGCACTCAAACTGTCAGAGTTTTTAAAGCAATCGGTAAAATACGGCGACAGCGATAACATCATGTATCGCATAGAACACGGCAAAATAAAACCCAGTAAAAACCTGGCCGATGCCCTAGCATCCATGCTCGACGGTAATCCAGAATTCCTGATGATAGACGAGCAAAAGCTAGTCTACGAGACCGCCCTAGACCTTGCCCACAAAGCCCAGCTAGGCAACAAGCAAACCCTCATCGTAAAAGGCGGCCCAGGCACAGGTAAGTCGGTAGTAGCGATTAATTTATTAACCGAATTAATCAAACGCGAACTGCTAACCCAATACGTATCAAAAAATGCAGCGCCCCGTGAAGTATTCAAAAAAATGCTCACAGGCAGCCGTAAGAAAACCCACATCGACAACATGTTCAAAGGCTCTGGCGGATATATCGACACCCCAGAAAATACCTTTGGCGCATTGCTGGTGGATGAAGCCCATCGCCTAAATGAAAAATCAGGCCTATATGGCAACTTGGGTGAAAACCAAATAAAAGAGCTAATCAGCGCCAGCCGCTTTAACGTATTTTTTATAGACGAAGCACAACGCGTAACCTTAAAAGACATTGGCAGCATACAAACCATTCACCAGTGGGCCGACAAATGCCAGTCCACCGTCACCGAGCTAGATCTAGTCTCACAGTTTCGCTGCAACGGATCAGACGGCTACCTAGCGTGGATTGATAACAGCCTACAAATACGTGAAACCGCCAACCCCACTCTAGAAGACATAGACTACGACGTAAAAGTCTTCGACGACCCCAATGAATTACGCAAAGCCATAATCGACAAAAACCGCGTCAATAACAAAGCCCGCATGGTGGCAGGGTATTGCTGGGAGTGGGCCAGTAAAAAAGACAAAGACGCCATGGACATCATCATTCCAGAGTTTAACTTTGAAGCGCAATGGAATTTAACCGATGACGGCAGCCTATGGTTAATCGCAGAAAATTCAGTTGAACAAATAGGCTGCATACACACCTGCCAAGGCCTAGAACTAGATTACATCGGCGTGATCATTGGTAACGACTTCATCGTGCGCGATGGCAAGGTTGTAATACAACCGTTAGAGCATCCTTCAAGAGACAAAGCACTCAGCGGTATTCGTGGTCGATTAAAAAAAGAACCCGAAGCAGCACTAACCGCCGCAACAGAAGTCATTAAAAATACCTACCGCACCCTAATGACCCGTGGCCAAAAAGGCTGCTTCATATACTGCACCGATCAAGAAACCCGAGAATACTTTCAGCAAATAGCCGGCAGGCAATTAGAGCAAGAAGACCCTGCTGAATTAGAAGCAAGCAATGCCCATAGTAGTGCTTATCGCGGCCTAAACCTGCCAGTGGTCAGCTACGAACAAGCAAACCCCTACCAAGGTTATGTACCCATTTTTGATTTAGAAGTCGCCGCTGGTGGCTTCAGTGATCAGCAAGGTTTAGAAAACGCAGGCAGCTTTGAAGACAGCGAATGGGTGCAACTACCGGAACACATCAATACCACACAAGGTATGTTCGTTACCCGCGTAGTGGGCGAGTCGATGAACAAACGAATCATCAACGGTTCTTGGTGCTTGTTTAAAGCCAATCCCGGCGGCAGCCGTAATGGCAAAATTGTATTAGTACAACACCGTGATATTGAAGACCCAGATCATGGTGGCACCTACACAGTTAAAACGTATCACAGTGAAAAAATTGAAGAGGATGGTGTGTTGGTTAATCATCGCATTGTGCTTAAACCCGAAACCAATGCTTATGGGTATTCGCCGATTGTTGTTGAAAATGATGGTGAAGAGTTGGTAGTTGTTGGTGAGTTTCTTTGGCAGATTTAGGCGGCTGACTATTGTCGGGGAAAATCATCCAAACCTGGTTATGTTGAAGAATTAAGTTATCATAGCCTAAATTACCACCCCCTCTTGTTTTTGAAGTAGTTGAGTATATGAATAATAAAGGTATAGGCAGTTATATAGACCTATTTTCTGGATGCGGAGGGCTCTCGCTTGGCTTAGGGAATGCTGGGTGGAAAGGGATTTTTGCAGTAGAGAAAGATCCAATGGCCTTTAAGACCTTTGAACATAACCTTATTAATGGAAAGTATAAGCACTTCGATTGGCCGAAGTGGCTCCCGCAGGAAGCCACCACTATCCAAACGCTTCTCAAAAACCATGAAAGTCAGTTAAAAAAACTGAAAGGTAAAGTAGACCTGATCGCTGGTGGTCCACCATGCCAAGGTTTCTCTCTTGCGGGCCGAAGAAATTCCGATGATCCACGAAATAAGCTTTCGAATGAATACCTTAAAATGGTTGAGCTTGTTAATCCAAAATACATAGTGCTCGAGAATGTTCGAGGTTTTAATGCAGTGTTTTCTGGCGCGAAAGGTCAAAAGGGTAAGATCCCTCAGTCTATGGTGGTCAAAGCGAAGCTAGAAGACCTTGGCTTTACGGTTTTTACTGACTATGTAAACAGCCAAGACTATGGAGTTCCACAACAACGTAAGCGATTTTTGATGGTGGGTATTCGTAACGATATAGTTACAGAAGGCATTATGCCATTCGACCTGCTAAAAGAGATAACTCCTATATTCCTTAAGAATAAAGGGTTAACTACAAAGCCTGTGTCGGTTAAAGAAGCGATTGGTGACCTAACGACAAAAGGGAAAAGATTAGTTCATCATTCAGGTTCACAGGAGAGTGGGTTCAAGAAGCTTGACTATAAAAGGCCAAAAAACCTCAGCGCTTATCAGGCAATCATGCGTAAAGGTTTAAATAGTGAGCAGCCTGATAGTTTACGGTTAGCCAGGCATAGGCCGACTACGATTGAAAAATTTGAATTGATACACGAGATATGCCGGCCAGGCATTGCATTGAACGATGCACAACGAGCCCAGATAGGGACGAGGAAGCAGGCAATCACAGTACTTAATGCTAAGTTACCCTCAAAGACATTAACCACTTTACCTGATGATATTCTTCACTACTCTGAACCTCGTATTTTGACTGTGCGGGAGAGTGCAAGGATTCAATCTTTCCCTGATGACTTTTCGTTTCAGGGTAAATATACAACAGGTGGAATGAGAAGAACTCAAGAATGCCCAAGATATACTCAGGTAGGGAACGCTGTGCCCCCTATGTTAGGTGAAGTGCTTGGTGAATTAATAAATCGAATTAAGGAAGTTTAATAACTCATATGGACAAGCAATTCAAAATTAGTTCGGCATTAAAAAACATCATAGGTAAAGACTTAATTGTTGATGATTTTGTGGCAATATTTGAATTAGTGAAAAATTCATTTGATGCTAACTCGAAACATGTTGAAGTGTCTTTTAAAAATATTGTTGAAGGCGAATCTAAACTTATTATTCAAGATGATGGTAAGGGGATGGATCTTGATGATATTGATAATAAATGGCTTTTTGTTGCTTACTCTGCAAAAAAAGAAGGTGTAGAAGATTATAGGGATGAAATTAAATCCAAGAGAATTCATGCAGGGGCAAAAGGGATTGGTCGCTTCTCTTGCGATAGACTAGGTAAAAATCTAATAATATATTCACGTAGAAGTAAAGTGGATAAGTTTTCAAGATTAACAGTTAGTTGGTCTGATTTTGAAAAAAATATGCAAACTAATTTTGATACTATTAATGTAGATTATGAACTAGTAGACAGTTGTCCATATGAACTTTCTATAGGAACAATATTAGAAATATCTGATTTGAGATCAAATTGGGAAGGTCATAAGTTAATTCAGTTGCGACAGTCTTTAGAAAAACTTATTAATCCCTCACAAAATAATAAAGGAAACACATTTTCTATAAACCTTAATGCAGCTGAGTTCTTGGAGCATGATGAGGGCAAAAGAGAGACATCAAAAGAGCATGAGGTTATTAATGGTCCGATTAAAAACTTTCTTTTTGAAAAGTTAGATGTAAAAACAACGAGGATAGAAGTCTCGGTAGATAGTGATGGTTCTAGTATTAAAACAAAGCTATATGATCGAGGAATATTTATATATGAACTCACAGAGAGGAATATTTTCAAGTCGGATGAAAATAATCTAAGTGATATTGAAATTAAGCTATTTGCTTTAAATACAGTGACTAAAACAACTTTCACCAAACATATGGGAGTAAGACCTGTAAATTTCGGGTCAGTTTTTGTTTATAAAAATGGTTTTAGGATATTACCTATTGGTGAAATCGGAAGAGGAGATGTTTTTGGGCTAGATAGTAGAAAGCAACAAGGTCAGATGCGCTATTTTGGTACTCGTGATTTATTTGGACGAGTTGAAATAAACGGTGAAAATGAAGAGTTGAAAGAAGCTTCTAGTCGTGATGGCGGCCTAGAAAGAAATGAAACCTTTTTAACTCTAAGTACGTTTTTTAAAGAAAAAGCATTAAAAAGATTAGAGCGGTACGCTATAGATGTTGTGAAGTTTGGGAATGTTGAGAATATTGATGTGAGCGAACTAAGGAAAAGCATCATGGAGGATGATAAGGCTTTGATTTTTATAGAAGCTTTAACAAAAGGTGAGGATATTATAGATATTAAATATAATCCTGAGCTTTTTGATATCGTTAGCGATTCATCAGAAAAAAGTTTAAAAACGATATTGAAAAATTTATCTAGAATAGCTGTTGAATCTAATAATTCAGAATTAGATAAAGAGGTTAAAAAAATAAAATCCCGTTTGGCTGACTTTGAAAAGTTGGCGAATGATTCAGACGTAGAGGCAGAAGTAGAGCGTAAAGCTAGAGAAAGGGCTGAGAAACAGGCGAGATTAGAAGGGGAAAGGGCAAGGCAAGAAGCAGAGAAGGCAAGAGCTGCAGAGACTAGAGCACAAAGTGCTGAAAAGAAGTCAGAAGAAGTTTTTAAAGAATCTCTATTTTTGAAGTCAATGGTCAATTCTGATCTAGATAACGTTGTTGCTCTTCATCATCATATTGGTATAGCTGCTGGTACAATTGAAAACTATGTCAGAAGTGTTAGCAACAAAATACGAAGTGGTAAACCCGTGTCAACTGAAACATTTCTTCATGTATTGGATGAAATTTCTTATGTTACAAGACAAATAAAAGCTACAACCAATTTTGCTACCAAGGCTAATTTTAATTTAGAGGCTGAGCTTATTAAGGAAAATCTGTATTCTTATATTCAAGAATACGTACTTAATATATGTTCAGGGCTTGTGAAAGTTGATGGTGATTTTAGAACAGACCTGCAGCTCGTATGGGAAAATATTGAGCCAATTGAATTTAATATTGAATTCAGGCCATTAGAGATTGCAATGATTATCGACACGATGATCAATAATGCAGTGAAAGCGAAAGCAAAAAAAGTAACTTTTAATGCCGAGGTTATTGATAATACTTTAGAAATTAGTATAAGCGATGATGGAAAAGGTATAAGGAAATCAATTCGCGACAAAGTCTTCGATATGGGGTTTACAACAACGAAAGGGTCAGGGCTCGGCTTACATCATGCTAAAAATATTATGGAAAAAATCAATGGCAATATTGAGCTATTAGACACTGAAGATAATAAAGCACAATTTATATTGGGATTTACAAGGTAGTTATATGGAATTTAGAATAATATGGATAGATGATTCAAGTACTTGGGTTAATTCAGTAATCGAAGAATTAAAAGAAATATTTCAAAGTGCTAATTTTACTCCAGTAATTGAAAAATTTACTGCTGTTACAGATGAAGCACGTAGGGCAATTAGCAATAATTATTTAGATCTATTAATTATTGATTGTAATCTACCTGAAATTAATGGAAATGAATTTATTCAAGAGTTAAGGGGGGGGAGGTGTTTCTCTCACGTGGTTTTCTATTCGCAGGATGCCAATAACTTAAGCTTGGTTCAACAGGATGATCATTTTTCTCATGTAACACCTAGGAACGAATTCTCTGATGTTATTGAACAAGTAGCTGATCAAGCTTATAGGAAATATAATCATCCTTCATTTATGAGAGGGTTACTTCTTTCTGAGTTTATAGATTTAGAGAGCTTACTTGATGATTTAGTGTCTTGTTGCTTTAAGAGTCAAAGTTCTTATTTTAGAGAGTCGATAATTAATAAAGGTGGAGAGTCGTTCAGTCTCAACACAAAGCTTAAGTTTGTTATGCGATTGATGAAGGATGCAAAAGCTAAAGATAATAAAATAAAAAAAACCTTGGAAACTATAGATTTTACTGCGAATGGATTTAGCGATAAAATAATAAAAAGGCGTAATATTCTAGCTCATGCTCACCCATTATATGATGTTGAAACTGGAAAGGTTACCCTTAAAAGTGCATTTGATGATGTGGAGTTTAATGGGGGGTGGCTTATAGAGACTCGTAATTATATTCATGATTATAAGAATAAAATTAAAAGTGTGATTTCTTTAGATTTAATTGAAGTTGTTAATCCATGAGTGAAAAATGCTCTAAAGTCATTATCGTCGACCTTGATGGAACATTAGCTCTTAATAAACATCGCTTTCATTTTATTGATAAATCTTTAGGCAATAAGGTTGATTGGAATTCTTATTTTGAAGCTTGTGATGAAGATTTACCAAATACTCCTGTAATTGAAACGATTAAAGCACTTAAATCAACAGGCTATCAAATACATATATTTTCAGCTAGAGGTGATGTTGTACTAGATAAGACTATTCAGTGGTTAAAGGACTATGCAGTACCGTACGATAAGTTAACTTTAAGGGAAATGGATTCTTATACTCCAGATGAAGTGCTAAAAAAGCAATGGCTAATTCAGTACTATCCAAATTATAAAGATGATGTTTTTTGTGTTTTTGATGATCGCGATAAAGTAGTAAAAATGTGGCGTTCTCTTGGTCTTACTTGTTTCCAGGTTGCGGAAGGAGATTTCTAACAAAGTATGTCCAAGTTATATCCTGATTGGCAACTCTACGAAAGACTAATTGCAAAGTTAATGCTTCAACAACTCTCTACATCTTATTGTGTTACGCCTAATGCCAATATTGTAGGAAGTATTAGTGGTATTAAGCGCCAAATAGATGTTCTGATTGATTATAGGTTTGACACGGAAAATCGCAATCGAATAATTATAGATGCAAAAAAAAGAACAAGAAAAATTGATATCAAAGATGTAGAAACTTTTAAAGGCTTAATGGAAGATGTTGACGCTGCTCATGGATATTTAGTTTCTACTATCGGATACACTAAAGCTGCAATCAAACGAGCCCAAGAGTTAATTTCCTTAAAAATAGTACCTATTGAACACCTTGATAGTTTCGATCTAACTGATTGGCCAAAATGTAAAAAATCGTCTTGTTCAGATGGGCATATCTTTTGGGATGGTTTTCCGTGTTTTGATTTAGAATTAGTAACTAATAAAAAACGGTCTACAGTACCGCGACTACATTATGTAGGTAAGTGTGAAAAATGTAATTCATTTCATGTTAAATGCATGGAATGTAATGAAACTTTACCGATACCTGAAGATGATGAGGAAGATATTGGGCATCAGTGTAGCTGTCGTCCATCTTGGGCTTGGTTAGCGTCAATCGAAGAGGATGGACACGGAAAAAAGTCTGCAGAACTTCATTGTATTTTCTCCTATGAGAATATAATCACCGTGAGTAGAAGAAGCCTATAACTATTGTGCTACAACTAGTCTGACACAGAGGGTTATTTGGCTTATCAAGTAATGGTAAGTTTTTTAGGCTTATATTTATATGTCGATGCAATTAAATAGTTCTAGCAATAAATTCCAACACTGGCTATTAGAGCTTGGTAAAAGCCAGCGTACAGCTAAAAGCTATACGGGTGCTATTTCTGGCCGAATTACAAACTGGGCTAAGGAAGCCAAACTAATAGATAAAGATCTATTTACTATTCACTCTTATGCCGAGCTGCATTCACTTTGCGACGCTCTATTTCTATATCCTCCTTTTATTGATCAGAATACCCGTGGCAAAGGAATGTATAGCGCTGCACTCAATTGCTTCAAAGATTATTTGGCTGATTCTAGTCAGCAGGTAGTATCTGAAGATATAGACGAAATTATTCAAAACCCTGAAATAAGCAGTACAGATAAATCAATATTGGTGAAGACCCGTGTTGGGCAGGGGCGCTTTCGTGAATCGTTAATTGAATATTGGGGGCAGTGTGCATTAACGGGTTATACGGCGACTAACTTTTTAGTTGCTTCGCATATTAAGCCTTGGCGCGCTGCTAATGATGTTGAGCGTTTAGATGCCTTTAACGGAATATTATTACTGCCTAATTTGGATAAAGCATTTGATCTTGGGTATATTAGTTTTAATGAGGAAGGCGCGGTTAAGCTTTCTGAGTTTATTGAAACGCCAGAGAAGCTGGGTATTAATTCTGATATGAAAATTCAATTGTCTAGGCAGCATCAAGATTATATGACTTATCATCGTGAAGTTATTTTTAGACGGTAGGTGACAGAAAACCCAACTAACGCCTATTAACCTTCCTTAGCCTCTTTCTTGATTGCTGGGGAAGAAGCACGTTTTAAAGTGGAAATGGATTTTGGCAAAGATAATCCAACGCTTTGGTCGCCGTCTTGAATCATTATTAGAAGATGATTACCTCGATGGGAAAAACGTGGTTATCGGCGTTTGATAGTAAACAGGTTAATGCCAAGCGTATTTTGTTTGTGGCCCACCGTGAAGAAATTCTTTATCAAGCTGAATCGACGTTTGTGCGTATTCACCCTACCGCCAAAGTAGGCCGTTATACGGGTAAGCACAAAGAGCATCATTTGGATCGCTTTGGTGCCGACCATTTTGATTATATTGTGGTGGATGAATTTCACCACGCGTCTGCCAGAACCTATCAACAGCTGCTATCGCATTTTACCCCGCGCTATTTATTAGGGTTAACCGCCACCCCAGACCGCACCGACCAGTCGGATATTCTTTCGCTATGTGATGATAACTTGGTATATCGCAGTGATTTATTTGAAGGCATTACTCAGGGCATTTTGGCACCGTTTCATTATTACGGTATTGGCGATACCACGGTTAACTACCAAGAGATTAGCTGGCGCAATAATAAGTTTGATGAAAAAGAACTGGTTAATCAGTTAGCCACACAGGCCCGTGCTAAACATGCGCTAAAGCACTGGCAAGAACACAAACAAACCAGAACGCTGGCGTTTTGTATTTCAAAGAAGCACGCCGACTTTATGGCTGAGTACTTTGTTAAACACGGTATTAAGGCGGTATCGGTACACAGTGAATCGGCTATTCGCCGTAATGATGCCTTGTCTCAGCTAGAGGCGGGCACCCTTGATGTTGTGTTCTCGGTAGACCTGTTTAACGAAGGGGTAGATTTGCCCTCGATCGATACGGTGTTAATGCTAAGGCCGACGGAATCTAAAATTATCTTTATGCAGCAGCTAGGCCGTGGCCTAAGACGTTGCGAGGGCAAAGATAGATTAATCATCGTGGACTTCATTGGTAATCACCACAGCTTCTTTAATAAGCCCGAAGCGTTATTTAAAATCGGCCCAACGAATGCCAATAAAAAAGACTTCATTAAAGGCGCGAACGATAAATCATTAGAGCTGCCAGAAGGCTGCTTTATTAATTACGACCCTGTTGCCATTGATTTTATGCAACAGCTCACCGCCACGCGCATTGATTCACAAGTAGAGCTGTATGAATCGTTAAAAGCATCGTTTGGCTATAAACCGAGTATGGGCGCGTTTTATCATGCGGGTGGCAACATTGATACCGTGCGCCGCGAACATGGCCAGTGGTGGGAGTTTGTGGCCAAGCAGGGTGATCTTTCTGATAGCGAGTTAGCCTGCTTAAACACGCACAAAGCGTTTTTGCGTGAAGTTGAAGTGACGAAGCTGGATAAGTCTTTTAAATTAATACTGTTGGAATCGTTATTAGAAAATGATGGTTTCAAAGCCCCTGCGAATACGTTGGCCATTGCCCAGAATAGCTTTGGAATCTTTAAACGCCGCCAGCGGTTGTTGGTTGATCTGCCAGAGAAGTATCAAGCATTAGCAGCACTCGATACTAAGCAATTGAAAACATGGCACACCTACTGGTTGAATAACCCCGTTAACGCTTGGACGGGAGGCAGTAGGGCTCAAGGAGGAAAGAAGGCAGCAAATAAAGCGTACTTCAAAATAGAAGAAGAGAAGCTTACTTATTTAACCGCTATTGCACCTGAAGAACTGGATGTATTTAACGTGATGGTGCAAGAGCTGGTGAATTATAGATTCTTGCAATATGAACAACGCTTAACCAATAAAGTGATTGAGGGAGAATCAAGCCCTGTAAATGGTTTACCAGATGCCGCTAATTCAATTCCTTATTTCAGCGACTTAAAAATAGCTTGTGGCCACTTCCGCACCAGTAGCCATGAAACAGAAGAAATTGAACAGATCGCCTTGCCAGAAAAATACGGCACGCTAGATCCTGCCAAGCACTTCATTGCTCGCGCAATGGGTAACTCCATGAATGGGGGTAAACACCCTATACATGATGGCGATTATTTATTGCTTGAACATATTACTTCTAATAACGCAGGCAGTATCAGTAACCAGATTGTTGCGATTGAACGCCAAGATACCAGTGGTGATGACCAATACCTTTTGCGTTCGGTGAATAAGCTTGGCCAAGGCCAGTATGAGTTAATCGCACAGAACAGCGATTATGAACCTATGATGGCTACTGAAGATATGGCTACCTTTGCGCGGTTGAAGGATGTTATTGATCCGATGGATTTGTATCTGCATCAATCGTTTATGCGTGCGGATATACCGGGGTTATTTGGGCTTGAGTTTAATAAAGGCGCTTGGGAAGCGGGGCATGTTTGCCCGAAGGGGCAGGATGACCAGTTCTTGTTGGTAACGCTGAATAAGCAGGGTAAGAATGCTGACCACCAGTACCATGACTATTTTAAAGATGGAAATACCTTCCATTGGCAAAGTCAGAACTCTACTTCTTCAACTAGTGGTAGAGGCCAGCGCTTAATTAATCATAAGGCTAATGGCAGCAAGCTGCATTTGTTTGTGCGTAAGAATAAGTTAGAAGCTAAGAAAGGTGCCCCGTTTTATTACTGTGGCACTGTGAATTATGTTTCTCATGAGGGTGAAAAGCCTATGAGTGTAGTATCGACGCTTGATAATGAGTTGTCGGAATATTTGAAATTAGAGTTTGTTGGGTAGGTTTAAATCCACTAATAAATCTACTCTAATTATTGATTAGTCTTCGAACAAAGCCGCGTATTTTATAAGGTAGGTGGGTGGTCATGCCGTTGGTAGTGCTATAGATATTTCCAACGGTATAGGCATAATTACGTTGTCTATGTGAGTGGTCATGCAAGCTATATTAATAACAGGAATGATGATGATTAAGTTAGTATTTACTTCGACGCTGTTAATTATGATGTTGGGTTGCAGCTCTTCGCCGATAAAAAGTGAAGATAAAATGGATCTTACTAAGTATGAGAATCAAATTAAGCAAGCTTGTTTAGAGGGCGGTGAGTACGCAAAGCATTCTGAAAAAGATCAGAACACTTTATGTACTAATAATGCTGAACGAGCAATGGTTGTTTCTGAAAGATATTTTTGGCTTTACCAGGAAGATAACGTTTTGAAAAACTGTAAAGAGTTACAAGGTAAAGCTTTCTCTGATTGTGCTATTGCGTATCAAGGGAAGCACTATGATGCAACGACAGCGAAATACCTAAAAAATAAAAAGTAATTATTAAATAATAGGCGTTACAGAAAGAAAAGTATTTCAACTGAAACGCTGACTAATATTAGAGATGCCGATTATATAATTCTGCATCCTCAGCGTGGCTTGTTGTTCTGAATACCGATAGGGCCGAAGTCAGCACGATTAATCCGTTAGAACAGGCTAGGCAGTGTTTTTATGTGGTGGTGTTTTCGAATATTACCCAGGCTCAGTTAAATGAAGTGATTCCGCAGGATGCTCAAAAGTTGAGTAGTGAAACACTGAAACAAACCTTCCGCGTTTTTTCTTCGGCTCATGACTTTTTACTGTGCTTATAATTTTTAGAGGTTGATCGTGAAAACGCGGGTGTTGTTGGTGATAGTGTTAAATATTAGTGGTCTAGTGGATTAAATTATTCAAGTATAAGGGATTGTGATTTTATGGAAGTAAATGCTAAGTACCAAGCTTATGTCAAGCACCTAGAAGAGCACAATGAACGGAGTAAGCCTGAGTATGTTGGGAAGATAAAGATTCCGAGTCTTGAAGAGTACTTAGAAAGTATGAGAAAGACTAAGAAGTACTTAGCGTTGATTGCAGTGATTATTTCAATTTTTGTAATTTTTACTACTCTTTCTAATCTCTTTGATCTGAGAAATATTGCTAAAGATAATGATCAGATCTTATATGATCTATCAGTAAAGTTTGATTTATTCGATTGGGAAAATGCTCAAAGCTATTATGCTGTGCTAGCACTTGACAATGGCAATGTGAAAATGGCGTGCGATATTCTAAAACGAATACCTATTGATTATATTGATTTTAGTGGTGGCTTGCTCAGGAAGGTCTACGAACTCAGGGACGCTGAACTTGAAAAATGCGTATTTGAGCATCCTATTCATGCACTGGATAGAGATCCTTATACTGATTTAAGGCATGAATTCCAGAAGGCTGATTTAGCGTTTATTGAATATATTTTTCAGCATGGTGTTAGCCCCGACCGAAAAATTGATGTGTCGGTAGAGGAGGATGAAACAGTCTCAGGTATGGATGCTTTAATGATTCCTATTAGGCGTAGAACCGTTCATTCACATTATAGGCGTGGGCGTTCAATATCGATGCGCCGTGGTTTTGGTTCATCTAGTGAGCTTGTATATAAATATGATTATAAAATCGTTCCCATTCCTGGATACTTTAGTGTAAAACGAATAAAAGAGTTTGTAGCTTCAGAAGCTTTTAACAAACGTTTTAAACCTATGGACGCTGTTCGCTATCGATCTATGCCGCAAGTAAAGACACGGACACTTTTGATGTTTGCAAAAGAAACGTCTAATTTGGAATATTTACACTTGCTCATTAAATACGGAGTGACCTTTGATGATGATTTCAATAAGTTTTATAAACAAATTGATAGAATTGATGATGAAAATTTTATCAAAAAAATTCAATTATCTAAAAAAGATTGGTCACCATTAGAAATTATTATTATTAATGATGACATCGTTGAACTAGAAAGTTATGGTTTAGAAAAAGCAAGGTTATACTTCGAGGATAAGCGCGATTCTATTATGAGTTTTTCTGTTTCTCAGGGTAGTCATTATATTGTTAAAGAACTGATTGAGAAACATGAAATAGAATTCACCGAAAGACCGGCTGAATTATTAATCATGGCCTATAAAGCACCAACGCCTTGGGTATTGGATTATTTATTGTCGTTAGGGCTACATAACAATGTTTCTATTTCTAGGGAGCTGTTTATGGAAGCTCTCGGGAGAACGGAGACTGTAGTCGACCTTTTTTTTCAGGACAAGACTGGTATAAGGCCTAAGATACAAGACTCATATGTCTTAATTGATGCACTTCATTATCATTCTAAGGTCAATCATCGCCTAAGATTTGACTATGTGGTCGAATCTCATCGTAGCGGGTGGAAGCCAATACATCACGCAGCTGCGGGTAATAACCAGGATAAGCTAGTTGAATTGCTGGATAGTAACTTAAAACTACTTGATGAAAGAGACTCTAAAGGACAAACCCCTTTGTTGGTTGCTGTGGAGTATGGAGCTCGTGAGAGTATTGATACTCTATTAAAGTATCCTCAAAATTTAAATGCTGAGAATAATGGGAAGGAAAATGCTGTGATATTAGCATCGCACTTTGGCGATGTAGATGTTCTAGAAAAGCTAATTTCCCTTAATGCCAGCTTAACAAACTCTGGTAATCCTGCATGTGCTATTTCACTGGATATAATTAAAGATAAAAATATGAGACTTAGTAGTGTTGTTAATATTTTAGGTACATTTGAACGTAAGGGGCATTCTGCTCGAGGAGCAAATGTGCATAAGTTAATGGAAGTTGAAGATGTGCTAGTTGAGAAGTCGAGAGAGCTCGGTTTAGGGGCTTGTCGTTTATTAAAAACGACTTTATAAGAGTTAATGATCAAACTGAGCCCTATTTTTTGGGGCTCAGTATTTTTAGTAAGTAGCATCGCCAATTCGGCTAATCTGTAAGCGGTCATTCCACGACGTATTTTATCGCCCTATTAGACGACAATTAACTTGGCCGGCGCATTGCTTCACTATGATTCACACGATGAGCCTAAAAACACGAAGAGAGATACTGAGTAATCTAACGCGCCAGAGTAGTAAGGGACTGGAGTTTAAGACGGTAATCTTGGCGGGCTTGGGTACGTTGAAGGTGGCTGAGAAAGATCAGGCGGATGAGGTGCGGTTATTGTATGTGGGTATGACCCGTGCGCGTGAGAAGTTAACGGCTGCTTCAGCTAGGAAAAGCGTTTCAGCTGAAACGCTTTTCGAATATAAAAAATCTGATTCAGCTAAAGAAACGTTATTAAAAAGAAAGATACAGCCCGGTAAAGAATCCATCTACTGAGGCGGTTCCTGCCGACCAGGTTTTATAGCCAAAGTTCGCACCTATGTATTTGTAGTGGTAGTTAAAGCTGAATTGGTGCTCTGAAAGGGAACCACCTTTATAGCTGCTCCATACTGGGTAATATTCAAAATGCCAATCAGGGTGAAAGCGTAGGCGTATAGGCATCGCAAATACGCTGCCATCGTGTTTTTGATTGCCATTCATCTTGCCGCGGCCATAGGCGAAATCCCAACTGAAATCATTATGTAAGCTCATGCGGTAATGGATGAGTGTATTCGCTAGTTTCAGTTGGTCACCGTCTTCGTTGAGTATGTTTTGTGAATAACTTATCCCCAAAAAACTGTAGCCTGCTTCTATGCGGTTGAGTTGGGCATTGATATTGTTGCCTGAGTATAACCCGTGTGTACTGGCGCGCAGTG
The DNA here is from genome assembly GCA_036960605.1 of Oleispira sp. Lineage (GTDB taxonomy): Bacteria > Pseudomonadota > Gammaproteobacteria > Pseudomonadales > Oceanobacteraceae > Oleispira. The sequence continues at coordinate 27,629 of JBALXI010000032.1, read as the reverse complement.
TGGGGAGTAGTGGGTCGCCATTGACTCGAAAAAAGTCTGCTCCAAATTCTTTGTTCTTATTCTCTTTGGAATTTTCTGGGTCCTGTTCATTGTTATCGGTGGGTTCTGGCTGAGATTTCAAGGATCTCTCATGACTTCCAACTGCTCCGGCCACGACGGTAAGGGCACTATAGCCTATGACTTTGGCGCCAAAGGTTATGATATCTGGGGCGGCCTTGATTAATGCTTTAGCGGCTTCTGTCGCGACTTCGTTTTTTAATTCATCGCTAAAACTCGTTTTACTATTGGAGTCGCTTTTTTTCGATTTAGATTTAGATGGGGATTTGGTTGCTTCGCGCTCTAAATTGTCTAATTGTCCTGCGTAAGCTGGCGCAATAGAAAAAATTAAGCAGAGGGTGGCAATTAAAAAAGGGGTGCGCATCGGTGTAGCCGTATTCCATTACGAGAGCGGGGGATTATACCGAAACTAGCGACAAGCTACTAATCGTCTAGTAAGGCGAATTTTTATACTGAGCGGTTGTTGGGGTAGGATTGTCACCTTGAAGATTTTTCTTCTGGCTTGCCATTATACGGAATACCCGTATAGTTGATATATGAAAACAGTTTATGAAACCGACACTTTTAAGAAGCAAGCCGATAAGATTTGGGCAGAAGATGAGCGTTTGGCATTTGTTACTTATATTGCCGAGAACCCTGATGCTGGGGACGTTATTCCTAATGCAGAAGGTGCGCGTAAAATACGCTGGAACCTTGGTGGCCAAGGTAAGCGTGGCGGTGTTCGGGTAATCTATTTTAATGTGAGTGAAGATTTACTTTGTTTAGTAGCGATTTATAAGAAAACAGAGCAGTCAAACATGAGCGCAAAGAAAATCAAAGAGGTGCACTAATATGAATATTGAACGCATTGCACAGGCGATCGAAGATGATGCTGGTGAGTCGATAGAAGGCTTACGTGAATCACTCACCGAAATGAAGGCGGGTAATATTGCTCGTCAATATACTCCCGAGCAGCTGTTGCTTCAAAAAGCTCGTGCAAGTCTGCATTTGTCGCAAGCAAAGTTTGCCAAGCTTATTGATACTCCAGTAGCTACTTTAAGAGATTGGGAACAAGGGCGTTTTAAGCCTGCAGGTAGCGCATTGGTATTGTGTAAGGTTGCTATTAAAGACCCCAGTATTCTTTTGTCGGTGTGACTTACTGTTCCTTGATATTAAAATTCTTTCGCTTATTCCTATCTATTTCCTCCATTTCTATTTTGCTTACTCGCTGTCCGAAATAACCCCTGCTTTTTCGGACAAACGAGGATGCATGAATACGCCTGCAACCTTTGAATATATTATGCTTGGCCGTATTTATGGCGGAGGTAGGGGGCGCCGTTTTCTAAAGATTTTATTACTGAGCTCAAAACGCAAGAGCGCCAGCCAGATGAGGTGCGGTTGCTGGTTGTTTAACACGTAGGTATGAATATAATTTTTTTTCCTTTTTTGTCACTTATTTTTTTAGATGTACTAATATTACTACTGTGTTTATAAACACTGTTATTAATGCCAGTATGAGGCGTTGCGGAGTGGGTTGATCTAATATCTAAAACTAGACAAGACCCATATTGGGTCTTATAGTACCCATATTGGGTCTTTTCTAGTAGGGATAAGTTTAATGACATTAGGTATTGGGGATGCGCTATTTACTAAGGCGCAGCAGAAGGTTTTGGCATTGTTTTATGGCCAGCCTGAAAGCAGCTTCTATTTGAATGAGGTGGTGCGGATTGCAGATATGGGGCGTGGGGTGATTAGCCGCGAATTGAATAAGCTGACAGAGGCAGGTTTATTGGTAGTCAGTAAGCAGGGTAATCAAAATCACTATCAAGCTAATGCTGATTCTCCGATATTTAATGAGCTGATTAGTGTTGTAAAGAAAACATTTGGTATTAAAGGGTTATTACAGGTGGCATTGGCTTCTATGGTTTCTCAGCTGGAACAGGCCTTTATTTATGGTTCGGTGGCTAAGGGTGAGGAGCATGCGGGTAGTGATGTGGATGTGATGTTGGTGGGTGAGGAATTAAGTTACGGCGAGGTGATGGAATTACTTGAATCAGTGGAAGAGCAATTGCAGCGCTCGGTAAATCCAACGTTATATTCCCCTGAAGAGTTTGAGCAACGCTTGGCAGAAGGGCATAATTTTTTAACCAAGGTGATGGCATTACCTCGCATTGATTTATTATCAAGTTCATAAAAATTCGATAGGTTGGAGGCATTATGAAAGAGTTGGATAATTTAGTAAAAATAAATAAATTAAAAACTGAGCCTACTGATGCTGCAGAATTTTCGGGTATGTTGCGTGCGGGTGGTATTAAGTTGAAGGATTCGCAAATTGCGGGTTTGAGTGAAGACAGTCAGTTTTCATTGGCTTATGGTGCTGCTCATGCATTTTCATTGGCGGCTCTACGCTGGCACGGTTACCGAAGTGATAATCGCTATTTAGTATTTCAATGCTTGCAGCATACATTGGGTTTGGAAAGGTCAAAGTGGCGGGTTTTAGACAAGTGTCATCATGCACGTAATCTCGCCGAATATGAGGGGCACCTAGATGTGAATCCTCAGCTTTTGAAAGAACTCGTTAGTATTACGCAAGAAATTCAGGGCTTAGTTAAAAATTTGGCGCCAGGGGAATAAGTATTCACTATCTTTTAAAACTTTTAATTTATAGTTTTAAAAATTCTTTTAGTAGAAATAAGTCTATAAAAATAGGCTTTTTCTCGTTCTATCTTCTTCGCAATGGGTTAAAATTACTAATGTATTTAAAACCAGTGTTTATAAAATCACTGTTTTAACATTCAGTATGGGTGGCTTCTATGTATGCTGTGAATCTCTCTTCTACTTTGGGTTCTGCTAGCCCTTTTTTTATTTCGGAATCGTCTGCGGATTCTTATTCTGATTCAAACTCTGATTCAAACTCTGATTCTTCTGACCCTTCCTCTCCAGGTTCTCCAAATCTCGCTCCTTTTACTGCTGACGATTCTAATGATCAGTTGGCCGATAAAATCACGACGTTGGCTGGGCAGATTAATGCGGCTAATTTTCGCTTTTTGAAAATGATTGCGGAGTTCGATCGTCGTGTGGCGTGGGAGGGGCCGGGTATTCGTTCGTGTGCGTATTGGTTAAGTTGGAAGTGTGGGTTGGATATGAATGCGGCGCGCGAGAGGGTGAGGGCTGCGCGGGCGCTGGAAGGTTTGCCTGGAATCAATGCGGCGTTTGAGAAGGGTGAGCTGAGTTATTCTAAGGTGCGTGCGATGACGCGGGTGGCGACGGCAGAGAATGAGTCGTTTTTATTGGATATTGCGCAGTATGGCACGACTCAGCATGTTGAGAAGTTGGCGGGGGCTTTTCGTTCGGTTGATCGTGCTGTTACTTATGCGGAGGGTATTAATGGGTTTAATGATCCGGTTGTGATTGATGATGTTAAGGAGGATCGGAAGGTTGAGCAGGCTTTGTATGAGTCGCGCGGGGTTTCTTGTTATCAGGATGATGACGGTATGTGGATTATTAAGGCGAAGTTGCCTGCTGAGGAGGGTGCTTTGTTGGTGAAGGTTTTGAGGGTATTGGGCGATCGCTTAGCGGCGAATGATGATGCTGTTGGCGGTGAAAAGGGGGAGGGTGAAAAGAGCAAAAATGTTTCAGCTGAAACGCTTTCTGGTTATAAAAATGATGATTTAGAAAAAGATCGGTTATTAAAAGAGCCGTTATTACAAGAAGATAAGCTGACGTTTCCGCAGCGTCGGGCGGATGCTTTGGTGATGATGGCTGAGGGTTATGTTACTGAGTCGGGGGATGCGCTGGGTCTTAAGGGGCATGAGCGTTGTCAGTTGGTGCTGCATGTTCATCAGGGCGGGCTGGGTTCTTCTGCGCTCGATTCGAATCTGGATGGCCGTTGGTTGTTGCCTGATGCGGCGCGGCGGTTGGCGTGTGATGCGAGTTTGTTGGTGGTAGAGCAGGATGGTATTGGCAATGTGTTGAATATTGGCCGCCGTAGTCGGGTTATTCCACCGGCGATGTCGCGGGCGTTGGCGATTCGTGATGGCGGGTGTCAGTTTCCGGGGTGTTGTGAGTCGCGCTATGTGGAGGGGCATCATGTTAAGCATTGGGCGGATGGTGGTGAGACTCGGTTGGATAATTTGGTGACGCTATGTAGGTATCACCATCGGGAGTTGCATCGGGGTCAGTTTTTTCTGGCGGTTAAGCCGCTATCGGTTAATCAGGAGTCTCATTCAGGAGGGGTGAATGAGCCGGTGCGCTTTGCGGATAGGTTGTGTTTTTCGACGGTGGATCGTTATTTTGATGCGCCGTTTAATCGCCCACCGTTGAGGAGTAAGGAGGATCAGGTTATTGCGCGTAATCCGGCTCAGTTTACTTGTGCTTGTGGTGATGGTTCTCAATCTCAATCTAAATCTGAGTTGAATGGAGGGGAGTTGAAGCAGGCTTTGCCGAGGGGGATTTTTGAGGGCATTGATGCGAATACGGCGGTGACGAAGTGGGCAGGGGAGCGGATGGATTTGGGGATGGCGGTGGAGGGGTTGTTGAGTGTGAGCCGAATAGAGCCACGTATCGGCTGATGATGTGAGCCGAATGTATATTTTGTTGAATATATTCAACATAATGCTAATATTGTTTAATTATGTTGAATATATTCATCAAAAAGGTTTCTTGAATATGGATTTTTTCACCCAGCTAGCCAGTGATGTTCGGCAGTACCGCAAAGAGAATGGCTGGAGCCAACAGCAATTGGCAGATTTTACCGGGCTTGATCGTACGACGATTAGTGCTTTGGAGCGTAACAGCTTCAATGAAATAGGCATTCGTAAGGTGCAGCGTATATTGCAGGTTTTGAATCATTCTCTTGATATCAAATCTGCTGGGCTACCGACTCTAGATGATATGCAGCGCTTCAATAAGGAGAGCAGTTGATGGCGAACGTTGACGTGTATGTTCAATCTGAAAATGTGGGTTTGCTGGCAAAAACGGCTCAAGCCGATGAGTTCAGTGAAAAGCATAGTTTCACTTATTTAGCAGATGCTAAGCAGGCATTATCGTTACTGATGCCGGTAAGAATAGAAACTTATGACTATTCTGGTTTGCATCCCATATTTCAAATGAATCTACCTGAAGGTTATCTCAGAGAGTATTTAGAACGTGCCACGGCTAAGGCTTTTGGCAGTGATGATTTAACCGTTTTGACTTTGCTGGGTAATAATCAAATTGGCCGTTTGCAGTATCGTCTTGAAGGACAGGTATTTGATGATGCGACGGAAGTGGCCCCTGAGTTGTCTGAAATTTTAAGCAGTGATGATGACGGTTTATTCGATCAGTTATTAAAGCGTTTTGCTTTACGATCGGGTGTGGCAGGTGTGCAGCCGAAGATGTTGCTTGATGCTTCTGATAAGTCGACTGTTAACTTAAACTCTTATGTAGTGAAAACTTGGGGGGATGAGTTTCCTCATCTAGCGTGTAACGAATATGTTTGTCTTATGCTTTGTAAGAATTCGGGGCTTGATGTGCCTGATTTTTATATTAGTGATAATGGCAAACTTTTTATTAGTAAGCGTTTTGATATGGATTCTGATGGTAGTGCTCTGGGCTTTGAAGACTTTTGTGTTTTGCAGGCTAAGTCGACCAAGCAGAAATACGATGCGAGTTTAGAGTCTTGCGCCAATACCATTAAACAGTATGTCTCTCCTCAGTTTTTATCACAGGCATTGGCCGATTTTTTTAAATTAACCGTTATTAATGTACTGGTGCGTAATGGCGACGGACATTTAAAAAATAGCGGCATTATTTATGATGATTTGAAGGGGTATCAACAAGGTACTCTACCCGTTCAAATACGGCAGCTAGCGCCCATTTTTGATGTGGTGAGTACGGTTGTTTATATCAAAAATGATTCTATGGCGCTGACATTAACGGGTTCTAAACGTTGGCCGAAATGGAAGGTACTAGAGCAGTTTGCAATTGCTCATTGTGGATTATCTAAAAAGAAAGCCGCTGTTATTCTTGCTGATGTTTATCAGGGTGCTAGTGAGACTTTGCCGATACTGGAAGACTTGAAGAAGCAGCATGAAGGTTTCGCTGAGTTAGCGGATGAATTGGAATGTCTGTTGATGGCAACGATTGGATGAGAAATAGATTATTAGGTGTTTTATGAAGTGTTGTCTATTACTACTAGGTATGTTTATTGTCTATAAGGTATCTGCTATGGAGGCAACTATTGTTGATCTTCCAAAAGAAAGTGCTTTTCTTGATATAATTGAAGATAGAAGTCGGCTAGAGGCGTTACTTGAAAAATCGAATAATCTATTTGGAGTTATAAATACATGTCCAAGAATAAAAACTCTATTCAATGCTCGTGGAAGCAAGAAGGAAAAGGAGTACTATAAATATTCTACCGAAATTTTGATGGATTTAATGGAAAAGGAATTTAATAAAAAAATTAATCATATAACGATTCAAGGTCTTACTGAACTAAGGATCACAATGTTGATTGATAAAAGTGGGCTTTTAGAAAAGCTAACACTATCTGACCTGCATCGGTATGGTCCGATAAAATACTCAGTGGATTATGTCAATGTGCAGAAAATTCTTGAACGGATTCAATATAAATTCAAGCAAACCATTATTCAAGATGAGTGTGGTAAATATGAGATTTATATGACTGCTCGATGGAAAATGCCCGAATAAGCGACACTCATTATAATGGAGGGTCATTCTTTCCCCAATTTTACCCAATAACGATCCAGCGCATACTAATAACTAGATCTGGCTATTGCGAATAACCCTGCTAAGTTAAAGAAAATACTGTCTAAGGGTAGTATGTCACTGGTTATTAAAAATATTTTTAAAGGGTCGTAAAGTACCTTTAAGTTAACTATAAAGATGTAATAGGTATTTTATTACCGGTTAATTGTATGGATGGTACTGTGAGTAGTGATAACGTCGAGCAGATAACCTTAGACTGGGTATTGTGTAGTCCACTACTGCCACTCTTTGTCAGTAGCGTTACTTATACTTGTTTTATCTTTTAGCTCATTCAATAAACGATTGAATGAAATCTTTATGAAACAAGGACTTTCCATGATCACTCTGTACCATTTCCCTATTTCTCAGCATAGCCGTCGCGTCGTTTCTTTATTAGAAGAAGCGGGTATTGAATACGATGCACAGTTTGTTGATTTAATGAAAGGCGAACATTTTTCCTCTGACTTTTTGAAAATTAATCCCAATCACCAAGTCCCGTCTCTGCTTGATGGTGAGTTAAGACTGCATGAGTCGAATGCTATTCTTCGCTATATTTGTGATAAGTATGAGCTGAATAATTGGTACCCTAAGGATCTGATTTTGCGTGCACAGACCGAGCAATGGCTCGATTGGATTCAGTGTCGCATGTCGCCTGCGGTAGTCAATATTGTTTTTAATACGATGTTTGCGGGTGATAACGCAGACCAGAAAGCGATTGAGAATGGCCAGCAGACAATGGTTGAGTTAGAGGCTATTTTGGAAACCGAGCTGGCTGATAAAGAGTATCTAATCGGTAATGCTCCGACCATTGCTGATTTAGCGCTAGCGTCGAATGTATTTCACTTGGGCTTTGCTAAGCAAGATCTTCAAGGGGCTAATGTTCAGGCTTGGTATGGCAAGATTTCTCAGTTAGAGGGTTTTAAAAAGTCGCTGCCTGAAATGTGAATCTCGCAATGTCATTGTTTGATGGCTGTTTAGATTATATAACTACTACTATAATGATCGTAAGTTATTAAATTGTAGGTTTATAGTTCTTATGGTGTCCTTAAGTTTTTAAACTCCCCAGCAGAGAAAACAGGGGTGCCTTTATCTACTCTTAAGAAGTTTGAGCAGAAAGGTGTCATTTCTCTCAGTCAGTTTCTTCAGCTTTGCCATGTTTATGGTGATCTCAGGGTATTTGATCATCAGGTTCCAGAAAATATGATTACTGAGGTTTATGATTATATGAATGCTCAGTTGTTGAGGCTTCGCTAATGATACAACTTCATGTGACTAAACAGTGGTTGGCATGGCAATCCCTGAATCGAATAAAAGGCGATGTTGAGCATATGATCTGGTATGACGATGCTCAGGTGGCGGATAAACCTTGTAATATTAAAGGGCAGAAGAATTTTATTATGCCCAATAAAGCCATGCTGGAGTTGTTGGATAAAGTATTTTTGTTGAAGGGAAATGGAAACTGATTCCTGCGGTAGTGAAAGAATGAAGTTTCAAAAGCAGAACTACAACATATACAGCATTGTTATCCATCAGGTCATGCGCGTGAATATCAGGTTCCAGAAAATATGGTTACTGAAATTTATGACTATATAAAAACTCAGTTGTTGAATCTTCGTTAGTTTATGTTGAATATATCCAGCATGTTGATGTTTATCAGGAAGTGATGACTGTTTACTTGAATACTTAGAAAATTGTGGGAAAATAACTGGCGCTATGAAGGCTCGCTTCATACGCGGGACCAAGGACGATCAAGGATTATCATGCATTTCTACAGAACAGTTGCTGTTGTTGCGGCTTCAACTTTTATTACTCTCTCTCTTTCAGCTTGTGGTGGTGGGTCTAGCTCCGGCGGTACTCCTACTCCTGACAGTCCTTCTACCCCTGACAGTCCTTCTACCTCAGAACCCGTCTCTGACAATGGAGTGGCGTTTTTGCCCATGCCGGGTATTCAATACCAAAGTGATTCTCATCAAGGCACGTTGCCAGCAGATGGGAGCTTTTCTTTTAAGAAAGGGGAGATTACTCGGTTTAGTTTTTCTGGTATCGAATTGGGCGAGGCGGTTGTTGATGGTGATATGCAGGTAGCCGATCTATTTAAGTCGCAGTTATTGGATAATCAAATAGATATCAATCGCGCGATGCTAGAGGCCAAGGCTGAGGGCACTGAATACAGGCAGGTGATTAATAAGTTTAATTGGTTGGCAGTTTTGGATGATGACGCTGATTTTAGCAATGGTCTAGATTTGCGTAGATGGGGCAGCGATGCTCCTGGTAAATTTTCTGATTTTGATTTATCGCCAGATCAGTTTTTATACTTTGCAATTCGCCCGATTACAGAAAAATACGGGCGAACTTTCACCGGCGTTATAGCCGCCAACAATGTAGCGGCACTTTATCAACAAGCGGACATCAGTTTTCCAGCGCAGCTTCAAACTTTGTGGCAACGCTTTAATAATTTGGGTGATGAGCCTGTACGTACTTATCAATATAGCCATGAATATGACGCACAAGGCCGTGAGGTCGCTAATGGTCAAGATGGAAATGGTGATGGTCTATTCGATGACAGTGGAACGTTGCAATATAATCAGAACAATCAGCGTATTCAATTCCTTAAGAAAAACGGTCTAAGTGAAGATGGGAAGTGGTTTAGTCAGACAACAATTTCTGATGAATTTGATTTAAGTGGTAGGCCTGTTCTAACTCGAGTAGAAAGAGTTCTGGGTGCTGATGGCAGTATTGATTCCAAGTCCAGTAGGGCTAGAGAATATAATCAGCAGGGGCAATTGACGTTGCACTTTTATCAAAATGATAGTGATGCTGATAATACCCCAAACAACTACGATCGACGTGAGGTTGAATACAACGAGGCTGGTTTAATCGCGATAAGCCGAAGAGCGACATATCAACAGGGGCAATATGCTTATGATCGTACGTCAGTCTTTTCGTATGAATATAATGCTCAGAATAATGTAAGTCTGGCTACCTCTGAGCAGGATACCGATAACGATGAAACCTGTGATAGCAAAAGCCTTGTTCGCTCTAGCTACGATACTGACGGGCGGGTTGTTAAAGAACATTCCGAGCAGAGTGTAGGCTGCACTGATGTTATTGAGTGGATTACAGAGAGTAATTATCGATATGATGCACAAGGAAGAAAGATTTATTCTAGTGAGGCCGTTAATAACAGTCCCCAGGCAAGTGAAACGTTAATTATTAAAAAAGAATTCGAGTATGCCTATGCTGATAATCGCTTAATTAAAATTATTGAACGAACCGATTCCAATCTGGATGGGTTGCAGTATATTGAGCATACCAGCATGCAATACGATGCCAGCGGTAATCTATTGAGCCAAATGATAGAGCGAGGCAGTTCTAATCAGGATGCTTGGAGTCGTATTATCCGCACCGAGTATCAGCGTAATGCTGCAGGGTTGGTGGCCGCACAAAAAACGTATTCCGATAAAAATGGCAATGGTGAGTATACGGAAGTGTCGGTGTTGACGATTGAATATAACTCACAAAATCAGCCTTTATCCAATAGTACAAAAAAATATCAAGAGCCCGATCATATTCTGATTTTTGAAGAAGGTAAATCCTTTCAATACGATCAAGAGGGTTCTTTGCTGGAAAGTCGCAGTTCATCTGATAACGACGTAAATGGAGAATTAAATAGCGATAGCACCGATAAATATAGCTATAAGCGAATTGATAATGGCGTATTCGCAACGATTTACTCGGCTTTAAAACTCAGACGCTAGTCTTTGTAAAATCAGCTTGTACACGTTTGTTGTTTGCTTGGATATCCCATGCAATTTTACTGATTAATGGAATGATTATGATTAACGGAATGACTATGATTAAACTGGTATTTGCTTCGGCACTTTTACTGATGATGTTGGGGTGCAGTTCTTCACCGATAAAAGATGAAGATAAGATTGATCTTGCTAAGTATGTGAATCAAATTAAGCAAGCGTGTTTGGATAGCGGTAAGTATAAAAAATATTCTGAAAAAGATCAGAATACTTTGTGTACTAATAATGCTGAGCGTTCAATGGACGTTTCTCAGGATCTGTTTTGGCTTTACCAGGAAGATAATGTATTAAAAAAATGTGATACGTTATTGGGTAAAGAATTTTCAGATTGTGCTATTTCGTATCAGGAAAAATTCTATGATCGTACTACCGCCAGTTTTCTAGAAAAGAAAAAAGGGCAATAATTTAGTCTGACATTTCAGTCCCTGTTTTATTGGGACTGAATATCTGTATTTCAGCTTCCTCTTCTATGTTTGAATGCTTTGAGTATTACGTAGGTCCGTACATAATGATTTCGTACAGTTATACAACTTTTTACTAAGAAATTACTCGCCATTAGCGTTATTCAATCTAAGAGAGTTTGCATGGCAGGCTAGTCTTTTAATAGCAGTTTCATTTTTTGGCTAGGCAACAACATGCAAACGGATGTGAAGTTTCAAAAGCAGAACTACAACATATACAGCATTGTTATCAATCAGGTCATGCGCGATCAAGAGCAATTGCCTTCATTACCCAGCTTAACGCTGAAAATACGCACCGCCGTTGCCGATCCAGACGTCTGTCATAAAGCTTTAGCTGAGCTGATTAGTCTTGACCCTAGTCTGTGTGCAATATTGATGAAAATTGCCGCCAGCCCTCTTTATAGAACTCAAGTGCCTGCCCAAAGCATTCAGGATGTTATTGCTCTATTAGGTCTGCAAGAGGTTGATAGGGTGGTGATGCTGCACAGTATAAAAAGCCTTTTTACCCTGAATCATCCACAACTGAGTAAGCTGTTTAAATTGAGCTGGCAGCGCATGGTGCTTAAAGCCTCGATGAGTACTTTTTTGGCTAAATATCTGGGATACAAACCCGCCGGCCAAGCAATGATGGCGGCACTGCTGAGTGAGGTGGGAACGTTGGCGGTATTGTCTGCCTTTCGAGAAGTTGAGCATAAGCCGGATACTGAGGTGTTTTTTAAACTCTGTAAGGAATACAGCAAATCTTTAGGGCTTATTCTGCTGAAAAAGTGGAACTTGCAAGAGGAGTATGTCGAAGTCTTAAGGAATTTAGGCCAATGGCAGTTGCCATCTGCGGGTGAGTTGAGTCTGCTGGATATTGAAAATCTCGGCCTATACCACAGCGTTCGTATACTGGATGCTAATGCCGATCTACCGCCTTTAGGTGAGCTATCTGCCTATCACAAGCTTGATCTTTCCCATCAGCATGTCAGCAGTAATCAACAGCTGACGATGATCTCGTTGCACCGAGAAGAGATTCTGACTCTGGCTCGAAGTTTTGGTTAAGCGGTAGTATTACGCTTTGGCTGAAGTCGCAGTTGGACTGATATTTTTTATAAAATCATCGGTTTTTAATGAATTGCAACGTCATGGCTTGAGATGCCCTATCTTTAATGTAGTACGTCCGTTTCAATATCTGGGTTCTCAGCGTTGGGAGCATCCATAAAAGGAGAAGGAACGTGCGACTCATCCCCCTTACCACTGCATCTTTTGCTATTGCAGCATTTAGCCTTATTACCTCACTTGCTCATGCTATGAGTGAGGTGCCCAAACCCCCGGCGCCGACGAGTTCGGCGGAAAAAGTTAGAATTACTTTTACCGCCGATACCGACCCTGCCAAGTTAGCTCCGATTCGAATTCTTGAAGGTATTGAAATTTGGCCCGCCGAAGATGAAAGCCAGATAACTCATTACAATGTGTATTGGGGCGATAGTATGCAGGCTAAGTTGGGAGCCGATTCAGCTCCGCGTTTAGCGCATATTGAGGTGCAGGGCGATGGTGAAAAAATTGTGCATGAGTTTGCCGCGGGTCTGAATATGGAAGTCGGTGCTTTGTCGGTTTTGGTATGCAGTGAAAACGGTGGCACTGAGTTTTGTGGTAAAGCCAATAATATGGAGAGGGTGATCGATCCTTTGATGACCATCGGCAATAACCTCTATGAACTGAAAAACTTGGTGAAGAATGAAGCAGGCTTGCCGGGTGTAGACGTTATGGCAAGTTGTGGTGATTTGGTCTGTAACGGTATTGAAACTCAAACCAGTTGCCCGGCCGATTGTGAAACGTATGGTCTGGCTTCGTTTAATTACCAAACTCTGTGCAAGGAAGTGCAGCAAGTTTATCAACCGACTTCTGTGGCTGAAATTCAGGCCATTATTAAGCAAGCAGCCAAAGATAAACGTCGTATTAAAGTAACCAGTGGCCAGGGCTATAACCAAACCTCGGGTTCGGCTACGACCATTGTTTGTACTGATGGCGTTATTATAATGATGAATAAATTTAATCATCTGCAAGATGAGTTGGCTATGTCGTTAGAGACCTTTGAAGGTCAGCCTGTGGTGAATGTGGCGGCGGGCACTAACTTGCATGAACTGGGGGAGTGGTTATATCAGCGCGATAAAGGGTTGGGTTATGTGCACCTGGGTTGGCGTCATGTTTCTGTGGCGGGGGCGTTGGGGACTTCGGCGCACGGCAGCTCAGCGAAAAATCGTAATGTGTTATCTCAACAAGTCGTATCGATGGATATTATTACTGCCGATGGCGAACTTAAAACGTTTAGCCAAGGGACGACGGGAAAAACCAATGCCGATTTATGGAAGTCGTTAACGACTCACTTGGGTTATTTTGGTGTGATCACTCGGGTGCGTTTACTCGTGCAGGAGGCGACGAATACTCAGGTTAAAATTACTTTCCACGATGAAGATGAATTATTCAGTGGTAAAGAAAATAGTCTTATAAACGATATTAAAGATTGCGATTATGGCCAGTACAATTGGTTTCCGAGCTTGAATAAATACTTGCGTACTTGTGGACATACGACGGATCAATTAGTGGAAGAAGGGGCGAGCAATGAATTACTTTTTCCTTATATTGATCTGACCCAATTCAGCGCTAAGCAAACCATGCAGGTTTTGCAGGTGGGTGGTGCGAAGCCTGAAAGTGGTGCTCATGAAAAGATGGCATTCATGCGTTATGCTGGCTGGCATTTAACCCCGCCGTTAACTAAAACTATTGATGGCAAAAAGCGTTATACCTCGAATGCGATTGGCGCGACTCATAGAATTACCTCCAGTAAATTGATCGATACTGTTGGCCGCGAGATGTTTCAAATGGATTGGGAACTGGCGGTACCTCAGCAAAACATTCAGCCAGCGATGGAGTATGTGAGAAAGTTTACTAATGGTTTAAATGCTAAAGGGCGCGATATTCCGGTGCCTTTGATCGGTATTTTTGTGCGCTTCTCGAAAGCCGAAGCTAATGCTTTGATGGCTTATACTGGCGCGGGAAATGGTTTCGAAAATAATTCCATTGTGGCCCATATTGAAACGCCCATTTTTGTGCCGGTCGATTTATCCGCTGAGCAGTTTGCCGAATATATGTCGCCTTATGAAGAGCTTGTGCGCACGCTGGTAACTGAGTATGGCGCTCGTGGTCACTGGGGGAAAAACATGCATCACAATGATGCTTGGTTATTTGAGTTACAGCGCGATATTGGTAGCTATGGTGATCACTTGCAAAGGTTCAGTGCTAAGGTTGGGGAGCTTGATCCTAATGGGGTGTTTGCCAATCGCTTTGCTAAAGCGATGGGCATTGAGTATCCCAACTTTGTTTACCCTGCTAGCTGGTAGTGTTTAATGTTAAGTAGGCGCTAATAAGCTGAATGCTTCCTGTAAGTTAAAACAAGGAGTTTTCAGCGTGTGTATTATTCAGCGCGGGCTCTACATTACGACTTTCTATTCCTAAAGGCATCTTACTAAACAACGGCTGCAGTTCTGTTTCTCTGCTGTGGTGTGATAACCACGTTTTAGCATCGGCTAACGTTAGCATTACGGGCATACGATCGTGTATGTCTGCGATCGACGGGTGTGCGTCTGCGGTGACGATGGCGCAAGAGATTAGACTCTCATTTTTTAGATCGGCCTTCCAACTATCTTCCTTCCAAATATCCCAGATCCCGGCAAAGAACATTGGCTGCTCGGGATAAGAAAGCTCTATGGGTCGTTTTCCGCCTGTGACTTTCTTCCATTCGATGTACGAGCTTGCGGGAATAATACAGCGCTGTGATTGATACGGTTGTTTAAACGCGCGGCTGCTGTTTAAGGTTTCTGAGCGGGCATTGAACATTGAGAATTTTGAACTTGGCCCGTCTGACCAATTGGGTACTAACCACCATCGCCCTTGTATCCACGCGGGCTGCGGTGGGCCTTGAAGATTTTGCTGTTGGTTGATGAGCATGGGGATGGTTTCGGTCGGTGCGATGTCGAGCTGCGGTTGCTCGCTAAACGGAAAGGGGCTGCCTAACGCATCTAGGTAGCGAACTTGCTTGGGGGTGATTGAAAGATTAAAGCGTCCGCACATTTATCATTCTCCTCTCTGTTCTCGACGATGGCTCTCATTGCAGATTAATAGTGTGTTCTTTTTCTGAAAATGCTTCTATACTGGCTTTACATACAGTGGTTATGCGTACAGTATGGCTGTTCGGTATACATGTGTCTAGGTGCTAGGAGAATGTGCAATGGTTATGAAACTTACGCTTTATAGCGATTCGGTAGCGGCGGGTTTTCCTAGCCCTGCGGAAGACTATAAAGAAGATGCGCTCAGCCTTGATGAGCATTTGATTACTCATCCGGCGGCGACGTATCTGGCGAAGGCTTCGGGCGACTCTATGCAGGGGGTGGGTATTTTTGATCAAGATTTGTTGATTGTGGATCGCTCGTTAACCCCGCGCAGTGGCAGTGTTGTGGTGGCGGCGGTAGACGGTGAGCTGTGTTGCAAGCAGCTTGATCTGGTGGGGCGGCAGTTGCTGTCGGCGAATGTGAATTATCCGCCGATTGCCATTTCTGATGAACAAGACTTGCTGATAGAGGGCGTGGTGAAAGCCTCTGTCCGCTATCACTGGCAGGGTTGATGTTTACGCATGCGCTGAGAGCGCTATCGTATTCAAAGGGTATGCTAGGAGGCGGTGTTATTTGTTTATTGAATATCTACATCGCTATTTTAGTGCTGAATAGTATTGTTGAATATCTTCAGCTTCTTTGATGTTTGCCATTGTCGATTGCAACAGTTGTTATGCCAGCTGTGAGCAGATTTTTCGCCCAGAGCTGCGCGGTAAACCCGTGGTGGTTTTGTCGAATAACGATGGCTTTATTGTGGCACGCTCTAAAGAAGCGAAGTTATTAGGGCTGGAAGACTTGCAGCCTTTTTTTAAAGTTGAACACATTTTAAAACAAAATAATGTGGCCATTTTTAGCAGTAACTATCCACTGTACGGTGATATTAGTCAGCGTGTTATGACAACACTAAAAGCCTTTTCTCCTGAAGTGGAGGTGTATTCGATTGATGAAATGTTTTTGAATTTTGCAGGCATGCCGTGGGATTTGAATGACTATGGCCAGCAAATAAAAAACAAGCTGTGGCAAGACATTCGTATGCCGGTGGCAGTGGGAGTTGCGCCAAGTAAAACTTTGAGTAAGTTGGCGAATCGCGCGGCGAAAATAATTCCTAAATGCAATGGCGTCTGTGTATTAGACGAACCGCATAAATGGCAGTGGCTGCAAAAGCGATTGCCGGTTATAAAAGTGTGGGGTGTCGGTTCTCGTTTGGCCAAGCGCTTAGAGCATTATAAAATTCATACGGTTTATGATCTTGCCCGAGCAGACCCTAAAACCTTGCGTCGTGATGTCAGTGTGAATTTAGAGCGCACGATTAACGAGCTGAATGGTATTGCTTGTTATCCGTTAGAAGAACAACCCTCCGCGAAGAAACAAATTTATTGCACGCGCTCGTTCGGCCAAAAACTCACCGAGCTAGCGCCGATTAAGCAGGCAGTTGCGGTGTACGCCAGTCGTGCGGCCGAGAAGCTGAGGGCACAAAATTCATTGGTACAATCGATACAGGTATTTTTGCATACCTCGCCGTTTGAGTCGGGGTATTTCAGCCGCAGTATTGTCTGCCAAACGGCTTTTCCGACCAACGATAGCCGCGAAATTGTGAGCGCAGTATTACAGGGATTGGATTCGATTTATAAGCCGGGGCATCGGTATTTAAAAGCGGGGGTAGGATTGCTGGATGTGAGTGATCGCCAGTTTAATCAATATGATTTATTTCACCGTGGGCAGTCGAACTGTTCGGATAAGGTGATGCGGGTATTGGATAAGACCAATTTGAAACATGGGCGCAATGCGTTGTTTATCGGTGCGGAAGGCGTGGTGCAAAAGTGGGCGATGCGCCAGCAGTATAAATCGCCGGCGTATACCACGCGCTGGGCTGATATTCCTGTGATGGTGTAATACTTTTCTGGCTAGGTACTCTTCTGGATAGATATAAAAAAGAATTATCCTTCTACAGAACCGTTAATAACGGCATCAGTTGTCTCAACGGCTTCTGCAGTAGCGATGTGCTAGCATGGTGGAATAAATAGGTATTTTTTGTTGGGAGTACATTAATGAATCGATTAACCTTGATTGTCTTTTTAGGTTTCTATTTATCGGCTTGCAGCTCTATCCCTAAAAGCAGCCCAGAGACGGTGGTATCTTCTAGCGCGATCACTCCAGCTGGCGATCGTATTGATATGGCGAATCATGCTCAGGTTCGCAATCAGTTATTAGAGCAGCTGTCTGAGTGGCAAGGGGTGCCGTATCGTTACGGCGGCTTGTCGAAAAAAGGCGTGGATTGTTCGGGCTTTATTTATTTAACCTTTGCCGAAGAGTTTGGTATTCGTATTCCTCGTACGACGAAATCACAAGTTTTAAAAGGCACAGTGATTGAGCAGTCTGATTTATTACCAGGGGACTTGGTCTTTTTCAATACCGGTTATAATCAGCGCCACATTGGAATTTATGTCGGTAAAAAACAATTTATTCATGCCTCCAGTTCGCGTGGGGTTATGCTATCGCGATTAGATAACCCCTATTGGCAAAGCGCGTACTGGCATTCTAGACGGGTTACTGACAGCGGTCGCTGACAAAGTGATTATTCCAACCTTGCACTTTCTCTATTCGACGATCGCGCTCGCATTCCCAAGGGGTGACTGAGTGACGATTGTTCCAACCTTGCATTAACTTAGTTTGTGATTTTGATAGCGCCATACCGTAGCGTTCGCTCATGTATAAATAAGTACGAGCAATGGCACCGCGACTTTGCTCGGATGGCTGCACGCTGCGTTTTTTGAAGTCGACGATCATTGGACAGTTACCATATTGATAGGGCTTGCCATTCCAATCGCTGAACCGAAAGTTGGAACGGTCGCCATTGACTTCACCGACTGCGGGCACCAAGTTGTGCAAATCTGATTCCATGGTTTTAAATTGAGCGCTATTTTTGCTGCAATTCTTACGTCGCCCATCAATCCAGCATTGCAGCTGGTGGCCAAAAGTCCAGGCCGGTACCACATGTTCCCATTCGGTGCGGGCAGCGCGCTTTTGTTGTTTGCGAACTTGGTAGCCACAGCTTTCATGGTCAGGCTTGCCCGCGCCTTTTTTACCTTTCCAAGTGATATCACAGCCGCAATAGAAGCTGGTATTGTGGCCTTGGTAGATTTGAAGGGCTTGTTTTTTGGCTGCTCGAAATGAGCTTGGAGTCGTTGCATAAGCGCTGTTAATACTAGCGATTAGCAATAAGATCAGTAGGGAATATTTGATGATACAACTCTTCTTCATCTGGGCTGGAATAGGGTGGGGTATGGTTAAGTGGCTGATTTTGCTTTGTTTTTTATTGGATTACTACTATTTACTGAGTATTGGCTGGATTGAGCCAGTTTGATGGGGCTATCTTTATCGGGTGGCTAAGCTTTTAATATAAACTGGCTCTTAAGTTACATAGCTTTTAAGTTGAATGGATTGACTCATGAAAATGATTTTCACCAGTATGCTCTGCATGCTTTTTTTATTACCCGCGATCTCGCAGGCAGAAATATACAAATGCACGATCGCCGGTAAGTTAGTTTTTACCGATCAACCTTGTGATGGTGACAAAGTTATTCTAGGTGAGACTAACTCGATGGCAGCGGAAGAAACGCCTTTTGAGTATGTGCCGCTAAAAGTACCTTATAATAGTGATCGCTGGTATTACGGACATGTGGGTTATAAGCGTGCACTTAGATTGTTTGAAAAATATGACGCGCCTATTTTTATTTATTTTCAAGCCGACTGGTGTAAGTTCTGCCGCAAGCTAGAAGAGGGATTGATTCATACTCGACAAGGAAAGCTAGCGCTTAAAAAAGCAATTAAGGTGAAAATGGCACCAGAAGTTAGTAAGCGTGATTATTACTTCTTTAAAAGCCTTGGCGGTGAAGGTTACCCCACTTTATATTTACAGGCCGACGGGGTGAGTGAGCCAAAAGAGGTTCCGACGTATCCGCAGAAGAAAATGCTTTCGGCGAATAACTTGATTGATTTAATAAAGGAGTCGCAGGAATAACGAATATTGTCTTGAGGAGTGTCGGATGTGGGGTGAAACTGAATACCTTCTGCGTTCAAAGGCTAATGCAGTTAATTTAGTAAAATCGATAGCTGAACCTTAATTGAAATGTGAGAACAATTTTCAATTAAGGCTAGAGCAGTATGGAGAGAGTAAAGAATATTATATTTTGGTATTAGGGGCCGATTCTAATTCTGTAGGAAATCCATCTTCATCAGATTGTCTGTCTTCGTCTCCCCAGTAAGCTTGATTACCATTAATATAATAAATACTTTTTAATGACTTTTTCATGCTTTCGATAATGTCAGTAAATTCACGACAATTTGATATGTTAATGTACTCACCACTATCCCAATCGCTACGATTACACGTTTTGTCTGCTATGTATCCTGCTTGTAATCCCTCGTCGTGAAGCAAGAAAAGTAAGTTGTTAGTATCGATTATTGCATCAACTTTTTTTACTGTTTGCCCGCTGTCCAATACTTTTTCACCAGCATAGTTCATTGATGCGGTGTATTTCATTGAAAATTCTTTGTCCGTGCAATAGGTATCTATATAGTTTGTAGCTGTGAAAGCGATACCTGAATCTGAGTATGTTTCTTTACCATTAGTACTCTCATAGGTTTCTTCATTTATGTCACAGGGTATATGCCAAGAGCCTTTTAGATCTTGAGTTTCTGCAGGAAACGGCGCGGAATTTAAACCACTATTAGAGCTGGAGTTATCACTTGCTCCGCAGGCAGCTAATAGACTAATAGAAATTAATAAGGCGAGATTTTTCATGTGTTCATCCGTGACGTGTATTGATTACTTATATTATGTTGACATTCTACATAACAATGATTTTTTTGACATGAATATTTAAATAATAAAATCCCTCCAAGCTGGGTTAAGAAACCCTGCTTTGCTGTTGGTATTAAGCAATAGCATTCAAGACAGCTTCTTTTAAAATTTTCGCTGCATAATTCCTACTCGCATCAGGAATCGTCGTCGCTATTTGATAAGCCCCCTCAATTGAAGCGATAATAAAGGTAGCCAGTTCTTTCGCTTTCACTTTACTAAGCTCGCTACCCGTTTTTGACCCTGCTTCTAAAGCTGCATGACTTAGCAGCTCTACCAGAGTCTTAGAGTGCTTGGCGATCACCTCTTGGTAGAGGCTTCTTACATCATCTAGCCTTACTGCCTCTGCGCCAATAATCACCCAGGCTGCGACTGCTTGCTGATTACTGCCTTCACCCAAGGCGAGTGCAGCATCGATATACGCCATCAGCTTATCTTCGGCAGAGTTCGCTTCAGCGGCGAGTGCTTCAAATCTCTCGTCTGCTTTACTACTGAGCTCATTCATTAGAGCAATCAAGATCTCTAGCTTGGTCTTAAAGTGATAATGAATTAAGCCAGGAGATAAGCCTGCAGCTTTCGCAATACTCTGTATAGAGGCCTTCTCATAGCCTTTCTCAGCCATAGCAGACATCAGCCCTAAGACGATCTCTTGTCGACGGTGTTCGGTATTGGAAGGTCTGGCCATGATGATGCTCATTTATCAATTTTGGTTATTCAACCAAATAACTTGACTCAAGGGAAGTAAATGTCTAACTTAGTTATTAAGTTGGTTGACCAACCAATTTAATATTAAGCAGCAAGGAGCGTCATGATGGAAAAGTTAAGAGCCGATTTTTTAACCGCTGCCAGTCAGTGGGGAGCACAGCAGGCAGACATCGATCGTATATTCAGACTGTTGTTAACTACTTATAGCGATGCTCAGCGCCACTATCATGGTTTGAGTCATATTCAGCAGATGCTGGGCCTAGCAGAGCAATATCGCGATGACATTCAGCAGTGGCACAGCTTTTACTTCGCTATTTGGTTTCATGACTTCATTCAGCAAAACAGCGGTGATAACGAAGGAATGAGCGCAGAGATTGCCGCTGAATTTTTGGCCCAATTGAAAGTACCTACAAAGATCATTGATTACTGTGCTGAGTTAATACTGGCCACTAAGCATCATGGTTATCAGCCCGATACTGATATGCAGTTGTTTGTGGATATAGATCTTTCAATACTCGCGGCAGAAAGATCATTGTATAAATCGTATGCCTATAAATGCCGTAAAGAATATTCATTGCCCGATTTTGTTTATCGTTTTGGCCGTAAGCGTTTTTTGAATGGCATGTTGAATAGGGAGTATATCTTTTCCAGTGATGTCTTTAGGCAGAAAAACGAGCAGTTAGCACGAGAGAACATTCAGTGGGAATTGGAGGCGTGGTTATGAATCATGAATTGATTGATTACTCGGAGGTTGTAAATGGCAACTGTTTTCTAATTAAGAACTTCATGTCCGCCGGGGCTTGTGAGTACTTGGTTAGTCATGCTGAGAAAATAGGTTTCGAGAAAGCAGATGATAAATATCCATTAAGTTATCGAACCAATAAGCGCTGCTGGGAAGATGATGAGAATTTAGCACAGTCGTTATGGAATACATTGTCTGCAGTTGAGGTGTTTAAAGAGGTGTTTTCTGATGCAAGCGGTATTAATTCTCGCTTAAGGTATTGCCGGTACGATAATTCTGAAGTCTTTAATATTCACCGAGATGGGCGTTATTATAAAACAGAATCCGAATATTCAAAACTCACCTTTTTACTATATTTGAGTGATGCGAGTGATTATGAGGGAGGCAGTACACGGTTTTTCACATCTAATAATAAAGAGACTTTATTATTAGATGTGAAAGGTAGCAAAGGGGATGTCTTAATTTTTGATCATACGCTATGGCATGAAGGAGGAAAAATCGACTCTGGCACGAAGCATATATTAAGAAGTGATGTCTTGTTTCTGGAGAATGAAAAATCTGTTAAAGAATCAGCTCATTTAGGCTATATCTGGAAAATCATTCAAGCCCAAAAAATGTTAATCACCAGTGGGCGTGATGCAAAAATTAAAGTCTGGGACGAAGATGGAAACCTTATTCAAACGATTCATGAACATAGCTCTTCCGTATTAGATTTAGCTGCTAGTGAAAATCGATTGTTTAGCTGCTCAAGGGACTCTTCAATTGTTAGTTATACCAGAATCGATAACCTGTATAAGTTACATGCGAAAGTCGACACTACCCACGGCACCGTACTTAGTATTGATGTGATAAGTGAAAATTTGTTAGTCAGCAGTGGTTCAGACGGAATAATTAAGCTGTGGGATGAGAACTTATTATTACAGTGTGAAATTAAAGGACATGATGGCTGGTGTTGGAAGGTAAGTTCGATAGAGCAGGGGCAGTTTTGTTCTATTGGCAGTGATGGAATGTTTAAAAAATGGAGGGTGATAAATAATGAAATCACTCTGATTATTGAAATTAAAATTAGTGTTGTTGCTTTAAGAGCAATTGTTGTTGTTAGTGATGATGCTTGGATAGGTACTGAAAGTGGAGAGGTATTGCATATTAGTTCTGTAAACGGCGACACTTACTCTAGAAAAAAATTGCATGAGGGTATCGTGAGAGAAGTGACGCATCACAATGGTTTAATTTATACCTGTGGTGAAGATGGGGCTGTGTACAGGCTAGATCCCAAAAATGATGATAAAAAGTTGCTTACAATGCATCGCGATTTTGCTACTTCAATTACTATCGTTGACGCCTTAATTTATAGTGGAGGCTATGATGGAAAGGTAAGGGTTAATATATTAACTTGAAACTAAATTATAATTTAAGTTGACATAAGAAATTAAATCGCTAATCTTGCCGCATTCAAATTCATATCAATTACTGCTTAGGAGGTTTACATGACTATCACTATTAAGATCACAACTAAAACTTTTAACGCAGGTCTGACGGCTTAACAGCAACGTCTGCCCGGTCTTACGACCTGCCAATTATTCTATTTTTACATTTTATATATTTGCATTTTATAAATTCGCACTTTATATAAATAAGGAATTGGTTTATGGGCAACTCTCATATTCAAATACCTGCGCCTAACAATACCGTAGATATCCGACTCATCTCGTCGGAATCAAATTGGATTGAAGGTGCAGCTATTCAGCAGTTACAAAAAACAGCTGAACTTAACGGCATGCGCGCAGTAGCGGGTATGCCGGATTTACATCCCGGTCGTGGTTATCCTATTGGAGCGGCATTTTTCTCTGTTGGCAGAATCTATCCTGCCTTAGTAGGGAATGACATCGGCTGTGGCATGTCGTTTTGGCAAACCACATTAAAGCTTTCGAAGTTGAAACTCGATAAGTTGGAAAAAGCGCTAAGCGATGTCGAAGATCCTCTGTCTGATGACTGGCGTGAAGAAATTCAGCGAAGAAAAATCAGTAAGGATATTTCTATCGATGCGTTCGATCGTTCGCTTGGCACTATTGGCGGCGGTAATCACTTTGCTGAATTTCAGGCGATTGATCGTATTGAAAATCAGGTTTTATTTGATGAAGCTAAGCTTAATAAAAATCTAACCTATTTATTGGTTCATTCAGGATCACGCGGGTTAGGCCAAAGTATATTGAGTGAACATATCACTCAGCATAATCATGATGGCTTGCAGCAAGACAACGATGACTTTGCATCTTATATGGAAAGCCACGATGAAGCCGTGCGTTGGGCAGAGCTAAATCGTGAACTTATTGCTCGACGGTTTATGGCTGCTACCCGCTGTGATGGCCATGCAGTACTGGATGTAAATCATAATCTGGTATCGCCTGCGGAAGTATCGGGTGATAAGGGCTGGTTACACCGTAAAGGTGCGACGCCCTCTGATAATGGCTTGGTTATTATTCCTGGTTCCCGTGGGGATTACAGCTACTTAGTAAAACCCATCGCAGAGTTTGCACATCGCAGTTTATTTTCACTGGCCCATGGTGCGGGAAGGAAGTGGGCGAGAGGTGATTGCAAAGCTAGGCTCGATAAACGATTCAGCAGTGAAGATTTATTACGCACGAAGCTAGGCAGTCGAGTTATCTGCGGCGATAAAGAATTACTTTATGATGAAGCCCCAGAAGCTTATAAGCGCTGTGATGATATTATTCAGTCGTTAGTTGATGAAAATCTGATTGAAGTGGTTGCTCGCTTACGCCCCGTCTTAACCTTTAAAACTCAAGGACGGTGTGACAAATGAAAATGTTATTACTATCTGCGGGTAAAGGGCCACAAGAATGTGCTTATGCTGTCGGCTTAGCCTTTAAACGCTTGCAGCAAGAGTGTGAGAAAGCATCGGTACGCTGTTCTATTGTCGAGATTAATGAAGAAGGAAACGCTAGTTGCTTGCATCATGTGATTCTTGCACTAGTAGGCGATAATGAAAGTATTGTCGTGAATAACTGGTTAGGTAGCATGCTCTGGGTTTGCCCAAGTCCTTTTAGAAAGAACCATAAGCGTAAGAACTGGTATTTCTCTGGTCAAATAATCGGCTCGGTATCATCTGGCTCTAATACTGAGTTTAATTATGCTGCAGAAATATCAGTAAAAGATATCGACTTTAGTTTTTGCCGAGCTTCAGGTGCTGGTGGACAACATGTGAATAAAACGGATTCAGCGGTAAGAGCTGTTCATAAACCTTCGGGTATTCAGGTGCGTGTCGAAACTGAGCGAAGTCAGCATGGTAATAAGCGCATTGCGCTAAAATTATTAGCGTATAAATTACAGCAAGAGAAAATAAACGAAAGTAATGCCGATAAAAAAGAAAATTGGAGCACACATCAAGAATTGGAACGAGGTAATTCTGTAAGAACATTTAAAGGCATTAAGTTTATAGCAGATTAGTAATACGGCGCTCAGGTTAAACAGAGCACCATGTTCTAATTAATTCATTGCTTTACCAATTGACTCGTTACTGTCGGGCATAGTTACAGCCCAATGGGGAAGTTGACGCAGTCGGTCGAAATACTCATTGATGTTTGGATAGGGTGTCCAGTCAAAGGGTATTGCTTCTTTAAAAAACTCTACATGTATCATGGAATAATCTGCCAATGTGATTGAGTCTCCTACAAGATAAGAGCGATCTTGCAGATGTTCATTGAGCACGATGGCAAATCTTGTTAGTTGTTCTTGGCTCCAAGCAATCACCGCTTCGTTCCCAGGCATGTCCATGAATGAAGGCTTGGCAACAGATTCAAACGCCAAGGTGCCGAAGGCTTGATTAAAATGAGCCAGCTCCCAGCACTGCCAACGCACAACATCCGCTCTTTGCGCGATATCCTTAGGGAATAAAATATCATCACCCGCTTTGTCTGCCAGATATTGGATAATGGCGTTAGATTCCCATAGTTTAAGATCACCATCAATCAAGGTCGGCACCATACCATTGGGGTTCAGGGCTACATAGCTTGGGGTTTTATGCTCTCCTTGAAAAAGGTCAAGATACTCAATCTCGACATCAATCCCTAGATGATTAATGACTGATAATACTTTGCGTGAATTGGGCGAGCCTACAATGGCATAGAGTTTCATCTTACTTCTCCTAAGTGCTTTCCTTGATGACTTTCAATTTCACTTGTTTTTTACAAGTGTTTTTATCCTAGAAGTTATACTTTCTTTTTGCAAGTGTTTTTTAGCTAGGGTAAAATGTGCTTATGGTAGATAAAAAATCAAAAACTTGGGCCGGCTGCCCCGTTCGCTTTGGCATGAGTCAGTTTGGCGATAAATGGAGCTTTCTCGTTATTCGCGACCTGATGTTTAAAGGCCGTAAGTATTATCACGAGTTCATCGAGGCAGGCGAAGGCATATCTACGAATGTGTTAGCGACCCGATTGGCAGACCTTGAAACGAATGGCATTATTAGCAAATCAAAAGATCCCGCTAAGGGATCTAGGTTCGTTTATTCTTTAACTCAAAAAGGAATTGAACTTATGCCTATGATGCTAGCGATGATGGATTGGGCAGAAAAGTATGATGATGATACCGAAGTACCGCGAGAATTTATCAGAAAATTAAGAGCTGATCCGGCTAAGTTACAGAAAGAGTTACTTAATCAATTGCCAGATTAATCAATTGCCAGATTAAACAAGGGAATATATGTAATGCCTCAGATAACAGGAAATTGCTTGTGTGGTGAAATCGATTACCGCATTAATCAGAATGTAGGCGATGTAATACATTGCCATTGTATTAAATGCCGTAAAGCACATGGCAGCGCATTCTCTAGTGTTGCTAGAATTGAAGACCAAAATTTTTCATTAAACGATGTATCACAGCATTTGAAAAGCCATCAGTCTTCTGAAGGTAAATCTCGCTACTTCTGTTCAAATTGCGGCAGCCAGATTTATGCTAAACGTGATAATACGGATTTTATAATATTACGCTTAGGTTCGCTAAATGACGACTCTATGGCCAATAGCGAACATAAAGAAAATAAACATATCTGGTTATCAGAAAAAGCTTGCTGGTATGAATTACGTAGCGATATAGAAGAGAATTTGGAGTTCTGAAAGTAGTACTTGTTATGGCACTACTTCAATATTTAATTTTTTCAAAGCAATTTGGAAGACGCTTTAAGTCACCACAATTACCACTCCCTCCTGAGTTGTAAGACGTCATGTTAGAATCCCTGTCTCCTAGTCCATACGCCGGTGCCTGATCCATAGAACAACGCTTAGCAGCTAAAAATGCATTGCAAGCCTTAGCTTCTCTTTCTTGACCGATTTTTCATCTTTTATTGAGTGTTTTTCATAGCGGTTCGGAGTAGCGCTAACCGTTACTCACAGCATCGTTAATCGATGCTGTGAGTAACATTGAAAATATTCAACAGAAAAATCTGAGCTCGCCTAGGTAAGTAGCCACAAATTTTGTGCCGTATGAGAAATGTTTTGTCTGGCTTTACTGCTGTCATTATCGCAGTCATCCACTTCTCAGGGACTCTTGATAAAAGCTTTGAAAGCCTAAACCTTTAGAAGAAAGTTGTGAGATTATTCAACCTGAAAAATCGTTATGTTTATTTCTCTATTAGATAGAAATAGTCTATAAAAATAGGCTTATTTTATTATCCTTATACCACCATAAACTAAACTTAATAGAGTATCTAAAACAATAGTATTTTAGTTTATGGTGGTTGTATGTATGCTTTGAAAGTTGAAGAGTTTTTATCAAGTAACCTAACTGAAGAAATCAATAAGGCGACAGTGCTCTCTATTCAAAGAAGCATTAGAAGTGGCATTGGAGAAGGCATAAGTGAAAATATTAAAGATAATTATGACTTTTCTTTCACAGAAACAGCCGACCAGTTAGCCGATCAAATAACCACTCTTGCAGGCCAAATTAACGCCGCCACTTATCGCTTCTTAAAACTCATCGCCGAATTCGACCGTCGTAATGCTTGGGCAGGTTATGGTCTTCGTTCGTGTGCACATTGGTTAAATTGGAAATGTGGTATTGCCATGAGCCCTGCTCGAGAAAAGGTCAGGACTGCTCGGGTAT
>JBALXI010000031.1:0-57306 GCA_036960605.1 Oleispira sp. | reverse complement strand
GCTTGAGCGTTAATACTAATGTCGCCGATATCGGGCGTTGCATATTGTTCACTGCCAGCGCTCTCTGGTGCTTGGTCTTTTTTGCTCATTTTGGCTTCCAACTATAATCTGCCGTTAGGCTCTTATGTTTTTAAAATTTAATTCTGTGTGTTCGATGCTCGAGAGACTAATTATTAAAAAAGTCTCGCGCAATTTTCATATCATTACCGATGGCTGCTTTCAGCTCATCCAAACCCTTAAACTTTTTCTCTTCGCGAATCTTCTGGCAAAACTCAATACTTAAGCGCTTGCCATAAAGATCGCCTTCCTCTGCTGAACTAGGGAAGTCGAAAATATGAACCTCTAATGAAGGTTCCGGTGTTCCAGCAACCGTAGGCTTTACCCCGATGTTTGCCACACCCTGCCATTCTTTCGCTTTACCTGACTGATCAAGAACCTGGCTTTCGTTACATCCAACCACTTCAATCTCAAGCGCTTTCACCGCATAAACCCCTGTCATAGGCAGTTTATTACGCTGTAAAATAACATTCGCGGTGGGTACACCAATGGTGCGTCCCAACTGGCGGCCATAGCCAATACGGCCACTCATGCGATAAGGGCGACCGAGTAACTTACTCGCCGCGGCTAAATCATTGTCGTTTAAATACTCTCGAATTCGAGTACTGCTTACCCGCTCACCGTCTAGCTCGAAAGTTTGGGTATCTTCGACGCTAAAGCCAGCTTGCTGCCCTGATTTCTGTAGCAGCTGGTAATCACCGGTACGATCACACCCAAAGCGGAAATCATCACCGACGATCAAGTGGCTAATTTTGAGCCCATCCAGCAAGATCGTTTGAATGAATTGATCGGCACTCATCGAGCGTAATTTTTGGTTAAATGGCAGACACAATACATAGTCAATGCCAAAACGAGCGAGATCTTGTAACTTCTCGCTCATATTTGCTAGGCGTGCAGGGGCTTGATCCGGTGCAAAAAACTCACGCGGTTGAGGTTCAAACATCATAACCACCGTTGGTAGCTGATGCTCCTCACCCTGTTTTTTCAATTGCTGCAGAATCGCTTGATGCCCTAAATGAACACCGTCGAAGTTGCCGATAGTCGCAACGCAGCCCGAAAAGTCGGATGGAATGTTGTATAACCCACGAATAAGGCGCATACCGCCGATAAACCTCGCCTAAAATAACTGCGGGATTATAGCGACTTGACCAGCAAGTGAACAGAAATATTAGCCGACAAACAACTTATGCCTCACCTTATTACGATACGCTTTCGGGCTTTGTCCCGAATACCGACTAAAGATACGGCCAAAATGGCTGATATCGCTATAGCCGATGGCAATACCAATATCAGCAACCGCCATGTCTGTATTTTTTAATAGGTCTTTTGCTTCCTGGCAGCGCAGCTGTTGTTGGTATTGCCCTAAGGTCTTGCCACAGACGGTTTTGAAGCGACGGGAAAGTTGCCTTGAACTCAGCCCAGCCTGCTTCGCTAAAGCGCTTAAATCCAAGCCTTGGCCAAGATTTTGCTGCAGCCAGCTTTGAATATTAGCCACCATCTCATCAGGATGTTGATTGCCCATCTCGGCATGAAATACTTTAGCATCAAACGAGTTGCGCACCTCGGGGGAAAACTGCTGTTCAACTTGCAGTGAAAGCTCTTTACCAAAAACCAGCCCCAGCCAATGAATCATCATATCAGCAGCTGAACTCACACTGGCAGCGCAATAAATTCGTCCCGACTGCGTTAATAAGTGCTTAGTCTGAAGGTTCACCCGTGGATATTCGCGGGCAAACTGCTCTAAATAATGCCAATGCGTTGTTGCAGCTTTACCCTCTAAAATACCGGCCTCCGCCACCAGACTTACCCCTGTCCCAATAGCCATGATGCTGGCGCCCGCTAGATATTGGTTTCTTAGCCACGGAATAGTCGTGTCCTTATGATGACGCAGCGTATTCACCGGGTTACGCCATAATGCGGGCACAATAATTAAGTCCGTCGACTCTATGTCGGATAACTGGCAATGCGGGCGAATTTGAAAGCCCCCTAATAGCGATAAAGGTCCCACCTCTGGCGCGGCGACCGCTATTTTAAAGTCGACATTATCAGCACGATTAACCTTCAACCGAGCTCTTGCAGCCTCCAACATTTCCATCGGCGTAGCCGCACTTGACCCGAGCATCTGCTCAAAGGCAAGAATGGTTATATGGCGAACATTTTTCCCTGCTAAAGGCATATTCGTATTCAAGCTTGGATCTGAATTTGAAGTCATGAGTGTCTTTCTAAAAGGCCGTTTAATGCGTCTTTTTTAACATAACTTCTGTCTCTTTCATCCTAATAAGACTTTTTCTTATGCGCTCATAATAAGGCGAATGCCATTTCTAGAAATCAAGGAAGCAACATGGGCCAGTACAATCAACAAGCCAAAGCCGTGATCATTACCGGTTATGGAGGCATTAGCGCCGCTGGCCGTAGCTCTGCAGGTCATGGTTATCGCCGCATTATTTTTGATGCAATAAGTCAAAATAAGCAACAACAAACCTTACAGAGTTTGGCACAGGTGATGGGGCTAAAGGTCGATGACTCAGTACCCGCAAGCGATACAAAATATCTACTCGATCATAGCCTTATTCGCCAATGGGATAATATTCACTGGGACGCCAACAAAATCCATTTCCACTCCCCTTTCACGGACGAACATGGTCAGCCGTGCTGGAAACTAGAGTATAAAAAAAGTGCCGTACAAAGCGCCGCTCAAATGCCGAAAGGATTCGATCCTGCACAGCTCTACCCATCCCATCATCATCCACGCGGCCTACAAATGGCCGTATATGGTGCATCAGATGCAATACGTTCAACCGGTATTGAGTGGGAAGAACTCAGTTCTCATGTGAAACCAGATGAGATTGCCGTCTACGCGGGTGCTGCAATGGGGCAGCTCAGCCCAGAAGGTCATGGTGGCATGTTGCAAGCGCCTACGTTAGGAAAACGCACCAGCTCTAAACAATGCGCACTAGGCTTGGCCCAAATGCCCGCTGATTTTATTAATGCCTATGTTCTCGGTAATATTGGCGCAACTGGAACGATGGTCGGAGCCTGTGCGACATTCTTGTACAATCTTAAGCTGGCGTGTGATGACATACGCTCGGGTAAGCGACGCATCGTCTTAGTGGGTACCAGCGAAGCTCCACTAGAGCCTGAGATTGTAGAAGGCTACAACGCCATGACAGCCCTCGCGACAGAAAAGAAACTTCGCCAACTGGATCAGCTTGAACCGCATCAAAGCACGCCCTTCGAAAACGCTAGCCGCCCTTTTGCAGAAAATACCGGTTTCACCTTAGCGGAATCCGCTCAATTTTTTGTTCTCTGCGATGCTGACCTCACGCTTGAATTAGGATTAACCGCCCATGGCTCAATAGGCGATGTCTTCGTTCATGCCGATGGCTACAAAAAATCCATCTCAAGCCCAGGTATCGGTAACTACATAACAATGGGAAAAGCGCTGGCGGCAGCGAAAAGAGATCTCGGTGAAGAAGCCGTAATCAAGGGCAGCTACGTGCAGGCTCATGGCAGCAGCACACCTCAAAACCGCACCACTGAATCAGAAATATTTTCCAATCTCGCACAGGCATTCAAAATCAAGCAATGGCCAATCACCGCCATTAAAGCTCACTTAGGCCACTCACTAGCATCCGCCTCAGCCGATCAGCTATTTACTACGCTAGGAGCTTGGTCTGAAGGTATCTTACCCGGCATCACGACTAGCGCTAAAATTGCCAGCGACGTTAAGCAAGACCATTTACGCTTTGTCTTACAGCACGAAGTATTTGATCCTGAAGCAATGCCAATCAGCTTTCTAAACGCCAAAGGTTTTGGGGGTAATAATGCTTCAACCTACATTATTTCTCCCAGCCAAACCTGCGAACGCTTGCAGCAAAACAGCAGCGAACATGATTGGCAGAATTACCAGCAACTCAATAAGAGTATTCGCCAGCAAGCCCGTCTTTATGATACCCAGATGAGCGCTGGCTTGATAAAGCCTCGCTACCAATTTGGTGAGAACGTATTAGAACCAGAAGACCTAGACATTAGTGATACAGAAATTCGCATAAAACGCGGTCAATGGACGGTTAAACTTTGAAAAATAGCCTTTCAATCCATGAAAGGCTGACCTCTACTGCCCAATATTTCGCATAAACTCTAAACGCTGCTCAGTCATTGGATCGTCATAGGGAATAGACTCAAAATCTGTTAAATCGATCGCATCAACAACATAGCTTTCTTCTGAAATACCATACTCTTCCACCATTCCGGGTCGCTCTGATTTTTTTACAAGCGTAATTCCCTGTAAACGAAATGGCCCTGAAAATCCCTTATCCCGTAATACGAGTCCCTGAACCTTGGCTTCTAGTGTATTTGAACCACTACTTAAACGTTCCTTGGCAATCAAAAAACTAATCGCAGTATTCGATTTCACGTCAAACAAACTCGCCGAAACTTGATAATAACCGGACTTGTCGGCCTCTATATTTATTGGAATGATTAAATCATTATTTTCAATACGGTTAGACCCCAAGCCTATAATGCTCGCGATACTTTTCACAATCTTGATCGGTGCACTCTGTATAACCGGAGATTCACCATTAAAACTTGCCTTCACCACAACCGAATAATCTTCCTCTGTAAAGCGGGCAAGTTCACTGCTAGAGTCAAACTCAGCTTTAATCGTGCGTTCATCACCCTGCTGCACATCGCTCACCGATTTCATTGGCCATTGTTCTTTGCTATTTGTCGCCATGACATCAAGCCCAAGCTTGGTAATAGTTTTTAATCCTTCTGCAGAAGATTTTATTTGGATATCGACTTCAATTTTTTGCCCCATCGAAAAACGATACTTTAAGGGCTTAATTAAAATGCTAACGCTTTGACCATCAATATCATAAGCCCTAGGGCTTTCATGGCTTTGATTAGGATTAATTAGATCTGTTTGTTCTGCTGATAGATACAGCGAATAGGGTGCGTATTTAGAACGCTGCTCATAAATATCAGCAACCCGCTGCATTTCATGCTGCATTCCTTTTTCCACCGTCTGAGGCTCTAATGACTTAGGCAGTATTTTTTTCTTCAGCTCCTTTTCCGTATTCGGTACACTCACTGTTTCAACGTTTACTTTTTCTATATTAGGATATTCTTTAGGATCAAGAGCCTTAGAGCCTAAATCCTCATTATCTGAAGCTGGCCATAATAAAATCGAACCGATGATGATTACCGAGCTAAGCATAAGTAGCTCCTTGCGCTTTTCAAATATCATTTTAAGGACCCAATAAAAACACGATAAACAAAAAAGGGATGATTAATATCATCCCTTTTTTATATTGCATGTACTTAGTTTTTATTAACTAATACGCTATTGATTAAAGGTATCGTAAATAATTTCAGAAACCATCTTATCGCCCGAACCTTTCACATACTGATACTGATCGGCTGATGCCCAGAAACCATACCACCAAGGCTTGTAGTCAAGAACATAAGTATCAAACTCAACACTTAAACCATTACTTGAGAAACTATTTCTAACATACGCTAACTCATCATCAATGGCATTAGTATCACCATAAAAACTCATGATACCCGCATGTGAAATATTCTCGCCCTGAAGAATAGGATAGTTATTATAAACGAGACCATCAGGACCATTAGCTGAATCGACCTGGCCGTCCATCTTCACGCGGGTGGAACATGAGTCGATACCGCGCGCATTGATCGCACCACAAGAAGAGTGTAACGCGACGACTGAATCATCAGTTCCGTTTAGAATAGCTTTCGAAGTCATATAAGCATCATCACCACCACCGACAAAGCGCAAACGTGGAATGCTATTCGGCGTGGTCGCAATATTTCTGGCGGTCGTTACTTGCAAATCATACATAGCGCCCAAGTTTTCCGGCATGGTGGTAGAGCCACCCGTGTAATAACTTAATGCGGCTTTTAAAGGAGAGGCATACCAAGAATCATTCTGCTGTAAATCAACGGCTAAATCTGACAATTCGGAACCACCGCCTGCACCGGCCAAATCGATAGACGCTAAAACATTAAGAGCAGGTTTTCCCGCAGCTTCTAACCAAGTATCCATGTTATCAAAAACATAACGCGCAACTAAGTCACCGGTAGAGTGCGTTACAAAGATACAGCCATTAGTACAGGCATTAGAATCAGCGAGCTGCATTACAACATCATAGGCACGCTCTGCCGTTTTACCTTCAACTCGATCATTAGTATCCCAGTCGAGACGGTAATCACCTTTATCTAACCAATAGTCATCCCAATAATTTACGGCATTCTGACTTAGCTGTTCGTCGGTTTGTTTACCTTGATAAAGTGTTTCAGATTGCAGTCCATGAACAAGAACTACATTGTGGCCCGCCATTTGTGCAGTAGACGTGGTTGCAGCAAGCATTAAGCTTGAAGCAGCGACAAGACTGGCTAGATTAATTTTTTTCATTTTCAGAACCTATTAATTATATTTATTGGTTTAGGCTACTCCTGTAAAAATGCTGTGCGATCCTGCTCAAGTCATCATGTTTAATTAGACTGCATCCATACTAAGCAGATAAATAAATGGGTTCTGTAATGAGATGTATCTGGTTATTTGTTAACCCAATTCATGCTTTATCACTACACTCAGACGAATCAAGGGCTTAGCAGATACGCTAACGATTGGGTTATTCAATCGAAATGTTTTTATTTGTTACTGACAAGTAAATGATTCGACTACCGAGTGCAAAGAGGACACGAAGAAAGTGGAGGAATATTATAAAAATAGTACGCTTGGGTATTCTCTTGGCAGGTTTCTATGCTTTGACTCATCTCTGCCAAAGCCCCTCACTCGAAGGGCATTAGAGATGGTATTAACAGGTAATCACTCAGTCGCTAAAATCGAGCACCTTTTAAATGCCTAGGTCTCAGACCAAACATAACTAAGGTAACGAAGTAAGTGCCCACACCCGCACCCACAATCGCCGACATCCAGCCAATACGTTGCCAAGTGCCCCACTCAAGCCACTGCTGAGCATCACCCATCATGAAGTACATCACCGCAAACAAGGCGACATTAGCAACCAGTGCTTTGGCAGCAAAGCCGAGCCAACCCGGTTGAGCTTTATAGTGCCCCGTCGCTTTTAAGCCACGGTAAAGCATATAAGCGTTGAAGAAAGCTGATAGCGAAGTCGCCAGAGCCAGCCCGGCATGCTGGAACGGGCCCACTAATGCAAGGTTCAAGACCATATTGACCACCATGGCTTGAATACCAATTTTCACCGGCGTCTTAGTATCTTGGCGAGCGTAATAACCTGGGGCTAAAACCTTAATCAACATGAAGGCAAACAAGCCCGTTCCATAAGCCTGCAAGCTCAATGTCATCTTGCCAATATCGTACGCCGTGATTTCACCATGGAAAAAGATCGTCGCCATTAAAGGCGTCGCTAATACGACTAAGGCCAACGCCGCCGGCAAGGCTAACAAGAAGATCATTCGTGTCGCCCAATCCAGCGTTTGCGCAAAGTGCTCTGAATTATCTTCCGCATGCTTTTTCGACAGTGCGGGTAAAATGACCACACCAATGGCGATAGCAAAGATCCCTAGCGGCAAGTTATTCAAGCGATCGGAATAATACAACCAACTAACACTACCCGGCTCTAAAAAAGAGGCGAGTAACGTATCTAATAAAAGGTTGATCTGGCTAACGGACACCCCGAACAAAGCAGGCCCCATTAAGCGCAGTATTCTGCCAACGCCTTCTTGCTTAGGTTGATACGTCGGCGGTACCAACAAACCAAGACGAGCAATAAACGGCAACTGAAACAAAAACTGCAACGCCCCTGCCATAAAAACGCCCCACGCTAAGGCGTATAAAGGTTCGATAAACCAACTCGTCATTACTAAGGTCGAGAAAATCAAACAAATATTGAGCAATACCGGCGTAAAAGCAGGCACCGCAAAGCGGCCATAAGCATTTAAGATGCTACCCGCAAACGCGGTGAGGGAGATAAACAATAAATAAGGAAAGGTTATACGAATCAAGTTACCGGTTAAGGCAAATTTTTCGGCATCATCACTGAAACCTGGGGCAAAGACATAGGGCAGCCAAGGGGCTAATAGCATTGCGATGATGGTGACTAAAAACAGTATCAAACCCAATACGCCAGAGACACTGGCGATCAGCATCTTAACTTCAGCGACACTGCGCTGAGTCTTGTATTCGGAAAGCACCGGAACGAAAGCGACGGAAAATGCCCCTTCGGCAAACAAGCGGCGTAAAAAATTAGGTATTTTAAACGCCACCAGAAAGGCATCTGCGCGAGCACCAAAGTACTGCGCCACAACGACATCCCGTACTAAGCCTAAGACTCGACTCAGCAAGGTCATGATACTGACAATGCTAGAAGACTTAACTAACGAGCCTTCTTTGCTCTGAGGTATTTTTCCTTGCGAAGGCTTCTTTTCAGGCGCTTCGTTTGAACGATCGCCTAGATTGCCGTTTGGTTTGTCAGGTTGAGACATGTCGCTTCCGTGCTATTCAATACTTAAGAGAAGCGATTTATTCTTCTGAAGCGCGCTTTACACGAATCACTTGACCAGAAATTTCAGTCGCATTAAGCGATTTCATAGCGGCTTTGCCGTTACCTGGCGCTGGCATTACAACAAAACCAAAGCCTTTAGATTCTCCGGTTTTAGCATCCATTACCAAAGAACACTCAGCTACTTCACCAAAAGGGGCGAATAATGCGCCTAGCTCTTCTTCTGTGATAGTACGAGCAAGATTACGGATTAATAATTTCATGGAATGGCCTGATAAATTTGTTTTGAAAAATAGCAAAATAATTGGTTGCATATCTTACCAGAAAATAGCTCAACTGCTTAACCAATATCCACCTCGCTGAGTGATTAAAAAACGAACAATCTAACAAGCATCATGGAAAAACGGCACAGGAGTAGGATATAAATGGTACCCAAAAAGTTATAAGCTTAGTTATCCTCGTAGTTATCCACACTATCTGTGGATACAAATATGATAACTGCCAATATTGTTTCTAAATAACCTTAAATATTTTTAATAACAAGTCTTGTATTGCATTAATATCAAAATAATTCGATCTATTTATACACCCTCATTTTTCTTTTAAAAAAGCCCGCAACCCATTGACTTTGCTAGGTTTAAGCAAATTCAAACAATTGTTCGAAAAAGCAACAATCTAACTAAATAGCCCGTATTACTAGGGCTGTAGCATGTTATAAAAACTTTATACCCATACTTATGCACAGATCGTGTTGGTAACTTACTTTCTGCCTACTTTAATGCCCGCGATACCTACTAAACCTACAGGATTAGCCCTATCAACTATCATTAATACAATGAAGATTGATTTACTAACAGGTCGACCATGAGCAATGATAACTTGCAGAAAAAGAACGATATCAGCTACTGGAAATTAGTCAGTCGATTAGAGTCAGGCCGTGCTGAGGTACTAAGACGGGTTGCCCATGGGGACGAACTCTCTAGCATCCTCAATTTGCTCTGTGAAAAAGCGGAAGACTATAATCCAGAGATGATGTGCTCGGTTTTACGATTGAATGAAGAATTTTCAACACTACACCCTATCGCCTCAGGATCTCTGCCAGCAGACTATAGTGCTGCTCTTGATGGCGTAATCATTGGTCAAGGCGTAGGATCTTGCGGAACTGCTGCCTTTCAAAAACAGCGGGTAGTCGTTGAAGACATTAATACCCACCCCTATTGGGCCCAATATAAAGATTTAGCCCTAGGAGCAGGGCTGCAAGCTTGTTGGTCAGAACCCATCATCGGCACTGAGGAAAAAGTATTTGGCACCTTTGCGATGTACTACGCCCAGCCAAGAACACCTACCAAAGACGATATTTGTTTTATTGAGACAAATGCCAACCTTGCCGCCATTGTTTTTGAAAATAGCTTGGCTCAGCAGCAGCTCATTGATGCCAACAAACTATTAAGCCAAACAATCGATACCCGAAACGAACAATTAATGAAAACCAATACGGAGCTATCAAAGGTTCTCGTGCAGCAATCCATAGACA
The DNA here is from genome assembly GCA_036960605.1 of Oleispira sp. Classification (GTDB taxonomy): domain Bacteria; phylum Pseudomonadota; class Gammaproteobacteria; order Pseudomonadales; family Oceanobacteraceae; genus Oleispira. The sequence continues at coordinate 47,199 of JBALXI010000031.1, read as the reverse complement.
ATATTCAATCTTTGCAAAAGGAGAAAGCAGATACCACGAAAAAGATCCTGGCAGGCTTTGCTCATGAGATAAACACACCTATTGGTGTTGCAACTACCGCAACTAGCTATACCTTAGAAAGTATCAAGCAGTTCATTAATTCAATTCAAAACAACCAACTGAGTAAACAAGGTGCCTTAACAATACTCGCCGAAATGGCTGACTCCGCTGAGTTAACTCAAAGCAGCTTAATGAAAACAGCCGCGTTAATTTCTCAGTTTCGACAAATTGATATATGCCTAGCCGACGATACTAAATATAACTTCAATGTTGATGATTTTTTCAGAGACTTCAAAGACAGCTGTCTTTCTAAATTGGGGAATCATGTTCTTGAATACGAAATCGAAGGAGGATTGAACTGCCATTCTAAAAGTGCACTATGGCAAGTTATATCTCAATTAGTCGACAACTCACTTGAGCATGGTTTTATTAATATGACGCAAGGGAAGATTGGCATACACGTAACCGCTAATAACAATAAGTTAATCATCAATTACCAAGATGATGGCTGTGGTATTAAAGCCGAAGAAAAGCAGTCTGTTTTTGAGCCTTTTTTTTCTACCCAAAGAGAAAGTGGAAAAATAGGGTTAGGATTAAATGTTATCTACAATACGATAACTAATTCTTATGGTGGTGACATTAACCTAGTTGATTCTCCTGTAGGAGTTCGATATGAAATTAGTATTCCTTTCGATATGACATAGGCCATAACGAAAAAAATACTATTACACTCTAGCGCTAAACAGCCTTTTAAAGCAGTACCTTCATAGCATCAATCATCGGAGGATTCTTTTCTGCCAGAGCATCGATCGCAGGTTTATTCAACCGGCGTTTGTGTTCCGCAAAGATAGCACGTCCTTTAGTAAAGGTTTTAGCATAGGCTAAAGCGCCTTCAAACAAAGCATCAGCACCGTCAAACGTCTGATCAATAACCTTGTCTTCTTTCAACTCTTCTGCTGATAAACGGCGTCCTGTAAGGATCATTTCATTAAAGCGATACCTCGGCACCGCTTTTAAAATCACATCAATCAAACCCGGAAGAAATGGCACACTCATGTCGACTTCTGGAAAACAGAAAAAGCCACGATCAGAACGCATAAAGCGGAAATCACAAGCGCAGGCGATAACACAACCATTACCAAAAGTATGACCATTAATTGCGGCAATAATAGGCATTGGGTAGCTCATCATCGCAGTGGAGCAAGCATCCATAGTATGCAAAAATTCTTTTACATCATCATGTTTACCACTTTGAATACTGCCCATCATCCAAGGCACATCAATACCTTGACTGAAGTTCTTTTCATCACTCGAGGTGATGATCAATGCTTTATTAGACTTCTCTTCTTCTACTTGTTTTAACAAGCTTAAAAGCTGTCGGGCGAATTCAAGGTTATTGGCGTTCTTGCCATTATCCATGGAAATAATCGCAACCTTGCCTTCGTTGCGCAAACTTATTAAAGACATACGAATTACTCTTTAAATAAATACTTAAAAGAAAAGACGTTCACCACCGAGGCACAGAGTACACAGAGAAGAGCGAAGGAAGACTAAAGGAAAACATAATACGATCACACTGTATTAATAGAATTTTTCTTCACTCTAAATTTTTACTTTAAATCTTCATGCCCTTCTTCGCTTTTCTCTGTGTAGCGAAGCGTCTCTGTGCCTCGGTGGTGAACTTTCTTTTCGCTTGTTATTCGTCAGCCAAACCCGCAAGCGGAGCCACTGTCCCACGAACATAAGCATCTGCTTCCTGAACAAACAAATCAGGCATCAAGTCTTTCTTATCACTTTCAGGATTCGCACGGTATTGTTCAAAGTTTTCAACACCCTGAGTACGTAAGAAATCTTCATCAATCAACAACTGACCGGTGATTTCACGGTTCTCAGTTTTCAACAGTGCAAATGCCGCATCCGCCATAATCTTAGGAGCACGAGCGCGATCAAATGATTGCTTACCGCCAAAAGATGTTGCTGCAGTATGAATAACAGTACGAGGCCATAATGCGTTTACCGCAATGCCATAACGCTTAAATTCATCAGACATACCCATAGTCAGCATCGACATGCCGTATTTGGTCAATGTATACGGTGAGTGGTTACGCATCCAACGACGATCTAAATCCAATGGTGGCGAGAAACTTAAGATATGACCATGATCAGATTTTTTAAGATGCGGTAATGCTTTCTGGCTTAATAAGAAAACAGCACGGAAGTTAACCTGCATCATCAAATCAAGTTTCTTCAACGGCGTTGATTCAACACCGGCTAACGCAATAGCTCCGGCGTTATTAATAATCGCGTCGATACCACCAAACTTTTCGACAGTTTGAGCAATTAGATTATCGATGTCTTCTTCACTACGCACATCGACCTTAACCGCTAGGCCCTGACCGCCCGCTTCTTCAACTTCTTTCACTACCGAGTGAATCGTACCTTCCAATTTTGGATGAGGCTGATCAGATTTAGCAGCGATTACAATATTTGCGCCTTCAGCAGCACACGCTAAAGCAACTTCGCGACCGATACCACGGCTAGCGCCAGTGATGATAATTGTTTTGTTTTTCAATGAACTCATAATAAATTCCTTAATTCTAAATATCGTTACGATAAATTATTCAGCTGCAGCAGCCGTAATCTGAATCAATTTCTGGCGACCTTTTACTTGATCACCCGCCTGTACTAATACTTCTGCAATCGTTCCTGCAACACCTGCTTTCAGCGGGTGCTCCATCTTCATCGCTTCTAATACGGCTAATGTCTGGCCTACTTCTACAACATCACCCACTTTCACCATCACATCAACCATACCACCGTCCATCGATGCTAATACTTGATCTGATCCACCTTTATTTTTCTTAGCAGACTGCAAACTGATATCGGTAAAAGTTAAGTTCCCATAACGGGCTGCCAAGTGGACTTGATCACAGCCTAGCGCATCACCTGCACCTTTTGTTTGACTATAAGTAATACTGCGAACGATATCATCATGTAAATACTTCAAGGTATTTTCAGATTGTTCGACGATCTTAATCGTTTGCTGCGGCTTAGCTTGCGCTGCTTTTTCTGTATCTGCATTGGTAGAAGCAAAGTCAACCGTGATAGTATTTTCAATCGTGGTTAATGCGAGTTCAAATATCTGATCTTCACACGACAATTTAATAACACGGCTACCCGTTCTATTATTCTGCCAACCTGTTCCCGTACTCACTTTAGAATTCAAAGCACATAAAAGAGACGCGGCCAAAGCAACTTCGGTATCTTTAGCTTGTAATGGTTGCAAGCTAGGATCTTCGCTGAAATCTTCGCCTATAAATGCAGTCGTTGCTTCGCCTTGAATAAAGGAATCGTTACGCAAGATAGACGCTAAGAATGCACGATTATCTTTAATGCCCAATAGCTTACTGTCTTCTACTGCTAATACTAAACGGCGACGCGCTTCTTCGCGGTTTTCACCATAAGCAATAATTTTTGCCAGCATAGGATCATAAAACGGACTAACAATTTGACCTTGCTGAATGCCTGAGTCGATACGGATGCCATCGCCAGAAGCAGGCTGCCACAAGTTTAATAAACCCGTTTGTGGAATAAAGTTCGCACCAGGATCTTCGGCGTATAAACGCACTTCCATAGCGTGACCTGTTAACGTCACATCTTCTTGGCTGATGCTAAGTTTATCGCCAGCAGCAACGCGTAATTGCATCGCAACCAAATCTAATCCGGTGATTAACTCAGTCACTGGATGCTCAACCTGCAAGCGCGTATTCATTTCTAAAAAGTAGAAGTTGCCTTCACTGTCCGCTAAAAACTCAACGGTACCTGCACCGACGTAATTACAAGACTTCGCTGCATTAACGGCGGCCTCACCCATTGCTTGACGCATTGCTGGATTAACAAAAGGTGAAGGTGCTTCTTCAACGACTTTCTGGTGACGACGCTGTACTGAACAATCTCGTTCGCCAAGGTAAACAGTATTACCGTAACTATCGGCAAATACTTGAATCTCAATATGACGCGGCTGCATCACTGCTTTTTCAATAATCAACTCGCCACTACCAAACGCATTCAGCGCTTCCGAGCGGGCAGATTTAATTAATTCATCAAGGTCGTTCGCATCGGTCACTAAACGCATGCCTCGACCACCACCACCGGCGCTAGCTTTTAGCATCACTGGCATACCGATTTCAATCGCAGCATTTTTTAATACATCATCTGATTGATCAGCGCCTTCATACCCAGGAATGCAAGGCACACCTGCAGCGATCATCGCTATTTTTGAATGACGCTTGCTGCCCATTAAGTCAATGGCATCAGGACGAGGGCCAATGAATGTAATGTTGGCATCAACACAAGCTTTGGCGAAAGCGGAGTTTTCAGATAAGAATCCATAACCTGGGTGAATCGCATCAGCGCCTGTTTTCTTCGCGGCTGCAATTATTTTGTCAGCGACTAAGTAACTTTCATTAACAGGGGAAGCGCCAATACAAATCGCTTCATCTGCAATACTGACATGAGGGGCATTCGCATCGGCTTCAGAAAATACAGCAACGGTGCGATAGCCTAAAGATTGCGCAGAGCGAATAACGCGTACTGCAATTTCGCCACGGTTAGCGACAAGTACTTTATTGAAGCCTTTACTCATTTTATTTAAAGAAGAACTCATGATGTTGTTTCCTTTGCTGCTTGCTCTGGAGTTGATGAGACATCAGCCCAAGCCGGTAAACGTTTTTGCATAAAAGCAGCACCGCCTTCACGACCTTCGCCCATCACCGCATCAGAAAAATCAATCGCGGCTTGATCTAATAATGATTCAATATCTTGTTTGGCGACATTATGAATCAAGGCCTTGGTCACCTGAGATGCTCGTGGTGCACATTTAAGCGCCAGCTTCACTGCTTTCGAGACGGCTTCTTCAAGCTGCTCGTTATTGTCTACAACCTGATGTATCAAACCTAAGCTCATTGCTTCTTGAGCTTTAATTCTATTACCAAATAAAGCCATTCGACGCGTTTGAGTCAAGCCAATGCGCTTAACCACAAACGGCGCTATTTGCGCAGGAATAATACCTAACGACGTTTCAGGTAATCCAAACTGAGTTTTCTCAACAGCTATCGCTAAATCAGAAACACATGCTAAACCAAAGCCACCGCCAAGCACTGCGCCTTCTAAAGCACAAATAACGGCAGCAGGCAGGTGGTCAGCTTTAGTAATCAAACGACCAAAAGCACGATTAAGTTCGATTAAAGCTTGCTTATCAGCGCCTGCTGATTGCATATCTTTAATATCACCACCGGCGCAGAAGTTGCCGTTACCACCGCTAATAATTAAGACACGATAGTGTTCGTCTTCGACTTTTTCCATTACCGACATTAGCTCATTAACCATTTTCAGGTTCATGGCATTGGCCAGCTTAGGACGGTTTAGCATGACTCGTAATACAGGGCTTTGGTCCTGTATTACCAGTGTTTCAAATTCTTGTTGGCTCATTTTAAAATCTCAACGTCTATCGACTTAAATACATCGGCTTAAATACAGGCGGCTAAATTATCTTAATTTTCAAAAGCTACTTACGCTTCTTAGGCAAGATATCCATGTATTTACAAATAATTCCGATCATAATTTCATCCGCACCACCGCCGATAGAACCCAAACGATTATCACGATATAAACGAGAAACAACGTTATCCCACATGAAGCCCATACCGCCCCAATATTGTAGGCAAGCATCTGTTACTTCACGAGATAAACGGCCCGATTTCAATTTAGCCATAGATGCTAAACGAGTCATGTCTTCGCCCTGCAAGAAACCTTCACACGCCTGGTAAGTCATGCAGCGCAATGCTTCAATTTCGGTTTGTAATTCTGCTAAACGGAAATGAACTACTTGATTATCAATAATTGGCTGACCAAAAGTTTTACGCTCTCGGGTATATTCAATCGTTGAGTTAATACAAAGTTCCATGCCTTTTAAGGACATCGCTGCAACGTACATACGTTCTTTTTGGAACTGCATCATTTGCATCATGAAACCAGCACCTTCAGTACCGATTAAGTTTTTCTGTGGCACACGAACATTGTCGAAGAATATTTGTGCGGTATCAGAAGAACGCATACCTAGCTTGTCTAGCTTTTGAGAAAAGCTAATACCTTCTAAATTGGTCGGCACTACGATTAGTGATTTATTTTTATGCGCTCTATCATCCGATGTGTTCGCTAGCAAACACACAAAATCTGCTTGAGTGGCGTTGGTGATCCACATCTTAGAACCGTTGATGATGTAATCATCACCGTCTTTCGTAGCCGTCGTAGTAATCGCTGCTACATCAGAACCTGCACCCGGCTCACTCACAGCAATCGCTGCAACCATGTCACCAGCAACGGCTGGCGCTAAGAAGGTTTGCTGCACATATTCGCTACCAAATTGTGCTAACGCAGGCGTAGCCATACAAGTCTGTACACCGATTGCCATCGGTACGCCACCACAAGTAATGCCGCCAAATTCTTCTGCTGCTGCCATTTCATAGGAGAAGTCTAATCCCATACCACCAGCAGATTCTGGTTTAGATATGCCTAATAAACCTAGATCGCCCATTTTCTTGAACAATTCTTTGGCGGGGAAGATGCCGTCTTTTTCCCACTGTTCGATATGTGGATTAATTTCGTTCTCAACAAAATTACGCACAGTTCTTTTAATTTCTTTGTGTTCTTGAGTCAGGATCATTTTGTTATTCCTATTCTTTTAATCTTTAATTTTATAATTTTGTACGCGTTGCTTTAATTCTACAACGCCGTAATTCTAAATATTGGTACACTCTGCATTAGGTAGTTCGTTCTTCGCCACGCCGTGAATACTTCCCTGTAGGCTCTCTACAGCTCCCTGCTGTAGAAGGGCTTCAAACGAGCCACCTAATACATCGCCTCCGATACTTTCTATTCTTCAAAGCCTTCTACAATCTAAACCTGACGGCTTCTTACTGTATTTAGGCTTTCTTGTTCAGCTCTACATTTCAAATTTTATTACTGTCAAACTTCACGTTTTGAAACGAAATACGTCATCTGAATTTTTATTGCTGTCAGCTTTCGCGATCGGTATTGGGTGTGGCGTTTAAGGCCGTTAGATCCCAGGGATGGGATCTCCGAGCCCCCATGGATGGGTTCACGGCGTGCCGCCTAACGACATACCCAATATCGATAGCAAGCGAAAGCGGCTAAGAAACCAAAACCGTTCAGCTCTTAAATCTTCAAAATCAAAAACGACTAACACCAAAACTGTTGCCTTGAAGAGAGCGATGCTTCTCTTCATCACACATGTCTAATAGCATTACTAATAACTTACGAGTATCGCGTGGATCGATTAAACCGTCATCCCAAATACGGGCAGTGCCAAACAAAGCCGTGGAACCGGCTTCTAATTTCGCTGCGGTCATTTGCTCAATCTGATCAAGCATCTTCTCGTCAGGTACTTGACCCATCTTCAACTGCTTCTCTTCGGTCACAATGCGTAAAACTTTACCCGCTTGTGCGCCACCCATAACCGCAGTTTTACTATTCGGCCAAGCAAAAATAAATCTTGGATCCAAACCGCGACCACACATCGCATAATTACCCGCACCGTAAGAACCACCAATCACAATCGAGATTTTAGGAACCCGTGCATTGGCAACCGACTGCAACATCTTCGAACCGTGCTTAATGATGCCGCTCTTTTCAGAATCAGTACCAACCATAAAACCCGTCGTATTGTGCAAGAACAAAAGTGATACTTGGTTCTGGTCACACAACTGAATAAACTGCGCGGCCTTGTTAGCACCCTTCGCAGTGATCGGCCCATTGTTACCAATAATGCCCACCGCATGACCCGATATTTTGATAAACCCACACACCGTTTGAATATCAAAATCAGGTTTGAAATCTTGAAACTCACTGCCATCCGCAATGCGCGCAACCACTTCACGCACATCGTAAGGCTTCTTAGAATCACAAGGCACAACACCTAATAATTCATCAGCACTGAATAAGGGTTCGTCGTAAGTTTTGTCAGTACGCGGCGCAACTTGATCATTCCACGGTAGGCCTGCCATCACTTCACGAGCAATACGTACACCATCAGCGTCATCTTCCGCTAAATAATCTGCAGTTCCGGCTTCATAGGCATGCAATTCAGCGCCGCCCAATTCTTCATCCGTCGCGATTTCACCTGTCGCTGCTTTTAATAATGGCGGACCGGCTAAGAACATTTTTGTTTTATTACGCACTGCGATAATAAAATCGGAAAGACCTGGCTGATAAGCACCACCCGCAGTTGCATTACCATGCACAACGGTTATTTGAGGAATACCTGCCGCTGATAAACGCGCTTGGTTAGCAAACGCTTGAGCACCCGGAACAAAAACATCCGTTGCATACTGTAAGTTGGCACCACCGGATTCTGCCAAAGTCACAATCGGTAATTTATTCGCACGGGCGATTTCTTGAATGCGTAACGTTTTATCCAAGCCAGCAGGCGAGATAGTTCCGCCTTTAATTGCGCTGTTATTTACCTGAATCATGCAACGGCTACCAGCCACATAACCGATGCCAGCAATAATGCCGCCACCTGCGCTGCTGCCGTCTTTATCGTCATGCATTTTCAAACCGGCTAAAGAACACAATTCTAAGAAATTAGAGCCTGAATCCAATAAAAGATTTAAACGTTCACGCGGTAATAATTTGCCACGCTTACGAAATTTTTCTTTCGCTTGCTCGGCTTTCGCTAATACTTTTTCTTCTACGCTGCGAAACTCATCAATCGCGACTTGCATTGCCGCACAATTATTGGCGAATTCTTCGCTATGAGTTTCAATTTCTGAGCTTAAAACAGCCATTACGCTAATGCTCCATCTGTGTGTGAAAGAGTGCTTGAAATAGCTTCTGAAATAAGCTCGTTATAATTTTCTTCAGCTTGCTTCGCCATTTCGGCAGGAACTGAAATAGGCATATCTAATAGCTGCTGCGCCATGGCTTTACCTTGAGGATCAATCCGTAAACTAGCAATACCACCACCGCCTAACGCTTGTTCCAACATTAAATTGAACGCATCCAAACCCGGTAAAGAATACAATTTAACATCACTATTTTCGCCCATAACATGCGCTAAATACTGACGAATTTTTTCAGGCTGTACGGCGTTTTGAATATAAGGAAGATAGGCTGGATCGCGCGCTAAGATACCCACATTACAATGGTCTCCTTTGTCACCGCTACGGGCCATCGCTAGATTAATGAGCGAAGTTGTCGCATCACAAGATGCCATGTCCGCGTCGCTAACACGGGTATCTTCTACCAACGCCGTTGACGCCTGCATACCCTCTTCTAAAGAATAACCTGGCGCGATAGCAACCGCTGTCGCTTGGTCATTAAGCGTATAAGAAACAGCAATTTGATCTTTAGGCCACAAGAAAGAAAACAAACGAATCATTGGGCTAGGCTTAGGTCGACCGCCGACTAATCCGGTTAAGCCAGGTGCCATTGCCGTCGCTGCTTGCGCTATCTCACGAGCAAAAATACCGAGTGCTTTTTTATCTTGGTGATGAACCGCAATTTTAACCACGACTTCACGATTATTTAATGACTGCGAATGCAAGCCATAGGTTGTCTCGCTGCCCAATATTTCGATATCGGTTGCCGTAAAATCTGCTAAGCCCAGCGTTTGGAAAATAAAACTTACTCGCTCAATAATACTTTCAGCAACGCGCTGGCCTTTCTCAACCGCTTGGCGACCACCAATCATGAAAGAAGCATTACAACGGAAACCATCCATATAGGTTGCGCTGACTTTATAATGGTCCGAAGGTGCTCGACCTCTCGCACCGGAAACTAAAACATGATGATCATCTAACTGCTCTAATTTTACTCCCGTAAAATCACAAGTCACATCAGGCAATAAATATTGTGAAGGATCACCGATTTCATAAAGAATCTGTTCGCCAACTGTACCGACAGACACTAAACCGCCGGTACCTTCTGGCTTGCTCACAATGAAAGAACCATCGCTGACACATTCCACAATCGGAAAGCCCATATTGGCGTAACCGTCTTGCACTAATTGCCAATCGGTAAAATTACCGCCTGTGCATTGTGCGCCACACTCAATCACGTGACCTGCTAACGAACCTTGTGCCAATTGATCGTAATCGGTTTCAGTCCAATCAAACTCATGCATCAGTGGCCCTAGCACCACTGCGCTATCCACCACACGGCCCGTAATCACAATATCAGCACCCGCATCTAGCGCATCACGTACTGCACTCGCGCCAAGATAACTGTTAACGCTTAAACACTGCTCTGGAAACTCTTCCCCAGAAAACATTTCAACAACACCTGCTTGCGAGAACTCTTGCTGACGCTTAACCAGGTTATCACCCTCAACAGCGGCTACCTTCAGGTTCATCCCTGCCTTATCAATCGCAGCCTGTAACGCGGCAACACAGCCACGTACGTTAACGCCACCGGCATTACTCACGACTTTAATGCCCTGCTCAGCAATTGGCTTTAGCAAGCGCTCTATCGTCGTCACAAAATCTGGCGCAAAACCCGCTTCTGGGTTCTTCATACGTGCACCTGCCATAATCGACATGGTCACTTCGGCAAGGTAATCAAAAACCAAATAATCAATCTGGCCTTGTTTCACTAACTGTTGTGCCGCCATTGAGGTATCACCCCAAAACGCCGATGCACAACCAATACGTACTTTCTTTACAATCATATTCAGACCCTAAAATACTGACGCCAAATTCATAGTAAAATATCAATGACCCAAGACTACCAAGCAAGCGCTTGGTTTGTAAAGTATTCGATTCAATGTTATCTATACAAACATCTATCTAAAAGACCCAATATTGAGTATTTCTAATCTTATGTCCCAGAACATGACCCAGCCCTCTCCTAGTCATCAAGCATTGATTGACCAAGGCATCATCAACGCCCCTAGCAGCGCTAAAGGCCGTTTATTGCAGGCAGCGGCCAACCTTTTTAAAGAAAAGGGCTACGAGCGCACGACAGTAAGAGATCTAGGTAAGGCAGTCGGCATTCAATCGGGCAGCTTGTTTCATCACTACCCGAATAAAGAATCCATTTTACGAGCCGTCATGGAAGAAACCATCTTGCTCAATACAGAGCTGATGAAAGAAGCCTTATCGCAAAGTAAAAAACCTGAAGACAAAGTATTAGCCCTCATCCAATGCGAACTAGAATCCGTATTAGGCGAAACCGGTGCCGCCATGACCGTTTTGGTTTACGAATGGCGCTCGCTCAATGAAGAAAGCCAGCAGCACATACTTACCTTACGCGGTATTTATGAAGATTTATGGATCAGTGCATTAAGCGAAGCCAAAGAGGCAGGTTCAGTCGTCATCGACCCTTTTGTCTTACGCCGCTTACTGACGGGCGCATTAAGCTGGACCGTCAATTGGTACCGCCAAGAAGGCGATATGACCGTCGATCAACTCGCTCAAATGACACTTAGCCTAGCGATTAAACCCGCTTAATACTCAAAATGACAAAAGTGCCGCTCAAATTTTACAAATAAGTCATTGATATTCATGGGGTTTTTGTTAACTTACCCACTAATTAGCAAAGGCGAGACATTTTCCTTAATTGCCTGTTGACATTACAGGCTCTACTCAGGATAATTCACGCCCTAAATTTTACTAAATAATTCCAAAAGGAGCCGACTATGGCAAATTCCGCTGGTTCGAAAAAACGCGCACGCCAGGCTGTAGTACGTCGCTCTCGTAACGTTAGCCTTCGTTCTATGGTTCGTACTTACATTAAGAAAGTACAAGTTGCTATCGACGCAAACAACTATGAAGATGCACAAACTGCATTGACTAATGCAATGCCTTACATCGATAAGATGGTTACTAAAGGTATTTTGCACAAGAACAAAGCCGCTCGTACTAAGAGCCGTCTAAATACTACAGTTTTAGCCCTTAAAGGCTAATTGCTAAGTATTTAGCTTAAGGCCAGACTTACTCAGCGGAGTGAATCTAGGCTTTAAACAAAAAAACCAGCTTCGGCTGGTTTTTTTGTGCCTGTAATAAACCCAACCTTAATCAGCTCTGCAATGACAATCGCAACCAAGTCATTCATTCCCCCAGAGCCCACCTCCGTAAAATATCAACTATTATTTAAGTCATTCAAACAAGAACTCTGAAAGGTGCTTCATCGTTTATGCTTAACCTATTCAAAGCCACCTCATTAGCCCTCATAGCCATCACTAACTTTTCCTACGTCAATATCACTCTGGCCGATGAAACAACGCCTACAGGCTTAACACTGACCATGGGAACATCAAACGGCCCTCCTTACATGATTCAGAAAACAGAGTCCGGGCTCGACATTGATATTCCTCGGGCCGCGATGGCAAAAATTGGCTTCCCACTCAGGCTCGAGTTTTATCCGCTATCGCGTGCTATTCACGAATTACAATTGAACCGCATTCATTTAACCGCCCCCTTTTTCACCTCAGCACCTAAGGGCATCTTTGTTTCAGATTCACACATCGAATACCGTCCCAGCGTAATCACACTGACCTCTATCGATACACTGAAGAATATTGCAGAGCTTAAAGACTACACAATTGCGACTTTTCAAGGGGCAACAGGCTATTTTGGCGATGAGTTTTATTATGCGAGTAAAAAAGCCCCTGATTATGTTGAATTTCATGACATGGAGAAGCTTATTGATATCTTAATGAGCCAGCGCTACCAGGTCGTGGTATTAGATTATTGGATTTTTCGTTTCTTCTTAGCCAACTCTGAGTATGCAGATCAACTTGATCAAGTGAGATTCCATGAACTGTTACCGCGAGTACCAGCGGCTGTCGCCTTCAACAATAAAGAGCTGCGCGACAAATTTAATAAAGGGTTACGTATGATAAAAGAAGACGGCAGCTATGATGCAATCATCAACCGCTACCAGCGCAACGAATGAAATTTTTACCCATTGGATACACCAAAATAAAATTCAATTTTAATCATCATCAAGGATCTATTTAGGTAGAATAAACGCCATGTAAATTAATTGGCGAAGAACGGAATAGATAAATGGATCCCTACAAAGATATCTGCACCACCCCACTCGAAATGCTTTACCAGTGGAATGAACAAGTTCCAGATCGAGTTTTCTTACGCCAGCCAGTCAATGGCCAATACAAAACCTATACCTGGTCACAAGTAAATGACCAAGCCCGTCGTCTTGCATCCGCACTCCTAGCTCAAGGCCTAAGCAAAGGCGATCGCGTCGCTATTTTATCGAAGAACTGCGCCGAATGGTTTATCAGTGACTATGCAATTCAGCTAGCAGGTCTTATCAGCGTTCCACTCTATCCAATGCAAACCCCAGATGCGCTAGAGTACGTATTAACCCACAGCGACTCAAAAGTGATCATCATCGGTAAGCTCGATGGTGCTACAGCGATGGAACCGGGCATACCAGAGAATGTCATCCGTATTGCAATGCCTTATGACATGGAAATGCGAATTGATCATCAGTGGGGTAACTTGCTTAGCAATATCGAGCCAAGCACAGCAAAGCCAGTTCATCCGATGGATGATTTAATGACGATCATTTACACCTCGGGTACAACGGGTAACCCTAAAGGGGTTATGCATACATATCGCAGCTTCAGCTCGGGCGTAGAAAATGCAACTCGAGTATTAAAGATTAATAAAGACGATCGCTACTTATCTTTTTTACCACTGTCTCATATTGCAGAACGTTTTATGGTACTGGGCTGCTCCACTTACGGCTGCAGTGATGTTTCTTTCGTGGAATCTTTAGATACTTTTGGCGAGAACCTACAGACTACGCGGCCAACGTTATTATTTGCTGTTCCGAGAATTTGGCAAAAGTTTCAACAAAAAGTTAACCATAAATTACCGCAAGAAAAATTAGAAAAATTATTGCGTATTCCATTGATCAACAAACTGATTCGTAAGAAAATTCAAAAAGGGATGGGACTGGATAAATCACGCATGCTGATTTCTGGCGCGTCTCCCATCGCACTGGATTTATTACAATGGTACAAAGACATAGGTTTCGAAATTAACGAAGGCTATGGTATGACAGAAAATCTAGCGTACGGTCCCGCATTAAATTTACCGGGTGCAGTAAAGATAGGCACCGTTGGCTCAATCACCGCGATGCCGAATACTGAAATAAAAATAACTGACGAAGGGGAAATTATTACTCGATCTCCTACATTAATGACAGGCTATTATTTAGAACCTGAAAAAACAGCTGAAACTATTCGAGATGGCTGGCTGCATACCGGCGATAAAGGCGAAATTGATAGCGAAGGTTATTTGAGTATTACTGGTCGTATTAAGGACGTATTCAAAACCAGTAAAGGTAAATTCATTCAACCGAATAAAATTGAATGTTTATTACAACACAATCCGTTAGTTGAACAAGTTTGCGTTCTAGGTTCTGGTGCACCACAACCGGTGTGCTTAATCGAGCTATCGGAAGCTGGCAAGCAGCAAGCCCAAGAAGACAAGCCAGCATTCGAAGTCCGCTTAAAAGAAGCGCTTAAGCAAGTAAATGACGCGGTAGAACATCACGAAATACTTGATCGTGCTTTTATCATTGCAGATACATGGACGACGGAGAACGGTTTATTAACCCCGACCTTGAAGATAAAACGTAATATTGTGGAAAAACATTACACCGCATTATGCGATCAACACAGTACCGATAAGAGCGAAGTTATTTGGGCGGCCTCTCAATTATAAAATAGTTCTAACGAAGGCAGCCAAGGTTAAACTAATCATTAATTTTAACCTTGGCTGCCTATTAATCCTTCCTCTGTGAGCGAAGCGCTCTGTGTCCTCTGTGGTAGATTTTCTTTGTCGTAGCAATACAAAAAGCGATTCACCACCGAGGCACCGAGAACACAGAGAAAAGCCGAAGCACTGGCTTAAAGAGAGCTAGCTCTTCTTTCGTAACGTCGTCACAACCTCACCACCAATACCCCAGTTATCGGTATTAACTTCGTCAATCACTACCACGGTAGTCGCTGGGTTCTTATTTAATACATCCACCAACAACTGAGTCACCCCCGCTATCAGCTCAGCTTTTTGCTCTCGGGTCACTTGCTCATCAGTAATTTTAATATTCACGTAAGGCATAATATTTTCTCTTTATCAGTGCATTCAAATGTTTAGTTTATTTTTAAAGATTCGTTCAACGACTTCTTACGGTTTAATAATCGACTATGGGCAAGCCAAGCTCCTAGGCTCACCAAAACTAAACCCATGATGAGCGCTTCGGAAACGGGCTCATTAAATATCACAATAGCAGCGATGCCAGAAATCACAGGCACAATCGACATCACAGCGCCCATTTCAGAGGGGCCAATTTTTTGTACGGCTTTGACATAAAAGATCATCTGTATAATCGTCGCCATAATCCCTTGATAGAAAGCTTGTAATAAAATATCGCTCCAACTCGCTTGCGATAAAGCCTTCGGTAAAAAGGCGACATAAAGCGGCAGATAGAATAGACACGTCAGTAATGCCAAACTCACAGTGACTTGCCATGGCGTAATCTGCCAGCGCTTAATCAGCACTGAAAACAAAGCCCATAGAAAGGCGGCAGCCACAAGCCAACCATCCCCGAGTAAGGTCGTGATATTGACATCGATGCCGCCACTAAATACGCCTAGCTCACCCATGAATAGAACCAGAACCCCAAGGGTGATAACGACGATCCCTAACCACTTCTGCAGCCCATGAGATTCTTTATTAACTAAAAATGATAATACGATAATGAAAAGCGGCATCATGCCCGGCAACAAAATCGCAGCATGAGATGCCGACGCCAACTGAAAGCCACTAAAGGCACACAGTGCATAAGCCAAACCGCCAATCGCACTACATATCAGCAAGCGCGGGGTGAATAACTTAAAGCGAAACTTAAACCACCAGATGGGCAGCAGAATAGTCGCACAAGTAATGTAGCGAATCGCTATCACATCAAAGGCTAATAGCTCACTCATCCCGCCCATTTTTGACACAAGAATAAAGCCTGCCCAAATGAGAGCGGCTGCAAGTGCAAAACTATAGCCAATACGCTGATCATTCATAATTATTTCCAAGCTCTAATCTACTTCATGCCATCACAGTAACTCCCTTTCATATTCATTAAAAATGAATAATAATGAATCTATCGTTCATTATTAATGAATTAATAGAAAATAGAGGCTAGGTTGATATGGAGCTTTCAGATTTAAAGATATTCCAAGAAGTGGTCCTCTCAGGAGGAATCACCGCCGCCGCACAAAAACTGCATAGAGTGCCGTCTAATATCACCGCGCGCATTCAGAAATTAGAGCAAGAATTGGATACTCAGCTGTTTGTAAGAGAAAAGAACCGCCTACGCATTTCCCCCGCGGGTGAGCAGCTACTGCCTTATGCCAAGCAGATGATCAACTTGTCTCAGCAAGCGATTAACGAGCTGCAGCAAACCTCGCCCAAAGGACGTTTAACCATCGGAGCCATGGAAGCCGTAGCCGCAACCCGACTGACTGAACCACTAATGCGTTTCCACCAGGAATATCCAGACGTTAGCCTACAGATAGAAACGGGCCCAACGGGGCTACTAATCGAAAAAGTGTTAGCGGGAGAAATGGACTTGGCACTCGTGGCCGACCCGAGAAAAGATGCACGCTTAGAAATCAGTAACGTCTTCGAAGAAGAATTGGTACTGGTCTCAGATTTGAAGCATAAACAAATCACCAGTGCCGATGATCTAAGCCCTGAACCCACCCTGTTAAGCTTTAACCATTTATGCGCCTATCGAGGCCGCATGCAAGACTGGGCTGAAAAAGGTGGCGTAGCCGCAAAAATTATTGAAATCAGCTCCTACCACACCTTATTGAGCTGTGTGGCGGCAGGAATGGGAATAGGGATAGTGCCGAAAGTTTTATTAGAGCATTACCCTTTCGTCAGCAGTCTTCAGCAGCACATACTCGATGAACCATCGCGTTTTAGTAGCACTGCAATTATCTGGCGCAAAGATAGCTTAAAACCCAGCATGAGCGCTTTCAGAGACTTTATCTAAAGCGCTATTTTGCTGGCCCAACCGAGATGTGAGCAATACGGTTACCCAATAATAAGGCCAAGATAAAGATCAATACATCCTCCTGCCCTGTCATGATGCTTAATAATGCAGGGCCAGGGCATAAGCCGACCATTCCCCAGCCGATACCAAATAAAGCCGCACCAATGATAAGACGTGCATCTAAAGCCGTTAAACTAGGCTTATGAAAAATTGAATGAAACCAAGGCTGCTTCATTTTTTTAGAAAAGGCATACGCTAAAGCGAACACCGCAATCGCAGCCACCATCACCGCGATTAGTGCGGGCTGCCAATCACCAAAAACATCGAGAAAAGCACGTACCTTCGCGGGGTTCGCCATACCTGAGAGCAAAAGCCCTAAGCCAAATAATATCCCTGATACCAGCGGTGTTATCATCTTCATCACTGTATTATTCAATTTATACATCCCAGCTATACGGTAGGTTATTCATAATAAGCACCGTTAACATCCCAAAGGCCATAAAAGTACACGTCGCGACTATAGAGCGTAAAGATAAACGGCCATTACCACAGACACCGTGACCCGACGTGCAACCATTTCCTATATAAGTGCCTGCGCCAACAAGAATACCGGCGACCACAAGAACGACTTTATTATTCGTTATTTGCATATCCGGAGTCCCCACTAGATATACATATAAGGGGTAAGCTAACAGCAAGCCAATGAGAAAATACAGGCTCCAGAATCGATGACCTTGGCGTAATAAAAACAAGTTAGCGACGACACCGGAGATGCCACCGATACGACCAATACCCAACCATAAGACTGCCGCGGCAAGACCAATTAAGGCGCCACCGGCTAGTTCATTCCACATAATGCTCATTCCTACATATCTACATGCTTATATAATACCACGCTCATCTGCAACCTAGCAGCCAGCCTTATTATTTATATTCACCGCGTATCACTAGACCGAGCGCCTCGCTTTCAAGTAAAATAATAAATTAATCAATATGAAGTAAGGATACTCACCAGTGCTTTCAATAAAGGCTTTACGCAGCCTGTGGCTTTTCATCAGCCTAGGCCTCTCCACCCTGTTTCTTCCCAATACCAGCTTTGCCGCATTAATCGATGTTCAGCAAAAAAATGATATTGTTTATTTTCTATTTGCCGCGCCCAATAAAATTGTTCGCTATGATCTAAATAGTAATGCTTTTCTTAGTCAATTCTCTTTAACTGATGTGCCTACCGCTTTCCACGTGAATAGTAACTATATTTATACTGGCTATAATAAAACGCTAAAAAGAACAGACCTGGAAGGATTAAATACTAGTGACATCTACCAGGTCAGCTCAGAAATTTCAAAGATAGCATCGATTAATAACTCTCTATTTATGATAAATAGTCCATCGAAATCAACGTTAATAAGCACGATTGACCACTCTTTCATAAAAGAAATATATAACTACAACCTTACCATGCTAGCTTCATCTCAAAGTCAAAACTCATACTATTACAGAGGGCAAAATAATTATTCTAATGGCCTAATTAAATTCAGCCCTGGTCAAAATGGAGAAAGTTCAAAATTTATTAATAGCAATTACCAAAGTCGAAATGAGACAACAGATAAACTGTTCACTAATACTTCTGGCAATAAGGTTTATGCTAATTCAGGATATATTTTTTCTGCTGAAAAATTAAACTTCATCGGCAGCCTAGGAGGAAGATTTGACCATATCAATTTCACGGATGGAAAGCCTGTAGTTTTACGCGGTAATGAATTGTCTTTATACGATGTTAATAATCATAATCTAGGTAATTTAACTCTTAATTACACCCCCAGCCACATTGCAGCAAAAAGTAGCCTTATCACGACTTTTATCACAAACAACAGCCTCGTTGAAGCTCACCAAATCGATATCGCTAGACTTACTTTAGCGACACCTATTCAACCAGCCAATCCAAAAAATATTAACTACGTATCTGAAAAGATAATCAGCGACGCCGAGAATATGCTTTTTTTATTAGACTCTAGCTCCCTAGCGATTCACCGTAGAAAAATTACAGAAGAAAGCTATGCAGGCAGCTGGGGACTATTATTAAAACCAAGTTGGATGACCTATTCCAATTCACATAAACGCTTATATCTAGGTTATGACTCTGGAAGAATTACTTATTTTGATACTAGTCAAGGTGATAGCGCAACTGAAACACAATTTATAACACTGACTACTCCTATTAAAGGTTTATTAGCAGCAGGTGATTACGTCTATGCCGTTGATCATGCATCTTCTTATTACATTCATTATGGAATAGATATAGCTGGAGATATAATCAACAGCATTAGTAACAATAGTTTTTCAAACACATATCTTTGGGGAGATAATCAAGGAAAAATTCACTATTGGTATCACAATAAATTCAAATCAATTACAGTGTCTGATATTGATGGAACAATAAAATTCGACTCAGACGATGCTCGTAACGACGATCTTCTCAGCAGCCCGATATTACATCTTAACCCAAATGGGCAACTTTTATTAAATGGATTAGGTCAAATTATAGGAGCACAAAGTCATACAGTACTAAACAATTTGAGCAATCCGATCAGTGATGCGGTCTGGGTTAAAGATCAGCTAATTACTACATTAAAAGATACTAGCATCATACAATTTTGGCAAGAAGACTATATTCTATTTTCACAACATCAAATTAATAATACGAATGGCGTTCGATTATTCTCTTTAGACGAAAAGTTACTAATTATCAGTCAAACAGACTCCGGACCGATGTTTAACATCTATGATTTAGATAACATACCCGACACTGATAACGATAGTATTAATGACTTCAATGATAACTGTATAAACATAAAAAATTTAGCACAAGATGACTCAGATAACGATTATATCGGCAATCTATGCGACCCAGATAATGATAACGACTTAATACCAGACAGCATAGAAAATCTATCAGGCTTAGACCCTTTTGATGCTTCTGATGTGAATTTAGATTTAGATGGCGATGGTTTTTCAAACTTAATTGAATACTACAATCAAACAAACATAAACGATATAAATTCTAAACCCGAGACCATTTTCAATTTATCATACAATTTTAATGATGATATCCCACTTGGATTTTATCAATTTAATACGACTAACATATGGATGAACAAAAAAATAGATAACAATAACGTATTATCTTCTGGCTTAGCAGTTAATAAATTAAACCCAAGTAGCATTTTTTATACGGCTGATTTTATAAATGGTCTATTAAGTTTTGACCATAAGATACATGGGGATATCTACTACCGACATAACGTTGAAGTTTATCTTGATGGGATAGCGCTAGATAATATATACAGCTCAAGCTCTTGGAAACATAATACAATAAGTATTGAAGCAGGAATTCATTCCCTAGAGTTTAGGTTTTCTTACCTAAATAACGGTGATAATTTAAATGATACTTATTTTCTAATTGACAACTTTTATTTTGCAATTGATTCTGACAGCGACGGCCATTCCGATATTGAAGATAACTGTCCAGAAGTAGAGAACAAAAATCAATGGGACTCTGACGACGATGGTTTAGGCAACGAGTGTGACAACGATCCTTATGGTCAAGACAGAGATCAAGATGGATTTGGCGATAACAATGACAACTGCCCAGATACCTATAACCCAGATCAATCAAATGTAGATGAAGATTATTATGGCGATGCTTGCGATGGCACCGATGACCGCCCAGTAGATACCGATCAAGATGGTGTTCCTAATGATAGAGATAACTGCCCAAATACCGCCAATTCAGATCAACACGATTTTGATCATGATCGCATTGGTGACCTTTGCGATATAGATATCGATAACGATGGCTTATCAAATGCTCAAGAAAATCAATTCGATTTTTTAAGCTCTTATAATAAGGAAGACGCGTTACTCGATTTTGATAACGATGGCGCATCGAATGAGTATGAAATCAATCACGGTACTCAGCCGACTGAGAGTGATACTTTCACTGTAATAAATCTCGCTGACTACTATCCTCTAGGCAATATTGACTATTTTTACGTCACTGATAATCAGTTTATTCGAGTTTCAGTGAAGCCCTCGAATAAACCTGCACAGTTTATAATGCAGTATAGTAACGGTACTGAATGGTTAGTAGAAAGAAGAGCGAGCGGGATTTACCTTTTATCCTATAACAATAATGACGACTCCCTCCTCATATTCTCCAACATGGTTATTTTCCCAGGCTCTATGTCTCCAGGGCAAATAACGAATATTACCAGCAATGTTCATAGAGAAGGTGAATCTGAAATAGAAGAATTTTCAAATCAATTGTATTTAAAAGATGTTGGCGAAACAGCTTGGCAGGGTAAAATTTATCCATCAATTACTTTAGTCGAAAACGGCAATGCAACCATCTATTTGAAAGGAGTTGGACCGATGAACCGCAACGGCCTAGAACTTGATAGTCTCAACTTAGATACACTCGCCTCTCCAGAGATTACCGCCCCAGAAAAATCAAATAAAAGTGGTGGCCACTTCAACCTAGCATTTTTATTAGGGCTGTTATTATTAGCTACGATAAAAGCCCGCAATAATAGGTCACACTAGTAATACCACCTGTGTGCGGCTTGGCTGCCATACACAGGTTTCTCGCTATCTTTGCACTACCTTACTTGCTCAGCCAGCCGAAATATGAATTAATGCAGCCTCATATTTCTCTTCTAGGTCTAACCCCTGTGAAAATAAAGCACCTCTTGGCGCTACTTATTATTATCACGAATACGCTCATCAATAGCGTATGGGCATCCGTGCACCTGGTTGCCGGAGATCACGACACCTTAGAAAGCCCTCATCTACATGTAGTGCCTGACCTGAAGACCCTACTCGACTTTGGTCAAGACCTTGATGACAGCCTCCAAGGGGAAACCGAAGAAACTCACTTTCATGTATTAAGTGACTTAACCACTCAATACTCCGGTAGCAATAGCCTTAAAGCGAGCTTAAACATCAGCAGCTCTATTCCTCACTACCGCACACAAACTTATAGCCCGCCGATTCCACCTCCTACCGCACACTCATAAATACTCGCGTTTAAACCACCCAAATAATCATTTATTTCATAGCATTATGCTATGTGGGATATTTATGAACAAACACCTAATGCGTGCCCGTGCGGGCCTGCTAGTGATGGTGTGTAGCTTGCCTGTAATCAGTTTCGCCGCTGTTAATGTCACAACAAGCGAAACCGAGATTCAGCAGACTTCAGAGCATCTATCGCTAAAACAAGCACTGCAGCTAACCCTGCAACAAAATCCTCAGCTGAAAGCGTACCCCTATTATGTGCGCCAGTTAGACGGCGAAATAACTCAAGCCAACTTACGCCCAGTGCCGAAGGCTGAAATTGAGCTAAGTTCTGATGAAGCGACCCTCACCTTAAGTCAGAATTTTGAACTCGGGGATAAACGACAATCAAGAGTCGGCTTTACCAATGCCAAGCAAGCACAACTGCAAGCCGAATTTGAAATTGCCAAGCTCGATGTGCTCGCAGAAACCAGCCGTCGTTACTATCAACTGCTGGCGTTACAGAAACAGAAAGTTTTACTTTCAATACGCATAGGCCAAGAAAAACGCGCATTAAAAATCATCAATAAACGCGCCAAAGCCGGTGCCGTCGCCCAAGCGGATGTGGCGAATATGGCGCTTGGACTCGCCCGCTCTAACAATAATTTAGAGCAGCTACAATTCAGCATCACACTGCAGCAAGATGCCCTCGCCGCAATGTGGTTAGGTCAGCATAGCTTCTCGCAATTATTGGGTAATTTATCCAAGTTACCGCCACTGCCCGACGATGTCGCTTTAACCAGTATCATCACCGAAGGCATTAATCAGCTACCAGACTATCGCTATCAAGTTGCACTTTCTCGCCTAGCCGATAGCCGCGTTTCGTTAACTCAAGCCAATGGCAGCGCAGATTTAAATCTGGGTTTAGGTCTGCGTCATAACGACATCAGTGGCGATCAAAGCTTAGTATTAAGCGCGTCTATGCCGCTTAACTTTAGCAATCCTAATCGCGGTCGTATTGCCAGTGCCCAAGCTCAGCAAGCTTTAAGCTATGAACAGCTTGAAATAAAACGCCAGCAATTAAGCATTGAGCTTACTCGCATTCAGGCCAGCTTAGAAAAAGAGCTGCGATTAGCCAAGCGTATTAAAAAACACTTATTACCTCTCGCTAGCGAACTCCTAAGCACCACCCAAAAAGCCTATCGCCAGGGTCAATATACTGTGTTGCAGTGGATCGATGCGCAAAACCAAGTTTTCAATTTAGAGCAGGACTTAATCAATAGCCAAGTCCGTATTTTCAATCAAGTATTAGAACTGGAACGCATTTTAGGCCAGTCAATTGTTACTGCTCAATAAGGTATTTATGATGAATTTTTTAAACGCAACAACCTGTAAAACATTGTTTATTTTAGCCTTAACGTCTATTGGCTTTATGAATAGTGTCAGCGCCAGTGATGATCACGACCATGGACATGAAGAAGAACACTCCGAAAGTACTGAAATTTCTTCTTATTACATCAAGGTTTCCGGCATCAAATCAGAAGCCGCTAGTTCACAAAGCCTTGTGCAAGTGGATACCCTTTTTGGGGTAATATCTCCGGTGCAAGACCAAGTCTTTAGCCTTCATGCCGCATTCCCAAGCATGATAGAAAAAGTCTTTGTTCAAGTCGGCGACCAAGTGAAAAAGGGGCAAACCATTGCTCGCTTAACCAACATCAAAACCTTACAAAGCTACTCCCTTAAAAGTCCATCACAAGGTGAAGTCACTTCGCGTTCGGTTAATACTGGCGATCGCGTAGACGCTGAAGAAATAATACAAGTCAGTGATTTATCCAAAGTCTGGGTTAACCTTTCCGCTTTCCCTGAAAATGTTGAGCGTTTAAAGAAAGGCCAGCGTGCAAAAATTTATGATCTTCATGATCACGAAAATTCAATCGGTGAAATAAGTTACATCGCTCCACAAATGAGCGGCGGTCACATCGCTCGAGCGCGTGCCATTATTGAGAACAAAAAAGGTCACTGGCGCCCAGGCATGCATGTGAAAGCCGATGTCGAAATTTCAACACGCAATGTGCCTATCGCCGTAAAGATTGATGCCTTGCAAACGATGGAAGACAAAACAGTCGTCTTCAAACGCCACGACAATACATTCACAGCGACTCCAGTAGAAGTGGGCGAACAAGATGGGCAATGGGCAGAAATACTTTCAGGCTTAGACGCAGACAGTGAATACGTCAGCGAAAATAGTTTTCTAGTGAAAGCCGACATTCTAAAGAGTGGAGCAAGTCATGACCATTAATCACTTAATCGCCTTCGCTATCGAAAGGCGCTGGCTAGTCATGGCCATGACATTATTATTGGCGGCACTGGGCATCTATAAAACCACCCAGTTACCGATTGATGCCGTACCCGACATCACCAACGTACAAGTACAAATTAACAGCTCTGCACCAGGGTATTCTCCCCTAGAGGCCGAGCAACGTATTAGCTACAGTATTGAAAATGCCATGGCTGGGATTCCAAAACTGGATTATACCCGCTCACTATCACGCTACGGGCTTTCACAAGTCACCGTGATCTTTGAAGAAGGCACTGATATCTACTGGGCACGCCAACAAATCAGCGAACGCCTGCAAGGTATTCAAGGTGAATTACCGGCGGGCATTGAACCTCGCCTTGGCCCAGTCGCCAGCGGCCTTGGTGAGATTTTCACTTATGCTGTACAAGCAGAAGTGGATGCGGTCACCGATGAGGGAAAACCTTATAGCGCTGAAGATTTAAGAACCATCCAAGACTGGATCATTCGACCACAACTGGTGAAAGTCCCTGGTATTACAGAAATTAATAGCATGGGCGGCTATGCTCGCGAGTATCAAGTGGCCCCTATTCCGGGAAAACTATTCGCCTATAAAGTCACCATGAATGAGCTGGTAGAAACACTGAGAAAGAACAATCAGAATTCTGGTGCCGGTTACATTGAACGTAACGGCGAGCAGTGGTTAATTCGTTCACCTGGCCAGCTGAATAACCTAGAAGAAATTGCGCAATTGGTGGTCACTCGTCGCGACGATGCTCCGGTACGCATTAAAGATTTAGCCGAAGTAAAATACGGCAAAGAACTCAGAACCGGATCGGCTACTTTTAGTGGTGAAGAAACCGTACTCGGTACGGCCTTTATGCTACTCGGCGAAAACAGCCGTACAGTATCCAAAGCGGTGGCAAAAAAACTGATCGAGATTAACGACTTTTTACCCCCCGGTATTAATGCTGTTCCTCTGTATGACCGCACTACCTTAGTCGATAAAACCATTGCTACCGTACGCACCAATTTATTCGAAGGTGCGGTATTGGTGATCGCTGTATTGTTTGCACTACTGGGGAATATTCGGGCCGCACTGATCGTTGCGACGGTCATTCCTTTAAGCATGTTATTTGCGATTACCGGCATGGCGATGAATCGCGTTTCTGGCAACCTAATGAGTCTAGGAGCGATCGATTTTGGCATTATCGTTGATGGCGCCGTCATCGTGGTTGAAAATGCGTTACGCCGCTTAGGGTTAGCACAGAAAAAATACGGCCGTTTATTAACCCTGCCAGAGCGCTTATTAGAAGTCACCGAAAGTACCAAGGAAGTTTTCCGTCCTGCGGTTTTTGGCATGCTCATCATCATGCTGGTGTACTTACCTATTTTCGCGCTCGCGGGTATTGAAGGAAAAATGTTCCACCCAATGGCCTTTACCGTTGTGGCCGCTTTATTCGGCGCATTACTTTTCTCGATTACCTTTGTCCCTGCTGCTGTCGCAATTTTAGTGAAAGGCAAGGTAAGTGAAGAAGAGAATATCGTTATGGCTAAGGCGCGTCGTCTTTATCAACCCATGTTAAAAGCAGCGTTGAATAATAGCCCTATCGTCTTTATTGCCGCAATCGTTTTGGTCTGCGCAACGGCGTATCAATCGACTCGCTTAGGCAGTGAATTTTTACCGCAATTAGATGAACACGACATTGCCTTACACGCCATGCGCATTCCCGGTACGGGAATAGAGCAGGCAACAGAAATGCAGCTGTTATTAGAAAAACGCATTATGGAATTTCCTGAGGTGAAACATGTGTTTTCTAAAATCGGCACTGCAGAAATTGCTACCGACCCTATGCCACCCAATGTTGCCGATACCTTTTTGATCTTAAAGCCGGTAAAAGATTGGCCTAATCCAGAAAAGCCGAAGCAGCAATTAGTTGATCAGATTCGTACCGCCATTGAAGAAATACCAGGCAATAACTACGAACTCACGCAGCCGATTGAAATGCGTTTTAACGAACTCATCTCTGGCGTACGTGCCGATGTCGCCTTAAGAATTTACGGTGATGATTTAGAAACGCTGGCGAAAATTGGCGGACAAGTTTCGCAACTATTAGCCAAGGTCCCTGGCGGTCAAGACGTACGTATGGAGCAAGCGAAAGGCCTGCCGATGATTTCTGTTATTCCGCAAAGAGATCATCTGGCTCTGCTCGGCTTATCTGTGGCTGATGTACAAGAGACTTTGCGCTCGGCCGTCAGTGGCATTGAAACAGGATTAATCTACGAAGGCGATCGTCGTTTTAAATTGTTGGTGCGTATGGATGAAAGCTTAAGCAGAGATCCAAAAGCCCTTGCGCAAATTCCTGTGGCGATTCCTTACCCGAGAAGCCCTGATGACGAAAAATCAGAATTGGATTATGTGCCACTTGGTGAGATCGCCGACATTGTCGAAATCCAAGGCCCGAATCAAATCAATCGCCGCAGCGGCAAACGCAACATAGTCGTCAGTGCCAATGTGGAAGACCGCGATCTAGGCTCTTTCATTGCCGAGACGCAAGCGTTGATGCGTGACGAACTTACATTACCCGCAGGCTATTGGTTAGAATACGGCGGTACGTTTGAACAGTTAGAATCGGCCAGCCAGCGTTTAAGCATTGTTGTGCCGATTACTCTGATCCTTATCTTAGGCCTGCTCTACAGTGCCTTTGGTTCAATACGTGACAGCTTGATTATTTTCACCGGTGTTCCACTTGCATTGACAGGCGGCATCATCGCGTTAACGTTAAGAGACATGCCGCTATCGATTTCTGCCGGAGTCGGCTTTATCGCGCTGTCGGGCGTAGCCGTGTTAAATGGCGTGGTGATGTTATCGTTCATTAAAGAACTACGTGAGAGTGGCTTAGAGCTGACTCAAGCAGTATGGCAGGGGGCAAGCCAGCGTTTGCGTCCCGTATTGATGACAGCCTTAGTCGCAAGTCTTGGTTTTGTGCCGATGGCGTTTAATACGGGGACTGGCGCTGAAGTTCAACGACCGTTAGCGACCGTGGTGATTGGTGGAATTATTTCTTCGACGCTATTAACGCTGGTGATATTGCCAACGCTGTATCAATGGGTTCATTCGACTTTTAAACGTCGAAGTAAGCAAGATTAAATAACAATGTGATTGATTTAAGATTACAACTATAAAGATCTAGAGGATCTAATAGAAAGGACTAGAAGCAAATGCTTTTAGTCCTTTCTCGTTTTATCTAAAGAGATTGATAACGAGTTCTAAAATTTATACCAGAAAGTAAAAATAGAAATACGCCAAAATATAATAATGCGCCGCCTCCACCCGAGGAGCTACTAGTAACGACAAATGGCGTTGCTGGAATGAAGACGCTAAACGATTTCGAATCTTTTTGTCCAAGATTATCAGTCACAGTCAACTCCATAGAGTGACTACCAGTAGACTCCACCAGAAAACTTGCCTTGGCAGACGTCGAATTTTCAATCATTACATTTGATGGAGCTACATTACTCCACTGATACGTTAATGGCCCTTCTACATCACTACTTCCACTTGCATCCAAAATAATTATTTCACCCTTTAATCGCTCACCACCCACTTGAAAGTTAGCCGTCGGTAAACCATCGACTGTAATGTTAATCGTATCTGTATATTCAAATCCACATTGATCGTAGATTTTCACAGCTAATTGCGTCTGAAAACCCTCTCTGGGAGCAACAAAGCTATAGCCTGAAGGTGTTGCTTCAATCATGGAGGTAATATCAAAACCAGACTTATGTTGCCACTGAGAAGATACAACTAAACGATTACTATCTTCTAAAAGTAAGCTTAGGTTCACTACTGTTCTTGCGGCTACAGTACGATCCGCTATCGGCATTAATTGAGAAGACAGGCTAGGTTGTAACATTTCATCCAAAGCGCGAGCAGCATCGACTAAGCCAACGCCCGTCACATAGTCAAAACCGACTTCTGCTCTTTCACCTTTAACATCTTCGGCTGAACATGTCAGAACCTGTTTTAAGGCTTCTGGGGTTTTAAGTTCTTGCTCTAATAACAAAGCTGCTACCGCAGCTGCATTAGGTGCGGCTGCTGAAGTTCCAAAGAAATTGGGTAGACCATCATCCTCACCAAAAAAGTCACTACCGCCAAAGTTGTCACCAAAGAAAGTAGTATTATTTCCGTCGACAGACGCTAAAGTTGGAACAACAACACTGTGTTTATTAAAGCTGCCATCATCTGAAAAATATTTATTTAAACGTCCACCTTGTGCAGTAAAATACTCTGGATCAACTTCTAATGTTGGCCCGCCCGCTTTATTAAAAGCGTCTGTTTCATACCAAGGCACTGCTGCAACGGAGATAACACCTTCGGCATTACTATGGCCATACATTGTTGATGCTGTAGGCTTAATATTATCTGGAAATCCGATATTTCCTTTTGTAAAAAATACTAAACGAAATTCTAAAGCGGTCTCTTCATCCTGAGGAATATTTGTTTTATTGCCAGACCAATGATCAATAGCAAGATAAACAGTTTTAGAAAAAAATCTGTATTCTCGTAATCGACAGATTCAATAGGATCCGCACTCGACAATAAATCCGCTTGATCCTCGACACCAAGGCTTAAGACATTACTTCCATTATCATTAGGGGCTTCTTCATTACTCAACAAAAATAAATCCAGATCAATTTCAGGAATATTAACGCTGTTTGTTGGATTAGAAAGTGCTGGCTGATTCCACTGTAAAATAGCAGAAAAACTTGATCCCGCCGCAACTGTAATTTTTAGATAAGCTTGACCAAAAAAATCAGTATCCCATTTATGAAAATCATTGCCGCTAACCACGCCCGAATCTAGGCTACGATTTATACTGGGACTAATATCGCTATATTCCATTTGATAGGCATCACTGCCATTATTCCCTGCGGCAGAAAAATAAGGGATGCCAGATTCAACACAGGCTCTAGCAGCTTGACTCACAATGTCATCTTGATACATCAACTGTGAAAGAAAAATAATATCATCAACAACAACCGTTGCGCCTGCACCCCCCTTCGATGCTGGAGTGCACATATCTTCGATTGCTAAAGCAAAGGATAAAATCGATTCACCAACGGTACTGAATGCTATCGCGGCACCTGGAGCAATATCGTGAACGAGTTCAGCCATCGCAGCCCCCTCATCGCTACCACCTGTTTCATTATCAGCAGCACTACAGCTATTCGCATCATCTTTACGAATATCGATCACCGCGGGTAAATCTTCAGAATCTTGAGATTTACTATTCTCCAGTGTGCCTTTTACACATTTAGCAGGAGTGGTATCGGCATCACGCATACCACTCGTATGAGAAAAACTATCTGACAGAATGCCTACTACCTGCCCAGCTCCGCTTAGATTGTGTGGATTCGCAGTTATCAAATTTGACTTCAATGCCTCTGGTGCACGGCTCGTTGCAGCTCCCGACTTTTTAACTCGACCCAATTCTTTATTAATGTATTTAACTTCAGACCATGCTGCGAGTTCACTTAAGCTAGCCGCTGGCCCCATAACAATTGACCCCCGCTTATATTTTTCAGATAAAGCTAAAACAGCAAAGCCAGCAGATTTTAATCTTTTCTCCATATCAGCAGGCACCGAATTAAACATCACATCCAGCACTATTGGTTTATTCGTTTTCTCAGTGCTCGACGCTTGCGAATACCGTTTATCAGAAGGTAGCTTTATCAGTAACTTATTACTAATTTTTCCTCCTTTTTTAGTCAGCACACTGCCTGCTTTATAGATGTTTTTATCTGATGCCATAATTGAATTAATGGGCATCAGTATTATAAGACACACTATATATTTTAAATAACGATTAACATTTAACATAGGCTACTTCCCTTTCTCTATACTAATATGGCGAATAAAGTTTTTTTCTATCAAAAATTTCAGCGCAGTGTAACTACGCACATACATCGATAAACGCTGATATTTAACCGAACTGGCAATCATTGAAATATCATCATGCTGCACTATTCCCACATCGACTCCGTTCATGCTCATCGTATTTACATCCAATAAGACTCCGCGCTCGGTCGTAACTATGGCTAATTCTTGGCTTTTCTGCGCGAAACTAAGATTGCCTTCTCCAGTAAGCAGTTTATTTAATACACGACTGAGTTTCTCAGAGCTGCTATTAGCACTGCGAGAAGAGGAAGCATCTTCGGGTAAGATATTGGTTGATGAGCAAGCTGTTAACGCTAAGGCAATGAGCCAAATTGACAATATAATCCGTGTTATGAGAATCCCTAATTTGTAACGATTCACTCAAAATATTGAGTAAAGATAAAATAAGGGCGGAATAGTATAGAAAAACAAAATATAGGGGAAGGGGGGATGGAGCTAAAATTGTAACAAGCTGAATAGGCAATGATTATTATCTATTCAGCTTATTCAAATATCATGGAGTTTAGCTTTAATAAACACCATGATATTGAGTGCTAGCTAGTCGATGATTACAGGCGCGAAAGACTTAACTAAGTCATCAACGGCTTTCATCTGTGCCAAGTAAGGCTCAAGCTTGTCTAGAGGCAATGCACATGGGCCATCACATTTAGCTTGATCAGGATTAGGGTGAGCTTCTAAGAATAAACCAGCAATACCCAATGCCATACCCGAACGTGCAAGCTGGAAAGCTTGAGCACGACGGCCGCCAGCAGAATCTGTACGACCACCAGGACGCTGTAATGCGTGAGTCGCATCAAAGATCACAGGCGCTTGAACTTTCATGTCGTCCATACCCAGCATGTCAACCACTAGGTTGTTATAACCGAAGCTTGAACCACGCTCACATAACATTAGCTTGTCATTACCGGCATCTTGAAACTTGGTCAGGATGTGACGCATTTCGTGTGGCGCTAAGAACTGAGGCTTTTTAATATTAATTGCTGCACCGGTTGCGGCCATAGCAACAACAAGGTCAGTTTGACGTGCCAAGAACGCAGGCAGCTGAATAATATCAACTACTTCAGCAACAGGCGCTGCTTGATGAGGTTCGTGAACGTCAGTAATAATCGGTACACCAAAAGTATCTTTGATTTCTTGAAAGATCTTCAAGCCTTCTTCCATACCTGGACCACGGTAAGAATTAATAGAAGAGCGGTTGGCTTTATCAAAAGATGCTTTAAATACGTAAGGAATGCCCAGTTTTTCAGTCACTTTTACGTATTCTTCACAAGTACGCATGGCAAGATCACGGCTTTCTAAAACGTTAATACCACCGAATAATGTAAACGGTGCATCGTTATCGATCGTAAGATTCTGTACTTGAACTGACTTAATCATTCTGTCATTCCTTTAATTCAAAATAAGTTTGAAAATATAAATTATTATTAACTACGCCGATCGCTAAATTTTTTAAGTTTCTGCAATTCGGTTATTGATTCTTTGTTACATCGTGCGCTTTTGCTCACACTAGAAGTTGAATTTTAGGCGGCACGCTGTGAATACGCCGCTTCGCTCTCCCTGTAAGCTCAACGATCACGTCCTGTGATCGGATGGCCTTAAAAATTAACTTCTAGCGCTCACAGCTTACTAAGCTCAAGATTTATACACTGTTATTTCTTTCAAAAAAACAACAAACACCCAGTAAGCGTGCAAAATATTTCGCGTATTAATGTAAGCCTTCAGATTAGAAAATAATAATCAATATTCCAATCTGAATCGTTTTCTGTGGTGATGTATTAGGTGATTCGTTTCAGTGGCGTCATCTGGCATGGATGCCAGATACGAGCCTACAGGGAAGTATTCACGGCGTCCCCTGAAAGGAATTACCTAATACAGCGCTTACCAATATTCAGCACAACGGCGCTTTTAAAATCACGAACGCTTCAAAATCAACAGCTGTTTTTTAGCTTTAAAGCACCACTAAATTATCAATATGTATTAATTCTTCTTCACCAACATAACCTAACAGCTCTTGCTGTTGCTCACTGGTTTTACCGCATAATTTCTGTGCTTCGCTTTGGTCGAAATTAATCAAACCTTTGGCAACTACTCGGCCTTTACTGTTCAAGCAAGCCACCACTTCGCCGCGACGGAAAATACCTTTTACGGCTTTCACGCCGATCGGTAATAAACTATTGCCACCCTTCTTCAATGCTTTCACAGCACCGTCATCAAGAATGAGCTCTCCCGCATGCTGCAGATGTCCTGCAATCCACTGCTTACGTGCAACTTCTGGCTCAGTATCAGCAACCAACAGCGTACCAATTTTTTCTTTAGCACGTAAACGGGTTAACACGTTTTCAATGCGACCACCGACAATTACAGTATCGGCACCTGAACGTGCAGCAACACGCGCGGCTTTTACTTTAGTAATCATACCACCACGACCTAAAGCACCGCCATCACCTGCCATACCGGCAAATGATTCATCCGACGCACGGCCTTCGGTAATTAACTCAGCATCATCATTATGGCGTGGATCTTTAGTAAATAAGCCATCTTGATCTGTAAGTATCACCAGCGTATCGGCTTCCACTAGATTAGCAACGAGTGCTCCCAACGTATCATTATCACCGAAACGAATTTCGTCAGTAACCACAGTATCATTTTCGTTTACGATCGGCACAACGCCCATTTCAATTAACGTACGCAAAGTCGAGCGCGCATTAAGATAGCGTTGGCGATTGGATAAATCAGCGTGGGTTAATAAGATTTGTGCGGTGTGTTTATCGTGCTGTTTAAAAGCCGTTTCGTAAGCTTGCACTAAGCCCATCTGGCCAACAGCAGCGGCCGCTTGTAACTGATGAACTTCACTAGGGCGTGTAGTCCAACCTAATCGAGTCATACCTTCGGCAACGGAGCCTGAAGAGACTAAAACGATTTCAATGCCTTGCGACATCAAGTCACTAATTTGATCAACCCAAGCTTGGATGCCTGGGCGATTAAGACCTTTTCCATCATTCGTGAGCAGAGCACTGCCAATCTTAATAACCCAACGCTGCCCCGATACGAGGCGCTCTCTGGCGGTATTTAAATCAACAGCTGGTTTCATTGCTCTTGCTCTCACGTCTGACTTATTGTCTTTTCAACCTCTCTAAGAAAGAGGGCTTATTCTTGAACCCACTCAACTTCTACATCGTAGTCGTCTTCATCATCATCTTCCAAACCGGCCTTACGGGCAGCGGCACGTTGACGACGGAATTCAGACAACTCTTCCATACGATCACGAGACTCTTGCTCAACGGTTTCACGCTCTTCAACGATCTTAGCCGCAAACTCTTCATCTTCAGCAGCGCGTTCACGTCGCTCTTCGATGTAGTCCATGATGTCGTTAGTCAGTGGCTTAGTACCATCACCGGTCAAAGCCGATATCTGGTATACAGGGCCTTTCCAGCCTGTTTTTTCTATTAGTGCCTGACACAACTCTTCATGCTCTTCTTCTGAAACAAGATCTAACTTGTTCAATACCAACCAGCGATCACGCTCGGCTAATGCAGGAGAAAAACGCTCAAGCTCACGACTGATCGAGAGCATATTTTCAGCAGGATCAGTTTCATCAAACGGTGCCATATCAACGATATGCAGCATTAGCTGAGTACGTACTAGGTGCTTTAAAAAGCGAATACCTAGACCAGCACCATCTGAAGCGCCTTCGATCAAACCAGGGATATCGGCGATCACAAAGCTCTTATGTTGTCTTACCGATACTACACCAAGGTTAGGAACCAAGGTCGTGAACGGATAATCAGCTACTTTCGGCTTAGCCGCAGAAACTGATCGAATGAAAGTCGATTTACCGGCATTCGGCAAACCAAGCAGGCCCACGTCGGCCAATACTTTCATTTCAAATTTTAGGTTACGTGACTCGCCAGGCTGACCTGGTTTTGTCTGACGTGGAGCACGGTTAACTGACGATTTAAAACGGGTATTACCCAAACCGTGGAAACCACCACGAGCAACCATTAAGCTTTCTTTATCTTTCGCAAGATCGCCTAAAACTTCAAGAGTATCTTCATCAATAACGGTTGTACCAACCGGAACTAGCAAAGTAATGTCTTCACCCATATGGCCAGTCATATCACGACTTTGACCATTCTTACCGTTCTCTGCACGATAACGGCGAGTATAACGATAATCAATTAGGGTATTAACGGCATCATCAGCAATAACGAAAACAGAACCGCCGTCTCCACCATCACCGCCATTTGGGCCGCCTTTGGCAACGAATTTTTCACGATGGAAGCTCATGCAACCATTACCACCTTTACCAGCGTCAACGCTGATACTGGCTTCATCTACAAATTTCATGGCAACCTCGTTTTCATTGTCATATTCAAAGCCAAGATCACTTGCTCACTATCGATACGCAAATAATCTTAACTTCTCGCACCTTTTTCAGGCGCTAAATTCTTTTTCAGCACTTATATCTTAATTCAGAAAAGTTGCCGTTCTACTCAAACAAAAACGCCCCAGCAAGGCCAGGGCGTCTTTGATAACACACTTAACTATAAAACTTAGCTAGCAATAATAATGCTAATAGTCTTACGGTTACGTGGGCCTTTAACTTCAAACTTAACTTCGCCAGCTTCAGTAGCGAACAAAGTGTGGTCACGACCCATGCGAACGTTAGTTCCAGGGTGAAACTTAGTTCCACGCTGACGGATCAAAATGTTACCAGCTACTGCCTTTTGGCCGCCGAACATTTTGACGCCTAAGCGTTTAGCTTCGCTATCGCGACCGTTATTAGTACTACCACCAGCTTTTTTGTGAGCCATGCTCTAGCCTCCAATTTGGTTCCCTTGGTGCATCACTGCCGCCAAGTTCGCCGTAATTAATAAATTAGTTATAAAGTCAGAATTAAACAGCGATGCTGGTAATTTTGATTTCAGTGAACCACTGACGGTGGCCCATTTGCTTCATGTGGTGCTTACGACGCTTGAACTTTATGATCTTAACTTTCTTGTGACGACCGTGAGCAACTACTTCAGCAGTTACTGTTGCGCCTTCAACAAGTGGCTGACCGATTTTAACATCGTCGCCATTGCCAATTAATAAAACTCGTTCGATCTCTACGGCGCCGCCAGTAGCTACTTCAAGTTTTTCAACTTTAAGAGTTTGACCTTCTTCAACACGGTACTGTTTACCGCCTGTAACAACAACTGCGTACATAGCAATGTCTCCGTTGTGGATTTAAGAATCTAAATGCCGAATCTCGCAAGTGATTTTACTCAGCCTGCCGTTGCTTTTGTTCTAGTTCTACGGGAAACACTCTGGTTTCCAATATAGTAGAGAACGGATTTTCGGGGCGCGAATTGTAACTCAGCCACTACACCAACGCAAGCTTGGGATTTGCCGTCATACTTGACAGTTTAGGTACATCGCAATAGCATTACAGCCCAGAGTTTACCTAGGCTTATGGCTTCATTTACTCTCACAGTCCACAGCATCCAGTAAAGGCACTATTTCTACCATGCAGGTTAAAGACATTTACGCGATTATCGAGCAGGATTTTGCTGACGTCGATACACTTATCCGCGAGCAACTCTCTTCACGTGTGCCTCTGGTAGAAAAAATAGCCGACTATATTGTTTCCAGTGGTGGCAAGCGTCTACGTCCTTTATTGGTTGTAATGACAGCCAAGGCACTTGATAAGTCAGGGGCTCAAGCAAATAAGCTAGCCGCTGTGATCGAGTTCCTTCACACCGCTACACTATTACACGATGATGTCGTTGATACTTCTGACATGCGCCGTGGCAATCCAACCGCTAATGAAAAATGGGGCAACGCACCGAGTGTTCTAGTCGGTGATTTTTTATATTCTCGCTCTTTTCAGATGATGGTTGAGCTGAAGAACTTGCAAGTGATGGATATTTTATCCAACTCGACCTGCGTAATTGCAGAAGGCGAAGTACTGCAACTGGTTAATATTAAAAACCCGGATACTAGCGAAGAACAATATATGGATGTCATCAAGGGTAAAACCGCGATGTTATTCGAAGCGTCGACTCACTCAACAGCGGTATTATGTGAAGCCAATGCAGAGCAAGAACAAGCGTTAAAAGAATATGGTCATCACCTAGGCATGGCATTTCAATTAGTCGATGATGTACTTGATTATGAAGGTGATGCTAAGACCATGGGTAAGAACGTTGGTGACGATCTAGCCGAAGGTAAAACAACACTGCCGCTGATTCACGCCATGCGTGAAGGCACAGAAGAACAAGCGAAGTTAATTCGTAAAGCAATTCGTAAAGGCGGCTTAGAAGATATCGATGCCATTATGGAGATCGTGACAACCTGTGGCTCACTAGAGTACACAAAAGAAAAAGCACGGATACACGTGCAGAAAGCACAAAATAATTTAGATATATTAGCTGATACTCCCGCAAAACAGGCTTTGCATCATTTAGCACGCATTGCCATTGAACGAAATACTTAGACTAGCCTCTTATACAGAACGCTTTAGATAAGCACGTTTAAGGCTAGTTAAATAACAGGAGCCTAACATGGCTTGGACAACCTCTTTCTTTTCTACCCTCCTCTTGCTGCTGAGCATCAGCTCAGCTCAGGCAGGAATTCTCGACAGCCTGACTCAAGGCGAACCTAAATTTTTACCCGTCGCTGAAGCTTTTCCTTATCAGGTCGAGCAAAACGGTGCTGAGCTCAGCGTTATCTGGGAAAGTGCTGACGAGTACTATCTCTATAAAAAGAAAATGCACCTTAAACAAGGTAAGCAAAAAACGAAAGCCCAGCAATTTTCGGAAGAAGGCATTTTAAAACACGATGAAGCTTTTGGTGAAGTGATCGTTTTTTATGGTCAAACCGAAATACGCTTTAATCTTAAGGTGCTAGAATCCAATACCCCCACTATTCTAGGTTTCCAAGGCTGCGCTGACGCAGGTCTTTGCTACCCACCGCAAAAAATTGTACTGGATATCGATTGGGCTGAAGTTGAAAACGCTAAAGCTGAAAACGTTCAAGCCCTAAACATTTTATCAAACTCCTCACCAGATAAAGCTACAAGCCAAATAAATACAACTGCATCAGCACCTAAAGAAGCCGCCAACGAAAGCTGGATCGAAGGTAAGTCTTGGTTCAGCGTTGTCGGCTTATTCTTTATTCTCGGGCTAGGACTAACGTTTACTCCCTGCGTACTGCCTATGGTGCCAATTCTAACCAGCATCGTTATTGGCCAGCAAAAGCATACCCCCGCAAAAGGCTTTGTACTTTCTACGACTTACGTCATGGGCATGGCGATTACTTATGCCGCTGCCGGTGTCACTGTGGGCCTATTGGGCGCAGGCGCTAATATCCAAGCCTGGATGCAAACGCCTTGGATATTGTCCATTTTTGCCATCCTATTTCTAGTGCTTTCACTGTCTATGTTCGGCCTATATGAACTGCAATTGCCTAGCGGCTTACGTAATCGTTTAAATAACATGAACCAAAAACAAAAAGGCGGCAGCTTAATCAGTGTCTTCCTAATGGGTGTTCTTTCGGCACTGGTGGTTTCTCCTTGTGTATCCGCTCCTCTTGCCGGTGCATTGGTTTACTTGAGCACCACTGGCGATGCTTGGTTAGGTGGCAGCGCCTTATTAGCACTCGGCCTAGGTATGGGCACACCGCTCATCATATTAGGTACATCAGGCGCGTCGATCATGCCTAAAGCCGGTGGCTGGATGGATCAGATTAAAGCCTTCTTCGGTATTTTATTAATCGGCGTAGCGATTTGGTTATTATCACGCTTCTTAGATGCCACATTAATCCTAGCGATGTGGGGTGTACTGGCGATCGTCTATGCCATCTACCTAGGTGCTATCGAACCGATTGAACCTGCTCAAACTGGCGTTAAACGCACCGTAAAAGGCATTAGCTTTGTGATATTGGTATATGGTGTACTGGCGTTAATCGGCGCTCTACAAGGTAATGACGATCCGCTAAAACCATTAGCGTCGAGCTATGCCACCACTGGCGTGAATAATACTCAAGCTCATAGCAATGTCAGCCCTTTTGAAAATATAGAAAATAGAACTCAGCTAGACGCCGCGATTAAAAATCATTTAGCCGCTAATCCTAATGGCGCCGTCATGCTCGATTATTACGCCGATTGGTGTATCGCTTGTAAAGTAATGGAAAAAGCAGTCTTTCACGAAGCGGACGTGCAAGCTCATTGGCCAGAATTATTATGGCTACAAATCGACGTTACCGATCAGACAGCTGAACAAGTTGAGCTGATGACAGACTTCAATTTGTTTGGTCCACCCAGCCTGTTATTTTTCACCAAGAATGGCGAACAAGATAAGCTGAGAATTTTAGGCGAAATGCATAAAGAAGAATTTGTGCAGCACTTGAATAAAGTCAAAGCGACCTTATAAACATTGCATTGAAATGAAAAAATAAAGTCGAGTTTTATTATGCTAATCGTTTGCTCACACTGCCACTCCACCAACCGCATTCCTGCTGATCGTAAAGCCAGTGAAGGCCAATGTGGAAAATGTAAGCAAACGATTTGGCAAGGTAAACCGGTCGATCTAAGCGAAAGCCAGTTTGCAAAATATACCGGCAAGAACGATATGCCGGTGGTCGTCGATTTTTGGGCAAGCTGGTGTGGTCCTTGTAAAGCGATGGCGCCGGCTTATGAACAAGTCGCACTGCAAATGAAAGACCAGGCCTTATTTGCCAAAGTGAATACTGAAAATGCCCAACAGCTGGGCACTCAATTAAATATTCGTAGCATTCCTACTCTCGCTGTATTTCGTAACGGCAAAGAAGTCGACCGTATCGCCGGGGCATTGCCTGCAAATCAATTGCAGCAATGGATTCAACAAACGCTAAGCAAGTTACCCTAAATAGAAATATTATTAACGAGCCGATAGCCGTTAATTAATTGCATTAGCGATTAATTAACTGATCTAGATCAAATCCATTTTCTCCCCACTAATTAAACTAAAGGCAGTTAATCAAGACGCCTAAATTAAGGAAGTGGAATGAGCATTGAAAATCATAGCCTGCATAACGAATTCCCTCAGCATAATGACCGAATTCGTGAATTGAAAATGAACGATCGGCATTTTGCTCGTTTATTTGAGGAATATCACGATATAGATCGAGAAATACGTAAAATTGAAGAAGGCGCAGAAGCCTCTTCAGATGCACGCATTGAAGGATTAAAAATGCGTCGCGTACACTTAAAAGATGATTTATTGGGTATGCTAGTAACAGAAGACGTATAAAGATAAAGCATAACTATTTAAGAGACTCTCTACACAAAGTCTCTTAAATTTAAAAAGCCTTAAATATGATTCAGCAGCATCATCTCACCAGGATGAGGCTGCAAATAATAAGAGTTCTCTATATAGCCTTTTGGGTGTCGACGAAAGTGATGTCTCATTAATGTAATTGGAACAATCAACGGCAGTAAAAATTTTTGATAATTTTCAATCGTTGCCCGTAGTTCTTCTTTATCCCCAGCATCTAAATCGTTTTTCAAATAGCCCTGTATATGCTGCAAAGTATTTACATGATTCTTAACAGTAGCAATCGACTTCAGTAAGGCCATCATTGAGGCGAGATACTCCATTGCCAGAGCATCAATATCTTTATCACTGTTTGCCAAAGAAGCACCTAGCGCACGGCCTAGATTCTGATTGTGACTCATAAAGATATATTTATGCTGCGCGTGAAATGCCTGTAAAGCAGACAAGCTAAAGCCTTCTTTTTCCATCTCCTGCCAGCGGGCATAAATATAAACTCGCTGAATAAAGTTTTCTCTTAAGCGTGGATCAGATAAACGTCCTTCTTCTTCAACCGGTAAATGAGGAAAATTCTCCATTAAGCGCTTTGCATACAAACCTGTGCCTATCTTTTCAGCCATCCCGCCCTTAGCTGTGCTTTTATAAAGCTTCACCCGTTCCATACCACAACTAGGAGAATCCTTTTTTAAGATATAACCACTCAACTCTGTATGCCAATACTTTTGGTCTTCAGCAGATTGATACAATTTCTCAGTCACATCTAGGTCAGGACTTTTAGTCCCTACGCAGCGTATCTCATCATCAACAGAAATAAGGCGAATCGTTTCCCTTGGAATACCCAAGCCAATACTAACCTCTGGACAAAAAGGTGAAAATTCAAAATAGTCCGTTAATATTCCAGTAACATAGTCATTTTTTTTATGGCCAGAATCAAAACGAACATTTTCCCCCATTAAACAGCTGCTAATACCGATTTTTATTTTCTGTAATTCTTCAGAGTTCATTTTAATTAACCTAACAATAATTAATGAAACATACGTAGTGAAAAGAACTTCGGATCACATACCAAACTTCGTCAATATAGCTTGATAGGTCCCATCGGCTTTGATCGCTCGCAAAGCAATACCATAGCGCAGAGCCAGCTGTGGGTAAGCCGGCGCAAAGAAAGTATAATCTTTGGCAGAATAAATGGCGGGCTCTAAGCGCTGAATACCAGAGACATCCAAGTCCGTCGCCGCTAAAAATTTATCCGCCCGCATCGAATTAATAATACAGACATCAGCCCTACCCAATTTAAGAAACTTAAAAGCCGAACTCAACGAATCAACCCATGTCACCTGATGATCCGCCATATAGACCTCAATAATCCAAATCCCCCTTAAAGCCACGGCGCGATAAGCTTTCAAACTACCCCAGCCGTCAATCGATATATCAGACTTAAGGGAGTAGGCATACTGACTAAATTCAATAATAGGCTCAGGTACCTTAATAGCAAAGGGCACCTTCTTATCATATTCACTCACCCTCGCTAGTTCAGCATGAATTTCATTATTTTTTAGTAATGTCGCTGAACGCTTACTCGGAATTGAAATTAATTTAATCGTTGCACCCATTTTTAGTGAAATAGCAGCAAGTAACTCTTCTCCAGCTTTAAATAACTCATGACCCGCAGGAAGCCCTAACGTAAAAACGATGTCTTCTTCTGCCTGAGTTACATGGCTCGTCAACATTAAACTCAACCACATCACAAAAGGGTAAAGAATAGAAAGGTTGAAAAATCTCATACTTGAAAACGTCCGATATGGAAAAAAAGACTAAAAGAAACTGTCGAATAAAGTGTAGTCGGAGACCCTGTTATAGCGCACTTTATTAATGATAGCGTTTTCTATTAAATACAGCGCCCTTCAAAAAGATCCCGTTTATTTTCAAGTGCTTGCATTAAGAACTGACGACACTTTTGCACACGTACCGTTTTCCGCAGATCCACATGATTTAATACCCAAACCGACCAATCTGACTTAGATAACTTGATATCTAAACGCTTAACGTCCTTATTCACTGAATTTTTAGCAATACTATCAGGCATATAACAGGGCATGCGAGCGATACCAAACCCCGCTTTTACCGCCGCATACATGCTGGTTAAATCATCCACACGTAAAGCAATATAAGCGTCGGATATTTGCGAACCCAAGGCCGCCTCCGCCCAACTTGGAATCTCCGTTTCATTGCCCCACACAACTAACCCCACAGGCTTACTTTCATCCCAACTCTGCGCTGCATAAATGCCATGCTGCAAACCCACTGCAGACTGTCCAATAAGATATTCGGGCGGATTAGCGGTCAGCCGAATAGCAATATCCGCCTCTAAACTGGCCAGATTCCGCAACCCTTTGGTCACCATTAAATTAAGTTCGATATTGGGATTTAATCGGCAAAATTCTGCTAAATCATCAGCCAAACAATGCTCAAAAATGTCATGCGGCATGGTTAGATTAATGGGCCCTGCCAGCTCAGTATTTTGGCCAAACAGGGTACGAGATATTTGCTGACTCTGCAGCTCAATGCTCTGTGCTTGCTCATAAACAGCATACGCCGCCTCGGTCATTTCAAAACCTTCACGCTGGCGCTGAAACAATTGCACGCCATGCTTCTCTTCCAAGCTAGAAATACGGCGAGTCACCGTCGAGTGATTAACTGCTAGAACTTTAGCAGCAGCTGAGGCACTGCCTTCCCGGCACACCGTCAGAAAGAAGCGGATATCATCCCAATTATTCATATTGCATTTTTACACAGTTAATTTGCGTTTATTGTGAATTTATTATCAGTGTAAGCCCAACTAGTATAGATGTCGAACTCACTGACTCATCGAGAACAGACAATGAAAAACTCATTATTAAAGCCAATAATACTAGGCCAGTACTCACTTAAAAATAGAGTAATCATGGCTCCCCTCACCCGTGGTCGGGCAGGAAAACACGGCATTCCCACAGAACTGATGGCGCAATACTATCAGCAGCGTGCTAGTGCAGGCCTGATCATTGCCGAAGCCACAGCCGTCAGTAAAGATGGCCGAGGCTGGATGAACTCCCCTGGCTTATACACAGATGACCAACAAGCAGGCTGGAAGAAAGTGGCCGACGCTGTGCATCAAAAAGAGGGACGTATCTTCGTTCAACTTTGGCACATGGGCGCGGCGGTACACCCCGATTTCCTGAATGACGAAGCCCCTGTATCAGCCTCAAATGTCACCCTAACAGGCCAACTACCGACGCCTAAAGGACGTGACCGAGCAATGGCCGAACCCAAGCCGTTAACTCAAGAAGGAATCCACCAACAAGTGTTAAATTTTGTTCAAGCGTCTCGCCGCGCCATTGATGCAGGATTAGACGGAGTGGAAATTCACGCCGCCAATGGTTTTTTAATCGACCAGTTTACTCGCGATAGTACCAATAAACGCAATGACGAATACGGGGGCAACATTAACAATCGCCTACGGTTTATGATGGAGGTAGTGAAAGCCGTATGTGATGAAATCGGCGCAGATAAAGTTGGTATTCGCTTATCCCCAACCAATAGCGTGTGGCAGGTCAGTGATAGCCAATATAAAGAAACATTTAGTCAAGCCGTCCTACAACTTAACTCCTTTAATCTAGCCTACTTACACCTATTAGAACCTAAACCCAATAGTGGTCATGGCATGGAGACGATCGATTATGTAACACCGTTATTACGCGAAAAATATACCGGGCTATTAATCGCTAACGGCGGCTATGATAAAGACAGTGCTAAAGATGCTCTGGATAATAAGCTCGCCGATGCCATTTCTTTTGGCGTCCCTTTTATCGCCAACCCTGATCTGGTAGAACGTTTCGAGAATACCGATGAACTATCGGCACCGAATCCTGAGCTGTTTTATACCAACGGGCCTGAGGGCTATGTTGATTATTCCATTGCCTAAACTCACTCTGAATTACCGCTA
The DNA here is from genome assembly GCA_036960605.1 of Oleispira sp. Taxonomy (GTDB): domain Bacteria; phylum Pseudomonadota; class Gammaproteobacteria; order Pseudomonadales; family Oceanobacteraceae; genus Oleispira. Next base: position 3,466 of record JBALXI010000031.1, on the reverse strand, counting down.
ACCCCTAACGAAAGATACGGTCATTAGTGTGTAGCAAAACATAGAAAGTGGTGGCTTTGATTCTTGATTAAAGCCACCGATTAAAAAGATAAACTCGGCCTTAATACAAATGACGTGGTGCTCTTATCAAGCAGCAATGGCCCAAAGTATTTTCTGGGCGTATCCGAATAACACCAAAGCCTAATGACAATACCCACCCTCGGTATTTTAATTGAACTTTCTTATCGTTGATTAATTGCTGTCCAATAGAACTACCAGTGCTTTGATCTATTCGCTGCTTAGTCTCATGACCTTAATAATATTGCCGCTATAACAAAACAAATGGTCGAGATTGATATTCCAACAAAGGGAGTTTTAAACCAATAATACTTAGCAAGCGCCATGTAACATAAGCCAATAACCACAGGAAGCAGCGTAAACCAGAGTGACGCCTCAATGACCTTTAAATTGTTTATCGCTAAAGGGATATAAACGGCAGCGACCAATATGGCCCCCAAGCTGTGACTGGCATTAAAACCAATCCACGCATCCCAGACAGTCGTCTCTTTCGTCAGAATGGGGGATGTCGACATCATGGCTTTTGTCACATCCGGATCATAAGCAGCGAACTTATTAGTGAAGAACGTATAGCTCAAATGCACAATACCTAAGATGCCAAAAATTGCAGCGCCAATAATAATTAATACCTGCTCCATATCATTTATCCTTTTTCTTAACGTCAGTATCTATTAATCAATGCTGACAAAATCATGAATCGTTTGAATAACCAATTCAGATTTTAAAATCCTACGATGGCCAAATCCTTGCGTCGTCAAAAACTGAGAATTTTTAATCACCTGAGATAAACGCTTAGATTCGCTATAGGGCACTTCACGGTCACCATCGTCATGTATCAACAAGGTTGGCACCTCGCACTGCTGCAGTAATTTTGTGGCATCCATTTCACTCGTCGGAATACCGACAAGACGGCCAATCGCCGCAATAAAATTGTCCGTGGTTTTATCATTCAAACCGACAATGCTAGTAAAGTGTCTTAATACATTTTCGATCGACGAAGGTCCAGAAATCAAAACCATCTTATCGGTACTGACACCCTTGCCCACGGCCACCGATGTCGCACCGGCTCCCATAGAATGTCCAATAATCGCGTGAAAATGACCCAATACTTGTTGCGCCAAAACAACCGTTTGCGAGAATATATAAGCATTGGAAGTATCACCTTTCGAATGCCCATGCCCAGGCATATCAATAGCGACAACAGAGTAGCCCTTAGTCACCAAGCCCTCAATCAAACCAAACAATTGAGTACCGCGACTTTCCCAACCATGCACCAAAAGAATCTGTTTATTTTCAACCTCCTTATCCTCAAGTGCCTCATGGTGAGCACCCCAGCGAATAGCACTGATGTCTGGAGATAGCTGAAAACGCTGCCCTTGTTGCTCCGCTTTATGCTCCCAGTCTTTAACCTCAAAACGCTTAGGAACTAAAAAATTCTGCGCTAAATTTTCTGCGGTACGTGCTGAAAATATTAGGCTGCTTAATTGGTGCTTAAGGCGAAAGGCCATCAATGCATAATTCATAATAATTCCCTCAATGTTATGTTTTATCTTTTCCTTCACCTACCTGACGAGAGGTAGTCAGAAAAGTCAAAATTTTTAGCCGATGAAGGCTAAGTTTAAGTACACGCTTAAGCTTACTTAAGCGTGTGCTAAATACTGAGTCGCTACTTTAATCGCCGCTTCAAATGGCTCACCGCTGCCTGCGACTCGACTCGTCAATAAGCCACCTTGAATGCATGCCACCAGCCACTGAGTTAAATCCTCATCGCTTTGGCCATGATTGTGAAATTCACCACTACAAATGCCCGCCGACAATACCTGCTGTAAACACTGGCGCTGCTCATCAATCAAACGCTGAACTTGCGCTTGAACAGGATCACTCAACCTACCCCATTCGCCCGCGAACGAGCCACCAGGGCACATTTTTTCACTCGGAATAATGTGAAAGCGAAAAATATTCAAATAATACTCTAAACGCTGTGTCGGTGATTTACCTTCACCACGAGTGAAACTGTCTTTCATCTCGGCAGCGGCACGCTCTAACAAGGCGACCGATAAATCATCTTTGCTTTCAAAGTGATAATACATACTGCCTTTTTTAATCCCCGTGCGCTTAGCCAGCTCTTGAAAGCTAACCCCACTAATGGACTGACGCTGCACCATATCTTGGGCAGCGTCTAAAATGGCAGTGCGTGTATCTTTAGCTATTGGTGTATTTTTCATCATTGTCATCTACCTACCTTACGTCAGGTAGTATCAAAATGTCAACGAGCGAAGTCTGCCAGCTCAGCATTCACTTCTGTTTTGGTAATATGATTGGCGTAGTTCGATAACGACTTCAGCATATTACACACCAATAAATCGAGCACATTCTCGCGTGTAAAACCTGCGTCTAAGAAGGCATCAACGAGTTCATCAGCGACAAAGCCACGATCAGTCACAATCGCCTGCACAAGATCTACCAGTGCTTTATCTTCAGCATTCTCAACCACTTCGCCATCACGAATCGCTTGTACGGTTTGCTCATTAGCTTTCAGCGTACCGCCAACCCAGCTATGCGCCGCCACACAGAACTCGCAGTTATTCACCGCAGAGATTGCCAATAACGCAACCTGCACCTGCACTGGCGTTAAAGAGCTATGCTTCATCAACTGATCGTTAATATGCAAATACGCGTTCAGCGCCACAGGGCTTTCAGCCAAATAACCGTACAGGTTGGGCAACATGCCATAGGCCTGCTTCACTTCTTTCAATGTCTGTTTGGTGCTTTCTGGCGCGGTGTTTTCATCATACAAGGTAAAATCTGTCATGGTATTTCTCAATAAGGTCAATGAGGCCAACAAGGCAAGTAAGTTCGAAACCAGATTAACCCAAGAAATCTGAACGATTGCATTCTAATCGTGCCGAATATATGCTTAATCGTTCAAATATTTGATATTTTATTATGCTGACTGAATTATTAGACACATTCCAGCTGCGGGCAGAGGTTTATAACAATGCCCAGTTCTGCGGCAATTGGCAGGTTAACGCCCACAAAATAGGCCAGACATGTTTTCACATGGTCACTATTGGTCAATGCCTTATGCGGGTAGAAAACCACCCGACCAGCCTGTTAGAAATCGGCGACCTCGTCATCTTTCCCCGTGAATTAGCCCATACTCTGGAGCCGGTAGATTCAGAGCGTGAAGACGATTTGCCGATGACGATGATTAACGCTGATCAGAATGTTTCAGGTACGGCTATTTTATGTGGGGAATTATTATTTGAGCATGCCGGCTTCAACCATATTCTAGATGCCTTACCCGAAGTCATGATCATTAAAGCAAACCAAGCACCCTGGATCTCACCGCTATTAGAACAAATTCGTAATGAGATGCTCGATAGAGAATCTGGCAATAATACAATTA
>JBALXI010000030.1:0-58404 GCA_036960605.1 Oleispira sp. | reverse complement strand
GTACTTGATGACGTTGCCGTATTATCTAAGGTCGCCGCAAAGAAAACGGCAGGGGTACTGGGTGATGATTTAGCCTTGAATGCCGAGCAAGTTTCTGGGGTAAGAGCTGAACGCGAGCTGCCTGTTATTTGGGCAGTAACAAAAGGTTCTTTACTGAATAAACTCATCTTAGTACCTGCGGCCTTATTAATCAGTGCCATCGCTCCTTGGGCTGTTATCGTATTGCTTATGCTGGGTGGGGCTTATTTATGCTTCGAAGGCTTTGAAAAGATCGCCCATTCTTTTGAAAAGCGCTTTCTACATAAAGACTCCAATAAGGAGCATAAAGAAAAGCTTCATGAAGCACTGATTCAACCCGATGTTGATCTAGTCGCCTTCGAAAAAGATAAAATAAAAGGCGCAATTCGCACCGATTTTGTTTTATCAGCAGAAATTATTGTCATTATCTTAGGCACACTGCAAGGCCAGCCGTTCGTCACTCAAGTAACCGTATTATCTCTACTGGCCATTGGTTTTACACTTGGGGTTTATGGTTTTGTTGCAGCGATTGTTAAAATTGATGACGCAGGTTTATATCTAATCAAGACTGCAACCGCATCAGCTTTCGGGAAACTCAAACACTCAGTTGGCCAAGGTTTATTAGCCTTTGCGCCCTTTTTAATGAAAACACTCTCTATTGTTGGCACCATTGCAATGTTCATGGTCGGTGGTGGTATTTTATTACACGGCATCCCAGGTGCTGAAGTATTCGTTCATCACTATGCCGAAGGTTTTGGTAGCACATTGATCACGGCTTTATTACCTATGTTCGCGGGTGCCGCTGCCGGCCTAATCAGTGGCGGTTTGCTCGTTGCTTTGATAGTGCCACTTACTAAAATGATTAAGCAGGAAAAATAATGGCCAACCCCATTTCAGAACAAACCAAAACAGATGCGCTAAAAATTGCCAAAAGCATTCAAAAGCCAGGGCAATTGAAAGAACAAACAAAACTGATTAGTCAGGGTATAGAAAAAGGCATTGCTGAATATAAGAAGCAGCAAAAGACAAAAGCCCGTGAAGCCGATAAATCGCGCAAACAAGCGATCAAAGCAAAACTAAAAGCCGATGGTGAACAGGTTGAAGAAATAGTAGAAGAAAAAGAAGGTAGCCGTTTTTGGGTCTACCTTCCTTGGAGCTTGCTGATTTTAAGCTGGGCTGGTTTTGTTGGCTATTATTTAGCACATCGATAGTAAGTGTGTCGTTATAGGCCTTCTGAGGGATGGATCCCGAAGAGAGTCTACATGGACGTATCTACGACGTGCCGTATAAAGACATACTTACCTAGCGATCAACGGCTAAAAAATTACAAATGTTTCTGTAACATCGCCTTAATCGCAGGATAAGGCTGAGCCCCAACGGTCACATCAACTGATTGGCCGTCTTTAAAGACCATCATGGTTGGCAAACCACGTACCGCGTATTTTGCTAATACGTCTGCTTCTTCATCGGCGTTGATTTTAACGATCTTTAATTGGCCTTCGAATTCTTCAGCCAGTTGCTCTAAAACCGGAGCAATCATCTTACAAGGGCCACACCAGTCGGCGTAAAAATCGACTAGGGTCACGCCCGCTCCACCTTCCACATCCGACTCAAATTGAGCGGCATTAATCATCGGTACTAAATTTGTATCAGACATCGTTAATTCCTTAATTATCTAGGGTTACTTAGTTATTTTTGACGTGCTTAATTAAACTAAGGACATTGTAGTTGACCTCAGATATAGAACTAGCCACTATAATTAGAAACAAAGATTCCATATTTGGAACGAACTTTTACCAATTTAAGCGAATGTCCTCGTAATAACCCCGTGCTAGCCAAGGTTTAAATGAAACTCGATAATCTGAAACTCTTCGTCAAAACACTACAAGCGGGCTCTGTCACACAGGCAGCTAAAGACCTCGGCATGCCTAAGTCCAGCTTGTCGCGTCATTTAACTGAGCTAGAGACCGAGTTCAACATCCGCTTATTAGACCGCCGACCGCGTAATCTCGCCGCGACGGAAGCAGGCCAACTGCTATACAACCAAGCGGCCCCACTAATGGAAGGCTTAGAAGATGTCTCTCATTTCATGGAAGGCTGGCGTGAAGAGCCAAGAGGGTCGCTAAAGATACTGCTACCACAAGAATTCTTTAATCAGCAGATAGGCCAGCTGGCGATTGAGTTCATGAGCCAATACAAAGAAATTTGCCTAACCATTAATCATTACAGCGGCGAGCTGCCAAACAATAGCCGTGATTACGATCTAGTATTTGCAGTACACGACAGCCCACTGCCCGCCTCAGACATGATTGCTCGTGAACTCATGAGTTTACCGCAAGGCATATATTGCAGCCCACACTGCGCGACCCAAATCGCTATTAATGAACTCAGCGATTTATCCAACTACAAAGTGATTTTAGAAAACGCTGAGAGCAGTTGGCAGTTTCACAAACGAGAGGATAAAAAAGAAAACAGTCGATCCAATAAGCGTGCGGAAACCGTCAGCATTCCCGTTACAGGCCGCTTGAATATGAGCAGTGCCGAGATGAGATTAATTGGAGCAATACGCGGCATGGGCATGATTAAATTGCCACAATACACCGCTGACCAACAACTGCGGTTAGGCGCCTTAAAACAAGTAACGACACCTTATCCATTAGAAGCTCTAACGGTTTCGGTATTATACCCAACACGAATGATTCCAAGAAAAACCAAGACATTCTTAGACTTTATTCAGGATAATATCGGTAGATTACAGTCTGTTGTTTAAGTTGGCGAACATAAATACTCCATACTAAAAAACTGTCTTAATAATTATTATATTAATTATTTTATATATAAAATATATATGCTATTTTCGCGTCCTAAAATAATAATTAGAGAAATTCAATGTTCAAAAATTTATTGGTTATCGCCTTAATAATTTCCGTTTCTGGCTGTGCCTCCATGGGTTATCTCGGCTCTTACGAGAAAACAGGCGAATATACTCCTGGCATGTCACAGAGTGTTGTCGAACTAGCAAATGAAATGAAATCTGAGAATACTCACGATATCACCGTTTTCATTGGTGAAGGTCTTGAAGGAACTTCAATTAATGAAGATGGCACTCTAATTTATGACGATAAAATGTGGGAGAGCGTCGGCATCGTTTCAGCAGACCCCGATTTCCCTAGATTTTTTGGCGGTTATTTCGCAAGCGGTTATGTTGAAGAAGAAAGCTGGAAAAATACCTATTGCCTCGTAAATAATATTCTATCAGTTGGTACACTCACCTTATGGTATTTGACTCCATTTCCATATTTCTGCAAAGTGGTTGAAGGTCACGGTCCAGATGATATTGAAAACAGGAAAAGACGCATCGTTGATACATTAAAGAAATTAACAAAATCAGCAGGTGGTGAAGTAGTTGTTATTACAGAGTTAGGCGGCAGTCAAACTGTTAATTTAGCAACAGGAGTTGTCGTCGGTACTCATAATATGATGAGCGCCCGAGGTTTTGCACTTAAGAAGAAGTCTACCTATAGAGAACCTACAAGCAGTATATAATTATTTTAAGTGATATAGCTGTCTGCATTAACTAGCCAGTATCTATCAGAGGTCATGTTTTAAACCATGGCCTCTTTCCGCTTCATATTAGCTCAATATTCTCGTGTTTTAGTCAGGTAATACTCATGACGCCTGTGCAATACAGTGTTCACAAAAAAACACAGACAAAACTATTGCTCTATTCAACTATTTTGGCACTATACCCTCCTGATTCTTTAGGTGAAATATGATGGCTTTACAGATATTAGCGGGAAAGAAAGCGTTAGCTGAAATTAAACAGCACGGATTAAGGCCTGAGCGTATTAAGCTGATGGTTGGCGCGAGCGGCGGCCCTAAGTGGCTTATGTTGAGCCGATTGGATCAGTATTTGTCTGAGCATTTTCTTCCTAAAGCAACTCAACCTATTTCACTATTGGGTTCCAGTATTGGCTCTTGGCGTATGGCCTGCTACGCCCAGCAAAATCCTCTGGCAAGTTTTAAAGAATTCGAACAGCTGTATATTAATCAACGCTACAGCGAAAAATTAATTCCCACTGAAATCACTACTTACATAGACAAAGTATTATCTCAGCTATTTTCACCTAACCGCGCTAAGCACATTGTTGCGAACCCTTTAAGAAAATTGCATGTCGTCGCGGTAAGAAACCGCAAGTTTTTAAATGGCCGTTCTAAGTTAGCCCAAGGCTTTGGTTTATTGTCTGCTGCTGCCGGTAATTTATTGTCATCAAAAGTAGTTGAAGCCTTGTATCCTAGAGTGATCATCAGCCCTCAAGAAAGCACGACACCTTATTTTATTAAACCCGAAACCATTGAACTAAACGCCGAAAATCTATCCCAATCATTGGTCGCTTCTGGCGCAATTCCGATGGTAATGGAACCGACAAAAGTGCCGGGCGGTAAAGATCGCTGGTATTGGGATGGGGGTTTAGTTGATTACCATTTCTCAGGCCCGTTCAATGTTGAAGATGGCTTAGTGTTTTACCCCCACTTCTTTCCTAAAATCACACCAGGCTGGTTAGACAAAGCAATTCCTTGGCGAAAAGCTAAAGCACACAACTATGATAATGTCGTGATGCTCGCGCCGTTAGAAGAATTTATCGCCAAATTGCCTTACGGAAAGATTCCTGACAGAAAGGATTTTGAAAATCTATCGAATGATGAACGAGAGAGCTATTGGAATACAGTGCTTGAAGCAACGAATGAACTGGTTGAGGATTTACATTCCGCACTAGAAAAAGATGGCGCGCGCAGTGCGGTTATGCCGATAGAGAGTATTTTATAGATTCATAACGATTGATTTGGCTGGGCATTAATTTAGAATGCTCGGCTCATCATATGGATCTTGGATATGGATATTATTAAAACCTCTTTTATTTTGTGCTTCACTTTGCTAATCGCCTCATGTGGTGGCGATAGTTCTGATTCAGAAGAAATCATATTTCCTGATCACTTACCTGTAGTAAATCCTACCCTAAGCACAGAGAACCAATCTGGTATTTGGATGGTGTATCGTGTGACTACTGAAATTACAGAAGAAAGAAATGATGATGGAGAGACAGTGATCTTTAAAAAAGAGATCATTGCCAATGAGTTAGGGACCATTGTTTTTCATAACGAAGAAGATGACAATCTAGATCATTATCATCATGATCTAGATTGTACTTCCAATGATTTTAGCCCTGATCCTGACCTTCATGGTACGGATACTCATGAGCAGGGTTATACAGAATTGTATCGAGATAATGAGAATGAAGATTATGGTTCATCAGGACGCATTGCTGTTTCCTACTTAAGCAGCCAAGAAATTCATGGGCAAGGCTGGAAAATACGTCAGTACTTAGTTAATGGAATAAAGACTGGTATCCGTCAAGAAGTTGAATTCTTCGCCGTAAAAGTAAGTGACGAAGATAATTTTTTGTTATCAGATGACTTAAATTATTCTAGCTCTATTAATTCAGATGATATTATTTTTGATAAAAATAAGCTCTATGGAGGGATGTGCTTAGGCTTGCAAGAACATAAATTCTCATCCAAAGTGGGGGATAATGAAGCTGGCTCTTATAAATTTCAATACTTTCAACACTATGTAGATTTTGATCATACCTTTGAGATTTATAATGGTAAATCTACGAATTCTGAAAACTATCAAGCAGGTAACAACCAAGTCGTTGGTGTATCTCAGCGGTTTAATAATATCGATAACTATTGCCTATCTTCTGATTTTGAATGCGTTAATAAGTATTCATTTCAATCAGAAATTTTACAAAATAATTCCTCTGGCATTTCATTTACAGCCAAGCTAACAGGCAATGCAGACCTCAATAACGAGGTCTATATCGACGCTCAAATCTCCGTAATTATTCATCCTTTTGAATCTGCTGAAACAAGCCAAGAATAAACCAGCCTTCATCGAGGTCATGACATCCGCCCATGACCTCAATCACTACTCCCTTCTGCTATTTTCCTCTACACTGATAGTCATATTCAGTGACATTATTTATCCGACTACATCTATTCGGAACAGCCGATTTAGGACGCCTCATGAGCCTTACCACACAATCTATTACTGCCTACCCAGCACAGCTCAATGACTACTGGTCTAAGACCGAAGACAAGCTGATATCAGAGTTTGAATTCCGTGGCCTAGATTGGCAGCAGTTATTAACATCATTATCTGACGAGCAGCAAGCGGATCTTAAAAAAATCTGCAGCATCAGTGCTTTCGTTGCGGGCAATATTGCGATTGATGGCGCGTACTTTTTCCAGCAGGTCAGCTCAGGTGTGATCTATCAAAAACTTAATGCCCACCAGCTGGAACAGCAGCTACTGGAATTAATCGGTACAGATGGCAGCGAAGAGCAGCTCTTTAAAGCATTACGGGTTTTCCGTCGTCGTACCCAAATCCACATCATTTGGCGCGACTTGTTACGCCTAGCCAAAACCATGGATACCACCCGCATGTTATCAGACATGGCCGATGTGTGTATTACTCAAGGTTTGAATCATGTGCATGGCTTACTGGCTGAAAAGCACGGCCAGCCAATGGGCAAGGTCTCTAAAAACGAACAACGCTTACTCGTTTTAGGCATGGGTAAGCTGGGAGCTTATGAATTAAACCTCAGCTCCGATATTGATCTAATTTTCGCTTACCCTGAATCTGGTAATACCACCGGCAATGCTCAAGGTCGTCGCGACATTTCTAACCAAGAGTTTTTTATCAAGGTTGGGCAAAAATTGATTCAGGCGTTAGACAATACCACCATCGATGGGTTTGTTTTCCGCACCGATATGCGCTTACGCCCTTATGGTGAAAGTGGTCCTCTGGTCATGAACTTCGCGTCGGTTGAAGAATATTACCAAGACCAAGGCCGCGACTGGGAACGCTACGCCATGGTGAAGGCCCGTATTATTACCAGCGAAGGGCTACCGTCTGCTGAAGCTGAAAGCAGTGATTCGGGCCAAGAGCTATTATCCATTTTGCGTCCTTTCACCTATCGCCAATACGTCGACTATACCGCGTTCGAATCATTGCGTTCGATGAAAGCCATGATCAATACCGAAGTACGTCGTCGTGGCTTGCAGACCAATGTAAAACTCGGCTCAGGCGGCATTCGTGAAATTGAATTCGTTGTGCAAGCGTTCCAATTAATTCGCGGTGGCCAAGAACGAGATTTGCAAACCCGCGAACTGTTAATTGTTATTGGCATTTTAGAAAGCGAAGGTTATCTGCCAGCACCCGCGTGTCGTGAATTACGTCAGGCCTATTTATTTTTGCGCGATGCCGAACATGTGATTCAGGCATTAAACGATGAACAGACTCAGTTATTACCCTCTGATGAATATCAACAAGCCAGTGCTGCACAAACGCGTATGGCATTCGGAATGGGCTTTGCCACTTGGCAAGAGTTCTTAACGGAATTGGATAGCCAAAGAGAAAAAGTAAGTCATCACTTCGCTCAGATCGTAGCACCGACGGATGAAAATGAATCGGGTGATGAAGATGAAGATTCCAAGATCGCAAAACAAGCTTGGCAAGATTTATGGCATGGCAACTTCGATCCCGACCATGGTCATGGCCCAGAAGAGAAAGCCTTCTTACAGCAATTCCCCTGTACCCAAAGTGATGACGTGATAGAAGGCATCTCTAAGTTTCGTGATTCCCGTGCAGTGCAAAACATGCAAACCATTGGTCGTGAGCGCCTCGACGCCTTAATGCCGCTATTACTCGAACAGCTATGGCAGCAAGACAATCCGGTTGATACCTTAGAGCGTACGATTCCTATTATCAGCGCGATCGTCCGTCGTACTGTGTATTTGGTCTTGCTGACCGAAAATCCCCCGGCGCTTAAGCACTTATTAAAGCTCGCCAGTATCAGCCCATGGGTCGCAGATTATATTGCCCAAGCGCCGATTCTATTAGATGAGTTGCTCAACCCGCAGCAGTTCTATAGCCCCGTGACCAAGCAAGATCTTGCCACAGAATTGCATTTAAGATTATTGCGTATCGATGAAGATGATTTAGAGCAGCAGATGGATCAGCTGCGTCATTTCGCTAATGCCCATAAGTTACGCGCCGCCGCGAATGAAGTTCAAGAAGCGCTGACTCTGATGCAAGTAAGTGATTACCTCACCAACTTAGCCGAAGTATTGCTCGATAAAGTCAGTCAACTCGCTTGGCAACAAATGGTGGCGAAACACGGTTTCCCTCGCGATGCTCAAGGTGAAGAAGTATTAGAACCTGAATTCATCGTCGTGGGTTATGGAAAAACAGGCGGGTTAGAACTGAGCTATGGCTCCGACCTTGATCTGGTTTTCCTCTACGATACCGCCAGAGGGAAAACCACTTCCGGGGCACGAGAACTGGATAACGGCGTTTTCTATACCCGCATGGGCCAGCGCATGATCCACATTATGAGTACGCAGACTCGCGCTGGTGAATTGTACGAGATCGATATGCGCCTACGTCCTTCTGGCGCGTCGGGTATGATCGCGACGTCCCTAGCAGGTTTTGAAAAATATCAACGAGAAAATGCCTGGACTTGGGAGCACCAAGCCTTGGTTCGTGCCCGCAAAGTTTCTGGCAGTGATGCGGTGCAAAAGAAATATGAGCAGATTCGTGAGCAAATACTCACTATCACGCGAGAAAAGCCTGCCTTGAGTGAAGAAGTGCAAGCCATGCGACAGAAAATGAGAGATAATCTTGGCTCGAAAAAATCCACCGATTTGCGTTTTCAGTTAAAGCAAGATGCCGGTGGCATTGTTGATATCGAATTTATGGTGCAATACGGTGTGCTCGCTTGGTCACACCAGTACCCAGAACTAACGCACGTAACCGACAATATGCGGTTATTGGAAGCCTTTGTTCGCTGCGGCCTGATGAGTTCACAAGACTGTCAGACCCTCCAGGAAACCTACCTGGCCTATCGCGTTGAAACTCATAAACGCGCACTGCAAAAACAAGATTTACTAATGACCCAGCACGAACTGGATCAATTAGGCTTTGATATTAAAATCAACAATGTCATCTCACTTTGGTCATCTTGGCTCGCGACCAATGCAGATCGGTAATAGTAAGCAATTGATACAATATTGAGTTAGGAATAGAAATGTCCGCATTTGGAACAGTTTTCATGCCGAAAATGGCATTGGCATCTTTTGACAATAATTCTTGGACAGCTTCAAGCATCGTTCCATCCGACAAGTTAGAACTTCATCCTGGCGCACACGTCTTGCATTATTCAAGCACGTGCTTTGAAGGTATGAAGGCGTTTAAACACGAAGATGGCAGCGTGAATGTTTTTCGCATGGATGCCAATATCGAGCGCATGTCACAAAGCAGTGAATTATTAAGCCTTCCTGAGATCAATAAAGATCAGTTGGCTGGCATGATCAAAGAGTCGGTTGCACTGTATGCTGATGATGTACCGAGCCCTCCAGGTTCTATGTATATTCGTCCAACACACATTGGTACAGAACCTGCCATTGGTAAAGCGGCTGCGCCTTCTGAATCGTCTCTTTTATATGTGCTTTTGTCCCCTGTTGGTGATTATTTTAAGAGCGGCGCTAAGCCATTAAGACTTCTATTAGAAGAAGATGGCATGCGTTGCGCGCCTCACATGGGCATGATCAAAAGCGGGGGCAACTATGCCAGTGCATTAGGTCCTATTCTTCGTGCCCGTAAAGCCTGTGATGCTGATCAAATTTTGTTTTGCCCGAACGGCGACGTTCAAGAAACTGGTGCAGCTAACTTCATTTTGATTGATGGCAACGAAATCATCACTAAGGCATTAGACAGCTCTTTCTTGCACGGCATTACTCGCGATTCTATTTTAACAATCGCCCGTGATGCAGGCATGACGGTAACCGAACGCAACTTCACGGTAAGCGAATTACTGGAACGCGCTAAAAAGCCGGGTACTGAAGCCGCACTTTCTGGCACAGCAGCGGTTTTAACACCGGTTGGCACTTTGATTCATAACGGTGAAGAATTTACTGTGGGATCGGGCGAGCCGGGTGAGACAACCTTGAAATTGCGCCAAGCGTTGAATGATATTCAATGGGGCAAGTCGGAAGATAAGTACGGCTGGTTGGTAAAGGTTTAGTCTTTACCGGTTGTTAATAAAACCTGCCTCGTATCAAAACGATGCAGGTTTTTTTTTGCTATTATTTTGTCTAACCATCTTTTCATAGAACGACTTTAACTGAGATCATGAATATGAGTGCTGTTTCAATTTTCTTAATCATTATTGTATCTATTGGTTTTCTATCGATCATCGCTGAAGATTTGATCAAGGTGAATAAAGCCAAATCGACTTTATTTTGGGGAACACTGGCTTGGATCGTTTATTTTATTTCATCCAGCATGACAGGCCATACGGAAGTTGCCTCAGAAGCGCTCAATGAAAACTTATTAGACATCGCGACTCTCTGGCTCTTTTTATTCTCCGCTATGACCTTTGTCGCGTACTTATCTGAAAAAGGCGTCATCGAAATTATTGCGAGCTACTTACTGCCTAAGCAACTCAGTGAAAAAGGTTTGTTATTTTTCATTGGTGCTTTCTCCTTTATATTTTCGTCTCTCGCAGACAACATCACTGCGACATTAGTGTGTTTGACTATTTTATTGGGGTTAAATATCGATCGAGACAAGTTAGTGAGATATGCCATTGTCGTTGTGTATGGCGTTAATGCTGGCGGCGTTTCGCTTATTACCGGTGACGTGACCACGCTGATGATCTTCCTCGCGGGTAAAGTCAGCATCTCTGATTTGTTAATGCTGGTATTGCCGGCATTCACTTCGGTCTTTATTTTATGCTTACTGATGTCTTACGGCATGAAAGGCACCATTGAAGTCACCACTAAAAAACATACCTTGGCTCCAGTAGATTCATTGATCGCCCTACTGTTCTTCTTAACCATTATCGGTGTTATTTTTGGTAATGTGTTCTTTGCTATTCCGCCTGTTTTATCCTTCTTATTCGGTTTAAGTTTGATGTTTATGGTCGCCAGAGCACTGAACCGCGATGACCCTATTTTGGATTATGTACGCAAGATTGAATTTGATACCTTACTGTTCTTTTTAGGGGTTTTGCTATTGGTGGGGATGCTCAAAGAGATCGGTGTATTAGAGATATTCCTAGGAGCTTATAAGCAATCGCCAACACTTATCGCCAACTATGTGGTCGGTATTACCTCCGCCTTGTTCGACAACGTACCGCTAACCTCTGCCATCCTAAAATCGGGCATCGATATGGCCCATAACGAATGGCTAGCGCTCACCTTCTCTGTCGGTGTGGGTGGTGCGTTATTAGCCATCGGCTCAGCTGCGGGTGTGGTCGCGATGAGTAAGATTCCTGAGTTAACCTTTATGCGTTACTTAAGATTTTTCCCACAATTGTTCATTGCCTATACTTCAGGCTACTGTTTAGTTGTGTTCTTTATTCAGCTCGTTGCGAGCTAAATCATACTACTGAGCAGTAGGTATTAACGTAGGTACCTCAAAGTACCTACTGTTCAGACCCGCCTTACCGCACTAAGATAAGCTATCGTCTAAAAAGTTTGCAACTATTCAGGTAGTTCAAATTAAGACAGAGTAAGATCCATTGTTGGGTGTTTGTGGAGCAAATATGCGAGGCAGGGAGCCGAACTAAGGCTACAGGGAGCGTATTCACGCCGTTTTGTGGAATAAATATCCAATCATGGATCGATTTATAAAATTTTCTGAATAGTTACAAAAGTTTCTCTTATGCTAAACCTAGATTTCAGTCAGCACGTATTCGTCAACAGCAATTTAGAAAGCTGGCAAGCCAGCCCTATGGCTGGAGTCTGGCGTAAACGCTTAGCCCGCGAAGAAGCTGAACGTGGCCATGCGACAAGTATTGTTAAATACGATGCCGGTGCTAGCTTCAACTCCCATCCGCACCCATTAGGTGAAGAGATTTTTGTATTAGAGGGTGTGTTTTCCGATGAAACTGGTGATTATCCTGCGGGCAGTTATATTCGTAATCCTGAAGGTTTTGAACACGCGCCTTTCAGTAAAGAAGGCTGCACTTTATTTGTGAAGCTACACCAGTTCCAAACAGAAGATCGCACGCAAGTACGCATTGATACGCGTAATACTGATTGGCTGCCTGGGATTGGAAATTTGAAAGTCATGCCGCTGCATCAGTTTAGCAATAACGTGATGAATGAATCCGTCGCATTGGTATTCTGGCCTGCAGGTGAACACTTTCAACCGCATACTCATTTTGGTGGTGAAGAGATTCTGGTGATCAGTGGTGAGTTTATGGATGAGCATGGACGTTATCCTGCGGGCAGCTGGATGCGTAGCCCTCACCTAAGCAAACATAATCCGTACGTTGAGCAAGATACGGTGATCTTAGTCAAGGTTGGTCACTTACCGCTATAAATTTCTAGAGAGTAAATACTTAACCTGTAAATGACTTGTATACTGGCTAGATTGAAACCCATTCATCATTATCAGACAGGGAAGTATCATGACGATTATGCAAGCCGTCTATTGGCTTATTGCGAGCTTGGGCAACGGCATCGCGTTATATCTAGTGAATAAATTCGGCAGTACTTTTGATATCTGCCTTTTATTATTTACCGTGTTCTACAGCGTGATAGGTTTTCATGATCTGTACTTTAGTCGCCATAACCTCAATCGCTTATACCCTGTTGTTGCCTACATTCGCTATTTTCTTGAATCTTACCGCGTAGAAATTCAGCAATATTTTATTGCCAACGATACTGAAGAAAATCCGTTTAATCGTGAACAGCGCACACTGGTCTATCAGCGCGCAAAGAATGTGCGCGATACCATAGCGTTTGGTACGCAGCGTAATTTATTAGAAGAAAACTATTTAAGCCTATGGCATTCGCTAGAGCCTAAACATGTAATAGACGACGCTAAATCTATTCTTATCGGCGGCCCTCACTGCAAGCAACCTTATAACGCATCCTACTTAAACATCTCTGCAATGAGCTTTGGTTCTTTAAGTGCGAATGCTATTGAGGCCTTAAATCTTGGCGCGCAAAAAGCGGGTTGTTACCACAATACGGGGGAAGGCAGCGTAAGCCCTTATCACCTAAAACATGGCGGCGATATTGTTTGGCAAATAGGTACGGGGTTATTTGGCTGTCGTGATCAGCAAGGTGATTTTTGTCCGTCATCTTTTGCAAAAATGGCCACTCAGCCGGCTATTAAAATGATAGAAATTAAGCTGTCTCAAGGTGCCAAACCTGGCCATGGGGGTGTTTTACCCAAAGCCAAAATCACCCAAGAGATTGCTGACATTCGCCACATTCCGATGACTGAAGATTGTATTTCTCCGGCCGTGAATCCGGAATGCACAACGCCGCTGGCGCTATTGAATTTTATTGTAAAATTACGCGAGCTAAGTAATGGCAAGCCTGTGGGTATTAAGCTGTGCATTGGCAACCCCGCTGAATTTTTAAGTTTATGTAAGGCGATGCTAGCAACGGGGATCACTCCTGATTTTATCACTGTCGATGGTGCTGAAGGGGGCACGGGTGCAGCGCCCGTCGAGTTTAGTAATCGCTTGGGAATGATGTGCCTAGAAGGGGTTTACATTGTTCATAATGCCTTAGTGGGTGTTGGCCTAAGAGATAACATTCGTATCATCGCGTCTGGCAAAACGGCGTCTAGTTTTGATCTACTGTCTAAAATTGCTGTCGGTGCCGATGCGGTTAACGCCGCGCGTACTATGATGATGGCAATCGGTTGCGTTCAATCTCGTCACTGCAATAACAACCTGTGCCCCACCGGTATTGCGACGCAAGATCCTGCTCGAGCTAAAGCGGTCGATCTGGTCGATAAAAGTGAGCGGGTTAAAAACTTTCATCACAATACCTTAAAAAGTTTCTATGAGTTAGTTGGCAGCATGGGCTTAGATGACCCCGCTAAGCTGATGCCACACATGATTAAACGTCGTGCATCGAATGGTTTATTAGTGCCCGTAGGGAGCCTTGTGCCTTCTTTGAAAACGAATGAACTGATCAATACCCGCTTCGACAATCAAAACCTGGCTGAGCCTTGGTCACACTGGTGGGCTCATAGCAGTGCAGAGGCTTTTTATGTACATGACCAGCCAATAGATTAGACATAAAAAAGCCCGCATATTCTTATCGAATTGCGGGCTTCTTAAGTCTAAAAGCAATGATTATGCAGCAGCATGCACTTCAGGATTGGGTTTTGACATCATCAACAGAGCGGTTGCTAGCAAGGCTGATACCAGTGAACCAATCAATACACCCAGCTTCACTTGCGTTAGGTATTCTGCTGGCAAACCTTCAAACGCTAGCGTGCCGATAAACAGACTCATTGTGAAACCAATACCACATAAAATCGAGACCGCGTAAAACTGTAACCAGCTAGCTCCTTGCGGCAGTTTGGCCCAGCCCAGTTTGATAACGACAGCACAGATTGCGAAAATACCAATCTGCTTACCTACGACAAGACCTAGAGCGATACCGAGTGTTACTGAATTGGTTAGTGCATCCAAAGTCACACCTTCTAAGCTCACACCCGCGTTTGCAAAAGCAAATAATGGCAAGATTAAGAAGGCGACCCAAGGATGCAAAGCATGTTCTAAATGCGGCAACATTGGACGTCCATCCTCATTCTTTAACGAGAGAGGAATGAATAGCGCAATCGCAAAACCCGCTAGCGTCGCGTGTACTCCAGACTTTAATACCGCCGTCCAAATCACTAGACCCACCAGCAGATAAGCCGCTTGTCGTCGTACATTGAGGTAATTTAAAACAGCTAATACGACAATACCACAAGCCGCGATGGCAAGAGACGCAACCGATAAATCACTCGAATAAAATAACGCGATAATGATGATAGCGCCAAGATCATCAAAGATGGCAACCGACAATAAAAACAATTTAAGCGAGACTGGCACGCGAGTTTTGAATAAGGAGAAAACACCCAGCGCGAAAGCTATATCGGTCGCGGAAGGAATCGCCCAACCGCGGATGGCAATCTCGTTACCGTAGTTCAACCAGACATAGATTAACGCAGGGGCAGCAATACCGGCCACGGCAGCAACGGCAGGCAATACGACTTGTGAAGGTTCAGATAAGTGACCAATCATCACTTCTCGTTTGATTTCTAAGCCCACTAAAAAGAAGAAGATCGCCATGAGGCCATCATTGATCCATAAGACGAGAGGTTTTTCGAGGTTGAGTTCGGCTATACGTACCTGAACCGGTATGTTTAAGAAGCCTTCGTATAAATGGCTATAAGAAGAGTTAGCCAATATGATCGCTATGATGGCAACGATCACCAATAAGATTCCACCTGTCGATTCGTCTTTCAATAGTTTCTCGATTAAGCTATCCGGCACAGATTCCGAGTTGTGCGAGGTCATAAAAAGTCCTTAGCAAAAATATAATTTCATTCGATATTGTTATCTTAGCTTAATATTGACGCCAATAAATAGGTTATTGCACATCTTTACCCTTCTTGGTTACTCATCAACCTGAAGCCAATAATCTTCAGGCAATGCCTGTATTCGCTCGCTTAATAATGGATTGTCTAACGAGAAAACTTTACGGCTTTTTAATGCTAATTGTGCAAGTGCTTGCTTGATTCTAGGGTGGTTATAAAAATTACGCTTAAAGTCACCATTAGCGAGTGCCTTATTAAGACCGGCTTGAATTGTCTGGTGAAGCTCTGGGTATAACGGCGATACATAGAAGAAATAATCAAATGGATAAACGACTAATAAACTTGGCTCGACTATTAAGGTAGGTACCTCTGTGAGCCTAGCCATATCACCTTGTTGATTTTGCTGATCTATTTCAATATAAGCCTCATTAATACCTCGATTAAAAGCCGTTATACGATTTGCTTTTAACATTTCCCAAAGACCATCGTACTGAGTCTGAATCACGTCGAAGCCATGATGTTGAAAAATTTCTGTATCAGGCCAGCCTATGCCGGAGCCGACCTTAACCTGCTGCTTAAACTGAGCGAGCTTAGTAATATTGGCAAACAGATCTAAGTTATCCTCTCGGATAGCAAAAACACGGTATCCCAACAGTCCTCGTGTAATCGGAAAATCAACTTGTAATAAGTCTCTTTCTCGCTGCTTAGAAAAACCTGAGAAAAATACATTGTAGTCACTTTCCTCACGCGTTAAATTTTTCAACAGGCGAGCTTGATTCATATCGCTGACGGCGACGATTTTTAATGAATGTTTACCGGTAGCATTTCTCAGGGCTAATCTTAAAACGCTGATCTCATAATCAAACACCTCGCTATTACCATGTAATAGCGCCAGCTTAAATTCGTATGAGTGCGCAAAACACGTTGCCAGCGATGCGAGAAAGATAAGTAGTAATCGCATGTATTAATCAAACCTCTAATCCTTCTACTTATTATAGGCAGTTATTCTGTAAAACCATGATAGACACCCAAAGTCATGACTTTGATCAAAAAAGCAACGATCTGACAGTGGCCTAGTTAAAACGACTGTTTGAATGAGTTATCGTCTAGTTATGCTTATAGTTATCCACAGAAACTGTGGAAAAGTATTGCTATAATTGCCCGTTATTCGCCATAACGTGGCTAATTCAGCGACCGATGATTCTGTAATGCGCTTACTAGAAATAGCTTATCCCCAGCCATAAATATACCCAATCCCTTGATTATCATAGGTATTAATATCTAAAATATAATTATGCACAGCTAATCAACAGGTTACACACGACTGCATAACAAGTTATGCACAAACTTATTATATTTCTGACAACTCCCTCAGCCATAATAGTGACTTTTGTGACACCGCCATGGGTTCTTTGGTAGAATAAAACGGAAGTACTAAATCATAAAAATAATAACTTCACCTAATAAACTAAATTGAGTCGAACATGATGAAAAAATTGTTTTCCACCGCAGCGCTCGCTTTTCTGAGCAGCTCTGTTATGGCAATGTCTGAAGCGCCTACAACGTTAGATACCCATATTGTTTTTACCAACAGTACTCTGGATACCTTACAGGTTTACCTTTCTGGCGATGCAACTGCTGTCCAGCAAGTGCAAGAGATTGGTCCTTTAGCAACGGCAACGCTGGCTAAGCTAACGCGTAATGCGGGTGCTAATAGTTCACTTAACATTCAGTTATCCAGTGCTGACTACCAAGTGAACTTAACTCAGAATACTGCCGGTACTGATTTAACGTTTGGCGCTAATACTTCTGATATAAGCATCGCTCCGCAATCTAATGCCAATATCCAGCGTCATAAGACTGAGCTTGCAGGCGATACCAATACGCTTGCGTTTAATGCCTCTGATTTAGCCAAAGGTGGTCAGCTAACTTATGTATTGCAGGAAGAAGATAAGAAGCCAGCAATCGGCGCGGCTAACCAACTTAACGTATTGAGCTATAACATTTGGGCAACAACAATTTTTGGGTCTACCAAGGTTGATACCCGCTTAGACGAAATGCCTGCGATGATGGCTAATTACGACGTTTTGGTATTAACCGAAGTGTTCGATGATATTCCAACCAATGAGCTATTCAAAAAATTGCGTGCAGAATATCCTTATCAAACTGCTGATGTATTTAAGATTGGTAAACTACTTGGATCAGGTACGCGTATTTTATCTCGCTGGCCTTTTATCATTGAAGATGACCTAAACTACAACGCTTGCGATGGCATTCAATGTGCGGCAACTCGCTCTACTATCTACGCAAAAATTAACAAGCTTGGAAATCCTTACCACGTCTTCGCTACCCATACTCAGTCTTCTGATGATGACATTAATCGTGAGGCTCGTTTAGCACAGCTACAAGAAATGGGCGATTACATTCGTAGCTTGAACATTCCAGCTGACGAACCCGTGATCATATCGGGTGACTTCAATGTTAATAAAATCGGTTTACCGGAAGACCGTGATTATTTAGAAGCGGTATTAGGTGCGACTGAACCTGAAAACCGTGGCCATAACTACACCTACGATGCCAATACCAATACTTGGGCAGAACAGCCGTATATTGAATATCTTGATTACACGCTGACGGCTAATAATAACTTACAGCCTACCTCTGCTTATCAAGAAGCGTTTGCACCCCGTACGACTATTGATGCACTTTGGGGCGAATGGGATCTTTCCGATCATTACCCTGTGCGTGGCATATTTACTTATCCTTCAGCGGCTCAACCACAGCGTCCAGCATTTCCTTTCATCGGTGATGTGGTACATCTGAAAACTGCTGATGGTTATTTTATGCGTAGCATGAGTGGCGGCAATAGCTTTATCTCTGCAGGCTCGAATCAAATTGGTACTTGGGAAAGCTACACTTTTGAAGATCAAGGTAATGGTAAAATTGCTATTAAAGCGTTTGATGATCACTACGTAGCACTGGATTCTTATCTGTTCGGTACTTTAAAAGCATCTAGCGATACCGTTTCTGCGGCAGGCACTTTCACGATCGTTGAGTTAGGTAATGACCAGCTGGCGATTAAAGCGGATAACGGTAAATTCTTACGCGCTGATTTTGGTGGCAACGCTGGCTTAAGTGCTGCTTCCGGTAGTATTGGCACGAACCAAACGTTTACCTTGATTCGTCGCTAAACCTAGTACATATGTACCCATAACAGCCGAGTTATCGTCGGCTTTTGGGTATTCCTTTAGGTCTAGACGGGTATACTGCTTACTCGTCTAACTCCCTGTGATTCTCTATGTTGTATTACGCTCGTCTTGTTGCTGTCTGTGCTTATTTTTTATTATTCTGTTTCATGGCCATAGCCTATTCCTGTATCCGTCCTTTTCATGGCAATAATACGCGCACGGTTTTAAAGTTTTTGTTACCGACTTATTGGATCATGAACTTAAAAGTTATTGCTATCAACAAGCCGAAAATAAATTCTCCTGTCGTTTATGTCGTAAATCACCAAGACTTATTGGACGTCTTTTACTTTGCCAAAATCTGGCCAAAGAATTGTTCTGGCGTCGGTAAACAAGAACTGGCGTGGGTGCCTATCTTTGGCGCGGCGTTTTGGTTAGCGGGTAACATTTTTATAAACCGTGGCGACAAAGACAAAGCACATGCTGTGGTTGATCAAATGGCTTCAAAGATCACCTCGCTAAACCGTTCAATCTTTATTATGCCGGAAGGTACTCGTAGCCGAGGAAAAGGTTTGTTACCTTTTAAGAAAGGCGCTTTTTTAACCGCCATTAAAGCAGGTGTTCCGATCGTACCGTTATGCGTTAGCTCTACCGCTAATGTTACGCTAACGGATTGGGCACCGAAGCCTGGCTTGGTTGAGTTCTTAGATCCTATTTCAACAGCCGACCTGAAGCCTGAAGATGCTGAACGCTTAGCCCTTGAATGCCATGAATTAATGAAAGCTAAAATCGCAGAAATGGATAAGCGCTTAGAAAACGAATTTTAAACGCCGTAATATAAACCTATAAATTATCGGTGATACTACCAAGGCAGAGGTTCAACATACTCTGCCCAGTCATTGGGTTTTAAATCGGCAAGCTGCTGAGAGAATATCTGAGTCCGCTGAACGACTTCATGCCAATAAGCTTTACGTTCATCATCTTTCAGCTTCACAAAGTCATTACGATCTGGAATTTTTCCGTACGGCAAACTCGCAACGAATTTCTTCTTGGGTACCAATAAGATGGTATGCGAGTAATTATCCTGACTGGGTTTTCGCCACTTCAACGATTTATCAAACCAGCTCGGCGCCGGGACATGAG
This sequence comes from Oleispira sp., assembly GCA_036960605.1. Taxonomy (GTDB): domain Bacteria; phylum Pseudomonadota; class Gammaproteobacteria; order Pseudomonadales; family Oceanobacteraceae; genus Oleispira. The sequence continues at coordinate 38,592 of JBALXI010000030.1, read as the reverse complement.
AAAAATGGGGATATAATACAAACCCTTTTTTGGGCTTAAGTGGTAAGTCAAAACCATAATCAGTAATCCCACCATCCTGAAATAAACCCTCCCCTGCAATGTTTTCCACACCTTTAGTTAGGACGGGAATACAGCCCGTCGACAGAATGCTATCAGCTGTTTTATCACGCTCAAAAGCTTGATAACGACTGGGTAAATCGTGTGTATGCAATAGCGGTGGTTTTTGCTCAGGATGATGCATCACAATACGAGTAAATTGCAGCGCTAAACTTTTACGACTGACGAGGTTACCCAGCGCGGCCATTAAAAAACCTAGCCCTTGCCAGAATCGATGTTGCTTAGCAGCTAAACCATGGCACTGAGTTGTAATAAGATGCAGGCGCGCATATTCATGCTGCAATACTTCTTCGGCGCCAGTTTCTCCCAGCATACGATTCACCATATTACGGCACGAGGCTAAGATTTCATCGCCAGAAGGTTTTTCAGAGTAACTTTGCTCAATATACGCATCGGTTAAGCGCTGGTGTGCAGCCAGTGAATCTTGCTGGGCATAGCAGGCCATTCGCCACGCACCCGCTGAGGTTCCCAATAAGTCATAAGATTGCTGACGCTGTTGTAACGTTGGCATCAGGTATTGATCAAAGCCATGCAGTACCAGCCATTTAGGACCACTTGAGGCGCCCAGTAGCATACTGATATCTTCTTTCTTTAATCCATTTTTTTGGATATGAGAAAGAGCTTCTGCCCCCGCATAAATATGAAAATCGAGATCTCCGTTGAACAAAGGAGATGCCACTTTACTTAACGCGGTCATACACGACGAAGCTGTAATCATGTGGATTCTTTTGTTCATCACCAACAGGATCCGCCGCATGTTCTTCGCGCTTGAACTCTTGCCAATCATTCCACTCTATCGTCGGGAAAAATGCATCGCCCTCGATTTCAGCGTGAACGTGAGTAATGTATAAGCGATCTGCTTGCAATAAGGCCTGCTGATAAATTTCAGCTCCCCCAATGACCATGACTTCTTCATGGCCGCTGACGAAACTAATGTCTTCTGCTTTATCCAATGCTTGCTGCAAACTGTTAACGACAACAATGCCTTCAGCTTGATAATCACTCTGGCGAGTAATCACAATGTTGGTGCGACCCGGCAACGGACGACCAATTGATTCATAGGTTTTACGACCCATAATAATCGGCTTGGCCATGGTGACATTTTTGAAATATTTTAGGTCATGGGGAAGGTGCCATGGCAGAGTATTATTGATACCAATAGTTTGGTTGGAAGCCATAGCTACAATTAACGCGCATTTCATGAAAGAACCCTATTACATACTTTTCTTTCATCATACGTGGGTGGCTTATAGCTGTGAACCAAAAATACTATTCTGAGGATAATTGCTGTGCAATGAAGGGAATTTCTTCGGGATCAACCGGGCGAGAGAAAAAGAAGCCTTGGTAATGGTCGCAACCAAAAGCCTGCAAAACACCCAGAACATTAGGATCTTCTACTCCTTCAGCAATCACTTCTAGCCCTAGGTTATGTGCCAAAGTGATGATGGAGTTGGCAATCGCCGCATCATTTTTATCTTCAACGATGTCTTTCACAAAAACCCGATCAATCTTTAAATAATCAATCGGCAAATCTTTTAAATACGCTAACGATGAATAACCTGTGCCAAAATCATCGATCGCAATGGAGACGCCGATTGCTCTTAGCCTGCCCAGCATATCGATGCCTTGCTGCATGTTATCCATTAATACCCCTTCGGTAATTTCTAGGGTCAAATGCTCAGGTTTCATTTGTGTGACTTCTAAAACCTGCAATATTCGATCGGCTAAATCGCGCTGACGAAACTGGCGCGGAGATAAGTTAACCGATAATTTAGCATCGCTGGGTAACGCTCCTTTTCGTATCCATTCTTGGTGCTGGCGACATGCCGAGGCAAGTACCCATTCACCGACTTTATTAATTAATCCGGTTTCTTCCAGTGCTGGGATAAAGACGGCAGGAGAGATAGCGCCCAGCGTTTCATGGGTCCAACGTAACAAGACTTCGGTGCCAATAAACTGCTGATTACTCACCCGTACTTGGGGCTGATATTGCAAGCTCAGTTCTTTGCGCTCTAGCGCATGATGCAAAGCGCTTTCTAAACTCGCCCGTACGAGATCTGGTGGGTGCCGATTAGAAACAAAATAGCGATAGTCATTACGCCCCTCTTGTTTCGCTTGTCGCAAGGCTAACTCAGAATGGCGTAATAACTCAGAGCCTTCATAACTAACTCGACTTGCCAGTTCTATGCCGATACTAATGCTGCAAAATATTTCATGCTGGCCAATAAAATAAGGATCATTAAAGGCGAGGCATAATTTTTCTGCCACATGGGTAATGACGTGCTCATTCGCGACATGCTCTAGCAATACCGCAAAGTTGTTGCCACTTAACCGTGCGACAGTATCCGAACGCCTGACAATGTCGGCTAAGCGACGGGCAAACTGTTTTAATAATTGATCGCCGATATCATGACCATAGTGTTCATTAATCATGCTGAAGCGATCTAGATCTAAGGATAATAGGCCCACAACATGGCCTTCTCTACGAGCATGTAATAGTGAATGATCTAGCCTATCTTGAAATAGAGTGCGATTAGCGATTCCCGTTAAAGCATCGTAATGCGCGAGATGACGTGTCTGATATTCAACTTGTTTACGAATAATACTGTGGTGCATTATTCTGGGTAATAACGCCTCGGTGAGTTCTTCTAACGACCAAACATCTTGAATACCCAGCTCTAACAACTTGACCTCATCAAGGGCTAATCTTTCTAGTGAGATAATCACCAAGGCGGCTTCAGGTAATGCCATAACTAAGCGACAGGCCCAATCTTCCAACAAGGTATCGTGATGCTCTACCAATAAAATAATGGCCTTTAATTTATGCTGATACCAAGTTTTACGAATATCTTCTACTTTGGCGCACAGATGAGCCTCACTCAGGCACGGTAAAGCACTGCTCATTTTATGGAATAGTGCTTCATCAAAATGATAGAGCAGCCAAGATGATGGCGTTTCAAATAAGGTCGAGGAGTCGCTGAGTTTCATTTGGGGTCTATAGTGCTTCGGTTAGAATCAGTATAGACCCGATTTTTTGCTTAAATAGACGTTAGGTAATAATAAATTACACTAATGGTGCCATGGCTTTAAGAGTAAAAACCTAGACGGCAAAGGGGTATTTAATAGGATCGTGGCATTGATAGCCTTCGACTTCAAAATCGGCGGTAGTCACCCATTCTTCGATATCTTTTAATGTTTTAATCTCAGGATTAATACGCAGCTGAGGCGATGCAAAAGGTGCGCGCTTTAACTGCACTTCTTTCATCAATTCCAGCTGGTTTTCATAAATGTGGGCATTCACTATCTTGTGATATGCCTTACCTGGCTTATGGCCAGTAATTTGCGCCACCAGCGCTAAGAAGACATAGACTTGAACTTGATTGAAGTTCAGCCCTAACGGTACATCGCAAGAACGCTGATAGCTGGTGAGATACAAGGTATCGCCTAGTAATGAGAAAGTATGAGTATGCATGCAAGGGCGTAAGCAGCCCATTTCAAATTCGCCAGGATTATAGAAGGTGACGATTTCACTGCGATCATCAATGCCGTTAGTAAGGTTATCGATCACCTTCTTTAACTGATCTAACTGAGTCCCATCTGGGCGCATCCAAGAACGAGCCTGCACTCCGTAAACACGACCCATGTCGTCTTCACCTTTACGGTTAGGATTGTTCAGCCAAGCTTGGTTTTCGTTAGCATTAGCGTTCCAGGTATTACAGCCGATCTCACGAAACTGAGCCGCATTATCATAACCGCGTAAATACCCTAGCAGCTCTGCAATGGCAGACTTATAGAAGCTTTTACGGGTGGTGATCATAGGGAACTGATTATTAGCAACATCGTATTCAAGATCAGCATTAATCACGGTTAAGCAACGGATGCCCGTGCGCTTATTTTCAACCCACTCACCGTCATCAACAATGCGCTGACATAAATCTAAATACTGCTTCATTCAATTAACCTCAAAATTCTTTTCTCAACTCAAGCCATTGTGCATTGAGTTGAATGATTACTTAGCGCTTTTCTTAACCGCGGCCATTACGGGCTCTTGCTGTTTATAAGACCACCACAACAAGGCGATGCCGAACAAGACCATGGGGACAGATAACAACTGCCCGCGGCTCATCCAACCAAACAAATCAAAACCGATGTGTGAATCTGGCTGACGCACAAATTCAACGATAAAACGGAAACAACCATAGCCAATCATAAAGACGGCACCGACGGCTTTTTGCGGTCTAGGACGACTAGAGAACCACCAGACGATTAAGAATAAAGCCAAGCCTTCTAGTGCCGCTTGATATAGCTGAGATGGATGACGTGGGTCTGGACCACCGCCGGGGAAAACCATGCCCCATGGACCATCGGTTACACGACCCCAGAGTTCGCCACCAATAAAATTACCAAAGCGCCCTGTCATCAAACCAATAGGCACCAGTGGCGCGGCAAAATCTGCCACCTCAAAGAATCCTTTATTGTACTTACGACCAAACAGCCATAGCGCAACCAATACCCCTAATAAACCACCGTGGAACGACATACCACCGGTCCAGATTTGGAACAACCAAACCGGGTTATCAAGAAACTGACCAAAATTATAAAATAATACATAGCCTGCGCGTCCACCCAGAATGACACCCATCGCGCCGTAGAAAATCAAATCACTGACCTGATCTTTATTCCACGTTGAACCCGGCTGTTTAGCACGGTAATTGGCCAGCAGCATCGCTGCGGCAAAACCAATCAGGTACATCAAGCCGTACCAATGAATTTGTAGCGGTCCATAGCCTGCGATAGGCCCGATGGACAAGGCAATTGGATCAATATCTGGGTACGTTAACATCTATAGCTTCCTTATTTTAGCGTCCCGATTGTACTCGAATGTCGCTCTGTTTCCATTCATCTATGTGCATCATTGGCATTAAGCCAATAAAAACTTCAAACCAACGATCAATAACAGCAAAGCAAAGCCGCGCTTGAGTAATTTAGCATCCAGTTTATGCGCCAACTTCGCCCCTACTTTTGCACAAGGCACGCTGGTCAAAGCGATCCCTAATACCGCAGGCCAATAAACAAAACCCGTCGTCCATTGCGGTAAATCGACATGTCCCCAACCGGTTGCCACATTACTCACCGCACCGGTTATCGCGATCGGTAAACCACAAGCTGCGGCCGTTGCCACCGCTCGCTTCATTGGGACGTTGACCCAGGTTAAAAACGGCACCGTAAAAGAACCACCACCGATACCAAACCACGCCGAGCCAAAGCCGATAATACTGCCGGAAGCAATTAAGCCAGGCGTTCCTGGTACCGTACGCTTAGATCCTGGATTAATGTCAAAAGCCATTTTCGCGGCCATCAGCAAAGCAAAAATACCAATCGCCAACTGCAATGTATCTCCTGCCACACCGGCTAATAGAAAAACCCCTATTGCGGTACCGATAATAATGCCGGAACCTATCCAGCGCACGAGCGTCCAATCAACCGCACCGTGTTTATGATGCTCTCTCACCGAGCTGAGTGAGGTGAAAATAATGGTGGTTAAAGACGTTGCCAATGCCATGTGGGTCAGTACCGTCTCACTAATGCCCATTAGGCCAAAGGTGATGACCAATACAGGCACGATGATGAGTCCGCCACCAATGCCAAATAGACCGGCTAATAAACCCGCGGCGGATCCAACCAAGAGATACACTAAAAATGTCATACTGTTCCAGACCTTAAATTGTTACGACAAAGCGCCGACATTATGGCCGAAGCTGCGATAAACTGCTGTTAATATTTAAATTCTTAATTGATTAATACGATCAAAAGATAAGAGAAAATGAGTGATTTTGTATGTGTTTAATTACCTTTCAATGGCAACCTGATGCCGAGAACAGACTCATACTCAGTGCCAATCGTGATGAGTTTCTTAATCGCCCTGCGCGGCCATTACAAGCATGGCCAGAGGCTGATGGCGTTTATGCGGGTAAAGACTTAAGCCAAGGAGGGACTTGGCTAGGTGTGCATAAGAGTGGTCGTTTTGCCGCGCTGACGAATCATAGAGACCTGCGCTCGGAAGCGCCGAAGAATCCTATTTCACGTGGTAATTTGGTACTCGACTTTCTTACGTCAGAACTCTCGGCGTTAGAATATTTAGCCGCATTAGAAGAGACCTCGGAGCTTTACGCAGGCTATAACTTACTGGTTGCAGATTCACGACAGCTTGGTTATTTCTCCAATAAATCTCCTGAATCTGCTCGCCTACTGACTCCCGGTGTCTACGGCTTAAGCAATGGACTATTGGATAGCCCTTGGCCGAAAGTGATACTGGCTAAACAGAATTTTTCGGCCTGGCTAGCAAGTAATTCTGAAGATCAGACATCCCTATCGCGTTTACTGTCTTCCACCGTTATCGCAGACGACGCGTCATTACCCGATACCGGCATTAGCCTAGCAATGGAACGTATGCTGTCATGCCAAAAAATCATTACTCCTAACTACGGCACGCGCTGCAGCACAGGCGTGATAATCGGTAATAATGGTATCAGCATCGAAGAAGTCAATTGGCTCGAAACCGGCCAAGAAGACTCATCCCAATATCACCAGATATAGGTATGATCAAAATATAAGCAGCAGTTTTCTGGCATTATTCACTCTCTTTACAATTAGACAAAGAGAGTGCCAACTGAATTTTGACATGTAATGATATTGCTGAAAATAATTGCATTTAGTAACAAAACTGTCTCATAACTTATGCCTAATTTGACCACTCCTTCTCAGTATTGCGTCCATACTCAATGGTATGAGCCAAATATTGAACGTAAACCCTAATCCCTCCAAAAAGCGTTTATTGCATCCGACTGCGATAGCCATCTTCTGTGCGCTATTATTATTTGCCGCCTTATTCGCCACCATTAATACCAAGCCTTATATGCCCCCTAAAGTGGCGCAAAAATATATGGAATATTGGCTGATTGATTCTGCCCGCCAAGTCGCAGGTGAAGTCCGCTTAAAACATGTGCGCGACATTGAGCCTTTTTATCTGCGCCGTGATTATCAGCCAATTTGGATGGACAGCTATGAACTGACCCCTGCGGGCGAATCTCTGGTCCAGGTCTTACGCGAAACCTCTGCCGATCATTGGCGGGAATATGGCTATTCATTGCAGGCTTTATTACGTGAGATCCGTGGCCTCTCTAATCGCCCTAAGCAGGCGACGGCCGTTGATGTATTAATGACCGACGCCTTCATTACCTATGCTCAACAAGCACTGAATCAAGAATTATTACCCGACATGGGAGAGTCTGACCACCCGACTTACCGCAAGGTATCTACAGTCGGTAAAGCTAATGGCCATAGTGTTAGCTCTGGCGATATTATTGAGTTACTTAAGCAAAGTGTGAACGAAGATAAACTAGGAGAGCTGATCAACCAGCTCACCCCAAGCCACAAAGGCTATCAAGCGCTGCGTAAGCAGCTTATTCATTACCAAAAAATAGTTAATCAAGGTAAATGGTACGCTTTGCCGCCTAAATTCCAGATTGAAGATGACCAGCGCCATCGCCTAGTGCCCCATCTCCGCTGGCTGCTGACTCAGTATGGTGACTTAAAGCCGGGAGCCTTTGCCTGGTTGTTTAACGATCAGACTTTATTACTCGAATCTCCGCGTTCTAGTGACAACTTTGATCTCAAGCAACCCAGTTTTAAATTTGATAAGTCTTTAGTGGAAGGGATAAAAAGCTTTCAGAAACGTTTCCAAATTCCCACAACAGGAAAGGTCGATAAGAAAACCTTGGCCGCGTTAAATGTTCCTCCTTATCATATGGCGCAGAAAATCGCCCTCAATATGAAGCGCTGGCGCCACCTTCCGCCATCACTGGGCAATCGCCATATTATGGTGAACATGGCTGATTTCCGCTTACAGTTTAAAGAGGGAGATAAAACCAGTTTAGATATGAAAGTCATTACCGGCCGACCTCTGCGTCGAACCCCAGTATTAACCCAAACAGTGAGTACTGTGGTACTCGCTCCCACTTGGTCGGTTCCTAGACGTATCGCTATTACTGATATTTTGCCGCAAATAAAACGCGACCCTAAATACCTAGATCGCAAAGGTTTTAGCCTGGTCGCCAGTGTAAAAGGCATTGATCAATATGCTTCTGCAAAAGATATCAACTGGAAGAAGATGAGCCCGCGCTACTTTCCTTATCGCTTAGTGCAGAAAGCAGGCAATGGTAATGCGTTAGGTGATGTGAAGTTTGTATTACCGAATGATAAATCCATCTATTTGCATGATACCAATCATCCAGAATTATTTGCTCGTGAAATGCGGGCGCTCAGCTCAGGCTGCATTCGCGTAGAGCAGCCAAAGCTGCTGGCTGAAAAGCTGATTGCCGGACAGCAAGGCTGGAATCGTAGCAATATCGATTCTGCGATTTCGCAAAACCGCACGACGCATATTCGTTTACAGAAGCCGGTACCTGTTTACCTGATGTATTGGACCACTTGGGTAGATGATAATGGCACACTGCAAATCCGTGATGATGTTTACCAACGTGATTTAATCGGCAGCCTAGCCCGAAATCAACAAGCCGCTATCTCTCTTTAAAGACAAAATTAGCTTTTGTACTCTACAGAAGCTAATTTCCATACCTTCACCAGAAATATAATTTAAATAGTGTCTAAGCTGTCTTTTTAGACATTCCATGAGGGCACGCATTCTATTCCTTTTTAGAATTGGCATACTGCAGCCTTATTACAAAAATGAATACCCGCATGGTTTCAAATAATAATTGGGCATTGTATGAATAGACGTATTTTCTTGCGTAGCGCCGCGACACTCGCAGGCAGCTCCGTAGTGCCAACCGCTTTCGCTAAATTAGCGCCTGCTATCGATGTCGAAAAAGAACTTCACCTTTACAATATTCATACCGGTGAATTCGTTAAAACGACTTTCCAACACGCGGGTCATTATGATCAGCAAGGCCTTGATCAATTGGATCATTTACTGCGCGATCATCGCAGTGGTGAATCAACGCTGATCAGCCGCACCTTATTAGACGATATTCACACTTTGCAGCAGCTGTTCAAACCAAATCAAGCGATTGAAATCATATCGGGATATCGTTCACCCAAAACTAATGAAAAATTACGTGCGATGGGCCATGGCGTAGCAAAACGCAGCCTGCACATGCAAGGAAAAGCGATTGATATTCGTATTCCTGGTGTCAACTTAGGGCAAGTAAGAAAAGCCGCGCTAGCGCTGAAGAGTGGCGGAGTAGGATATTATCCGAAAAGTGGTTTTATTCATTTAGATGTGGGTCGCGTACGCCAATGGGGTTCCTAGCTTAAAACTCTAGCCGCGACCAGGACCTATCATTCGTCCTAGGCCTACTTTTTCTAGCGCGAGTTCAACCGTTGCGGCGATTACTTGCGCATTCTCAAGCTGCATTATTTCAGCTAATAATTCTTGTGCCCATTCTAGCGTCACGCCGCGAATCACCGACTTAACTTTGGGTAAGTTTGAGGCGTTCATCGACAGCATTTCATAACCCATCGCCATCAGAATCACTGCGCCCGCTGGATTACCCGCAAGCTCCCCACAAATACTCACCGGCTTATTAATCGCCTTAGCATCTTGTGCAATTTTATACAGCGCCGTTAATACCGCTGGATGGAAAGAGTGATAGAGATCGGCGACTCTTGGATTATTTCGATCGACCGCTAATAAATACTGAGTAAGATCATTACTGCCCACCGATAAGAAATCTACTCGCTGACCAAGATCACTGATTTGGTAAACGGCCGCTGGCACTTCGATCATCACGCCAACTTCTGGCATATCAACCTTATAGCCTTCTTCTTCGGCTTCCGCATGAGCACGGTAGATTAAGTGCAGTGCCTCATCCACTTCGCCAACGCTGGTGATCATCGGCAGCATGATACGCAAGTTATTTAAGCCAAGGCTGGCTTTTAGCATCGCCTTAACTTGCAGTAGGAATAGTTCAGGGTGATCAAGGGTGACGCGAATACCGCGCCAACCGAGGAACGGGTTATCTTCTTTAATCGGAAAATACGGTAACGATTTATCACCGCCAATATCTAAAGTACGCATCGTCACAGGATTAGGCGCAAAGGTTTCTAACTGCTGACGATAAATTTCGGTTTGTTCTTTCTCACTAGGAAAGCGATCCTTCATCATGAAAGGGACTTCGGTACGATATAAACCGACACCCTCAGCGCCACGATCACGGCTGCGTAACGCATCGGTAATCAAACCGGTATTAACCCATAAAGGTATGCGATAGCCATCTTTAGTGATGGCAGGTTCATCACGCAAACATTCTAAATCTTTATTAAGCGCCTGCTCTTCAAGATAAATTCTTTGATATTGCTCGCGTAGTTGATCGGACGGCTGTGAATAAATACGTCCACGATAACCATCGACCACCAGCTCTAATCCATCCAATTGAGCATAGGGCACATCGACTACGCCCATAATCGTTGGAATACCCATCGCCCGGGCAAGAATAGCCACGTGCGAGTTAGAAGATCCTTGCACTGAAACTAAACCGCGAAGATTATGCGTTGGGATTTCTCCCAGCATCGCCGGTGTAAGTTCTTCACTAACCAGAATGGTATCTTCGTGATATTCAGCAACCTGCCCTAGGCCTTCACTTTTTTGTAGATACGCTAGAATTCGGGTGCCCAGATCTCGTATATCGCTCGCGCGTTCACGTAAATAGGCATCATCCATTTTATCAAAGTGGCCCACGTACTGCTGAACCACTTTTCGCAAGGCACTTGGGGCCCAATCACCTTGGCGAATGATAGTAATAACTTCGGCACCCAAGGCATTGTCATCTAACATATTCAGATAAACATCAAACAAGGCCATTTCTTCAGGCCTTAATTCACTGGATAATTTTTGCCCTACGCTACGAATATCGCGCCGAACAGCGATCAGAGCCGTTTCAAAACGTTCAATTTCTGCTTCGATATCGTCTGTTTTTTTATCCGGAACACTGGCAAGATCGGCCGCAGGATAGATAACGACGGCTTTACCAATTGCGACTCCAGGAGCACCCGGTACGCCAGAAAATCGGGCTTCCTTTCGCGTCGCTGTTGCTTCAGCCGCCGCCGCAATACTCCCCGTTGCTTCTGCATGAGCAATTACTCCGGCCAGTTGTGCCGACATAGTCACTAGGAATGCTTCTTCGCTTTCATCGAACTTGCGACGCTCCTGTTGTTGAACAACCAAAACGCCCATCAAACGACGATGATGAATAATAGGGACGCCTAAAAAAGAATGATATTTCTCTTCGCCAGTTTCAGACAGGTAATGATAACGAGGGTGTGCAGGGGCATCTTCAGTATTGATCAGTTCTTCACGCGAACCGACCAAGCCCACAAGACCTTGAGACGAGGCTAAACTCACTTTACCGACCGCATCCTGATTGAGACCTTTGGTCGCCATCAAAGAATAACGTTTGGTATCTGGATCATATAAGTAAACCGAACTCACTTCAGTTCGCATGGCATTGCGGATACGCGTCACTACAACTTTAAGTGCACCACTTAAGTCTGTCGCTGCGCTTACCTCTTGCACAATACTCCTGAGCGTATCCAACATCTCTTATATTACCGCTGTTAAATTTTCGTTTTTATGACGTTATATTAATGCTCTGCTTCTTTTTGCAAACGAATGATTTTCGGCGAAAGCTCTTTCAGCGCCCGTCGATATACATCCCGTTTAAAAGAGACGACCTGACCTAACGGGAACCAATAGCTCGCCCAACGCCAACCATCAAATTCTGGTTTATCCGTTGCATCTACATTGATTTTCTCATCATCGCTGATCAGCTGTAATAAATACCATTTCTGTTTTTGGCCTACGCACACCGGTTTACTGTTATAACGAATCATTCGCCGTGGCAAACGATAACGTAACCAGCCCCGAGTGCTTCCTAGCACTTCAACATCGTGCCGCTCTAAGCCAACTTCTTCTTCAAGTTCGCGATAAAGGGCATTCTCAGGGGATTCACCATCTTTAATCCCCCCTTGAGGAAACTGCCAAGCATCTTGACCAATTCGCCGTGCCCAAAGAACATCACCCTGTTTATTACAAAGGATGATACCTACATTGGGACGGTAGCCGTCCTCATCAATCACAATGCAATCCTGATAAAATCTAATGCCACCAAATTTGCGTATTTTACGCCAAAGGTCAAGTAATACCTGAATATCCTGCCGATTTAAGCCGCCTCTGGTCAGTTCTCAACCTTTCCTCACTCTATCCAGCGGCAACATCAATAATTTAACGACAGCTAAGGCCGTTGCCATTAGAATAGAGACTGAATTTATCATTGAGGATTTTTACGGTGGCTTTGGCGATTTTTGATCTAGACCATACTCTTTTATCGGGCGATAGTGACCACGCATGGGGTCAATTCTTAGTGGATAGCAACATTGTTGAACCTGAGCATTATCAAAAACAAAATGACTATTTTTATGAGCAATATAAGGCCGGTTCTTTGGATATTGAAGAATATCTGACCTTCGCTCTTAAGCCCCTCACCGAGCAGCCATTAGAAACTATGCTGGCATTACGTGAGACTTTTATTGAACAACGCATCAAGCCGCTGATAACAGACAAGGCTCGTGCTCTTATCAGCAAGCACCAGCAAGCTGGGGATGATTTACTGATCATTACAGCGACCAATGCTTTTGTGACACGCCCGATCGCAACTCTTTTAGGCTTCGAAGAATTAATCGCCCCCGAACCTGAGCTTATTAATGGTCAATACACCGGTGGGATCACTGGCATTCCGAGTTTTCAGCACGGTAAGGTTATACGACTCGAGACGTGGCTGGCAGAAAAACAAATTGATTTTGACGGTGCCTTCTTCTATAGCGACTCGCATAATGATCTACCCTTGTTAAATATTGTTGATAATCCAGTCGCAGTAGACGCTGATGAAATTTTAACTGAAACGGCTAATCGTAATGGCTGGCCGATCATCAGCCTGCGAGATGCTTAAATTATAATAATATTTAAGGAGCAATCCGTGATTCGTTTCGCCCTATGTTTCAGTATCATTTTTTTGTTTGCTTGCAGCCCTAAAAATGATTTAGAAACCGATATCAAGCAAACCAGCCTAAGCATTGATAGTAGTGCCTTTGCTGCGCAAGTGGGTATTGTCGCGTATACCCGCTTATCCAACGCGAGTCAGGCGGCGCAGACCCTCGATAGTCAGCTTGCGTCGTTTATGTATCACCCTAATCCGATGAGCCAAGCTGAAATCCAACAAGCCTGGCGCTTAGCTTACAATGAGTTTTTACACGCTTTAATATTTTCTTACCTACCCATTCAAGACCCACCTGAATGGCACAGTGAGCACATCGCTTATGATGATCTGTTAATTAAACTCGATAGCTGGCCCATTGAAGGCGGTTATATTGACTACATTCCTGGCTATCCTTTTAGCGGTATCGTCAATGATTTAGCTCTAAATATTGGCGAAGACGATATTATCTTACAACACGGATTTACCGATCCAACGAATGCCAGCTTAGGCTATCACGCGCTTGAATTCATGTTTTGGGGACAAGAAGGCAAGCGTTCAGCGCATGACTTTTTTCCACAAGAAAATACCGCCCCCGTTCCCATCAACGATGCTGACGATAGTCTGAATAACCATGAAGAACACGATCTCGCTGACAATGAAGATTCTTTGCTTATTCCGCAAAATCACAATCGTCGCCGTCAATACACCCAGTTAATAAGTGAGTTGTTACAGAAAGATTTACATAGAATACAGCGTCGTTGGGAACCGAGCAGCGGATATTACGCACAGCTATTACAGCAAAGCCGTGCGGAGAATACCTTACAAGCCGCTTTTATCGCAGGTCAACGATTTATCAGCGAAGAGCTGTTGCAAAAGCGTTTTCAGCTGATCAGCTCAACGTTTAGTGATAGTAGTCAGCAAGACTTACTCGCCCTGCTGACCGGTTTAGAATCATGGTATTTTCCTACAGCAGAAGATCAACAAGAAACCAGCCTTGATTTTTTGATGCAGCAGGCTGATAGCTTAGTTGCTACCGACTTCGCCCAGTCTTTAGCGACGAGTAAAAAATGCATTGAAGAAATGACTGCTAAAATAGAGGACATAAATCAATGCAAGCAAGATACCATCAGTTTATTGGCTAACTTGCGTCGTTCTGCTGCAAGTTTAGGCATCGATTTACCGGCATTAGATTAATCCTAAAGTGAATTTTATCGACTAGACTCAACTCGAGGACTAATTATTTAGTTTGAGTTTAGTTTGATTCTTTTCATTGCCTTTAGGGATCTGTTTTCCATGGCTAACGTACTAACCCAAGAACAAATCGCCAATGTTCTGCTTGGCATCAAGATTCCACCACAGCCCCAGATATTAGTGGATTTGCAGATCGAGCAAATCATGCCCGACCCTGACCTCAATAGCATTGCTGCCTTAATAAGCCGTGATGTCGGACTGGCGGGCACCATCTTAAAAGTTGTTAACTCTCCTTTTTATGGTCTGAGTAATAAAATAACGTCGGTTAATCAAGCGGTCTCCTTAATTGGACTCGACAGCGTCATTAATATTATCAATGGGGTGGCGATTAAAAGTGAAATGAGCGATGAAACCATCATCCATATGAATCGCTTTTGGGATACCGCTAATGATATCGCGATGATTGCTACCAATGTCGCAAAACAGGTGGGGTTTCCTAAGCCTGACTTAGCCTATTTACTGGGGCTCTTTCATAACGCGGGGGTTCCTTTATTAATGAACCGCTTTGATAATTATCTCGAAGTCTTAGAGCAATCCTATGCGGAAGGTAGCGACCGCATCATTGATGTTGAGAATACTCTACTCAATACCAATCATGCGGTCGTCGGATATTACATCGCTAAATCATGGAATTTACCTAAAGTATTATGCGATGCTATCGCCGAACACCATAACTGTCAGCGCCATTTTCTGGGGGCTCACAAAAGTGATAGCGAATCGAAAACGCTATTAGCCATCTTAAAAATAGCAGAACACATTTGTGGAAGTTTTAGAATATTAGGTAATCAAGACGTTGATCACGAATGGGAGATAATTGGCCCTGAGGTTCTCACCCACCTAGGTTTAGGTGAATATGATCTTGAACAGTTACGCCTGAATGCCGAAGAGATGGGAATAAGCTCTAAAAACTACGCTTTTTAGGCTTATTCTGATTCCTATCACGTCTAATTCGACGACGTCAGTCGCTGCTATTTCAACCCCATTGCTTGCATGACAACATGTTGTTTAACCGCTGAGGCGCGGTTAAACAAACGCATACCTTGGTTTCGTAATAAACGAATCATCGGCTGTTCCGCTGCGAACAATCTCTTAAAACCTTCCATCGCGCCCATCATCAATAGATTATCTCCTTGGCGACGGCGTTGATAGCGCTGTAATAAGCTTAATTCTCCCAGAGGCATACCGACTTTATTCGCCCGCAAAAGCTCTTCACTCAACGCTGCAACATCCTTAAAGCCTAAGTTCACACCCTGCCCCGCCAATGGATGTATGGTATGAGCGGCATCACCGACAAGGGCAATACCCGCTACCACATAATTTTTGGCGTGGCGCTGGCGTAATGGAAAAGCAGCGCGAGGACCGACTTTCACGATCTGACCTAGGCGATGCTCAAATGCCAAACCAAGTTGCTGGCAAAAAGTATCATCGTCTAACGCTAATAGCTGTTGGCACTCTTCTTCATTCGTTGACCAGACGATAGAGCAAGTTCTATCGTTTGCTGCAGCTAAGGGTAATAACGCCAGAGGACCTTCTGGGCGAAAGCGTTGCCAAGCCGTTAGTTGATGCGATTGCTCTAGTTCAATGGTTGCGACTAGGGCTTGATGTTGATAATCCCATTCACTCGTGGCGAACTCGCCCCATTGCTTTACCCGAGATAAAGCACCATCAGCGCCAACTAATAACTCAGCTTTTAAGGTTTTTCCTGACGCTAAGAAAATAGGGGTCAGACCTTGCGAATCTTGATTATCAATATGAGAAACATAATCACGAATAATCGTAATGTTACTGGCCTGCTCTACAAGCTGCTGCAGTGCCCAAATAATTTCACGATTTTCAACGATGGTACCTAAGCAAGGAACATGCAGTTCGTTGGCATTAAAGTTCACTTCACCGGTACCCTCAGCATCCCATACCGTCATGCCTTGATACGGAGATTTACGCTGCTCAGAAATTAAACCCCAAACTCCAAGCTGGGTTAAGAGCGTTTCACTTTGCGCGGTTATCGCACTGACGCGAGTATCAAATTCAGCACACGCCAATTTCTTACTAGATAGCTCAGCGGGCGGCGGTTGCTGGGCGGTATTCGGCTCAATCAATGCGATGGCTATCTCAGTATTTGCTAGCGCCGCTGCCAATGCTGAGCCGACCATACCACCACCAACGATAACAACTTGGTAAGCTTCCATTTGATTCATCATGATAACTGTCCCTGCTTTGATGTCGGCGCTGGTGTCTTCATCATGACGTTCGCCGCAGGCTGACCTAATCCCATGGCTTGGCGGGCAAATAATTTACGCGCCGTCGGCGATACCGCTAAGCCGATTAAGCCCATATCACGACTGCAACGCAGCGCCCTATTTTTCTGACTGAATAAGCGCGGTAATAAATCACTGCCGAGTAGCGTATTTCGCTGATCTGTTTTCTGCTGCTGATAATAACTCTGCACGACCGCCCACTGGCCAATGGGCGTGTTTTCTGCAAAAGCCTGACCTATGTTCTCAGCCAAGGCGGCAGCATCACGCAGTGCTAAGTTAAATCCCTGCCCAGCAACTGGATGCAGACTATGAGCGGCATTACCTAACAAAACTAAATGAGGTCGAACTTGTTCTTGGGCTTTCACAAGGGCTAATGGATAACTTGTACACTCACCCATGGCAATAATACGTCCTGCACGATAGCCAAATGCTTGCTGCAAACGAGTAATCAGAACGTCTTCATTTGCCGCTAAATATTCTTCAATGACATCGTTGTCTAAGGTCCAGACAACCGCAAACTCATTATCAGACAAGGGTAATAAAGCAATCGGACCAGCTTCGGTGAATCTTTCGTAAGCCCAATGTTCGTGGCTGCGATCGATACGTACCGAGGTGACGAGTGCGTGGGTATTATAACTTTGTTTTTGCTGCTGAATGCCTAACTGCTTGGCCAGATCTGAACGCCCACCGTCTGCCATCACCACCAGTTCGGCAGATATCACTTCACCACGGGCTAAAGTGAGCTCTGCCCCTGATTTATTGTCGGTGCTCTCTGATACGCTATTTGATGATGTCGCCAATGAACCGATAGCAATTTTCTCAACCGTCTCCGGCGCAATAATCTGCACACCCGCGGGTAAGCCGGCCATCAAACCTTGCCCTAAAGCACGGTTACGAATGATGTAACCAAGGGCATCGACATTAGCATCCGTGTGTTTAATATGAGTTTGACCAAAACGCCCTTGGTCAGAGACCTGAATGTTTTTGATTCCACAGGCCGCCGAGGTCAGTGAAGGCCAAATGCCTAACTGCTGAAAAATCTGCTGACTACCAAAAGACAAGGCCGTTGCACGACCATCGAAACTGGGTGGCTGCGCACTGCTTTGATTCGATGCTGTAACCGTTATAACAGGCAACTCAAAGCGCTCAATTAAAGCGACTTTTAAACCTTGCTCAATACTCGGACGCAGCAGGTGTACAAGGCTAAGCCCTGCCATGCCTGCACCGATGATGACCAGATCGAAATGAGCCGATGTCTCTGATCCGTTTTTCGAAGAGCCCGCTGCAGAATTAGTCATACTAGCTTGCCATCAACGCTTCAATGTCAGCCACGGTTTTAGGTACCTTGTGACTCAGAATATGATTGCCGGTTGCCGTTACAACCACATCATCTTCGATACGAATACCAATGCCACGCCAGCGCGGATCAACTTCTTCGCAATCGGGTGCTATGTATAAACCTGGCTCGACCGTTAACGTCATCCCTGCTTGCAATGGACGCCACTCTTTATTAATTCGATATTCACCGACATCATGCACATCCATACCTAGCCAATGGCCAGTGCGGTGCATGTAAAATATTTTGTAGCTTTCGTCTTCTATTAACTGTTCGATCTCACCGCTTAATAAACCGAGTTCGACTAAACCCGTCACTAATACTTCAACAGCAACTTCGTGAGCAGCATTCCAGCTATTACCGGGTTTCACTTGTTCAATCGCCGCTAACTGAGCTTTTAATACCAGTTCATAGAGAGATTTTTGCTCTGGGCTAAACTTACCGTTCACTGGAAATGTGCGGGTGATATCAGCGGCGTAATAATCCAATTCACATCCGGCATCGATAAGAACCAAGCCACCATCAGTAATCGCCATATCATTATTGGTGTAATGCAAAATGCAGGCATTTTCACCACCACCAACAATCGAAGGATAGGCTGGCCAGCGGCTGCCTTCACGGGTGAACTCATGCAAAATTTCAGCTTCTAGCTGATATTCAAGACAACCCGGTTTGGCGGTTTTCATCGCTCGACAATGCGCCGCTGCAGAAATATCCGCCGCCTTTTGCATCATCTCAATTTCTGCTGGGGATTTGATTAAACGCATTTCATGCAATAAATGATCTAGGGCTGAATACTCATGTGGCACTTGCGCGCCTTTACGTACCATCGCTTTCACTTTATTGACCCAATGAGCAAGCTGACTATCAAACTTACTATTAGCGCCCATTTCGGTATAGATGCGATCTTTGCCTTCGATTAAGCCGGGCAATATAGAATCAAGCGCTTCAATCGGATAGGCTTCATCGGCAAAAAAGTCGATTGCGGCGCCGGTTGGACCGACGCGACGTCCTGTCCAAATTTCTAATTCAGGGTTTTTATCTTCGCAAAATAAAATATATTCGCCTTGCTCACGCCCAGGAATCAGTACTAAGCAGGCATTGGCCTCAGCAAAACCCGATAGGTAATAAAAATCACTATCTTGACGAAACGGATGCTCAACATCCCGGTTTCGCACAGTCTCAACCGCGGTCGGTACAATGGCGATACTATTGGCTTCCATTTGTGCCATTAGCTGTGTGCGACGCTGACTGTATTCTGCTTGCCCAAGTTTCATCAGATTTCCTTACCGGCTATTGTTTGCTAAGTGCTGTAATGCTAGCTGCTATTATTGCGCCGCGGCTTTAACCGTTAGTGCAATTGGTTGGGATTGTTTTCTTCATCAATGATCGTCTGCTCATCAGCATCGGGTTCATTGCAGGCTAAGAAGACGGTTAAGGCGGCAACACGTGCATGCTCAACCAAATCGTGTAGGAGGTCTTCACTATCTTCTGGGCTATCTTCTGCCGTCAGCTCTACTCGACTAAAGGCATCAAAATGCTGTAGCACCTCTTTGGTCTCATCGTCTAGCTTGCCGCTGAATTTACCGGCAGCGCCAAAACCATCCAGAAAGCCTTTGCTCCACTGCGCCATCGCATCCACTTGCTGGCTCAACTCACAATCATCACTTTCGGGTAAAAATAAAGTGAAGTTCATGCTTTCGTTTTCTAGCCCCTGTAATACCCAGCCATAAAATACAGTCATTAGACTTTGTATTGGCTTTGGTGGTGCTTCAGGGGTTTCTAAATAATTCTCAGCTTCAACCTGCCACTCAGCATCGGTTAATCGAGCGCCGGTGCATAAATAGCCCGTTAACCAGCCATGAAGGCCAGAAGGTGAACCTAAAGCACCAATAGTAAGCATGGCGTTGGCAAATTGATGAAAGGGAATCGATATATTTTTCTGCATGAGGTATCTTAATTACAAATAATAGTATTGTGCAGAGTTTAGCATGAATGATGGGCGCATTAATCCCTTCTAATGCCTCCGTCTCTCGACTCTTTACGACAAGGTAATATAAAGATACCGACAAATGACAGAACCCGACCTAACCAGCTTACAACGAAAAATTGATAAGCTTATTTCAATAAATACCGAATTGCGGCAGCAAACGTCTGCAATGCAGGTATCAGAAGCACGCTGGCAAGCCGAACGCGGTAAGTTGATGCAGCAAAATGACATTGCTCGTCGTAAAGTCAACGAAATGATTGAGCGCTTACAACTGTTGGAGCGTAATAGTGGCTAATACAACGAATACCCTCACGGTTTCTATTTTAGAACGTGAGTTTCGGGTTAACTGCCCTGCGGATAGCCAAGAAGAGCTAACCTGCGCGGCCAAGTTACTCGATGATAAGATGCGGGAAATCCGCAATGCCAGCAATACTTCAGGCAAGGCACTGGCCACTGATCGTATTGCGGTCATTGCTGCGTTGAATATTGCACACCAATTTCAGCAACTGCAAAACAAACAGAGTCTGCTAGCAGAAGAAATTGATCGCATCGATGAGCGTCTTGAAGAAGCGCTTATGCTAGATGTCCAGCTCGAACTATAAATCCGAAAGAACAAAAAAAATAAACTTTTAACGTTCTTTCGAGATGAAAATTGATATACTGAAAACGCTCCCTGGGGTGTTCGCCAGTCTATAAAGACCTCGAGCCGATGCTTATTACCCCCGGAGGGTTATCGTATTATTGTGCGTATGTCCGCTCGACGGAAAACCTAATATAGTACCTAGCCCGCCACCCTTGAACCTTGGGTTCAAGGCCTTTATTCTTGATAGCGGCACATTGGGGAGCTCCAACTTATTTCTACCGCCACACCTTTGACTACGCTGCAGCGAAAACGTCATTTACGTGCATCGATGCGTGCAACTAGACGCAGCCTTAGCAAGATCGAGCAACAGCAAGCCGCTGTTTCGCTTAGACAAAAACTCAACCAAGATTCAAATTTCAAATACGCTAAGTTTATTGCTCTGTATTTAGCCAATGATGGTGAAGTGAGTACTCTACTCGCGATCCAACAAGCGTGGCAGCAGGGCCAGCATGTTTACTTACCGGTATTAGATCCGATACGAAAAGGCTTCTTATGGTTTGTGGAATATAAACCGAACAGCCGTATGCGCAATAATCGATTTGGCATAGCGGAGCCAGACCCTCGATTCAACAATCGAATTAATCCAAGATTTCTGCACGCCGTAGGCTTGCCATTAGTCGCCTTTGACTCTAGCGGAAACCGTTTGGGTATGGGGGGAGGATTCTACGATCGTAGTTTTGGATTCTGTCGTCAGCCAGGTGTTAAACCTAAGCTCTTTGGCCTCGCTCACCGATGCCAGCAAGTCGAAGCATTACCAACAGAGAGTTGGGATATACAACTCAAAGATATTATTTGCGTTTAATGCCTTGTCGGATCCTTCGATAACTAACGGATCAAATTTTCACTGACGATCATACTGGTTTGAGCAGCATCCGGTGCCATGAATCCAGTCAATAAAGCACCTAGTGCAACGACGCAAGCCAATAATACTAAGGCATCAGGTTTGGTATTCATTTTTTCCCCAAGAGACAAATTGTCTGTAATTTAAGCTAATGCTAGCCTAATAGTTTTTCATTATTATTAAGTTTGAATTTCATTTTTATTTCCCATACTTAAGTTAGCAAAGCATGAGCCAAGTATTGATTCTTGGAAGTTATTGAGTCAAAAGCAGATTTTTATAATTATATTGCCTTAATACTCTAATGTTCAGTCATTATTATGATGAATCATGCACTTTTTTCAAGCACTAATAAGATGACAAGTTCACAGCTGGAGCAATTAGTAATTTGCCTCCAGTACTGTTAGGTCAAGTTCTAAGTGTTTACCTTCATGATGCATTTGACGCATCAGTTCAGCAGTATCGAGTAAAGTACTCAAACTTTGAACCTGTCCTTTTTTAACTTGCCAAAATGAAACAGCGGCAAAGGTCACCACATTACTGCTCGGCTTAAAGCCAAACATAGGTTTAACTAAGGTGCCACAAAATGAAGATTGAGTAACCACGCGATCACCTTCCGCAATCACATCTTCAACCATGACCTCAAAATCTTCCATGGAACCACGGACATGCTGTATCACTTGAGCAGCCATTTCATACTCGAAGGTTTGATTTAATAAACTGGCGTGGTACTTAAAGTCACGACGAACGAGGCTACGTGCAAGATTAAAGCGACCTTGATTCCACGTAAGTTCAATAAACTTTTCTACTAATTTTTTATTCTCTTCCAAGCTTTTATTATTATCTGTATCGCTGGGCATAGAATTACCTATTTGTATTGAAGGTAAGAAAAGCCATCATAACGGTAATATTCATAAATCAGAAACAAAAAAAGCGCCAACCGATAGGTGGCGCTTTTTAGCAGCTAAAACCAATAAATAATGCTAATTAGTTAATTTTATCAACCAGTGCAGCCGCAAGCTCTGCGGCCAGCACGTTAGCAACGCTGCGCTCTGCTTTAGCTTTCGCCAGATCAGGGTACCCCGATGCACCTTTAGCTTGCTTACTAAAAGTACTCAGTGTGCGGTCATCTGCATCTTTGATCGTCACCCGACTATCAGCAAAAACGAAATGAGAGCCATTTTTTTCAACTGGGCGTAATTTTGCTGACACCTGAATCATCAGGTCATAGTCACCACTATTATTAATGCGCATGCCCTGTTCAGTCAAAGCTTCCATCACACCCGCAGCAATCTCTTGCGCACCGGTATCCGTCATACTGATACGAACTCGCAACTGATTAAACAAGGCATAAATATTGTCTTGTATCTGCTGCAGCTCATTACTTAATGCCGGCTTCTGACGCTGAGTACCGACCAGCGCCAACTGATCTGCTAAGCGATCACGCTGAGCAAAGAGCTTTAGTGCCGGTAATAATATACGCAACTTTTGCAAACTCGTACCTGATCGAGGCTTGCTATTAATCGTGGTAACTTGCACTTCCAAATCAGCAATCTGAGCACGTAAGCGGCTCGCCGCTTTTACGCGATCTAGCTCTGCTAAAGCATAAGCAAATTTCTTCTCGAAAAAAGTTTCTGTCACTTTCACTTCATCGAGTTCAACCGCCGGCACTTTACTGCGAATTGTATTTTGTACCGTTTGCACAAGTTCAGTTTGCTTACCGGTTGCCTTACGCTCTTGCACTGAACTGGAAAAATCTCCACTAACAGTAACTCGTAATTGACTCACTAGATTAACGCGTGCAGCATCACCCGCGCGGCGTGCAGCATCAGCCTTATCACCCCAAAGATCTCCCGAGCCAATACCATAAGCAAAACCTGAGCGCTGAGGCGGATTATTAACCCAATCGGGTGTATCAAAGCTTGCTTGATTTTCTGCACGCCTTGAATCGGAGCTTTGCTTAGGAGCATTAGCAACACAAGCCGCTAAGCTACACACCATCAAAGTACTGGCTAAAAGTTTAAGTGAGGTTCTCATTTAGAAACCGAAGCCGCCCTTTTCTTGTAGCTTTTTGATTTTCTTTTGGCCGTTCCAAACTTCGCGGTTATTCGCCATATCAATCAACTTCATATCAACTTGGTAAAAAGTCACACGATCGCCGCCAACCTGATCAACGATAGAATTTAAGCTGCCTGAAATTGCGAAATCAGCGCCTTGCTCTTGACCCTGCTCTTTAGCTTTTGAAGCATTCAATTCTTGATCTTGGCGCTCATCACGAATCGCCTTACGTTCTTCGCCACCGGCAACAAAATCAGCACGGCCTGAACGAATAATTGCACGCTTGATATCGTTAACGAACGTTTCAATCGCTATGTGCTCATGAGACTTATTGGCGATACGCTGAATAATAACCGTTGGGCGATTATCATTTTTTAATTCAAAGTCTCGCGCCCAAGGGAATGACAACATATCAGTGATCATTTCTTCAGCCACTAATTGTGAGTCTTTATCATTCCAGCGATCAGATAACGCGATCTCCTGATCACTATCGACACGACTTACTCGATTTCCTGCACAACCGACAATGGAAACAGCCAAAGTGGCAACGAATAACAATTTCATTGGTTTTAACATGGAATTTATCCTTTAAAATTCTATTAATATACTGACTAACGTTAAATTATTGTTCGATTAAAGCAACCGACTTTTGTATTTTATTTTCTTGAGGTAGTACTGCAGCCTGATTCAAGTGAGGCATCGACCTTACTTGGACAACCTGTAATTCATCTTCCTGCAAAACAATCTGCTGATCTTGCTTTACTGCAGGTTTACCTTTCACGACTTCAGAACTAACTGCAATTGAATAACTACCGGCATCCAAAGCGATGCGCGATACACGCACTTCATAAGGCAGCATTAACCAGTTACGAGTTTCCGCTGCATCTGAAAGTTGCCCCGCTATTTGGCCAATACTGGAAAGTAAACCGCCAAATTGCCCGCCGGCAAGCTCACCTGCTTTTTGTGCGGTTAATGCTTTAAATGCACCACGTGCCAAAGCCAGCTTGATATCGCTATTCGCACTTAATAATTGTTCATTCAACCCCATAACCGCAGGTTTAGATGCAGGTCGCAAAACGTGCTGTTGACCATTTACCGTAACAAAAGAAGCACCCGGCTTCTGCTTAGGCGGCGCATAATAAGGAACCGTAATACGTAAGCCGCTGCCAATAGCATTAATTAATCCCAGCTCTGCAGCGGCATCCCATGCAGGACCGATATATATAGTTTTATTAAAATCGTTTAATAAAAAGCCAACAAACGTCGCATCGTAATAATTCGCAACTAAATCCAACAGACTTTTATCAGCGTAAACGATGTAAAACCACGCTAACTTCTCAAGATGAGTATTACCACCACCTACATAAGGACGAAGCTCTAAAGACTGAGTCGCAGGGTTAGTACTTAGCTGAACGTTCATTTCTTTACGCTGAGGCATCATACCGACATGCTCAATCACAATGACTTGAGACTTATCATCAAAGCTTGATAGATCTTTAATCTGTTTTTTGGTGAGTTTTTTCTTAGCTAAACGAGGCCACTCATTATTATAACCACCGGCTTTACGCATCATCCGCACCGTATCAAACCAAGCTTGCTGTGTCATCTCAGAGCCTAAACCAAACTGCTCCGAAAAGCCTTCTTCATAAGACACTGCCGCTTTACGATAACTAATACGCGCATTATCGTATTCACGATTAGCTTCATAGGTAATACCGGTTAAATAATGCGCCATCGCATCATCACGATATTCTAATTTATCATGATCAATGAGATTACCCTGAAGCTTGCTGAAAACATCAAGTAACTGAGAGAACATCTCGCCATCTTCATCTTTTTGCTCAGCGTACGTTCCTTTGTCTGAATTCAAAGCATTTAAGCGGATACCCAAACGACGAGATTCGATACGCGCACTTTCTATAGCATCTAAGCGGCCATTTTTGGTAGTGGCTTCGCTGCTCAATGCCATGTAATTCAAGGTTTTATAGTAGTTAATAAATACTTTTTCAAAATCAGCACCGGCATAATCACCGTTACGAGGATTGGACATAAAAGCTGCAATGCTATTACTAACACTGGTCACTTCTAAGTCTTCCGCTATTTTTTCTGCGGTTGCTAATAACTGGTTACTTTCAAGATACTGACCTTGCAAATGTTTTAATACCGCTAATTCCATATGGTAAAGCAGTCGATCAACACCCGTTGGCGTTAATGCCGTCGCCATACTTTGCTCAGCTTCTAAATAGTGTCCCTTTTGCGCAGACTGCAAGGCTTTTTCTACCCCACTGCCATACGTAGCACAACCCGTTAGCTGTACAATCAGTACACAGAACACAGCCAAAAACGTAATTTTAATTTGTTTCATATGGAGTCTTTAATATCCCTATAATTTAATGCGAGCGTCAAGAATTCTTGAGCGCGTTAGTTTGCAAACTGTTAATAAGAAAAGCAAGAATTAGTTGACGATTACCTGCTGCAACCATTGATAAACCTGCTTACGCTTAGAGGTCTCCTCATTGACGACATGATGACGACCGCCTTCGATCATGAGTAGCTTCCTTTGTGGAAATTTTTCTAATAACAAAGGCATATTATGACGCCACTCAACAGTGCCATCTTGATCCCCTTGTACAATATTAATAGCAAGATCAGAAGATTCGCACTCTTCAATCATCTGCACCCAATTTCTTAAGGCCCCGACCCAGCGAACGGATAACGCCAAGGGCTGTAATGGGTCCTGCTCGGCAATGAAGCGTAAGAACTCAATGTCATTCGAATTCATAGCAAAATTGCGCTTAATTTGCTTCATAAAAGGACTTAGTAAAGTGTGCAATATTTTTGCACTAGTCCAGCTACAAGGTCGTACTAAAGGTGCTAACAAATTAATACTAGCAAAGGGAGAGTTCTGCTGCTGGATTTGACGCGTTAATAAGTAGTTAATAATAATTGCGCCGCCAGTACTCTGACCAAAGACATGTAAAGGTAAGGCATCCGTTGCAGTATGCTGCTGAAAATTGTGAGTCTGCTCAATGGCAGCATTAAAAACCTGATCGTATTCCGCAAAATCACTAATCACTGCGCGATCCCCCGTTGATAAACCATGGCCAGGTAAATCAAAAGCAAATACGTTCCAGCCCTGCTGTAAACAAAACTCAATCAGGCTGCCATAGATACCGACATGATCATAATAACCATGCATCAATATCGCAGTGCCTTTGGCATTGTCGCGATAAAAAATCTGCGCGGTAAGCTGATACCCTGCCGCAGAAAAGTGCCCTATGTGATGTTTAAGTTCATCGTCGTGACTGGCAAAATCAATCCCATAGTAGTGTAGATAGCGCTGCTGAGCGGGGGAGATTTCAGGTAGCTTCTGCCAATCTAATGGTTTTAACGCGCGCTGTAACTCGTCAGCATCCCAATTAATTGTTTTCAAAGGCCACATCTCTTAAGTCCAATTTTAATCTAGCTTAAGAGTAGCAAGTCTAACCGTATTTTACAGCGGGAGCTGGCTGACTTTATTCTGCTTATCTGCATATAAATCTAACCAATAGCGCTTTTCAGCGGCTTTCGCAGAACTGTGCTGCACGATGTCTGAGATTATCACTTCATTATCAGAAACAATGCTTTGCCAAGTCGGTATCATTATTTGATTTTCATCGTCCTTTAATGGACGTATTTTCTGTAGCATAGAAAATAACTTATTCGCATCGCGTTTATTCAATTTCACATCCGAACTATAAATATCACTCAAATAAAGCGACAGCAATTGGTAGCGCTCAGCACTTGGAGAATTTGAAATATAGTTTCGAATGAATTTTTCCATTCGGGCAGGCTTATTGATCCTTTCATGATATTTGCTGTACATCAGCATGAACTGATCTGGAAAATCACGTTGCACGCTCGCCAGCAACAAGCCAATCAAATATCCAGGCTTAATTTTCAGTGGCCTACCCAGCTCACCCATCGTCGCAAGAGCCAATAATTCATCCGCTTGCTGCTTGAATACCCGCTCATCCTGGATCTTAAGTAATGTTGCTTGCGACATTAAAGCAATAACTTGCTTTAGATCTTGGTGATTGGTGTAGCGTAATGCCGCCTTCAGACTGCTCCATTCCTCAGCGGTGAGTGCGCCATGCAACAAGCTGTATTGCAAAGCAGCCACCACAAGTACTCCAACATCCGTATCTTCATGCAACGCTAAAACAGAATATAGATACTGTTTATAAGCCTCACTTTTTAATTTTACCGCATTAAAATGGGCAATAATTTCATCTAGCCAAGCGCTGCATTCTGAATCATAGACTGAGTTACTAGAAAGAAGTAACAATTCACTCAAGGCATGCCGAGCTTCTGGGCTATGAGTTTTATCCGCTGATGGAATGAATTGTAATAATGCATGCACCGCCGCAATTTTATCTTCACATGCTTTCATCTCACTCGCTTCAATATCCGCAGTCGCAACTGGCTCTTCTTCAGCAGCCTGATGATCAGACATTAACAAGCGCATCTGAAGCTCAGCATAAGACGCCGTATTAGAATCTAATTCGGCCCAAGCAGGAACGGTAAACAAGCAGGTAAAACAAAATAACGAAAGATATTTGAAAGGCATTTTCTGTCCTTAGAGAATGAGTAATAACAACTCTGCGCGTTTATTAAACAGCGTTCCTTGAGTTTGGGGACATTGTAGGGAGGTGATAATAAAAGGCAAAAAAAAACCGCTACTTATTGCTAAGTAACGGTTTTTCTCACTCTTTAGTTTTAGGCTTTAGCAGCCGAAGACTTATAGAGAGTAGTACATGTCGAATTCTACTGGGTGAGTAGTTTGTTCAACACGGTAAACATCTTCCATCGCTAGGTCGATGTAAGCTTCGATCATATCTTTAGTGAAAACATCGCCTTCAGTTAAGAAGTCCATGTCTAGCTTCAGACAATCAATCGCTTCACGCAAGCTTCCAGCAACTTGTGGAATTGCAGCAGCTTCTTCAGCTGGCAAGTCATACAAATCTTTATCAGCAGCATCGCCAGGGTGAATCTTGTTTTTGATACCGTCGATACCAGCCATCAACATAGCAGAGAATGCTAGGTATGGGTTAGCCATTGGATCAGGGAAACGAGCTTCAACACGCTTGCCTTTAGGAGACGCAACGTAAGGAATACGGATAGAAGCAGAACGGTTACGAGCAGAGTACGCAAGCATTACAGGAGCTTCAAAACCAGGAATCAGACGCTTGTAAGAGTTCGTTGATGGGTTAGTGAACGCATTCAACGCTTTAGCGTGCTTGATGATACCGCCGATGTAGAAAAGAGCCATTTCGCTCAATCCAGCATAGCCGTCACCCGCGAATTGGTTTTCGCCGTCTTTCCAGAAAGACTGGTGTACGTGCATACCAGAACCGTTATCACCGATAACTGGCTTAGGCATGAAAGTAGCTGTTTTACCATATGCAGCAGCAACGTTATGAACAACGTACTTATACATTTGAACTTCATCAGCTTTCTTAACTAGAGTATTGAAGCGAACGCCGATTTCGTTCTGGTTAGCAGTCGCCACTTCGTGGTGATGTACTTCAACATCAAGACCGATAGCCATCATAGTATTACACATAGCAGCACGCATATCGTGAGAGCTGTCTACTGGTGGAACTGGGAAGTAACCGCCTTTAACGGTTGGACGGTGGCCCATGTTGCCGCCTTCCATCTTAGTACCGGAGTTCCAAGCAGCTTCTTCAGAGTTGATTTTGTAGAAGTTGCCAGACATGTCTGCGCCCCAACGTACATCATCAAAGATGAAGAATTCTGGTTCAGGACCGAAGAAAGCTGTATCACCAAGGCCAGTAGCCTGTAGGAATGCTTCAGCACGCTTAGCAACAGAACGTGGATCACGTTCGTAGCCTTGCATAGTAGAAGGCTCAATGATGTCGCAACGCAAGATCAAAGTAGAATCTTCAGTGAACGGGTCAAGGTAGCAAGTAGAATCATCTGGAAGAAGAATCATGTCTGATTCGTTAATGCCTTTCCAGCCAGCAATAGAAGAGCCATCAAACATCTGGCCTACTTCAAAAAATTCTTCGTCAACATAACCAGAAGGAATAGAAAGGTGTTGTTCCTTACCTTTAGTATCAGTGAAACGTAAGTCAACCCACTTAACGTCGTTCTCTTTGATCATGTTCAGAGTATTTACAGACATATATAGTCTCCAGATGTATTTTTATCTAATTCAGCGGTCCATACAAAATGGCCACCACCTAAGTTTAATAATCAAACAGCAACTATTATGCCATTCAACAAATTCACCACCAAGCCGATGCTTCCAAGGCTTTAGCCTGAAACAATCACAACATAACGCACCATTAAGATGCGTTAAATATATTGCAGACCCAAAGTGGTGCACAGTTGCAAATATCAGACAAACACACTGTGGATTGGCACATTATAGGTTCAACTATGCCCCAAGATAAAACTTTATTAGCACAAAAACAGGGCTTTCTTGATATTTACCTCCTATTGTACAAAAGTCGACCAACTTTCTCTTAATTTATTCAGCATTCTCTCCCTAGCTAATGTATAATCGCGGCCTTTTATAGCCAAGCCCACCCAAGCTAGCATTTTTGCTTAGCCTGCCGGGCAATAACTCAGGGTCCCTAATTGTGATCGAGAACTTACGTAATATCGCCATCATTGCTCACGTTGACCACGGTAAAACTACCTTGGTTGATAAGTTGCTTGAACAATCAGGTTCACTTGAGCGTAACCAAGCCGGCGAGCGAGTCATGGACTCGAACGACCAAGAGAAAGAGCGTGGCATCACCATTCTTGCAAAAAATACTGCAATTGAGTGGAACGACCACCGCATTAACATCATCGATACTCCTGGACACGCCGATTTCGGTGGTGAAGTGGAACGTGTTATGTCGATGGTAGATTCTGTTTGCCTTATCGTTGATGCAATTGATGGCCCAATGCCACAAACGCGCTTCGTAACACAGAAAGCATTCGAGAAGGGTTTGCGCCCAATCGTTGTTATTAACAAGATTGACCGTCCTGGATCTCGTCCAGAATGGGTTGCTGACCAAGTTTTCGATCTTTTCGATCGCTTAGGCGGAACTGACGAACAGCTAGATTTCCCAATCATCTACTGTTCTGCAATCAATGGTATCGCAGGTACTGAACCTGATGCTATGGCTGAAGACATGACGCCATTGTTCCAGATGATCGTTGATCACGTTGAAGCACCTAAAGTAAATGCCGACGGTCCTTTGCAGATGCAAATCTCTGCACTAGATTACGATAGCTTCGTTGGTGTTATCGGTGTTGGCCGAATCACTCGCGGTAAGTTGAAGCCAGGTACAGACGTACAAGTGGTTGATGCTGAAGGCAAAGTTCGTAAAGCTCGTGTACAAGACGTGAAAGGCTTTAAAGGTCTTGACCGTGTTACTACTAACGATGCACAAGCTGGGGATATCGTTTGTATCTCGGGTATCGACAAGCTAGGTATCTCCGATACTGTCTGCTCCATGGATACTGTTGAAGCAATGCCTCCTTTGAGCGTTGATGAGCCAACAGTAAGCATGACCTTCCAAGTGAACAACTCTCCGTTCGCTGGTAAAGAAGGTAAGTTCGTTACTTCACGTAACATCAAAGACCGCCTAGAAAAAGAATTGATCCACAACGTTGCATTACGCGTTGAGCCAGGCGAATCTCCAGAGAAATTTAAAGTTTCTGGCCGTGGTGAATTACACCTTTCAGTATTGATCGAAACCATGCGTCGCGAAGGCTTCGAAATGGCGATTGGTAAGCCTGAAGTTGTTCAGAAGATGGTTGATGGCGAACTTCAAGAACCTTATGAACAGGTTATGATCGACATCGAAGAAGAGCACTCTGGCGCGATCATGAGTGAGATGGGTAACCGTAAAGCTGAAATGACTAACATGGTTCCAGATGGCAAAGGACGTACACGTCTTGAGTTCATCATGCCAGCACGTGGTCTTATCGGCTTCCGTTCTGACTTCCTAACCATGACTTCTGGTTCTGGTATCTTAACCAATACATTTGATCACTACGGTCCTGTTCATAAGACTCTAGGTTCTACTCGCCATAACGGCGTGATGGTTTCTATGGTTGCTGGTAAAGTACTTGGTTTCTCTTTGTTTGGTTTGCAGGATCGTGGACGCATGTTCATGGAGCCAGCTGCTGAAGTTTACGAAGGCCAGATCGTTGGTTTACACGCACGTGATAACGACCTTTGCGTTAACCCAACTAAAGGTAAGCAGCTTACTAACGTACGTGCCTCTGGTACGGATGAAGCGATCAACCTAGTTCCTGCTATTCGCCATACGCTTGAACAAGCACTTGAATTCATCGAAGATGATGAGTTGGTTGAAGTAACACCTCTAAGCATCCGTCTACGTAAGAAGCATCTTACAGAGACTGATCGTAAG
Source organism: Oleispira sp. (assembly GCA_036960605.1). Taxonomy (GTDB): domain Bacteria; phylum Pseudomonadota; class Gammaproteobacteria; order Pseudomonadales; family Oceanobacteraceae; genus Oleispira. The sequence continues at coordinate 6,614 of JBALXI010000030.1, read as the reverse complement.
CGTTTCGGTAAGAAGAAAGTTAAGAAAGACTAAGCTTTTACTGACATCAGCTTATTATTTATAAGCTAATCGCTGATAAAAGAATCCCAGTTTGATTTAATTCATACTGGGATTTTTTTTGCCTGCCTTTTGGCCTTATAATCTCCCACACTCTTCTTTATTAGATTTTACCTATGTCAGATTCCCAGCCTACTTCTTCTCTCCCCCCTGTAACTGATAATAAATTAGGCATCTTGTATTCTTTTCGTCGCTGCCCTTATGCCATGCGTGCACGATTAGCGTGCACGCTATTTTTACCGGCGCAAAGCTTGGAGTTAAGAGAAGTGGTTTTAAAAAATAAACCGCAGGAATTATTGGCTATCAGCCCGAAAGCCACCGTACCGGTCTTACTTGCACAGGGAGAGTCGCTAGCGGATCCAATACTCGTAGATGAGAGTCGCGATATAATGATATGGGCATTAGATCAGGCTGCGGAGGTACTCAAAACACAATACACTCCCTTGCACCTGCAGTTAGAAATCAATGAGCTGATTGATGAAAATGATGGCCCATTTAAGTGGGCGCTAGACCACTATAAATATGCTGATCGCTTTGAAGAAACAGAAGAGCATTACAGGAAGTTGGGGGAAGTGTTCTTGGCTAAACTTGAACAGCTTTTAGAGCACAGTTGCTATCTATTCACCCCAAAAATGAGTCTGGCAGATATTGCGATATTTCCTTTCGTACGTCAGTTCGCGCATGTGGATAAACAATGGTTTGAGCAAAGCCCATATCCAAGATTGATTCTGTGGTTGAGTGAACTATTAGAATCTGAACTGTTCGCTTCGATTATGGAAAAACATAAGCCTTGGCAGACCGATAATATAGCAACTTTTTTTCCTGCATACGCTTCAAACAGGTGTCTTTCTTGATGCTAACAATACTCGCGAGGGGAGAACTATTAACATCAACACTTACTTCATACAACACAATACACGCTACTGATAAGTCGCTTTGAAATCAGAAAACGTTTGCTCCCTTGTTTTTATGATTACTTCACTGTCCACAACTTTTCCGGCTTTATCCTTGATCGCAACAAAGACTTTAAAAGATCCCGGCTTGTGAAATATTTTAGTTAGAGTCATCGGTGGAGGCCCGTTACTCAGGGATTCTTTGCCCGATAAATTAATATAATAGCTATCCACTTGCTCAGGGTAGCCACTTACAATGCTGAACATGACTTCGAGAGGGGCAATCCCCTCGGTGACTGAAGCTATTATTTTTAATGTTTGTGCAGGTGCAACCAATTCTGGGACTATTACTTCAGGAGTCACAGCCTCAACTATCATAACGCTTGGAGTTGCAGCCTTTGGCATTTCAACCTTTGCAGCCTCCACCTTTGGCGTTTCTGCTAATACGGATACTGAAGTAAACACTTCAGCAGTATCATAAATTTTAAAGTGCCCTTCATTCGTACCCACCGCCAACATTCTCGCGTTACTGGATAGATGAATGCCCTTCTTCGCAATATTTGCAACGGTAACAATCTCTGCGTCTTTCCCCTGCACCTTGGTATCTAATATTCGAACATTCTCGTCGCCCTTAAAAGCCACCAAAGAAAGCTCTAAATTTTCAATCACCTTAAAAGAAGATACTTTCTTAGCCATTGTCATGGTTGACGTTTTTTCTAATGATTTGAAGTTAGATGATGAATAATCTGTCTGATAACTTGTTACTCCAAGATTAGTTTTTCGGCCACCCTGAATAGACGCTATATTGTTATTATCTACAAAAAATGAATTTTGAAGGCTCCGCTCATACTCTAATGTATTAACCAGCTCACCTGTCTGACTTTGATATATAGAACCCTTGTAAGATTTGAACCCGAATATGTATTTCTCATTAGGTGATAACTCAATTGATTTTGAGGTATTCACTGAAAACCGCGTTATTTCTTCTTTTTGTATTAGGTCATAAACAGAAACAAGTCCGTTTTGGCTCAAAGTGTAAAGCTTGCTATCATCTTCAGTAATTTCGAAATCATAATACTTATAGCCCCCTCCCACCGGTATTGAAAATATTTCAGTGAAATCTTTCAAGCTATATACAGAGAATAATTTCTCCGTTAATACATATAAATTCAAACCATCATTAGAAAATTTTGCATCAACGTAATAGCCGCGATCTGAGCGTTTAATACTCTTAATTAATTCTTGTTCAGAAACATCCCAAACTTTCAGATCTTTTCTCGATAGTGATAAAAACTGGCGATTAACATTAGAATCTAAGGATATTATCTCACCCTCATTTTTACCCGATAGCAACGCGTTCAGCTTAATAACTGAGCCAGCAGGTTCAGCTGAAGACTTGTTAACTATACCAGAAGAAAAAACAACTACTGGGTTAATCAACAAGAGGATGGCTATTATTTTTATAAATATTGTTTTCATGGAATCTCTGAATAAAGTTTATTATTAAATCGTTGGCCGTTATTACGATGAATCGAGAGTTAACTTAGTATAGTTTATCAGCGCTGAGAAATGATACGCTCATTGGACTTTAGGTCACCACAATATGATGATCGTTTGAAATATCATAGTCACCTAAAAGTATCATCTTTAGTAAACTGTAGGCAATACATCAGCATACTTTTAACAAAGTCTTTATCGGACTCAGATTTATACATCCATAAATCAATTTTCCCATGGTCGGAAACTATTTGTATGCACTGATTATCATCTGAGTTTATTTCTTCGATATCTGCGCAGTCCATACTGACTGCCTTTTTATACCAAATAGCACGATAGGTGATTTTTTGGGGCGTGAGAGTTAATTCCGGAAGACTGACTAACGGTGATAGATGCTTAATGATATTGAATAAAAGGATCATAAAAAAAACAGTGCCAACAATGACAGGGATCAGCCAGTTTTTCCCATCAATAGAAAAGCCATCAAGCATTTCAGATATAAACCAAAATGCAGGCGCAAGAAAAAGTAGTCTAAATAATCCCGATGCAACAACACCTCTTCTAGCAGATAGTTTCAATGTGATATTGTTTTGACCTTTAAGTACCTGAATTCTAGAATCCGCAGGTAATATCGGCGCTTCAATACGCTCTGTAATTGAATCTATAATTTTATCATCGAGTTCTGAAGGTTTTCTCTCAAACCCCTCGCCACTACTAGAATCTAGTAAAGTGATATTAAGAAACTTGGCTAACGCTTCCGCCTGCCTGCGAGAGACCGCAAACTCAGTGGTATCATTCAAGTCATGCGTAGCAATTTGAGTGACAATTTTAATCGGATATACCAAGTAACTCGAGCCGCCATTACTTGAACTACTAGAACGCCATTCTTGGCTTAACTCTAATCGTGAGACTTTTGATATAGGTAATGTTTTTGCACTCTGAAAACCTAATACGCTGGAGTAATCCTTGATGTGCGTAGCATTTTTATTAATAGATTTTAACATTCTAAAACTTGCCAGAGCAAAGCCCAATAGAACAAAAAGCCCTCCAGCAAAAAACAGCTTGAAAAAATCGGCTATCGACATCGGATCATGACTGAAAAGCACAGACCAAATCCCCATTAACCAAGCAATCATTCCGGGTAAAGCAAACAACACCCCAATTACGGTAAGTACTGATGATGTACCTAATATAGAAAGATAAAGCTCATCTCCCCGTATCTCAAATTCCTTTTTCATCACAACTCCTAATGCCTAGATTTACCCAGCAGATTAACAAAATTATCTCGGATAGCGAATACCATTTTTCAGACACAAAAAAGCCCAAGCTAATTGCTTAACTTAGGCTTTTTAAAATAGAAACAAAGATTATTTAATCTTTGGATCCAATTCGCCTGACTGATAACGATCAAACATCGCATCTAATGAAAGTGCTTTCATCTTAGACGCGTTACCTGCAGTACCAAACGCTTCATAACGAGCAACACAGATATCTTGCATGGCCACTACAGAAGCCTTGAAGTATTTACGTGGATCGAATTCAGAAGGGTTCTGAGCAAGGAAACGACGAATCGCACCGGTAGAAGCCAAACGTAAATCGGTATCGATGTTCACTTTACGAACGCCGTGCTTAATACCTTCAACGATTTGCTCAACTGGCACACCATAAGTTTCAGGGATTTCGCCACCGAATTCGTTGATGATTGCTAGCCATTCCTGTGGAACAGAAGAAGAACCGTGCATTACCAAATGAGTATCAGGAATACGCTTATGGATTTCTTTAATGCGATCTACCGCTAAGATGTCATCCGTTGGTGGACGAGTGAACTTATAAGCACCGTGTGAAGTACCACAAGCGATTGCCAAAGCATCAACGCCAGTTTGCTTAACGAAGTCAGCCGCTTCTTCAGGGTCTGTTAGCATTTGATCCATGCTCAATGTACCTTCAGCGCCAACACCATCTTCTTCGCCAGCCTGGCCTGTTTCAAGAGAACCAAGAACACCCAGCTCGCCCTCAACAGAAACACCACAACCGTGTGCCATTTCAACAGTGCGCTTAGTCACGGCTACGTTGTAGTCGTAGCTCATTGGGGTCTTACCATCTTCACCCAAAGAACCATCCATCATCACTGAGCTAAAGCCCAACTGGATAGAACGCTGACATACAGTCGGAGAACCACCATGATCCTGGTGCATACACACAGGAATATGTGGAAACTCTTCAATCGCCGCTTGAATTAGGTGACGCAAGAAAGGAGCACCCGCATAAGTACGAGCACCGGCAGAAGCCTGCACGATCACTGGAGAATCAGTCAAATCAGCGGCTTGCATGATGGCACGGATTTGCTCTAGGTTGTTTACGTTAAAAGCTGGAACGCCATAACCGAACTCGGCTGCGTGGTCCAACATTTGGCGCATGCTAATTAATGCCATGTTAAATACCCTATTAATTTTTCTAAAATTCTTGAATTCATTTTCCGCTATTCTAGCGGCTTATGCGGTTAAGAGAAATAACCACTTACAATACTTACTTCGATAGCACTTCAAATAGGCCTATTGCTGCCTGAATTTGTGCCGACGTTCGCTTATACTTGTCTTTACTGTTCAAATCAGCCAAATAACCAAACGGAGAATCTGAGGTATCCCCCTTAGTCAGCGCCTTTCCTTGACGATTAATACTGCGTTGCAACCTTGCAATCTGATTCTCTAGCTTGGCCATATGAACAACCATCATTTCACGCTGTTTGTGTAAGCTATCGATACGCTCACCCTGATAACATTTACACTCCTCAGGAGAACCATCAAATATGCAAACACCTTCACCTTCTGGCTTGCCAGCGAGTACAGCGCCTTCCCATAACATCTGGTCATTAAGTAACAGTTGGCCGAAGACCATTTTTCCGCTGCTAAATGAGCCTACAAACTTTTTATTCTCCAACGTAACCGCCTGACCTTGACCATCCGCTAAATCATCTTTGCACTGCCCATCGACTAGATACCAGCCCTCTTGATTAAGCTGGCAAATTTTCTGCTCCTCTAACGCGATGCGCCTTTGCTCAATGGCTTGCTCAAGCTTCTCTTGGGCTTGGTGTTTAAACAGCGGCTTATTTATTTGGCTTAAATAGGCTTGATACGAAGCTATAGAATTTTTTGTTAAGGCTCCCTGCCAAGTAGAAAAATCAAGCTGATAGCGTTGAAAAGCCAATATTGCTGACTGATACTGACAGCGCTCAGCCAAGCCGAGAGCAGTTAATCCTTTATCTGTTCGGATTCTCCCTCTCGGCGTACACCAAGCGCTAGCAAAAGTATGCATATCAATGCTTGAGCCCGCGATTAACAAAGGAATAATCATCGCCGAATTTTTGTAATGAACTGCCAAGTGTAACGGTGTAAAACCCATTCTATCTTGTATATTTGGATTGGCATCAGCCGCCAATAATATTTTCGCCGCTGCATTCTTATTACGCATTGCGTGGTGTAAAGCTGTTCGACCAAAATCATCAACGCCATTGAGATCAATATTCTTATCCACTAATGCTTGTAACTGAGTTAATTCATTATTAGCGACATAATCGAATATTCCTGGCGGCTGTGTTTTCACACCAGCGCAACCTGTAAGAACAATTAACAACGTAAGAAAATATATACTCTTCAACCTAAATTCCTTTTTGGTTTGCTACAGTTTTAAATAATGCTCACCTATTGGCGCAACCTATCAGGACTTCTTCTAGGAACTCCTTTTTCCAGAAACTCTATATTCTGACGATCGGCATGCTGCGCGGCAGCACTGCCTTCGTCCGTTACAAATGGCTCAGTCGCACAGCCTAGCAGGCTTATGATTAGAGCCAACGAGCCGATCTTTAATGCCTGTACTTTTAGCGGTACTAGCAACTGCATAAATATCGCCTCATCTCTTATAATGCCTACAAACCAGCAACTTACTTAGCCGCGCGTGCTTCTAGTATAGCAACGGCTGGCAAGGTCTTACCTTCTACGAATTCTAAGAAAGCACCACCACCGGTAGAGATATACGATACTTTATCAGCAATATCGTACTTATCCACAGCGGCTAACGTGTCACCGCCGCCGGCAATTGAGAAAGCGTCAGACTCAGCAATAGCCAACATTGAACTGCTGCAATACCTCACCAAACAACGCAAATACAGCG
>JBALXI010000002.1:252603-297062 GCA_036960605.1 Oleispira sp. | reverse complement strand
CCTTTGTTTTCAGAAAGATTTCAAAAAAACCTTTAAAAACAACACCTTATCTCAACTCATTCAGCACTTCCCGAAGGTCGTTCTGTCTAAGCAGGCGGCGAATAATACGCTTATCCACAGCCCCGTCAACCGTTTCCTGTGAAAGTATTACAAATGAATGAATTTAATCCACAACCCATCAAAACAGCTTAGTAATCGTACGAATCTGTCTAGGAACTAGAGAATAGGCTAGATTCTGGATGAATCAAGGAGGTAAGGACACATTCTGGAAAGATTAAAGAGCCAAAAGAAACCAAAAGCTCTACTTTTTTAGTATCTATATAGGTGCACCAATAAAGAATACAGCTTTGGCACTTTTCAAGACGCCGTCATTTGATAACGTTTCACGCACTGCATCGGGCGATTCCTTTTCGGGGACGCGTGAATAGTTGGACAGATTTATGATTGCTTAATGATTCTATGTGATGACGGCTTATCACTTAGTCAAAGCTGCGCGAACACCAAAGAAGTGGCCCTATCAGGTCTCAAAGGCGGAAGTGATTTGCGGTAAACGATGGCGATTAATTTTGTAGGACGTCTAAAAGAGGGATCTTTTAGCGAGCCCCCATGGACGGGTTCACGGCGTGCCGTACAAAATTCAATCACCATCGTGAGCGCAAGCAAATCACGATTAGAAAACCAACTAGTCGCGTTTAAAAAGCAAAAAGCCAATCACAAACATCTACTTAGAACCCATGCGCCCCAATCGCTGCGCGCGATATTCACGAGGCGTCACATCCATCCACTGTTTATAGGCACGAGTAAATGCACGCGGCTCACTGAATCCCAATTGTTTAGCAATCGCAGCAATAGTGATGCTGCGATCACGCAATAGCTTATTGGCCATATCATTACGCAGATTATCTTTAATCTGCTGGTAGCTAGTTCCCTCAGCGGTAAGCTTTCGCCTGAGAGTCTGCTCACTCATAGAAAGCTCTTTAGATAACTCAACAGAACCGGGGACGACAATACCTTGATTTAACTTAGGCTCAAGTAACTGATAGATACGCGCACTTAAACTGCTGTCTTCGCCAGGAATCGTCAATAGATCAATCGGCGCACGGCGTAAGAATACCTGCAATTCACGCTGACTCTTTATAAGAGGTTCGTGTAGATAATTACGATGAAATACCAAGCGATTGTACTTGCTCTTTAAATAAGTAGGACAACGAAAGAGTAAGTCGTATTCAGCTTTATCTAACGGCGTGTAATTTATATAAGAGCCCAGAAGTTTAATCGGCTTACCAATGTACCAGCTAGCAAAGCGATGCCAAATGACATGCCAGTACTCTATATAGAAGTGCTCGAAATCTAGCTCGGGTCGACGAAAGACCGTGGTGAAGTAAACATGATCTCCTTCGTACTCTAGCGAGATCTGCACTTCATCGGTTATTTGATTGTAAAAACGAATGCCTTTTTGTAATAACTCTTCCAAATTAGACGAGTAACTCACCCAATCGGCCATCAAGGCAAAAGTACCTACTTTTAAGGACTTCTCAGTAAAGCCCATAAACTCATCATTGAGCTCTGAGGCGATAGAGGAATAAAGCTTCGCGACTAAATCCACGTGCACCCGGGCATTTGGGTCATTCATTTGCTTATCAGATATGCGTGCCTTTCTTAACAATGCACGCGTATCAATACCTTTCGCTTTTGCACCACCGAGTGCCGTCTTAATATAGTGAGAACCAACCGTTGCCATGCTTAATTACTCAACCTTTAATAGACGTCTACATCGTGCTGCAGCAGAAGCTTAGGCATGACATCATCTAATTGATTAAGGTCGTTTTCATTGAGTTCGATTAGTTTCAATTTTGCGGCATGATAAATTTCTTTACGTGCAAGCTTAGCCTGAATATCCGCAGGGCTTTTTTCTTGGCCCCAATACTCTATATAGATATGTCCAATAGGAAGATAGAAGTCACAACTGATGCTTTCTTTTATTCTCTCAGTGCCATGATCCAACTCTGTTGGTATTTCTCGACGATAAGCATGGCTAATACCTGAGACATATAACCAATTATCTATCTCAGCCAAAGCTGCAGATTCCACTTGATGGCCGTCTAAACACTCACACAAACGTCCACCAGCAATAAAGAAGTCAGCTTCTTTCGATAAGTGCTCATTATGTTGAGACAATTTTTCTAACGTCACTTTATATTGTAGGTTATGACGTACTTGCTCAGGCCATTGAGCATAAGGCATACCTGTACCTTCATGCTCGACCTGCTGACCGCCTACTGCCTGACCTAATGCGGTTAATTTCCAGCCATGGTGAAATCGCTTTATCCAGCCGAGCTCCGACAAAATCAAATTCATACGTTTTGCAGGTATTTTATGCGATTTACCTAATTGTGATGCAGTAAGAAAGTTAAATGTTTCATTATTAAAGAGACGATGCTCTTTAATCTCTTCAGGCCATACTATGTATTCACCAAACTTTTCATGCTGGGTATAACGCCCACCTTCAAACTCGCCCTTAGTGGATAAACGCCAAACCTTTCCTTCACGCTTAATCCAGCCACGATCGGATAATAAAGAAAAAACATCTTTAGCATCTCGATTTAGCTTCTTTGCTAACTGGGTTGTTGAAAAAAAGTTTTCTGAAGTCGACGCCATGATGAAATATATGCCCTATTAATTAATTTGCTAATCGCTTGGTTAAATACTGAATTAACCGCTATTTGAAACCTGGCCCTATTATGCCGTGCAGTTAAGCCCCTGTATATTTACAATAGCAGCATCTACTACTTTCCCCACTGCTCTAATTATAAATCTAATTGGCGCCATAGAGTGTTAAATGACCAGCCCAAGCGATCGCAATTTTGATAATTTAACCAAGCGCTTTAAAAAGAACATCTATGGCACCCCCAAAGGAATGCTGCGTTTATATGCTTTACGGGATGATTTCTCTAAATTCAACATTGGACAAGAAGAACCACTCTCTATTTTGGATGCCGGTGGAGGTATGGGCCAATTTAGCTCTGAACTCGCAGCAAAAGGCCATAAAATTGAGCTCTGTGACATTTCAGCTGAAATGCTTGTCGGAGCAAAATCTCTCTTCAAAGAGCAAGGCCTAGAATCTCAGGTTAATTTCACCCAATGCAGTATCCAAGATATTCCTCAATATTTTGACCAACAATTTGATCTCGTCATGAATCATGCGGTAATTGAGTGGTTAGTCGACCCCACTGAAGCACTGAGTACGCTTTATCAACAAGTAAAACCTGGCGGCTGGCTATCGATTATGTTTTACAATGTTCATGGAAAAACCTGGCGAGGTATTATGAACGGCAAACTTCACGCTCCAACCACCAGCACTGAACGCATGTCAAAAGAAGGCATCTCACCCCAACAGCCCCTCGAACCACAATGGGTGCACGATCAATTGATCGACCTTGGCCTAGAAGTTAAGTCTTGGCGTGGAATCCGTTTTATCTATGATCACATGCACCAAAAAATACGTGACCGCGTTGGGTTGGAAGCAGTTGCCGCCAGCGAATCTGAATTTGGCGAGTTAACTCCCTACAGGGACCTCGCTCGCTATGTACACATGCTGTGCTACAAACCCACAACATCAAATCAGTGATTTCATAGTAAATTGACTCACCTCATATAAATAAGATAAATTCTCATTTAGGCATTGCAAATAGTAACGATTCTCACTATCTTTAATACACAGACAATAAAGACATGCACCCTCTTCTCCAAACAGAAGGGGAATGAGGAGTTTTATAATGACAAGCCAGCCAGTATTGAGCCAAGCCGAAGCGCTGAATCGATTTCAGCAATTGGAAAACGATATTCGTCACTGCCCTAAGCTCAATCATCTTGAGCAACAAGAAGCCTTCCTAAATGAATATATCGACCTCGGTTTAGAAATGGCGAATAAAGCAGGCTTAGCAAATCGCATTCAATTACAGGAAAGCTGGCTAAAACGCGTCTATAAAACATTATTCGAAACCACGCTGGACCTAGTCGAGCCAGAATACTGGCGAAACCTTTGTTTCGAGTATCTATACCAACCTCTATTTGCCCTTAAACATCTCTATCGAAGCCACCCTCAAGGAAAACTTCGACTACGGCTTATGTGTAACGAACTGTCCGTCACCAGTCGCTATTTATTCTAAATGATGGTTTAAGTTACAATAGCTATTAGCCAATGAATCCTGATAGCTAAAAACTAACGCCTCGATTTAATCTATTCATTTCACCATTTCCGAATCCTTGTCCATACTGAACTCAGTCAAAACAACAAACATATTCAATCAAAAGGTAAGAAGATGACAACATTACAAGATCGCACTGGTTCAACAGTACCTCAAGTAACTTGGCCTACTCGCCAAGGCGATGAATGGGTCAATGTAACCACCGACGATGTATTCAAAGGGAAGACCGTTGCCGTCTTTTCTCTGCCAGGTGCTTTTACTCCCACCTGTTCTTCTACTCACCTTCCTAGATACAACGAATTAGCGAGTGTATTCAAAGATAATGGTGTTGATGAAATCGTCTGCATTAGTGTAAACGATACTTTTGTGATGAATGCTTGGTTAGCCGATCAAGAAGCGGGCAATATTCGTGTCATCCCTGATGGCACGGGTGCATTTACTGACGGCATGGGATTACTAGTAGACAAATCCGATATAGGTTTTGGCAAACGCAGCTGGCGCTACAGCATGCTGGTAAAAGATGGCGTAATCGATCAAATGTTCATCGAGCCACAAAAGCCAGGCGACCCATTTGAAGTATCTGATGCGGATACCATGCTTGGCTACATCAATGCTGATGCAAAACCACCGGTTTCAGTAAGCATTATCAGTAAGCCGGGTTGTCCTTTCTGCGCCAAGGCGAAAGAAGACCTAACCGCTGCGGGATTAGGCTACGAAGAAATCTTGCTAGGTAAAGATGCAAGTATTACTTCTTTACGGGCCATGTCGGGTAAGGAAACGGCACCGCAGATCTTTATCGGTGGTGAGTATATTGGTGGTAGTGAAGAACTTACGGCATATTTAGCCAAATAAAAGCTAATTGACCTAGAGGCTAAAGAACGCCACCTATACAGAGAAGAATCAAAGACTACCCTAGGTAATTTTTATTCTTCTCTGACTTTATTCGTTTCTATAATTAGCTTTCCTGCAACCTTTCGCCATCCGGAATGTTATTTCGCAGCTAAGTCTTTTTTAGCTTCACCTAACTGATAACTTGTATCCGCTAACTTTTGCTTAAGCTCTTTATTTTGCAGCTGCTCTGCCTGGTGTTTATCTGCCAGCTCAGTCAATGCTTCTTTTACTAATACGACCTGTTGCTGCCAGCGATTAGAGAGAATCCAGCCCGCTAAACCGCCACCCAAAACAACGCCACCCAATGCCGCTAAAATAAATGCCATATCTGAACCCTTCTCTTTAAAATATTTAGTCTTGTAGTAAATCATCAAGCTGACGAATCAAAGCAATAATAGCCCTATCAGCCTCTGTGTTTTTATAAAACTCACTGGCCATTGGCTCTAACCCCTGACCCTTTGCAAAGGTCGGCAATACTTGATTAGTTTCAATTATCGTCTGCATTTTTGGAATACACACGAACTGTAGCCACTGGTTAAAGTTCATCGTATCCAAACAAAATGGCTGCTGGCTCTGCAATGCTTGCGCAGAGATAGCAACGCTAGACCAACATCCTGAGCAATGCATCGCCTGCTGCAAAGACTGCAGTACTGCCCTCACCTGCTCATAACCTGCCATAGAAGCCCTATTAACATTTTATCTACCCGCCACCCCCTCTCTACAAGAGTGATACAGGCTACATTGTACGATATCTAGGATTATATAAACATTCAGCCCTCGATACCCTAGAGCCAATCCGCTAGAATGTCGCGCAATTAATAATTAGTTTTGGGGTTTACTCGTGAGCATCAGCAAATTCGTCGAAGAAACTGGCGCGCAAATGCGTGTTTTTGATTTAGGCCGCCGTATACAGAAAATTTCAAAGGCGGATTTTGCTGATATTGAAGCGCTTAACAAGCCCTTCCCATCCCCGTACTTGCAACATGCTTGGATTGGTATTCTTACTTGGAATCCGAAAAAAGCCGGTAATCACAACATCTGGTTCTTAAAACTGCCTCTTGATGAACAAAATTTTATTTTGCCAGGCGACCGTGATGCGTTCTTAAACCATTGGTTAAGATGCTTACAATATCCCGACAAAGAGCATGGTGAAGCACCTTGTTATTATAAGCCTGACCAAAACCGTATGGCTTACTTCCATTCCTTAGCCTTGGCGACGCTTGGCCAATCTCACACAGATTTTTACAATACCACCCGCGCTTATTTAAGCGGAGATATGGGCTGGCAGAATTGGCAGCAACTAGGCCTGCAAGGCATCGCTGAAGTTGTAGTAAGCATCGACAAAGACAAGAACGCGAAGCTCGTCGCGCAAGGCATTGCTAATATGCCCGCGACGCCGTTAAATACTTTATTGGGATTTTTAGAAAATATTGAACCCGACTTCCCTCTTTCTGTTGCTATTAATGACCGCTTGGCCCAAGTCATTAAAGAAGGGGCTGAACCTGCAGACTTAGCCGCATTCGTGCGCGCACTGTCGCACAGCCAAAATATTGAACAGCGTCAAATGTTACTCGAAGTCATCTTATTACATCCAAAAGCCACCAGCATCGAAGTTTTAGCATCGATAGCCAGCCGCTGTTGGTTGGACCTGAAAGGTGACTTATTGCTGGCCTTCTTAAATGTCCTCGCCAGTAATGAACAAGGCCAAGCTGCGTTCAATGCTTTGGTCGCTGATTTAATGCCACTACCGAATAAGCGTGAACATATTCTGCAAGCTTTCCGTAGTGAGAAGCGCAGCGAAGCATTGATGGTCGCAATTGGTAATTTGATGAAAAGTGTACAAAAAGCAGGAAACTAATTTCATAATGAGTGGTCAGAGTTTGATACCGTTTAATGCTAACTAGTATCAAATTCTGAACAGATTGTTTCATTTAAAGTCTTCTGCATTTTTTGTACTACTGTTAACATTAGTACTTCGTTAAATTTTCACCTTTGCAAGTATTAAAATGAAACAATCGTACTCAAATCGCCCCCTCTATTTTGCATTTCTAGCGATTTTTTTCGCACTCGCGTTCCCTCTAATTATTGAAATCACGTTCTCAGACTTTGTTCGCGAAGGTGAATATAATTCACGATTAGGCTGGACATTAATTTTAATGTTTATCGGCCTATTGAGTAATAAAGCGTGGTTAATAAAATTATTATTAATACCTTTTATTGTCGGTGGCAGCATTGATATTGGTTACGCCATTAGTTTTGGCGGTGTTTTTACGACGGCAACATTAGAAGCCGTATTTAATACCGATACGAATGAGGCCCTTGAATACGCCGCTAGCTATGCTTCTTTACCTCTCGCCGCTATTTTAGGTTTTTACTGGTTAATTCTATTCGGCATATTGAAACGTATTCATTTTAATTTCGATCGCACCAAAGCGCGCACTACATTTCTCGCACTTGGCATACTGCTAACTTTAACAGCTGGGTATCGCATTACTGTGATGCAACGCTTTCACGATACTATTCCCGGTGTACTAGGCAGCATGCCTTCTTATTACAAAGGGCATATAGGGTTACAACAAGAAATTGCGTTGAGACAGCAGCTGGTTAATACCATTAAAAATGATACCCAACTAGACCACTCAGAAGAATCACAAACCTATATTTTTCTAATTGGCGAATCGATTAACCGAAATCACATGTCAGTTTATGGCTATCATCGAGAGACAACGCCTTTCCTTAATCAACTCGATGAAGAAGCTATCGTTTTTAGCGATGTCATTAGTAGCCACGCCCAAACGAATGCCTCCTTGCGAGTCGCTTTAACATCAGCCGCGGCAGAACAAGGTAATGATTACAGAAAATCACCGAGTATTATTGATACCGCCAATATGGCAGGGTTTAAAACTTGGTGGATTTCCAATCAACAGCCGCTACGAGCAACACTCGCCTCTATCGCTGATCAAGCTGACATCACCCAATTCATTAGCAACGACTACCAAGGTGTTGAAGTTAATCGTTACGATGAGTTTATGCTGCCTTACATTGAAGATGCACTAGCCGATAATGCTAAACACAAGGTCATATTTATTCATATGATGGGCAGTCATGCTCAATACGCCAATCGCTACCCTGAAGCATTCAACCAGTTCAATGATACTGACGTGCGAGCTTATGAAGACGACTTATCACAAGGAAAAATCAATAGTATTAACCAATACGATAATTCTGTTTTATATACTGATTTCGTTGTCCAGAAAACGCTAAATATACTGAAACAAGATAGCGCAACCATCAAAGCGTTAACCTTATTCTCTGATCACGGAGAAGAGGTCTACGATAAAATTAATATTAAGGGCCACAGTCCAGATAATGTCACCGCAAACATGATAGAAGTACCTTTTATTACGTGGGCATCAAAAGGCTTTGCTGATTTGAAACCGAAAACACTATCTGATTTAAAGACTAACCAAAACCAAGGCTTTCGTTTAGATAACTTATATCACTATGCGACCGATCTAATAGGTATTAGCTCACAACAGATTCAGAAAGAAAACAGCTTAGCCTCTAGCCAATTTGTCGCTGCCAAAGAACGTAAGGTTTACAAAAAATCTTACGAGCAGGTATTACGCTATAAAGGTCCTGAAATTAACGACAAATAGCATTAAACGTTTCATTAGTGTTTATAATGCTCAGACTGAATTCAATAAATATCATACCTGAGCTACTTATGCCTATTACGCCGTCCATAAATGATTGCCCTTGCGGCTCTGGTAAAGACTACATTGATTGCTGCCAAGCATTACATCGAGGGCAACCCGCAAGTAGCGCCGAAGCTTTAATGAGATCACGCTTTAGCGCTTTTGCACTTCAACTCGAAGCTTACTTATTGGCCAGCTGGCACCCAGAAACTCGACCTACCCAGCTTACTCTAGACGCTAGTACTCAATGGAAACGCTTAGAAATATTGTCCGCAAAGAATGATAGCCAACAAGGCGAAGTGCATTTTAAGGCAACTTATTATGAACTCGATGGCTGGCACTTATTAGAAGAGACCTCTCAGTTTTACTTCGAGAGTGATCATTGGCTTTACCACAGTGGAAATTACCAACCGCAAATGTTAAATCCTAGCCGAAACGATGGCTGTCCTTGCGGCAGTGGCAAAAAATATAAGAAGTGCTGCCTTTAAATAACGCTTCAACTGAACAATTAATTGAGCTAATAATTGAACTATCTGCCTAGTTACATTCTAATCATTCTTCTAAT
Organism: Oleispira sp.; assembly: GCA_036960605.1. Taxonomy (GTDB): domain Bacteria; phylum Pseudomonadota; class Gammaproteobacteria; order Pseudomonadales; family Oceanobacteraceae; genus Oleispira. The sequence goes on along the minus strand of JBALXI010000002.1, from coordinate 287,700 downwards.
GAATGAATTATGCAAGGCGCAAGATGATGACGACCCAGCTGGAAGTTCAAGATTATTATGGTAAGCAACTACAAACCAGCAGTGACTTAAAAACCAACGCCTGCTGTGACCCTGCTCTAATGCCAGAATATCTCAAACCCATCCTGGCTAAAATTCATCCCGAAGTTGATAGCCGTTATTATGGCTGCGGCCTCGTAATCCCGCCGCTATTAGAAGGTTTGAAAATACTAGATTTAGGCTCTGGTGCAGGTCGTGACGTCTATTTATTATCTGCCTTGGTAGGCGAGTCAGGGAAAGTCATCGGAATTGATATGACCCCAGAACAGCTCACCATTGCCAATAAATACAAAGAATTTCATGCCGATCAATTTAATCATCCCACAAGTAACGTCGAGTTCGTTCAGGGTTACTTAGAAACCTTAGATGAACTAGGGCTGGAAGAAGCAAGCTTCGACATCATCGTTTCAAACTGCGTATTAAATTTATCGACTGATAAACTCGCCGTACTCAATAGCGCTTTCAAACTCTTAAAGCCCGGCGGCGAATTCTATTTCTCTGATGTCTACGCAGATCGACGGATTCCTCAGCATTTACAAGATGACCCCGTTTTATATGGCGAATGTTTAAGCGGCGCACTCTATTGGAATGATTTTCTCAACTTAAGTAAGCAAGCAGGCTTTGCAGACCCTCGACTCGCGAGTGATCGCCCACTGACGATTGAAAATGCAAAACTGGAAAATAAAGTAAGTCCTATTAAGTTTTATTCTGCGACTTATCGCTTATTTAAAATCAATGAACTCGAGTCAGACTGCGAAGATTATGGGCAAGCGGTAAAATACCTAGGTGGCATTCCAGAGCATGAAGCGTATTTCGACCTAGATGGGCACCATAGGTTCGAACAAGGCAAAATAGAAGCTGTCTGCGGCAACACCCTTAGAATGTTGGAAAACACCCGCTTTAAGCCCTACTTTGAATTCTACGGTAACTGGCAGCAACACTTTGGCCTATTTGAAGGCTGCGGTAAGGAAATCCCCTTTCAGCAGTCATTAACCGACTTAAGTTGCTGTTAGGCACACATTAAAAGCAGAGATTAGCTAATAACCGGCTAATCTTGCTGCATACCACGCTTAATCATCGCCATCGTCATCATCACAGAACCAAATACCGACATAAGTAACATCAAGTTCACAAAAATGGTGTGACGAGCGTAATAAGGCGTCTCGATATTCTGCGCACCCAGTACACACTTTTCTAAACCAAAATCATAACTCAAACCTTGGTCTGCACACTCAGTCACGATTGAAAGCTCCCAACCATATAAGCTTAATAATAGGATCACTGGCAGTGAAAAAACGATTGAACCCCAACGCATCATACTTTTTTACCCCTTTTCTCGCACTTTAACTTGACATTATGCGCTAATTTTTTCATCTTATGCTATCCCCAATGTGCGTTTTACAATAACAAACAGGCACTTATAGCCATATGAAGCAAATATTTATCGCCGCAGCACTCGTTCTTAGCATGAACGCACACGCCGCTACAGAAGACCTAGATGGTCTGCTCAAGAAGATACAAGCAGACATCAGTGCACAACGCTTAGCAAAACCTGCTGGCAATAATGCACTTGAGCGTATTGATGCTTTTAGAGCACAAGCACCCTTCGACTTCAGAATCACACCGCTGATCTTCAAGTTCGGCGAATCGTACGTGTCTTTAGCCAATAAAGCCATTGCCAAGAAGAAATACACTCAAGCTCAAGGCTACCTTGATATTGCATGGCAAGTTGCGTCTCTAAGCCCTGGTTTAGAAGCGGCACAAGAAAAGAACGATAAGCTGAGCGGTGGTAAAGCTAGCTCAAAGAAAGTGGCTAAAAAAGGGCCTACTGCAGCCGAACGGAAAAAGCAGAAAGCGTTAGCCGCTGCTGCCGTTGCTGAAAAGAAACGTTTGGATGCCGAGCGGAAGAAAAAAGCCAGTTCTGATAAACAAGCCAAAGTGGCTGCCGCCAAGAAAGCCGCTGCTGATAAAAAAGCGAAGCAAGAAGCCGAGCGTAAGCGTCGTTTAGCTAATGAAAAGCTGCAAAAACAAAAAAATCAAGCCGCACAAGACAAGTCCAAAAAGGATAATTTACAAAAACAGCTAGCCGCTGCAAAGGCTGAAAATTCTCGTTTACAATCTTTGGCCAAGAAAAAGACCGAGACGAAATCTTTCGTTGAAGTAAAAGAACAGCCTAAAAAGACAAGAGTTACCGCCCCGATACGACTAGGTAAAGCAACACCTATCCGTAATGGTGTGGAGACCTCTTTAGCGATTGCGAGCTACCCTCTACCTCAGGATAAAATCTCAAACCGTGATCGTGGCATCAGCCAGGATTTAGTGTCGATTTGCAAAGCCATCATCGATAATGACGCGTCCATCGTATTGCACGCGGCGAGTAAAGGCGATTACCGTTGGTTAACCGTGCGCTTAACACTGTGCACACGTCGCTTAGACCCAGCTTTCCGTCTACGTCACAGCTTCGACGAATCTGCTGATAGCGACCCACTGATATCATTACACCCTAATCGCAGTACTGCCTTGATTGGCAACCTCTAGTCTCATTTGATGTTAGACATAAAAAAGCCTCTTATTGGACGATCCAATAAGAGGCTTTTTTATGCTTGAAGCTTAATCTTGGTAATCTGAAAACATCCCCATTAATGCTTCTTTCTCATCGCCACTCACTGTCGCCTCTTTTTCTGGCTCTAAACCGGCAAAACACACTTGATTTCTTCCTGCTGACTTTGCCTGATACAAACAGTGATCTGCCGCTTTGATCAAGTCTGAAGCCGTTCCTTTTTCATGGGCCATACGTACAGACAAGCCAATACTCGCGGTCACCTTTAAAAATTGCTCTCCGACCCTGATTTCACTGTCTTCAATTTGCTGACGCAGGCGTTCAGCAACTTGACTGGCCAGCAACAAGCTTGTTGATGGCAAAATCACCACAAACTCCTCACCACCATAGCGGCATTGGATATCCAACTGACGAGTGACTTGCTTGATCAAATGCGCAGTCAGCTTGAGCACCTGATTACCCACCTCGTGGCCCCACACGTCATTTACCTGTTTGAAGTGGTCAAGATCTATCATCATCAAAGAAGTGGCAATGGTCGTGCGCACAGTTCGTTCTAGCTCTATATCGAGAGCACTGCGAAAGTGCCTAACATTAAACAAGCCCGTTAATGGGTCTGTTATTACCTGTTCACGAAGAGACAGCAGCTCATTAGCCCAAGGGCTAAATAAGCCGCATTTTGGGCAATCAAACTGTTGCAGGCTAAAGGCCTTAGCAGAGATTGTCGGATTGGGTGGTGCAGTAACCTGTTGCGATCTCGAAGCCATGTTTTCCAGCTCAAACTATTTATATTTCAATTACTTGAATAAGTTTAGTGGATTCTGAAAAAAACAAAGGTCTTTTTGATCGCTTTTTAATACAATATTTAACTAGCAACTTAAGATTGAGGCAACCCTTGGGCTTTAATCGCCTGCTGCCATACATCGTCAGTCTTCAACAGACTGAATACCTGATAATCTATCCACGAGCCTTCAAATTCTAAAAAGCTCATTAATTGACCATCGTGGTTAAAGCCAAAAGCTTTCGCAATGTCGATAAAGCACTTATCTTCTAAGAGTAAAAACCACTCCAAACGATGCAGCGATAAGTCTTCATACGCTAATGTAGCGACCGCATACATCATTTCGGAAAGTGCTGACTGAGTTTTAAAATCACTGAACACATCAATTCGAAGCTGAGCGCTGGCATTAACCCAATTAAATTGTTGTAAGCTAATGCGCGCAATAACCTTACCCGTCGCTTTTTCTTCAACCAACCAAAAAGCCGCTTCTTTGGCCTCAAACTGCATAACCATGCGGCGCGCTTCATCCATCGCTTGTGCTTCAACGACCATCGGATTTTTCGGATGATTTTTCACAACATCATTCGCGCCTAATAAGGCATAAATATTTTGAATATCTTCTTCGTGAGCAAAGCGTACATAATAGTGCTCAGTATTTAAATTCCAGTTCATGCTGACTCTCCCTCACCCTGCGTCTCTGGAGCCGATTCTAAAATTTTATTAAATACTAAAATATCAGAGAACTCTGTTTGGCTGGTACGACGAAAATCACGTAGGCAAGCCTGCTGTATAAAACCGACCTGCTGAATTGTCGATATCATTGCCTCATCATCAGTCGGCAAACAATGAAATGAGAAATTTCGTAAATGATATTTTTTCGCCAAGAAATCGATGCCCGTACTTAAAGCATCGACTTGCTGCTGTTGAGTTATCGCTGGCAATACATCAAGACGCATCAAAGTTTTTAACGACGTTGGCTGCCAGTCATATAGGCTTAGCATACCTAGCATTTGACCATCCACTTCAATCGCCCACATTAGGCCACGCTGTGTTGCAGCCATCTGAACCGAGAGAGTAATCATGCGTTCTGCATGCTCTGTACTGGCGGTTGTGCTCTGACCCGCTAAGGTTTGTTTTTGATATAACTTAACAATGGTATCGACGTCTGACTGATCTAACGGGCGTAATTGGCCACCGTTAAAATCGACATTAGCAACAAATTTCATGAAGGGAATACCTAGAATGTGCGTTTTAAGGCGCACATTCTAGCATTGAGTCATCATAGGATGAAGTTGATTTTATTCTGAAGTTGAGAGGGTCTCAGCATGCACCGTAATATCGGTGCCATCACTTAATTTCAATGCCGTTACTTCATATTCTGGAGTATCACCCTCTGCGCAAGCGGCCGCGCAAGATAGATCTGTTACCATCGAAAACCCCCCTTGTAATGGACCTAGTGAAAATAATTTGGCTTTATTTGCATAACCAGGAAAGGCTATTTCAATGCCGGAGTTATCAATAATTTTTAAAGCAATAGTCCCATCTACGTTACTAAAATCGGCCTCCAGTACCGCGTTAATCCCCTCGTTATATTGAGGATCAATTGCTAAGAAGTGCCAAATTTTATCGACTGAATTAGCAGCACCTGCGGACAGTAAATAATCACTGACATAGCTTTCTGAAGACAAACTATGCTTTATCAGTAGGCTATTACCTTCTCTAATCTTCACATACGCTTTATTGTTAATCGAGTGCCAAAGTGTCCGACTGCCTTCACGATCTGCTACATGATCCAGTTGAGCGTCGATATCCCATGATTGGCCAGTGATATCCCAACGCTTAAACCGATGCCAATATTGCGCTACTTGTATTTTATTTCCTTCACCATCAAATGTGGGTTCGCCATCGCCATCAAGTACATCCAGCATAAGATAGAACATCACCTCGACCCATACCGAATCAGCGTCTACTTCGAACTTTTTAAAGCCATAAAAATTCTCTATTGGCGCAGGATCTACCATCGTTTTTAAAAAAGTCTGCGCCGAAGACAGCTCCTCTGTCGTTATTTTATAACTATAAAAGCTGTCCGATTCACTATCACTGAAATGCACGTAGTCGCTATTAACCGAAAACCAATCATTATCAGTAAAACGTGTAAAGGTATAAAGTGGATCAGGCAAAACATAACTATTTTGCTGTTTAACAAAATCAAACACATCCCCTGCCGCTATTAAAAAGACTTTATTACCGAGTCGTAATATTAAACTACCATCCGCTTGTTGATCAGCATCCCAGGTATCGGTAGCCTCCTCAAACTGAAATAGATTTGTTGCCGTACATTGATCAGGCAGCTCAAAATTAAGTACCGAATTACCCTCGAGAGAGCTACGTTTAAAATTACCCAGCCAAGTACCCGCTAGATCATAAATAGCATTTCCTTTTTCGCCGATGGCATTAGGGAGCATATTAAAATCATCACCTGCAGCAAGACTTAAATCTACTTTTAAATAAACATCACACGATGAATTTGAACCGGCAACATCCAATTGGATTTCAAGCTCAGGCATTCTAGCGAAAGACGTATGACGCTGGCTAAGATTACAAACCCGGCGCCCTTTTACATCTAAATTAGAGATAGGATTTAACTGACCAGAACTTGAATTAGCGAACAACAGTTGGTCTGTTGCTAATAACAAACCATGATTTTGACTGTGTAAATCAGCTAAAGAGCTTCCCGAGATATATTGATATACCGCTAAAGAGTGGTAATCCGTCAGTGCAGCAAGTAGGTTTTCACTGCTGCCATCTGACAACTGATAATTTAAAAGATCACCGGCTAAATTTTTATAAAATAGGTAGTCAACCGTACTTCCAGGCGGCGTTCCTGAATAGCTTGGACTATGAGTCAATGAACATTCCACTTCTGGAAAATCAGCCCTTAAATCCTCCCCATCAGTTTCTCCGTCAGTTTCTCCGTCAGTTTCTCCGTCAGTTTCTCCGTCAGTTTCTCCGTCAGTTTCTCCGTCGGTTTCTCCGTCGGTTTCTCCGTCAGTTTCTCCGTCAGTTTCTCCGTCGGTTTCTCCACCAGTTTCTCCACCAGTTTCTCCGCCGACGTCAGTGGATGTTGGGCTTAAACCGAGTTCATCTTCTTGGCTATTACCCTGGCAAGCGCTTAGAAATACGATGAAAAAAATAGCCAGCAAGTGAAAGCGCATAAAATTCCTATTTATTATTGTTAGCAATGATCATATGGTTTTAACATACTACGCGCTTCCGATTCTCTAATCCGTAAAGAATCAGCAAAGAGCCTTAATAAAGAAGCGCTTTATACATATTGCGCTGCGGCCCAACCGCTGGCCCAGGCCCACTGGAAGTTAAAACCGCCTAAATGTCCGGTGACATCCAAAACTTCACCAATAAAATACAAACCTTGCTGGTTCTTGGCCATCATAGTTTTAGAGCTGACTTCATCGGTATCGATTCCACCCAACGTCACTTCCGCAGTGCGGTAGCCTTCTGTACCTGAAGGCGTGAGTTGCCAAGCATTAAATTGAGCCGCAATAAGATCCATCTGCTCCGCATTCAGTTCTGCTAAAGTCTGGGGAATACCTTGCTTGAATAACGCGGACAAAAAGAATTCAACCAATTGCTCAGACATTTTCTGAGTTAGCCATTGCGCGATAAACTTCTTCAACGACAGTTTAGGCCGTTCATGTTGAGTTTCTCGCAGCACTTGCGCTAGATCGATATCAGGTAATAAGTTAACCGTAACCGTATCACCCGCTTGCCAGTAGGAAGAGATTTGTAAAACGACAGGACCACTTAAGCCGCGATGGGTGAATAACATATTGCCGCGAAAGCTCTGATTATTGCACTCCATCATCACTTCACAAGAACTTCCAGAGAGTTCCGTGCACACAGATTTAAGTTGATTTGTGATGGTAAAAGGCACCAACCCCGCACGGGTAGCGTAGGTTTTTAAGTTAAACTGTTCAGCGATTTGATAGCCAAAACCCGTCGCACCCAAAGTAGGAATGGATAGCCCACCTGAAGCAATCACTAAAGACTCGCACTCGTACTGACAAGGCAGGCCTTCTTTGGTCGTCATTAGTTGATATTGGCTGCGGGTCGCTGCGTCTTCTTTTTCAGTATGATCAACAATAGACTCTATTGCAGTGCTCAGCTGGACTTTAACCCCCGCCTGCTCACATTCATTTAATAGCATATCAAGAATATCACTGGATTTATTATCACAGAATAATTCCCCTAACTGCTTCTCGTGATAGGGAATGCCATGCTTTTCAACAAGCCCAATAAAATCCCATTGGGTATAACGGCTGAGGGCACTCTTACTGAAATGAGAATTACGGCAAAGATAACGATCAGGTTCGACATAGTAGTTGGTGAAATTACAGCGCCCGCCACCCGACATCAGGATTTTTTTACCTGCCTTATTTGCATGATCCAAAACTAAAACTGAACGGCCTCGCTGCCCTGCAATGGCTGCACACATAAGACCCGCTGCACCAGCGCCAATTATAATCACATCGTATTGCACAGAATTCACCATTAGAAATTAAAGCTGAGCTCTGGACGCAGAGCCATTAAAGCGAGTTATTGATATTAAATTATTAAAATTTACAGGGGTAAAGACTAACTATCTGCTAGCAGTCTTTTAACAGGACCAAAGGTTTTGCGATAGATTTCACAAGGGCCTAATTTTTCCAGCGCTTCGATATGCGCTTTAGTCGGATAGCCTTTATGCTTGGCCAAACCATAGCCAGGATATTTTTCATCCAGAGCTACCATTTCATGGTCACGTTGTACTTTCGCTAGAATAGACGCTGCACTGATTGCTGCAACCAGAGCATCCCCTTTGACAATCGCCGTACCCGGCATGTCTAATTCAGGTAAACGGTTACCGTCGATAAGAGCATATTCAGGCAGTTGCTTTAAACCGTGAAGTTTCAGCCCACGAACAGCGCGAGTCATCGCCAACATTCGGGCTTGAAGAATATTGATATTATCAATTTCTTCTGCACTCGCTCGAGCAATACAATAACTTAAGGCTTTTTCTTTGATTTCAGGAAATAAAGCTTCACGCTTTTTTTCACTCAACTTTTTAGAATCGTTTAAGGCTGCAATCGGATTATTAGGATCTAAAATAACAGCTGCGGCAACAACATCACCACACAACGGACCCGCACCCGCTTCATCAACACCGCAGTACACAATACACTGCTCTATTAACTGGGCTTCGACTTCCGTTAAAACATTAAATTTTTCTGCCAAATCAGCATCAGACATTAGGCATCATCCGAACGAACAGGCATATTATCAACATCGAGAATGTCTTTTTTATCGTTGAGTAAATTAATCACTGCATTAGCCGCTTGTTCATTCGCACCACGCTTTAACTGTTTGTGAATAAATAAGAAGGTTTCTTGCAGCTGATGGATCAAGTTTTCATCCTCAAGACGCTCATTCACAGCGCTAGCTAGATTCTCTGCGGTTACTTGTTCTTGTAAAATTTCAGGAACAACTTCACGCCCCGCTAATAAGTTTGGTAACGAAATAAATTTTTGTTTCAGCAATCGTCGCATAATCATCGCCGTAATAGGCGATAAGATATAACTTACGATCATCGGTTTTTTAAGCAACATACCTTCAAGAGTCGCAGTCCCTGAGGCGAGTAAAATAACATCCGCCGCTTGCATGCAGGTCTTTGAGTTACCCTCAATCACATCAATTTTAACCGAAGGTTTCATCTCATCGATTAAATGCCCTATCTGCTGCTTACGTGCATCATTGGCAGCGGGTAAAATAAAACGAACATTCGGGTTATGTTCGAAAACAAGCTCTGCAGTTTGAATGAAGACGGGGCATAGTTTTTCTACTTCGCTACCACGACTCCCAGGCATCAAGCACACAACCTTTTCAGCTTGATCTAAGTGAAAAACCTGTCGTGCATCTTCCGCATGATTTTCAAAAGGTATGCTATCGGCTAAGTTATGACCGACAAAACACACAGGGACATCATGCTCTTGATAGAACTTGGCTTCAAACGGAAACAAGGTCAGCATCAAATCAACTGATTTTTTTATCTTATGAATACGTTTAGAGCGCCATGCCCAAACAGACGGACTGACATAATGAACTGTTTTGATACCCGAAGTTTTTAACTTGTACTCAAGCTGAGTATTAAACTCAGGAGCATCAATACCAATAAAGACATCAGGCGGATTCTGCTGCCAGTGCTTAACCAGTTTTTTACGAACTTTTAGTAATTCGAACAATCGACCCAATATTTCTACTAGACCCATGACAGCAAGGCGCTCCATAGGAACAAAGGACTGAAAGCCTTCTGCTTCCATTAATGGACCGCCAATACCTTCAAAAGTCGCATCTGGGTATTGTTTCTTCAAGGCTTTCATTAAGCCAATACCCAACATGTCTCCTGAGGTTTCACCCACAACAATTGCAATACGCATTATCGAATAATACCGCGCGTCGCTTGCTCAATCGATTCTAATAATACTTTCACAGCATCATCTTCTGCAGCCAATACTTTAATTTCAACTATCGCTTCGTCTAGCGTTAATGCTTGGCGATAAAGTGCTTTATAAGCTTTGCGTAATAATTGAATCGACGCTTTCTCAAAGCCACGGCGTTTCAAACCTTCAATATTAATGCCATGCGGTTCAACCGGATAGCCATTACAAATGACATAAGCAGGAATATCTTTTAAAACAACCGAGCCCGCTCCAGACATGGCGTGACTGCCTATTTTACAAAACTGATGTACTTGTGTAGCGCCACCTAAAATAACGTAATCCCCCACATGTACGTGACCTGCTACATTAGTATCGTTGGCTAAAATACAGTTATCACCCAGCATCACATCATGAGCGATATGCACATTCACCATAAACAAATTATTGCTGCCGACCTGAGTCAGGCTATTATCTTGCGTCGTACCACGATGAAAAGTACACGCTTCACGAATAATATTATTATCGCCAATAATTAACTCTGTTGGCTCATCAGCGTATTTTTTATCTTGGCATTCTTCACCAATCGATGAAAATTGAAAGATTTTATTATTCTTTCCAATCTTGGTTGGCCCTTTAATAATAACATGCGGGCCAATTACAGTTCCTTCGCCGATTTCTACACCGGGTCCAACCATGGACCAAGGGCCAATTTCTACGCCTTCAGCAATTATTGCGCTAGGGTCGATTACAGCTCTGGGATCAATCATTTTTATATATCCTTCTCTGCACAGGTTATTTCAGCGCAGCATACAACATCACCATCAACGCGAGCGCGGCAGGAAAACTTCCAAATCCCGCGTTTACTATTAACGTATTCTGCTTCTAAATTTAACTGGTCACCTGGTACTACAGGTTTTTTGAAACGAACATGATCAGCACCGGCAAAGTAATAACTTGTTTTTGCCGTACGTTTATCACCAAGCATGTGCAAACCCAATATCCCTGCCACTTGCGCCATCGACTCAACGATTAATACACCCGGCATAATCGGGTGCTGAGGAAAATGTCCGTTAAAGAACTCTTCATTAATAGTAACGTTTTTAAGGGCTTTTATACTGCCAGCACTCGGTCCATCAATGTCGATCGAGTTCACCCTATCAACCATTAAAAATGGATAGCGGTGAGGGAGTAATTCTTTAATAGCTTGCACATCCAAAGCGGTCATCAAGGTCACCTATTGGTTCTTTTCTAATTTTTTTAATCGTCTAGCCATATCATCCAGCTGACGGAAACGCGTCGCGCTTTTTCGCCATTCATTCGCCGGCATCATTGCAGTGCCCGATGAATAAACACCCGCTTCTTTAATCGATTTTGAAACAAGCGTCATGCCCGTAATATGAACACCGTCGGTTATGTCTATATGCCCAACTATGCCAACACCACCGGCAATGGTACAATTTCTACCGAGTGTGGTACTGCCTGCTATACCCGAAGTTCCAGCAATCGCACAATGATCCCCAATCACCACATTATGAGCAATCATAATTTGATCATCGAGTTTTACACCGTTGCCAATTTGAGTATTTCCCAATGCACCGCGATCAATCGTGGTATTTGCACCAATTTCAACTTGATTGCCAATACGCACACCACCGAGTTGAGCTATTTTGATCCACTTACCAGAATCTGGCGCAAAGCCAAAACCATCAGCACCTATTACGCAGCCTGAGTGAAGGATACAGTCGTTGCCTATAACGACATCGTGATACATCACAACATTAGCGTGTAAAACACATTCCTCGCCAATCATTGAGTGATCACTAATCACACTATTAGCACCGATACGTGTTCCAGATCCAATGTGTACGTACTCACCAATGACCACATTAGCGGCAATCGATGCATCCTCTGCAATATCTGCAGTGGCTGCAATCGTTGCGGAAGGATGTATAAACGCTGCTTGCGCAGGTAGGTTATCAAATAATTGTGACAGCCTAGCAAAACCCACATAAGGATTATTCATCACTAAAGCCGACACCGGACATTCTGCTTGCATATCAGGATGCAGAATAACGGCAGCGGCCTGTGTCGTCGCTAATTGTTTGCGGTAACTCGGATTGGCTAAAAATGTAACCTCATTAGCATGAGCTAACTCTAAAGTGGCAATACCCGACACCGATATTTGATCATCTTTGGCTCCCAAACTAGTGACTAGAGTAGCGCCAATTTTTTCAGCAATGTCTGCTAAAGAGATAGATCGTAGTGTCATGGTATTCATTAGCCTTTTATTCTGCTCTAAGTACAGAGTCGGTTGCTCTCATCTGTACTTTCATCAGTGCTTTGATTATTTTGTATTTAATTGCTCAAGCAATAATTTAGTAATGTCAGTGCCTGGTCCGTTATAAATAACCATTTCAGGGCGGACTACCAAGTCATACTTTTTCTCATCGATAATAGCCTTCAGTGCTTTTTGCATCTTTGGCTCCATTTCTTTTGCAAGACGCTGTAACTCTTGCTGCTCAGCTTTTTGCATATTTTGACGGTGAAATTTATACGTTGTCGCTTTTTCTTCGAAGCTATTTTTTAGCTTACGATGCTCATCTTCACTCATAACATCGCCATCTTTAGCGATTTTGTCTTGAATGCCCTTCAGCTCAGTTTCTAGCTTAGTAATAGTATCAATGTCACCTTGCTTATCCGCACGAAACTTCTCTACGGCCGCTTTAGCTTCATCCGATGCCAATACCGCACGTTGCATATCAACAACGGCAATTTTCATTTCTGCCTGCGCAAAACTTGCAGTCATGGCCAATAGAGCTATTTGTAAAAAACGCATAATATTATCTTCCTAGTTATTATTAATATAGTTAGTTTAAAAATCTGGTATTAAAAATCTGTCTTAAAATACTTGCCCAAGAGAAAACTCAAACCCTTCGGTACGATCATCTTTCTCATTATTTAATGGGAACGAATAAGTAAACGTCAACGGTCCAATTGCCGTCACCCATGTTACTCCAACGCCAGTACTCAGACGCAGTTTAGTAAAATCAATTCCTTCTTGGCAGAATGGGTGAGTATCAAAACTCGGTACTTCACTATCATTCGGCTTATAACATTGATCAGTAAACACATTACCCGCATCTAAAAAGAAAACGCTGCGTAATGAGCTACGATCTTCAACGAAGGGGAATGGGAAAATTAATTCCGTACTACCTTCAACCAGAATATTACCACCCAAAGCCGTCGCACTTTCTACATAAGCAGGGGCTTGTTCAATTGAGCCATTAGAGGCGGTTGAATAAATCGGTGCATAGCCGGAAGAATTAACCGCACGCACAACATCTCCGTCGGCATTTTTATAATAAATATTGGTTGGGGAACCATCTTCAACGATAGGGCGGCCCAGATTATCGGTTTCGAATATAGGATTGCCATTGCTATCAGTCTCAACTAGATCGACTAAATTGTATTCAGGTAAACCTTGTGGCCCTAAAGAACTGGTACGATACCCTCGTACTGAGCCCACACCGCCAGCTCGGAAGTTCTTGAAGAAAGGTAATTGATTTAGCTCACCAAAACCATCGCCATACCCTAGCTCTGTACGAAAACGAAGAGACCAGTCAAGATTTAACGCGATGTAATAATCTGCTTTATAGCCCAATTTATAATAGGTTAAATCACTGCCAGGTATGGCGAGATCAAACGACAAACTCTGCTGAGCACCCGCTGTTGGAAACAGGCCACGGTTTAAGTTCGACCATTTCCAACTAGAACCGAGAGAGTATTCACGAAAGTGATCACCCTGATCGGCAATAAAATCGGTAATTTCAGCGGGAACAGTTGTCCCTTCGAACATATCCGTTTGAGAAGCGCCCAAGGTGAATGATAAACGCTCACGATTACTAATCGGATAACCAAAAGAAACATTACCACCCAAAGTATTGGTTTGGTAATCACTGGTAAATGACTGATTAGAAAAATCAGTTTTCCTATAAAACATGTTAAAACCACGACTTACACCGTCAATCGTGTAATAAGGGTCTTGAAAAGAAAAGTTATACGACTGCACCGTACTATTTTTTTGCAGTGCCAAAGACATACGGTTACCCGTACCTAAAAAGTTATTTTGGCTAATACTGGTACCCACGATAAAACCGCTATCACCGGCGTAACCGACATTGAAGTTCAAACTGCCACTGAGTTGCTCTTCAACACTATAGTTGACGTCAATTAGATCATCAGCACCCGCAACAGCAGGCGTTTCAACATTAACGCCTTTAAAGAAACCTAATTGATTCAAACGTTTCTTACCGGCTTCAATCTTTTCTGTCGACGCCCAGCCACCTTCCATTTGTAACATTTCTCGGCGTAATACTTCATCTAACGTACTTTCGTTACCAGCAAAGTTTATACGACGAACGTAGGTGCGCTTACCCGGCTCAACAAAGAAAGTAATATCCACTTCTTTGGTTTCATCATCAATTTTAGGAATGCCATCAACCTTGGCAAACGTATAACCGTCGTTACCCAAACGCTTAATCATCAAATCACTACTCAGCGTCACTTTTTGACGTGAAAAAATATCTTCTTCTTTAATAATATAAAAGCGTTCTAGCTCTTCTTCAGGTAAAACTAAATCGCCCGCGAGCTTCAGCTCTCGTACCTTATAGATATCGCCTTCGGTGACATTGATTGTGATATAGACGCCTTTCTTATTCGGCGATACAGATACTTGGGTCGATTCAATGTTAAAACGAATATAACCACGGTTCAGATAAAAAGAGCGTAGGGTCTCTAAATCGCCCGATAGTTTTTCACGTGCGTATTTATCATCGCTAGCATACCAAGACCAAAAGTTACTGGTTTGCAGCTGGAAGGTTTTAAGCAGTTCCTCATCACTAAAAGCTGAGTTACCGATCACATTAACGTGCTGAATCGAAGCGACAGTGCCTTCGTCTACTTGAATAACTAAACCTACGCGGTTACGCGGTAGTGCGGTGACTTCCGTTTTAATATTGGCATCGTAACGTCCTTGAGCAACGTACTGACGCTCTAGCTCAAGAGAGATTCTCTCTAACGTTGAGCGCTTAAAAACCAAGCCCTCAGCTAAGCCAGATTGCTTTAAGCCATCTTTAAGAGCATCACTGGTAATCGCTTGATTGCCTTTAATTTCCAATTGAGTAATCGTAGGCAGTTCAACCACCTGAACAATCAATACATTGCCATCACGCTGCAATGAAATGTCATTAAATAGCGCGGTCTTAAATAACCGCTTTGACGCGGTCGTTAGACGCTGGCTATCAACGCTATCACCGACGTTAATCGAAAAGGCTTCAAAAACCGTTCCAGCCGAAATCCGCTGCAAACCTTCAACGCGAATATCACTCACGACAAAAGACTCTGCAGCCGCTAAATGACTAAAGACTGTCAAAATACATGCTAAAAACAAAACTCGCATATGCGATTCAATTCCAAAATTAGGCCACTATAATTTACTATCTGTATAACACAGAACTATAAGCGGCTGATGTCATTATAAAAAGCGATAACCATGAGACTCATCAACAGTGCCATGCCAACTTGTACAGCCATTATCTGAGTTCGTTCAGACAATGCCTTTCCTCGAACTGCCTCTATGCCATAAAACACAATATGGCCGCCATCCAATACTGGGATGGGCAATAGATTTAATACACCGAGTGAAACACTCAATAACGCTAAAAAGCCAATAAAGGCCTGCAAACCATTACTCACTGAAGAGTCCGCTACTTTAGCAATCGTAATCGGTCCACTCAAGTTCTTCACTGAAAGATCACCTAAAATCATCTTCCACAGTGAATCTAAAGTAAAAGTAATCAATTGTTGCGTTTTGATAGTGGCTTGAACTAATGAATCAATAGGACCCAACTTAGTTTCCGCAACCCAACCACTCGGCACTGCAGGAATAGCAGAAGGGTCTATGCCAGCACCTACATAACCAATCGTCTTTCCATCTTCAATTTTTTTTGTTGCTGGCGTCAGTTGAATAGCAATTTCATTGCCATCACGCTCAATCAATAAATCCAAAACATTTTCAGGGTTAGCCCGAACAACCGCCACCCAGTCACGCCAATCAGTTACTTCAACCAGGGTCTCAGCGCTAATGATGGTAACAACTTTATCGCCAGCGATAAGTCCAGCTTTAGCCGCAGCTCCGCCTTCGACGACCTGGCCAATAATCGCTTCGATGGCTAACTGCCTAGGCTGGAAGCCCAAAGCTTTCATCGGATCGGGTGCTTCTTGATCACTTAACCAGCGATCGAGGGGGAAAATAATATTACGCTGAACGCGATTATCATTTTCCACTGTTACAGGTAGTTGACCCGTTTCACCGATGTAAGAAATTAACTGCCAAGAGACTTCCTGAAAACTATCCACAGTGACATCAGCAATCGCCACAATGCGATCACCGCTCTGTAATCCTTGCTCATAAGCCGGCGTATTTTCTTCGACCTGACCTAATACGGGTACTAAGCCCGATACGCCCATCATAAATAGCGACCAATAAGCCAGAATCGCAAAAATGAAATTCGCGATCGGTCCTGCGCTAGCAATCGCTATACGCTGCCAAACTGTTTTCTGATTAAACGCTTGATGTAACTCTTCTGGCTTTACCTCACCTTCGCGCTGGTCCAGCATTTTCACGTAGCCACCCAATGGAATAGGGGCAATTGAAAACTCGGTGCCGAGTTTATCGGTATACGACCACAGTGGTTTTCCAAAACCAACAGAAAATCGTAACACTTTAACCCCACAACGTCGGGCAACCCAGAAGTGACCAAATTCATGAATCACAACGAGAATACTAATGGCTAAAATAAAAGATAATAAGGTGCTCATAATCGTATTGTTAGCGATCCAATAAGTAAGAAGGTAATAATGTATTGGCAAGCTCTCTGGCCCAACGATCTGCTGCTAATACATCTTCTAAACAGGTTACATCTTGCTCAGGACAAGCCTGAATAACTTTTTCAATTAACTCTGGGATAGCCAAAAAGCTAATTTGTTCCGCTAAAAATGCCGCCACTGCAATTTCGTTGGCCGCATTTAAGACCGCAGGAAAAATACCTCCGCGTTCAAAAGCATCTTTGGCTAAATTTAAACAAGGAAAGGTATCATGATCAGGGGCGACAAAATCAAGCTGAGCAATTTCAAACAAATCAAGATGCTTAACCCCAGCATCAATACGCTCTGGCCACGCCATACCGTACGCAATCGGCGTACGCATATCAGGCTGCCCTAGTTCCGCGATCACTGAACCGTCGCTATACTGTACCATTGAATGGATAACGCTTTGTGGATGAACCACCACTTGTATTTGATCGGCTCGGCAATTGAATAAGAAACACGCCTCAATCAATTCCAATCCTTTATTCATCAAGGTCGCAGAATCAACAGAAATTTTAGCGCCCATTGACCAATTAGGATGAGCAACCGCTTGTGCAGGCGTGACATCGCTTAATTCTGCTTTGGTTTTATTTCGAAAGGGTCCACCGGAAGCGGTTAATAAGATCTTCTCGATGCCATGCTGCGAGAAATCACCTCGATAATTTTCTGGCAAGCTTTGAAAAATAGCATTATGTTCGCTATCAATCGGTAAAAGCAGCGCATTATTATCACGAATCGCCTGCATGAATAATGGACCCGCCATCACCAAAGCTTCTTTATTCGCTAATAAGACTCGCTTGCCCGCTTTAGCGGCCGCCAAAGTCGGCAATAAACCTGCAGCACCGACGATTGATGCCATTACCATGTCAACATCTTTTGCTGAAGCCACATCGGCTAACGCATCTTCACCAACCAGTACTGAGCAGCTTGAATTAAAAGTATCAGATTTAGTTTGCTTAAAAAATGCTTCGGCTTCAGCAGCAGCGCTGGCGGTGGGCACCACAATATATTTAGCAGAAAACTCAGTCGCGGCGGCAACCAGTTCTTGAATACGAGAAAAGCCCGTTAGCGCATAAACACGATAACGGGTCGGGTGACGACGAATAACATCTAGGGTACTGCTACCGATTGAGCCTGTTGCTCCTAAAACGGTAATCCACTGACTCATTATTGTTCGCTCACGATTAACATTTAATATAGCAACGGTTGGCAGCTAAGCTGCCAACTGCCAACCGAATAACAACATAAAAAAAGCAAACACAGGGACAGCAGAAGCCATACTATCAATGCGATCTAACACGCCGCCATGACCTGGTAATAACTGCGAGCTATCTTTAATGCCACGATGGCGTTTCATCATACTTTCAACTAAATCGCCCATCACAGAAATAATGGCGGTGATAAACGTCATAACCGCTAACAAGGCAAAGTCTTCCATCATCATTGGACGTAGCCACTGATTGACGCACAAAGAAAAGATAATCGCGATCAAACCGGTTGTTGCCAAACCACCCCAAAAACCAGCCCAAGACTTACCCGGGCTCACATTTGGCGCTAATTTTTTATTACCCCACGTTTTACCGGCGAAATAAGCTCCGGTATCCGCACCCCAAATAAGTAGCATCACATAGACGATGATAAGTGCACTGTATGGCTGACTTTTTAGTGTCATAAATCCGACCCACATAGGGATCAAAACAAACAACCCTAAAATTGCACGAACCGGTTTGGCTTGCCATAGTGAGACTTGCTTCGGATATTGCACCACTAATACGCACGCTAGCAGCCACCAAGCAGCACCCAGCGCTAAAATAATACGATGTATTTCAGCATAAGAATTCATCAGATAGGCTGTGGCCGCAATAACCAGCGCAATAACGGCTGCATAGGCAATGCGAGCAACAGGAGATTCATAACCGGATAAGTTAGCCCATTCCCAAGCAGCGACCGTGACAATAAAACCAATAAAATAAGCAAACTGCTCAATCGGTAAAAAGAAAATGCCGCCAATCATCAATGGCGCTAAAATTAATGCTGTAATAAGACGTTGTTTAAACAAACTACTACCCTTCTGTTAGCTGGCTATCAGTCCGTCCAAAGCGCCGAATTCGGCAAGCAAAGGCGTCTAATGCTTTATTATATTCTTGTTGTTTGAAATCTGGCCAAAGTGCATCTGAGAAATAAAATTCAGAATATGCAGTTTGCCACAGCATAAAATTACTAATGCGCTCTTCACCGCCGGTGCGAATCATTAGATCCGGTGCCGGAAATTCATTGAGCCAAGTATATTTATGAAATACTTGTTCATTAATGTCTTCTGCGTTCAGCTTACCAGCTTCCACATCTTGAGCAATGCGTTTTGCTGCCTGGGTAATATCCCACTGACCACCATAATTCGCGGCGATGACTAACGTCATACGATCGTTATTAGCGGTTAACTGCTCAGCATCAGAGATCAAGTTTTGAATTTTTTGCTGAAAAGCCGACTTATCCCCCATCACAACGAGGCGAATATTATTTTTATGCAATTTTTTTACTTCACGCTCCAGCGCAACAATAAACAATTGCATTAAGGCATTCACCTCAATTTCTGGGCGACGCCAATTTTCACTACTAAAAGCAAATAGGGTTAATACTTCAATACCTTTCTCTGCGGAAGTTTCTACCACCGCACGCACCGCATCAACACCCGCTTTATGACCAGCAACTCCTGGCATAAAACGTTTTTTAGCCCAACGGTTATTACCATCCATGATCACAGCAACATGGCGAGGAATCCCCCCCTCCACGGCTTCTTTATCCGAAATACTTGTCGACATTGTGTTGCCCTAGAGTATCAATACAGGTTAAACCTGCATCAAATCCTTTTCTTTACCCGCCAAGATGCCATCAATTTCAGCAATAGATTGATTGGTCAGTTTTTGAACCTGATCTTGGCCCGCGCGTTCTTCATCTTCAGAAATTTCTTTTTCTTTCAAAAGATCCTTGATCATGCCATTAGCATCACGGCGAATATTACGGATCGATACTCGACCCTTTTCCGCTTCTGCTCGTGCTTTTTTAATAAACTGCTTACGCGTCTCTTCAGTCAATGCCGGCATAGGCACACGAATCTTATCGCCCGTCGTCGATGGGTTAAGGCCCAAATCAGACTTCATAATGGCTTTTTCAATCGCTGGTATTAAAGGCTTTTCCCAAGGCACAATGGCTAAACAACGGCCATCTTCAACATTGATGTTGGCCAGTTGTGAAAGCTGTGTTGGTGAACCGTAATAATCAACCATTACACCGTCTAAGATAGAAGGGTGGGCACGACCGGTACGAATTTTCTTAAAAGAATCAACCATAGCGCTGATGCTTTTTACCATGCGCTCTTGCGCATCGGTTTTAATATCATTAATCATTCTTAGCTTTCCTCATTAACAATTAGGGTGCCTATATCGCCACCCATGATGATCTTCGCTAGATTGCCTGCTTCATGCATATCATAAACACGCAAAGGCATATTGTGATCTTGTGCTAAGCAAATAGCGGTCAAATCCATTACACCCAACTGCTTATCCAGCACTTCGGTATAGGTTAACGTATCGTATTTTACAGCTTCTGGGTCTTTCTTAGGATCGGCCGTATACACGCCATCCACGTTGGTACCCTTAAGAACCACCTCGGCATTAATTTCAATACCGCGTAAACACGCTGCGGAGTCAGTGGTAAAGAACGGGTTACCGGTACCCGCTGAAAAGATAATTACCTGGCCATTGTTCAAGCCACGCATTGCCTTGCGTCGATCGTAATGTTCGACAATACCACTCATTGGAATTGCTGACATAACGCGCGTCGTAATGTTTGAACGCTCCATTGCATCACGTACCGCTAAAGCATTCATAACAGTCGCTAGCATGCCCATGTGATCGCCAGTAACTCGATCTAGACCCGCTTCACTCAGTGCTTTACCACGGAATAAATTACCACCACCAATAACAATCCCGACTTGCACACCAATACCGACAAGCTGACCAATTTCAAGCGCGATCTGGTCTAAAACTTTTGGATCGATACCAAACCCTAACTCTCCCATTAGCGCTTCGCCGCTCAATTTAAGAAGAATGCGTTTGTATCTAGGGGTGCGTTGTTCAGCCATAGCCAACTCCAGTGGATGTCATCAGTATAATTTGGGGTGACAAAAACCATTTCAGGCTTTCAAAAAAATGCCGGGTTACCCCGGCATTTTATGAATTCTCTCATATTACAGAAAAGAATTCTCAGTCAATTCAATCAGAATTAACCCTTAAGTTGAGCGGCAACTTCAGCTGCGAAATCAATCACTTCAACTTCAACGCCTTCACCAACAGCAATACGCTGGAAAGAGATGATTTCAGCACCTGCTTCTTTCGCTAGCTGGCCAACAGTAATATCAGGGTTCTTAACGAAAGGCTGCTCAGTCAAGCTAGACTCTTTCAAGAACTTCTTAATACGACCACCCATCATTTTTTCAATGATAGCGTCTGGCTTACCCGCCATATCTGGCTGAGCTTTAATAATTTCTTCTTCTTTAGCAACAAGATCTGCAGGCATATCAGAAGCGTTAACAACGACAGGGCTCAATGCAGTAATGTGCATAGCAATTTCTTTAGCTACTTCTTCGTTTCCGCCTTTAAGGCCAACGATTGCAGCTAACTTACCGTTAGAGTGAACATAGTGACCTACTACGTCAGATTCTAAAGTGAAGATACGACGAACTTCAATTTTTTCGCCAATTTTCTGAACCAAAGCTTCACGAGCTGATTCAAGTTCACCTTCCATTACAGCAGCAATGTCAGTTACTTTAGTTTCAGCAACTTTAGCAACTACTTTGTCAGAAAAACCTAGGAAGTTAGCATCGCCAGCAGCGAAATCTGTTTCAGAGTTAACTTCAACAGCGAAGATAGAGTTGCCGTTTGTAGCAACAAATACCTTACCTTCAGCAGCAGTACGATCAGCTTTCTTAGCCGCTTTAAGACCAGAATTCTTACGCAAGTCTTCGATTGCAAGATCGATGTCGCCATCGTTAGCAGCCAAAGCTTTTTTACATTCCATCATACCCAAGCCAGTGCGCTCGCGTAGTTCTTTAACAAGTAGTGCAGAGATACGTGCCATGAGAAAGTCCTCAATTATCTAAAAAATTAAAATATTGATCAAAAAAAAAGGGGCAAGCCCCTTTCTTTATGAGATAGCGTCGAAATTACTCAGCCGCTGGCTCAGCTTTCTCTTCAGCAACTTCGCCTTTATCAGCAGCAGTTACTTGCTTGCCTTCAAGAACAGCATCAGCTACAGCCGTTGCATAGATCTCGATAGCACGAATCGCATCATCGTTACCAGGAATAACGTAATCAACGCCATCTGGGTTTGAGTTAGTATCAACGATACCAACAACTGGGATTCCCAGCTTGTTTGCTTCTTGAATCGCGATGCGCTCATGGTCAACGTCGATTACGAAAACAACATCAGGCAAACCGCCCATATCCTTGATTCCGCCGATAGAACGTTCTAGCTTGTCCATTTCGCGGGCACGCATCAAAGCTTCTTTCTTAGTCAACTGCTCAAAAGTACCGTCAGCTTTTTGAGCTTCTAAATCGCGAAAACGCTTAATAGATTGACGAATAGTCTTGTAGTTAGTCAACATACCACCCAACCAGCGGTGAGCAACGTATGGCTGGCCAGAACGCTCTGCTTGCTGTTGAATGATTTTGCTTGCAGCGCGCTTAGTACCAACAAACAATACTTTGTTGTTGCCAGAAGTGCGGCTTTCGATCAACTTCAATGCATTGTTTAATGCAGGAACAGTGTGTTCCAAGTTGATGATATGAATCTTGTTGCGAGCACCAAAGATGTACTTACCCATCTTAGGGTTCCAGTAACGAGTTTGGTGTCCAAAGTGAACGCCTGCTTTAAGCAGGTCACGCATGCTAACTTGCGCCATAATAAAATACCTTAATTAAGTTTGGGTTGAGCCTCCACCCATCCAATACTGCGACCTTTCGGCACCCCGCAACATCGTTATGATGAGTGTGTGTATTATTACTGATCAAGCTATCAAACAAAGCATTTAAGAACGAATTCATAAATTCTAAGGCAAGATAGGCCTAATCAGCCGCGCTTTATACCATTTATAAGGATGAAAATAAAGGAAAATCCATTTCTGATTGTATCTTTAATGTCATATTTGCCCCATTTATAAAAGTTTGAGATAAGCGTACAATAATCCCATTAATTGGCCCACACCTACTTAAGTGAGCCGAATCAATCGTACAAGCGACAGCACAAGCGAAAAAATATGTCTAAATTTGTAAAAACAGCCGAAGAAATCGCAAAAATGCGCATCGCGGGTCGCCTAGCGGCCGAAGTGCTAGAGATGATTGAAGAGCACGTCGTCGCGGGCATCTCCACCGATGAACTCAATACCATCTGCCATGACTATATAGTCGATGTGCAACAGGCGATCCCTGCCCCCCTGAATTACCATGGTTTTCCTAAGTCCATCTGCACCTCAGTGAACCAAGTAATTTGTCACGGCATTCCAAACGATAAAGTGCTGAAGAAAGGCGATATCATCAACATTGATATCACCGTCATCAAAGATGGCTATCACGGCGATACCAGCAAGATGTTCTTTATTGGTGATGCCAGCGCGCCACTACAGCGCTTAGTCGATATCACCCAAGAAAGTATGTATAAAGCCATCGCATTGGTTAAGCCAGGCTGTCGCTTAGGCGATATTGGCGCAATCATTCAGCAACACGCTGAAAGCAACCACTACTCAATTGTGCGTGAATACTGCGGTCACGGTATCGGTAGCGAATTTCATGAAGATGGCTTCCAAGTTTTACACTATGGCAAAGCCGGAACGGGTATGGAGCTATTACCGGGCATGACCTTTACCATTGAACCTATGGTTAACCAGGGCAAGCGCTTTAATAAACAATTAGCTGATGGTTGGACAGTGGTAACTAAAGACCGCAAACCCAGTGCACAGTTCGAGCATACCTGCTTAGTGACCGAAGATGGCGTTGACGTACTAACCCGCCGCAAAGAAGAGACTCAATTCTGGTAAACCGATCTTCACTTATGCGCTTCATAACAAGCTAATCACAGGTTTGATAACAGCAACTAGTTAGGGTATATATTTTGACAACGATGGCCGCAGATAAAACAACGTTAGAACTTTCGAACCTCAATCTTCCCAGCATTGATAACGAAGCTCTACTTCAGCAGTTAAGTGCGGCCATATCTCCCCTACCCGTCATCAAACCTCTGCTTGCAGAGATAAAACAGCAGTGCCACGATTACTTTCGCCAGACACTCGATGCGACAACCTTAGTGGCTCATCGCAGCCAATTAATCGATCAAATCTTGTTCTGCCTTTGGCAGCATTCTGGCTTTAATAACAACCCTAGTACTAACGGTAGCATTTCCCTACTGGCAGTCGGAGGTTATGGCCGTGGTGAATTACAGCCCCACTCCGATATCGATCTGTTAATCGTATTAGAAAATGAAGCCGCCTTCGACAATCATAAAGAAGCACTTCAGGGTTTTATCACCCTACTCTGGGATTTAAAACTGGATATTGGCCACAGTGTTCGCACCCTTGATGAGTGCGTAAGTGAAGCCAAAAAAGATCTCACTATCATTACTAATATGATGGAAGTCCGAACCCTTGCCGGAGATGAAGATTTATTAAAGCAGTTGCAGGATAAAACCGGACCGAGAATAATCTGGCCTGGCCAAGAATTTTTTGAAGCCAAATGGCAAGAGCTAAAAAATCGACACGCCAAACACGCCGATACCGAGTACAACCTAGAACCTAATGTAAAAAATTCTCCAGGCACTTTGCGCGACATCCAAACCATCAATTGGATGGCCATGCGACACTTTGGCCATGATGAATTAGAGGAATTAAAACAATATAAGTTCTTAACCGAGTTTGAGCTGCACCTATATAAAAGCAGCACTGAATTTTTATGGCAACTGCGCTATGCCTTGCACATGGTGACAAATAGAGAAGAAGACCGCTTATTATTTGATCTGCAAAAAGACATCGCTGAAATCCTAGGTTTTTCTGACGACGAAGAAATGCTTGGCGTTGAACGCATGATGTTGCAATTTTATCGCAACCAGTTAGCGCTGAACGAACTGACCGACATTCTACTGGTGCATATTAAGGATGATATCTTTGGCGATTGCCATCAAGATACTATCGAAAAAATTGATGCCGATATTTTCATCTGCAATGGCTACCTGCAATTCTACTCGCCTGAGCGTCTAGCTGAAAAACCTGAACTGCTATTAAGAATTTTCATTGAGTTTGCCAAGCGTGAACATATACAAGGCATGCATTCTAGTACCATTCGCGCACTGCATGATAATAGAGATTTAATCGATCAGAAGTTCCGTGAGAACCCTGTTCATAATAATATATTCATGGAGCTACTAAGAAATGATTTACAAGTTTCCAGTACTCTAAAACGCATGATGCACTATGGTATTTTAGGGCGCTATATCCCTGACTTTGGCAGTATCATCGGTCACATGCAATATGATTTATTTCATATCTATACAGTCGATGAACATAGCCTGCGCATGGTGCAAATGCTACGTCGCTATCGATATGCCGATGAGCGCGAACACTTCCCCGTTGCCTCGCACCTAATACACAAGATAAAGCGTAAAGAAGTTTTATACATCACTGCATTACTGCACGACACGGGAAAAATGCATCGTGGCGATCATGAAATCGCAGGCGCTGAAATTGCTCGAGTTTTCTGCCAGCAGCACAAGCTAAGTCAATACGATACCGACATGGTTGAGTGGCTCGTTCGCAATCACCTACTGATGTCTCAAGCATCACAACGCATTGATATCAACAACCCCGAAGATATACACCAGTTCGCTTTAGAAGTCGGCGATATGGATCATTTGCAGCATTTATTTTTAATCTCTACCGCCGACATCGTCAGCACCAACCCTAAGCTATGGACAGGCTGGCGCGCAGAACAAATGCGCACACTCTATTACAATACCAAGCAAGCATTCCGTCGTGGCTTAAACAATACGATGGACAAAGAACAGCTCATCAGTGCCATTCAAAATGAAGCTCTTTACGAACTCGGACAGTTAGACATTGATGAAGCGCATAGCCGCGCAATCTGGGACGAACCTGGTGATGATTATTTTCTTCGCGAAGGTGCTGATAACATCATCTGGCATACGCAAATAATTACCGACCATGGATTAAGTGAATCCCCCCTAGTCGCCATTCGTGAAACCAGTGATATTGACTTTGATGGTGCGACGCAAATTTTTATCTTCATGAAAGATCAGCCTAATTTATTTGCCGTAACCACCGCTACTCTCGATCAACTAAATCTTAGCATTCAAGATGCTCGTATCATGACATCGAACAACCGCAATGCGGTTGATACCTATATTGTCTTAGATGAAAATGGCGACTCCATTGGCAACGATCCTGATCGCATCACTCAGATCAAAAAAACGCTCACCAATGCACTCTCCACTCCAGAAGAATACAGCTCATTAATTCAACGTCGCACTCCACGCCTGCTAAAACATTTTCAAATCCCGACCCAAGTAACACTCAGTAATGATCCGGTTATGATGCGGACCGTTTTAGAGGTCGTCGCCGCTGACCGCCCTGGATTATTAGCGCGCATGGGAGAGTTCTTTATGACGAATAACTTATTGATGCACAGTGCGAAGATTATGACGGAGGGCGAGAGTATCTCAGATATATTCTTTATCTCGGACATGGATGACAACCCAATTAGTGATCCTGATTTTTGTCTGCGTATTCAAGAAGGAATTTGTCAGGCATTAGACCAGCAGGTTGAAGCACAGTCGCTGGTTTAGCCTGACATACGCTAAAAAATTAAGCTTGCGCTACGCTCAACAATTTTCGGATATGCACTTCTTTTTGCACATCTGCCATAAAACTGCCCGTAATACTATTAATGGCGAGCTTTACTGCCTGTAAACGCGTCATCCCCAAGTGCTCAATCAAGGCATCAAAATTCTGCATGAGATAGCCACCAAAGAATGCTGGGTCATCAGCATTCACCATGACGGCAATATTTCGCTCCAATAATTCCAAAATATTATGTTCTCGCATATGAGAGAACACTTTTAAGCGTGTATTGCTCAGCGGGCAGACCGTTAAAGTAATCTGCTCACGTTCCAAGCGTATCATTAGCGCCTCATCTTCAACGCAGCGCACACCATGATCGATACGATCGACTTGTAGAATATCCAAAGCATTCACAATATATTCAGCTGGGCCCTCTTCTCCCGCATGCGCAACAGCCCGAAGACCCAATGCTCTTGCTTGAGCAAATACTTCAGAAAACTTTTCTGGAGGATGTCCCAGTTCGGATGAATCCAAGCCAATACCAACAAAATACTGCAAATAAGGCTTAGCTTGCTGTAAGCACTCTATTGCCTGCTTTTGTGATAAGTGTCGTAAAAAACACAGAATCAAACCACTGGTAATACTTAATTCTTGCTCAGCCTGCTTAAGTGCTCGTGTAATCCCTTTAAAAACAACCCCGATATCAATACCCCGCTCGGTATGTGTCTGCGGGTCAAAAAAGGGTTCTACATGAACGACTCCATCTTGCTGACAGCGTAATAAATAAGCCCAAGTAAGATCATAAAAGTCCTCCTCGGTACGAAGAACATCAGCACATTGATAATAGATATCTAAAAATGATTGCAGATTATGAAAATCATAAGCGGCTTTCACTTCTGCAACATTGCTATACGAAAGCTCAATACCATTACGTGCCGCCAGCTCGAACATAAGCTCAGGTTCAAGAGAGCCCTCTAAGTGAAGATGCAGTTCTGTTTTAGGCAGCAGTCGGACAAAATCACTGCTCGCAATATTATCGTGCGCGACAACCTGCTGAAGGAGATTCTGATGGTGGATATTGGATGATTTCATGCCGACTTCCTATAAATCTGCCGTTAAATAAAAGTAAAAAGTAGTGCCACTCGCAGAAGAGTCAAAGTTAACCTGGCTATTTAAACGCTTTAAAGCAACGTCCACAAAGCGTAACCCCAAACCGATTCCTTTCGCCTGCTGAGTATTTTCATCCCGACCTCTTTGATAAGGTTTGAATAAGTCACTCATTAAGTCTAGAGGAATACCTGGGCCTTGGTCTGTTATTTCAATCTTAAACTGTTGTCTAGTACTAGACGATTCTTGCAAGCTAATCGTTAAGATAATATTACTATGGGCGGGGCTATACTTAATGGCATTACTTAACAGATTTAAAATAATACGTTCTAATAAATCACCATTCGACATCACCCAACACTCATCAATCGACTCTAGCGACATCTTTATCGATTTCTCTTGTGCTTGGTGATATAGGCTGTCCATCGCATTCTGGGAAACAGAGTAGAGATCAAGCTCATACCATTGAATGTCCTCTTCAGCTTCAACCTTGGCTAATGCTAAAAATTGCTCAGCAAAATCCAATCCACGCTGACTATAATGATCAACCTTATCGATAATATCAGTAAGATTAGAACTATCTTCTTTGAGTCCTCGAGTTTGACTGACCATAGCCTGCAGCGAGGCCATCGGTGAACGTAAATCATGGGAAAGAAAATCAATCATTTCATTACGACTGCGATTGGCCTGCTTTATCGCAGTAATGTCCGTAATATTGAACACTAGAAGCGGCGCCAGTCCTTGCTGACCATCTATGCAGCGAACACTAATGGACAAATCTTTATCATTGGCATTGCCTTCGAACGTTAAAGGCTGTTGTAATAAAATAACCTCTCGCAATACAGTTACCCAATCTTTGTTCAATAATTTAATTGAAGGCAATAAATCTTTCACTTCGGTTATATTTGCATTCGTCAAATCACTCAGTGCAGGATTAGAAAACAAGACCCTACCGGTTAAGTCTGAAACTAATATTCCCGAAGAAATACCCTCGATACTGGCTTCAAATAACGAATGACTAATGGCCAGCTGCTGTTGAAATGTATTAATTAGTGACAATTGATTTGAAAAAACATCCATTGCTACCGGATTATCATCTGTGTTTACAGCGGTGACAGCCTCTTCGACGTCCAGTAGTTGCAGCAACAGACTGACTTTACGATGCTCTAACTCTGTAAACTCATCAAAATAGATAGCTAAATTTTTCTCTTGCCGATCAATATTAATGGCAAAATATTTCACGATCGACAACGTCGGCTCTGGGTCTGTAACCTCTGACGCAAACAAACAATACTGTTCAATTTGCATCAAGCTAAGCAGCGCATCTAACTCAGATTCATTTTTTAGTAAACCACGACCTGGTAAGTTAAATGTCTCTTTCACCTGTTGCTGCTTTAATTGTTTTATTTGCTGCCTAAAATACCTAAATAATCGACTCAGTCGTAATAGATTCCAAATAAAAGGAATAATAACCAGCGCCAACATTAAGCCAACACTGCGATACCAATAACCTTGCTTAAGCAGCGCATAACTCAAAAACCAAAGGCACGTGATGCCAACAAGGATCATCAACAATTGCTGCAAACCCGATAATCGAGGTAACAAATATAATAACGCCATGATCAAACATGTATTAATCAAAAGACCTATCAAGGGGGGTAACAATTGGATAAGCTGATTCTGTTTAAGAGCCTGATAAACATTGGCATTAATATCAACTGCAGGACTTTGACGGCCGCTATCATCGACCGGTGTCAGCAAAGGATCTCCTATTGACGTCGCGGTAACACCAACAAAAACAGCGCGCTGAGAAAGCACTTCCAAAGGCACCAATCCCGTTAATACGTCAACAAAAGATACACGCTGAAAATCATTCTGATTCACAAACGGAATGTAGGCTTCTTTTAAACCTTGATTGATTAAAGGTGAGTAAGGTCGATCAAATAAATAACTCGCAAAAGCAAAATGTGGCCACTGCCTATCCAGGAATGGTTCAACTAATCGAATAGAGCGTAACGTGCCATCATCATCCAAATAACTATTAACATGCCCCAAGCCCGCATACTGGCGAAAGGACTCCGCTGGCAATACTTCAGTCACATCCTCTTTTTTTATTAAACGATCAAAATATAGGGGTAAGATCGTACGGCCACTTTTTTCAATCGCGCGCGCTAAGGCTTGATCATTTTCACTATAAATATCTGCATTTGAAAAAACGACATTATAAGCAATAACTCCCACATCAGCTTGGGTTAGCAGATCAATCATTTGACCATGATAACTCCGCGGCCAAGGCCAATCACCAAGCAAAGAGAGACTCTGCTCGTCAATTTCAACAATTATGATTTCTTCGTCAGCAAAGGTCGGCAATGCTCTAATGTGATTATCATATAATGAAAAATCCAAAGCCTGAGTCCAGCTCTGCCATTGGTTAAAATTCACTAAGACTAAAATCACCAAACCAAAAAGAATAAGCTGCCAATCAATAGTCGATTTTAATAACGAAGAACTAGTATGCGAAACTGAGTTTTTTTTATTCAAAGCAATCTTCACAACATAGTCAAAATTTATAGGGACGCTAAATATTATCGTCCGGCAGTAGCAGATTCAAACGACGATTCTGGCCTTCAAAGCCTTGCTCATCAACTCCACGTATAAGCACTTCATACTGGCCTGGATTGAGATCGTTAATCAGAAGTTCTGGAGTTAAGGTCGTTTTTTCCCATACTTGAGAATCCGCCGTCATCAGAGTGACTTTATATGATTTCGCCTTATCAATAGCGTGCCATTCAAGTATCAAAGGTAGCGCCATACTTTGTGATTCATTCAATGCCATCAACGGGCGTGGTAATAATTTTACCGGCAGACCAACCCCCTTGCCTTCGGTAGCCAATACTGCCTGTCCTGATACGATATTTTGTTTATTCAAATCCGAGGCTACTTCTAAGGCGCCGCTTAATAGCTCCGTTCTCATCAAAACAGGCTCGCCAGTTTTAATTTCTGAACGTGCGACTCTAAATTCTGTTCCCCTAACTGCCGCCACGGCTGCAGGTGTTGATATTAGATACTGACTATTTTTATTAGTGAGCTTCTCAACCTGAGCTTTTACTCTGCCTTTCAATAATTCAACGCGGGTATTCACAAACTGACTAGGATCGTAGAACTGTAAGCTGGCCATTCTAATACTGCTATTGGCTTTAAGCAGCAAACGAGAGTCATCGGCAAACTGAATCATAGCGGTGCCATTCATCGATTTCACAACATCTTGCTGGCTTAGCTGATCCCCCACACTTAAACGCTCTTCAAGCGCAGAACTATCACGAACAACCAAAACCTCCCCTTCTACGGCTATAACCAGCGCAGTCGTTGAGTGATCGATTAACCAGGCTTTAGGGATTCTAATAATAGAGTTAGGTGGAAGGTACTTAGGATTAGCTAGCTGATTGTATTCAACCAGTTTTTTCCAACACAAAGGGTCATTAACGTAGGCCTTACAGATTGCCCAAACAGTATCATTCTTCTTTACGTTATAAAGTAGTTCTTCTGAGACTTGAGAAAATGCACATTGAGCATTCAAGTATAATAAAGCAATTATACTCGTGGTTAATAGTCGCTTCATCATACTAATAATATCCCTATTGGTTTTATTCGACTTTTTCTAGCCGATATCCATGCTGGTAAATTGTTTTTACTCTAAAGCCACTTTCAGCGGTAATGCCTAATGCTTTTCGAACACGACTTACATGAACGTCAACCGTTCGTGTATGTAAGTCTGATGAAATCCCCCAAACAGACTCTAATAAGAAACTGCGAGACAGTATGCGTCCGATATTATCAAACAAACAGCTCGCAACTTCAAAATCTTTATCTGTCATCGCAACAGACTGACCATTAACCAAGACCGTTTTGTTAACTTGATCAAAGCGATAAGGACCATACTCCATCATATCACCGACTTGATGATCTTTAGTACGCCTTAAAAGTGCCTGTAACCGAGCTTTTAATTCAATACGCAATAAAGGTTTGCGCATATAATCGTCCGCTCCCTGCTCTAAAGCCATTACTACATCAGCTTCGGTATCGCGCATTGAACAAAATAAGATGGGAAGATTTTGATGGTACTTATTGCGAATTTGTTTAATCGCTTCAAGTCCAGACATATCAGGAAGCTCCCAATCGAGCAACGTAATATCAAAACTATGGTCTTTCAGTCGACTCAACAACGCCTGAGCATGAGTAAAATGTTCGCATTGATAACCAAACTCTTCAAACCAGGTAATAACCATTTTCGCTTGTTCTAAATCATCTT
Source organism: Oleispira sp. (assembly GCA_036960605.1). Classification (GTDB taxonomy): domain Bacteria; phylum Pseudomonadota; class Gammaproteobacteria; order Pseudomonadales; family Oceanobacteraceae; genus Oleispira. Next base: position 255,570 of record JBALXI010000002.1, on the reverse strand, counting down.
CCAGATAAGCGATTCGAATACTTTGACTCTTCAAGCTAAGTTCCTTTTATTCAGCGTGGTTAAAATAGGACTCTAACTAGCGCATTAAACAGTTTTAACGGGCTAGCTAGATAACTCTTTAGATAAATAAATAGATAATTAGTAGACAGCTCTAAATTTTACAGGGCTTGTAAAATAAACTCTACACGGCGGTTTTTTGCACGCCCAACAGGCGTTATATTATCAGCAATTGGCATATCTTCGCCATGACCAATAGCTTCAAGACGATTAGCAACGATATTTTTCCGTTCCAAATAGCTCACAACGGATTCTGCACGCTTTTGCGAAAGTTTTTTGTTATAGCCTGCGCTCCCCGTATTATCACTGTGCGCCTGAACTTCAATTTTAACCGACGGATAAGTGGCTAACATATCGACAATTTCATTTAATGCAATTTTGCTGGGCTCAGTTAACAATGATGAATTCACTTCAAACTGTACATTAGCAATTAGATCACCAATTTTCCCTTGATACGTTGCACAACCTAACTCATTGATCGATACATTTTTAGGCGTATAGGGACATTGATCTTCATCATCTAGCAAACCATCTAAATCTGAATCCAATACAATGGGGATAAGCTGAACGATTTTAGGACCCGCTGCGGTGACCGGTAATTCTTCTACCATGGCCACAAATTGCTCTTCTTGCTCGGCATTTTTATCCACAAGAGGTAACGGAGGCGTACTTGGAGTACGTGATTTAAAACCAAAACGTTTAATAATATTCAATGAAAATAAAGACGCATCCGTATCATACGAATCGACTTCGAAGCGCACACTAAACTTCTGCGGCAAATACAATTCAGCACCAATTGCACCAAACAATTGACCTTGGTTTTTCGAATCGTAACTCACACCATCCCCGTCATTGGTCATGTGGTTTAAACCCACCTTGGCATACAATGCGATACTGCCTTTTACGCGCTCTCCGCCGCGAGCCCAATAGTTCAACATCGCGTTGCCACCCAGCATACGATAGCCTAACTCGGCATTTTCACTCAACTGCACACGGCCTAGATTGGAATAGTATCCCTCAATTGAAATATGATCATTCCAATCCCAGCCTCCCGTTAATTTCCACGCATTCTGAGTATGATCATCAATTTCATAGCCCGTTCCACCCACAGCAGGATCTAAGTAACTTTGGCCATAACCCGCGCCTGCGTATACATCCATTTCATCCCACCATGCGGCTTGCGCCGCAACCGTAGAGAAGATTAGCGGAAGCGCTAATATGAAAGTCGCTTTACGACGAGCCAACATCAAAACTGAAAGCAACATTACAAATACCCAAGACAGACTACCGGCACCATGAACACCGGTTTTAACCGTTCCTAAGTCTGAAGTAGGTGCTGGAGAAGGCGCTGCACCATCTGGCTGACTGTCTTTATCTAGGTAATCCGGAATTCCATCGCGATCCGCATCACTGCAGTTAGGCCAGCTAGTGCATTCATCTTCATCAGAAACACCATCTTTATCACTATCACCACCGCCCTCGCCTTCACCACCATTCACTGGATCAGCGACATCCGGAATACCATCACCATCGGTATCTTTAGGGTTCTTAGGATCATCACCCACCTCATCTGCATCTAATACACCATCGTTGTCTGAATCGGTATCGGTATAATCTGGGATGCCATCTCCGTCAGTATCACGACACGGGAAAGCACCACATTCGACATCATCTAAAATGGTATCGCCGTCTGAATCGCCCGCTCCAGGGCCTTGATCATCAGCATCAACCACATCAGGAATACCATCATCATCGGTATCTTTGCGATTATTTGCATCATAAACAGCATCACGCTCTTCTTCGTCTAATTTACCATCGCCATCGGAGTCGGTATCTAGATAATCAGGAGTATTATCTCCATCAGTATCACGAGTTTTTAATTCAGCGTCATCCGCCTTAGGAGTAGTAGGGTCATTATCTTTATCAAAATTCGAATCCTCATCACCATCTGGGATCCCATCAAAGTCAGAATCTAAAATACTGTCAAGGTAATCGGGTTTGCCATCATTGTCTTCATCAGGGCATGTAGGATAGTCAGGGCACTCTTCTTCATCAGAAATGCCGTCTAGATCACTATCACCACCACCGGACGTATCACCATCACTATCAGGATCGACTGAATCAGGAATGCCATCATCATCTGAATCTTTAGGGTTTTCAGGAGTACGCGGATCATTAACTTCATCAGCATCATTAGTACCATCATTATCAGAATCGACATCGCGGTAATTTGGTATCTTATCGCCATCAGTATCTAATAAGTTCTCTTCTAGAACATACCCAGCAGCAACGTTATCAAAAATACCATCCGCTTCTTCCTCGTCCGATATAGTATCTCCATCAGAATCAGTATTTAGATAATCATACAGGTCATTCGTATTGGTATTACGACAAGGTAATGCAGGGCACTCAACTTTATCATCAATTCCGTCATTATCACTATCGCCAAATCCTGGGCCATCAGAAGCTGGATCTAAGTAATCAGGAATACCATCACCATCAGAATCGCCTGTGCTATCACCTAGATTCGGTCCAGGCATACAACCTTTGAAGTCATCCTTAGCTGGTAAATATTTAGGACCATCACAAATACCGTCACCATCAGAGTCTGGATTCGAACTATCCTCACCCTTAACCTCATCTATATCCGCTAAGCCGTCGTTATCATCGTCAGTATCAGTACCGTTGTTAATGCCGTCTTTGTCGAAGTCGCAGTTGTCGTGACGATTACTTGGTTCACAAGCGTCAGTTGTTGAAGTTGCAGGATCAGTTCCTTCTTCTTCTACATCAGTTTTGCCATCGTTATCATCGTCTGCATCTAACGCATCTGGGCTGCCATCACCATCGGTGTCCGTTGGTGTTGAAGTATCATCTTCTGGATTGGTACCCAGCGTGGTTTCATCTTTGTTG